>CAMTWZ010000012.1:0-185359 GCA_947085565.1 uncultured Bacteroidota bacterium
AATGTTCATGATCCGCATCAGCCGACGCGCCTTGGCCCGGCAGATGCGCACCCCCGCCAAAGCCAGGTCACGGCGCCAGCGCCGGGATCCGCGTGTCGGGTCTTGCTGAACCATCCGGTCCATGCGGGCCATGATGTCCAGATCGGCTTGGCTGACGCCCTTGGGCCGGTAGTAGAACAGCGACCGGGAGATGTCCAGCAGAGCGCACTGCGTGGCGACCGGAAACTGCGGATCGGCCTTATCGACCCATTGGCGACGTTCGGATCGTGGCATCAGAGCAACTTTTTTTTTAGCCAGTCATTCTCCATCTTCATGCGTCCGACCTGGTTGTACAGTTCGTCCATCTGCGCCCGGGCTTTGTCGAGCTCCTCGTTGGAGTCTTCGGAATCGAAGAC
The DNA here is from genome assembly GCA_947085565.1 of uncultured Bacteroidota bacterium. Classification (GTDB taxonomy): domain Bacteria; phylum Bacteroidota; class Rhodothermia; order Balneolales; family HLUCCA01; genus CAMTWZ01. Next base: position 396 of record CAMTWZ010000012.1, read on the forward strand.
TACGCTGGCATTGGCCAAGAACTGCGTCTTCCAGGTCGAGATCTGGTTGGGATGAAGCTCGAACCTTTCGGCCAGCTCAGCGATCGTTTGTCGTTCTTTAAGCGCTTCGAGAACAACCATGGTCTTGAAGCCAGGTGTGAAATTGCGTCGTTTTCTTCTGTTCATGACAGTAAATTAGGGATTCAGGATTTACTGTCCGATTTTTCAAGTCCACCTCAAGTGCCGTACGTGTAGCGCACCCCCGGAACCACTTCGATGCGCCATCCGCGGAAGACACCGCTTTCCAAACTGCGCGGCTCGCTCTTGAATTCGTGGCGGATCGCCGTTCCTTCATCGCGGCTGAATCCGCCGTACATGGTCACTTCGTCGTCCGTTCCATCCGGATTGCGGTGGTCGTGACGCAGTTCAAGATTGTCCGCATGCTTGGTGAATATCCACGTGCGCGAGCGGTTCCAGTCTTGCGCCTCTTCCAGTTCGATGTGGAAGGGAGCTTTGATCAAACTATCTGAACATTCGCGGAAATGGACGATCAGCGTTTCGGTGCCGGTGAGCATGTCGTCACCCTCAGGCTCATAGGTGAGTTTCCCGGCGTACGCGTTGCCGCAGTGTTGCGATAAGGCGCCAAACCAAGCATCCCGCGGAGCGATTTCCGGTGATGGAGTCCTGCACGATGCGACGATACACGCCATGATCCAAATGGGTAGATTTTTCATGTTGATGTGTTTGTTGTTAGTGGTTTGTGGTTCGTTGTTTATTTCAAGTTATGAGCGGCAACAAACAACAAACCACAAACAACAAACAACTAACGACGCCCGTCACGGACCGAATACAGATACCGCATCATCCTCACGTACGCCGGCGACATCTTCAATCCCCGCCGACCCATCATCACATTCGCGGTTTCAAGGGCTTTGTCCAAGGCGAATACGTCGATGGATTCATCCGTCACCCAACCGAAACTCGGGATGTATTTGGGCGGAAAGGTGTTCGTGAGCACGGAACTGCTCACACCGCATACGGTGCCGGAATTGAGCATCGAGTTGATGGCGGTTTTGCAGTGATCGGCAAGGAAAAGTCCGCAGAACTGAAGCCCGGAATCTTCCAATTCCCCGGTTTCCCAATTGTAGACTTTCACCGCGGTGTAGTTGTTTTTCAGGTTCGAGTTGTTCGTGTCGGCGCCGATGTTCACCCATTCGCCGATGAGCGAATTTCCGATGTAGCCGTCGTGGGCTTTGTTCGAATAGCTCTGGAAGATGGCGGCGCTGGTTTCGCCTCCCAGCTTGCACCACGGACCCGCGGTGGTTCCTTCATAGATTTTCGCCCCCATCCGTACTATGGAATGATCGCCGATGGCCACCGGACCACGGATCATCGCCCCGCTCATGATGTGAGCTTGGTCACCGATGAAGATCGGGCCTTGGGAAGCATCGAGGATGATGCCCACATCCAGTTTCACGTCTTTTCCTAGGAAGACCTGATCGGAACGCATGCTGAAGAACGGCTGCGATCCGAGTTGCGCGAGGGTTTTCTCATATCCTGCGCGGGGAATATCGCGGCGGATTTCCTCGGCGTTGTGATGCGTGAGGTCCCAGGAATGCCGAAGCAGAAGCCCGGATGTGGTTTCTGTGAAGTGGACATTGCGGAAGTTCACATCCACATGTTTGTGGCGGATGGGGTCTTCCGGCGTGTTCTTGATGTCGAACGCGCTCCAGAATTGGTCGATATAAGCGGCTTGCTGTTTGTAGAAGCGCAGGGTGGCGTCGCCTGGCAGGCGTACTGCGATGGGGACATCCCCGCTCATCAGTCCCTGTCCGTCTTGCAAGGCGAGGAGCTCGGCGCGAAGCGCGTCGTGCGGCACGAAGCGCGAATTCACCCAGAGCCAGGATTCGGAAAGATCAGGCGTGGGATCTTCGAACACGCCTTTCAGCCACGGACGCAGCATCCGGCTGCTGCGTTTGGCTTGAGTCACTGCCTGCCATTTTTCGCCGATGGTGAGGATGCCGAAACGAAGATCATCCAACGGTCGAGTGAGCGCATTCGGATAGAATCGCGGAAGCGAGCTGTCTTCGTAAAACAGGATGTTCATTCGACGGTCACGCTTTTTGCCAGATTCCGAGGCTGATCCACATCACATTTCCGGTTGATGGCGATGTGATAGGATAGTAATTGAAGCGGGATGACCGCCAGTAGCGGCACCAGGCAATCCGCGGTTTGAGGGATGGTGACGGAGAATTCTGCCAGCCTCAGCACCTCTTCGTTCGACGCCGTGGTGACGGCGATGATGCGCCCTTTGCGAGCCCGCACTTCTTCGATGTTACTCACCATCTTCTCGTTGGTATGGTCAGCCGTGGCCAGAACCACGACCGGCATGTGCTGATCGATGAGCGCGATGGGACCATGTTTCATTTCCGCAGCAGGGTATCCTTCGGCATGGATATAACTGATTTCTTTGAGCTTGAGTGCGCCTTCCAGGGCCACCGGGAAATTGTATGAGCGTCCCAGATACAGGAAGTTCGGCGCATAAGTGAACACCTTGGCCAGTTCCTTGATTTCATCGGCTTTGGCCAGGATTTCCGAGATTTTTTCGGGAATGGCGTTCAATTCGCGGAGGATGGCTTTGCGTTCAGCATCCTTCATGCTGCCTTTTTTCTCAGCGAGCAGCAAGGCGATCATCGCCAACACGGTCACTTGCGCGGTGAACGCTTTGGTGGATGCGACACCGATTTCGGGTCCGGCATGGATGAACACACCGGCATGCGTTTCGCGGGAAATCGTGGATCCGACCACATTCACGACTCCGATCACCGTGGCGCCGCGTTCTTTCGCTTCTCGGAGCGCGGCCAAGGTATCGGCCGTCTCACCGCTTTGGGAGATTACGATCAGCACGTCATCGCTTCCGATGATGGGATTGTTATAGCGGAATTCGGAGGCATATTCGACCTCGACCGGGATGCGGGCCAACGACTCGATCAGATATTCGCCCACTAACCCCGAATGCCAAGAGGTGCCGCAAGCGGCGATGACGATGCGTTTGGCAGCGAGGAGTTTGTCCATTACGGGCTCGAGTCCGCCAAGTGTGATGTGTCCGGATTCCGCATTCAATCGTCCCCTCATGCAATCGGCCAAGGCCCGGGGTTGCTCATAAATCTCTTTGAGCATGAAATGCGGAAATCCACCTTTCTCGATCTGCTCCAGATTCAGCGCGAGCTGATGCACTTCCTTCGAAATGGCCACATTTCGGATGGTTTTCACCTCATAGCCTTTGCGGGTGATCACCGCCATCTCGTCATCATCCAGATACACCACATGTTGGGTGTATTCAATGATGGGGGAGGCGTCAGAGGCCACAAAAAACTCGTCTTTGCCGACGCCGACGAGTAACGGGGAACCGCGCCGCGCCGCGAAGAGCGTGTCGGGGAAGTCTTCATGTACGATGGCGATGCCGAAGGTGCCGGTCACTTGCTGCAGCGCCATCTGGATCGCGTTCACGAAATCGCCCGGGTTCACGGAATCGACCTGCTCGATAAGATGCGCGAGCACTTCGGTGTCGGTCTGACCTTCGAACACGTGGCCATTCGCCTCGAGCGAGGTTTTCAGGACATTGTAATTTTCGATGATGCCGTTGTGGACCAGCGCGAATTTCTTTTTTCCGCCGGTGTGAGGATGCGCGTTCACATCGTTCGGCTCACCGTGCGTGGCCCAGCGGGTGTGACCCAACGCCAAGGTGGCGGCATGCGGAGCAGCTTTGACCAGTTTCTCGAGAAGGGCCACTTTGCCTTTGGCTTTCTTTATGTCGAGATGACCGTCGACTTGGGCGATTCCCGCGGAATCATACCCGCGATATTCCAGACGTTTGAGACCTTTGAGGATGACATCCGAGGCTTGGCGATGTCCGATATAACCTACGATTCCGCACATAAGGTTGGGATTAATACATGGATTTCTCTTGATAGACGCTAAAATACGGAAGTCGGGGTGTCGCAAGGTGCATAAATATTTGAAAAGCGCGATGTGCGAGGTGCGAAGCGAAGGACCCCGTATCTTCCCCCATGCCCACCACCCTCCACATCACCAACATGGTCTGCGACCGATGCATCCGCTCGGTTGAGCGGACGCTTTCCGGACTTGGTTATGCCGTCGAGTCGATCGACCTCGGTGAGGCCACCGTCGCTGAAAACGTGGCATTGAAGGATAAATCGGCCATCGCCCAAGCCTTGGAAGCCGAAGGATTCGAGCTCGTTCGCTCACGCGAAGAGCACATCGTCACACAGATCAAATCCACGCTGATCCGTTATCTGCAAGCGGTGGAAGACGGTGAAAAGCCTGGAAATCTTTCGGATGTGATTTCGAAATCCTTGCATCAAGGCTATCCGAGTCTAAGTTCGCTGTTTTCGAAGCAGACCGGGCAGACCATCCGCGACCAGTTCATCGCCTTGAAGATTGAACGCGCCAAGGATCTGTTGGCGAACGGATCGCTCACGGTCACCGATATCGCCTATCGGCTCGGGTACAGCAGCACTCAGCATTTGTCGACGCAGTTTCATCAGGTCACCGGGCAAACCCTTGTGGAATGGAAAGAATCTCCCGGCGTGCGGATGAAATGGGATGCGAAATCTATACAACACGGCTAAAACGCTGTAAGGGATGTGGACCCAGGACTCCGTAACCTGACTCCATGAAAATAAACCAAACCTTTTCCATTCAAGGCATGACGTGCGCTTCGTGCGTTTCCCATGTAGAAAAAGCATTGAAATCTGTTCCGGGTGTGAGTCAGGCGGATGTGAACCTGGCTACGGAAGCGGCCCAAGTGCAGGGAGAGAATCTGAATCCGGCGGCGCTGATCCGAGCCGTGGAAGAGGCCGGGTACGGCGCCTCGCTCAAGATCGACGGCGAACGCACTGAGGATTCCGCCCGGGGAGAGCGCTAAGGCCAGGTTCATCCTCGGGGTGAGTCTGGCCGTGCCGGTTCTTGTGCTCGAAATGCTGCCGATGATGTTCGGCTGGCACTGGGGACACGCGCCCTGGGCCCAAGCTGTGAAAGCCGTGCTCACCGGACTCGTCCTTTTCGGCGCCGGTGGCGAGTTTTTCGTTCGGGCATGGAAGGCGGCGCGGCATGGGGTGGCCGACATGAACACGCTTGTGGCCATCGGTACCGGCTCGGCGTTTCTGTATAGTCTTTATGCGGTGATGATGGGTCGGCAGGATGTCTATTTCGACACGGCGGCCATGGTTGTGGCCTTCGTTCTGGTCGGAAAATGGATGGAAGACAGAGCCAAGAACCGCACCCGCGATACGCTCCGAGGACTCTTGGAACTCGTTCCAAAGCAAGCTCATGTCCGCCGGGAGAACGGCGATATCGACTCCATCCCACTTAAGCAGGTCCGCATCGGCGACCGGTTGCTGGTCAAAGCCTTCGAATCGATTCCGGTTGATGGACGCATCGATGAAGGAAATCCAAACATCGATCAATCGATGATGACCGGCGAAACCCTGCCTGTCGACAAAAAACCCGGTGATTCCGTGATCGGCGGCACGCGTAACGGGGCCAACGTCTTCACCTTCGTTGCGGAGAAGATCGGTTCCGACACCGCCCTGGCCGGAATCGTGGCCGCGGTGGAACACGCCCAAGGCAGCAAAGCTCCCATCCAGCGCATGGTCGATAAAGTCGCGGCGGTATTCGTGCCTGTCGTGTTGGTGATCGCCGCCATCACGTTCATTTATTTTTATGTCACCACAGGGATGGATGTCGCCTTGCTGAATACGGTGGCGGTGCTCATCATCGCGTGTCCGTGTGCGCTTGGTTTGGCCACGCCCACGGCCATCATGGTCGGCTCTGGACGCGCGGGCAAAGCCGGCATCCTCATCAAAGATGCGGTTTCGCTGGAAGCGGCCCGTACGATATCCACCATCCTGCTCGACAAAACCGGCACTCTTACGACCGGAGCCATGAGGGTCGCGGACATGAGCCTTCTGGGCTCCCATTCGCGCGGCCAACTGCTTCAATGGATCGCATCGGTTGAGCAGCAATCCGATCATCCCATCGCGCGGAGCCTGATGCAGGCGGCGAAAGACGCAGATGTGGCGCCGAGTCCGGCGCTGCAAGTGGAAGCGCGGGCAGGTGTGGGCGTGAGCGGACTCGTGGGAAAAACCATGGTCGAAATCGGATCCTTATCGCTGCTTCCTGAAGAACACGCCGGCTGGGATTGGGCGAAGGAACAGATGGGCCAAGGCCGAACTTTGGTGGTCACCCTCATCGACCGCCAACCAGCGGCGTTGCTCGCCTTTGAAAGCGAACTTCGCGCTGATGCGAAAGAGGTTGTGGCCCGGTTCAAAGCCGACGGACTCAAGGTCGTGATGCTCACCGGCGACAATCAGATTGCGGCGGATGCCGTCGCTCGGCAACTTGGGATTGATGAAGTGGTGGCAGGGGTGAGTCCGACCGGAAAATCGGATATCGTGAAACGCTATCAGGAAGGAGGGAAGCACGTGGCGATGGTCGGAGACGGCATCAACGATTCGGTGGCGCTCACGCAAGCCGATCTAGGCATCGCGTTGGCCTCGGGCTCGGATCTGGCGGTGAGTTCGGCCGATATCACCATCACCGGACACCAACTTATGAAAGTGGCCGAGGCCATGCGCATCAGCAAACGAACGTACACCATCATCAAACAGAATCTGTTCTGGGCGTTCGTGTATAATTCCATCGGTATTCCTTTGGCGGCGATCGGGTTTTTGAGTCCGATGATCGCAGGCGCGGCCATGGCTCTGAGTTCGGTAAGCGTGGTCACCAACTCGTTAAGAATCAGATGATTCCCCGTAAAAACTTTTCCACAAATCACTTGCATTGTGTGGATAACTATGTTTACTTTCCACAAGTTATTCACACTCTCTCTGTCATTTGTGGTCTTTATGCAGAACTGGCGTCCTGTCATAGTGAAATTGGCCGTAGTGTTGATGTTGGCGATCGTGATCTTCACGGGGTAAGTCGTTATCTTCAATCATGAGCCATTTTAATCGCGTTACCGCGATCATCGTGCTATTGGCGATGATCGGAGCTTGGTGTCCGCCGTGTATGGTTGCCATGCAGGTCGAGAGTTCGTGCTGCTCACAGCCCTGCGACGATTGCGCCTGCGGTTTCGAAGCCATGCCTGCGGATATGGACTCCGCTCCTGCGGCCGCCGTCGCCTCCGCGCTCACACTGGATCCGGTGTTGGCATCCTCATACCTCGCACACTTCGCTTCGCTCAGTGCAGGCTCTCGCACCTCGCTCGGTCGGACACGTGGGTCCGACCTTCCAAGTCCACCATCTTCGAGCACCCGCTTGTCGATATTGAGCGTCTATCTGATTTGAGCCTGGTCCGCATTCCGGACCCGTGTCTCTCATTTCAGAATCAGACTTTATGCTCAATTCCACTGTTCGTTTTTTCCTTGAAAACCGTCTTATCGCGTTTCTGCTGCTGGCAGTGATCGTCATTGGCGGACTCATGACCGTCCCTTTTTCCTGGGCGCCGGAGTTTCTTCCGCGTGAACCGGTTTCGGTGGATGCCATCCCTGATATCGGTGAAAATCAGCAGATCGTGTTCACCGATTGGCCGGGACGTTCGCCGCAGGACATCGACAACCAGGTCACTTATCCGCTCACCACCGCTTTGCTCGGTGTGCCGGGAGTGAAAACCATCCGAAGCACGTCGATGACCGGCTTTTCCAGCATCTACATCCTGTTCGATGAGGATGTGGATTATTACTGGAGCCGTAGCCGCATCCTCGAAAAACTCAATGCCCTACCTGCGGGTGTGTTGCCGTCCGATGCGAAACCGGCGCTGGGTCCGGATGCCACCGCCTTGGGTCAGGTGTTCTGGTACACACTTCAGCACGACGGTGGATGGGATTTGCACGAATTGCGGTCAATCCAGGATTTCCAGGTGAAGTATGCGCTCGCATCCGCCGAAGGCGTCGCCGAAGTGGCCAGCATCGGCGGGTATGTGAAAGAATACCAGATCGATGCTGATCCGGAGAAACTGCAGCTCGCCGGACTCACCATCACCGACCTGTACACTGCCGTCAAAGAGTCGAATCTGGATGTGGGCGCGCGCACCATCGAACTGAACCGCGTGGAATATCTGGTGCGTGGCATCGGGTTCATCAAATCGCTCGAAGACCTTGAAAAAAGCGTGGTGGCTGTTCGTGGCGACACGCCGATCCGGATTTCCGATGTGGCGCGGGTGAGTTTCGGTCCGGCGCAACGCCGTGGCGCGTTGGATGTGAACGGAGCCGAAGCCGTGGGCGGGGTCGTGGTGTCGCGTTATGGCGCCAATCCGTTGCAAGTGATAGACAATGTGAAGCAGAAGATCGCGGAAATCGCACCCGGACTCCCCGAACGCACGCTCGACAACGGAAGCGTCTCGAAAGTGCGCATCGAGCCCTTTTACGATCGTTCCGGACTCATCAAAGAGACCATCGCCACGCTCGAGACCGCGATGATCCTGCAGATCCTGATCACCATCATCGTGGTGGTCGTGATGGTGATGAATGTGCGATCCTCATTGCTCATCAGCGGCTTGCTTCCGGTATCGGTCTTGGCTTGCTTCATCCTCATGAAATTCTTCGGAATCGAGGCGAACATCGTCGCCCTTTCCGGCATCGCGATCGCCATCGGAACCATGGTCGATATGGGAATCATCTTCACGGAGAACATGATCAGCCATATGGAGAAGGCGCCTGAGGGCCAGTCCCGTTTGGAAACCATCTATCTGGCCGCGAGCGAAGTCAGTTCTGCCGTACTTACCGCAGTCGGAACCACGATTCTGAGTTTCATTCCGGTGTTTTTTCTGGAAGCGGCGGAAGGGAAGCTGTTCGGTCCGCTGGCGTACACGAAATCGTTCGCTCTGATATCGTCCATCGTGGTGACCTTGCTTCTGATTCCGGCCGTTGCGTATCTCATCATGCGCGGGAAGAAGAAAGAGCCTTCGCGCTACAAATACATCCCGGTAGTCGCCTCCATCATCGCCATCGGATGGGTGTTGGCTTCGGTTTGGATGCCTTTGGGTCCGGATACCTCGACCGCCTCGAACGCCCTCTTCGTGGCCTTGATCGTGCTTACCGTGCTGGGCACGTTCAAGATCTTCATCCGGCATTATGAGCGGATGCTGAATTGGACATTGGCCAACAAAATGACGTTTCTGGCCATACCTGCCTTTGTGCTACTGTTGGGTGTCATGGTCTGGCGGAACATGGGCAAAGAATTCATGCCCACGCTCAACGAAGGCAGTTTCCTGCTCATGCCCACCACCATGCCTCATGCAGGGATGGAGGAAGTCCTCGAACAGTTGGCCTTGATCGACCGGCGTGTGGCTTCGATTCCGGAAGTCGAAAGCGTAGTCGGAAAACTGGGTCGGGTGGAATCGGCCTTGGATCCGGCTCCCATCAGCATGTATGAAACCCTGATTCAATACCACCCCGAATTCTCGACTGATTCCACCGGTAAGCGAGTCCGAAATTGGCGCGACCATATCCGGTCGACCGACGACATCTGGACCGAGATCATTGCCGCCGCGGATGTTCCTGGGGTCACATCAGCGCCGAAACTTCAGCCGATCGAAACGCGCCTGGTGATGCTTCAGACCGGAATGCGAGCTCCGATGGGAGTGATCGTACGTGGACCCGATTCCGAAACCATCCAGGCGTTCGCGCTTCAGGTCGAATCCATCCTAAAAACGGCTCCTGATGTGAAAGCATCCGCCGTGGTAGCGGATCGGATCACGGGCAAGCCGTATATGGAAGTGAGATGGGATCGGGAAGCGATGGCCCGCTACGGGTTGACCATCCGCGAAGCGCAGATGGTGTTGGAATCGGCGGTGGGAGGCGAGGTGGTCACCACATCGGTGGAAGGACGCGAGCGCTACCCCATCCGCATCCGATACGCGCGCGAAACGCGCGATACACCCGAAGCCTTGGAACGCACCTTGATTCCGGTGATGGGAGGAGCGCAGATTCCGCTGTCGGCGATCGCGACCTTGGAATTCGTGCAAGGACCGATGGAAATCCGTTCCGAAGACACCTTCCAGATCGGATATGTGATGTTCGACAAGGTGGATGGAGTGGCGGAACTGACGGCGGTCGAATCGGCAAGAAAAGCCCTGGATCACGCCGTCGAATCGGGATTTCTGAATGTTCCGGTGGGAGTGAGTTACAAATTCACAGGCACCTTCGAGAACCAGGTGCGCGCGGAAAAACGCCTCATGATCCTGATTCCGGTGGTGCTGTTGAGCATCTTTCTGGTGCTGTATCTGCAGTTTCGGTCCACATCCACCAGTCTGATCATCTTCAGCGGCATCGCGGTGGCATGGGCCGGAGGATTTCTGATGCTGTGGTTGTACGCCCAGCCTTGGTTTCTCGATTTCAATTTCATGGGGACGCACATGGCGACCTTGTTCCAGGTCGGTCCGGTGAATCTGAGCATCGCCGTCTGGGTCGGATTCATCGCCTTGTTCGGTATCGCGGTGGATGACGGTGTGGTGATGGCGACCTATCTGGACCAGAGTTTCAAAGACAATGTGTTCACCACCAAGGCGGAAGTGAGGGCGGCGGTGTTGGAAGCGGGATTGCGGCGGATCCGTCCGTGCCTGATGACCACCGCCACCACCATTCTGGCGTTGCTGCCCGTGCTCACATCGACGGGGAAGGGAGCCGATATCATGGTACCGATGGCCATACCTGCCTTTGGAGGGATGGTCTTCGAACTGCTGTCATTGTTTGTGGTACCGGTATTGTATTCATGGAAAAAGGAGAGAGAGTTATGAAGGAAGTAGGAAGTAGGAAGGGGGAAGAGAGACGCATAACGCTTGACGCTCGACGCCTGACGTGCGACATGCCACTGAAATTGTTCGTTGTAGGTTGTTTGTTGTTAGTTACCACGAGCATGACGACTGCGCAACAAACCGACGCAACCTTGCAGAGCTTGACGCGGATGGCGCTTGAGCGGAATCCGGAGATCCGGGCGTTGCTGGCGGCCGCGCAGGCCGCCGAGCAACGCGGTGCGCAGGTTGGCGGCTGGAGTGATCCCGAGATCATGGTGCAGTGGTTCGCCAACCCTGCGCAGGGCGGCGGCCCGTTGCGCCGAAGCGCGTTCGGCGTGCGGCAGATGATGCCTTGGCCGGGAACATTGCCCGCCGCACGCGCCGGCGCGGCCGCCGGCGCTCGAGCGCGTTGGCACGCGCTCGAGGTGGCGCGCGTGCAGCTGACCTTGGCCGTAGCCGAAACCTGGCACGCGCGCCACGGCCAGGCGCGCCGCATCCGTCTGATCCAGGAACATCTGGAGTGGATCGCGCGCCTGGAGGCGCTGGCCCGCCAGCGCCATGCGCTCGGCCTGGTCTCCCAGGCCGAGCTGCTGCGCATCGAGATCGAGCGCGAAGAGATGCGCTCGGATCTGCGCATGGCCAACCTCATGGCGCAAACGCTGGATGTGAAGCTGCGCGGCTTGCTCAATGTGTCCGACAATAGCACCTTCCCTACGCCCAACGGCGCCCAACCCCAGCTTCAGTTCACTCCCGATCCCGCGCAAGTGGGACATCCCATGCTTCTGGAGGCCGGATCCATGGTGCAGGAAGCCGAGGCGATGGCCCGGCAGGCGAAGCTCGAAACACGTCCGATGTTCGGAGTCGGACTCGACATCATGGGTCCCGAGTACTCCATGATGGAAAGCTCATTCGCCTGGCCGATCGTACCGAGCCTGAGCGTCACTTTACCGATCTGGCGATCCAAAACCCAAGCCATGCGCAAGGAAGCGGCTCTGCGCGTGGATGTGGCCACGGCACGCATCGATGCGGCCACCAACACGATCTTCGCCGAACGCGCCGAAGCCAAACTCATGCTCGATCAAGCGCAGGAATCGGTGGATCTGTATCAGAAACGGCTGATTCCACGAGCCACATCCATGGCCGATCTCATCCTTCTCGAGTATTCCACCGGCAAACGCTTGGCCGATGAAGTGATCGATGCCCGGCGCATGGCACTCGATCTGTCGATCAAACTCGAGGAAGCCCTCACCCAACGTAATTCCGCAGTCATCAGGCTGCAATCCCTCTATCCCGGTTCGGAGAATTGATATGAAAACCTATGCAATCGCTTTATTCACTCTTTTTGCCGGCATCCTCATCGGCTATCTGGTGTTTCGTCCGGCCTTGGAAACCGCTCATGAGCATGATTCAGTGGAACAGATCTGGACCTGCTCCATGCATCCGAACATTCGTCAGAACGAGCCGGGTAAATGTCCGCTGTGCGGAATGGACCTGATTCCCGCCTCGGGTTCGGCCACCGACGACGATCCGTTCACTCTGCAAATGAGCGCATCGGCGCTGAGATTGGCCGATATCCGGACTATGACGGTGACCGCCATAACCGGTGAATCGGTGCTGAGGTTGCCGGGTCGGGTGGTGGCGCGGGAATCGGGCACACACCGGCTCACCAGTTTTATTGACGGAAGAGTGACGGCGGAGAATGTGGGATTCGAAGGAAAAACCGTCAAAAAAGGAGATGAACTGCTGCGGATCATCTCTCCGGAAGTGGCTACGGCTTGGGCGGAGTTGCGCATGGAAGGATTCTCCTCCAGCGGCGCGGCCACGAAACTGCGCTATTGGGGATTGACCGACGCGCAGATCGACGCATTGCGCGAATCGCCGAGCGCGGTTCAGGAGATCGCTTTGTTGGCGCCGGCCAGCGGTGTGGTGATGATGCGGGATGTGCGGCCGGGTTCGTTGGTGATGCCGGGCATGGTGCTGTATGAGATCGCGGATCTTTCGGCGGTGTGGGTGGAATTCGACGCGTTGGAAGGGGACGTGGCGGGGGTGGGAGTCGGAACGACGGTCCGATTCACGGTCGATGCGTTCGCCTCGGAACGTTTTTCAGGGAAAGTGAGCTTCGTGAGTCCGTCTGTAGATGCCATGTCGCGCAGAGTCCGCATCCGACTTGATGTCCCGAACGCCTCCTTGAAACTCAAACCCGACATGCTGGCGCGTGGGGAAGTGGTCCGCTCGGCATCGGCCGGACTCCGCGTTCCAAGCAGCGCGGTGTTGTGGACGGGTCCAAGGTCGGTTGTCTATGTGAAGACCGATGCCACCGAACCCACGTTCCAACTGCGTGAAGTGACGCTTGGTCCGAAAACCGGCGATACCTACCTCATCACCAAAGGACTTCAAGCCGGTGAAAACATCGTTGTGAACGGCGCATTCACCATCGATGCGGAATTTCAACTCGCTGGAAAAGCGAGCATGATGAATCGGCCGGAACAGGCCGCATCCACCGCATCCATCCCTGAAAACACTTATTTGAAGCCCGTTATGGATGCGTATTTCCCTGTGAAAGATGCCTTGCTGGCATCGAACGCGCAAGCGGGGGTAACCGCCGCGAAACGGTTGCTGGCGGTGATCCGGGCTCAGCCGCTTCGGGACGCGCAATGGAATGCGTTGCGAGGAGATCTCATCCAACGGGTGGAACATTGGGAGCATTCGCCCGACATCGAAGCGCAACGCGCGAACCTGTTCAAACTAAGCGATGCTTTGCGTGCCGGACTCAAAACATACGGCGCGGGACAAGTCGCTTACGTTCAATACTGCCCGATGGCGTTCAACAATACCGGGGCTCGGTGGCTGAGCAAATCCGAGAAGATCGAAAATCCATATCTGCCGGAGACCATGTTGGGTTGTGGCGAAGTGATTTCGATGATATGAGTCTGGCTGAGATCTATTCTTCGATGTGGGATGATGCCCAACACGATATTCTGCAGGGCCGAATGCAGATCGATCCTTGGATCGGCAACGAGTCGGATCCACGTTACGGAATGACGCTCATCGCGAGGCCGACGGCGCAGGTTGCGGATGCGGTGGTTCATGCGGTCGCGGATATCGCACAGCTCGAACCCGGGCAGTATGTGTATCCGATGTCGGATTTGCATGTCACGGTGCTGTCATTGATCTCGTGTCATACGGAATTTCGCGTGGAGTCTATTCAAGTCGAGGCGTATGCGGCCCTCATCGAACCCATTCTGAAAGAGACGGCTCCGATTCGGATTCATTTCAAGGGCCTGACCTTGTCGCCGACCGGACTTGTGGTGAAAGGCGACGCCGCAGGGAACGAGCTGAATGCGCTTAGAGACCAACTCAGAAGCGCATTCAAGGCTTCCGGTCTCACTCACACGATCGACCAGCGCTATACCTTGCAAACGGCGCACATCACCGTCTTTCGATTCAAACAGTCTTTGAGGGATGCGGCTCGGTTCATCCGGCACGTCGCGACCATGCGAGAGGTCGAGTTCGGTTCCACCACCCTGCAAGAAATGGAGCTTGTCGGCAACAATTGGACTATGCAGCAGAAAAGAATCCGACAACTAGGTACGTTTTCGCTGCTTTAACCTTCTTATCATTCAACCATCCAATCACAAACACATCATTATGAGATACCTGACCTTATCCTTGCTTTTCGTGGCCCTCATCGCATGCGGTCCGCATCATGAAACCAAAACAACTGTCGAACCAGTGGCGGTCGCCGCTGTAGCCACTCCTGAGGCGTTCCGTGGCGGACTGGAGTCGCAATTGGCGCTTTATTTCGACCTGAAAGATGCCTTGGTGGCGACGAATGCCGATTCCGCGAAACTGGGCTCGAAAGCCTTGGCTGAATCGCTCAGCGCATGGACGGTTAACGGATTGAGCGCCGAAGCCGATTCGATCTGGACATCCAACAAAGACATTCTCGTGGCTCGTGCGAACGCGATTACGGCTTCTTCGGATGTGGCTGCGCAACGGATGGAATTCGAATCGCTGTCTATGGCGATGATCAACGTGGTGGAAGCGTTCGGTCCGCTGAGCAATGCGGTGTATCGTCAGACATGTCCGATGGTGCGTGGCGGTTCGGCCGATTGGCTCGCATCCGAAGAACAGATCGCCAACCCGTACCATGGAAGTAAAATGCTTCGCTGCGGGGATGTGGTGAGGAAGATCTAAGAAGCTGGATGCTGGATGCGGGATGAAAAAGACCGCGGCGCGGAAGCACAGATTTCACTCTTGCGCAGGAGAGTCAAGTATAAATCACTGTGGAAAAAATCTGTGGAATCTGTGCTCATCGCCCAAAAAATCCAACAAAAATCGACGAATGGCGCAAGAATTGAGTACTTTGCTAGCAAAAGTAACGCTTGCGGACAGTATAACTTATGAAAACGCTAATCATGGGCGCGGGGGCCGTCGGTGGCTACTTCGGTGCCAAGCTCGCCAAGGCCGGAACCTCGGTCTATCTAGTAGCCCGGGGCGCGCATCTTGACGCGATTCAACGCTTCGGCCTGCGCGTGACCGGCACGTTGGGTGACTTTCGCGAGCATCTGCCCGCGAATTCGGATCCTACTGCGTTCGGTATCACGCCCGATCTGGTGATCATGGGTGTGAAGTCGATGGACACACCCGGAGCGATCGAGCAACTGCGGCCGGTGATGGGTCCGAATACCCAGATCCTGGCCATCCAGAACGGCATTGGGAATTACCCGCTGATGGCCCAAGCTTTCGGCGCACATCGTGTGATCCGCGGCTATTGCCGGGTCGGTTCCGAGATCGTCGAACCCGGACACATCCACCAATCCGCCTTCGGCGAAATCGTATTCGGGGAAGAAGACGGATCGATGTCGAACCGGATGCGGGCCATCGACGAGTTATTGACCCGCGCCGGCATCCAGAGCAAGCCGAGCACCGCGATCGTCGAAGACGTCTGGAAAAAGTTCGCCTGGAACGTGATGTTCAACATGACGACAGGACTCACCGGCGTCACCATCGACCGCCTCTTCGCCCATCGTGAAAGCGAAGCCGTTTTGAAGAAGCTGTTCGGGGAAGTGGCCCAAGCCGCATCCTTCCATGGGGTAAGCCTTACGGAAGCCAATTACAAAGCCATCACCAATCCGATGCGTCCGATGACGGGATACAAGACCAGTACCATGCAGGATAGGTTGAAGGGGAAGACCTTGGAATACGACATCTTTCTGGGGTATTTATCCGAACAGGGCCGAACTCATGGCTTCGCGACGCCTACGGCAGATGTGTTGATGGGGATGTTTAGGACACTGTGAAAGCGTGAAAGCGTGAAAGCGCGAAAGTGTCAAAACGTGAAAATTCTTTGTAAGAAATTTCCATTTTCGCCCTCTATATAGAATCACCAATAGTTGCGGAGGTTCTATGCTTGCTGAGAATTTTGAAGATTTGACGGTTTGGAAGAAGTCGGTTGCCCTGTATAAAGAGTTGTACTTAATTCAGGTTCAACCGAAGGATTGGCACTTCCGGGATCAATTGCACCGAGCGACATTATCAATCTCAAACAATATCGCCGAAGGATTTGATGCTGGTTACAGAGCCGAGTTCGCTCGATTTGTCTTAATTGCGAAGCGTTCATGCGCTGAAGTAAGAAGCATGATTCATGTCGCGGTCGAGCTAGAATTGATTCAACGCGCTCGTGCCGATGTGTTGATTGATGATTGCAGGCATATCTCAATCATGTTATATAAATTGCACAAAAGCTTGAAAACGAAGCCCTAATCCCGCATTTTTCACGCTTTCACGCTTTCACGCTTTCACGCTTTCACGCTTTCACGCTTTCACGCTTTCACATGCGCCTTGGCCTCCTCTCCGACACCCACGACCACCTCATCCACACACGAGTGGCGCTGAGCATGTTCCGCAGTCTGGATATCGACGTGGTGCTTCATGCAGGTGATTTCTGCTCACCGTTCATGATTCCGCTTTTCGCCAATTTCCCGTTGCATGGCGTTTTCGGGAACAATGACGGAGATCATTACCGCATCCAGCAGAAATTCACCGAAATCGGCGGACATCTTCACGCCGAGTTCATGGATCGTGAGTTCGATGGAAAACGCATCGCGATGTACCACGGCACGCAGCAAGGGATCACCGACGCGCTCATCGCTTGCGGAACCTATGATTTAGTGGTGACCGGTCACACGCATATCGCTGTGAATCAGCTTCACGGTAAGACCTTGCATATCAATCCGGGTTCGGTGAACGGGTTGGGAAATCCACCTACGGCCGCGTTTTATGACACCGAAACGGGTGTGGGAGAGATTATCGGGATAGGCGAGTGATCACCGCTTCCGCGTAACTCGTCGTCGTTCCCTTTCCTCCCAAATCGCCCGTACATAACTCGCGTTCGAGAAGCACGGAATCGACCGCTTGGCGGATGTTCGCCGCGATCGACGTTTCGCCCAAATGCTCAAGCATCATGATGGCGGAAAACAACAGCGCAGTGGGGTTGGCTTTGTTCTGACCGGCGATGTCCGGTGCCGAGCCATGCACTGCTTCGAAAATGGCGCAGTAATAGCCGATATTGGCTGAGCCTGTGAGTCCGAGTCCGCCTACCAAGCCCGAAGCCAGATCGCTGAGGATATCCCCGAACAGGTTCGTGGTCACCATCACGTCGAATTGCTGCGGTTTCATTACCATTTGCATGGCGGTGTTGTCCACGATCATGTCTTTGAACTGGATCTCGCTGTAGCGCTCGGCCACTTCGCGACCGATATCAAGAAATAATCCGGTCGTGAGTTTGAGGATGTTCGCCTTATGCACCAAGGTGACGCTCTTGCGACCGTTCTTGCGGGCGAATTCGAAGGCCGCGGTGATGATCCGCTCGCTGGCTTCGCGGGTCACCACAGCCACGCTCTCGGCATGCGTATGGTCTTCATCGATCCATTTTTCGTGGCCGATATACAGTCCTTGCGTGTTTTCACGGAAGAGTACGATATCCACACCCTGGAACGGGGTTTGCACGCCCGGAAGCGTCTTCGCTGGACGGATATTGCTGTACAGATTGTAACGCTGCCGCAAGGTGACGTTGATGCTTCGGAACCCGCCACCTACCGGCGTTTCGAGCGGACCCTTCAACGCCAACCGGTATTTGTCGATCAGCGCGATGGTCTCATCGGGCAGAGGATTTCCCGTTTCGCGGAAGGCGGTCATGCCAGCGGATGCGGGATGGAAGTCGAGCGGAGCCTTGGCGGCTTTCAAAATTTGTACGACGGCGGAGGTGATTTCTGGACCGATTCCGTCGCCTGGAATGAGAACTACATTGTGGCGCATGGGACAAAGGTACGTATTTTAACGGATGGAAACCCTATCCGGAAGGCTGTTGGACCTTCATCAGCGACGCATCTATCCCGCCGAAATCACCTTTTCCCAAGGACGAATCACATCCGTTCGTGAAGTCGATTCCGCTCCCGACCGTGTGATTCTCCCCGGCTTCATCGACGCCCACATCCATATCGAAAGTTCCATGTTGGTGCCGTCGATGTTCGCCCGAATCGCGGTTCGGCATGGAACCGTAGCCACGGTTTCCGATCCGCACGAAATCGCCAATGTTTGCGGCGCCGAGGGTGTGAGATGGATGGTGGCGGATGGAAAACGCACGCCGTTCAAGTTCCATTTCGGGGTTCCGAGCTGCGTGCCAGCCACCGGATTCGAAACCTCCGGAGCCGTTCTGGATGTGTCCGATACCGAAGCCCTTCTCGACGATCCCGACCTCAGCTATCTCGCCGAAATGATGAACTGGCCAGGCGTGTTGAACCGCGACTCGCAGGTGATGGCTAAGATCGCCGCCGCACACCAACGTGGCAAAAAAGTGGATGGCCATGCGCCCGGACTCCGAGGCGACGCCGCTCATTCCTACATCGCGGCAGGCATTTCAACCGATCACGAATGCACGCAGCTGGATGAAGCCCTTCACAAACTCGCGGCCGGCATGAACATCATCATCCGCGAAGGCAGCGCCGCGCGCAATTTCGAGGCCTTGCATCCGCTGTTCCTTGAAACTTCGGGGATGCTGATGTTCGGATCCGACGACAAACACCCCGATGAACTGCTTCTTGGCCATATCGATCGGCTGGTGGTTCGCGCACTGTCGCATGGCTATGACCTGTTTGATGTGCTTCATGCCTCGTGCTTGGCCCCTGTCGAACATTACGGGATGAACGTGGGGTTATTGAGGGTTGGCGACCCTGCCGATTTCATCATCGCCGATTCCGAACTCACATTCAACGTGATGCAGACCTGGATCGACGGAAAGCGTGTGTATGCGGATGGGGAGGTGAGCTGGTCGGCGGAGCCGGTATCGCCTATCAATCAATTCAAGCATCGGACACTGACCCCGAGCGACATCCATCACCGGGAGAACGGGCATGTGCCGGTGATCATCGCTTATGACGGGGAGATTGTGACGGGACGGGCGCATGCCGATCCCCACGCGCACCCCGACATTCTGAAACTCGTGGTTGTGAATCGGTATTCGCATGAGCCGCCGGCCGTGGCATGGATTCGTGGAATAGGGCTCACGGATGGCGCCATCGCCTCGAGCGTGGCTCATGACTCGCACAATGTGATCGCGGTGGGTTCCGATGACGAATCCCTGCTACGGGCGATCGGTCTGGTGATGGATTCGGGTGGCGGAATCTCTGCCGCGAACGGGACCCACGCCGAGGTATTGGCGTTGCCGGTGGGGGGACTCATGAGCGATCTTCCTGGTGAAGACGTCGCCCGAGCCTATCAGAAACTCGACATGCTCGCCAAAACCATGGGCGCCACCGTCGCCGCACCCTACATGCTGTTATCCTTCATGGCGTTATTGGTCATTCCCAGTCTCAAACTCAGTGACAAGGGATTGTTCGACGCCGACACGTTCACTTTCATCCAATCCAACTGATCATGGATACCCATTTCATTTACGAACTCATCGGCTACATCGCCTCCATCCTTGTCGCCGTTTCATTGATGATGAGCAACATCATGCGGTTGCGCATCCTCAATCTGTTTGGTGCGCTCACGTTCGCAGTATATGGTGTGCTGATCACCGCCTGGCCCGTGGCGTTCATGAACACCCTGATCGTGTTCATCAACATCTATTATCTGCTTCAGATGCGTCGAAGCACGGAGTATTTCAAATGGCTTCGCGTGAATTCGGATGGAGAATTCCTACGCTACGCGCTCTCATTTCATGAAAAGGAGATCCGTGAGAATCAGCCTGAATTCGCTTTCGATGTGAAAGACACCGACATCAGCGTGTTGATTTTGCGAAACACGGTTCCGGCTGGGATTCTGATCGGACGAATCACCGAGCCGGGTGTGTTTTCAGTGATGCTGGACTTTGTTCCGCCTGCGTATCGCGATTTCAAGATCGGCTCGTTTCTGTGGAACGATCACCGTTCGTTCTTCACGGAGTTGGGCATCCAAAAGGTGGATGCCCGTCCGGGTAGCGACGAGCATCAACAGTATCTGGTCAAGATGGGATTCAAGCCCTTAGTTGACCATCCCATTCTGCGTCTGACCTTGAACTAAGAGATCGATTATTCGATACCTTCTTGGGTAATTATGGGTTATTTAGGTACACCAAGGGGTCACAGACATTGTGGATGTTCGATTACAATTGGATTTACATTTTGATGCAAAATGTAAAAAAAGTAAAACCATTGCAAGTGTTGTAACAATTGAAGTGCATTGGAATCATAGGTTAAGTCGAGATTTCTTGATTATTAGAAAAATCAAAATTAACCAATAGGTCAGACCCATGAAGAATAGATATCGGATACTCTCCTTGTTAGCAATTCTGATGCTTCAACATGCTGCCGATACGAAAGCGCAAACAAGAGTTGAAGGACGCTTTCAATCCATAGACTTGATTCGTTCTGAGAATACAACTCCTAACTTGAACTCAGCAGCCAATCTACGCTTGGCCACTCTCAAACGTCCCTCATTTATCAAAGATGTAAGTGTGGTACGTATGCCTGAGGCATTGCATTTATTTGATCGCCTTGACATGACGATTGAGCGAAATTCTCAAAAACTCGGGTTTGGTTCAAACGGCACGCCGGTGTATATCAAGAGAACCATCATCGAATTTTTTCAGAAACCGAGATTGCGTGGATGGGGACGATATTTGCCGATGGTTTCACCGAAATGATTGGTGAGGCGGTTTTAATCCAAAATAGGGATGGCCAAATCACAGGCACGATCGACATCGAGGGCAATTTCTATAGGATCCGATCTCTGGGCCAGTCTGATTTACACGCCATTGTTATGGTAGATCCCAAAGATCGGACAAGTGACCACGGAGATGTCGAGATATCATCAAAGCGTGTCTATGGTAAAGCT
Organism: uncultured Bacteroidota bacterium; assembly: GCA_947085565.1. Classification (GTDB taxonomy): domain Bacteria; phylum Bacteroidota; class Rhodothermia; order Balneolales; family HLUCCA01; genus CAMTWZ01. The sequence goes on from CAMTWZ010000012.1 coordinate 21,571, forward strand.
CTGCCCGCTGAAGTTCCCGATATATCGTTAACGAATGTAAGATGCTCTCCAAACTTTATCGATTTATTGGTCCTATATACCCCAAATGCGGCAAATGGTCGGGATATAAATGGAATTATCAGCTTGGCAATCACAGAGGCCAACCAAGCGTATGTCAACAGCAATAGTCAAAATGTACGTGTTCGAGTTGCTCACAAGCAGTTAATCAATTTTTCTGAGACAACTTCGATTGGCACTGATTTGAATTGGCTGAAGGGGAGTTCAAGTGTTTTATCACTTAGAAATCAATACAATGCTGATTTAGTAGTCCTTTTAACGGATGGACCTTACGGTAATATAAGCGGGGCAGCATCTGCAATATTGGCAAATGAAAACACAGCATTTGCAATCACCCAGGTGGATTATGCTACCGGCGGTTACTACACGTTTACTCACGAAGTCGGTCATTTACAAGGGGCGCAGCACCATCCAAATGATCCTATCGACCCGAATGGTCCCTTCAGCAATGGGTTTGGCCATCGGTTTAGTTACAGTTGCGGTTTTCTGAATTTGGCGACATGCCGCCGTGCGACCATCATGGCGTATAGATGGAGCCCTACAAATGAGCACACGTACTCACGGGTAAAATACTTTTCAAATCCGAATATATTCTATAATGGCGTACGCACGGGTACTTTCAATGAGCGGGAGAATTATATTGTTATATCCTCTACGTCTTCTACTTTGGCAGATTTTAGGAACCCGTATGAATTGGGTGGGCTCATATTACCCATGCAGATAAATTCCTCTACGTATGATCTTTCAGCGTACACTTGCGGGGGTAGTGGGTCTTACAGTTATGAATGGCGTTTTAGCCATAATGACCCGGTTAATTTTGGGAGTGTAGTGTCAACTAGTCAGCAATTTGCGCACTCATTCTCTCAGGGAGATTGGTATGTTCAGTTGAAAATCAGCACATCGACTGGGCAACACGTATATAAGTACGCCTCTTTTTATGTGTATGGTGAGCCGGAATGCACTGACCCCTGGCTCCCTTGCGGTCCCCTCAAGGAAGTGATGCCGGAATCGGATGACGCTCCGGAAATGACCCGGATCCTTTCATCCTACCCTAATCCTTTCAATCCAACGACTATATTGTCATTTCAGATGATCGAATCAGATATGGTTGAGATTTCATTGTTCGATTTAAACGGAAAGGAAATCAGAACTTTATTCAACGGAAACAAATCGGAAGGAAGGCATCAAATCTCGATTGATGGGGACCATTTGTCTAGTGGGACGTATTTGGTTCGGTTACGTACTTCAAAATCTGTAGATTCTGCAGTTATAACGTTAATCAAATAAGGGTGATATGATCTACCATTTCCAACTCATTACCCTTTCCTTTATAGTATACCTTTTCGTTTCCTGCGGTATCCTGGAGCATAAACAGAAAACGGATGAAACACAGTATGTCAAAGCAAAACTGAATGACGTTGATTGGATTTCGGAAGTCCGAGGCGTCTACCGTGAGCAAGGCGACACATTGTTGGTCATGATCAGTGCCGAGAAAGCACATCCCAATCAATGGCCATACTGGGAAGACCTATTTCTGAGTATCCTAGTACTGAATGGACGGACATCGTATATATTACAAAATCCCAGTAGTGACGAGGTTTTTTTCACAAGCTGGGGCTTCTATAGTGAAATGGATGATGATGTGATTATCGCTTCTTATCAGCTCGAACCGTCTACTACGCATACAGCATCCATAACTATTGCGGATGTTGGTAAGAATCGGAAGATCGCCGAAGGATCATTCAATGTCACATTCACAGTGTTAAACGATTACCGAGATCGTCCTGACCGGCTCCAAGATGATACCCTCCGATTCACAAACGGTACTTTCAGGGTGGTGCTCGAAGCCTACTAACCACCGCTTCCAAATATTTAAAGCAGGAGGAAATCCATCCTCCTGCTTAATTTTCCTCACTTCTTGCTGGTCCAAACGGTGACCGTTCCGTTCTGCGTCTGACCTTCGAGCAATAAATCGAGCCCTTTCTCGAGTCCCGCGATCAGCGCGTCTTTTTGCAAGACCCGGTTCAGCGAGCTCAGATCCTTGAATTCTTCGCGGCTGAACGGAACTCCCGCGCCATAGACTTGCACGGTCATCCATTCGCCGACGAAGCCGTCTTTGAGCTGATTGTGGCCTTCGACCGTGAATCGAAGCAAGGGATTCAGAATGATTTTGTCGTTCTCATCGCCACCCACTTGAAGATCCAGAGTGATGTAAGCGACGGCATCCAGATCCATGTCGCGCATGAGTCGGGCGATAGGCTGTCCGTCGGCGATCATGGATGTGGTTGCGGATCCCACTACTTCACCCACCGTGGCGGGTTTGAGGCGCTTGGTGTTTCGGAAATTCTTGCGGATCACAAATGAGCTGTTGTCTTCTTTCGGCTCGAAGAAGTTCGCATAATTCGGATTGGCGGTCACCTGGTTCACATCCACCAGGGTATACCCGTATTTGCGGCGGATCATCGCCCCGAAATCGGCATAGAACGATTCCATGAAGGCATTCCAGTATTGGTCGTCGAGCTGAGGAAACGCCCATTCCCTGGTGAATGTGGTGGTGGGGATGGTTCCTGCTAAGCGGTTTTCAGTCGTGGATGTCGTCACTTCTTTCTTGTACAAGGTTCCCGCCACATTCAACGATTCCAGAGCCATGCGTTTCACACCAGTTCCCAACGGACGCGAGTACCATGCGTTCTGCATGTTCGTACGCACTCCGAATTCACCGCTCGGCGCCGGTACAGTGCCTTCGGATTTCGCATAACTCACACCTTTGAGTTCGCCTTCCACGGTCACTTTCCGTGTATCCAGTGTGGTCTGCTGAGTCTTGAAATACGCGAACGGAGCCAAGGTCTGAGGTCCGCTGTTCTCTGAAATCTCCACTTTCAACCAATTCTCGCCGGCTCCGAAATTTACCACGGATGCGCCCGTCGGGGATCCTCCGGTGATGTGGGTGTGTCGGAACGCTTCCGCAGGGATGCTGATCCGTGGTGCGATGGCGGTCGAATAGAAATAGGTGAAGCCCTTCACGCCCGCTATCGACACATTCACGACCAAGCTGAAACTCACCTGCTTGCCCGCCGCCGATGCGGGATAATCCAATTCCACGGTCAAGGGCTTGGTCAAATCGATGGTGCCTCCATCCGCACTTCCATTGACGCTTTTGATGCGGATGGCGACCGGTGCTTTGAGGGTGAATTCGGCGGATTGTCCGGTGGGACTGCTTACCCGCACTTTCCGGTCTTTGAGGTCGTTCTTGTCGGCCTTCACCACATAAAATCCGGCTCCGATGCTGGTGGTGGTGTCTCCGTCAATGGTCACAGCGCCTTCGAACGAGTAGAAACCCACGCCTTCGGCTTTCACGAACTGGATGCCGATGTAGTTCTTTCCGCCTTCCATGAATCCATCGTCAGATGAACCCATCGTGACGCCCGTCTCGGCGCCGTAATTGTTCACGATGTAATAACCGATTCCGGCCATATTCGAAAGGTCGCGTTCTTTCGCGGTCATCAGTTTGAGCGCGATGTTACCGATCTGTGCGCATGAGGCGATGACCAAACCGAGTAGGATGAGTGTGCTGATGCGTTTCATAGTGTCGTTTCCCTGGGTGAATGTTGGGCAAACCTACCCATTCGCCGTGAAATTCGACATCCTCCGAACGGAGTAGATTTCAGACCAGATTGCGCTTCAGGGCCACGCGTGTGGCTTCCGCGCGCGACGACACATGCAGTTTCCTGTAGATGTTCTTGATGTGGGTTTTTACCTTGAGCGGACTCAGAAAAAAGACTTCCCCGATGGATGCCGTGGTTTTTCCGGTGGCCAGTTCCTTGAGGATTTGCTCTTCGCGATCGGTGAGGTCGCTTTCGCCAGGGTCGCGAGGCTTTGATGCTGGACTTTGTTCCGCCTGCGTATCGCGATTTCAAGATCGGCTCGTTTCTGTGGAACGATCACCGTTCGTTCTTCACGGAGTTGGGCATCCAAAAGGTGGATGCCCGTCCAGGTAGCGACGAGCATCAACAGTATCTGGTCAAGATGGGATTCAAGCCTCAGGCCGACGGCACCTATCGGAAACTATTATGACATGAAGCTCACGCGCAGTTTCCAGCCCGTGTAACAGGCCAATCCTCCCAACTGGGCACCGATCAGGGTGGTAGCCACGATCAGCATCCATCCTTCAGGAATGAAAAACACAGGTGCGACCCGATCCGCAAGCACACCGGCGTTCTTCACATGGATCGTGAGTGTGGATATTCCCCATAACAATCCAACCCCGGCAAAACCTTGCGCGAAGGCGGTTTTTCCGGTGGTGGGAAACAGGATTCCAGCAAGTAAGGAAACCGGAACGATGAGCCACCACGGACCCAGCCACGTTGCGATCATTCCGATGAGATAGATGAAAAGCCAAGCCATGGTTAGTTGGGTTTGAAAGTGATTACGGATGTGCCATTCGCACTTTTCGACATCAATGGCAACGGATACAAGACCCCTTCCACCCAGTCGTTGAGGAAATTCATGTAGCGATGCGAGCCGGGGTTGCCGGATTGTCCACCGGGATAAATTCCATGCGCATCAACGGTCTCACCAAGTTCGGCCACCAATCGCCACGACGGGCCGTGCGATCCGTTCAGCGCCAAGATCGATTGCTTGTCTCCAGAGGCGAAGAGGACTCCGGATCCGAACGAGTCGATATTCAGCAAATGCGGAACATGGCCGTTAAGTGATTTCCACCAAGGAACGGAGGGATCCATTTCCCGGATGGATGTCGTGAATGCGCGAGTGATGCGCTCGTTCAGGGTTGTTCTTCCGTTGAGCCAGACACTTTCCGGTTCATCGAGAATATGCTGCAGGGTGTTCGCTTCGTTGGGTCGCTTGAAGCGCTTGTCTTCCGCCGGGTACGCATCGTTCCAGATATCGGCGTGCAGACGGGTCCACCAATTCCGGAAAAGCGTGGGCGCGGTCAGCTCGCGGTCGTTGCGGCGGTTCCAGTTTCTCAAGGTGTCGAGAGCGGCGATTTCAGCTGGGCTCAAGCCCGACACATCCACCCTCGATAGCAACGTATCCAAAATGAGCTCCGCAAAGCGGTTGCGTGTGTTCATCTGCAGGCGGCGCATGTCGTCGATGGTGACGTGGGTCATCTTCGACAGCTCATCATTGATCAGGTTTCCACGCGTGAACGGCGCATAATCCCATTCCAAGTAATAAGGATAGGTCGGATCCACGGAATGCTGATTCGCAGAGCTCACGTACCCGCGCCTCGGATTCGTCGTGAACGGATTGTGCTCTTTCGGGATGAAGCCGGCCCAATCATACACCGGATCGCTTCCATCCGACACATATCGGCCCTGACCTTTCCACTTGAGAGGAAACAGTCCGGCCAGGTGGATTGAGATCGTTCCATCCTGATCGGCGAAAACCAGGTTCTGCGGCGGGCTGTCGAAAAACTCCAACGACGCCTTGAAATCCTCATAGGATTTCGCCCGATTCAGCAGATAGAAGGTTTTGAACGCATGTTTGACGATGAACCCGCTCCACCGGATGGATTGTCCCGCTTCGAAAGTGTCTGTGAGTTTGCTTTCGCCCTCGCGGAAGACGATGGGACCATGATGCGTGTAAAACACCGAATCGATCACCGCTTTTTCCCCTTTGATGGCGATGGTTTCGGTTTTCATGGTGGTCGGGCGCCACATGCCGTCGTAATAATATTCGCTCGCATTGTCGCGAAGCTGAAGCGCGAACACATCCAAGGCGCTGTTTCCCACATTGGTGGAACCCCAGGCCGAGTGCTGGTTGAATCCGAGCACCACATCGGGAACACCGGGGAAGGTGACACCCTTCGCGCTGAATTCATCCGTGCTGAGTTGGATCAGATACCAGATCGATGGAAGCGTGAGATTCAAATGCGGATCGTTGGCGAGGATGGCGTTACCGGATGCGGTGCGCGATCCGTGAACCGCCCAATTGTTGGAACCGATGCCATGGTCCTTTTCCGGTGTGGAATCGGTGGAGGGCAATGCGCTGATGGGCCGCTCATCGGGAGCTGTTGGGATGGGAAGAGGCACGAAATTCCAGGGCGATCCGGCTGGCACGATCGGATCCGTTTCTTTCGGATAATAAGGGAAGAATTCATCCATGAACTCTTCGCCCATGCGGTTGCGGGAGTGGGTCATGCTCACTGCGGAGCTGTGGAAACTCAGCGTCCGGTTCAGGTTCATCACCATATATGCGGTTTTCAGAGGCGACCATTCTTCCGGCGTGAACCCGAGAAGCTTGTATTCGAGCGGATAATTGACGGGTTTGAGGCTGCGGATGTACGCGTTAACGCCATCGGAATAGGCTTGCACGGCGACGCTGTATTCCGGATCGGCCATGAACGCTTCGACGAAGGCGTTGGCACCGTCGGTCATTCCGCTTCGGCGCTGATATCGGTCGTAATTGAGGGCGCGTTTTCCGACGATTTCAGAGAGGCGTCCGGCCGCGGCGCGGGTGGAAAAGTCCATCTGCCAAAGCCGGTCGCGGGCTACGACATAACCTTGGGCGAAGTACAGGTCGTAATCGCTCTTAGCGAAGATGTGGGGGATGTCGCGCTCATCGAAAACGACGCTCACCGGCTCACGCACGCCTGCCGAGAGCGTCAGCGATGTGTTGAACGGGCGGGTTTCGGCGTTGCGCCAGAAACCGTCGGAAGGGTTGAGGAAGGAGCCCAGGGCGGGGATGCTTCCCATCGGGGTGTTCAACACCCAAGTGATGGCCACAGTGGCGATAAGCCACCCGACCGCGATGAATCTCTGCATAAGAACTTGATTATGACCTTTGAAATAGGCCATCCAATATTTGATAAATGAATGGTGAAAGCAACCCTCATTTTAACACCCCTGCCTGATTTCCGCATTCTTTTCGAGAAGAACCGAGACTGGTCTGAAAAGATGCTCGACCGGGATTCTTTTTTTACAACCCGTATCATCCATAACCGTTTATTCGACCGCCATCAAAACTGTGGTGACGACACGGCTTCAGGCTTCTCCCACATCCCCGTGAACAGCAGCACCAGGACGGTGCTGAAACCCAAGCCCCAGGTCACCACGGTGGAGAGCTGAATCCAGAACGCTTCCGTTCCCCAGATCAGAAGAGGAAGCAACCCGCCGATGGTGGTGAGCGTGGTGATCAGCACCGTTCTCGTATGGTTCCGGTAGGTTTCGGGCCAGGATGAAGCCAGCCCACGTCCGTGATACAGCAGAATGGCGTTATTCACCACTACGCCCACTGTGAGCAAGGCGCCGGCGATGGCTCCCTGACCCACACTCATCCCATGGAACATCACTCCGCAGAAGATGCCAAGCAAGGCGTACATCACCGCGGTGAGCACATGGAAACTGGTGCGGAATCGGTTCAGCAGCGCGGCCACGATCATCCAAACGCTGACAAGGGCCATCACCAGAATCCAAACCGCGTTTTTCCGGGCTTCGGGATCGTCGAACCGGAACCCTTGATGTTCAAGGAAACGGACGCCGATCGGAAGCGGAAACGCCGCCTTGATCGATTTCTGGACGTCTTGTCCCATCGCCGACGGACCCAAGAAATCATAACTCACCGTTCGCTCATAGGCTTGGTTGCGGCGCAAGATCTGCCCTAATCCCGATTCTCTGGTGAGCGAAGCGACCTCGCCGACCGTGAAAAACGCATCGTTCTGAATGCGGGCTTGGTCTCGGAAGTCGATCCAATACCGTCTCAACACTTCGTTTTTTCCCATCAGTCGAAGCCGTTCCCCGTTCATCTCGACATCGCCGAAGGGGTTGTCCGGACTCAGATCCAGCGCCATCGCATCGAGGAACTGGGTGCGGTCGATTCCGAGTCGGGCGAGTTTGGCCGCATCCGGACGCAGAATGAAATTCTTGAAATCTTCGCGCGAATACAGCTGCGCATTGGTGTTCACATTCGAAATACGGCGATTCTGTTCGAGCCTTGTTTTCAAAAGCTGGGCCGTTTCGGCCAATTCCTGATATCCATACCCGATGAGGGTGATGTTCTGCATGCTGGCTCCGCCTCCGAAACCGGTGCTGAACGATTCCTGGAGTCCGTACACCGAGGTTCCGATATTGCCGGTTCGCGCGGCCAGATACATCAGCTCGCCGAGCAGGCGGTATGGTTCGGGTTGATAGGCGGCTCCCTCCAGCAAGGTGATGCGGATGCCGCTGGAGCCATATTCGCTCAGGTCGGTCTGATAGAAGTCGATCCACGGTTTGAAAGGCTCGATCACCGACTCGAAATTCATCGCGATCTTGTCGATTTCCTCCAATGGAGATCCTTGCGGCGCGCGGAAAAACACGCTGATGGTTTCACCGGTGTTCAAACGCCATGGGTCGCCGAAGTGGACACGTTTTGAGAACTGATATCCCGCTAACCCGAATGCGATCAGAAACAGCAAGGCCAAGACATGCCGCAGCCGATGACGGATCGTGAAAAAATGAGTACTAAAGCCAAAATCAGGCAGTTTCCATCCGGCGGATGCGGATTGATTGCCGAAGATCCAGATCAGCGCATACGGAATGAAAAGCAGGCTGATGAGGACCGACGACACCAAGGAAGTCGTGAGCGCCACAGCCAGCGGTTCAAGAAACGCCCGAAGACTTTCCATGGCGAACATCACCGGAATGAAAATGCCGACGGTGGTCAGTGTCGCCCCGATCACAGGAGTGACCACCTCGGGAAGAAGGCGCTTCACATGCGCCACACGCGCTATCCGTTCGTCTGGTAAATCGGGATGGATGCGCTCATACACGACCACCGCGTTGTCGATGATCATTCCAAGTGACACCGCCAAACCGGCCAAGGTGATCAGATTCAGCGAATATCCGAGCAGATAGAGGATGATGCCGCTCAGGAACAGGCTTCCGGCGATGCTTCCCAGAATCACGATCGGGGCTTTGACCTGACGAAGCAACACCAGCAGCAGAACCAGAATCACGATGATGCTCCATCCGGCCTGGACTTGCAACTCTGTGAGTTGCTTGCGGATGGTTTCGGTGGCGTCGCGCTCAAGGCGGAGTTCGAGTCCGTCGGGCAGTTCGGCACGGATGCGCTCCATGCTTTCGTTCACGCGTTCGGCCAAGATCAAGGCGTCCGCGCCGGGTTCTTTGATCATGGTGATGGTGAGCGCTTGGTTGCCGTTGATTCGCATCACGCTCCGCGGGGGCACGGTGCCTCGTTCCACTCGGGCCAGGTCGCCCAGACGCAGGATCTTTCCGCTTCCGGGAAGGGCGACGGGCAGGGACTCGATTTCGTCTGTCGATTCAACCGAAGGCGGAATCATCAGCTCGTACCGTCCGCCCGAGCGCTCCGAATACCCGGCCGATCTCCAAGATAATTGGTTCGACACCATCGACAAAAGTTCCGAAGCCCGCAATCCGTACCGTTCCAAGGCGGTCGCATCGAAGTGAAGGAGAAGCGCGGGTTCGGGCACGCCGTCGATCTGGATGTCGGCCAATCCCGGAGTTCCGAGCAGCGCAAGTTGGATACGCTCTTCGGCGATGCGGCGCATGTCGGTCGGAGCCATGGTTCCGTTCAACGACCAGGTCATGAATTGGGGCACATCCGCCAATTCCCGCGGAACCGCTCTCGTGATGGTGTGTTGAGACACGCCCGCCGGCATCTCATCATATAAGGAATAGAGCGCCTCTTGCAGCTCGATCACCCGGAAATCTACCGGCGCTTTCTTGAAAAACTCGATCACCACCCGGCTGCTGCCCTCGCTGGTGGTGGAACGCACCTGGGCCACATCCTTCAGTCGGTAGGCGATCGACTCGACCCGTCGGGTCACCGTGATTTCCATCACTTCGGGCGCGGTGCTGCCCCATCGGTAACTGACGGTGACCGATGGGAGCGTGATGTCGGGCGTGAGCTCCACCGGCAGTCGCGACCAACTGAGAAGACCGATCACGGCCAGCATCAGAAACAGCAGCGACAAGGTGTAGCGCCGCGCGAACATCAGCGTATCCGGACGTTCACGTTCTGCTGATGGGAGACCGCGAAATGACGGTCGACCGCCAAGGTGTCGCCGGCCTGGAATACTTCCTCATTCAGCAGGATGTACTCGGGAGTGATCACCACCGGATCCACATAGATCCATTCCACCATCGAGCCACGGAGGCGGAACACCAGGGTTCGACCATCGCGCTCAAGCAGGGCGGCGCGCGGTGCGCGGAGGCGTCCTTTATATTCGCTTAGACGAATACGTCCATCCACGCTCATTCCTGGGCGTAGTGAGCCATCCGGATTGGACACATTCACGACGATCTGTCCCGTTTTTCTCTCTTTGTCGATGCGGGGCGACACCGCGCTGATGCGTCCGTTGTGGGTGCGTCCATCCGGACTGCGGATCTCCACCATGTTTCCCACCCTCAGCTTGTTCACGTCCGATTCAAGCACATCCAAGCGCACATTCACCGTCGAGATATCCATCAATCGGCCCAATTCAGCGCCGGCTTGCAGATAGGCGCCAGGTGAGAGAGTGAGAGGAGAAGACAATTCGCCCGAGAACGGAGCGATGAGTGTGGCATAACCGAGCTCGAGAAGCGCGCGGTCTCGGGCGATGCGCGCTGCCGTGTACCCGGTCTGCTGTTTGAGCAGGTCCTCATTGAAGCCCTCCGACGTGGTTCCTTGTTGGCGCAGTCGCGACTCGATGCGGTAGGTTTGTTCCGCGATGCGGAACGCGTGCGTGGTTTCCTCGGCGCGTAAGCGCCATTCATCATCCTGCAGCGCGAGCAGCGTATCGCCACGGGAGACGCGTTGTCCCTCGCGGATCCGGAACTGCCGGATGAACCCGCTCAGCCGGGAAGTGAGCACCGCCTCGCTCCGGGCCTCCACCACGCCTTGGCTTTCCAGAACCGTATATACCGGCTCGGAATCAGACACCGAAAAGATGACGATGGGAAGAACCTCGGACGAGGTCGTGGCGGGTTTCGGCAGGGATTCACTTTTCGTGCACGTGGCAAGGCTCAAAAGCAGTACGAATTTTAAATTATAAATTTTAAATGGGGAGGTCGGTCTCATAGAGGGGCTTCTCCGGAGGTTTTGACGATTTTGGTCAGAATTTTGATGAGTTCGGTGGATTCGTCGATCATTACCTCCAACTCATCGTCCAACATCGATGTGGCTTGCATCAAGCGTAGCCAATATCTCGTTTCTCGGCATTCGCGGCATGCCACGCTCATTCTGTATGCAAAGTCGCGTTTCGATGAGGCTGCGATCGCTTCCTCGATGTTCGCACCGACACTGGTGCCTGATTTCAGAAGCTGCTTGGAAATGGTGAATTCCTTTCGCTCGCTGAGTTTCCTGCAGAGAAGCACGACATGTACGGCAAAGTCGAAACTGCGGTCGAGTAGCGGATTCTTTTTGAACATAATGGGGGTCTGGCTTCCGAAAACTGGGAAACTAGAAAAATGACTTGGCAATATGCAATATGGATTCCAGTTATTCATTCCTAAATCCGTTCAGGCACCCACATTTATAATTGTTCATTTAAAATTTGATCAAACTTCAACATTATTATGGTTCACAACCCTGAACAGCACGGGTATAATGTACAGCGTCAAAATCGTAGAAGTCACCAAGCCCCCGATCAGCGCCAAGCCCAAGGCCAGGCGGGTTTCGAAGCCTTCGCCATAGGGAATCACCATCGGCAACAAGCCGAGGATGGTGGTGGCGGAAGTCATCACGACGGGACGAAACCGATGCCGGCTCGCCATCCGGATCGCCTCGTCCACATTACCCGTGTCGGACAGATAACGCCTCATGAAATCTACTTTGAGGATGGCGTCGTTCACCGATATTCCGGTGAGGATGAGGATGCCCATGAACGACATGACGTTGAGTCCGGCCCCGCCGACCCATAAGAAGACCAGCGATCCGACCCACGCGAAAGGCACGGAGAGCAGAATGAGCAGGGGATATCCCAAACTTTCGTACTGGATGGCCAGAATCAGGTACATGAGAAGAATACTGATGCCGATGAGCACCGACATATCGTCGACCAAGGCTTCCACACTGAGGATCGAGCCGGCGAGTCGGATCTGGGTTCCGGTCTGGATGGCCGTTTCACGGGCCACTTCCCGCAGGCGAGCGGTCTGGTTCCAAGCCTCGCCGATGCTGTACGGCGTGGTGAAGGTGAGGACCGGGGCCTGACCCGAGCGCTCGAGTTGCGCAGGTTCCTGTTCGATGCGGATGTCGGCCAGGGAAGTGAGCGGAATGCGTCGACCCCCAGTCGGAATCAAGACGTCGCGCGGATCGAACGAGGCGTTTTCGCCGGTGTACACACGCAGGGCCACATGCTCGTCGTCGCGTTGCCATTCGGTGACGCGGTTGCCCTGAGCCAAGGTTTCCAAGTGACGGATCACGGCCTGATCTTGTACACCGAATCTAAGCAATGCATCTGATTCCAGTTGGATGCGGTAGATGGTTCGGCGTTCGGGATATCGTTCTGCGAGTCCGGGGATTTGCGCGGACAAGGATTGGGCCACTTTCTGACTCACGGTCCGATCTTCGCCCACGATACGCAGCATCAACGCGGGATCGGATCCGCCCAACCATCCCGAAAAGACATCATCACCGTTCATCGGTTCGATCACCCAATCGGGATGCCGGCTCCGCAGCGAAGTCAGGATCTGCGTCATGCGTTCGGCATCGTTCTCGCCCAGAAGGGGAACGTCGATCCTGAAAACATGCATCGCTTCGTTGGCGATGCGCGACAAGCTGGTCCGGTCTGTGTAACCACCCATGACAAGGGTGCCTTCCCGATCCAATTCCCGGCTTATCTGCATAGCCGCATGTTTGGCGGCATCGAGGGATGTGTTGGGAGGGAGGCTGACTCGAAATTCCATACGGTCGGCTTCGGCCAGAGGAAGCAGGGATTTCGGAAGCGCGTTCCAGAGCAGAAGGGAGACGGCGATGAGCGTCAGAAAGACCAAAAACACGCGCTTGGGCATGGTCAACACCCGTTGTACGAGCCGTTCATGACGCTCGGTGAGTCGATCGAAGGCGTTGTGCGACATGCTGAGCGGTTTCGGTCGCACATGCACCACCAATACCGGAAGCACGAACAAAGCCACCAGCAAAGACGCGAGCAGCGACACCGACAAGGTGAAGGCCTGGTCGCGGAACAGGGCGCCTTCGAAGCCGCTAAGAAACAGCAGCGGCGCAAAGACGGAAATGGTGGTGAGCGTGGACGCTGTGGCCGCAATGGCGATCTCCTTGGTGCCACGGGCGGCCGCTTCTGAAATGGAATTCCCCTCTCGATATCGGTTGATGTTCTCCAACACGATGATCGCGTTATCGACGAGCAGGCCGATGCCGAGGGTGAGTCCGCTCAGCGAAACGATGTTCAGGTTCACATCAAACAGGTACATCACGAAGAAGGTGATGCCGATGGAGACCGGAATCGAAATGCCGATGGTGAGCGGCAGTCGCGGATCGCGCAGAAACAGGAACAGGATGAGAAACGCCAGAAACGCGCCGATGAGCAGGGTCTGAAGCAGGTTCCGGATGATCAGATCGATGAAGGATGCGGATTCTTTGAGCACATCGACCTGGATTCCGGGAAACGCGGCGCGGAGATCGTCGAGCACGGGCATCACATCCCCAACCACACGCACTGTGTTGCTGCCGAAATCTTTTTTGACGAGAAGGGTGATGATGGGGCGACCATCCAACAGGGCGAACGACAAGGGATCTGCTTCGCCAAGGCTCACATCCGCCAGGTCGCGAAGCCTGAGCAAGGTTTCTCCGGTGCGAAGAAGGGGGATGTCGCGGATGTCGTCGAGACTTCCGATGCGGCTCTGGATCTGCACCGAATACCGGTACCATCCGTCTCGCAGTTCGCCGGCCGGGGTGAAGCGGTTGGCTTCGGTTAGGGCGTTGCGCACGTGGTCGAGAGAGAGTCCGAATCGGTCGAGTTTTCCGCTGTCGAAGCGGATGTGCACCTCGGGCTGCGCCGCACCCACGATCAGGGCTTGAGCCACGCCATCGAGCTGCTCGAGCCGACGCGAGAGCACCTGCTCGGCCCAGCGTTTCAGCTCGAGCGCATTTCCGCCGATATCGGTGATGCCCAAGACCATGACGGGTTCGTCGGACGGGTTGGCGTACAGCAATTGCGGGCGACCGGCTTGCTGCGGAAGCATGGGGCGCGCGCGTTCCAACTTCTCGCGGGTGTTGAGGAACGCGATGTTCATGTCGGTACCCCAGGCGAACGTGATGGAGAGGATGCTTTGTCCGGGACGCGCCAAGCTGTGAATGTTCTCCACGCCGGGAACGGTACTGATCAGCGCTTCGAGCGGCTCGTTGATTCGTTGCTCCACCTCGCGCGGAGAGGTTCCGAGCCAGTCGGTTTGCACAAGCAAGGTCGGCGTGTCGATCTGCGGAAGCAGGTCGACCGACAACTCGCGCAAGGCAAGCGTTCCGAAAATGAATGTGGCCAGGATGAGCACCAGAGCGGCCACGGGACGGTTCAACAGGAGCATAGGGGAGAATAAGGGGAAAAGCCGGAAAATGGAAACTATGGGGTATCAAAAACGGCTTGGGAAAACAAGATCTGATAAGGCTCCACGATTTCATACGTCATCATCCTTCCATCACGGATGTCGCCGATAGGCGGATAGACATCGGAATGGAGCAGTTCACCGGTTGCCGTATTCACGAGAATCGTGCGGGTACGCGGTTCTTTGTTTTCGCTTCGAATCGGTGGATTCGGAATCGGATGTTGATTTGGACTCGAAAAAGGCCCATTCCACCCGAATTGAAGAAGGGAATATTCACTCAACGGAATATCCTGGATCGGGTACTTATCGTTTAAAATATCCTTGTTCGTGAAGAACAACATTCCTGGGTTCTTGTATTCGGTGCTTTTGAACTCAATGAATTCCCAGCTGACAAATCCTTCCACATTCGATCTCCATTTTTCATCTCCCTGAGGTGAATAACCGATGATGTAGGGGAAGTACATCGAATAGGCGATGACGGTATTTGTGGTCTCATTGCAGCTCAACAGAGATTTCGAGAGACTCATGTCTTGCCGGCCCGATTTGGTCGAATAGGTAAATCCGAACGTGTGTCCGTCGCTTCCTATCACCAAATGAGACAACCTGTAGAACTCATCTTCGAGGGAGGACCGATCTCCAATTGAATTCTGAAAAACAATCGAATCGGGGTGGGGAAGCAAAGGCAAGACGGAAGCCGATGTTTCGCGAATGTCAACCGAAAAGTCATAATTCTGCGGCAGACGATCCGTGGCGGGGTGCCTGACTTCCCATTCATAGGATGAGCCGCAACCTGATAGGATGAACAACAGCGTAAGTATTCGGAGCATTATGGAGAATAGTGCGAAATACTGTCGGAGAAAATAGTGGATTGATAAACATTGATGTGGAATCTGTGCATCAGTACCAATCCCGACCACACCTCAGCGACGTTGGGATCGGATATCGTCAATGATTTCGCTAACCCGTTTGTACGTCGCTTCTCCACCATCCACACCCGTTCGTTTTCCATCCGTTAGAATCCGATAGAGAAACGGTTGTGCCGAGTTTTTTCGGAATTGCTCGGCTAATGGAGTTGCCATCCCAAGTTCTCTTTGAATGTGATTGTAGTCGATCAAAGCGTATAGGTCGGTGTTGGTCCAACGCGATTCGTCGTACCGGATGTAGGGGTTTTGATCGTTGTGGAACAGCACGTTGTAATCATCAGGTTTGATCGTGTTGCCAGGATCACGAGAGACACCGTTGCGAAGAACGATATCGACCACAATGTCGTCAGTTGGTATGTTGAAATGAAGAGAGCGCAGCGAAACCCGGTTGTTCCCGTGCTGGTAGTCTATGCGACCTGCAGCTGTCACATTTTTGAACATCCAGCGGGAGTAATAACTCGTCCGGCTAAATTCCACTCTTGAAATTTCTCGTCGAGTCCGATCCAACACCAGGATGCCCTCATAAGGGTGAGATTCCTGTTTAGGTCGAAATGCGATATGCAGTTCATTGGAGGGGATTTTCGCGGACTGAACCGCCAAATAGCGATACTGATTGGGTTTGCCCAAAGGACCGTTCACTTCGAACCTTGCCACCGCATTCAGAGCGTCGTTGTACCCGGGTGCAATGTCCGACTGAGACTCGATCTCGGAAATATTCGCAACGGTGTGGCGCGTGAGGTCGAGCCATTCTGCGCGCCGATCGCTCTTCCGCATGTTTACGGACAAAAAAGAAACCTCGTCCAAGCGGATGGGGGAATGTTTGCCGAAGGAAACCAGATACCCGTACCCTTCGGTGAACATGCATGTGCGCCCACCGCAAGTCGCTGTCTCGAAATACGATGCATCAGACACAAACAAATCGTTATGCCGCTTTTTCTGAAATTCGGACGCGGCGTGAGTGACGGCGGCTGTGGGGTTGAGCTGCCAAAGCAGGATCAGAAGTAGTTGGATCATGGATTAGCTGAGGTTAGCTCGAATGAATGGATGGTGTATCGGTCGGAATCTTTGTCGTACATCGGTTCCGAATAGAAATAAGGTTCGGCATACCCGGCGATTTTGAAACCTTTCGGAACGTCGACATCCGCGATCAAGACTTGATTCTGATAGATCTGCAACCCATCGTTCGGCGAATGGCTGCCTCGAGTGTAGGATCGTAACACGAGTCCACGCTCTGGGATGTGACGAAGCGAGGTGTAATAGCCTCGAGATTCCCGCTCTTGATTGAAATGAGTTCGCAAGTCCTCTTCTTTACGACTTTCCGAGAAGGCTTGGTAATCCAGGTTCATGTCCCGCCCGGAGCGTCCAAAAGCACCTGTGACGTTGAACGGCAGGTCAATGGTATAAATGAGTGAGTCTGGCATGTAGGTGATCAACATGTGCTGATCGGAGAGAATCTCGTAATAGAAAAAAGAGAAAGGTCGGTACCGTTTCTCATTTGCAAAGATGGGCGATAATCGTCCGATGATGGTATCGACTTGCCCATCGCCAAACTGCATTCTACCCAAGATACGTGCCTGGCTTGCGAAATTGTCGGTTGTCAAATTGAATTCAGTGTCCGTTGGAAAGCTGGAAATCAATGGCAAATAGAGATGAGTTGAGGTTGCACCCAGCCGTGTGTTCACATTGTATCCCAGATTGTAGGATCGATGATCAGTGGGGTCGGGATCTTTTCCGAGAACTTCCACAGGTTTGCGATGAATCCATCGGATGCGAGTGAACCGTTGCCGTTGCCACTCACCATCAAATTCATAGACATCGTAGGAGCCGCCGATCAGATAGTTGACATCTGGATTGTTTGGATTGTTGGCCAGAAACATGGCAAGGCCACCGGGGAGTTCGCCTGGTCCTTGCCCCGCACCCAGTTCGGTGCGTATCAACCGGCCAGTGCGATCGAAGACAAAGATCTTCCCGAAATCCTGATCCAACACCTTCAGCTCTTGAACACTCGGCATGAGCAGAGCCACACCGCTGGTTTCGATCGCATCAAGAACAACGGTCTTGAATTCAATCTCTTCGTAGAGAATCCGAGTCTCGGAAGTGACCGGTTTGTTGGCTAGATCGAAAATTTCTTCGCTAGTGGCGAAATCGGTTTTGGCGCATTGGGTGGCTAGAAATAAAATGGCGCACGCAAAAAATAACAATTTCATAAGTGGGCAAGTTAATTAATCCCATCGGATGTTAAGAATAATCGACATCCGACGGAATCTCAGATTATGGAATTAGCCGCCACAGTTTGAATTGAACTCTTGACAATATTGAGGAAGTTTATCTCGATGGTTTGTCGGTATGCAGAGTAGCAAGTGTTTTAAAAGATGAATTGTTATTTCATATGTTCAGTGAGGCGTCTGTAAAAGTTGTCATCCTCATCCAATTACTACCCACATGACCTCAGTCATTAAATCGTTCAGATTCCTGGCATTGGTGTTTTTTTTAGCCTATGTGTTGAAAACTTGGTGGTTGGGTGTGTTTGTGGTGCCGACGACCTCCATGGAGCCGGCTATTCGTGCGGGATCGCTCATCACCATCCTCAAGTTGCCATACGTCTTTCGAACTCCCGATCTGATTCCCTTCACAGGTATTCCATTCGAGAATGTCTATGTGCAACCGTTGATCCAATTTCAGAAGGGGCATATTGTTGTATTTGATTCTCCGATCATACCCAATTCGCACCCCTCTAGCAGAATGACTTTTGTGAAACGGTTGAGTGCGCTGCCAGGTGATACCTTGATTTTCACAGAAGATCGATTTTTATCACAAGAGCTTGCTGTGTTCGCAAATTCCGGTGTCGAAATGGTGGTTCCCTATTCCGGTATGACGGTCACACTGGATTCGAATTCATTTTCAATGTGGAAGTCAACGATTGAACGTGATATGGGGCGTACGCTCTCAGAAACAGAAATCATTACAGAGCATCGGTTTAGCCAAGATTTCTACTATTTCACGGGCGACAATCCGATCAGCTCAGACAGCAGGAATTGGGGTTTGGTACCGGCAAGCCATTTGAGAGGCAGGGTAATATTCAGCGCTTTCTGAAATTGATTTCATGTTCCCAACGACAACTCACGCAGAGCCAGTGTTCCGAAGATGAATGTGGCCAGGATGAGCACCAGCGCGGCCACGGGACGGTTTAACAGGAGCATAGGGGAGGATAGGGGGATTTGCCGAAAAACTGAAACTATAGAATAGCAAAGACGAGTGAAAAAGTAATAAATATTTAGCGAGGGGGTGGTATTAAGTGAATGAGATCGTTTGAGTGAATAGATATAATCAATTTGGTAGCATCAGCCGATATGTAAAACGAAGTAAAAAAAAGGGGGGGGGTGTAACATTTGTTACATAAGTGACTCATTAAGCATGTGAATAGTCACATACAATATCAAACCAAAAGGCAAAACAAATGAGAAATAAGAATCGAATTCGTGTTCCAATCTTTCTTTTGGGTGCAGTATTCAGCATATCGGTTGCGATTACTGCAATTCCTTCAAGAGTTGAAGCAGATCCACAATGTATCTGTGCTCGTGAGCGCACCATATTCGGATGCCGTGGGGCGACAGACCGGATGTGTCAAGGAGATGCCTCATGTGGTGAAGCATGCAGTGGTCCTGTGGTTAAAGGATAATCGACTGGGAACATTAGGAAACAGGAAAACAATTTTCCTGTTTCCACTTTAAATAGGACAAGATGATTATGACACTCTTATTATTTCTATTACAACTTACTTGGGTAGATATTGCGAATGAACCTCGGCAAATGTGGACGGTTCAGGACAATCGGGTTTTAATGCATGATTATGCGAATCCGGATGGCATAATTCAATTGCTAAATCTCGATACTAAATCCGTCATTAAGAAGATTCCTGTGGGTCGTGGTCCAGGTGAAATTATGCAAGGAAGCAAATCAGTATCGACTTTTTCAAATGGGGACATTCTGATTTGGGATAACTCGATGAAAAGGGGTTTATTCTATAATTCCAATTTAGATTATTTAGGTCAGTTAATTATACCAACCTACGTTGGTGCTATATCGGATTTATCATTGGTTAGCGATCGGCGAATTGGCGTTTTTGGTGTGGATGGAAATTTTGTGAACGTTTTCGAGCTATCTGAGAAGCGCGAGATTCTAGGTCCACAACCTAAGCTGCGAATACCACTTCAGGGGACATTCTCTGAATATCGAAATAGTGCGATCCGGCAGCGATTTTTCTTTAGAAACGACAGCGGAAATTTGTACGTTTCATTTGAATATAGCACGGACATACTGGTTATTCGAGGCGATGATACTTGGACTTTAAGTACAATGCCTTCACGAATTCCACCTCCGACATTCGACCCGAACGACCCTCATTCCTTGCCATATGCGCACATACACCCTAAGTGTAGTGTGAGTTTAGCAATAGGTAATGATAAAATTTATAATCTCGTACGTGGAGAGACTATGTCACTCGGTAGGCAGATGTTATACTTCAACAATCTCGCAGGTTTAGACGAGGAGCTATTAACAGGGCATCGAATTGATATTTATGATATTCGAACAAATAAATTTATTAGAACAGTAAAACTTAAGAAAGGGTATAAAACGTTGGTATATACGAATAATACACTCTATGGTATTCGGTTAGAGGGCGATTTAAATCAACTTGAAGTTATTGTATTGTAAGAATGTATACATTATTGGTTCTATATTCAATATCCATATTTTTGCTCGTCGTGCAATTGATCAACACGACGCCTTTATCATTGGTTCTGTATATTTCATTTGTCAATGATATAAAACCATCAGTGGTAAATATATTAATTGGACTTGTATTATTTAAAATTGCATCAATGCATTTCTATTATAACAAAAAAAATTATGCATATTTTTTTGTTTACACCATGCTTGTTTTGTCATTGAGTGAAATACTATTTACTGCTGAGTCATTATGCAACAATGTTGTCCACTCTAATTCTTTTTGGCTTTTCAATGTAACAGCGGTATTAATCATAATTAAAACATTTTTTTTGAAACCTGAAGGTGGCCAGGATGAGCACCAGCGCGGCCACAGGACGGTTTAACAGGAGCATAGGGGATGGGGGGGGGGATTCCCGGAGTATATGCTCTAATCCGTCGATTAAAAAGACTTTCGGTCCGTATTTCAGTGTGAAATCTGTGCACTTCTGAAAACACACGTGCAAATATAAATCTACACGTGTAACTTCCCTCATGAAAAAGAAACTGACCTTGGTGATTGACGATGAGGTGACCTCCCGCGCGAAGCGTCTGGCCCAAGCCGAAGGAACCTCTGTGTCTGAACTCGTGGAAGCCTATCTGAAGGAACGGACCGCCGGCATGGAACGTCCCTACAAACCCAAACCCGGATCTTGGATGGAGAAGATCGTGGGGATTATTCCACCTGATCCGGACGGCATCACAGACACGAAACTCCTCAAAGAACGAGCGCTGAAGGCGAAATATGGCTGAGCGAATCCTATTTGATGTGAATGTGATCTTGGATGTTCTTGAATACCGTGAGGAGTTTGTTCACGCGTCGATGGAAGTGGTTGAACGTATCGAAGAGGGGACTCATACGGGATTGATCTCTGCGATGTCCATCGATACCATCGCCTATGTGTTGAAGAAACGTGTCCCCCCATCACAAATCCATCAGCTCTTGAAACAATTGAGGCTTGTGATCGGAATCGCTCCTGTGAACGAGGCCGTGATCGATTCGGCGCTTGAACTGGGTTGGGATGACCTCGAAGACGCGATGCAATACACTTCCGCTTTGAACGCCGGATGCACGCTTTTGCTGACCCGAGACCTCAAAGGATTCCGGAAAGCGGATCGGAGCAAGCTTAGCGTGATGAGTCCGGAAGAGTTCCTCAGAGCATACTGATCCGCTTCGTTGAGAGGGTTGAGCAACACTTTGCAGGGTTCTGTCGCGGTGGCGGTTGCTAGGTTTTCGGCGTACCTTCCCGGATACCCACCGATTGTGAACACCACCACCTCTCGAGCGTATTTTGCGCTGGCCATTGTCAGTTTTTTTTGGGGAACCACGTATCTGGCATCCGCGATCGCGGTGCAATCCGTGCATGGTTTTTTTCTGGCTGGAGTGAGGCAGACCTTGGCAGGCTCCATCCTGGCCGGGTATTTCATGCTTCGGGGACATCCGTTCCCCAAAGGTCAGGATCTGGTGCGGTTGATATGGACCGGCATCCTGATGGTGGGCATCAGTAACGGATTCATGAACTGGTCGCTTCAGCACATCCCCAGCGGCATCGGGGCCATCCTGGCCGCCACCACGCCGATCTTTATGGTGATTTTCGGCGCGATGTTCGGCATTCCCACGAAACTGCGTTGGGAGCTGGTCGCGGGCATCGCGATCGGACTGATCGGCATCATCGGCATTTTCAGGGATTACCTGGTGGAGCTGATGCGTCCGGAGTTCCGGCTCGGTGTGGTGCTCGGACTCACCTCCACCATGACCTGGTGCCTGGGATCGGTGCTCACCATCCGCAAGAAGCTGAACACGCACATGATTTTCGGAAGCGGCGTGCAGTTGCTGGCCGCTGGAAGTTCGATGCTGGTATTGTCGATGTTCACGGGCGGGAGCGTTTTCTTCAAGCCGCTGGGCATCGAGTTTTATGGCGCGTTGGTATATCTGGTGGGGATCGGGTCGATCGTCACCTTCACGGCCTACGTCTATGCGATGACGCATCTGCCTCCGGCGAAGGCCTCGATCTACGCCTACATCAACCCGATCGTGGCGATCCTGGCCGGCGCGGCGGTGCTCGGCGAGAAACTCACGCTCAATACTGTGCTCTTCAGCGTAGTGACGGTGGCGGGAGTGTGGTTGGTGAATCGGTCGAAGTAGGTCGCGCCCCTACATCCGCCGAACGCGGATGTTCCGATATTTCACGACATCGCCGTGATCTTGCAGGCCGATGTGCCCTTCGCGCATCACCGCGAACGAGGGCTGATCGCGGAATTTGCTCTTGCGCAGCATCGCGAACCACTCAGGCGTGAACCGCGTGTATTCCAACACCTTTTCACCATTCATCCAATGCTGCACCACGTCGCCTTTGGAGACGATGCGCACCGCATTCCATTCGTCAAACGGCTTTGCGTTCTGTGGCACGGCCGGAATCAGATCATACAATGATCCCGCTTTGCGATTCCCATCCACGCCTTGGGTGGCATCGGGATGGTTTTCATTGTCCAACACCTGCATTTCCGCGCCGGACCAATAAATCTCCACGCCCGGCTGTTCCAGCACGAAGTAGAAAATGCCGCTGTTTCCGCCCTTGGCGATGCTCCATTCCAGCTCCAGTTCGAAATCACCGTAGGTCTCTTTGGTGATGATGTCTTTGTTCGAGGTCCATCCCGTCGCGTCGGCCGGTTTGCGGAAGACGAGCGCGTCGTCTTCGATCGACCATCCTTCCGACGGAAAGTCCGGCTGGTTGTACAGTCTCCAGGCGTCAGTGGAGGTTCCATCAAACAGCACGATCCAATCGGATGAGGTGGATGGAGGTTGCGTGGCGCAGGACATCATCAAAAGAGCGACAGGAAGGAGGAGTTTCATGAAATCAGGAGTGGGTCTGGTTCAAAAGGGCCAGCATCTGTGTCGTTTCAGTGAGCAATTGGCGGCGTTTCTGGGTGAGAACATCCAAAGCATGGCGCTTGGTCAGCAATAGTCCCATGGTGCGGGTGGTCTCGTTCTCGAGGTCCGTTTTGGATGGATCCCCACTCCAAGCCTGGTTTTGCGCGACGATCCATTCGATACGGTCGGTTTCGTAGCGGATATCGTCCTGCAGCTCAAGGATGGATGCGAGCGATGTCCGGATGTCGGCCGGTAAATCGCCAGAGGTCCGGTCTTTGCGGAACGACCCGATGATACCCATTCCGAAAGGATTGCGCCCATCCACGACCGGTCCCATCTCGGCGCGAAGCATGGCGATCAACGCATCCGGACTCGCATCCGAGGCATAGGCTTGGTCCAGCAAGGCGACGTGGCGGACGCTGTCGGCCTTCGCCGATTCGATCTGCGTGGCAAGGAAATCCGCTTCGCGGCTGAAATCCCGGATGAGCGCATCCACATAGAGGCTCCGCATTTTTACTTCGTGGGATGACGAATCGAGATGACGCATCGCGGTGAAGGTCGCGAACACCGTTCCAGCGAACACGGCCAAAATTCCTAAAACCTGGGTGAGGGAGAATTTCATGATATCCTTTGGTTAAGGGTTCGACTCAAAGTAATCCCAAAATCCGTTTATTCAAATCGGCGTCTTTCCCTGCCGAAGCGAAGTCGTCGAAGGCTTTCTCGGTGACCTGGATGATGTGACTGGCGATGAACGGCGCACCTTCTTCGGCACCTTGCTGCGGCGATTTGATGCAGCATTCCCATTCCATCACCGCCCATCCGTCGTAGCCATACTGACTCAGTTTGCTGAAGATGCCGGCGAAGTCGATTTGTCCATCGCCTAATGAGCGGAATCGTCCGGGACGGTCCACCCATCCCTGAAATCCGCCATACACGCCGCTTTTTCCGGTCGGGTTGAATTCCGCATCCTTCACATGGAAGGCTTTGATGCGGTCGTGATACAGGTCGATGAAGGCCAGGTAATCGAGCTGCTGGAGCATGAAATGGCTCGGATCATAGAGGATGTTCGCACGGCGATGTCCGCCCACAGCATCGAGGAATCGCTCGAAGGTGACGCCGTCGTGCAGGTCTTCACCGGGATGTAGTTCATAGCACACATCCACACCGGCGGCATCGAAGGCGTTGAGGATGGGCGTCCAGCGTCGCGCGAGTTCGGCGAAGCCGTCTTCGACCAATCCGGCCGGACGCTGGGGCCACGGATACACCGTATGCCACAACAGGGCTCCGGAAAACGTGGCGTGGGCGCTCAGTCCGAGGTTCTGGCTGGCTTTTGCGGCGAGCAGCAACTGGTTCACGGCCCATTCGGTGCGTGCGGAGTTGTTGCCACGGACGGATTCCGGCGCGAAGCCGTCGAACATGGGTCCGTAGGCCGGATGTACCGCCACGAGCTGACCCTGCAAGTGGGTGGACAGTTCCGTGATGTGGATGCCGAGATCGGCGAGTCGACCGGAGAACTCATCGGCGTACGTCTTGCTCTCGGCGGCTTTGGCCAGATCGAAGAGGCGCGCGTCCCAGGTCGGGATCTGCACGCCTTTGTAGCCCAGATCGGCCGCCCAGCGACCGATGGTGTCTATGGAATTGAATGGAGCGCTGTCGCCCGCGAATTGCGCCAGGAAGATTCCGGGTCCTTTCACAGTCTTCATCATAGGGTGACCTCAGTCCATTTTTGATCGGAGTTCGATGAGCGGACCATGGCCTCGATGAAGGCCATGCCACGGACGCCGTCGGCGGCAGAGGGGGCGGGCCCGAGAGCGCCGCGCACAGCCCCAGCAAAAGCCCCATACAAATTCGCGAAGGCCTCGATGTAGCCTTCGGGATGTCCGGCGGGGAGGCGGGTATAGGCCTTGGCCGCATCCGACAGGTAGCCGCTTCCGGTGCGCAGAATCTGCACGGGCGCGTCGATGGGTTTGAAGAGCAAGGTGTTCGGATCGGTGTGCGACCACTCGAAGCCGCCTTTGTCGCCATACACTCGCAGCTTCAGGTTGTTCTCTTCGCCCGCGGCGACTTGCGTGGCCGCAAGAACTCCCGTGGCGCCGTTGGAGAATTTGAGCAGGGCGGAGGCGTCGTCGTCGAGCTTGCGACCCGGTACCACGATGTTCAGCATGGCGTTCACATGCGTGATGTGCGCGCCGGTCACAAACTCAGCCAGGTGCGCGGCGTGGGTGCCGATGTCTCCCACAGAGCCGCCGGCTCCCGATTTCGTGGGATCGGTGCGCCATGAGGCCTGTTTTTGTCCGGCGTTTTCGATGAAGCCCGACAACCATCCCTGCGGATACTCGACATAGACTTTGCGGAGGGTTCCGATGTCGCCTCGGGCCACGCGCTCGCGCGCTTCCATCACCATCGGATATCCGGCATACGTGTGAGTGAGGACGAACGCGAGGCCGGTGCGGTCCACGATGGATTTCAGCTCACGGGCTTCATCCAACGTGAAGGTCATGGGTTTGTCGAGGATGACATGGATGCCGCGTTCGAGCGCTTTCTTCGCCGGGTCGAAATGCACATGGTTCGGGGTGACGATCACAATGGCGTCGAGCGAGGTTTCCGCCGCGAAGAGCGCATCATAACTTCCATAGACTCGCGATGGATCTAACCCGAGCGCAGCGCCGGTGGCTCGTGATTTTTCCGGATCGCTGCTGAACGCGCCGCAGACCAGGTCGAAGTGCCCGTCGAGTGCGGCGGCTTTGCGATGCACCGCGCCGATGAAGGAATCGGGTCCGCCCCCGATCATGCCAAGTGTCAGTTTCATGCCGGAAGTTATTTTAATTGAGATTCTTTAGTATCATCAAAAACGTTGATTTAAAATAAACCGAAGCACCCTGAAACCAAGGTCATGAGTACAAAATCGAATCTGATTCCGCGACTAAGTCTGATGATGTTTCTCCAGTTTTTCATCTGGGGAGGTTTTTTTGTCACCATGGGCAGTTATCTGCTCGAAATCTTCAAAGGAGAGGAAGGGCTCAATTCCATCATCGGCTCGGCGTATGCCACGCATAACTGGGCAGGGTTGCTGGCTCCGGTGTTTGTCGGCTTGCTAGCCGATCGGTATTTCAATGCCGAGCGGTTGAACGCTTTCATCCACATCGTCGGCGCAGGCTTGCTCTGGTACGCCAGCACGATCACCGATCCCGGCACCTTCATCTGGGTGATGTTGGGCTATTTCATGCTGTATATGCCGTCGCTGGCCTTGGTGAACGCGATCAGTTTCGCGAACATCGGTAATGCGGACAAAGAATTTCCCCGCATCCGCGTCTGGGGCACCGTGGGATGGATCGTGGCCGGCTTCGTGGTCGCGCAGACCGTGCTGGGCTGGGTTTCCATCCCGCTGATCAGCTCGCTCACCGGCGTCACGAACGCGCAAGCCACCAAGATTCCTCTTCTGATGAGCGCGGCCGTATCTCTATTCTACGGCTTCTACAGCCTCACTTTGCCCGCCACGCCTCCATCCGGCAAAGGAAAAGCCTTCAGCGTGAAGGAAGCCTTGGGACTGGATGCTGTGAAGCTGCTCACGAACCGCAACTTCGCGGTGTTTTCGATCTCGAGTTTCGCAATCAGCATTCCACTCGCATTCTACTACGCCCGCACAAATGATTTCATCTCGGCGATGCACTTCGGCGACCAGTCCGCCTCCTTCATGACGATCGGACAGATGAGCGAAGTGCTCTTCATGCTCGCGATTCCATTCTTTTTAGCGCGATTTGGCGTGAAATGGATGCTGCTCGTGGGCATGCTTGCTTGGACCACCCGCTATCTTCTGTTCGGATTCTTCCCGATGTCGGTGCCCCTGGTGCTGCTCGGTATCGCTTTGCATGGCATCTGCTATGACTTCTTCTTCGTGACCGGTCAGCTTTACGTCAACAAGAAAGCCCCCGAACATCTCCGAGCCAGTGCACAAGGCTTCTTCAATCTGCTCACCTACGGCGCCGGGATGCTCATCGGTAACTATGTGCTGGGATGGTGGGGAGATAGAATCGCATTGGATGGATCCACTCAGATGGGTTGGATGACAGGCGCGTTCGATTTCTGGGTGATGCCGGGCGTCTTGGCCTTGACCGTAGCCGCACTCTTCTTCGTGCTGTTCCGCGACGAGAAAGAGGGCGCCTGAGTAGAATTCCCTTTGATCCATTCTGAATGTTAAGTGTGTGGAATCGAGGCGTTTCCTCTCTAAATTTCATTAGTTAAGTAGGAGTATGGCGTTTGTCATAGCCTTGACTTCACCTCGAGTGAGCCAAGGCTTCTCTGTGTCCGTAAGTAGTTAATAAACAACCGAATATAAATGTTGTTGGTTGTGAATGCCGCTGGTAGTTCACATCGCCGGAACGAGGGCCAAGGTATAGGGTATTTGGGGTACACTATGTGTTCTAATTAAATATCAAAGATTATTAAGATATATATAAACAATGAGTTATGTAATATACAAAAAGATATATGTAACGGTTTGAGTCGTGATTGGACGCATGTTGTGGGTAGCGGTGGTACATCGCTAGAACCCTTTCATTCACATTGAACACACAACATGAAACTATTCATCAAATACATGGTCAGCCATCGTTGCGAGATGCTGGTCAAAACAGAGATGATGAACCTTGGAATACCTTTTGAGGTCATCGATTTGGGTCTGATCGAGACCCACGAAGACATTCCAGATGAAAAGCGGGAGCTCTTGAAGGCGAATCTCGCCTTGGCCGGATTGGAATTGCTCGATGATAAACGCCGGATTCTGATCAACAAGATCAAATTCGCCATTGTCGACATGATCCACCAGGCGGAAGGCAATGCCCACGTGAGTTATTCCGAATACTTGAGCACAAAAATCGGTATGGAATACAGTGATCTGTCCGGTATCTTTTCACAGGTGCAAGGAATCACGATCCAGCAGTACATCATCAATCACAAGATCGAAAAGGCGAAGGAACTTCTTTTGTACAACGATCTGAATCTGACCGAAATCTCGCAACGGCTCAATTACAGCAGCGTGGCGCATCTGTCCAATCAGTTCAAGAAAGTGACTGGACTTACCCCATCCTATTATAAGCGGCTCCGGGAAGAACGCCAGGCGAATCGGGAAAATCCACTGCAATAGCCTTTAACCGATCAGCACACGCTTCATGTACTTCGCGTTGTCTCGCGCGGAGTCCATGGGCGTTGTGCCTGTGTATTGCTCCTGCTCAACGATGAGTGTGGAGAGGCCATGGGTTTTTCCGACAGTGAGGATGCTCGCGAAGTCGATGGTTCCTGTGCCTAAGGTCACCGTTTCGCCTATGCCACGGTCTTTCACATGCGCATGTGTGAATCGACCAGGATAGCGTTGGAACCATGCGGTCGGATCTTCATCGGCCACAGCCACCCAGTAGATGTCCATTTCGAAATCAACGAGTTTGGGATCGGTGTTGTCTAAGAGCACGGTCTGACCCATCACGCCATCGATCGGTTTGAAGCTGTAATCGTGGTTGTGATAGGCGAAGCGGATGCCGGACTTGGCGCAGATTTCGCCAGCCTTGTTGAAGCTGTCGGCGAAAGATTTATACGCATCGAGCGTCTCATGCGGACCGATCCACGGGCAAATCAGATGTTTCACGCCCACTTCCGCGGCTTCATCCACCTTGCGCTCCAGATCCTGATTCATGTTGAAGTGGCTGGCCACAAGCTCCATTCCCAAATCATCCAGATACGACTTGAATTCCGTGTTTTTCATTCCCCAATAGATGCCCAAATCACCCTCATAGCTTTCGATCTGGGTATATCCGAAATCGGCCACTTGTTTGAGGATGGATTTCGGATCGGCAAAGATCACATCCCGAAGGGAATATAATTGCAATCCGAAGCGGGGTTTGGCCGGAGTCAAAGCGGTGGCGCAACCGGTGAGGATGCCGGCGGTGGCGAGGGAGGAGAGTTGAAGGAAGGTGCGGCGTTTCATAAAGCGTGGAAGTGTGAAAATGTTAAAGCGTTAAAGCGTGGCAGAGGAGCGCATGGCAGAGGAGCGGATGCAGAGGCGCATGGCAGAGGCGCATGATCATGCGCCTGTACATGGCGCCCGTTCAAATGGCCCAGGCCCGGTCGCCGGGCTTGTAAGGGAAATTTCCGTCGTAGCGCCCGGGAACGGGATTGTAGCGAAGCACTTGGGTCATGCCGACTTCCGAAGTGAAGAATCCCAGCAGCGCCAGTTGCTTCATCATGGTGAAATAGTGTGCCGATCCGCCTTCCGGACGCTGATATTCTTTGGCTTCGCGATCGAGCTGTTCCAGGTGCGCGGTTCGGGCGGATGCATCCATTGATTGAAAACGATGGGCCTCGCGAAGAGTGGCCAACCCGGCATGGAACACATCCTGATCTTGCGGGGTGTAGCAATCTTCGACCATCAAGGCCATGAACGGACCCACGCCAGCGTCTTTCGCACCCGGGGTGGATGTTCTGGGAAGGATGGTTTCGGCGATGTCATCGAGCAGTGCCATGTCATCCGAGGAAAAACGTCCCAGGGACTTATAAGGAGATCTGGAGCATGCGCTCAGCACAAGGTCTCCGCCGATCAATGCGCTTCCGGTGGCTAGGGCGATGAGTTTGAGCAGGTCGCGACGGTCCATGTCAGAGGTTTCCTTTCTTGAGTTCGGAAATGGCGAAATCGGCCGCGCGGGCGGTGAGCGCCATATAGGTGAGGGAAGGATTCACGCAGGATCCGGAGGTCATGCAGGCGCCATCGGTCACGAACACGTTGGGAGCGTCCCAGACCTGGTTGAATTTGTTCAGGACCGAGGTTTTCGGGTCGCGACCCATCCGCGCGGTTCCCATTTCGTGGATGCCCATGCCTGGGGAGTAGTGTCCATCCCATCCGTGAACGTCTTTCACACCGGCGGCTTCGAAGATGTCGATGGCGTCTTGGATCATGTCTTTGCGCATCTTGGCTTCATTTTCCTTGGTCTCCACATCCATCGCCAATACTGGCAATCCCCACTTGTCTTTCTTTTCGGGATCCAGGAAAATACGGTTGTCATGGTAGGGGAGCATCTCGCCGAAGGCGGTCATCCCGATGGTCCAACCACCGGGTTCGGTGAGGGCGTCTTTCATTGCCGCGCCGATGCCGAGTTCCGCCACGTTCCGTTCCCAACGCTGACGGCTGGCTCCACCTTGATAGCCGAATCCGCGCAGATAATCGCGTTTATCGCCGTTCCAGTTGCGGAAGCGCGGCACGTAGAAACCGGTAGGCCGGCGTCCGAATTCGTAACGATCTTCGTAGCCTTCGATCTTGCCGCCTGCGCCGCAGCGGAAGTGATGGTCCATCACGTTATGACCGAGTTCTCCGCTGGAGCTACCGAGTCCTCCCGGCCAGACATCCGTGGCTGAATTCATCAGAATCCAAGTCGAATTGAAGGTGGAGGCGTTCAGGAAGACGATTTTCGAGGTGTATTCATACGTCTGATTCGTTTCGGCATCGATCACTTCCACCCCATTGGCGCGTTTCGAATCTTTGTCGTAAATCAGTTTCGTGACGATGGAAAACGGTCGGACGGTGAGCCGACCCGTGGCCATCGCCGCAGGCAGGGTGGCTGATTGGGTGCTGAAATACGCGCCATAGCTGCAACCGCGCCAGCACTGAGCGCGATATTGGCAGTTCGACCGATTCTGCTCCGGTTTGGGAAGGGTGATGTTCGCGCATCGACCGATGATCAGATGGCGTGATCCCTTGAAATGCGCTTTGATGCGTGCGGCCACATCTTTTTCAACTACGTTCAGGTCGACGGCGGGTAGGAAATTGCCATCGGGAAGCACATCCAAACCGTCGAGCGCGCCGCTGATGCCGGCAAAGCCTTCCGCGTAATCATACCAAGGCGCGATTTCGCCATATCGTATGGGCCAGTCGATGGCGATGCCTTCGCGGGCGTTGGCTTCGAAATCATCCACATTGAAGCGGTACGATTGGCGACCCCAAAGCAGCGAGCGGCCGCCCACGTGATAGCCGCGGAACCAATCGAAGCGCTTGACTTCCGTGTAGGGATTTTCCTTTTCATTGGCCCACATTCCGAAGGTCTCTTCATTGAGGGGGTAATCACGCTTGAGAACGGGGTAATCCTCGATCATTTGGCGGGTTGGTTTGTTGCGATGCGGAAATTCCCACAACCCTTTGCCTTCATTCACATAATCTTTGACATGCTCGATGTTCCGGCCACGCTCCAGCATGAGCACATTCAGGCCTTTTTCGGTGAGTTCTTTCGCCGCCCAGCCGCCGGAGATTCCGGAGCCGACTACGATCGCATCATAGTGTGTGCCCGCCATGCCGTATTCATCAAAAGTGTGGATTGGATGGGGTCAATGTAGGTGAGAAATCCGAATTGGACAAAAAACGCTTAAAACACGACCGTTTTGTTACCATAGCACAGAATCCGCCGTTCGGAATAGGCCCAGATGGCGCGGCTGAGTACCCTTTTCTCCAGTTCGCGACCTTTGCGCACCAGATCGTCGATCTCGTCGCGATGGTCCACACGCACCACATCCTGTTCGATGATAGGACCTGCGTCGAGCTCGGCTGTCACGAAATGGCTTGTGGCGCCGATGATCTTCACGCCGCGGTGGTAGGCCGAATGATAGGGCTTGGCCCCGGGAAATGCAGGTAGAAAGGAGTGGTGGATGTTGATGATTTTGTTTGGAAAATGATCGATGAATTCCGGCGATACGATCTGCATGTATCTGGCCAGAACCACGGCTTCCACACCGTGGGATTTCAGGATATCGAGTTGTTCGGCTTCTGCGTGGGGCTTGTTCTGAGCAGACACTAGAATATGATGGAAGGGAACGTCGAACCTGCGTGCGATGTCTCCCAAGTCCGCATGATTGGAGATCACGACAGGAATCTGAAGATGAAATTGTCCGAGCAAATCGACGAGGCAATGCGGCAAAGAACTCACGAAGACGGCGAATCGAGGAGGTTCCGCATCGAAATACAGATCCCAGGTCATCTGGTGCGGATGGGCGATTTCGGAGTTGAACCGGCTCCGGAAATCGGCCTCATTGAGCGCAAAACCCCGAAGATCCCACGACACACGCATGAAAAACATGTTCATCGAAGTGTCCACATGCTGGTCCAGATCCAGGATGTTCGCCTGATGTGTGGCCAGAAACGTGGTGACGGAAGCAACAAGACCTTTTTGGTCTGAACAATGCACAAGTAGGATGGCGGTTGGTGTCATGGAAGTCAAGATATTGAAGTTTACATGCGTTTTGGTTATTGTAAGCGCTTACATCACAAGGCCCACAAGAATGAAGTTTCGCTATCCACTCCTTTTGCCATTGATATTGCTGAGTTCACTGTCAGCACACGCCCAGAATGGGAAAACCATGATGCAGGGGTTTTATTGGGATGTGAGTCCGGGCGGTGTATGGTACGATTCGCTGGCGTATTACGCGCCGTTGCTTAAGCGAGTGGGCTTCGATGCGATCTGGTTTCCCCCACCCTCCAAAGGTGGTGCGGGTTCGTTCGATGTGGGATACACGCCCTACGATTATTATGATCTTGGCGAGTTCGATTCGGCGCCGGGCGATGTGACCTCCGGCTTCGGGAATTTCATCCCCACGCGCTATGGCACCCGTGCCAAGCTCGAAGCCGCCATCCGGGCGTATAAGTCCTTAGGTATCGAGGTGTATGCGGATGTGGTCTTGAACCATCGGTCGGGTGGAATTCTTGAGCCGAATCCGAACGGACGCTTCTACACCAGTCGAACCGGAGGATCCCTCTTCTCACCGGGAGGCGATTCCACCTATACGGCGTTTCCACTCACTCATGGGTCGCGACGCATCGCCTCAGCCATCGGTTCCGGTGGGGCGAATTTCTATCCCAACGGCGTTCGAAATCCATCCAACACCGGTGATTTCTTTTCCGATACTCAGTTGGGCGGCTTCCACCAGATGTATGTGAACTCGTTCGGGTATGATGTGGCCCTTCACAACGGCGACGGCTCGAACCTGCCCATGGGCGATTCACTCATCGTGTGGGGACAGTGGCTCATCGACGTCATCGGCTTCGACGGTTTTCGTTTCGATTTCGTGAAGGGGGTGCATCCGGAGTATTTCAAGCGGTATGTGAATTCGGGTTCCATCCGTGGCAAATACACGGTCCACGAGCTCTATGATGGTGATATGAACCGGCTCAAGACCTATTTGAACCAGGTGGGCGGAACTGAAAAACCAGGAGCCATCTTCGATTTCAATATGCGCTTCGCCTACAAGGAGATGTCGGATGGAGGAAACAGTTACGACATCCGAAACTGGCACAGTCGCGGCTTGTTCACTCAGAGCGGAGTCGATTGGAACCGAGTGAACACCTTTGTGGAGAATCATGATTTCGACCGGAACAACTATCGGGATGTGGCCGAGCAAGAGGGACATGCGCCCATCATCGGCAACAAGCACTTGGCGTACGCGCATTTGCTCACTCATCCTGGCATGGCCACCGTTTGGTGGAGGGATTATTTCCGTTATGGCTTGCGCGACCGTATCACGCGGCTAGTGCAGGTAAGGAATGAGTTCGTTGGGGGTGGTTTGCGTGTGCTTACCGCCTTCACGAATACGAGTGGTCCGCAACAGCGTCCTTTCTGGCCGGGCAATGCCAGCGAAGATCCCAAGCATGTGTATGTGGCACAGCGCTTAGGCACGAACGATACCGGAAGCGGCAAAACCGGACTCATCGTCGCCATCAACAAGCACAGCACGTTTCCGATCGATGTATGGGTGACGTCCCAGCTCTGGGCCGGACAGAGACTGTATGACATCACCGGAAACCGGCGCGACACCTTGCAGGTCTTTGCGGATGGTAGGGTGCTGATCAAGACGAATCCGTCGGAATACCACGTCTATGTGCCGCTGGGTTATGCTTTGACGGATGTGATGAATGTGGCGGTGAGCGCGATCACGTCGCCGGGCACGGATTACCTTGTGGGCGACAGCGAAGCCCCGCGAATCAGGGTGACGAACGAATCGGATTTCAGCGCAAGGAACATCGATGCGTATTTCACGCTCAGAGACAGCGTGCAGGCCGTGGTTGTGCGGGATTCGCTACGGATCGGGCGTTTGGAAGCAGGGGAGACACTGGAAGTGACCTTCGCGTCGGTGCGGTTTTCGCAGGTGGGGCGGTTCGAAGCGTCGGCGGAGGTGGTCTATTCGTTGGATCAGGTAGTCGCTGACAACCGGCTCACGCGCATGATTACTGTGGCGGATACGGCCACTGCGTATCCGTTCCGGGTGGACGGAAACCGCTCCGAATCCAGATATCGTACATTGGCGCTCAAACAGAATGCGAACGCCGGTTTCGGACTTGGCAAAGACGTGAAAGGCATCTATGTGGCGGATGCTCCTGATTCGCTCTACTTCTTCGTGGAAGGCCGCGTTCCCCTCACCGATGCCGACGGCATCGGCCTGATGCTCGATTTCTCCCAACGCGACGGTTTGCCCGCTGGCAGCCCCATCACCACGGTACCCGGCTCGGCCTTCTTCCTGAACAGCTCCGATCCGGGTCACAGGAGTTATGCCTTCGATTTCGAGGTCGATTACGGGCTCGCGCTCCTGGGCGTCCAATCCGGAAACGCGGGCGTTGCCCTTGCCGACTTCACCCGGCCTGCGCCGTCAGGTCGGCTCCTTCCCTTGGGCGGCGATTCGGTCCGTTACGCCTTCCGTAAAACCGGCGGCCTTCGTGAGGGTTGGGAGATCGCGATTCCGCGATCCGCGATCGGTGTCACCGGCGGGAATGTGCGCGCGTTCGCATTCATCATTTCCTCAACCGCGTATTTCTCGAACGTGCTTGTGCCGGGCGATACCGTAGGAACGGCGGATCCATTTAAGAATTTCGGATTCAATGTCAATTTCAATGCGATTTCATCCAAAGGTGGACCGTTTCACAGCCCCTTCATCCCTGTCAATTCCACCGAAGCGGCTCCTGTGCCGAATCAGGTCGAGTTGCACGCTCCGATGAACGACGCAGTGAATGTGCCGCTGCGTCCCACGTTCAGCTGGCATCCGGCCAACCGTGCCCAATGGTACACTCTTACTGTGCGTGAGCAGGTGGATTGCGTGCAACCCGGATGCGAGACCGATGTGCGCACCTTCGGACCCATCGCTGATACGACCTTTACCTTGCCTGCGAATCTGAATGTCGAGTTCAGCCGGTTCGCCTGGTTCGTGGTGGCGGAGAACAGCACTGGAGCCGGACCTGCGTCGCAGATCCGACGATTCACCGTCGCCGCGATTCCAACTGCGCCCACATTGGCGCCGAATCTGCTCAGTCCTGAGAACGAGATCCGGTTGCCAAGCATCCAGGTGGCCGCCGCATGGACTCCGATTACAGGTGCAGACCGCTACGATGTGCATATTTCCACATCCACCCAGTTCTTCTCCAGCACCGTGCGTGCCACGGTAAGCGACACTGCATGGTCTGGTTCCTCGTTCGTTCAAAACCGTCGCTATTATTGGCGTGTGCGGGCTGGGAACGCGGGAGGATGGGGTCCATGGAGCGCGGTGAGGTCGTTCGTGACCGGAACCGCGGTGTCCATCGATGAAAAAGGAGTGGAGGTGCCTACCGAACTTACCCTGAATCAGAACCATCCGAATCCGTTCAATCCGACGACCGTGGTGGGCTTCGGTCTGCCGGAGTCGGGCAACATCCGCCTGGCGGTGTATGACATCCTGGGCCGTGAGATTGCAGTGCTCGCTGAAGGAACGTATTCCGCGGGTTGGCATCAGGTCCGATTCGACGCCACCGGCTTGGCCACAGGAATGTATCTGTATCGGTTATCGGTCGGAGATCGGGCGCAGATCCGGCGAATGTTGTTGGTCAAATGACCGAGCGCATCCTTCTGTTCGATGGCGTTTGCAATCTGTGCAACGCCTCGGTGGATTTCGTAATTCGGCATGATGGCAAACAGCGTTTTCGTTTCGCGTCCTTGCAGTCTGAGTTCGGTCAGAAGGTTCTCAAAGAGCATGAGCTCGATCAGAGCGACATAGATTCGGTCGTGTATCTGGAAAATGGAAACGTGCATCTCAAATCGAGTGCGGCGTTGCGAATCTTCCTGCGGTTAGGTGGATTGTGGCCGCTGATGGGAGTTTTTATAATCGTGCCTCCCTTTTTGAGAAACGTGGTGTACGACCTGATCGCGAAGAACCGATACCGGTGGTTCGGCAGGAAAGAAACCTGTCGGGTTCCCACGCAAGAAGAGCGTGCCCGGTTTCTTGGCTAATCCCTATCTTCATCCATGAAAAAAATCCTTCTTTATTCCGCCCTTGTCCTGTTGATCGGTTCCTGCGCCGCGGTGCAGAAATTCTTGCTCAAAGAGCCGACGGTCACCTATCAATCTGTGAAAGTGAACGACATGGATTTCAACAGCGTGTCGCTCCTATTGGATTTCGCGGTGAGCAATCCGAATGCGATTGAGCTGAATGCGAAAGCCTATTCGTGGAAAGTGAGCATCGGCGGGAAGGAATTCGTGACGGGGAACAGTCTTCAGCCCCTGTCTGTGGCGGGAAAAAGCACCAGCGTGGTGCAGATTCCGGTACGAATCGGATTCAAAGATCTGTTTGCCGCATTCGGGGATCTTGTGGCGAAAGACAGTGTGCCCTATCAGGTGGATTTGAGAACGGAATTGGATATTCCCGTGTTGGGAACGCGCACCATTCCTGTGGTTTCAAAAGGCCACATCCCGGTACCCAAACTGCCGACATTCAACATCGATGATTTTGAATTGACGAAATTCTCATTGGCCGGATCTGTGGTGACCTTGAAATTGCGTGTGGCGAATCCGAATTATTTCGGCGTCTCATACTCGAACGCGAGCTACGCGCTGAAAGTGAACGGAGAGGAATGGCTGAACACACGCTTGAACCGGTCCATCGATCTGATGCCGAAATCGGATGTGGTGATCAGCATACCGATGGAGATCAATATGCAGCGCTGGGGAACCACGGTGTATCGGATCTTGACCCGTGGTGAGGAATTCGAATATGCCCTGAACGGAAAGGGAGACCTCAAAGTGGGCCTCCCTGAATTTCCGGATCTGATTTCCTTGCCTTTCGGCTTGTCGGGTAAGCGACGGATCGAGCAGCCCTAACGCGCTTGGGTCGACACCCATTTGCCGTTGATCATCACAGCGGTGGTGTGGGTGGTGTATTCGAAGGGATCGCCGTTGAACAGTGCCAGATCGGCGTCTTTGCCGACCGCCAAGCTACCCACTCGATCTTGGATGCCCAGGAAAGTGGCGGCTTGGATGGTGAGGGCGCGAAGTGCGGCATCGATCGGGAGTCCGTTCGCGGCGGCTACTGCGGCCTCGAAATGTACTACTCTGGTCTTCGGCACATATCCTTCGTAACCGCTTTGGAACACGAACGGAATACCGTTCTTATGCAGGATGGCTGCCAGTTCCATGGTGGCGTTCCCAGCTTCGCCCACCGGACGCATCATCGTAGGATGCACGATCACCGTGACTTTGGCGGCCTTGATCTCTTCCAACATCAGATAGGCTTCCGAAGCGCCGTCGAGCACCAGGTCGAATCCGAATTCACGCTGCAGGCGCAACGCCGATTGGATTTCGGTGGCGCGATGGGCGGTGATCATGGCTTTCACCTTGCCGGAGAGCACATCCCCCAGGATCTCCATGCGGAGGTCGCGTGTTTTGGTTTCTTTGTTGGCGTACTCTTGAGCTTTCAGCAATTCCGCACGGAGCATCGCAACCATGCGCGAACGGCTGCCGGGATTGGTGAAATTGCTTGAGACGGAACTTCCCAATGTGAAGGCCACACTGTAGACTGAATCAACCAAGGCTTCTTGCAAGGTCACGCCGGAGGTTTTCACGATCATGGTTTGTCCGCTGGCCAGAGCTCCAGGGCCATGTCCCGTGTTGATGGTGGTGACGCCATGCACACGCAGGTGTTCCACCAGCACTTCGCGGGGGTTGTAGGCGTCGATAGCGCGCAGTTCGGGTTGGAAGGCGGAAGACCGGTCGAGCTGGTCTTGGTCGTGGTTTTGGTTCAGATAACCCGCCAAACCGACTACGGTATGAGCGTCGATGAACCCGGGGGTTACCACTTTTGCCGTGGTGACAGCGTAGCCGGAAGGGATGGATACGCGGCTGGCCGGACCCACGCGTTCAATTTTCCCATCCTTGACCAGGACGACCCCGTCTTTGATGGATTCGCCTGCCATGGTATGGACCGTTTCACCGCGGATGGCATAGGTTTGCGCGAGAAGCGGCATGCCGGATGCGAGAAGCAGAATGCCGAAAGAAAGTAGCTTTTTCATAGGGATGCTCATTTGGAATTAGTGCTCGCAAGCGATATGGACGTGGGTTTCGCGGAAGATGTCGAGTCCGCCGGTGGCGAATCCTCGCTCTTTCGGATCTGAAAAGTCAAAGACCTTGGTGCCTTCCACCCAAGTCTGTTCGACGCGGGTGTACACGCTGAACGGGTCGCCATTGAGGATGATGAAATCAGCGTCCTTGCCGACTTCCAAAGAACCGATACGATCTTGAAGGTCGAGCATTCTCGCGCCTGCCATGGTCATGGATTCCAGCGCTTTCTGACGGCTCACGCCATAACGCATGCCGAAAGCGGCGCTACGCAGGAAAACACGGGAATCGGTGATGCCGTCGTCGGTATGGTATCCGAAATCGGCTCCGGCGCGTTCCAAGGCTGCGCCGTTTTCCGGGGTGATGTTCATGGTTTCGAGTTTTCCACCCGGGGCGTCGATGTGGATGATGGAGCTGGCCACACCGGCGGCGGCGATCTGATCGGCCACGGCCCAAGCGTCGCTCACGTGATGCAAGACCACCCGGAAACCGAACTCTTCTTTCAATCGCAACACGGTCAGGATGTCGTAATGCGTATGGGTGTGGTAATGCACCATGCGTTTGCCTTCGAGCACCTCGACCATGGTTTCCATTTGAAGGTCTCGCGCCGGCTTCTTACTCTCATCGTCGCCCGCATCCCTCATCTTTTTTTGATACTCTTGCGCTTTGATGAACAGGTTTCGTTGCATCAAGGCCGAACGGCCGCGCGTGGCCGGGAAGGTTCCACCGCCCGCGCGGAGGGAATTGGTGCCGTTGGCCATCTTTATGCCGCCATAGATGCCGTCGAGGGAGCGGTTCACCAGAAGATCTTCGATGCGTTTTGGATTGGCGCGCAGCTTGAGGTAAGCGGTTTGTCCGCTGAGCAGATGTCCCGATCCGGGCATCACGTTCACGGTGGTGATGCCGCCTGCGCGGGCCTTGTTGAAGGTGTCGCTGCGCGGATTGATCGCATCCACGATGCGAACATCAGGGTGTTGCGCGGCGCTGCCGTCGCCGCCGTCGCCACCGCCCACGTGCGAGTGGGAATCGACCAGGCCTGGCATCACCACTTTTCCGCGTCCGTCGATGATAATCGCATTGCGTGGAATCGCAGTGGAAGAGCCACCGATGGCGGTAATCTTGCCACGATGCACCACAAGTACGCCATTGGTGATCTCAGGTCCGCTAACCGGAATGAGCGTCGCTCCGCGGATGACCACGGGATTGTCTTGCGCTTGAAGCGCAGATGCGGCAAGAAGCAGGGCTCCGAGCAACATCGGTTTCAGGTTTCTATGATTCATAGGTTGTTCAGCGTTGGATGTATCGTTCAAAGAATTCGGCCATGCGCAACAAGCGGTCGATGCGCTGTTTCGGCTCTCCGGTTCTCGACATTTCGTGCGAAGCCCTCGGATAGCGGATGTATTCGACAGGTTTGCCCTGGATTTTCAGAGCCTTGTAAAGCATTTCACTTTGGATGACGCCCGTGCGGAGATCGGTGTCGCCATGCTTGATGAGCAACGGTGTGCGGATCTGATCGACAAAGGTCAGAGGAGAATTGGCGGTGAGGATGGAATCGATGCCCGCTTCCCAAGGATAGCCTCCGAAATGGTTCGGAATCAATCTCCATGCGTTTCCTTCGCCTAAGAAGGTGTTAAGGTCGTACACTCCACGTTGCGACATCGCCGCTTTGAAGCGATGGTCGTGCGCGATGATCCAAGCGGTGAGATAGCCCGCGTAGCTGCCTCCGGTGAGAACCTGGCGGTCTTTGTCGACATACGTCTGCGCAGTGGCGATGTCGGCCGCGCTGAGAACATCTTTCGCGGGACCGGCGCCCCAATCCTGATAATTTCCGGCTTGGAAATCGCGGCCATAACCGCTGGATCCCCGCGGATTCGCATACACGATGGCATAACCGCGCGATGCGAAATACTGGAATTCATGCCACATCGAGGCTTCACCGGGTCCCCACATCGCCGCGGGTCCGCCGTGCATGTTCACCATCAACGGATACGTTTTTCCCGGTTCGAGAAACGACGGCTTCATCAGCCAGAATTGCACCTCGTAACCGTCGTTGGTGAGAGATCCGGCTTCCGGGTAACTGAGGCGTTTTTTGGAAACCCAATGATGGTTCAGATCGCTCACGCGACGGGGTTGGGTGCCGTCGGGGCGCGATATGTACACTTCGTAAGGGTTGGCGACTTCTGTGCGCACGGTGAGAAGCGCGGTTTGCGAGATCGCGTAATCCGAAATGCCGTGTTCAAAAGACGTGAGACGAGTAAGTCGTTTGGTGCGGATTTCGTAGCGATGCAAGGGCGTTCCGCCATTCGAATTGGCCGTGAAGTACACGAATCGGCTGTCCGGGCTCCAGGATGCGTTGCCTGCGCTACGGTCGAATCCGGCGGTGACATCCGTGATCGCGCCGGTGTTCACATCATGCAGATATAAACGAGTTTGAGCATAACCGAGGTCGTTGCGGTCGGAGGCGGAAACCAATACCAGGCGGCCATCAGGCGACATCTGCGGTCCGCCCAACGAATAGCCCGCCACGCTCACCACGTGCTGGAGTTCCTTCTCTTTCACGGAGATCGCATAAATGGAGGATGTGTTCACCCGGTCGGGATGGGTGGCGCTATCCAGTGCCGCGGAGAAAAGGATGTAAGCACCGTCGTTGGACCATCTGGGCGCTGAAAAAGAGAAATACCCCGAAGTCAGGGCCTTTGGCGTGGAATCGGGTGATGCGGACTGCACATAGACATGGGAGAAACTTGGATTCGGATTCAGATTTGTTTCGCCTTGGAAATTCAACCGGTTCACAACCCGCGGATTGTTTTCGACCGTATTCTGATCCAGATATGCGCGGATTTGCGCGAGATCTCCGTTCGGATCGGCTTTGGTTCCTGTAGGGATGTCGCCTACCGTGCGACCTGGTTTTTCCACATTCCAAGACGGCCCGGTTGCGAACGCCGAATCTTTGAGAAGCTCGCTGAACGTGGTGCTACTGCTGAACAGGAGGGTTTTGCCGTCGGGAGAGAACTGAGCGTTCGATACGCTGTTCTTATGCGAAGTGAGTTTTCGGGGCTCACCGCCGCTCAGTGGCATCAGAAAAACCTGGCTCTTATTCTCATCGGAACGAAGAAAGGCGATTTCCTTGCCGTTAGGATGCCAGAATGGCGCCGAAGCGCCTTCATCAGCGAAAGTGAGTTGTCGCGGTTCGCTTCCGGCAGACTCCCCAATCCAGAGTTGGGTCACATACTTGTCGCCCGAAATGCTTCGAACGGTGAACACATATTTGGAGCCGTCGGGTGAGAACACAAGATTGTCAGGTTGTGCGATTTTCTGAAGATCGGTGACCAGAACCGGCTCATCTTGGGCCATTGCGACCCAAGGCGACAACAGCAGGAGACACAAAAGGAAATGAATTTTCATAGATGCGGAGGTTAGGGCGGTATTCCGTGGAATGCAATGTCATGAAAGACTTTTTACGAAGCCCTATATTCACGGATGATCAGCTTCCTGCTCGCCCTTTTTCTGATCGCAGAATCACCACCATCCCATATCGTGGGAGCGGCGCCGGTGTATCCGGGCGGATCGGGCCAATATTCGCTCACAGGCGCTGGGGTGACCATCGGGATGTGGGATTTGGGAGTTCCTCTCTACACTCATTCCGATTTCATAGGCAGAACGCTTTTTCAGCGTGCCGGCGAAACGAATCACCATGCCACTGCGGTAGCCGGGGTATTGAACGGAGTTTCGGTCGGCCTCGCTCCCGGAGCCGGTGTGAGACCGTATCTGTTCACGGAAAATTCCGGCGCGGATCTCGATTCCATCCGCTTGGCGGCATCCAACGGAATGCGGTTGAGCGTGCATCCGTATCAGTACAAAGCGGGATGGGAGTTTAAAAGCGGGGGATGGGCGTCCATTGGCAGTTGCACAGCTCAAGCGCAATGGCTTTGGCGTGGATCTGACAACCTTTCCGAAACCGAAGATTTCCAGTTCGGATTCTACACCCAGATGGCGAGGAGTTGGGATGCCATGTTGAATGATTTTCCGCGGTTGTTGCCAGTGGTTGCCGCCGGGAACCATCGAGGCGCCGGACCCGCCACACAGCCCATCCGTCATTGCTATTACAGTTTCTCCGAAAACACATACAAGGAAAGCGCTACGATCGTTCGTGATCTGAATGCCGGAATGACGGAATTCGCCGTCGCGAAGAACGTTCTCACTGTGGGAACGTGGCCGAACGAGGCCACGACGAGTCGGGGACCGACCGACGACGGCCGCATCAAGCCGGATATCGTCGCGCCGGAATCGGTCCAGGATGCGCCCTCCTCCGCATCCGATATTTCCTACGGCATGTTCTCGAAAACCAGCGCGGCGAGCAGTGTGGCCGCCGGAGCGTTGGCCTTGCTGCACGAGCATCTGGTTGATGTGATGGGAAAAGAGCCGCTGGCCTCCACACTCAAAGCAATGGCGATCCATACCGCGGAAGACAAAGGAGATGCAGGTCCGGATTTCATTTACGGATGGGGGTTGATGAATCTGGGAAAAGCGGTGAGAACCGCATCATTGGCGACCGTTCGGGAAGACACATTGGGGGATGGACAAACTCACACATTCGACATCGAACATTCCGGATTCGGTGAGGTGGTCGTCACCCTCGTGTGGACCGATCCCGAAGGCGAGGTACTGCCTGCGGC
Organism: uncultured Bacteroidota bacterium; assembly: GCA_947085565.1. GTDB lineage: Bacteria > Bacteroidota > Rhodothermia > Balneolales > HLUCCA01 > CAMTWZ01. Next base: position 64,759 of record CAMTWZ010000012.1, read on the forward strand.
GCTCAATCCGACTGCGCCGGCTCTTGTGAATGACCTGGATATCCGATTGCTTGGCGTTGGCGGACCCTATCTGCCACTTACCGTGGGTGGAGGAACCTCCGACAATTCCATTGACAATGTGGAGCAGATCCGGGTTGCGGGATTGGCCGCGGGCACATACGCCATTTCCATCAGCCATAAGGGAGTTTTGGCTGATGCCCAAGCGTATTCGTTGATCGCGAGCTCGGGCGATCCACAACGCCGTGTCTTCACGCTGTCGCAGCCGGGTTGGAGAATGGTGTCGATTCCTTTCCTGAACACACCATTCTCGAGGATTTCACAGAGCTTCACCACCCAGTTCGGTGGTGGGCAGGGCGACCCGACGATGTATCGATTCAGTCCGTCACAAACCTATGTGCCCGTCACCGATGCGGATACCCTCACTCAGCCTGGACGCGGATATCTGCTCTATGTGTTCGATGAGGATGCCCCGAAAGAATGGATCATGAACGGGGAAGCGGTTTCCTCTCCGGTTCAACACGATCTTCCATGGAACGGTGCGGCGACGAACAGTTTCCTGTTGGCTGGAAATCCGTTTCATGGCGTTTTGGATTGGGATTCCGTTGTGGCCGCTTCAACCGGAATCGCAAGCACGTATTATGTCTGGGATCCATCGGTAACCTCGGGAGGCGGCTATTCCGGCTTCAAGCATTACACCGCCGGAAACCCGGGAACCGGCGCCGCTGGGCGGTACATCCCGGCGTTTTCGGGCTTTTTTGTGTTCGCCGCAGAGCCTGATGCGGTGATCGAATTGGATGCTTCGGCATTGGTGGAGGGCGCGGAACCGGTGTTTTATGGAAAGGAACCGATCAGGTATCCGCATATCCGATTGTCGGATGGCACGGATCAGGTCTTGGTCAGCATCCATCCCGATGCCAAAACCGGATGGGACCGTTACGATGTTCCGCAACTTTCCCGATTGGATGGGCGCGTATCCTTGTCGCTTTTGGATGAGGATGGACATCCGTTTCGAGTGATGGCGATTCCATCGGTCTCGGAACCGTTGCGGATCCGCCTCAGCGCAACAGCCGAGATTCTTCATTCGGATGTGGATGCCGAACTCAACGGCACTGAATTGGTGATTAGTTCGATGCGGAGCACCCTGCCGGAATCTGTGGCATTGCTCCGGGCTTGGCCCAATCCGTTCAATCCGAGAACCACCATCAGGTTCATCGCAGAGGCGCATGATATTGCGCATCTGCGACTTGTTGTCATCGATATGCTCGGGCGGGAAGTCGCTGTATTGGTCGATGGCCCGAAAGAACCCGGCGAGCATTCGGTGTCGTTCGACGCCTCGAAGCTCGCCTCCGGGGTGTATCTGGTTCGGCTGATGACCGACGGCGTACAAGTCAGCCTGAAATTGACACTCCTGAAATAAGCCACGCCATGTAGGCCACATAGCAGGAAAGCAGAAGGGCGCCTTCCCAGCGCAAGATTCGCATGTCGTTTCGGGCCATGGGCAGCATGAGAATGGTGAAAGTCAGCATCATGCCGAGATCCACAAGGCTGAATGTGGCCGTGGGCAAGGGTTTCATCACCGCGGCGATTCCAAGAATGCCGAGCGCATTGAAGATGTTGGATCCGACCACGTTGCCGACGGCGATGTCGCTTTCGCCTTTCATCGCGGCGGTGACCGATGTGGCCAGCTCCGGTAGCGAGGTTCCGATGGCGACGATGGTCAGTCCGATGAGGGTTTGCGACATTCCGAAGTCTTCGGCGATCTGAACAGCGCCTCGAACGAGCAATTCGGAACCGCCTGCCAACATCGCCAAGCCGATGGCGACAAATGTCCATGCCTTCCACGTCGCGATATGCGCTTTTTTGAGAGGTTCTTCGAGCTCACTGACCATCGCTGCGCTCGGGCTCTCGCGTTTGGCCCAGATTACGCTCATCACCAGGAAGAGAATGAGTCCGCCGACCAGAAACAACCCTTCAAAGCGCGAAACTTCCTCACCGAAAATGAACCAGCCGGAAATTAGGCTGATGCCGATCATGATGGGAATATCTCTGCGGATGAGATTGACATGCACCGTCATAGGAGTGATCAGCGAGGCGATACCCAAGATGAGTCCGATGTTCGCGATGTTCGAACCCACCACGTTTCCGACGGAGATCCCGCCGTTGCCTGATAGCGCCGCGTTGATGCTTACGATAAGTTCGGGAGCGGATGTGCCGAAAGCGACGATGGTGATGCCGATAAGGAGAGGAGAAACCCCGAATTTGAGTGCGACAGCACTGCTGCCGAGTACCAAGCGGTCGGCGCCGTACGTTAACAACAACAAACCGATGACAATGAAAATCGCTGCGAAAAGCATATTTTAAGGTGAAGATTGGAACTAATTATGAACGGCACAGTTTACGGGTTCAATGGCAAATAACCCTCTACTGATGAAACAGAGTTTTAAAGAATCCCCCATGACAGTAACCGAATCCATTTTGATGGAATCAAGGTCGGGTCAGCCTGCAAGTATAGATGGTGGACCAGCGGCGAACGTGTTTTTTCATGAACTGATGAAGCGTCGTTCGAGAAGTGTCCGCATCGCGGATTTCATCCTTTCTTTGGTCGCTATCGCTCTCACCTTGCCCTTGTATCCTTTCATCGCATTGGGGGTCAAGTTCAGCACTAAAGGTTCTGTACTCATGGTTCAGAAAGGGGTTGGTTATCGTGGGTTCACGTTTCATGCCTACACCTTCCGCACTCGCCAGGGAGACTCACTCACCGCTTTCGGTCGATTTCTGAGGTTGACGCGTTTGGAATACGTTCCGCTGTTTTTCCACGTGCTTACGGGAAAAATGAGTTTGGTCGGCATCACTCTGCGCACCAATGATACGGCCAACGTGTTGAACAACAGGATTGAATGGTTCTACAAATGCTATGCCGCCAAGCCTGGAATCGTGAGTTGGGCTTCAGTGAACGGATATGGGTTTACCACTCATGAGCTTGCTGAGCAGCGTCGCCAGTCGGAGTTGGATCTGATCTATGTGATGCACCAAAGCACGTCGATGTATTTCAAGATCCTGCTCAAAACCATGTTCGATTTCCCGGTATCCATGCCGACAACGATGCCGGCCGTGTTGCCGAAATCCGATTCAAGTCCGTTGCAGTTGCACGGCTGAACTCAGCCGTTGAATGGAAGACGGCATTCGATGGTGGTCCCGATTCCTTCCGCGCTTTGGATGGAGAAACGCCCGCCGATGAGTTCCACCAAGCCCTTGGCGATGGTGATGCCCAAACCGGAGCCTTGCTGCTCGTGCTTATGTCTGTCGAATTGGACATACGCACCGATGGAATTGACTTGTTCTTGGGTCATCCCGATCCCGCTGTCAATGATCCGAACCATATACATGGTTTCTTCTTTGCGACCGACAATTTTCACTTTGTTGCCGAACTTAGAGAAGCGGAACGCGTTGTCGATCAATTCCATGAAGATCTTTTCCGCGTCTTTCTCATCGATGAAAATCTCGGCATCGTCGATATCCAGCACAAGGTCTTCACTTCTTTCGAACTCATAAGATTCGTTTTGGGCGATCTGGGTCACGGTCTCCAAAATGGATAGACCGAAACTGCTTCGGTAGCCGCTGTTGCTCATCGAGAGTCTCTTCATCTGCAGATCGCTGTATGTCACATAATTCTCGATCAGCCGGTGCAGACGCTTGCCGGAATTCAGAATGAAGGTCAGGAATTCTTTGGTTTCCTCGGGAGAGGTCGTTTCCAGGTTGTCGAGCAGGTATTCCGAGAATCCGATGATTCCGGTCAATGGGGTCCTCAATTCATGGGGAAGGGTACCGGATATGCTGTTTCGCAAAGAATCCAACTGTTCGTTGTACTTGGCGCGCATCATGTCGCGTTTCTGAATCCGGATGGCGATGGCAGACAGGAGTTGGTCGCGGGTGAACGGCTTGGTCAGGTAATCATCCGCACCCAAAGTCATTCCTTTGCGCTGCTCGGTGGGGTCGGCTTTGGCGGTGAGGAAGATGAACGGGATGTCGGCCAGATTCTTCTGCTCACGGACCCTCTGCAACAGGGTGTGTCCGTCCATGATCGGCATCATGACATCGCAAATGATCACGTCAGGGATGAAATGCTCCAAAGCGGTGAGTGCCTGAACGCCGTCGTGCGCCGAGATGACTTCGAAATTCTCCTGTTCGAGCAATTCCGAAATGTTCTGACGCACCATGGAGTCGTCTTCAACGAGCAGGATGTAGGCTTTCATGTGATCGATAGACTGACGCAAAATTTGGTTCCTGTTGAGAGTTTTCCGGATACGGTGATGGTGCCACAATGGGTTTCTACTGAGCGCTTCACAATGGGGAGACCTAAGCCCGTTCCCGTAATATCGCCAACATTTTCGGCTCTGAAAAACGGTTCGAAGATTTGATCTCGGAGTCCTTCAGGAATACCGATGCCTTCATCTTCGACTTCCAATGTTGCGAAATCCCCATCACGACCGAGCCTGACGATGATGCGGCTGGCTTGCGGTGAATATTTGATCGCGTTTGAAAGCAGATTGGTGAGTATCTGACGGATGAGTTTCTTATCGCCGAAAACACCGTGGCAATCGTCTCTGGACTCGAACCGGATATCATGGCTGAATCTCTCACTTTCTTGGTATTCGCGAACGATGCCTCCTACATAGTCATCCAGATCAAGCGGTTCTTTGACGAATTGCAGCTTGCCGGCATCGGCTTTGCCGAGGAACAGCACATCATCCATCATGGAAATGATGTGTTTTACCGCATCTTGAATGCGTTTTAGATGGATTTTCTGTTTTTCAATCGACCAACTGTGGCCGTAATGTTCCAAGAGTTCGGAAGAGGTGAGAATGCTGGAAAGAGGAGTGCGGAATTCGTGCGAGGTCATCGTGATGAATTGGGAGCGGAGGTCGCCGAGTTGTTTCTCTTTCTCCAAGGCGCGCGCCACTTCCATCGCCACATGCTCTTTCATTTCCATCTGGTAGCGGATCCTGTCGGTCACGTCTTGCACAGATCCTTCATTGTAAAACAGGATTCCGTCTTTGTACACCTGTTTTCCATTGATTTCCACCCAGATGAGCTCACCATCGTAGCGCTTCATCTTCACGATCAGCTCTTTCACATAGCCGTTGCGTTTCATGCGCTCAGACCATGCGAGATAGTCGTCGTCGCTGGCGTATAGATCGCGTGTGGGAGTGCGGTACAGGATTTCTGAGTTCGGATACCCCAGGATTTCGACCATGGCGCGGTTGATCTCCAGGAATTTTCCGATGGGTGAGGTTTGATACAGTCCGATGGGAATGTCTTGGAACAGATCCCGGTAGCGGATCTCCGCCTCGATGAGGGCTTGTTGGCTGGCGATGTGTTCGGAAGCGGCGCGGATGGAGCCGCGAAGGCGCATCAGATGTCCCGCCGACTTGATGATGTAATCGTCCAATCCGTTTTTCATCGCTTCCACGGCGATTTCTTCTCCAGCCGAAGCCGTGAACATGATGACCGGAACCAAGGGCCGGTCTTTTTTCAGCCGTTTGAGCAGTTCGATGCCGTTGGTCCACTTCAATTGATAATCGGTGATCACCAATTCGAACTCGCTCACGCTCATGGCCTGCTCAAAAGCCTCTTTGGAATCGATATGGACGACCTGGCTGTTAGGCGCTTCGCGACGGATTTCCTTGAGTACCGTTTCCCTTTCGTTGGGGTCGTCGTCGATGAGAAGGATTTGGTGGATAGCCATTCGGGAATCGATTATGCGAATAGCTTGATCATCCACTTTGCCGCTGAGAAATAAATCAGCAGGCCGGTCACATCCACCAGGGTCGCCACGAACGGAGCGGAGCTGGTGGCGGGGTCCAGGCCGAGTCGGCGAAGCAGAAAAGGCAGCATGGAGCCGACCAGAGACCCCCAGGATACCACCCCGACCAGCGCTACGGCAACCGTCAGAGAGACCAACACCGCCGAACCTCCGTAATCGTAGAATCCGAAATAATCCCAGGCCAAAACACGGAACAAGCCGATCACTGCCAGAAACACACCCAAAATCAATCCGACGATGGCCTCGCGGCGCATCACGTTCCACCAATCGCGCAATTCGATTTCGCCCACGGCCATGGCCCGTATGATGAGCGAAGTGGCCTGCGAGCCGCTGTTACCGCCCGATGAGATGATCAGCGGAATGAAGATGGCCAAGGCGATCAAGGTGCTTAGTTCGGTTTCAAAGCTCTCCATGGCCGAAGCGGTAAACATCTGTCCGAAAAAGAGCACCGCAAGCCAACCGCCGCGTTTTTTGAACAATGTCCAGATATCGGCGTTCAGATAGCTGGTATCGAGGGCAGATACGCCCCCCATTTTTTGGAAATCCTCGGTGGCTTCTTCTTCGGCCACATCCAACAAGTCATCGACGGTGACGATTCCCAACAGGATGCCGGAACTATCCACCACGGGCAGCACGATCTTGTCATATTTCTTGAGCATATCCACGGCCACTTCACGGTCGTCGGAGGCGTGGATGGCCACATACTGCTCGTCCATGATGTTGGAGACGAGATCTTCGGGCTTCGCCAGAATAAGCGCGCTCAGATCCAACGCATCGATCAATGTCCACTGGGTGTCAGTCACATAGATCACGTTGATGGTTTCGGAGGTTTTTCCGATCTGACGGATGTGGTCCAAGGCTTGCTGGATGGTCCAATTCGGACGCACAGCCACGTAATCGGGAGTCATCAACCGACCCACGCTGTCTTCGGGATACCCCAGAAGCTGACGGACTTCTTTCAGATCCTGAGGGGAGAGCAGATTGAGCAAGCGTTGGGTGACCTGCCCCGGAAGTTCGTCCAACAACATCGTCCGGTCATCCGGTGCCAGATTGGCCAGCAAGTGCCGGGTTTCTTCAGCGGTGAGGTCTTCGAGCAGCGAGTTCTGATACTCGGGGTCCAGATAGGCGAAAACCTCGGAGGACAGATGCCGCGGTAGGATCCGGAAAAACACGACCCTCTCGGCCTGTTCCTGCTCCATCATGATGTCGGCGATCTCAGCGACCGGCCATTCTTCCATGATATCCCTCAACTCCGCCCATTTGTGGGAAGCGATGAGTTCTTGGATTTCAGGGAGAAGCAGTTCTTTGGTCATGGCGCTGTGTCTACATCGCGCTCAAAATAGGGCGGTTTTCCGGTTATTGGTACCGCGAGCTGCCTTCTTTCGGTTGCCAATCGTCGTTCGGGGCGTAGTGTTTCCACAAAGTGGCGGATACGTCGCGCAGAAGCACATAACCCGGATTATCGACGTTCCATGAACGGTCTTGCTGATTCTTCGTGATCACGCAAAACACATAATCTCCGGATGGGGAATGCACCAAGACCACTTCCGATCTGGAATGACTCACCGCTCCCTGTTTGGATGCCGCCGACACATAGGGAGGAAGCGATGACAGGGCCTCTTTGTCCCACAGCGATTTCGACATCAACCGAAGCATTTCCTCACTCGCGGCCGCGCTCACCACGTCTCCGTCGCGCAGTTTTTTCAACAACTGCGCCATTTCCCGCGGGGTGCTCGAGCCCCATCCGTACTGGCGCTGGAAGGCTTCCCGGCCTGGAGTACGCGAGTTCACCTTGGTGTTCGGCAGTCCGAGCGCGTCCATCTGGGCATTGATTTCGGTGCCTGTACCGGCGAGTTCCTGAAGCCAAAGGCTGGCGGTGTTGTCGCTGAACGACATCATCAGAAACGCGAGTTTGTGAAGGCTGATTTCCGCACCATGTTTGAGATTCCCAACCACATCCGAACCCGGATAGACCCGTGTGGTGTCGAAACGATGGGTGCCGTCGTAGGTGAGGTCGCCCGACTCGAGTTTGGAGAAAATGCCAACCAGGATGGGGACTTTCACCATGCTCGCGCTCGGAAACAGGCTGTCGGCATGGATGGCGATGATTTCGCCGGTTCGGAGGTGTTCCACGTAGATGCCCACATCGCCCTTGAATCCGGAAACCAAGGCGCGAAGCTCGTTCTCCAAAGGACTCTGTGCAAAGACAGCGGAAAGCGGGAAAAGGAGGAAGAGGGTAAGTAAGAGGAATAGGGGGCGTTTCATGGTCAGGAAATCCGGTTGAAGAATCGGTAGGGAAGCAGCCATGCCAAAGCATGGATCAGCCACCAGCGTTTAGGCACGTAACTGCGCTGCGATTTGCGCAGGATGGCGTTCACCATCTGGCGCGTGGCGTACGTCACATCCACGGTCCAGAACATGGATGTGAGGCGTTCGGTCATCGGGGTGTGGATGAACCCGGGACGGATATCGGTCACGGTCAATGTCCACCCCTCTGAGCGCGCCCGACTTCGCAACCCCTGCATGAAGCTGGAAATGAAGGCTTTGGAGGCGCTGTAGGTGACGCTTCGACCGCTGGGAACTTGCGAGGCGACGGAGCTGATGCCCACCAGCTGTCCGCCGTTTCGGGCTTTGAAATAGTCGTAAGCGATCAGGGATAACGCCGCGAAGCCCCGGGCGTTGATGTCGATCACTTCACGCACCCGCTCCCAATCGCCTTCTTTGCCTTGGCCGGAGACGCCCGCATTCAGGATGATGCAGTCGGTATCGCCGAGTTCGGCAAGCAAGGATGTGAGGTTGACTTGGCTTGCTTCGGCATCGGCTACATCCATGGTGGCGATCACACTGCGTGAGGGGAGTTCGCGTTGCAGCGATTCGAGCAGATCGGTGCGGCGACCGGTCAGACCCAACTCAACGCCTTGGGCGCTGAGCTGGATGGCCAGTTCACGACCGATACCGGAAGTGGCCCCGACAATCAGGGCCCGTTTCACGCCTTGGCAGGTGCGAGTTCAGGATAGCGGGAAGTCAGCCAAGATACCGCTCCGAACAGAACCGTGTTGAAGAACAGGTCGCCCAGCAGAGTGTAATGGAAAAAGGGGATGGCCATGGTGTAACTGGTGAGCAGACCGGTGAGGTCTTTCGAATAGTAACCGCTTCCCATCCAGACCGCGAAGTTGGTGATCAGGAAGAACAGGATGGATCCGGTGAGCGAACCCGCGCCGATGGCCAAGGGCGAGCGGTTGCGCCCGACGATGAAACCGATACCGATGATCAGCCCGAAACTCAGGTACACCGCCCACATGGTGTTATGAAAACCGAGGATGGCATCACTGAGCAGCATCACACCGAACGTGGCGATGAAGGCCCATGATTTGTTCGTGAAATACGCGCCGCCAAGCAATGCGATGGCGGCCACAGGAGACACATTGGGCAAACCCGTGCCGATCAGGCGGAACAATGCCGCGATCAGAATGACGGCGAACAGGAACAGATGGCGGTTGGAAGGCATAAAAAAAGAGGATAGGGTTACTATCCTCTGAAGGTACAAAAAAAATCAGCGATGACTGGGTCAGCGGTTCACGACTTCCAACAGGATTTCGATATCCACTTCGTTGCCGATGGTCGAGGTTTCGACATAGCTGCCTGTGCCCACACCGTAATCGTTGCGAAGAATCTGGTAGTTGGCCTTGAATCCGGCTACCGTTCCACCACGCGGATGCGGCATCGATCCCAGGAAGGTGAAAGGAAGACGGATTTCCTTGGTGGTTTCTTTGATGGTGAGGTTACCCACCGCGACAAACGAATTCTCGCCCGTTTTCTGGATGGAGGTGCTCACGAAACGCATGGTCGGATATTTTTCGGTTTCGAAAAAGTCGGCCGTGCGAAGGTGCGCATCGCGGCGCTCATTGGCGGTGTTCACGCTGCTGGCGTTGATGGAGACATTGATGCTGCTTCCTTTGAGATTGGCCGCATCGAAACGAATCACCCCATCCCAATCACTGAATGAACCGGCAATCGGGGTAAAGAAGTGACGGATTTTGAACGTGACCGCGCTGTGCGACTTGTCGACAGCCCACAAAGTGGCTTCTTGTGCGGAGGCGACAGAGACAGTGACAAGCAGGATCAGGCTGAGCAGGAAAGATTTCATATGGGTTAGGGTAGATTAATTGTTTAAACAAATATATGGAGAATTTGCCGGAGTTTCTTTCATTTACATGATTTAACGCCTACTATTGGTACTTCACTTTTTATCCAATCCCGATCTGACATGAGACGTTCCCTAAGCCTCTTTTTTTTACTGGCCATTTCCTTTGCGTTGAACGCGCAACCCCGACCTGTGAATCGTGTGATTCCGGGTTATGGCGCGTTGAAAACCGCTGTGGAATCCGAATCGCAGGAGGGTGCGGCCACACAAGATTGGGAGTTGAAGATTGATGCTTTGGGAAGGATGCTGATTGCGGGGCAGGAGTCGCGCATGAAATCGCGGGCCGATGGTGAGGGATTGATGCGCCAATTGCCTGTGGGTCGCATGATGAGCGCCGGTGAGGAATGGGTGGATGTGTTTGTGCAGACAGACAACGGCATGGCGCTTTCCGACATCGGTTTCGAAGAGAAGGCTCGGGCGGGCGATATTTCGGTGGGGCGCGTGCCGATGCGCCAGCTCAGGGAGCTGGCATCTGATGCGCGGGTACGCTATGTGGAGACGAGCCGGGTGCGGCGTCGGTTGAATGCGAACGGAAGAGCCGATACGGGGGTGAACCGGGTTCATGCCGGTGAAAGTCTTCCTGGCGTCATGAAAGGTCAAGGCGTGGTGGTGGGCGTGCTCGACACTGGCATCGATTTCACCCATCCTGATTTCAGTTCCCCATCCGGTACGAGAATCCAGTTTCTGATGGATATGCGTTCGAACAACACGAATGTGATCTACACCAAATCCCAGATCGATACGAATCCGGCCGGGGTGCTGCAACGCGATGGCGATAGCGGAGGCGGACACGGAACCCATGTGGCGAGCACCGCCGCCGGACTTACCGGCGTAGCGCCTCAAGCCGACATCGTGTTTGTGAAGGGTGTGCGTGACAATGATGGTAATGGTGGTTTTTCTGATGCCGACATCGCCGCAGGAACCAGCTTCATTTTCCAGAAAGCCGCTGAATTGGGCAAACCCGCGGTTGTGAATCTGAGTCTGGGAGGAATTTATGGTCCGATGGATGGAACCTCCGCGGAAGAGCGGTTTTTGTCGAACCTCACCGGACCCGGAAAAATCATCGTTGCCGCCGCCGGGAATTCCGGATTCGATAACATCCATGCCGGTACCAATCTTCAGCCGAGCACCTTGTATGAAACCCTCATCGAACCGATGAGCAGTGAGTTCAATTATATCGAAATGTGGTACAAGGCGGGTTCGATGGCATCGGTTCGTTTCGGCTTTTATGAGTTAGTCGGTCAGGGATTGGTGTACCGGGGTTCTTCTCCCGCGGTGAACATGGGATCCTCGCAGGGAGTTACGGGCGGCAGTCTTGCTCCGGTCGCAGTGCGTAATAATAATGTCATCATCGGTTATGTCGCCGTGGATGCCCGCACAACTGCCGATCCGAACAATGGGGAAGGAAACGTCCAGATGTTTCTCACCAACAACAACAATCCGAATGTGGATCTGAACAACTTCTATTGGACGGTTCTGTACCGTTCATCGGCCAGTGCGAGTGGTCGCGCCGATCTCTGGGTCGACGGTGGAGGGTTCTATCCGGATATCGTGGATCTTGAGGGGGTGGTTGAAATCACAGGGGATGCCGATTTCACAGTGGGGTCGCCAGCCACAGCGAAAAAAGTGATTTCCGTGGGTGCGTATGTCACCCAAACGTCTTGGCAGGATGTCAATGGCGAGAATTGGAACACATCGGCTCCCAATCCTTCTGGCGAAGGAAATCCGATCGTTCCCGGTTTTGGCACCATCTCCTATTTCAGCAGCCGTGGACCCACCCGCGACGGACGCGTTGCCCCGTTAATCTCCGCTCCCGGACAGATGGTCACTTCCGCACTGTCTTCTCATCTTACCATCAGAGAGAATCAGGATGAAGCCTACGAACTGGGTGGCGTTTTCAGCGGCGATATCGTTCAAGGTGGCGGTTATCAGGTGATGCAAGGAACCAGCATGGCCTCACCGCATGTGGCGGGCGTGGTCGCGTTGATGCTTCAGGCGAATCCGACGCTGAATTTCGATCAAGTGGCCCAGATCCTTCGCGAAACCGCACGTGTGGATGTGAATGTGGGCACGGCGCCGAATGTAACTTTCGGTCATGGGAAGATCAATGCGCACGCCGCTGTGATGCGTGCCGTAGCTTCGACTTCCGTTGAAAGGGATGAGGATCGCTTCGCTGGACCCGCCTTATTAGGCAATTATCCGAATCCGTTCAATCCCTCGACCGTTGTCAGTTATCGGTTGACGGTTTTCGGTGATGTTCGAATCGACGTGTTCAACCTGTTGGGACAGAGAGTGACCACGCTGTATGAAGGCGTGCAAACCGCGGGTCATCACACGGTCAAGTTCGACGCCTCGGGTTTGCCAAGCGGGATGTATGTGATTGTACTGGAAACGGCAGCCGGGCGGGATGTGAGGAAGGTGACTCTCGTCAAATAAGTGCGAGAGCCTGCCCTGAGCGAAGCGAAGGGTGCGAGGTGCGAGGTAGATCCTTCGCTTCGCTCTGTGAATAACCCCCGGTTAAAACCGGGGGCTAGAATTTCCGCACGGTTTCGAGATGGCTCAGTTCGATCCATAACAACGCGATACCGCTCGAAACAACGTTCTATTCAGAGTGCTGACATCTAACCCCAGGTTTTAACCTGGGGTTAGAAAACGAGATAAGGTCCTTCCCCTTCGCTTCGCTCAGGGTCAGGATGACATGCGATTCGCCTTGAAAATACCCCCCGGTTTAAACCGGGGGCTAGATAATTAAACTACCAACTACCAATTACTGTCTTCCCACATCCTGCCACGCCCTCGCTCCCGCGGTCGAAATCACGAAGACGATGGCCATATAGAACGTCCATAGCGTCAGGATGAGCAGAATCGAATAGCCCTGATACACCGATTCATAGGCATTCAGGGTCTGGTTCAGGAAGAAACCGAAGATGATGCGCGCGGTCTGAAACAGGAACGTGTACATCAGCGCACCGACCAAGGCCGTCTGTCTGGATATCGAGCGCTCGCCCAAATACCGGTACAGCACATAAAAAACCAGCAGGGTGAACAGAAGTGTGATGCCGGTGATCAGATGGTCGTCGGTGGATAGAATGGTGATCAGCGACAGCAGATAGCTGAAAAAGACGAAGATCGATCCCACGATGCCGAACGTGAGAAACGCATACAGGAAGTCGCTGAATCGGCTTTTTTTCTCGATGGTGTCGAAATAGCGGTAGATCACATGCTTGAGGGTTCGGAAGAGTCCGAGCGAGGTGAACGTGAGGATGCTCACCCCGATGAGCAGGTTCGCGCGACGCGAATCGATGAGGGGTTGGATGAGTCCGTCGAAGAGTTTCGAGGGATCCACCATATCCGATCCGGCCTGATCATACAAGCCTTCGGGAAGGAAGATCTTCGCGAAGCGCGTGAGTTCCCACATCACCACATCCGTGTTCACCACATAACCGATGAGCGACCCGATCAATAAAGTGAAGGGGATGCTGAACAGGAATAAGTTGAAACTGATGGCCGAGGCGTTGAAGAAGACATCTTTCTCGGCCAACAACTCGCCGAGGCGACGGATAAATGCGCTTGCTTTGTTCACTCTGTCGTATTTTCGAGTCCCCCCAATATAAACCCATCCGTCGTGGCAACCAACGCACCAGGTCAGACGCCGCTCATGCGGCAATACCATCAGATCAAAGCCAAACATCCCGGCACAGTGCTGCTGTTCCGGGTGGGTGATTTTTACGAGACCTTCGCCGACGATGCCGTCACGGTAAGCCGCGAACTGGGAATCACACTGACCAAGCGCAACAATGGCGGCGACCAGACGCCCCTGGCCGGGTTCCCGTTTCATGCGCTGGATACGTATCTGCCGAAACTGGTGCGTAAAGGCTACCGCGTGGCAATCTGCGAGCAGACCGAAGACCCCGCCGAAGCCAAAGCGAACAACCGGAAGATCGTGGATCGGGAAGTCACCGAAATCATGACTCCGGGCGTCACGATGTCCGACAAGCTGCTCGAACACAAGCGCAACAATTACCTGTGCGCGGTGCATGTGAGCGGCGGAACCGCCGGAATCGCGTTCGCGGATGTGTCAACCGGTGAAATGGGGGTGACCCAAGTCGATCGCGCCGGCATTTCGAGTTTCGTGAACAGCATCGGTCCGTCGGAACTCCTGCTTCCCAAAAAACAGAAAAATGAGCCGCCCGCATCCGCCGAAGGCGGCGTGATCACCCTGGTCGAAGATTGGGTGTTCGATGGCGATTATGCCTACCAATTGCTTCTCGACCATTTCAAGACGCATTCGTTGAAGGGTTTCGGGGTCGAAGATCTCCCCGTGGCTTGCACCGCTGCGGGTGTGTTGCTGCACTACATCCGCGAGAATCAAAAAGCCTCGCTGGGGCACATCCGACGCATCTATTCGTTCGAAAACCGCGAATTCATGATGCTGGATGCGGCCACTAAACGCAATCTCGAGCTCACCGGCACCATTCAGGATGGCCATACCGAAGGCTCGCTCATCGGCATCCTTGACGACACCTGCACCGCGATGGGCGGACGCATCCTTCGCCGCTGGCTTCATCAGCCGCTCAAGCAGGTGGCGCCGATCCGTGAACGGCTGCACGCGGTGGATGCGCTCGTGCGTCAGAACTCATCGCGGCAAGAACTTCGCGAAGAGCTCGAGCATGTGGGAGATTTGGAGAGGCTGATGTCGCGCATCGTGGTGGGTCGGGCCAATGCCCGCGACTTGGTGCAGCTTCAGCTGTCGCTGGCGGTGATTCCGATGCTCAAGCGGCACCTCACGGGCTACGAAGATCCCGCCATCCGTGCTATTCAGAGTGAGTTGTCGGCCTTGAGCGCCTTGCAAGACCGCATCCGTCAGGCCTTGGTCGAAGAGCCGCCCGCCTCATTGCGGGATGGGGGCTTCATCCGCGACGGGTTTTCGAAAGAGCTGGATGAGCTTCGCGACATCGCCCGAAACGGCAAGACCTACATCGCGAAAGTGCAGAAAGACCTCATCGCGCGCACGGGAATCACGTCGCTCAAATTAGGCTACAACAAGGTGTTCGGGTATTACATCGAGGTCACGAATGTGCACAAGGAGAAGATTCCGCAGGATTTCATCCGCAAGCAGACCTTGGTGAACGCCGAGCGGTACATCACGCCCGATCTGAAAGAGATCGAGGAAAAGATTTTGTCGGCCGAGGAGCGGATGTCGGCTATTGAGAGCGATCTGTTCGAGTCGCTGCGGCTGGAAGTGGCCGAGTTCGCCGAGCAGGTGCAGCAGAACGCTCAGGCGATTGCGAGGTTGGATGCGTTTCAGAGCTTGGCGGAAGTCGCCTTCCGTAACCGCTACGTGAAGCCCGAGGTGAACGAGTCGACGCGGCTGAAAATCAAGGCCGGGCGGCATCCGGTCGTGGAGCGTTTTATGCCGATGGGCGAGCCGTTCATTCCGAACGACATCGAACTCGATACCGACGAGCAGCAGATCATGATGATCACGGGTCCGAACATGGCCGGTAAGAGCATCATCCTGAGGCAGACGGGCCTCATCGTATTGCTTGCGCAGATCGGAAGTTTTGTGCCAGCGGATGCGGCCGAGATCGGGTTGGTAGACAAGATCTTCACGCGGGTCGGCGCGCAGGACAATCTCGCCGCCGGGGAGAGCACCTTCCTGGTGGAAATGAACGAAGCGGCGAACATCCTGAACAACGCGACGCCGAAATCGCTCATTTTGTTGGATGAAGTGGGTCGTGGCACAAGCACGTTCGACGGATTGTCGATCGCTTGGTCGCTCGCCGAGTATCTGCACAATCAGCCGAATGTGGCCGCGAAAACACTCTTTGCGACGCACTATCACGAGCTGAACGAGCTGGAAAGCCTGTATCCGCGTATCAAGAACTTCAATGTGCATGTGACTGAGCACAACGGACGCGTAATTTTCCTGCGGAAGCTCATTCGCGGCGGCGCCGATCACAGTTATGGCATCCAGGTGGCGGCGATGGCGGGCTTGCCGGATGCGGTGCTCGTCCGCGCCCGGGAGATCCTGAATAATCTGGAAGAGCACAGCCTGGAAATCACCGGGAAGAAAACCGTGGCTCGCGACGTCGTGAAGAACTTGGAGCGGCAGGATCCCATTCCGCAGTTGTCGCTCTTTGCGACGGCCACGGATCCGCGCTATGAGCAGATCAAATCGAAGCTGGAGGCCATGGATCCGAACCGCATGACGCCGATCGAGGCGCTGCTGTTGTTGACGGAGTTGAAGAGGTTGACTTTGTAATACATCGTGTATTACATTGCGGAATGAGATCCATCCGCCTACCTGATGACATCGAGCGCCGTCTCCAAGAACTTAGCGAACAAGAAAACCGCTCGAAATCCGACCTCATCAAAGAGGCGATTGAAACCTACTTGGCTGACCGTGATACAGCTTTGACGCCATTCGAGGCGGGTCGACATCTGTTTGGACGTTACGGCAGTGAAGAGGCCGATTTGAACAAGACAACCAAAGAACGCATCAAGGAGAAGATCCGTGCGAAACATGCTCGTCGATAGCGGGTGGATCGTGGGCCTGTTCGATCGAAACGATCAGCACCATCAGCGATCTGTCGAGCTGATGGAGTCCATTGACGCACGGTTGCACACCACGTGGCCAGTACTGAATGAAGCCTGCCATTTGCTGGATTTTCATCCCCATGCGGCGACCGACGCGTTGGAATGGCTCATAAATGCACGAATCCATGTCGTGGACCAGGGTGACGACTTGGTGGCTATCCGCGCATGGATGGTTCGGTATCGCGACACACCCATGGACTTGGCGGATGCGACGCTCATGAATCTCGCTGAGCGTGAAGGAATCTCTGAGATCCTAAGTTTCGACCATCATTTCGATGCGTATCGATTGAGTAATAATCGTCCTTTGAATCGAATCTTTTAATCATCCCTCATCCCATCAGCGCGCCGCCGAAAGCGACCAGGAGAATGAGGATTCGTTCCATGACCAAAGACTAGGCTTGCTTATCTTAAGCTTATGGAAATCCTGAACCCATCGGAACTTTCGAAAAGTGTTGGCCTGAAAACCCTGGAACAGGCGGTTCGGCGCTCTCAGAGCCAGAGTTCATTGCGTATCGGTATCCCGAAAGAGCACTCGGCCGATGAACGCCGCGTGTGCATCACACCCGGCGGCGTGGAAGTGTTGGTTGCGAACGGACATCAGGTCCTCATCGAGAAGAACGCCGGAGCTGATGCCCGGTTTCCGGACCATGCCTACACCGAAGCCGGTGCCGAAATCGCGTTTTCGAGCGAAGATGTGTTCCGGAGGTCGGAGCTGATCGTGAAAGTGGCCCCGGCCGAGCCTGCCGAGCGCGCCATGCTCAAAGATGGTCAGATTTTGATTTCGGCGGTGCATCTGGGTACCGCGAGCGAAGCATATTTCAAGGAATTATTGGCGAAGGGTGTGTCGGGCATCGGATTCGAATTTCTTCAATCGAAAGACGGGACGTTTCCGATCGTGCGGATGATGCATGAGATCACTGGGTCGGTGGCGGTGCAGATCGCCGCGCATCATCTGGAAAGCAACCGCGGCGGACCCGGCATCATGTTGGGTGGTATTTCCGGCATTCCGCCGGCCACGGTCGTCATTCTGGGCGCGGGCATCATCGCCGAATACGCGGCCCGAACCGCGCTGGGCTATGGCGCGCAAGTCTTTGTGATGGACACGGACCTCGGGGCTTTGCGTCGGCTCGAAAACGCGCTCGACCGACGCATCGTCACGGCCATGGCGAATCAGCAGTACCTGACCATCGCCATGAAATCGGCCGATATCGTGATCGGCGCAGCGCTCATCGAAGGTAACAAAGCGCCGTGCTGGGTCACCGAACCCATGGTCGAACTCATGAAAGATGGCAGCGTGATCGTGGATACCGTGATTGATCAGGGTGGCTGCATCGAAACAAGCCGGGCAACCACGCATTCGAATCCGGTCTTTGTGAAGCACGGTGTCACGCATTATGCCGTGCCGAACATGCCCGCGGCCGTGGCTCGGACCGCCACCTACGCCTTGAACAATGTCATTGTGCCGTATCTCATTCAGATCGGTGATGCCGGCGGACTCAACGAAGCGCTCTGGCATCACGTCACCATCCGCAACGGAACCTACTTGTACAAACGTCATCTCACGAAAAAGGCGCTGTCTGCGCTACACAACCTGCCGTATCGCGACATCGATATGCTCATGGCGTCCAGGATATGAGTAGGGACAAGCGCAAGGGCGGACCAGCGTGTCCGCCCGAGAGCAGCATCGCTCCCAAGAAGTCCCTCGGTCAGCACTTTCTGGTCGACGGGAACATCATCCGCAAAATCGTCGGCAGCCTAGCGCCGCATCCGGGCGATCAGGTGATCGAGATCGGTCCGGGAACCGGCGCCCTCACCGGTTCCTTGCACAAGCTGCATCCCGACATGATCGCGGTGGAAGTGGATCCGCGAGCGATCGAAGTCTTGAAAAAGGACATCCCAGGACTCAACATTCTGCATAAAGATGTGTTGGATGTGGATTGGGGGGAAATCGGGAATCAGGAATCGGGAATCGGGAATCAGGAATCGGGAATCGGGAATCAGGAATCGGGAATCGGGAATCAGGAATCAGGAATCGGGAATCAGGAATCGGGAATCAGAAAACCGACAACCGAAAACCGAAAACTGTCAGTCATCGGCAACCTTCCCTACTACATCACATCGCCCATCTTATTTCATGTGCTGGATCATCGCGAATATTTCCGCGAAGCGGTGTTCATGATGCAGAAGGAGGTCGCCGAGCGCTTGGTGGCCAAGACACGCACGAAAGAGTATGGCATTCTGAGTGTGCAGACACAGCTCTTATGCAGGGTGGAATTGTTGTTCCTGGTTCCGCCAACGGTATTTGTTCCGCCACCGAAAGTGGAGAGTGCTGTGGTGAAGCTTCATTTCGATGGTCCGCCGCCCGATGTGGAGCTCGGTTACATGAAGAAAGTGGTGCGGATGGCGTTCAATCAGCGGCGCAAGAAACTCAGCAATGCGATCAAGGAATTGCTGACGGAGGAAAACCGTCCGCGCGTGGCCCATTGGCTGGATAAGAGGGCGGAAGAGTTGACGCCGGGGGAGTTTGTGGAGTTGTGTAGGATGTTGGTGGTTAGTGGTTTGTTGTTAGTTGTGTGAAGCCTGCCCTGAGCCAAAACTCTAGCCCCCGGTTTAAACCGGGGGTTATTTGTCGGCACATCGAGAAATACGCCGAATTGAGAAGTTTCGCGACGATTGGGATTAGCACGGTTCGACTCAGACATTGAGCGGAAATTCTAACCCCAGGTTTTAACCGGGGGTTGGTATACAAAGATGCGGCTTGACATCCCCCAGCTAAAGCTGGGGGTTATTGTTAAGAGATCGCCCCCGGTCCACGTCCCACGGTCCACGGACTTAGCACTCCCGTCATCCGACTGCTAATTTTTTGTCCGATTCTCTGACACGTTGACAGCATCCATCCGGACGGCACGGTTTTTCTAAGGTGGTAGTCATCAAACCCAAAACCATCAACCAAAGAGAAACCTCACTTATGGCCAATATCAAGCCTTTAGGAGACCGGGTTCTTGTTCAGCCCGACGTCGCTGAAGAGAAAACCGCATCCGGTATCATCATTCCTGACACTGCAAAAGAAAAACCCCAGCGTGGCACCGTGGTGGCTGTAGGTCCCGGCAAGTACGAGAACGGAACCAAAATCGAGATGAATGTCAAAACGGGCGACAAAGTGCTCTATGGCAAATACTCCGGCACCGAGCTCACGCTCGAGGGCAAAGAGTACATGATCATGCGCGAAAGCGACATCCTCGGCATCGTTTCCTGATATCACAACTCAACCTTTCAAGACTGAAGAATTCATTATGGCTAAACAGATTCATTACAACGTTGAGGCTCGCGACGCCCTCAAACGTGGTGTAGACAAACTCGCAAACGCCGTCAAAGTGACCCTCGGGCCACGTGGACGTAACGTGGTCATTGAGAAATCTTTCGGTGCGCCGATGGTCACCAAAGACGGTGTGACCGTTGCCAAAGAGATCGAACTTGAAGACAAAGTGGAAAACATGGGTGCGCAGATGGTGCGCGAAGTGGCATCCCGCACCAGCGACAATGCCGGTGACGGTACCACCACCGCTACGGTTCTGGCACAAGCCATCGTAACGGCCGGTCTCAAAAACGTGACCGCCGGCGCCAACCCGATGGACCTCAAACGCGGTATCGACCGTGCTGTTGAAGCCGTTGTGGCCGAGCTGAAAGTGATCAGCCGCGACATCGACTCCAAGAACGAAATCGCACAAGTCGGAACCATTTCCGCCAACAACGACGAAGCCATCGGTAACCTCATCGCCGACGCGATGGAGAAAGTCGGGAAAGACGGTGTGATTACGGTTGAAGAAGCCAAAGGCACCGAAACCACCCTCGAAACCGTCGAAGGAATGCAGTTCGACCGCGGCTACCTCAGCCCGTACTTCGTGACCAACGCCGACAACATGACGGCCGAGTTGGAAAGTCCGTTCATCCTCATCTACGACAAGAAAGTGAGCACGATGAAAGACCTGCTTCCGGTTTTGGAAAAAGTGGTTCAGACGGGTCGTCCGTTGCTGATCATCTCTGAAGACGTGGAAGGCGAAGCTCTTGCCACCATCGTGGTGAACAAACTGCGTGGCACGTTGAAAATCGCGGCTGTGAAAGCTCCCGGCTTCGGCGACCGCCGCAAAGCCATGCTCGAAGACATCGCCATCCTCACCGGTGGAACGGTCATTTCCGAAGAGCGTGGTTACAAACTCGAGAACGCCACCTTGGATTACCTCGGTCAGGCGGCACGCATCCAGATCGACAAAGACAACACCGTCATTGTGGATGGAAAAGGCAAGCCGGACGATATCAAAGCCCGTGTGAATCAGATCCGCGCGCAGATCGAATCGACCACCAGCGATTATGACCGTGAGAAGCTGCAAGAACGCTTGGCCAAATTGGGCGGCGGTGTTGCGGTTCTGTACATCGGCGCTTCGTCTGAAGTGGAAATGAAAGAGAAGAAAGCCCGTGTGGAAGATGCCTTGCATGCCACCCGCGCCGCTGTGGAAGAAGGAATCGTACCCGGTGGTGGTGTCGCGCTCATCCGCGCATCGCATGTGGTATCGAAACTCAAAGCCGCCAACGACGACGAAGGTGTCGGTTTCGACATCGTGCTGCGCGCCTTGGAATCTCCTTTGCGCACCATCGTCGCCAATGCAGGCTTGGAAGGATCCATCGTAGTCCAGAAAGTGAAAGAAGGCAAAGGCAATTTCGGATTCAACGCCCGTACCGAAGTCTATGAAGACCTCGTGAAAGCCGGTGTGATCGATCCGACCAAAGTGACCCGCACCGCGCTTCAAAACGCGGCATCGGTTGCCGGTCTGATGCTCACCACCGAAGCGGTGGTTTCCGAGAAGCCGAAGTCTGACAAAGACGCACCTGCCATGTCGAACCCAGGAATGGGTGGAATGGGCGGAATGGATTTCTAAATCCAAACGCTTCTGCGAACTCAAAGGGCTCGTCTGTGCGAACAGGCGAGCCCTTTTTATTATAGTGATTGTGGATTTGATTGATGATAGGAGAAGTGGTAATTTTGACTAAACAATCTGAAACCTATGAAAACCCCGTTGTTCATCCTCATTGTGCTCTTTTTCATTCCTGGGCTTGTGGTTGGGCAAGCGGATTTCAGTCGGGATGAGAATGGAATCACCATCAAATGTCCCGGAGCCGTGCCAGGTGTAAAAGGGATGGTGAATGGCATCGAATATGAAGCCGTGGATCGCAATCTGCTGATTCAGCGCAGGGACTCGGGGGCTGACCTCACCCGCCTATGCACCACTCCGGTCACGGACATGAGTCGGATGTTTTCAGGACATCCGACGTTCAATCAGGAGATTGGGAATTGGGATGTCGGCAATGTGACGAATATGGCGATGATGTTCGCATCCACGGTGTTCAATCGAAGCATACGCTCTTGGAACGTGAGCAACGTGACGGATATGATGTTTATGTTTCAAGCAAGCGAATTCGATGAGTATATCGGTGGCTGGGATGTAAGTCGTGTGACGAGCATGAGAAACATGTTCGCTTGGAGCCGATTCAATAGCGACATTGGTAACTGGGATGTGGGTAACGTCACCGAGATGCAAGGCATGTTTCGGCAAAGTGATTTCGACCGGAGCATTGGCGGATGGAATGTGAGTAGGGTGACCGACATGAACAACATGTTTCAGAATAGTCGATTCAATCAGGATATCGGCAATTGGGATGTGGGCAGGGTGACCAACATGAGCTACATGTTTTCTGAAACCAGATTCTTCAATCAGAACATCGGCAATTGGAATGTGGGCAGTGTGACGAACATGAGAAATATGTTTGCAAGTTCATCCGAATACAATCAATCTATGAAAAACTGGAACACGGCTAAGGTGACGAACATGATGGCCATGTTTTATAGTGCACGAGCATTCAATGGCGATATTTCCGGTTGGGATACCGGCAATGTGACGGATATGGCGCGAATGTTCGATCAAGCGACGACCTTCAATCAGGATATCGGCAGCTGGGATGTGGGCAAGGTCACATCCATGGTCAACCTGTTCAACTATGCCGGTAAATTCAATCGGGATATCGGCAACTGGGATGTGAGCCAAGTCACTACGATGAGAGGCATGTTTTTTGATGCGACATCTTTCAATCAGAACATCGGAAATTGGGATGTTGGCAGTGTGACCAATATGGACTTCATGTTTACGAATGCGCATGTGTTCAATCAGGATATCGGGAACTGGAATGTGAGCAATGTGACCGAAATGGGCTCGATGTTGGATAATGCCCGCAGATTCAATCAGGATTTGAGCCGTTGGTGCGTCACGAAAATCCCAATGATGCCGACACAGTTTATTGGAAACACTCCCATATTGTCCCAATTCCTACCGAAATGGGGTGGATGTCCGACAACGGTCGATTTAACAACGGATATGCCTTTCGTGTATGCGTTGAATCAGAATTTTCCGAATCCGTTCAACCCATCGACGGTGATCGGTTTTCAGTTGCCGGTTTCAGCTGAAGTGACTCTGGGTGTCTATGACTTGTTGGGCCGCCGCGTAGCCTTGTTGGTGAATGGGTGGCTGCCATCAGGAGACCATCAGATTAGGTTTGATTCGGAAAATCTGGGCAGCGGGGTGTATCTCTATCGTCTGGAGCAGGGGGGCAAGGTGCTCACCAGAACCATGGTCTTGGTGAAATAGGCTTCAGGATGGGGAACCATCCACCCCTTTCTTACCTTAGAGCTCCTGACGCACTATTCCATTAAGTATGCCCATCCTTTTCCTCCTACTTGCCCTCATCGCACCTCCGCGTTTGTTCGACCTGGTGCCGCAGAAATCCCTACTTCCGCAAGGCATCGAACTGGAACGAGCTGCAGTGAGCTTCGCGTCGGAATCCCAGATCGCGCAATGGAAGAGGGGGGATCTGGTCGAACTTCCCACATCCATCGGGTATGAAACCTACCGCATCATTCGTGTGACATCATTCGTGCCCGGAACCTTGAGCGTGACGGCCGAGGCTATCGACGGCTCCGGAGACCACGTGGCCCTGACCTTCGATGGCGGAAACGTGACCGGCATCGCCCAATCCATCCGCGACAACCGGTACGATGTTTTCGGATCGGGAATCCGCGCCAAAGTGAATCTGGCGGATCTCGATCATATCTCATGCGGAGCCGACGAATTGCACGATCCATCCGACCATCTGCCTGATGCGATGAAAATGAGTCCGATCGAGCGCGTTCCCGAATCCATAAAAAAAATGGTGAACGAGGTGCAATCCACCGCCTTGGATTCGGTGACGATCGATCTGCTGATGGTGTACACTCCGAAAGCCCAGATCTGGGCCGATACCGCGACCGGCACACGAGCTCCAGGCAGTTTCAATGCGGCGGTGGCGCAGGCGATGAACCTGTCTCAGCAGGCGTTAGACATGAGTCAGTTGGCGATCAAATTGCGGATGGTGCACCTGCACAAAACCAATTACGATGAGGCGTCTGGTGCCAATTCGACGATCCATCTGCAACGCCTCACCGCACGGGCAGGCGAAAGCGGGTGGCCGGAAGGCACCTTGGGATTCATGGATGAGGTGCACGATCTTCGCGACCAATTCGGCGCCGATCTGGTCGCCTTATTGGCGGATGTGGATGACACCGGCGGTATCGCCTGGCGCCTGGGCAGTTACGGAGGCCGCCCGCAGAACGGATTTTCGGTGAACCGCATCCGTCAGACCCACTTCACCTACACCTTGGTCCACGAGATCGGGCACAATATGGGGAGTTCGCATGGCCGGCGTCCCACCCAGACCAGTTCTCCGGCGAATCGCTTCGGTGGGCTCCATGCCTACTCGGTCGGTTACCGCTGGACAGCCACCAACGGCGCTGGATTCGTCACCGTGATGCATTACGAAAGCGAAGGATTTTCACGCACGCCCTATTTCTCGAGCACCAGCCAATTGGTGAATGGCGTCGCGATCGGATCCACGCTGCCGGATTCGCTCGGCGCAGATAACACGCGCAGTTTGAGGGAGATCCGCCGTGTGATCGCGAACTACAGAAACACCACGGTGAATCCGTCCAACTTGAACATTCCGACACTTCTGGTGGTGGATGTGGCCCGAGGCGCGACCAAACAGGTGGATTTCCCCCTGACAAACATAGGAACCGGCGATGCGATGTGGGGCATTTCCCGGATGTACCGACCACTTGCGAAAGGCATGGACACCCAATCGCATTCGTCGCAGATCCTGTATGAGACGGGCTTCGAGGCGACCCAAGGCTTTCCTTCAGGTCCTCACAGCATGATGCAAGACTGGCGGTCGTTCAATACCAACATCAATTTCCAGATCAGCAACATCTCACCAAGTTCGGGCTCGCAGCACATGCGTTGGAGTCAAAGTGGCGGATTGGCTGTCGGAAGTTTTGCCTTCATCGATTCTCCTCAGTTCAACGGATCGAGTGCTGGCATCCACACCCTGTCGTTTGATTTCAGGCAATCGAACCCAGGGTCGCGTTTCGATATCTACGTTTACGACACGTTCACCAATACCATGGCGTTGGGATGGATTGTGGAAGCGACCGGAAATGTGTTCATCCGTCCGGGTCCGTCCACGGGAAGTTTCAGTTTCCTTGGCTTAGCCAACCCGGGGCAATATCACAACGTGTCTGCGGAGCTGAACCCATCCGACGGGAAAATCCGGTACCGGCTGAATGGTGGCGCCGCTTTGGAATCGGACATCAGCGGAAAAACCCGGCTCAATTTTCTGACCTTCGCGCCCCAGAACACGGCAGGTTCGGTAGTGGATCTGGATAACATCCGGGTGGAGCTGAACTCGGCGTATCTGCCAGGGTTTGTGTTCGGCCAGAATGAGGGTACTGTGCGTCCGTGTCAGACGAGAATTCTTCCGTTGGTCATCGATGCGCAGGATCTGGCCATCGGCACGTACATCGGGTTGGTCGACATTCGAACCGACAGCGGTGTTCGAACCGCCCGGATCCAGGTCAATGTGTTGGATCCGCTTTCCGCAGAAGAGGATGGCGCGATGCCGTTGGGCATCGAGTTGGCGCAGAATTTCCCGAATCCGTTCAATCCGACCACGGAAATCGGATACCGTGTAGGGGCAATTCATGAATTTCCCCTACACGTGAAATTATCGGTCTATGATCTCTTAGGCCGTGAAGTCGCCGTGTTGGTGGATAGTATTCAATCCGCCGGAACGTATTCTGTGAACTTTGATGCCTCAACGTTAGCCTCCGGCGTGTATATGTACACGCTTACCGCCGCCGGGCACGTTGTCACAAGAAAGCTGATGTTGCTGAAATAATGGAGTTCGCCTCATCATGAAATGGTTCATCCGCATCGCCGCCACGCTACTCATTCTCATCGTCTTGATTTCGGTATCGCTGAGTGTGTATCTGTCTGACGAACGCCTCACTTCCCTCATCATGCCACCCCTCAAGGAGGTGCTTGGCGACAGTGTGAAAGTCGATAAACTGGGGTACACCTTCTTCAGCACGTTTCCGAATTTCGGACTGGTGATCGAGGGTCTGCATCTTTCCTCGCCTGAGGGCGAGCCGGTGGCGGATCTGAAGCGGATGAGAGTCACCGTACCGATTTTCCCACTGTTTTCGGGGAATGTGGAAGTGAAACGCCTCCATCTGGACACTCCCGATATCAGCTATATCCTATTTGCCGACGGCCGTACGAACATCGATTTTTTAATGACCGAAACCGACACTACGGCCACAGAAGCAAGCGCCTCATCCATCCAACTGGATGAAATCACGGTGGTGAACGGTCGGATAACGTATGACGACCGACCCGGCAAAACCAGGTTCATCGCCGCGGGAATGGGCCTCACCGCCGCCATCCGCCTCGGGGAAATGATCGAATCGGATGTGGATGCGACCTTCGCCGGAATTTCCTTGAGCATGAACGGATCCACCTACCTCGACTCGCTACCAATATCCCTGAATCAGCGTTCCGTTCTCGACATGACCCGCGAAACCCTTACCCTAAGCGAAGGAGCCATATCCATCCGAGGCTTGGCTCTGAACACCACGGGATCCGTTTCCGCCTGGAGTGGAGATTCGATGGCGTATGCGTTCGAGTTCGCCTCCGCATCCGATAATTTCGGGGCGCTGCTTGATCTGGTTCCAGATGAATACAAAGACAAGGTCAAAGGCATCACCACGCGCGGGGCACTCACCCTCAAAGGTTCCGTCAAAGGAAATCTGGCCATGGATTATCCCGATTTCGATGTGGTATTGGCCGTCACCGACGGATATCTGAAGCATCCATCCGCCGCCAAACCCATCGAAGACATCCAGATCGACATATCGGCGAGCAACGCGTTGGTTACCATCGCCAATTTCCAGGCGCGGGCGGAGCAGAACACCATCCGAGCGACGGGGAAAGTGGAGCGACCGTTGGAAAAGAGCGGACTTTTCAGTCTGGATGCGGTCGTAAAAGCCGATCTCGGCACCTTGGAGACATATTATCCAGTGTCGGATTTCGGAGTGACCTTGCGAGGACTTCTTGACGTGGTCGCCAAAGGAAACGGCCGTTTGGATGCGCCTGAAGCGGCCAACTTCACCGCATCGTTGATTTGGAAAGACGGATGGCTCAAATACACCGAGGTGGAGAAACCCATCGAAGACATCCAACTGAATGTGACGGCCACCCAAGCCTTGGCGACCATCACCTCGTTCAAAGCCAATGCCGCTGGAAACACCTTGAGCTTGACGGGAACCGTGAACCAGCCGTTGAATCAGAGCAAATCCCGATTCGATGTCAATGCGGTCATGAACATGGATCTGGCCAGCATCAAGCAATTCTATCCGATTGATGAGGATTCTCTAAAGCTCAGCGGGAAAGTGACGCTGAACGCCCGCGCCACAGGCTTGGTGAGCGATCCCGAAGCGGTGCGCTTCAACGGCGGAATGACCGTCGCGAATGTGGCCGTGACATCGATCGACCTGATGCAGCCCATCACCAACATGAATGGAAATCTGGTGTTCAGCGATGCGAACGTGGACCTGAAAGCCTTCACCTTTAAAATGGGTTCGTCGGATTTCAGTTTCACCGGTGTGGCCTTGGCATACCGGAATCTGTTCGAGGAAGTGGGCAAGGCGAATCCCATGCGGCTGACCGCCACCTACGCCTCGAAATTCCTGAACGTGGATGAGATCTACGACATCAACGACACCAACGAAGATCCGCTCTACATGGAGTTGCCCAATCTGAGCAGCTCGCTCACCGCCCGCATCGATTCGATGGTCTTCGTGGGCATTCCGATCACCAATGTGCGTGGCCGCGCCACCACCACGCCGAAAATGTTGGAAATGAACGAATCGTCGGCCAATGTCTTCAGCGGCGCGGTTTCCGGATACATGAAATGGGACATCCCGCAACGCGATTATACCTGGATCACCTTCCGTGGCGACCTCACCAACGTGCGCAGCGAAGTCTTCTTCAAAGAGTTCCAACTCGGCGGTAAAAGCGACTTCCATAAGTACATCAGCGGCGGATTCACCGCCAAAGCCAACTTTGTGACCGCCATGGATGAGATGCTGGTCCAGGAAGCGAAAACCATCCAGGCGGATGGGTCCTTCGGAATGGATCGCGCCCGGCTCAAAGGACATCCCATTCAGATGAGGATCGCCAATCTGCTGAATGTGAGCGAATTTGGGGATGTGTCGCTGGATGCGTGGACGGCCACCTTCACCATCAAAGACGGACTGATGACTCTGCGCGACATGAATCTCACCAGCAAAGACATCGGCTTGAATCTGAACGGAACCCAGAACCTGGTGAACGACCGAATCGACTACAAAGTGCACATCACTTTGCCAGGCAGCTACGGAAACCGCTTGGAGCCGCTGCTCACCAAAGACGGAGTGGAAGCGCTCAAAGACGCCAAAGGGATGATCGTGGTGCCGATCGCTGTGACGGGAACTTCGGCCGACCCGTCGGTTGGCGTGGATAAGGATTTCCTGCAAAGAGCCATTCGCGAGTATCTGAGGAAGAAAGCCGGCGATGCCGCGGGCCGGATTTTACAGGGGATTATTCGGAACTAGGAAAGAATTGAAGATCATCGTGTCCGTTTCCGAGAACCACCGCATTGCTGCCATCGGGACGGATACTGATCAGATATTCTCCTGGACTACCTCTGAATGTGGCCAAGAACAAGATCGATGTCATATCCGGTGAAAAACGGAGATTGTTCGTTGACATCGCCTTGTTGAACAGGTGAAAAAGCCTGCCTGAATGGATGTTGTACAGATAGTGTCCGAAATAGGCCTCTAATTCGTTGCTGTAAGATCTTCTTACCCGAATCACAACTTTTTTATCGTCAGGTGAGAAATTGTAAGTGGAAATTCGAAGCGTTTGATTTGCGATTAACTTTGAACTACCGGTGTTCAAATCATCCAGATACAAATCGGTTTCTTTGCGCAAACGATACCTGCCGGTATGGCTGAACACATCGCTGCCCACTAAATCTACCGTGTCGGCATGGGAGTAAGTTAGTCCCCCAGAATTCAGCTCAAACCAGATGCGCAGATTTTTTAATGACTGACTTGTGTCGGGTCGGATCATGGTTTGTGCAAAGATTTTTCCATCGTAGGTCGAAAAGGAGAACGACCAACCAGTAACATGCCCTATCAAGCTGATGGCAGACTCCAAGGCGCTATTTAACGAATGTTGGGTCCTGCTGGAAGAATGAAGCAGGATGTTGCGCGTACATGTGTCTGGAATGGCTAATAACGGGCAACCATTGGAATCATTTAAGATCACATGCTCATCATCAACAAGAATGTAATTTCGAATGATGATGTCATTCAGGGATTCGAATCTGCCTTGATCCACATTGAGTCGATGGAGTGCTCCATCGATGGTTACGTTTCGAAGGATGAAATACACATAACGCCCACTGGGAGAGCCGATTAAGCGAGATATAGAACCTTCCAAAGATCCCCGGTGATCGAACGTCCGACGAGTGCCTGTCTGACCATTGATAATCGTTATGAGCCCGTCGCTGTTCAGGAGGATGTCTTTAGGATATCCATGAAAACCGGTCGGAATATCTTCGACCTTCACCCTGGGATCATTCGGATTGACCGCATTCGTACAGGTGGATACGAAGAGACACAAACAAGCGAGGATGAGGGGGAGACGAGTCATGATCTGGGGGATTGGTTTGTTTGTAATGTAAGTATTCACCGATCGTTATTCAAATAACTGTCTCAATCCGCTATATTCGGGTATGAAACACCTACTCTTCCTTTTGATATTGGGTTCGGCATGCTCATCGCCGGTTGTGGAGCGAAACGCCGCCGCGCATTGGATTTCGGCCGATCAACTGATCTGGAACGCGCCGGCCGGAGCGGCGAAATTCGTCTTCATGGCCGGTGATTCAGCCATCGTGCTGGCGCCTTCGGTGAGCAATGCGGACGCGATAGACGAACCTTATCGCAAACTCCGAGGCTGGCCGGTTTTCACCTTGGACCTCAGCGACAGCCTCATCCACGAAGCGGTGAAGGGCAAACTCACCGCCATCGCCTATGACGGCGCGGGACGCGAACTCATGGTTTCGCGCGTTCAGTTCGCCGGTTTATTGGATGAGAGATTTGCCTATGACGGCGAATTGGGTCCGGTTTTCGGAAAAGAATCGATTCAAGTGAATCTTTGGGCGCCCACCGCGCAGGATGTGAAGTTGAATCTTTATCATGCGGACCGCATGGGTTTCGGAGCGATAGCGGCCGATGCGGGGAGTCCGCAAGGCGGTGTCTGGCGTTTCACGCTGAATAAGCGGCAGGAACGTTCGTTTTACACCTTCTCGGTGCGTGTGTATCATCATGACACCGATTCGGTGCAGACCTTGGAAGTGACAGATCCGTATTCCACGAGTCTTTCGGTGAACAGTAGGCACAGTCAGCTCATCGATCTGGCCAACGACCGCAGCCTCAAGCCGGCCGGATGGGATGCCTTGAAAAAGCGTCTCCCCCGCGCTACAGACATCACCCTGTACGAAGCGCATGTCCGCGATTTCAGCATCGTGGATGAGAGCATCCCTGTCGAGCACAGAGGCACGTACATGGCCTTCACGCATCTGAACAGCACGGGAATGCGCCATCTGAAACGCTTGGCCGATGCCGGACTCACGCACATTCATTTATTGCCCGTGAACGATATCGCAACGGTGAACGAACTTGCCTCCGAGCGCATCGAACTGACGGATTCGCTCCGCAAGGAATTCGCCACTTGGGCGGATGAAGACCCCGCCACGGAACGCATACAGCAACGCTACACCGAGCCATCGAGCAGTCGGGCGATGTCGGCCAACGACGGATTCAACTGGGGCTACGATCCGGTCCATTTCAATGTGCCGGAAGGCAGTTACAGCACGGAGCCCGATGGGCCGGCGCGGGTCCGGGAGTTTCGCGAAATGGTGGGTTCGCTGCATCGGGTGGGGTTGAAACTGGTGGTGGATGTGGTGTACAACCACACTTCGGCGGCAGGAATGAACCGCTTTTCCGTGCTCGACAAAGTCGTTCCAGGCTATTATCAGCGCTACGACCCTACCAGCGGAAACGTGGAAACCTCCACCTGCTGTCAGAATACCGCCACGGAAAACAAGATGATGGAAAAGCTCATCCTGGATTCCGTGGTGCTTTGGGCGCGCCAGTACAAAGTGGATTCCTTCCGATTCGATCTGATGGGACATCATCCGAAATCCTCCATGGTGCGTCTTCGTGAGCGTCTCGCCCAGCTCACTTTGGAAAAAGACGGCGTGGACGGCCGCAATATCTATATCTATGGCGAGGGGTGGAATTTCGGGGAAGTCGCCGATAACCGGATTTTCGATCAGGCCACGCAGTTCAACATGGGCGGAACCGGCATCGGCAATTTCAACGACAGGATGCGCGACGCCATCCGAGGCGGAAACTTCACCGACCGCGGCCGTTTCCAAGGATTCACCAACGGTCAGTATCTGTTCCCGAACGAGGAAGCCGACACCAGCCGCGTCGCGCAGAAAGCGGCACTGTTGGATGCGGCCGACCGCATCCGTGTGGGCTTGGTCGGAAATCTGAGCACCTACCGGTATGTGAACCGTTTCGGGGATGTGGTGAATGGCGGAAATGAAGCCATCGGCTACACCTTGCAACCTCAGGAAACCATCAATTACATCGATAAGCACGACAACGAAACCCTTTGGGACAACACCCAAACCAAGCTGCCTTTCGGTTTTTCCATGGACGACCGCGTGAAAGTGCATCTGCTCAGCAACTCCATGATCAATTTCGGTCAAGGTGTGCCTTTCTATCAGATGGGTACCGACATCCTCAGATCCAAATCGCTGGATAGGAACAGTTATGATTCCGGTGATTGGTACAACAGCGTCGATTTCACGATGGAGACGAACACCTGGGCGCGCGGACTTCCGCTACGCTGGGACAACAGCGACCGTTGGGAAGCGATGAGAGCCTTTTTAAGGAATCCGGCGATCCGGGTCGAAAAGCGGCACATGATGCTGGCGCATGAGGGCTTCATCGAGCAGTTGCGCATTCGTTACAGCACGCCGTTGTTCCGAATGGATCAGGCAGCCGACATCCATAAGCGGGTGGTGTTTCATAACACAGGTCCGGATCAGATTCCGGGACTCATCGTCATGTCGATTTCCGACGCGGCCTGCGGCGGCGCGGATCTGGATCCGAAATCGGACGGCGTGGTAGTGGTGTTCAATGCCACATTATCCACTCAGGATGTGGAGATTCCGGTATCGGGGATGAGGGTTCATCCGTTGTCCACATCCAAAGAAAGCGTCGTTGGAAGCCGGTTCACGGTTCCCGCATTGAGTGCGGGAGTGTTCGTGAAGCCTCAGAGCGCTTCGCGCGAGGGTGTGATGTGTAATGCGCTGATGTGAGGGATCAGAGAAGATCGATCAGGTGGCGCACTTTCGCATGATCCAATGGTTTGTCGATGATATCCGTCACATAAGGCGATGAAATGAATCTTTCGCGGTCTTTGGGATCGAGCGAACTTGTGAGCATTACGATTTTCACATGAGAGGTGGCCTCTTGTGGCAATTCACTGAATTGTTGCAGAAAGCCGAACCCATCCACAAATAAAACGGATTTCATTGCGATGCAGGTCTTGATTTGGGTAATGTAACCACAAAGCGGCTTCCTTCGCCGAATGTCGAGGTTACGGTTATGGTGCCGTTGAGTCGGAGAATCATCTCTCGGACCATGTAGAGTCCGAGTCCTGGGCCGGTAGACAATGATGATTCGCGTTTGAACATCTCGAATATGGAGTCGAACTTGTTTTCAGGAATTCCTTCCCCATTGTCTTGCACAGTGAACACAACCGAATCGTCGAGTTGTTCAAAGCTGATGCGTATCCACTTGTCGGTTTCGGCTTGTCGCTGATATTGCACAGCGTTGGTGATAAGGCTATGGATGATGATGCGAAGCCTCATGGAATCGGACTCTATGATGGCATTCAATGGAATGTCCACGTTGAATCGAACCCCTTTGGCTTCGGTCATGTGGCGGATGTCTTGGATGTGAAGATCCACAATATCGCGGATATTGACCGGTTCGGTTGCCACCCCTAAACGGGAGTTGCGCGAATAGTGCAGTATCTGCTTGATGGTATCGTCGGCACGCTGAATGCTGTTTTTCATCATCAGCAGATAATCCGACGACTCTTTGTTATCGCTAAAACTTTCCATGTTCAAGTCGATCAGTCCAAGAACGGAAAGCAGCGGAGCGCGCAGTTCATGCGACGTGCTGTAGACGAACCGGTCGAGTTCCGAATTCGTCTTTTTGAGCTCCTCCATATTCATCAAGATCTGATCTGCGATATGTTTCCTTTCCGTAATGTCTTGCTTGATGGCGATGAAATGGGTGATGTTGTCGGATCTGTCTTTCACCGGGGTGATGGACATCTCTTCGAAATAGGTGGATCCGTCTTTTCGCCGGTTCACCAATTCCCCAAGCCAGACGTCACCACGTAAAATGGTGTCCCACATCTTTTTGTAATAGTCCTTGGTCTGATGCCCCGATCTCACCAGTTCGCGCGGGTTTCTTCCGAAGGCCTCATTCAGATCATATCCGCTCATATCCGAGAATGAGCGGTTCGCCCAGACGATGCTTCCTTTGGTATCCGTAATCAAAATGCCGTTCGACGCCGAGTTCAGCGCGCTGATATTCAGATGAACCTGCTGTTCTGAAAGCACCCGATCGGTCACGTCGTGGATGATCGAATACAAGACTTTGCGCCCGTTCACAAAAATCGGACTCGAGTACACGTCCACATCACGTATTTGTCCGTTCGCAAGTCGTTGTTTGTGAGTGAAATGGTTTTTCTTCAACTCGAGAGCATATTCCATTTGGAGCTTGTTTTCCGCATCGGTTAGGATGTTGATGTCTGTGATAAACTTGGACTTAAGTTCTTCCAAACGACACCCGTAAAAAAGGCTTGCCGACGTGTTCGCATCCAAGATTTGGCCAGTATTCACATCCAACAACAGTTTGATCGCAGAATGGTCTATAAACAGCCGTTGGTAGAATGTTTTCCCTTCATTCAATGAGAACAAGTCATTGCGGGTTTGAAGCAACTTGGATAGCACTTTTCCAACGACGATCGTTGCCAGCGGAAAGGTGGCGAGGATAGGCAAGCTGATGGAACGTAAGACCTCAGAACGCGACTCTATGGGTAAACCAAGAAATACCATACCCAGCAGGCAAACATGGACCAGTATACCGAAAAAGTATAAAAAGAGGGTCGATGGTGGTTCAAGCTTGTTTTTGCGATGGATGCGGAATGCCAAACCGATTGCGAATGAGATGAGAATGGATAATACCCCGGAATAGGCTCCAATTCCGCCGATAGCGATTTGCGTGGTGGAGGCGATGCTTGTGGCAATGATTCCGGATATTGGTCCGAAATAGAGTGTTACCAAACTGAGCGCCACGGATCTGCCGTCAAAGAGGATTTCGTTTTGAACATAGATGGGATTCAGTATCACCAACATCGCCACGATGCCAAAAAGGACTCCTTGCAGAATTGCACCTGATGCCGAGTGTGACGGCCATTTGGTATCGACAAAGAACGACAGCACGCTCAATGCGACCAGAACGGAAAGATTGTGCAGCAGTTCGATATATATCATCGAACAATCTATGAAATCGAAGGATGTTTTCTTAATCTGTGTGAGCCAAATCACTGAAGGTCTTCAGAGTATGCAACGTCAGTTTATCCTTGCCCTGGATCAGGGTACGACCAGTTCACGAGCCATAGTCTTCAACCAGAAAGGGGAAGCCGTAGCCACAGCGCAGAAAGAGTTCGCACAGCATTATCCTCATCCGGGATGGGTGGAGCACGACGGAAACGAGATCTGGGCCACCCAGGCCGGTGTGGCGGCCGAAGCCATCGCCCATGCCGGAATCAACGGCACGAACATCGCCGCCATCGGCATCACGAATCAGCGCGAGACGACCTTGGTATGGGATCGGGTATCAGGTAGACCCATTTACAACGCGATTGTTTGGCAAGACCGGCGCACTTCGGCGTATTGCGATGAGCTTCGAGCCGAAGGCCATGCGGAAATGATCCGAGGCAAGACCGGGCTCATTCTCGACGCGTATTTTTCGGCGACGAAATTGCGCTGGATTCTGGAAAATGTGCCAGGTGCCCGAGCCAAGGCCGAGGCCGGTGAGCTGCTTTTCGGCACGATGGACACCTGGCTGGTCTGGAATTTCACCAAGGGAGATGTTCATGTCACCGATGCGACCAACGCCTCGCGCACCATGCTTTACAATATCCATACCGGCGCTTGGGATGAGGAGTTGCTACGCCTGTTCGACATCCCAGCGGCGGTTCTTCCTCAGGTGAAATCGTCGAGCGAAGTGTACGGCCACACCAAAACCACACTGTTCGCATCCAAAGTACCCATCGCCGGAATCGCCGGCGATCAGCAGGCGGCGTTGTTCGGTCAGCGGTGCATCACCTCGGGCATGGTGAAAAACACTTACGGAACCGGCTGTTTCATGGTGATGAACACCGGCTCCAAACCCATCGCATCGAAAAACAATCTGCTCACCACCATCGCTTGGAAGGTAGATGGCAAAGTGGAATACGCCTTGGAAGGAAGCATATTCATTGCCGGAGCGGTGGTGCAATGGCTGCGCGACGAGCTGGGCATCATCCGTTCGTCGGCGGATGTGGAGGCCTTGGCCGCCAGCGTTCCCGACACTAATGGAGTGGTCGTGGTTCCCGCCTTCGCCGGACTCGGCGCTCCGCATTGGAACTCCGACGCGCGAGGCACCATCACAGGCCTCACCCGCGGCTCCAGCGCCGCGCACATCGCCCGCGCCGCATTGGAAAGCATCGCATACCAGACCCGCGATGTCCTTACTGCGATGCGGGCCGATTCCGGAATTCCGATCCTCGAATTGCGTGTGGATGGGGGAGCCACAGCGAACAATCTGCTCATGCAGTTTCAGTCAGACATTCTGAATGTGCCGGTGGTCCGCCCGAAAACCCTCGAAACCACAGCCCTGGGCGCGGCATATCTGGCCGGTCTGGCCGTGGGATACTGGGCCAGCCAGGAAGACATCAACACACAATGGCAGGAAGACCGTACTTTTCGCCCAAGCCGATCCGAAGTAGAAATCGGAAAATTGACGGCCGATTGGAATCGGGCACTTCAAGCCGCAATCTCCTGGTCGAAAGAATAAACCTCGCACATAAAACGTTGAAATCCGCACCTCTATGACACCTTTCATCGCTGAAATCATCGGATCCGCGCTGCTCATCCTGCTTGGGAACGGAGTTGTCGCCAACACCATCCTCAACAAGACCAAAGGACATGGCGGTGGATGGATTGTCATCACCTTCGGTTGGTCTATGGCTGTGTTCATCGGCGTAGTCTCAGCGGCGGCGTACAGTGGTGCGCATTTGAATCCGGCGGTCACGGTGGCCTTGGCTGTGGCCGGGAAATTCGCTTGGAACGCGGTTCCGATGTACATCCTGGCTCAATTCATCGGATCCGCGCTCGGCGCGACCTTGGTCTGGCTCGCCTACCGCGATCATTTCGATGCCACGGAAGACCAACTCACCAAGTTGGCTTGTTTCAGCACCATTCCGGCGATCCGCAAACCCACGCAGAACCTGCTGACCGAAGTGATCGGCACCTTCACTTTGGTTTCGGGCGTGTTGTATATGTCGGTTCCGCAGGTCGGCCTCGGCGCATTGGATGCGTTGCCGGTCGCGTTCCTGGTTTTGGGAATTGGACTGTCGCTGGGCGGACCTACCGGCTACGCCATCAACCCCACGCGTGACCTTGCGCCCCGTCTGATGCACGCGATTCTGCCCATGGGTAACAAAGGAAGCAGCGATTGGGGTTACGCCTGGGTTCCGGTGGTGGGGCCTCTGATCGGTGCGATCTTCGCCGCAATGACTTCTGTGCTTCTTTTAGGATAAAAAGGTCGGACGCACCTGCGGTTTTCGGGATATCTTTCCCGTCCCATGCTGGTTCCCGAACTGCTTTCCGTCTGTATTGAAGCCATTGATGCCGAAATCGATGCGGTGAAACTGCGTCCGGCAAAAGATGTGCTCTTCGACGGGCAGATCCTCAACCGGCCCGATTCGGAAAAGGGCGCCACGTATCGGTTCAAATCGACCCAAGTAGGACTCAAATTCGCCGATGTGGTGAAAGCGCGGCTGGGCGAATCGGTGTATGAGGTGTCGGTAAGCGATTCGGATGAGGAAACCCTTTCGCTGCATCTTCCCGAATCGGTAGGGAAACACATCGACAGGTTGGATGTGGAATGGGAAAACGACTTCGTGCTTCGCAAACTGCGCGAGAAGCTGCACGATTTGCGCGATGGCGAGCGCGAAGACCTCTATGAACGCATTTCCCGCGTTCTGAAACCGGTCGCTGCTCCTCATCCTCCACGTCCCACGTCCCACGTCCCTCGTTCCACATTAAACGATTCCCAATCCGACGCTCTGGCCAAGAGTCTGGTTCAGCCGGTCACATACATTTGGGGGCCGCCGGGGACGGGAAAAACCTCGACGCTGGGTCATATCATGGCGGCGTATCTGTCGCAAGGCAAACAGGTGTTATTCGTTTCGAACACCAACCGGGCTGTGGATGTGGGTTTGCTCAGCGTGATTCAGCAATTGGAAGCGCTCGAAGGGGTGTACCGATTGGGAGATACCGCCTTGGACGACGGCCGGCTCGAAGATTGCCGTTTCGAATTGGTGGCCGAGCGCGCTCGCGAATCGTTGCGCGAACAGATTTCCTACGCGCAATCGATGATCACGCGTCACAATACTTTGCAGGAATTGGTGGATGAAGACCCTGAAACGCTCGGAAGTGAGCTCGATGCGGTTCAGATCCGCATGAAGGAGCTCGGCGGAAAGAGGAAAGTGGAAGCGGATGTGACCAAGATGATCGACCGCATCGCTTCGATAGAGTATTCGCTCATGGGAAAGAGTCGATTGGTGGCGGCCACATTGGCCAAAGTCTGCACCACGGATCTGCTCGACGGGCGGCAGTTCGATGCCGTGGTGTTGGACGAGGCGTCGATGGCATCGCTGCCCTATGTTCTGGTGATGGCGGCCAAAGCGGGCTCGCATATGGTGATCGCCGGCGATCCGATGCAGTTGCCGCCGATCGCGCAATCAGAAAAACCGGAAGCGAAAACCTGGATGGAGACCGATATGTACGCCATGGCCTCGGGTGCGAAATCAACGAGCGATCTTTTCGCCTGGCATGATGCGAACCCGGAATTCACCTGCTTCTTCGATACCCAATACCGGATGCCCGACGGCCTCGCCGCCCTGATCTCCGATGTGTTTTATGAAGGTCGTCTCATCGCCACATCCAAAAAGAAATCGCCGAAAGAATCACCCATTCAAGTGATCGATACTTCGCCGCTCGACCCGTTCATCCAAAGCAAAAACGAGAAGGGATTTCAGCCGGTGAACGAGGTTCATCAAGGCGTGGTGCGCGATCTGGTTGTGCAATTGGTTCTCAAGCACAATTACAGCCCTTACGACATCGGCATCATCGTTCCGTTCCGGTCGGTGGTGTGGGATTTGCGGCAAGTGCTGCGCAAAGACGGTTTCAACGACATCGAAGTGGGAACCGTGCATACGTTTCAAGGAAGAGAGAAGAAAGTGATCATTTTCGATACGGTGATGTCGGGTGTGGTTGAACGGGGACAAACCCGCCATTTCAGTGTGCGTCCGTTCGATGAGGCGAAGAGCGGATTACAGGTGCCACGTCTGCTGAATGTGGCGTTTTCACGGGCTAAGGAGAAGGTGTTTCTCGTTGCCGACCTCGATCACATGAGAAAGGTCTATCCACGCAAATTTTTAGGTAAATTGCTTGGCAAAATCATCCGGGGTGTTCCCGGGTCAACGTAAGCAATCGTCGTTGAATGTTCACTCTCCGAGTCCGGCTGATACTCGTCTTATGGGTCGTGCTGTTCGCTTCCGGACTCTTCACATGGTTCGGGGTTCGTCCGTCGTATGAACAGGCCTTGTTGGATCAGCGGATATCGCTGATCACCGAATATCAGCAGCAGAGGCTATCTCAAGCTGATACCCGAATCGAAAACTGGCTGCGGGTCACCAATGAATTGAAAGGCGTGCTTCTGCGCGATCCGCTCCGATTGGAAGAATTGACAAGGGCGTACATCCGCCTGGTTCCGGATTTGAAAGCCGTTCGGATCACGGAAGTGAGCAGCGGGGAATTCATCCAGATCAACGCTTCGGGTTCGCAAGATCTGCCGACCTACGCGGAACTGCTTCCATCCGCTTTTGATTTCCGCACCGATGAACCCATCAAAGGGATGTGGGAGCGAGACAGCGTCCGGTTTTTCGTGCTCACGGAATTATCAATCGGTCGGCAGCCGTACCGGTTGATGCTCCTGTTCGATGCTCAAGAGCTTCGCACCGAATTGCTCCGCAACGTGCTGGGAGATGGATCGGTCTCCGAAATCGCCCAGGCCGATTCCGTGACCGCGACCATGGTGCGAACCGTGCAAAGGGATGGGAAATCGTGGTTGGCGGTGGTGAGTCCGATCGGCATAGCTCCCATCCAGCATGCGGTGTACACCGATATGGATCTGGTGACGGCGCCGGTGCGTGCCCTGTTCATGCAAACGCTGATGATTCTGATCGCGGTGTTCATCACGCTGAGCATCGCCGCATGGATTGTCACCGATCTGATCCGCAAGCCGTTGGATCGTTTTCTCGAGGATGTGAAACCCTTCGCCGAGGTTAAGTTCGACACTCCGTTTCGAATCTCATCCCTGCCCGAGATCGGGGGCATTGCCGCACAGATGGAACTCATCCGCCTCAAATTGAAGCATTATCAACGCATCAATGTGGAGCAGATCATCAACCAGGAACAACGAAACCGGCTGCTGATGACCCATGCTTCCGTACAGGTCGCGCATTTCGATGAGAGCGGGGTTTGGCTGTTCAGGAACGATGCGTTCATATCGCTGATCTCGCATGTCTCGCCGAAGGCGGATGTGTTGAACGTGAACCACTTGTTGGAATCTTCGTTCGTGCAGCTGCTGAATGAGAATACATCGACCGCGGTGAAAGACCAGGTTCGGATCGAAAACCGACATTTCGACATGGAGATCACCACGCCAGACGAGCTTCACTTCATTTTGCGAGGCCACATCATGGAAACGTACGCATCGGACGGGTCGCACATGGGTGGATTTCTGTTGCTCAATGATGTGACCCAGGAGCGCGAAATCGATCGGATGCGCACTGAAATGATCCACATCATCGTGCATGAATTGCAAAACCCTGTGGCGGCGGTCAAGGGCTTTCTTGAAATCCTACAGGAAGAGGAGATGACCGCCGAAGAATTGGCCGAGATCTATGCTTTGTGTTCGCGAAGCGTCAATACCTTGCGCAATCTCATCGATCGGTTCCTGGCGATCACCCGTTTGGAATCCGGAAAATTGCAAATCGAGTTGGAACCGGTGGTGATGACCCAGTTATTGAAAGATGTGGTCGATTCGTTCAAGCCACTGCTCAAAGACAAGCAGTTGGAGATCAAACTCACCACGAAACCGGTTCCTGTGATTCTGGGATCGCAATCCATGCTTGAAGATGTGGTGCGGAATCTGGTGTCGAACGCGATCAAGTATGGCAATGCGAACCGGACCATCGAGGTAGATCTTGGAATCGACTCGGGTCACGTTGTATTTTCAGTGACAGACCATGGGTTCGGCATACCCGAAGAACACCGAGACAAGATGTTTAATAAATTCTATCGGATTAAGGCGTATAATCGGCAAAAAGGGAACGGATTGGGATTGGCCTATGTGAAGGAAGTCGTTACGAAGCACCACGGCGCGATCACGTTCGAGTCCAATCCCGACATCGGAACACGATTCATGGTGAGTTTGCCACTGGAGACAGCAGAAGTATGAGAGCAAGTTTAGCGGCAATTTTGTTTTTTTTGACCATCACCACTCAGGCGATGGGGCAGACGGTGGTGCGGTTTCCGGCTTCACAGGTACAGGATGTGGCTCGGCAATTGGCAGGCTCTGAGCGTAATTGGCCCGTGGTGGCCTCTGTCGCGAATTACCTCCCTGAGGAGAACTGGTACGAACTGAGCGTAGCCGCCCAAGGCGAGTTGCGGCGGTTCCTGGTGAATTGGACGGCGGTGACTGCACAACGCGACGATTTCAACCGCCAGATCAAAGAAGGAGCGAAGGTGTTCGCGGCCGCAGAAATGCAGCGCGCAGACACGCTCGGGGTTTGGTATCAACGCCATATCCAGGCCGGATCGATTCCGAACGCGATATCGACCGGTGAATCCCTGATCCTGGCGATGCTGGCCACGTCCGAAGCGGTGAAGAAAAACCGGCGGGTGGATGTGGAAGCCCGCTTGGCTGAGAAATCGGGAATTGTGGATCGGCGCGAGGGCTTGCTCGGGTCGTGGCGCTCCGCCGATCTGGGCAATCTGTTCAAGCAATCGGATGGGGTCCGCACCGCGGCCAAATCACTGGCCAAACTCAATTTCGTGGATGGCAGCGATGTGATCGTGAATGAGAACAGTGTGGCGGTGATCCGAAATTCGCGCATCGACCGTCTCACCAATGAGACCGATGTGGAGATCACGGTGAGCAGCGGCGGCGTTTTAGCCCGGATGTCCACAAACGCGGTGGAGCGTTCGAATTTTCAGGTGAATGTGGAGAGCGCGTCCACAACCGTCAAATCCAGGAATTTCTATGCGGAGCGCACCAACGACCGCCGCGTGATCTTATCGAATTACAACGGCCAAGCCACGGTCACGGCTGAATCCAGCTCGGTCACTTTGGCCGAAAACCAGGGAACGATCGTGGTCAGAGGCCGCGAGCCGCTTCCACCGATCAATCTCTTACCCGCACCCCGTTTGACCTGGTCGGGCACTGATTCCGTGATCTATCAGGAACAGATTTCCTTGAATTGGTCTCAGATCAGCGGTGCGGTGAATTATGAGATCGACCTGTCGCCCACGCCATTT
Organism: uncultured Bacteroidota bacterium; assembly: GCA_947085565.1. Classification (GTDB taxonomy): domain Bacteria; phylum Bacteroidota; class Rhodothermia; order Balneolales; family HLUCCA01; genus CAMTWZ01. Next base: position 106,938 of record CAMTWZ010000012.1, read on the forward strand.
TTTGACAGATCCATCACCCAATTCAGAACGACATCCACTCGCTTCACCCTGTCTGAAATGCCGGAAGGCATCAGTTATGTTAGAGTGCGAGGTTATGACCGCCAATCGCTGCGCGGGGTGGACAGTCCGACGTACCGCATACTCCGCAACAAAGATGTGATTCCACCTCCGGTATTCCTGAGAAATACCGGCCGTGCGGATATCCACAGCTCGACCGGAACGTTGGCTTTGGCCGGATCCACCGAGCCTGGAAGCACGATTTCCGTGAACGGGGTTTCGGTGAATGTGGATCGGGATGGGCAATTCGCCGCCGACATCCCACTCACCCAAGAACGCACACCATTGCTGATTGTGGCCACCGACCGATCCGGCAATAAGACCGAAGAGCGGCGCACCGCGGTTCGGATGACGGATGAGCGACTTTTCGCACTCACGTGGTCAACTCCGGCGCGTGGCTCAATGATCGCGAAATCCCAAACCATGACGGTTTCGGGTCAGGCCTACGAACCGCTTGAAGTGGTGCTTACAGTAGGAAACCGCTCGGTAACCGTTCCTTGCGGAACGAATGGCACATGGGCGATCGATTTCAGTCCGGCGGATGCCTCTCAAGTGCGCATCGCCTTCAGATACAAACGGGACCAGTCTCCCGTTTCCGAACGAATTTTTACCTTGGAGTAAGTTGTGAAACACCTCATCATTCTCGTCCTCATCTTAAGCGCAAGCACTGCGTCGGCGCAAGAAGTCTATCTGTCGATTTCCGGCAAGAGCGTGAACGTGGCCTCGGGAGATCGGCGCGGACAGTACGATCTGTGGATTCGTCCCGCCGTCACGATTTCGGATTCCAGCGCGGTATCCGTGGACATCTACGATGCCGGGTTGGGAGGCTTTTCGGATCTGACCTATGGCGAATTGAACACATTCACAACCTATGAGTTGTATCCGTTCGACGATCTGTACACCTTGTCTGGAACGCGTTTGACCCCGAAAACCGACTCCACGGTCCCTATTCAAGGCATCACTGCCGGAATGGAGCCGAGATACACCAACCGCTGGGTATCTTTTTTCCAAATGCCGAAGCCTATTCCATCCGGTTGGATTCTCAGGGTCTACACCGACGAAGGGAATGACGTCAACAATTTCAAGATCCGACTCAGCGGGGATGCCGGTAAGCAATGGCAGGTGGTCGCGCTGAATCTATCTATCGGACTCGTGGATACGAAGATGTCGAACCGGGTTTATTTCCGCCCGTTATTTCCCACATCCACACCGCCTGAAATGACATTGGTCGGTCAGGAAGAAACCACTGTCGAATTCATCGACGGATTCGGACGGAAGGCTCCTATTTCCCAACCTTGGTCGAGCTACACCGATAGGGTCAGGGATGTGACCAATACCTGGGGTATCGTAACCAGCGGATCCACGCAGAGGTCGAACAATCTGGTGATCCAAGGTAAAGACGGCATCATTCCCTTCATTTTCGAGCCGCAATTGCTTACAAACGATGAGATCGTGATGCCCGATATACGCATCACGCCGTCGAACGCCTGCTTGGCGTACGGATTGACACTTTCCCAAACCGGAGTGGGGTTGGATCTGGATCGTGCGCGTTGGTTCCTGTTGAATGAGATCCGCACAGGAAAGGAGATTGTTCACACCTTTCCGGCGTACAGCGCTTTCGGATTCGATGTGATCATTCCGGTTGTGGGAAGAATGTATCCGCATCATGTCTTGTATAACAGCATGGTGGTGGTGAATCAGGCGCCGATCGTGACCTTGACCGGTGCCAAGCCGTTCATCTCGCCTTCGGAGCGGATTGTGCTGGATGCGTCCAAGTCAAACGATCCGGAATTGCGTCCGCTGCAGTTCAACTGGTTCGTGAATGGCGAACTCAGAAGCACCGAACCGGTGTACACCTTCACCAGCTTGGTTTCCGGACGGTTCGAAATCCGTCTTGTGGTTTCGGATGGCGCTCAGAACGCAGGTTGCACCACCACGGAGCGTCGTGAAATCATTGTTGTGAACACCCAGCCTTATGCCGAAATCGAAGCCAAACAAGTGATTTCCAGGGGTGTTTCCGAGGCGATCACCGTGGTTCAGGACGAGGATTCGGATCAGAACACCTTGCAATTCAGATGGGAGGGACCCGGAATCGTGGGCGCATCCACAGGGCGCACGGTCATGGTCTCCCACTCTTCGCCTGGCACCTTCTCCATCAAGCTTACTGCTGACGACCAGACAGGCACCCGCAATGCCACGTTCACATCCACCACGAGCTACAAGGTGAACGCCGAACCGAGTCCACGTTTCCAAGTAATCTCGCCGGTAGCGCCGGGTCAGCCCATTCCGTTGGATGCGTCATCCTCCTCCGATCCCGATGGGGATGCGATCACCTACACCTGGCGGATTTCGGACGGGCGCACCTTCAACGGACCCATACACACCATCGATTTTGCTAACCCCGGTGAATATGACATCGCCTTGACTGTGGATGATGGTGAGCGGGTTCAGAATTCTGTGCAGACGTTGTCTCGCCGTATTCGCGTAAACGCCACTCCTATTCCGAAAATCGCATCCGCCCGTACCGTTCAGGAAGCGCTGGTGACCTTCAGCGCCGCGGAAAGCTCGGCCGATGAGCTTGTGAAGCTGACCTACACCTGGGATTTCGGCGATGGAGCCAAAGGAACCGGTGAGACGGTTCGCCATCTGTATGCGAAACCCGGAACTTATGCGGTGACCCTCACCGTGGATGATGGCATGAAACTGCCGAACAGCGTGCAACGCGCCACTTCCCAATTGAAAGTGAACGCGAACCCCGTGGCGAAATTCACGCATCCGTTGTTGGTCGCTCCGAATCAACCTATCGCGTTGAACGGAGCGGAGAGCTCGGATCCGGACGGATCCATCCGCAGGTATGAATGGTCTGTGAACGGTGTCGCCGTTGGCGAAGGCGCCACTTTCGAAGCGAGAATTCCGACCTCCGGTTTCCATTCCATCCGACTCAAAGTCCTCGACGATTCCGGGTTTGAAGAAGCCTATGGCATCTCGACCTCACAGATCCGTGTGAACCATGCGCCCGTGGTGCGTTGGACGTCGGATCCGGTGGTGACGGAAGCGGGTCGTGCCACGAAACTAAGTGCGGTGGGATCCACCGATGCCGACAATTCGAAACTGAGCTTCACTTGGATATTCAATGACGGAAGCCGATATACCGGCGAAAGCGTGACGCATACATTCCCGGCACCTGGCACCTATTCGTTCACGATCATGGCGGATGATGGCGAGGGGTTGGCGAATTCCGTGACCACGGAACAAGCCCGCATCCGGGTGAACCAGTCGCCGATCGTGGTGACCGAGCCCTACATCCGTTCGAACTCGATGCAAGTGAATCTCGACGCGTCGGGCAGTTACGATCCCGATGGTTCCGCCCTCCGCTTCACCTGGATTCTTCCCGATGGCGCGCGGCGTTCCGAAGCCAGCTTCACCTGGACGGCCCCCAAACCCGGATTGCATCCCATCAGCCTGATTCTCGACGACGGCGAAGGACTTGCCTCTTCACGCGTGAGCCAAGCCATCCAAGTGATGGTGAACCGCGCGCCGGTAGCCGTGGTCGATACACTCATCCAGGCCTGCAGCGGAAACATCATCATCTTCTCCAGCGCGAGCAGTTACGACCCCGATGGCGACCTGTTTACCACCTTCTGGGATTTCGGCGATGGAAACACCTCCACCGACACCAATCCGGTGCACATGTACACCCTGCCGGGTCTGTACAAGGTGACCCTCACCTTGAACGACGGTTTCTCGCCCACGCCTACTATCGCCATCATTCCGGTACGAATCGAAGGTTCGCCCAAGGCGATCATCCCCTTCGAAACCATCACCGTTTGCGCGAACACACCCGTGGTGTTCGACGGCTCGCAAAGCACCGACCCGAACGGCCAAGTGGGATCTTACTCTTGGGATTTCGGGGATGCGGAAACCGCAATCGGCGCCAGAGTGACTCATTTCTACAAAGAGCCCGGCGTGTATGATGTGATTCTTACCGTGGTCGGATCCGGCTCGGGTTCGTGCTCGAATATGAACCAGGTCACTGCGAAAGTGATCGTGGTGGAAGGTCCCCAGGCACGGTTCTCGATTCCATTGGTGGTCTCGCCGCAAGAGTTGATCACCTTGGATGCGAGCACATCCACTTATGAAGGTGCGATCCAAAGCGTGACCTGGGAAGTCTATCAGGGAAGCACCTTGGTGACGACCTTGGCCGGATTGCAGAATCGTTTCGTGCCCCAGGCTCCGGGTACGTATCGCATCGTGCTCACGCTTCGCACCGAATCCGGAACCAGTTGCAACACGTCGGTAACCGAAGCAACCGTTCGAGTGAACGCGGCTCCGCAAATCGTCTGGAATGCGCCCGAGGTAGTGGCTCAGTTCGCTCCGTTAATGCTTTCGGCTGCCGGTAGCTCCGATTCTGACGGCTTCATTCAAGAGTATGTATGGCGCTTGGATGGCGCGGTGATCGGAACCGGCTTGTCGGTTCCGCTTCCGAGTCAGACTTCCGGCTCCAGAGTGCTGACACTTACTGTCCGTGATAACGCCGCCGTCGGTAACAGCACGGTCGTCAAAGAACGCGTGGTTGTCATCAATTCCGCGCCTGTGGCTCAATTCACGGTTCCTGAAACCGTATATGTCGGCGAAACGGTGCAGTTGTCTGCTATGAGCGGAACCGATGCGGATGGGGATGTCCTCAGATCGGTCTGGACGGTGAACGGCGAAACCCTGCCCATGCCATCGTTCAAAGCCACCGAGCCTCGATACACAATCACCTTGGTTCAGAATGATGGCCGCTCGTTGGCGAACTCCGAATCGCGGGTAAGCAAACAACTCGTGGTGACGCGTCCGCAACCGGTCACTTTGCAATTACCGGCCTACATGGTGAGCACTCACTCGCTGTCTGCGGCGGATGTGCGCCTTCCAGCGCCATACGTTCTGATGCGGAACGGTGCCGAGGTTCCGACCTGGTCGCCCGGCGCCACATCAATGACACAGATCGGCTACGGTTGGAAACCGAGAGGAGAAATCTTGGCGACGTTCACCGCGGATGTGCGAGTATTGGAGCCGCTGAAATTCAGCGAGTCCCAATTACGATTGGAACGTGCCTGGAACCCTGCGAATCCGTTCATCGAGGTGAATGCGCCAGCGGTGAACCGTACTTCGGAAAACCCGGTGAGCCTGAGCTGGACGCAGAACGGCCGAGTGGTCGCGGCCGGTCCTGCGGTTCAACTTCGTCTGGTGAACGGCGAAAACCGGTTTGAACTGGTCGCCGAAGATCAGAATGTGGCCGGAAGCAGTCCGGCACGCATTCCTGTGATCATCGTTGTGAAGAGTGAGTGAGAGGGGATCAGGGTAAGAGATCTTCAAGAAACCAAGCGGCGAGTTCGGATCGTCCGGACACGCCCGACTTGGCGTAAACGGCTGCGGCTTGAGTTCTGACGGTCTGTTCGGAGCGTCCACGAACAGACGCGATTTCTTTAGTGGAAAGGCCTTTGATCAGTAGGAAAGCGATATCCTTTTCAGAAGGGGTCAGATTCCATCGATCCATTTGTTGGTCGATTTCCTGCGCCAAACCTTCAATCCATTTCTTTGAACGCTGTTTCCATTGTTCAGCTTCCACATCAAGTTGATGGACACGGCGCCGACTTTCGAGCCAATCCCGAATCAGGAACACAAGGCCGGTGATGGCGAGTATGGCGGCGAGAGATTCCAATGCCAAGTGAAGCGTCTCGCCACCAGCAAGTGAATCCATCACCACATCAATGATGACTAAAACAGCGACCAAGGCCAGCGCCGCACCGCTGATCAGGCGCGCATCAATCGTCATGTTCTTGACTTTGAGGAGTGATCGTGGTGGCGATGGCGTCTGAATGGCGAATTTTTCCACCCTCGTATCCGGTCCAGCTCAGTGCGGCGATCGTCAGCACTAATGATGCGATGAACAGAAGTGAGGTGATGGATTCAATCGTAGGTTTTCCCACAGTGAAAAAAGCGACAAAAGCCAATGCCGCGGTGACCCAAACCAGGATCATGCTTGTTTCGGCCGCCTCCTCATGTTCGTGTATCACTGATTTCACAGCGCCTACGGCTTCAGCTCGATCTTCTGCCGGTTCACCGGTTTGGAAAGCACCGAATGTGGCGAAAGCCAAGCCGACCGCTATCACGTAAGAGAATTTTCTCAGGGCGGTATCTTTGCGGAAATGTGCCCAAAGAATAAAAATCAGTAGGATTGGAAATCCGACGATAGGCAGATGGTTGAGGATGAGATGCAGATGAGCGAGATCCATGAGGAGACTCCGTTTTGTTTGGTGTATGAAACAAGGTAGGTGCGATGACCGACCAAAGTCCATACATCAAAAGGGTGAGTTGTGTTCGAAAGATTTCATTTATAGCTATATTCATTTTGAAATTATTTCATATTGACTTTCGAATACAATCATCATGGTACTTTTCTTATTAACCGCGTTTCTCCTTAGTGCAAATCCCACCTCCGTCACGGTCAATGTTTTATCAGGTGAATATTGGTGGATCGGTATCACCAACCAAGGGCATCTCATGCCGATAGAAGACGGATATGCGGCGGATCTGACCAATTTCGCATATGAGAATCAGGCGCAGCCGGTGATGGTCTCAAGCAAGGGCAGGTATGTCTGGTCAGAAGAGCCGTTCAAAGTTTCGATGGAAGGAAGCACACTTCGATTGGAGAAGCCTTCAGGAGAGTTCATTCAGGGTCGGGCGGGTACGACGCTGAAAGAAGGGTACTTGGCGGTTTCCAAGCGCTTTTTCCCGCCCACAGGCACCATGCCGGACGTGTCGTTGTTTCTACAACCCCAGTACAACACATGGATCGAGTTGCTGTACGACCAAAACCAAGCGGATATTCTAAAATACGCGCACGCGATCATTGATAACGGTTTTCCACCGGGCGTGATTATGATCGACGATAACTGGCAGGAAGATTATGGGGTGTGGAAATTCCGCTCCGAACGATTTCCCAATCCGAAAGCCATGGTGGATGAATTGCATGCGATGGGCTTCAAGGTGATGGTTTGGGTCTGTCCGTTCGTGAGTCCGGATTCGCAAGTGTACCGTGAACTTCGCGACAAAGACCTGCTTTTGAAAGATGAATCTGGTCGGCCGAAAGTCATCCACTGGTGGAATGGTCAGAGCGCGGTGCTGGATCTGACCCATCCTGGCGCCAACGAATGGTTCATCAAGGAACTCAAGTATTTGCAGGAGACCTATGGTATCGACGGATTCAAATTGGATGCTGGCGATCCCGAATATTATGTGGATGTGCGGGGTCATCAAGACGTTTCCGCGAACACCCACTCTGAATTGTTCGCCAAAATCGGGCTTGAATTCCCGTTGAACGAGTATCGTGCGACGTGGAAAATGGGTGGTCAACCACTGGCGCAGCGGCTTCGCGACAAAGGACATTCCTGGAGCGATTTGAATTTCTTGATTCCGCATATTCTTACGCAAGGCGTGTCGGGTTACGCGTTCACCTGCCCGGATATGATCGGTGGTGGCTTGATGGGTTCGTTCATCAATCTGGAGAAAGTGGATCAGGAATTGATGGTCCGTTCCGCTCAAACCCATGCCTTGATGCCGATGATGCAGTTCTCCGTGGCTCCCTGGCGGGTATTGAACCAGGAGAATCTTCAAGCGGTGAAGGATGCGATCGCCATCCGTGCGCAATTCATTCCGACGATTGTGGATCTGGCCAAACATGCGGCGCAAACCGGCGAGCCGATTGTGCGCTACATGGATTATGAGTACCCCGGAAACGGGTACGAGCGGGTGTCCGACCAATTCCTCTTAGGAAGGGATGTGCTTGTTGCACCCATCCTCGAGGCTGGATCACGCAGTCGCCAAGTGCGTATTCCTCCGGGAACTTGGGTGGATGCCAAAGGAGGCCGGGTGGTGGGTCCGAGAGTGGTCAACAGAACCGCTGAAATCAATGAGTTGATCTGGTTCAGAAAGGTGAGGTAGTCTCCTCACCCTTCTCTGAGAACCTCCAGCGCGCTTCTGCGGTAGATGTCGCCGCTGTTCAATAAGCCAAACAGGAGAGTGAGCGACATCACCGCCGCCATAAGGATGCCGATATTCGCGAAATTCGGGATGAAGACGGTTTCGAACACGAAGTAGCTGATGGCCCAAGCCGCGAAGTAGGCCAGGAACAGACCTGTGAGTGCGGCGAGGAATCCGAGTACGAGGTATTCGACGGACATAATCGCCAGAACTTGTTTGCGCCGGGCACCGAGGGTTTTCAGCAAAACACTTTCTTGAAGGCGTTGGTAACGGCTTGCGATCACAGTTCCGGAGAGTACGATCAGTCCGGTGAAGACGCTGAACAATGCCATGAAGCGGATCACGAAACTGACTTTGGAGATGAGCGACTCCGCGACGGACAGAACCAGTGCAAGATCCACCGCCGAGACATTCGGAAATTCCCTGACCACTTGCTGCTGTACACGCGCGGCTTGTTCACGGTCTTCGGTGCGCATCACCATCACCCTGAATTGAGGGGCGGGTTCAAGCACTCCGTTCGGAAAGAGGAACACGAAATTGGGCGAAATCTGCTGCCAATCGACTTCGCGCACGCTCGCTACTGTCGTCTCGAATGGGATCCCCTGGATATCGAAAAGAATGGTATCGCCTAACGCCAGATTCAGTTGTTCGAAAACTCCTTTTTCGACGGAAATGGGGATGAGTCCGAACGGATCGGGAGCCACCGGAACCCACTCACCCTGGACCACGGTTTCCGTGGCGCTGAGCGAGTCGCGGTAGGTGGAACGCATTTCACGCTCGTACATCCAGCCTGGAATGCGTCTTTTTTCGTTGGCGCGCAGCTCTTCCAAGGTTTCGCCGTTGATGGCGCTCATGCGCATGGTCACGATCGGCACGTCTTGCAGTGGCGCGAGATTATATGACGCCAGGACATTGAGCAGCGGGTCGGCTTGGTCGGTCTGGATGTCGTAAAACACCAGGTTAGGCTGGTTCTTCGCATCGGAGATGTTGATCTGATTGAGTAACACATCCCGTGATACAAACAGCGTGGCGATCAGGAAGGTGCCGAAACCCAAGGTCATGATCATGACGGTGGTTTGATTATTGGGGCGGTACAGATTCGCGATGCCTTGGCGGATGGTGAACCCGCTATTGCGAGGGAAGATGCGCTTGAATACGCGCGCGATCGCCCAACCGAGTGCGCCGAGCAAGGAAAACGCGATGAGGATGCCGATGAAATACCAGAAGCCGAACTCGAAATTATCCGCAAGAAGAAGCGAGCAGGCCAGGATTCCAGCACCAACCACGCCATAAAGCGCCCATTTGAGCGGGTCTGTGGGAAGGTCGCTTTCGGTTTCGAAGCTTTGACGGATAGCCAGCAGCGGTGAGATGTTTCGGATGGCGACCAGCGGATTCAAGGCGAACAGCGCGGTGATGGTGACTCCGATGAACATGCCCAGGGCGATCGCCGACCATGACACGCCGAAATCGATATCGACCGGAAGGAAGTCGTTCAAGACCGCAGGCAAAATCACTTGCACGAGCACTCCGATCGTGGCGCCGGTGGTCGCGCCGATCAGGCCCATGCCCGCGGCTTGGATCACGTAGATCCACAAGGCCTGCGACGTTCCTACGCCCAAGCATCGCATCACGGCCACCGTACTGATTTTCCGCTTGATGTACACGTGGATGGAACTCGCGATTCCTACTCCACCCAGCAGAAGAGCGATGAAGCCTACCAGATTCAGAAAACGTGTCAGGTTTCCGAAGGTCCGGCCGAGGCTTCGTTTCCGGTCTTCCACGGTGTCCATATCCAAGCGTAGAGCTTCGAATTTCGGATCCAGCTCTTCTTTCAAGCTCGACAGTGCTTCCGCGGATCCATCCTCCAATTTCACATACCGCACATGGCTCACGATCGATCCTCGTTGCACCAATCCGGTGGCTTCCAAGGTGCGCAACGGAATGAAGATGCGCGGACCTGCGATTCCCTGTGCGATGCTTTCACCCGGTATGGAGATCAACCGACCGGTGATCATGTAGGTGACCTGTCCGATTTTCACTGAATCGCCCACATCCACGCCGAATTGCATCATCAGGCCGTCGTCGACCAACGCGTTGTCGCCCTCATCCAAGGTTGATTTGGCATTCGCGGGCACGGTTTCAAGAACGCCGTAATAGGGGAATCCGCCTTCCTGAGCGCGGATCTGCGTTAAGCGGGCGTTGTCGGCTTTTGGAAAGAACGCCATTGATGTGAATCTCACTTCACGGGTCTGGTCGCCGCCGATGCTATCGAGCAAGGCTTCGGCTTCCGGGGAGAATTCGATGCGCGAATCGGCCACGAAATCCGCTCCCAGCAAGGTTTTCGCCTGATCATCGATGGCTCGGTTCAGGTTGTCGCCGAACGAGGTGATGGAAACCAGCGCGGCCACGCCAAGAACGATGCACGCCACGAAAAGGGCGAGTCGGTTCAAATTACCGCGGCTTTCGCGCCACGCCATCCGCCATACGAAAGTGTTCATGCGTTCTCCGTGCGGGTGTCGCTGAGGATATGGCCGCTTTTGAGGCGGATGATGCGCTGGGTTTTTGCCGCAAGCTCGAGGTCGTGCGTCACCAGAACCAAGGTGGTGCCGAAATTCCGGTTCATGCCGAACAGCAGGTCTTCGATGGCCGCGGAGGTGTCGCTATCCAGGTTTCCGGTGGGCTCATCCGCGAATAGAAGAACCGGATCGTTGATGAAAGCACGTGCGATGGCCACGCGTTGTTGCTCGCCGCCGGAGAGTTGCGTGGGGTAGTGATGGAGCCGGTCGCCCAAGCCCACATCCGTCAACAAGGCTTTGGCTTTGGGTTCGATGCCGCGTTCGCCGCGTAATTCGAGTGGTACCATCACGTTTTCGATGGCGGTGAGCGTCGGAATCAGTTGGAAACTTTGGAAGATGAATCCCACATGCTGGTTTCTGACCGATGCGAGAGCGTCTTCACTGAGGCCGCTCAGTGAGATGCCGTTGATGGAAACGCAGCCGGAGGTGGGATGATCCAACCCGGCGCAGAGTCCGAGCAAGGTGGTTTTTCCGGAGCCGGATGGACCCACGATCGCATTGGAGGATCCGTCTTCGATATCGAATGAAATATCATGGAGCACAGTGAGTGAGCGCTCGCCACTTCTGTAAGTTTTGGTAAGGTTTTCTGCAAATAGCATGATGATGCGGGTAGGGCCTGATTATGAGATTGGGGACGTTATCTTCGAAAGTCTGAAGTCCTAAAACATGAAAAACAAATTACTGCTCTGTTTCGTCCTCTTCACCTTCGGTTTCACGACCTATAACGAAGATGACCCGAAGATGGTTCTCTTCCTGGGAGATAGTTTGGCCGCGGGGTACGGCTTGCAGGCTTCCCAAGCGTTTCCATCCCTCATCCAACAAAAAATCGATGCACTGAATTGGAATTTCAAGGTCATCAATGCCGGCTTGAGCGGTGATACCTCTGCCGGAGGATTGCGGCGCATCGATTGGCTGCTTCGTGGACATGTGGACGTGCTCGTGCTCGAATTGGGTGGCAACGACGGCCTCCGCGGCATCGATCTGGCCAGCACCCGTTCCAATCTGCAGGGAATCATCGACAAAGTGAAGGCGAAGAATCCGCGTGTGAAGATCGTTATCGCCGGGATGATGGTGCCACCCAACCTCGGACAGGATTACACACGAAGGTTCCAGCAGATGTATCCGGATTTGGCCAGGGCCAACCAAGCGACGCTCATTCCCTTTCTTTTGGAAGGTGTTGCAGGCGATACGAAATTGAATTTGCCGGATGGTATCCATCCCACCGCGGAAGGTCATAAATTAGTGAGCGAAACCGTGTGGAAATATCTCCGCCCGGTACTCCAAGAGCTTCGCTAAATCAATCCATGACCCGTAAAACCATATTCATCACTGGTGCCGCTTCCGGCATCGGCAAAGAAACCGCATTGCTTTTTGCCAAACGTGGCTGGTATGTCGGTTTGTTCGATTTGAACACCGCTGTGCTCAAAGCCATGGAGCAGGAGATCGGGGCCGGGCAGTGTTGCTGGCGCCGTTTGGATGTGACCGATCAGAAGGAGTACAAAGACGCTCTGGCCCTATTCGTGAGCAAAACCGGTGGAAAGATTGACGCCCTGTTCAACTGCGCGGGTATCATGGTGATGGGTTCTTTCGAGAAACTGAGCCTGGAAGACCATCTTCGCACCTACGATGTGAATGTGAAGGGAGTGGTGATGGGCACGTATCTGAGTCTTCCCTATCTCAAACGCGCTGAAAAAGCTCATATCGTGAGCATGGGTTCGGCCTCTGCGATGTATGGTGTGCCGGAATTATCGACGTATTCGTCGAGCAAGTTCGCCGTGAAAGGGTTCACGGAAGCGTTGAACATCGAACTGGAATCGGCTGGAATCGTGGTCACCGATCTGATGCCGTCGTATGTAAACACACCGATGATTTCCTCGCAGGAGAAGAAAATCAGCTCTTTGCGGGTTCTCGGGGCGAGCACCACTCCTGCCGAAATCGCCGAGACGGTATGGAAAGCGGTTCATGGGAAGAAGATACATTGGTTGCCCACCTTCAAAATCAAAGTGATTCACTTCCTGACGAAGATCGCGCCCTTTCTGGAGCGACCGGTCATGAAATGGATCAGTAAACGTCCATCTTAGCGTATCTCACGTGCGGTGAGCCTGCGTCGAACGGAAGATTCACCAACCATACACCGTCGTAACCATCCACCAGATAGCCTTTGTACCGGTTGTCGTAGGAAATACCCATCTCGGTCATCGTGCTCGCATCCACCCTGAATTTGGACAGCCATTGCGGGATGATGTTCGAATGCGAGACCACGAGGATGAAATCGGAAGGCTGATAGGTTTCGCGAACCATGGCAAGGAAACTATCGAGCGAATCGGCATTTTCACATGCGATATGAACCATGGGTCGCAGCGACAGTGCGAGTGCGGAAGGCATGGCTGTTGAAACGGTTCGGGTGGTGTTCGAGGTGTAGATGGCTTTCACATCCAGACTCATCACTAGGTCCTTGAGGCGTGCCGCGCGCCGAACACCATCCTCATTGAGAGGTTGGAGACGGTCTTCGGCCAGCCAAGGTTCGGATTTTTCGCCATGACGCACCATCAGCAAGGTCTGCGCAGAGAGCGAAGTGACTGAGAGGCAAAGTAATGCGGCGCTCAGAATCATTTGCCGCAAATAATTGCAACTAACTTGCATTTGGTGACCTCCTTTGGTAATTTAGATGCAACTAAGTTGTATTAACAATTAAAAATCATGTCTATGAAGTTTTCAGTCCTGCTTTTGATTCTTGTGGTGGCTTTTTCCGGTTGTAAAAAACATTCTGACGATGATCACGAAGAGGTTTCAGGTTTCAAACTGATTCGCAATAATACGGTAATCGCGCAGCAAAATGGAACGGTGGTAACCGGATCGATCACACTGAGCCGCTCAGGCACCAACGATGTTATCACGGTTGTTTTTCTGGATGATGATGGTCGAGACATTACGGTTCTCGAGAAAGGCGCCACACTGTTGGTGGAAAGTTCGAACGCGGCGGTGGCTACAGTGGTGGCGGGTCCGGGTGCGTTGCAATTCAGATTGACGCCTGTTGCCAATGGAACAGCGAATGTGGTTGTAAATATTATGCACAGCGGACATAAAGATTTTGAATCCAGACCGGTTCCTGTTACCGTAGGTTCGTGATCCGTCAATCATTTCTGATTCTTTTTTTATTCGTTGGTTGGTATTCCCAAGCCCTGGCACAGGCTCCGCATCGCGGAGCGGTGTCTGGGTTTGTTGTTGAAGAAGGTACGGGTCAGCCTGTGGGTTTCGCATCCATTCTGATCATCGAAACCGGCCGCGGAGTTATGTCGCATGAGAATGGTCGGTTTGTGATCGGTCAGCTCATGCCGGGCACGTACACGTTCCGGGCGAGCCGGATCGGGTACGAGCCGATAATCGTCGTGGGATCGGTTGCCGCGGGCGATACCACACGGCTTCGTTTCGAGATGACACCCACCGTGTATCGATCGCGCCTGATTGAGATCGTGGGTCAGCGCGAGAATACAGGCTCGGATGTGGATGTGGATCGAATCATTGGTGGACGTGCGCTGCGTCAGCAATTGAGCCGCACTCTTGCAGAAACGATGACCAATGAGCCGGGGATGTCGCAGAGCACGATGGGTCCGGCCCCGGCCCGGCCCGTATTACGCGGTTTGGCCGGCGACCGCTTGCTGATCTTGGAGGATGGGCGCTCCACTGGCGATCTTTCTTCATCCTCTCCTGATCACGCCTTGGCCATCGATCCGTTGAATGCCGACCGCATCGAGATCATCCGCGGACCGGCCGCACTCATCTACAGTTCCAACACCATGGCCGGAGTGATCAATGTGGTTCGCGGGCAAATCCCCACTTCTCTCATCGACCACTCGCATGGTACGGTAAGTCTGCAAGGTGAATCGGTGAATAGCGGGATGTCGATGGGTGCGAATCTGTATGGTTCGAAAGGCGTCTGGGCGTACAAAGTGGATGCCAGCGGGCGTGGTGCCGGAAACATCCACACTCCGGCGGGCGTGCTCGACAACACGTCGTTGCGGACGGCCCACGCGTCGGTGGGAGCTTCCACCATCCGAAATTGGGGATTGCTGGGCGCTTCGGCGAATTTTCTGGACAGCCGGTATGGAATTCCGGGTGATTTCGTGGGCGCGCATCCCAACGGAGTCAAGATCAACATGCAGAGGATGCAGAGCGATCTCAGGTTCGATATAACACCGAAATCCGGACGGTTCGTGCAGATCGAGCATCATCTCACCGGCTCGTATTATTTTCATGAAGAGCTCGAGTACAACAATGCGAGGCAGACTCATGATATCGTAGGTAGCGACTTTATCTACTCGTCGTTGAAGCTGCACAGTTTGTGGAATCACGGAACATGGGGTCCTATGCGTCGGGGCCAATTGGGCTACAGCGGAGGAGTGTCGCGCCTGACGGTGGGCGGCTACACCTTCACACCGCCCACAACGGAGACTGCCGCGGCGGTGTATGGTTTCGAAGATGTGCATTTCGGGGATTGGACCTTGCAATTCGCCGCGCGTTTCGACGTGCAATCGGTCATTCCGGATGAGGAACGCACGGCGCGCATCGGCCGCATCCGCACGCGGAATTATGCCGAGCCTTCAGGAGCGTTGCGATTGACCCGCACATTCGGCAGCGGGTTGGAACTAGGGGTGAACGGGATGCGCACGGTTCGGATTCCGAGCGTGAAAGAGCTTTTTTCGGAAGGACCGCATTTGCCAGCGTACAGCTATGAAGTCGGGAATCCGGATCTCGGCGCCGAACGAGGGTGGGGAGGCGAAATCTTCGCACGTGCGGCGGCAGATCGCGCCGGACTCCAGATCAGCGCCTACATCAACCGCATCCAGGAGTATCTGTATCCTCGGAATACCGGCGAATTCGCCATTCAGAGGCCGCTTCCCATCTACCAATACACGGGTGCGGATGTGGTCATGATTGGGTTGGAAGCCTTGTCGGAAGTTCGCATCACTGAATCAGTGCATCTCTCCGGAACCGCGAGTTGGGTGGAGGGGAGTTTGGTGGGGTCGGGCGCGCCGATACCCTTCGTGCCGCCGCTCAGCGGAAAGTTGAATCTGGAGTATTCTGTGAAATCGCTCACGTTGGGCGCGGGAGTTCGCGCCGCGGCGGACCAGAACCGCCTTGGAGAGTTCGAAGAGCCCACGTCCGGTTATGTGGTGGGCGATCTGAGCGCACAGGCGCACATCGCGAAGGGTCGGGCGTTGCACACCATTTCCCTGAAAATCGAGAATGTGGCGGATACCGAGTACCGGATGCATCTGTCGCGCGTGAAGATCATCATGCCTGAGCCGGGGCGGAATGTGAGTCTGCTTTACAGGGTGTACTTTTAGTTGTTGGTTGTTGGTTGTTGGTTGTTAGTTGTCGGTTGATGCATAGATGCGAAGTGTCTACTTTGAATCATGAAAACAGAAAAAGCAACCAATTAAGCCGGTGAAGTATACCCTGCAGGATCTGCTCGAAAAGATCACTCCTGAGAATGTCCATCCTGAATACGACTTTGGAAAACCAGTCGGAAAAGAATCAATCTAGCATGAAACACATCTTTTTTGCGCTGCTCATCGGCACCACAATCATCGCATGCTCACCGCAGGAATCCCCCAAATCCGCCTTTTTCAATGAGATGAAGACGCTCTGCGGACAAACCCTCATCGGCGAATCCGTCTTCCCCGACGATTCCACGCATGTTCTGTACGGCGCGGCGCTACAGGCGAATTTCGTGACCTGCACCGACACCGAACTCCGCATTCCGTTCCAAGTGAACGAGGATAAGAGTCGGACGTGGATTCTGACTCTTTCCGACAAGGGATTGCTTTTCAAGCACGATCACCGCCATGAAGACGGCACGCCCGACACGCTGACGAACTATGGCGGATGGGCGACCGATGCCGGAAGCCGGTTCACGCAGTCGTTCCCGGCCGATGCCGAAACCGGAGCGCTCATTCCCGAAGCCGTGACCAATGTGTGGACGTTCACCATCGACCGTGAAGCGGGCACATTCACGTATTTCCTCGAGCGCCATGGAAAGCCACGGTATCGGGCTGAATTCAGTTTGAAGTAGGAAGTAGGAAGTAGGAAGTAGGAAGTAGGAAGTAGGAAGTAGGAAGTAGGAAGTAGGAAGATGAAATGATTAATAGATGAAGAGATGAGATTATGAATAAGATATTCGTCGCACAGCAAACCGCCTTCCTCCGCAACGGAGCCCCATCTTATGAGCAGCGGAAAGCCACTCTGAAGCGGTTATTGGCTTCGGTGCAGGCGCATGAGCGGGAGATTGTGGCGGCGCTTCAGGCTGATTTGCAAAAACCGGAGGCCGAAACTTTGATTTCCGAAATCCTGACGGTGACGGAAGACGTGCGGCACATGATCTCCCATCTGAAGGGTTATATGGCGCCGAAGTCCGCATCCCCGTCGCTGATGATGTCCGGTACGAAAGCCTGGGTGCACCGCGAGCCGATGGGTGTGGTGCTGATCATCTCACCTTGGAATTATCCCTTCAATCTGGCCATGATTCCGTTGGTATCGGCCTTGGCCGCCGGAAACCGTGTGATGCTCAAACCCTCGGAAATGGCGCCTCACACCTCCGCCCTCATCAAAAAGATGATATCGGAATTGTTCGAGGAGGATGAAGTCGCTGTTGTGGAAGGAGGAGTGAAGGAATCGGAGAAGCTGTTGAAACTGCCGTTCGATCATATTTTTTTCACGGGGAGTCCGCGCGTCGGGAAGATTGTGATGGAAGCCGCCGCGAAGAATCTGACGTCGGTCACGCTCGAACTCGGAGGCAAATCGCCGATGGTGGTGGATGCCACGGCCGATCTGGAGCTATCGGCCCGGAAACTGGTGTGGGGGAAATGCTTCAACGCCGGACAAACCTGCATCGCCCCCGATTATGTTCTGGTAGAAGCCTCGGTGCACGACCGGTTCGTGGAGTTGGTGAAAGGGGAGTTGAAAACGCGCATCACCACATCGAAAGATTTCGCATCCATCATCAACGCCGCGCATCACAGCCGTTTGCAGACCTTGATCGATGATGCCGTGAAGCACGGAGCGACGGTGCATCGGCACGAGGTGCATGGATCGGCGACGCATTTGGATCCGGCGCTCTTGACCGGAGTGACGACCGAGATGATGGTGATGAAAGAGGAGATCTTCGGTCCGATCATCCCCATCCTGACATGGACGGAAGAAGGTGGAATCATTTCTCAGATCCGTTCGCTTCCCGATCCGTTGGCGATGTATGTCTTCACGAAAGACCGCGCGTTCGCGGATCGTGTGATTGCAAAAACCTCCGCGGGGGCGACCTGCATCAACGACGTGATGGCGCATTTCTCGCATCCGAACCTTCCATTCGGCGGGGTGAATAATTCCGGAATCGGAAAATCGCACGGCGAATATGGATTCGTCGCCTTCTCCAATGAGCGGGCGATTCTCAAACCGAGATTCGGGGTGGATGGGTTCAAGATCTTGCTGCCGCCTTATGGGAAGGGAATCGTGAATGCGATCAGGGCGGTAATCCGGAAGAAATTTTAAATGAACAATTTTAAATGTGGGGAGTGAGTGCCACTGTGGTATTCCTGTATGGCATCCATCATTTAAAATTTTCAATTTAAAATTATCAAAGCGAAGTGCGGCCTCGATATTCAGTTATTGACCTGCATGAAGATGTGGGATATGAAGTCGAGCCATGCGGCGTTATGCAGTAGTTATCTTCTTGATGTACGCCCCCAGGTTAAACCCGGGGTTAGAGTTATGACCTTCTTCATTTAAAATTTTCAATTTAAAATTGTCCTCATCATGAAATGCCTGTTAGCCAGTTGCCTATTTCTGATTTCATCCATGGCTGTTTCCCAGCCCTACGACATCACTCTGTATTCTTCTGGGTTCGGGGTGGTGAAAGACACCCGATCGCTCACGCTTCGGGCGGGCGTGAACCGGGTCGAGGTCACAGGACTCCCGCACACCATCGATTCGAACTCTCTGTTCACGATGTTCGAAGGAACGCTGAGTTCGGTGAGGGTGAATACGGAACGGCCGACATCCGCCTCCATCCTGGCATCGCGCGTCGGGAAGAAAGTGACGTTGATCGGGGCGAACCATACGTTCACAGGCATTGTGGACCGATTTCAGAATGGCGTTCTCATTCTGAAACTGGCGGATGGAAGTCTGTTATCGGTCACCAATCCGGGCTCGTTCCATGTGTCGATGGATTCGATACCGGATGTGTTCACACGGTTTCCGAATGTGTCGGCCGACTTGAACGCACGTCGCGCGGGTCGGCAGAATGTCTCGTTTTTCTACAAAGCGGGAGGGTTCCGTTGGGCCGCGACCTACAATGTGATTTTGGATGAGAATGCCGCATCGGGACGATTCAGCGGATATGCGCGCATCGACAACACCACCGGGATGGATTTCCGTGGCGCCACGGTGCGATTGCTTGCCGGAGATATCTACCGAGACCGTGGCAGAATGGATGAACCGCAAATGTTCGCGCGGGAAGTGATGGTGACGGCGATGGCCGATACGGAACGCAAGATGGTGCAGGAATCGGTCGGTGATGTGCATCTGTACACGCTCGAAAAACCGTTCGATCTGCTGACCGGAGAGCAGACCAAGATTCCGTTGGTGGAAGACTCGGCCATCAAGCCCACGCGCCGATACCGGTATGCTGCGTCAGGAAACGGAAGCGGAGTATTTGTGGGGAGTCAGGCTCAGATCCTGTACGACATCACGAACACCGCCGCGGCCGGATTGGGCAAGCCACTGCCTGCGGGACTGGCCACGGTGTTCATCCGTTCGGGAGATCGACTCACCCTCACAGGCGAAGCCACTATTCCGCACACCGCGGTGGATGGCCGGGTGCGCTTGGTGACGGGCACGGCGTTCGACATCCTCGTCAAAGAAGACATGATGCGGCAAGACCGCATCCGTGATAATGTTTTCGATAATCACTATTCGGTTTCCGTGAAGAACACGAAAAAAGAAGCGATCGTGGTGGAAGTGTCGATGCCGATCTCACCGAACACGAGCATCACGCGCTCGACGATTCCGGCCGTGATGGAAGGTGGTATGGCGCTGTTCCTGGTGAGCCTGAAGGCGGGAGAGGAGCGGAAAGTGGAGTTCACAGTGCGGAATAGCTATTAAGGTCTTGGCGTTGCCTGCCCCCAGGTAAACCTGGGGGTTATCATTAAGAGTCTTAGCACTATCCCCCAGCTTTAGCTGGGGGATTACACCTCCCACCCCCCATCCTACTGTTATTCGAATCCTCTGTAAAGTTTTAGCGTCTGCAAGCTTGTTATTTTCATCCCACACGGAAGTGCCCCTGACGTACTTAGTTCGATGGATGGTTGGACGGGTTTTTGATTAGGAGTCATAGTAGACACGGGAACACTTTTTGTGGATGATGAGGAGCAAATAACTAAATACCTCTTGGTGAAAAAAATATTTTGCATAGTTGATTTTTTTTAAACTCATTGAGACTTATAAACAAATCACAAGGAGACTGAATAATGCTTAAATATCTGATGCTTTCGATTGCCATGTTTGTTGTCTCGAACACGGAGTCCAGTGCAAACAAAGTTAGTTTGTTACCACTGGAGGAAAAGAGTTCTATTCACACCTTAGACCAAGATCAAGACAAAAGAATGAGCGTTTGGTACAACGAGTATAAGGTATTGTGCTTCAGATGTGCACTTCCCGGAAGTGAATGCTACACATTCAACACATACTGCTTTGACTAAGTTTATGAAATCAAGGGCGAGTTCCATGTGCAAGCCTATGCTTGTGTTGGTATTTGCCCTTATTCTAAATCAGAACAGTTATTGCCAAACTGATCTTGGCGACTCGTTCCGGTATCATCGATCCTTTTCGATTTCTTCGGATCTGACTTTATCAGACATCACCACCTTGTTGCCTATCACAAGTGGAAGGTTTGTGATCTCAGACCAACTTCAAAATCGTTTATTAATGATTGACACAGATGGGAAACTTGTGAAAGATATGAATCCGGAAGCATGCTTTCCGGGATTTCAGTTGCAGCCCATTCAATTTCAGTCACTTCAGAATGGCGATTTGTATCTTGTGAATTCAGGTTATAGTGGATTTCGATTTAAGGCTGACGGCTCGTGCATCGGTTTGCCGGATGACACTTTTAGAACACCTGATTTCATTTCTCCGACACGATACGATGGATTTGTGTCTCAATTCAAACGACCGAATGACATACAATTTGTGCATATGGATGATCGGGGGCGAACCAAAAGCATTTTGTTTTCACAGAATTACAAGCATAAAAACATCGATTTTCGGATGATGTTCGGCGGACATACCCTTACAGCAAACAATCTGTTTTTTGTCATGCCGAGTTCAACCTCTCTCTACCGTTATGATGGTATCAACGTAAGTGAATTTGCATTCAGACACCGTGATGCGCCATCTGTGCAACGAGATATTTCCTCTCCGATGAATCTGCCCGAATTGCAAGCTGTGTTTGTTGAAAAGGCGATGACGGTTGGAGTTCACACACTTGACGAGGGTGCTATATTGCAAGTTATTTCGATTCCTACTGATCAACCAACCGTAAGGTATGCGTTGGTAGTCTGGGATGAGGATGGAAACTTACTCTCATCAAACAGTCGAACGCACCAACGCGTGTTAGCCGCCCAAGATGGGAAGTTATATACCCTGCAGCCGGGTAAATCCGAGAGAGATCCGGATTTCACGATTCATATTTATTCGTGGGTAACATCCAAAAAGTAAGTTGGGGGATTTCACCTC
Organism: uncultured Bacteroidota bacterium; assembly: GCA_947085565.1. Classification (GTDB taxonomy): domain Bacteria; phylum Bacteroidota; class Rhodothermia; order Balneolales; family HLUCCA01; genus CAMTWZ01. The sequence goes on from CAMTWZ010000012.1 coordinate 128,384, forward strand.
CCATCCCCCATCCTCCTGTTATTCGATTCCTCCGTACCTTTCCCCATGCAGAATTCCCCTGAATGGCGCGATTGGAGGTGGCAGTTGCGCAACCGCATCCGCACGGCGGAAGAATTATCGACGTGGATCAACCTGACGGATGACGAGCGTGCCGCCATCGAGGCGACGAAGGCCTATTTCCGCTGGCAGATCACACCGTATTACGCCTCGTTGATGGATCGGGACGACCCGAATTGCCCCATCCGCCGGCAGGTGGTCCCGAAGATGGATGAGATGAGCGATGACATTGGCATCGAGGATTTGGATCCGCTGGAGGAGTTGGCGCACAGTCCGGTCAAGAACCTGGTGCATAATTACAAGGACCGCGTGGCTTTTTGCGTGGCTGCCGAGTGCGCCGTCTATTGCCGGTATTGCCTGCGCAAGCGGATGGTGGGCGATGGCGAATACGCGATGAACAAGTCCGAAATCCAGCAAGGCATCGACTACATCGCGGCGCATCCCGAAATCAATGATGTTCTTCTGACTGGCGGCGATCCGCTCATTCTCAACGATTCGAATCTGGAATGGATCTTGTCCCGCCTCCGGGCGATTCCGCACGTGGGCATCATCCGCATAGGAACACGGTTTCCGGTGCTCAATCCTTTCCGCATCACACCTGAATTCACCGAGATGATCGCCAAGTATCATCCGATTTGGGTGAACACGCATTATAATCATCCGAAAGAATTGACTGCGGATGCGGCCGAGGCGTGCGACCGCATCACCCGCGCCGGAGCGCCCCTTGGAAATCAGACCGTACTTCTGAATGGCATCAACAATGATGTGGACACGCTTAAAACGCTGTTTTCTTCCCTCGTGAAGATGCGGGTGCGGCCGTATTACTTGTATCAGGCGCAGCTCATCGGCGGCACGAAGCACTTCCGAACGACCATCGAGGAAGGGATGGAGCTCATGAACGGCCTCCGCGGACGCTTATCCGGCTTCGCGATTCCCTTATATGTGCTCGATACGCCTCATGGCAAGGTACCGCTCACACCGAGCGGATTCGTGCAGCGCGATGGCGACGATGTTGTCGTGACGGCGTATGGCGGCGAGACCTGGCGCGAATTCAATCCGCTGCCATGAGAATCGGAATCTTATATGACCGTGAAGAGGAATATTCGGATGTGGATGGAGCAGCGGACCGCTTCGCCGAGTTCGAGCCCGAAAGCACGATTTTGGTGATGGAAGCGGCGATTCGTCATGCGGGACACGAACCGGTGCGATTGGGCGGTCCGCTGAGCATTTTGAAGACTCGGCCGGATGTGGACCTCGTTTGGAACATCTCCGAAGGCTACGGAACCCGCAACCGCGAAGCCTGGGGTCCCGCGCTGCTCGAGATGTACGGCATTCCGTTCTTGGGGAGTGATGCACTTACTCTTTCCGTGTCGTTGGATAAGCGGTTGACGAAGATGGTGGCGACGTCATTGGGTATTCCGGTACCCGGTAAAGAGTCTTCCGGTCTACGCTTGGCGAAGCCAAGATATGAAGGCACGGCCAAAGGCCTCAACGCCGACAGCATCGCCGAAACGGAAGACGAACTGAACGCCGCGGTGGCCCACATCCATGAGGTGTATAAGCAGGATGCGATCGTGGAGGCGTTTTTATCCGGCGCGGAATTCACGGTTGCGGTGATGGGTCAACCCCTGAAAGCGTATCCGGTTCTTGAGCGCGGGTTGGATGCGGCCACGAAACTCGGCTCTCATGTGGTGAAGGATGGAGGCGAGGTGCTGGTGTGCGGATCGCTGACGCCTCAGCTCGAAGCGACGCTCCATGAGTGGTCGCTGCGCTTGTGCGACGAGCTCGGTGTGAGGCATTTTGCGCGACTCGATTTCAAGTGCGATGAGGCGGGAAATCCGTTCTTCCTCGAAATCAATCCGTTGCCCACTTTCGCGGTGGATCAGACCTTCGCGATCTTGGCGGAGTTGGAAGGGATGGAGTTCGGCGAGTGGTTGGGGGAGAGGCTGGGGGAGATTCTAACCCGGCTTTAGCCTAAAACCCCCAGCTTTAGCAGGGGGCACGCCGCGCCCGGCTCTTAACGCTGACCCGAACTTCTCAGTCCCATCAGCAACCCGAAGGGTTTCAGCGGTTCGTATTCCGAGCAGACCACCTTGAGCATGGCCGCGAGCGGCAGGAAGAGGATCATCCCCGGTATTCCCCAGACGGTGGCGCCGATCACGATGCTCATGATCGACGTGAGCGCGTTGATCTGCAGGTTTCCACCCACGATTTTCGGCGTGATGAGGTTGCTTTCCAACAGTTGCACGAACCAGAAGAAGACGGCGATGGTGAAGGCCATTCCGAAAGACTCGTACGTCACAAAAGCGTAAATCATGGGAAGCGACGCTCCGATCAGGGTTCCGATGTAAGGTATGATAGTCAGCGATGCGGCGATGAACCCGAACAGGAGCGCATGTTCGATTCCGATCATCCACAGGCCGATGCTGTTCAAACATCCGACAATGAAAATCACCAACACCACGCCGAACAGGTAATTCTGACCCACTTGTTGCACCGATTGGAAGACTCCGACCGCGCGTTCGCGCTGCGCCACTGGGAAAAACCGGATGAAGGCTTGGGTGAGTCCGGTGCGGTAGATCAGAATCAGATACAGGTACACGATGGTCAGGATGAGCGTGGTCATGATCGAAGCGATGTTGCTGAAGGCGGATGCGAACCACTTTCCGGATGAGCTCACGATGCCAGCATTAATCCGGTTGAGCAGTTCATTCCGCTTCAGATCGGGCACCACGTTCAGATTCTTGTTGATGAACACGGTGGTGTCAGCCAGAATCTGTGTGAAGTTGGCTTGAAAATCGGGAAAATCGCGCGATAAGGAAATCAGTTGCGTCGTGAACAGGAAAATCGCGGCGCTGATCATCAGGATGATGAACAGGATGGAAAAAAAAGCGGCGATCATGCGGTTAACGCCCCATTTTTCGAGCGAACTCACTACGGGATAGAGGATGAACGACAACAACAGGGCGAAGGCCAACGGAATGAGAAAACCCTTGGCCAGCATCAGGATGGTGACGAACGCGATCAGGCTTCCCAGCGTGGAGAACAGCCGGATTTTGGTTTCAGTGATGGATTTCACGTTCGTTTCTCAGTTGAACGACGACACAAAGCGGATCAGGTGTGTATTGAAGTCGTCGGTGCTCTCAAGGTTGGGGAGATGTCCGGCCCCGTCGATTACAATCAATTCAGATCCGGATATGCGCTCGTGCATGATTTCAGCTTTCGCAGGAGGTGTGATTTTGTCTTCAGAACCGACGATAATCAACGTCGGCACGTCGATCTCACGCAGCGATTCGCAGGCGTCGCTGCGGTCCGACAAGGCTCTCATGCTCAGTTTCAGCGACAGGATGGTGGTGTTCCGGATCATGTTCCGAACCTGTTCCACATCTTCCGGATGTGTGTTGAAGGAGGCTTCTGCGAACAGATTCGCCAGACTTTCTTCGGTATAGGCTTCCAATCCGTCTTCGGAGAGGCGATCCATCGTGCGGATCCTGTTGTCTTTGGATTCGGGCGTGTCCGCACTGCATTGGGTGTCGCACAGAATGAGGGCTTTGAAACGCTTCGGGAAACGGCAGCGTGCATCCAGGGCGATATATCCGCCCATGGAGAGTCCGCACAGGATGATATCATCGAGCTTGAGCTCTCCCATGAAATCGATCAGATCGTTGGCGAATGTGCGGATGCTTACAGGCTCCGATCCGATGTCAGATCCGCCATGACCACGGATGTCGTATGCGATTACTCGATGCGTGGTGAGAAGGGCTTCCACTTGCCGATCCCAGAGGGTTCGATCCAGAGGAAAACCGTGCAGAAAAAGGATGACGGGTTTGTCGAGAGGTCCGACATCGGTGTAAGCGACTGACCTCTGATTCACATAAATTTGAAGATGATTTCCGGTATTGCGCATGCTTCAATGTACTTCGCGGGTGAGGCGAAACTCTTATATCGTTCAAGGCGGGAGTTACATGTTTGCCACGTGGTATATTAACGTCCATGAAACACATCCTTCTTTATTTGATGCTTTATGCGGCATCCCTTCTCCACGCCCAGGACTTCGCCCTGGCCAAACTCGAGGCATCGCCACGGCATCACGAATGGGTCGACATCCCCGCAGGGGATCGCTCGGTCAGAGCGTTTGTGGCCTATCCCGAAGTTTCGCGTAAGGCACTCACGCTCATCGTCATTCATGAGAACCGGGGTCTGACGGATTGGGTCCGCGGCTTCGCAGACGACCTCGCCGCGGCAGGCTACATTGCCATCGCTCCGGATTTCCTGTCCGGATTCAGCGCCGAATTCACCCGCACTAGCGACTTCCCCACGCAAGGCGCGGCCTCCGAAGCCCTGTATCAGGTCCCGGCGGAGCGAATCACGGCCGGACTCGACGCCGCTAAGGCGTATGTCGCCAGCATTGAGTCGGCCAACGGGAAAGTGGCCGTGATCGGTTTCTGCTGGGGAGGTTCGCAGACGTTCCGGTACGCCACCACGGCAAGCGGACTCTCCGCCTCGTTCGTCTTCTATGGCGGCGCTCCGGCCGATACCACGTCCTTTGCGGGCATCACAGCGCCGGTCTTCGGATTTTATGCGCAGAACGACCAGCGCATCAATGCCGGCATCCCGACGGTCGAATCGGCCATGAAAAGCTATGGAAAACCGTTCGAAGCGGCGATCTATCCGGATTCGGGTCACGCCTTCATGCGAAGCGGGGAAGATCCGGCCGGCACCGAAGGGAACAAGGCGGCGCGGGTGGCGGCGATGCGGCGACTTATGGGGATACTTGAGGAGTTGTGAAAACCGCCCGTCACATTTCCGACCGCATCCGCCTGATGATCGCCACCAAGCAGTTTCAGGTGGGAGAGGTGTTGCCATCGACTCGTGTGCTTGGAAAGCAGTTGAATTCGAGTTTCCATACGGTGCGCAAAGCCTATCAGACGCTCACCGAAGAGGGACTACTCATTGCCGAACCCGGACGCGGATTCATCGTGCATCGGCAGAATGTGCAGTTGGACAAATCGGCCCGCCTGGAGAAAGGAGCCGGGAAAATCCGCTCCCTGCTCGAAGAGCTCATCGGTTACGGGCTGGATGAAGACGAGATCGAAACCCTGTTCGAAGAACAGCTCACCTATCTGGATTGGCCCGACCGCATCGAAAGTTGCGCCACCGTGGCTCAAACCGCAGAATTATCGGGAATGATCGCACGTGCGATCCGCAAGCAGGTCGGTGTGAAAAGCAACATCCTCACGCTTAGAGACAACGACAAAGTCGTTAATTTCGACGCACTGTTCGTGCCTATCCGCTATTTCAGGAAGCTGCGCGACGACAGTGAGAGCATTCCACTGATTCCGGTCGCATACGGCTTCGACACCGCCATCCTGATGACCGTGATGGAGAGGTCGGCCGTGCAATCGCTGGGCATCATCGCATCCGACGCAGACAGCATCCCCATCCTCACTCAGGAATTGCAGAACGCGCTCAGTTACGAAGGAACCATCTTGGCCGGAGTGGCGCAAGGCCGAAATCTGCCCGGATGGGTGAAAGACGTTGACCTGGTGCTCTACACTTGGGAAGCGAAATCGGTGGTGGAGGCGGGTCTGCCCGAACGCAGCCGAATCCTCATTCAGTACCAGATTTCGGAAACGAGTTGTGATGTGATCCGGAATGAGTTGTGGGAACAGTAGGTAGTAATTTGTAAATGGTAATTAGTTATTGGTAGGAAGTCGGTCTTCTGCCTGATATTTTCGGGTGGTTACCCAGATAGGGTTACTAATTACCAACTACCAACTACAGCCGTGAAGTTTCTTGTAACTACGCTCCTACTCCTAATCCTGTCCGTGCCCGCCTCCTCGCAAGACAACTGGGAGCCGGCGATGAAAGCCTTCGAGGCCTTGGATGCGACAAACACCTATCCCGCTGAGTCGATCTTTTTTACCGGGAGTTCGAGCATTGTGCTGTGGAAGTCCGTGGTTCAGGACATGGCTCCGTATCCGGTGATTCATCGCGGTTTCGGCGGATCGAACATGACCGATGTGCTTCGTTATGCCGATAGATATATCAAGAAGCACCGGTTCGGGTCGATGGTGGTGTTCGTGGCGAACGACATCGTCGGGAATCCGGCGACTGACAAAACCCCGGAGCAGGTTCGAGATCTGTTCCGCGACTTCATCCTCAAAATCCGCTCTTATAACGCCGAAGCGCCGATATTCATTATCGCCATCACCCCGACGAACAGCCGATGGGCGGTCTGGCCTCAGATCCGTCAGGCGAACAACCTCTTACTTCAGTTGACAGATGAACACAAAGGGGTGATATTCATCCCCACCGAAGACCTGTTCTTAGGTGCCGATGGAAAACCCAGATCCGAGCTCTTCGTGAGCGACCAGCTGCATATGAGCGATGCGGGATATGCGTTATGGGCGAAGAGGGTGAGATCTTACGTTGAGGTAGCACTTCGTTAATTTTAAATTGAAAATTTTAAATGATAAATCAGGTGGCTTGCATAGCTATAATCACGAAACGATGCTCGACTCCCCATTTAAAATTTACAATTAAAACGTACTACTATGACCAAACACTACACCAACGGAGAGGTCACGATCAAGTGGGATCCTGACAAGTGCGTTCATTCCGGAATCTGTGCGCGCGGATTATCGAGTGTGTTCAAACCCCGTGAGCGGCCATGGATCCAGATGGAGAATTCCGATTCGAAAACCATCGCGGAGCAGGTGGCGAAATGTCCGAGTGGGGCCCTTTCCTTAGTGGATAAGCGATTATAAATTGAAAATTTTAAATGATAAATCAGGTGGCTTGCATAGCTATAATCACGAAACGATGCTCGACTCCCCCAATTAACATTTAAAATTTTCTTCACTTAACATTTAAAATTTACAATTTAAAATTCCACCATGACCATCCACCACGAAGACAATGGCTCGAAGGGCCGTTTTTACATTGGAGAAGTGAAGAAGCCAGATGGCGAGATGACGTATGTTTGGGCCGGGGCGGAATCGTTCATCATCGATCACACGGAAGTCGGGGAGTCGCTGAAGGGCCAGGGAGCGGGCAAGCAGCTGGTGATGGCGGCCGTAGGCTTCGCACGAGAAAAGAACATCAAGATCATCCCCTTATGCCCCTTCGCCAAAAGCGTGTTTCAGAAGGTGGTGGAGATCAGGGATGTGTATAAATCCTGAAATTGAAGTAATTTTCTTCCATGCCTAGCGTAGACATCGTCAACGAAATCAATCATCAGGAAATCGACAATGCCGTGAACAACACGGTCAAGGAAATCGCCACGCGGTATGATTTCCGGGGGTCGAAGACGGAGGTCGAGTTCAAGAAAAAAGAGAAGAAGATCACCGTGAACACGGAAGACAGCATGAAGCTGAAGGCTGTGAAGGAGATGCTCACATCGAACTTCATCAAGCGGAAGCTGAGCCATAAGTCTTTGGAGTTCAAAGACGAGGAAGGGACTTCCCATGGCGGACTGAAAATGGATGTGGTTCTCAAAGAGGGTATCGACCGCGACAACGCGAGGAAGATCATCCAGATCATCAAAGACTCGAAGTTGAAGGTTCAACCTGCGATCCATGACGATAAAGTACGCGTGACGGGCAAGAAGATCGATGACCTTCAAGCCGTCATGGCGTTACTCAGAGCCGAAAACCTGGATGTTCCCATCCAGTTCGACAATATGAAATCATAGGCGGAAGCCGACCGAAAGCGAGAACCAGCTTTTGGTGTCCCAGCCGGTGCGAAGGCCGATCACAAGTGGATCCATGTCCACATCAATTCCACCTGTGAGGGAGATATTGCTGGAATCGAGTTTGTGGTCTTCGAAATTGGTGTCTCTGGTGAAGGCGGTGTTGCCGCTGGTGTACTTGTCGGATTGTTTGAACAGGTACGAATACTGCGGCCCGGCAACGACAGTGATGTTCGGAGTGAGCATCAAAGCCACCATCACTGGCACGTCGACATAATTGAGGGTACGGTCGAGGCGGTAATCCGCGCCGAGGAAGTTGCCGTTACCGATGAATCCGCGTTGCGCGAAAAGGACTTCAGGCTGAATACCCAGTATCGAAGTGATGGGGTAGCGTGCGAATAGTCCGGCGCCATAACCGACTTTCGCATTGTCGGAAAAGTCGGAAGATTCGGAATCGAAAGTGTTCGAAACGATCGCAGAGACTTTGAAACCGAGGGTTTGCGCATGGCTGGTTTGAAGGGTCAGCGCGAAAAGGAATAGAATAAGAATGGTTTTCATAACGAATTAATTGAGTGTTTTAGGCCGTTTGACCTGGAAGATGTAAATCCCGACCACCAGGATGATGGCCGAAATGAGGACGGGGGCATATTCGCCGCTCGAGATGAGAACCTCGGCGCCGAAGAAATTGAACGATTCCGAATTTTGGACATATTGCATGCCATAGTAGACGACTCCTGCGAGGCCTACCAGCATGAAAATGGCTCCGAGACTGCGGTTCATAGGATTCTCCGTCCTGAGATGACATTGAGAATCACTGCGATCAGCGCGATGACCAACAAGGCGTGGATAAGGCCGCCGAGTGAGTAGCCGACAACTCCGATCGCCCAGCCGATGATCAGGATCACGGCGATCAGATAGAGAAGATTGGACATGTTTGCGCCTCCCGTGAAGGGAATGAAAGGTTCAGAGTGTCAATGACAATCTGCTACCTACAGTATGCGCACTTTGTATAAACGAATAAAAATCAAATAATTACATAAATCACATATCGCTTCACAGTGTCTTCCATACCAGCCATAAGGCTCTTGGCACATGGAAACAGCCTTTATAAGGACCGCCTTTGAAGCGATGGGTCACCTCGCCGCGGCGGTTCAGGTAGCCGTACCATTCGCCGTGCTCGGCGTCGGGGAAGTGGGCGAATGTGTAGTCATGGGTGCGTTGGAAGCGCTCGAGATCTTGTCCGTCGCCGGTGATCTTGTAATTGAGCAGATGCGCGTAGAGGGCTTCGCAGTGCGGCCACCACAATTTCATGTCCCATTCCAACGGAGTGGGTGAGTAACCTTTGCTGTCGAGGAAGTATAGGATGCCGCCATGTTCCTGCAGCACGTGCGTCCATATACCATGAACGCCACACCCGATATGGCGACATGGATCATCGCCTTACTTGGTTTTTTGACCTTATGGCTTGTATTCACTAAAACGGATAAGCCTATTTGGATGGGCTTGGGAGTTGGAATAAGTATCGGGATTATGTATATATGCTTTCCCAATTTTACAAGCATTACCTTTTCTCTCACGCGTAGCGACATCATCCGTCTGGGTCAGGTTCTCCCGTTCCTTGGCTCACGAATTTCTACTTCCTGAAATACCTGCTTATCGTATTGCCAGGGACGATTTTAGGCGATTGGCTGGTCAAGTCGGATGGGAAGCATCAAGTCTCTGGCTCACTCGCTCTTAGCGGATTCCTTATCACAGTGATCACCGTGATAGGCTTGCATCAGCGATTTGTCATCGAAACCATGGCCTCAGTTGCGATCATACTTGGGGTTCTGCTGTATCAGCATCGTGAGCAGCGCCATCCCATGTTCCTTTGGGCGGTTCTATGGCTGATTCGCGGCTTCTCCCTGGAGCCCTTTCAAGGTGGTATCCATAAGGATCCGTCCACCTTCAGTTATTACTTTGTCACATCCGCACTCACCCTCTTTCTCTGGTTCGGTTGGATGTGGTTGGAGCAGAATTCCGTAGCTGAACGCATCCGTAAGTTCATCGCCGCGAGCGGCCAGAATCCGATGCTGGCCTATGTCGCCTTCATGAACGTACTGTTGCCGCTGTTGGCGCTCACCGGTTTGGCAGGACTCATCGCTTGGTACACCGCCTCACCTTGTCTTTCTTGTCGTTCACGAGGGATTTGGTACGGCGAAGCAGTTTGCCGAACGTTTTGCTTCCGCTGTCCGGAGCCACAACGCAGGGGAATGGGGATTATTCCCCCGGTAGCATCCGTTTAAGCATGAAAAAAGCCCGAAACCTTGCGGCCCCGGGCTTTCAAGTCGAAATAGGAAATGGGCTCAGTTCTGAGCTTGGAGGCGTTTCACGTAGGCTTCGCTGGCGAAGATGGCCACTTCGATGCGACGGTTGGCATCGCGTCCTTCAGCGGTTGCGTTATCCGCGATGGGCTCGTTTTTTCCTTTGCCTTGCGTCTTGATGCGGGCATCGGCGATACCTTGGCTTACCAAGAACGCTTTGGCGGAGGCGGCGCGCCGCTCGGAAAGTGTCTGGTTATAAGCGTCAGAACCAGTGGAATCGGTATGTCCTACGATGAGAAGATCCGAATCTGGATTGTTTTTCAAGCTGTTAGCCAACTTGGTGAGATTTTCTCTGGACGACGCTTGCAATTCTGCCGAGTTGGTGGCGAACAGAAGGCCGGATTCGAACGAGATGGCGATGCCTTCTCCGATCCGTTCCACTTTCGCTTTTTCCATCTTGGCCAATTCTTCGGCCTGCTTGTCCATGTTGCGACCGATGATCGCGCCGGTGGCTCCGCCCACTACGGCTCCGATGATCGCGCCTTTTGTGGTGTCACCGAAATATGCTCCGGCTGCCGCGCCAACCGCCGCGCCTGCGGTGGTTCCGATCACGGTACCTTTGGTCAGATTGCTCAGATTCGAGCAGGAGGTGAGGCTGATTGCGAGAACCAGGAATATGGATGTGGTTGATTTCATGTTCTACTGGGTTTGATAATGAAGAATGCGGTCAGAAATTTAGCAACTCCTGACCGCATTCCCATAGCATAACCCGTAGAATTCAGATCTCAGTTCTGGGCTTGGATCTTCTTCACATACTCTTGGCTGGCGAAGATGGCCACTTCGATACGACGGTTTTTCTCACGGCCGGTGTCGGTTCCATTGTCTGAGATCGGCTCGGCTTCGCCTTTGCCCTGTGATTTGATCCGGCTGGATGCGATTCCCAAGGAGACGAGGTAGTCTTTGGCGGCAAAAGCGCGGCGTTCCGACAAGGTCTGGTTGTAGGAATCGGATCCGCTGGAATCGGTATGTCCCAACACTAGGATGTCCGAATCCGGGTAACTTTTCAAGCTGCTTGACAATTTGCGCAGATTCTCGCGTGCGGCGGGTTGCAGTTCGGCAGAATCAAATCCGAACAGCAGTCCTGATTCGAATGAAATCGCGATGCCTTCACCGAAACGTGCCACTGTGGCATTGTCGACGTTGCGGGCAAGCTCTTCGGCCTGCTTGTCCATGCTGCGACCGATGATCGCTCCGGTCGCTCCACCGACTACCGCACCGATGATGGCGCCTTTGGTGGTGTCACCGAAGTACGATCCGGCTGCGGCGCCGACAGCGGCTCCCGCCGTGGATCCGATGATGGTGCCTTTGGTGAGGCGGCTCATGTTCGAGCAGGATGCGATGCCGACGGTAACGACAAGTAAAAGAGTAGGGAATAGTTTCATAAACGGAAATTGGATGATGGTTCTACGAAGTAGAATCCATCCAATGTAGCCGTTGAACGTCCTGCATCCGTTACATTTGGCGCGGGAGATTGTTATACATATCCCATGTGATCATTGGGCTGTGAATTCTTTCGACAACGCCTTGCGGGCGAGCAAGATCAGAGCTACCGCCAAGATGAACAGAATACCTGCGACCAGAGTGAGCACGACGCTTCCGGCTTGGAACCGCACCCAAGCGAAGATGGCCAGGCTGCTGAGTGTCACTGCGAACATGAACACCATCGGAATCAGAGTGTAAAGCCGGTTCACACCGCTTTTACTGAGCCAAACCGTGACAGCCAGCAATGCCAAGGCCGCCAAGAGCTGGTTCGCCGAGCCGAAGATTGGCCATAATTCCTGAAATTGCCCTGTGGTGAGCAATCCGAGGCTCAGCAGTACCACCATGCCTGTGGCCATGTATCGGTTCCGCAATCCGTCGGTGATCCGATTCCTTGGTTGGGTCTGCAAGGCTTCCTGAACCACGAATCGCCCGAGGCGGGTGCATGTGTCCAAGGTGGTCACCGCGAAGGCGCTTACGGTCAAGGCTACGAACGAGATCGCCAGGGGAGCGTTCACCCCGAGGCTGGAGATGAATCCTCCCAATCCTTTCGAATACAAAGCTACCGGACCCATTTCCGCCAAGCTCGCCACGTAATCGCCTTTGGTCATCACCACCACGGTTCCCACCGATACCACCGCCAGGAGTGATTCGATCAGCATGCCTCCATATCCCACACGGCGGGCATCGGTTTCGCAGTTCAGCTGTTTGCTCGTGGTTCCGGAGGCCACCAACGAATGAAATCCGGAGATCGCTCCGCAAGCTATCGTCACGAAGAGCACCGGAAACAGATAGCCGAGATTGGGCACCTGCATGGTGACTTCCGAAGTCATTTCAATCTGAGGATTGGCCACGATGATGCCCAGGATGCCGAAAAGCATCATTCCGTACAGGAGGAAGCTGTTCAGATAATCGCGCGGCTGAAGGAGCATGTCCACCGGCGCGATCGCCGCGATAAAGCAATACGCGAGCAGAATGAAAACCCAGGTATTGTAGGAAAGTGACACAGGATACAGAGTTCCGAGCCAGATCATCCCGTACATCATCCCCACACCTATCACGGAAAGCAACCAGAACGGCATCACCGATTTGCGAAGCACCCCTCCGAAAACCACGGCCAAGCCCATGAACATCACCGATGCGCTTGCCGCGGATGGCACGGTGACAAAGGTGCGCGCCACAATGTCCATGAATACCGCGATGATGAGCACCAAGGTGGCGAAGGCAAACACCATGAACAGGTTTTTTCCAGTGTCGCCGATGTATCTCTGAATCACTTCGCCAATCGATTTTCCCTGATGCCGGATGCTGGCCATCATCGAGGTGAGATCATGCACCGCACCGAAGAAGATGCCGCCGACCAAGATCCAGATCATGGCCGGAATCCAACCGAAGGCGACGGCGATGATGGGTCCCACGATCGGGCCGGCTCCCGCGATCGACGCGAAATGATGCCCCAGCACTACCGGTGCCTTGCTCGGGATGTAATCCACACCGTCTCGATAGGTATGCGCCGGGGTCGGATTCGCATCATCGATCTTCAACAATCTCGAAATGGTGAAGCCGTAGGTGCGATAGGCGATCAGAAGGATGACTGCGCTGACCAGAACAATGACGGATAGACTCATGGCGGAAATTGGCTAAGAATGGTCGAACATAAGAGTTTTCCGGAGGTTTCGCTCAAGTGAAGGCCATCTACGGTGATTCCGAACCCGTAATGGTCGCGGATGCGGTCCCAATTCCATCCTTCTTCATCATGGAGTTTCTGAGCGTCATTCACCGCCGCCGGTGCGTTATGTGTCGGTCTCCTTTCGGGCTTGGCAATATGGCTTTCGAAACGCTCACTCAATGCGTACGGAACCGCATGATAGGAATACAGGATTTCATCCACCTAGCGGTCGTAGGTCTGCGTGATCATCGCTTCGCCCTCTTTCTTCGACAGGGATTCACCTGTGGCCAGTATCTGCGCCTAAACCAGCGCCAATGCCAGAATGAGGAGGCGGTAATGGCTCAACACATCAGAATTTCCAGCGGACGAACGCTTCCATCGCTTCATATTCGGCCAGACCGAGCTGGTCGTACAACTTCGCGGTTTCGCGGTTTCGGTGTTCGGCGCGTTCCCAGAATTCGCGTTTGTCGGATCCTTGGAACATCACATTGTCTTTCTGAGACTGGTGTTTGAAGATGGCTCTGCGTTTGCGAAGCAGCTCGACCGGACTGATCGGAACCGCCATTTCGATTTTTTCCAATTCCCATTCGTGCCAAGCGCCGCGATACAGCCAGACCCAGCACTCTTTCATGAACTCTTCGTCTTTGAGACGGCGCACGGCATCCATGATCGCATCCAGGCAGACGCGATGGGTTCCGTGCGGATCGGCAAGGTCGCCCGCGGCGTAAATCTGATGCGGCCGCACTTCGCGGATGAGATTCATGATGATCTGGATATCGGCTTCACCCAGAGGCGCTTTTTTCACGCGACCGGTTTCATAGAACGGCATGTCCAGAAAGTGGATCTGCTCATCGGGAATTCCGACATAACGGCATCCCGCTTTCGCTTCGCCACGGCGGATGAGCCCTTTGATGGCTCGGACTTCTTTCGAATCCACATCCCCGGTTTTCTTATTCTTGAGGAAGGTTCGCACATCTTCGAACAGCTGGATCGCGCCCGCATCCGTCGTGGTGAATTTGGAAGCGTAATCGCTGACAAACTCGGCGTAACGCATCGCATCTTCATCGAACACGGCGATGTTTCCGGACGTTTGGTAAGCCACATGCACTTCGTGGCCCTGATCCACCAGGCGGATGAAGGTTCCACCCATCGAAATCACATCGTCGTCAGGGTGAGGTGAAAAGATGATCGCGCGTTTCGGAAAGGGATTCTGGCGCTCGGGACGGTTCTCATCGTCGGCATTCGGTTTTCCACCCGGCCAGCCCGTGATCGTGCGCTGCATCTCATTGAACACACGGATGTTGATGCTGTACGACGGACCGTGCTCGGTGACCAATTCACCCAATCCGTTTTCGTTGTAATCTTCGTCGGTGAGTTTGAGGATGGGCTTGTTGATCTTCTGACACAGCCAGACCACCGCACGGCGGGTCATGTAGGTGTCCCATACGCAACTGTCCACCAACCACGGAGTTTTTACTCGCGTGAGTTCGGATGCGGCGGCGTCATCGAGCACGAACACGGTGTTCACATGCTCTTGGAGGAAGGTCGCAGGTACCAGGTCGCTGATCGGGCCTTCCACGGTTTTGCGGATGATCGCGGCCTTGCCTTCACCCCAAGCCATCAGATAGACTTTCCGGGCTTTGTGGATGGTGCCCACACCCATGGTGATCGCGCGGCGTGGCACGTTCTCTTCGCCGAAGAAATCGCCGGAGGCGTCGCGACGGGTCAGAATGTCGAGCGTCACCATCCTCGTTTTCGAGTCTTTGGTGGATCCCGGTTCGTTGAAGCCGATGTGGCCGGTTCGGCCGATGCCCAGGATCTGGATGTCGATTCCACCCGCTTCATCGATTTTGCGTTCGTAATTCTGGCAGAACGCATACACATCATCGCGTTGCAGGGTGCCATCCGGGATGTTCACATTCGCTCGGTCGATATCCACATGGTCGAACAACTGTTCGTTCATGAAACGGACATAGCTCTGAAGCGCATCCGGTTGCATCGGGAAATACTCGTCAAGGTTGAACGTGATCACGTTCTTGAAACTGAGTCCTTCTTTTTTGTGCAGCCTCACCAATTCGGCGTACATCCGTGTCGGACTCGAGCCCGTAGCCAATCCCAAAACCACGTTTTTGCCCTCTGCGGCACGTTCGCGGATCAGCGAGGCGATGTCTGCGGCGATGGCCTTCGATGCGACCAGGTTGTTGTCGAAGGTGATGACTGGAATGCGTTCGAATTGATGGATTTCGGATCTCTGGTAGGAAAGTGACATAGGCGTAATGACTTTAGGTGCGAAGAGATTCTATGAGAGCATCAGGCTGTGATTTGAACAAACACGACTTGGTCAACGCCAGGAATCGCGTCCACTTCTTTCAAAACATCTGCGGGAAGCACGGTATCCACCATGACCGCGGTAACCGCCTGATGGTCGGTGCGTCCGAGTGAGAGCGCCGCGATGTTGATGTCGCGTTTGGCCAAGGTGGAACTCACCGCAGCCAACATCCCCGGTTTGTCGATGTTCTTGTACAGCATCATGCTGCCATCCAAGATGATTTCAATGGCGTGCCCGTCGATTTTCACGATGCGGAAGTCGTTTTCTCCGAAAAGTGTCGCCGCGAAATCATCATACAGCCCTTTTTTGTTGAGCTGGATTCGGATCTTGTCCGCATACGTCTTCACTTCATGGCTGATGGTCTCGGTCACTTTCAATCCTTTCAGGTTCGCGTTATAGCGCGCGTTGATCAGATTGATAGTTTCATCGGAGCTGTGCTTGAGATAGCCTTTCAAGACGGCATCGGTCAAGACTTCCGCATTCTGGGCGCAGGTGCCGGAATATTCGATGTGTAGGATGTCGTTATTGGCGGCAGCCAGTTGCGAAGCGAACAAGCCCAATCGTTCGGCGAGTTTGAGGAAAGGTTGGACTTCGCGGTTGGTCGACAGCGCGATGCTCTTCCCGTTCAGGGTGCCTTTGAAGCTCTTGCGCTCCAAAGTGTCTGCTAACTGAGCGGCGATCTGTTCAGCCACTTTTTCTTGCGCTTCGTCGGTGGATGCGCCCAAATGCGGCGTGCAGACCACTTTCGAATGCTGAAGTAGCGGCAGCAATTCGACAGTCGCAGGTTCGGTGCTGTACACATCCACGGCCAATCCGCCGACGGTTCCGTCGTTGAGCAAATCCAGCAGATCGGATTCGGTGAAGATGCCGCCACGGGCCACATTCACCAGGCGAACGCCTTTCTTGAGTTTGTGTGCGGTCTCTTTGGAAATCAGGCCTCGGGTTTTGTCGGTGAGCGGTGTGTGTACCGTCAGGAAGTCGGATTTGGCCAGAACGGTGTCCAGATCGGCAAGCTCGACGCCAAGCTCAGCCGCACGCTCTTCACTGGTGAACGGATCATAAGCGATCACATTCATTCCGAATGCGATCATCCGTGTGGCGACACCTGAACCGATTTTTCCGAGTCCGACCACACCCAGAGTTTTGCCGTCGAGTTCCGTTCCTGTGTATTTCTTACGGTCCCAAGCGCCTACTTTCAACGATTGGACTGCGTTCGGGATGTTCCGTGCCAAGGCCATGATCAGTCCGCAGGTATGCTCCGCGGTGGAAATGGTGTTGCCGTCAGGGGTGTTCATCACCAATACGCCCATTTTTGTGGCCGCTTCAAGATCGATATTGTCGACACCGACTCCGGCGCGACCCACCACCTGCAGCTTGGGCGCCGCTTTGAGAAGGTCGAGCGTGACTTTGGTCTGCGAGCGAACCACCACACCGTCATAGTCTTTGATCGCTTCGAACAGTTCGGCGCCGGCGAGTTTCGGCGCTTCCACGGCTTCGATGCCGCGGCTTTCAAGAATGGTTTTGCAAATGGATTCGATGCCGTCTAATAACAGGACTCTGTACGTCATTGTGAAATCGGTTGTGTGATTTGAAAGTTGTCTTTGATGAAGTCGTCTATGAGTGAACGGGCATCGTCTAACCCTAACCCCGTAACCGCGGAGGTCATCACGATGGGGACATCGATATGCTCCGCTTTGATGAAGCGCCTTATTTGCGCTTTTCGTTGTGTGATCTTATTGCCCGACAGTGTGTCGGATTTGGTCAAAAGCAATGCGAATGGAAGTTGATGATCCACCAATTGGCTGATGAACGCCTCGTCCAATGCCGTCGGGTCGTGTCGCGCGTCGATCAGGTGGAAAATGAGTTTGAGATTCTCCCTCTGAGTGAGGTAACGCGCCATTTCGAGATCCCATTTCTTGCGCTCGGTCATGGAGACTTTGGCGAAACCGAATCCGGGCATGTCTACCAGATACCAGGTTCCGTCGATGTCGAAATAATTCAATAATCGGGTTTTCCCGGGCGTTCCGCTGGTCTTGGCCAACTTCTTGCGCCCAGTGATGGCGTTGATGATGGAAGATTTGCCAACATTCGAGCGCCCGGCGAAGCAGATTTCGGGCCGGTCGGCAGGCGGACACTCACTCAGCGTGGGTGCGCTGGTCACAAATGTGGCGTTTTGGATCCGCATCAATTGAACTCGTTTTCTTCTTTTTCGACGCCGGTGGTCACAGGTACCGGATAATTTCCGGTGAAACACGCCGTGCAATAATCAAACCCGCTGGTGTTGGCATCCTTCACCGCGTTCACCAGGCCTTCGGCCGATAAGTAGTGAAGCGAGTCGACGCCCAGACTTTCCGCGATCCGGTTCACATCCCGATTGAACACATTCGCGATGAGTTCGTCGCGCGACGGGAAATCCATCCCGTAATGGCAGGGCTCCACAATGGGAGGGGAGCTGGCCAAGAAGTGGATTTCGGTGGGATTCGCTTTCCGGATCATATCCACCAGATAACGCGATGTGGTTCCGCGCACGATGGAATCGTCGACGATGATGACGGGATGTCCTTCCAAGACGCCGCGAACCGTGTTGAACTTGGTGCGGACCTTGGTTTCGCGCTGTTCCTGTCCCGGTGAGATGAAGGTCCGGCCCACATAATGATTACGGATGAGTCCGATTTCGAAACGGCATTCTTCGCCCAGTTTCTCATTCTCATAGGCGTAGCCCAAAGCCGCGGTATTGCTTGAATCGGGTACGGAGATCACCACGGGCAATTTCCCGTTCTTGTCTTTGATGAAGCTGCTCACCGGAAACTCGCGGGCCAGATACTGGCCTATGCGGCGTCGCACCTTGTCCACATTTTCTCCGAAGATTCTGCTGTCGGGACGCGAGAAATACACATACTCGAAAATGCATCCGGCGCTACCGGTTCCGGGAAGCGGCGCGATGAAACGGGAGTGCATTTCGCCGGTCTGCACAGTGTTTCGATCGATGATCAGCACTTCGCCGGGTTCCACATCTCGCACATATTCCGCTCCGATGATGTCGAAGGCACAGGTTTCGCTGGCCACCACATAGCTGTCGCCGAGTTTTCCGAGCGCAAGCGGTCGAAATCCGTTCGGGTCGCGCACGGCGATGAGTTTGTCGTCGGTGAGAATCACCAAGCAGTACGCCCCGGCGATTTGACTCACGGCATCCACAATCTGATCGATCTGGTCTTCTTTCTTGCTATGGGAAATCAAATGTAGAATGATTTCAGTGTCGGATGTGCTTGAAAAAAGCACGCCTTCGTTGATGAAATCATTGCGCAATTTGCGGGCGTTGGTCAGGTTTCCGTTATGCCCGATCGCCAGATTTCCTTTGCTGTAATGCACTCGGAACGGCTGGATGTTGGCCGGATTGGCAGACGAACCCGCCGTGGAATACCGGTTATGGCCGATGGCCGACTCTCCCATGAGCTTGCGGGTGAACAAGGTCCGGTCGTCGAAAACAGTGAGCACCAACCCGAAATCTTTGTACATGGGCATGGTGGGGGTTCCTTTCACCGGATCGACCCAAGAGGTCACTATGCCTGCGGATTCTTGTCCCCGATGTTGGAGGGCGTGCAGCCCGAGATACGTGAGAAGAGCGGCTTCAGGATGGTTGAAAATCCCGAAGATTCCGCAGTAGTCATTGGGTTTGTCAGACATCTCCGAAGATACGGATTTCACCCCATATAAAGGTAGGGACGCCATTGGTCATCAACGTATCCAACAAATTCCTGCAGGAAAAGGATATGATGCGGACGGAAAGGTTCGCGACGCAACGGCATGCCCGCTTCTTTGGGAGTGTTGCCGCCTTTTTTGTGGTTGCATTTGTTGCACGCGGCGACCAGATTCTCCCAGGTGTCTTTTCCACCCCGGCTTCGCGGAATCACATGGTCGATGGTCAGGTCTTCGTGCGTTCCGCAATATTGGCATCGGTTTCCATCCCGTTTGAGCACATTTTTCCGGGTGAGAACGATCGTTTTGTAGGGGATGCGGGCGTAGCGGCGCAACCGGATCACCGAAGGGAAATCGAATACGTTGGTCACGGTGTGGATCTTTCGGTCGGAAAGCGGGTGCAAGAGCTCGGCTTTTTCCAGGCAAAGAAGCATCAGGGATTTCCTCACACCGCAAACGCTCAAGGGTTGATAGTCCTGATTCAGCACCAAGACATGCCCGTTCATGCGTTCCTCTTCCGGGATGCGGCCGACTTCAGGTTTCTGGAGGTCTGAACCCCGACCAGTCCTGTCGCTAAGCGCTCATTGTACAGATACCGGCCGGAAGTCCGCTTCGCCGGATCGATGGTATGGATGGTGACATTTCCGGAGGCGTGCAAGGCATACCCATCACCCAGGTAAAAGCCGATATGATGGATCTTGCCTTCCGCGTAACTGAAATACAGGATGTCTCCGGCGTCGGCATCGCTCAACGACTTCGATTTGATGGGAGCGAACGCGTGCTGTTGCCAAGCGTCGCGGGGGAGTTCATATCCGTGCAAGGCGTACACCGCTTGCACGAAGCCGCTGCAGTCGATTCCGTTATCGGATCGCCCGCCCCACAGATAGGGCGCGCCTTGGTAATTGAGCGCGGTGTCGAGAATGGAATGCTCGAGTAAGGGTTTTCTCGGAGTCACCATCTCCCACGTTCCGCTTGGAAGCTCAATCCCGCCGGGTGTGGTGATCACTTGCGCACCGGCCGGCACCAGTAGGGTCTCATGATCATTGCTCACTCGGTAGGTGAAGAAACCGGATCGTTTCCGCTCTCCATGGTGAGTCCAAGCGATATGCTCGGCGACATCCGTTTCAAGCACTTGGCCCTTGCTCACCCAGCCTTGATATGCGTCGTGCATCGTTTCAATCCGGAACCAGCGCTCGGCTTCCTCCAGAATCAGAAACGTCTCACCGAGCAGGCATTGCGACACCATCTCTGTGGTGTCGCCTGCTTCGCGTCGCATCGGCACTAAGCCGGATATAATGATTCCGTATCGGTTAGATGTGGCCATGGCTGCCCAACATCCGCTTTTACACCGAGATAATCAAGGCTTTATTGGAAAAACGAGAGCAATTCCGCACGGATCATCGGATTGATGCTGACCGCGAGGATGAGCGAGACGGTCAAACCGATACCCGCATAGCTGATGTCTTTCAAAATCAGTCTGGATGTCTTTTTGAACGACTTACCGTGTCCATCCTGATCCATGATACTCATCCCCAATTCTCGTCCTGCGAGTAACCCGATGAAGACCCAGGTTGTACTCATCGGCACAACACTCACCAATTTGAAATAGAAGAGGATGAAAGCATAGACGAAGTCGATAATCGATGCCGGTCGCATATCTGTGATGAACGATTTCTCCGTGACCACCTGCTGGATGCGGTCGCCCTTCAGATAGAAAAGCAAACCGAGACCGAGGAAAATGAAGCCTGAGAAGGCGGCGAACTCAAGCGTGCTCAGTGAGCGGGGTAGGTATACCGCGATATTGGCGGCATCCTGCATCAGCCAAACCGCCCATAAGGTTCCTGAGGTGATCCACTGGATCGGTGTCCAGTACCAAGCGGGTTCGCCAACGAACCATTTCCGCATCAGGCGCGAAAGTGCGACCCACAGGGCGAATGCCAAGAAAAAAGCGACGAAGTAGCCACTCAGGCTCTTCGTAAGCATGCCAGAGATACCGTCCAGATCCGTGGAAAAACAGCTCAGAATCAGGAAGGTGGTTGAAACAGGCATCCGAAGCCGAGTGATGATCAACAGGAATATCGGTGCCGCGATCTGTAGGAAGGAGAAGCTGGAGGGAGCCACTTCGAACCCTTTCGAAGTCAATCGCTGATAAGAGACATCGCCTGAGTAAATGACCCAGCTGACACTCACTGTTACCAGGAAAATAATGCCGATGTACAGCCACAAAACCCACCAGGGCCGTTTGGAGTTCGAAGCGAGGAAGGTACCGATGGTTTGAATCGAGTCGTTGGCTATGGCTGAATACCCAGCGAACATGAAACCAACCCACATCGCGATGTCAGGCCGCTGAAAAACCACTCCGGCGATGAAAAACGACATTCCGATGAAGATGAGAAACGGCCGTTCTTTGCGGATGATATCGTTCAAACCGCTGGCTTTGAACGATTGGTAGAGCGACGTGCGTGGCACGTTACCAGGGTTGATTTCTGTCATTTTAGATTATGATGTGATGTGCTTTGTCAAGAGTCAAAAATATCAACAGCATGTTACCAAAATGTTAAGAAGGATAATTGGGTTGAAAGCGCTTTTCCCCCTAATTTTGATTGTTCGGATTACCCATCTCAAACTTTTATGGCTCAACATCACCTCAGCTCGCCCTATTACAAAGAACCCGGTCCTAAACTCGATGCGGAAAGTCCCTTCGAATCGATGATGGAACGGTTCCGGTTTGCCGCCGACATTCTCGGACTCGATGAAGGCATGTTTCAATATCTTTCCTCCCCGGCTCAACAAGTCATCGTATCCATTCCTGTGGTGATGGACGACGGTCGGATCGAAGTCTTCGAAGGCTACCGCGTGATGCACGCCAACGTGCTCGGACCCGGCAAAGGCGGCATCCGTTACGCGCCCGATGTGAACCTCGATGAAGTCAAAGCCCTCGCCGCTTGGATGACCTGGAAATGCGCCGTGGTGAATGTTCCCTTCGGCGGAGCCAAAGGCGGTGTGCGTTGCGACCCGAAACTGCTTTCTCAAGGCGAACTCGAGCGGATCACCCGCCGATACACCTCCGCCTTGATCGACATGATCGGACCCGACACCGACATCCCCGCTCCCGATATGAACACCAATGAGCAGGTGATGGCATGGATTATGGACACCTACTCCATGCACGCGCGCAAAACGGTGACAGGCGTGGTCACCGGAAAACCGATTCTCATCGGTGGATCCAAAGGTCGCCGCGAAGCCACAGGTCGTGGCTTGGTGACCGTCACCTTGGCGGCGCTCAACAAACTCGGCCTCATGCCGAACCGCACCACCACCGTGGTCCAAGGTTTCGGGAACGTGGGTTCCGTATCCGCCTTGCTCATGCACGAACTCGGTTCCAAAATCATTGCGGTGAGCGATGTGTCCGGAGCTTATCACAATCCCAAAGGATTGGACATTCCCGCCATGATCGAGTACAGCAAAGCCAACAAAAACAGTTTGGAAGGATACAAAGGTGGTGATCCCATCACCAACCAGGAACTTCTCGAACTCGAATGCGATGTGCTCATTCCGGCGGCGAAAGAAGACCAGATCAACAAGCATAACGCTCCGAACATCAAGGCGAAAATTATCGCCGAGGGTGCGAACGGCCCGGTTACCGCCAATGCCGACTCCATCCTCGATGAAAAAGGGATCCTCATCATTCCGGACATCCTGGCGAACGCCGGCGGTGTCACCGTGTCGTATTTCGAATGGGTGCAGGATCGCCAAGGCTACTTCTGGACCGAAGAGCGCGTGAACCGGCGCTTGAACCGCATGATGCGCGATGCCTTCAACCTTATTTACGGGGTCAAGGAACAGCACAACATCACGCTGCGGCAGGCCGCGTATGTGTACAGCATTAAAAAAGTGGCGGATACCCTCAAATTGCGTGGGATTTACGCGTAGGATTCGTTTCTTACGCTGAATCACCGCAACCCTATGGCATCCGTACTCGACGTTCGACTGACATCCGATTTCGACAGCCTCGAGCAGGTCGATCGGATCGTTGACCAGCTCACCCGCGATTGCGGGTTGAGCGAGGAGTCGAGTGGCGCTCTGTTATTGTCACTTTCCGAAGCGGTGACCAATGCCATCATGCACGGCAATAAGCAGGATCCGAGCAAATGGGTCTTTGTGCGTGCCGAAATGGTCGGCTTCGATCTGGAAGTGACTGTCGAAGACCAAGGCGACGGGTTCAATCCCGAAATGATTCCAAGTCCGATAGAGTCCGAGAATCTGCTTCGCCAAGGTGGACGTGGCGTCTATCTGATGCGCATGTATTGCAAAGATGTCCGCTTTTCGAAAAGCGGACGAGCTCTCACACTTGTTTTGGGAACACCCTGAAACAAAAAAGCCCGGCTCTGTGATCAGAACCGGGCTTCGATGAGCGGGAAACGAGACTCGAACTCGCGACCCCGACCTTGGCAAGGTCGTGCTCTACCAACTGAGCTATTCCCGCGGGAGCAACAAATATACGGAGGCTCTGAGGATGCGGGCAAGTCGGCGTTGAATATTTCTGCTCTTACTTTCGGAACGACATCGCAGGTCAGATGCGTTATCATCCCATCTACAGGAAACCACCTATGCTTATCCGTCTCACCACCTTACTGTGTTTTTTCGCTCCCGCCTGCGTGCTCGCCCAACAAGCCGTGCTGCAAGGAACTGTCAGAGACCGCGCATCCCAGGAGCTTCTTGCCGGGGTCACGGTCGTGCTCGAAGGTACCGATCCATTGATCGGGGTCGTGACCGACGCCTCCGGCCGCTTCCGCCTGGCTGCTCCCGCCAAATCGTACAACGTCCGCTTCAGTTATGTGGGTTACCGCACAGAAATCCGATACAATCTTGTTCTCACCACCGGAAACGCCAATGTGATCTCGGTCGAATTGGAGGAAGACCGGCTTTCACTCAGTGAAGTACAAGTGACGGCCGATCGCGCCACGTCCATCGCCACCGTGGAAACGCCGCTTTCCATACAGCGTCTCACCTTGGAGGAGATCCGAAGCAACCCGGGCGGAAACTTCGATATTTCTAAGGTGATTCAAACCTTGCCCGGAGTGGGAGGTTCGATCGGCGCCGGACCCCGCAACGACCTGATCATCCGTGGTGGTGCGCCCAATGAAAACGTGTATTACTTGGATGGAATCGAGATCCCGGTGATCAACCACTTTGCGACCCAAGGCTCTTCCGGCGGACCGCAAGGCCTGTTGAATGTCTCGTTCATTGAAGATGTGACCATGTCGAGTTCCGCTTTCGATGCCAGATACGACAACGCCCTCGCCGCGGTGTTCGATTTCCGCCAGCGTGATGGCAACCGCGAAGAATTTCAAGGCAATTTCAGATTGAGCGGCACGGAAGTGGCCCTCACCGGCGAAGGACCCATCGGCAAAAACGCGACCTATCTGGCTTCGGTCCGCCGCAGTTATCTGAAATTCCTGTTCGAAGCGATCGATCTGCCTATCCGGCCCGATTATTGGGATTCCCAGTTCAAAATGTCGTGGGAAGTCGATCCGAAAACCCGAGTCATCGTTCTGGGCGTGGGTGCTCTGGATGACTTTTTCTTCGCGGTTCCCGCCGAATCCACTCCTGAGAAAGAAGCGGTTCTTCGCTCCAATCCCATCATCAACCAATGGAATTACACGCTGGGAACTTCGGTTCGGCGCTTGATCGATGGCGGTTATGTGAATGTGGCGTTGAGCCGCAACGCCTTCGATAACGACCTTGTGCGATGGGAAGATGCGCGAACCGGCGATCCATCCGCCCTGGCGTTGGACTCCGAATCACGCGAGACGGAAACCAAACTCCGCGCGGATGTGAATCTGTTCAAAGGTCCGTGGAAAACCTCGGCCGGCATCAGTCTGCAGAGGGCCGAGTATGCATCGTCGTTTTTCGCGCGGATCCGGCAGAATCCCTTGGTGGAAGCCCGTTTCGCCACGGATGTCGCTTTCTGGCGGTACGGTGCCTTCGTCCAGGTTTCGCGTCCACTGTTGCAGGATCGCCTCACCGTATCCGCCGGAATCCGAACCGATATGGACAGTTTCACAAACAACGGAAATTCCCCGCTGGATGCTCTTTCGCCACGGGTCGCGGCCACTTACCGGCTTAACTCGAAAACCTTCCTCAACGCTTCCTTGGGGCGCTACCATAAGATTCCGATCTATACCGTATTGGGGTATCGGGATGAGAACGGAGTGTTGGCCAACCTCGACAACCGATACACGCGCAGCGATCATTACGTGGCCGGAATCGAGTATCTGCCCACAAGCGGATTGCGCGTCACTCTCGAAGCCTTTTATAAGAAATACAGCCGGTATGCGGTTTCCGAACGCGACGGCATTTCCCTGGCCAACCGCGGAGCGGAATTCGGCGCGATCGGCAACGAACGCACCATCGCCAATGGAAACGGAAAGACCTGGGGTTCTGAAATCCTTGTCCAACAGAAATTCACCGGTTCCATCTATGCCGTGATGGCGTACACTTGGGTGAACAGTGAATTCGCCGGTGCGGATGGTGTCTATCGCCCATCCTCGTGGGATAGCCGGCATCTGTTGTCGACCTTGTTCGGATGGAAGATTGGAAACAGTTGGGAATTAGGCGTGAAATACCGGTATCTGGGCGGTTTCCCAACCACGCCGTACGACCTACCCGCATCACAAGCCAATTACTTGAGCACGGGAACGCCGATTCTGGATTACAGCCGCCTCAATGAGAACCGGCTCATCGCGTTCTCACAGTTGGATTTCCGCATCGACAAGAAATGGAACCTCAACAAAGTGACGATCAATCTGTTTCTGGATGTGCAGAATGTGCTCAGAGCGAAGAGTCCGGCCAATCCCACCTACACCTTCGCGAGAAATCCAGATAACAGTTACACCACCACCGATGGTCTGGCAATCCGGTCGGATGGATCCAATGCCGTGCCAGTTCTCATTCCCAACGACGATCCCTTCTTTCTGCCGAGCATAGGATTCATTATCGAATTCTGACCCTTGATGCGTATTTTGGCGGTTCGCATTTAGGGATGTCAGACACATGATCATATACAAATTCGGCGGTTCGTCGGTCGGTACGCCCGACCGCATCAAAGGCATAATCGAGCTTCTGCGCGAAAATCCGGTTCGCGCAGTGGTGTTTTCCGCGTTTTCGGGAATAACCGACCAGCTCATTTCCACAGCGAAGCGCGCCGCCGCCGGCATTCCCGAATACACCGAAGATCTGGCACATATCGAACGCCGCCATCTGGATGCGATCCGTGAACTGGTGAATGTGCATCAGCAGAGCAATACCACCGCCGTGGTGAAGATGACCTTGAACGAACTCGAAGATATTTTGCAGGGCGTTTACCTGATCCGCGAATGCAGCCCGAAAACCTTGGATTTCGTGCAGAGCTTCGGCGAGCGCCTGTCCAATTTTATCATTTCCCGTGCGCTCATCTCTTCGAGCATCCCCTGCGAATACCTCGACGCTCGCGCCGTGGTGCGTACCGACGCGTCGTTCGGTTCAGCTCTCGTCAATTTCGACCTCACAAACCCCCTCATCCGTTCGCATTTCGAGGCGCATCCGCTGCTTCAGGTCGTCACCGGCTTCATCGGCTCCACCGAACACGGCGAAACCACGACCTTGGGCCGAGGTGGATCCGATTATACCGCGTCCATTTTCGGAGCGGCGCTCCAGGCCGGCGAAGTGCATATCTGGACCGATGTCGACGGCGTTCTCACCGCCGATCCTCGCAAAGTGCCCAACGCCTTCACCCAGCCTGAAATGACCTACATCGAAGCGCTGGAGATGTCGCATTTCGGGGCGAAAGTCATTTATCCGCCCACGATCCAGCCGCTGATGCAGGCCAACATCCCCATCCGCATCCGCAACACCTTCTTCCCGCAGGGAACGGGGACGTACATTTCGCATGAGGCGCCACCGAATCCAGACCCGATCCGAGGAATCACGTCGATCGGACAAGTCGGTCTTCTTCGCGTCGAAGGCGCCGGTATGATCGGTGTGGCCGGCGTGGCGCAACGCATTTTTGGTACCCTTGCGCAACACGGCATCAGCGTGATTCTCATTTCGCAAGCCAGTTCCGAACAGTCGGTCTGTTTCGCCGTGGCGCCCGACTCGGCGAAAAAAGCCGTAGAAGTGCTCGAACAAGCGTTTTCCTATGAGCGGCAACTCGGACGCATCGCGCGTATTTCGGCCGATACCGATACCTCCATCATCGCCGTCGTCGGTGAAAACATGCGCAATGTGCCGGGCATCGCCGGACGCGTATTCTCCTCTTTGGGCAAAAACGGCGTGAACATCATCGCCATAGCCCAAGGCTCTTCCGAGCTGAATATTTCGATCGTGATCGCCCGCAAAGATGAAGCGAAAGCCTTGAAAGTGATTCACGACGCGTTTTTCGCACCTCACAGCCGCACGTTGAATGTGTTCCTGATCGGTTTGGGTCGGGTGGGTGCCGCTTTGGTCAACCTCATCCGCACACAGCGCGATGCCATTTCGGAACGGATGGGGGTGGATGTGCGACTTGTCGGTATGGCGAATTCGAAAAAAATGTATTTCGACCTGAACGGCATCGATGACACCGAATGGGCGAAGCATTTGACGGAAACCGGCGGACCGATGGATCTCGACGCTTATCTCTCGCATCTGCGCTCGCTCGATCTTCCGAACTCCGTTCTTGTGGATTGCACCTCCGGAACCCAGGTCAATGCCCATTACGCCGATCTTTTGGCGCATTCCGTCGCCGTGGTGACTCCCAACAAGACCACCAACGCAGGGCCGATGTCCGAGTGGCACCGCCTTCGCGCCATTTCGCGCAAATCGCAGACACCGTTCTTCTATGAAACGAATGTGGGTGCCGCGCTACCTATTGTGAAAACCGTGCGCGACATCGCCCATAGCGGCGACACCATCACCCGGATGGAAGGTGTGCTCAGCGGCACCTTGGCGTATCTGTTCAACCGCTATTCGGAAGGCGCGAGCTTCAGTGAGGCACTAAAAGAAGCCTTTGATGCCGGATACACCGAGCCCGATCCCCGCGATGATCTGAACGGACTCGACGCCGCCCGCAAGATTCTCATTCTTGCGCGTGAAGCGGGCTTCGAGTTGGAATTGTCGGATGTGACCATCACACCGCCACTATCCTCGAAATTCTTTGAGGCCGAGAGTGTGGAAGCGTTCTGGAGTTTGCTTCCCCAAGCCGATGCCGAGCTTGCCGCTGTGAAAACGGCCGCATTAGGGGCAGGGAAGAAGCTGGCGGTGATCGCGAGTGTGGAAAACGGATCAGCTTCGGTCTCATTGCAAGCCATCGGACCCGATCATCCGTCGTATTCGCTGCGGGGAACGGATAATCTGCTGGCGATCCACAGTCGCATTTACAACGGTCGTCCGCTTGTGGTGATGGGTCCTGGCGCCGGACCGGAAGTCACCGCATCCGGCATTCTATCCGATATGTTGCGTGTGGCTGAGGTGCGCGCATGAAACGCGCTTCGTACTTCGCTCCGGCCACGGTCGCCAATGTGGCCTGCGGGTTCGACTCGCTCGGCTTCGCACTCAACGAGCCCGGCGATGTGGTCGAAGCGATACTTAGCGATACGCCGGGCGTGCGGGTGTTGAGCATCACGGGCGATGGCGGGAAATTGCCGCTGACCGCGGAGAAGAACACCGCCAGCGTCGCGGTGATGGAAATGCTCAAACATCTGGGCGACACCACCAGCGGCATCGAACTGAATGTACACAAACAGATGCCCTTGGGCAGCGGTTTGGGCTCGAGCGCGGCGAGCGCTGTGGCGGCGGTGGTCGCCGCGAATGAAGTTCTGGGTTCGCCACTCACCCGTTTGGAACTGCTGCCTTTCGTGATGCAGGCCGAGAAAATCGCCTGCGGCGCGGCGCATGCCGACAATGTGGCGCCGGCTCTTCTCGGCGGCTTCGTGCTCGTGCGCAGTTATCATCCGCTGGATGTGATCCAGCTCGAGTTCCCCAAAGACCTGTATGCGGCGGTGCTTCATCCGCAGATCGAATTGCTGACCTCCGATGCGCGCAATGTCCTGAAAAAGACCATCCGCTTGGATGATGCCATCGAGCAATGGAGCAACCTGGCCGGACTCATTACCGGCTTGATCACCCATAACCACGACTTGATCGGCCGCTCGTTGAAAGACACGTTGATCGAACCGGTGCGCAGTCTCCTTATTCCGGGTTTCGATGCCGTGAAAGCGGCCGCCTTAGAGCGGAACGCGTTGGGGTGCAGTATTTCGGGATCGGGTCCGAGCATTTTCGCCCTCTGCCGTGGTGAGGACCACGCCAAAGAAGTGGGCGCGGCGATGCAGACAGCGATGAACGGCTTCGGGCTGGGCAGCGACCTGTATGTGTCGAGCATCAATGCTCAAGGGCCGACCAATGTGTCGGCCCGTAACGCGTCGACCAGTAATGAGTCGATCCGGAAGCCATGACCTACACCAGCACCCGTAATCCGTCGTTGGCCACGGACTTCGCTACGGCCGTGAAGCGTGGCTTGGCCAGTGACGGTGGACTTTTTGTACCGGTACGCTCCCCGATTCCTGATTCCCGATTCCCGATTCCTGATTCCCGATTCCCGATTTCTGATTCCCACTGGCTTTCGAAGTATATCCCGTCTCTGTCCGATTCAGAGCTTGCCACAATCACCGATGACGCCTTCAACTTCCCAACCCCACTCGTCCGCCTCGACGACCGCACGTCGGTTCTCGAGCTGTTTCATGGTCCGACGATGGCGTTCAAGGATTTCGGAGCCCGCTTCATGGCCCGCATCCTGCCGAAACTGCATACATCGGGTGCGCCTCTAACGATTTTAACGGCCACATCCGGCGACACCGGAGCCGCCGTCGCCCAAGGATTTCATGGGGTGGATGGGGTGCATGTGTTCGTGCTGTATCCGTCGGGGAAAGTGAGTCCGCTGCAGGAAGCCCAATTCACGACCTTGGGAGGAAACATCACGGCCTTGGAAGTGGACGGCACGTTCGACGATTGCCAGCGCTTGGTGAAACAGGCCTTCGGCGATGCGGAGCTTCTTGCCAAGCTCACGCTTACGTCTGCCAATTCGATCAACATCGCGCGGTTGCTTCCGCAGGGCGAGTATTACCGTCGCGCGGTGAAGGATGCCGGTCGGCCTGCATCCGAACTCATTTTTGTGGTGCCCAGTGGCAATTTCGGAAACCTGACAGCCGGACTCATGGCCTCGCGCGACGCGTTTCCGGAGGTCACATTCTTCGCGGCGACCAACGCCAATGATGTGGTGCCTCAGTACTTGCACGGACATCCGTTCACGCCGCGGGGCAGTGTGCAGACGTTATCAAACGCGATGGATGTGGGACATCCGAGCAACTTCGAGCGCCTGTTATGGATGTTCGACGGCGACGATGCGCGGATGAGGGAGGAGATTGGCGGACTCGGCGTAAGCGATGCCGACACCCGTGCCGCGATCAAAGACATGTACGACCGATTCGGGTATGTCGCCGATCCGCACACGGCGACCGGCTTGCATGCGTGGTCTCAGGTCCGTGATCAGCCGCGTTACGCCGGGAAGCACGGAATCGTGCTGGCCACTGCGCATCCGGCGAAGTTCATCGATGTGATGGATGAAGTTTTGCCGGGCGTGGTGAGCATTCCGGAGCGTTTGGCGGAGCATGCGCGACGCGAGAAAAAAAGCGTGAAGATCGGAACGGAGTTTGAGGGGTTCAGGTCGATTCTGTTGGGATAAATCGCATATGATCCCTATCCTATACGTATGATTTCAAAACCATCATACGTATGAAAACGAAGCTCACCTTATCGATCGATCCCGAGGTCGTTGCCCGGGCCAAAGAAGAGGCTCAGCGCCGAGGCACATCCGTCTCCGACATGGTGGAGACCTATTTGGCGGTGGTGTCGAAGCCGGATGAACTCAAAAAAACGATTGAAATCTCGCCACGAGTGCGCGCATTGATGGGAGGGATTAAAGTGGATCCGGAAAAAGCAGGCACCTACGATCCAAGAGAAGAGTACCGCGAATTTTTGGAAAGGAAGTACGCGAATGACTAAAGTTCATGTGGATACCGATGTCTTGCTCGATGTGTTTTTGGAGCGCGAACCATTCAAGGTTGAATCGGCGGGTGTCTTTTCTTTGGCGGATGAAGGGCGCATCCGAATCTCATTGTCTGCACTGAGTCTGATGAATGCCCACTACACCTTGAAGAAGAATGTGGGAGCGGATGAAGCCAAAAGACGCGTAAACCTGTTGTTGGAGATGGTGGATCTGCTGCCCGTATCGGAAAAACATATCCGATTGGCCATGTCAGTCGATTTTAATGACTTCGAGGACGCCGTTCAGTTCATGATCGCAAGGGAAGAAGGAATGGATGTCATCCTCACCCGCAATATCAAGGATTTCAGACATTCGCCGATCCCGGTGCTTACTCCATCCCAATTCTTAGCCGCCTTTCCATGAATAAAGAACGCTAGTAGCCGGTATCAGGGCGAAAACAACTCTGATAAGGCAGAAAACACGTTGTTTCGTGTCGCTTCATTGATGGAACCCAACCTTTTGACGAGCCTAATCTTGTCAACGGTTCGTATCTGATCCAAGACAATTTGTCCCTTCTTGCCCTGAAACGTCGTGTTGATCCGGGTAGGGTATGGTTTGAGGGTGGAGGTCATCGGAGCAATGATGACGGTGTTGATGTATCGGTTCATTTCATCTGGGGAAATCACCACGCATGGTCGTGTCTTTTGAATTTCCGAGCCAATCGTCGGATTCAGCGAAACCAGGAATACCTCAAACCGACGAATGGAATCCGGATCTACCATGTCCACTCGTCTTTATCCCACTGGTTGTCCACCGTTGGGGAATGGTCATCGATCAGTTCATCGTCGTGATTCTTAGCCATGTCACGAAACGCTTTCTCCCAACCTTGCCTTGGGCTCGATGCCGAACGAAGGATGATTTCATGATCCCCGACAATCAGTTCGACCTCGTCGGTGAGTGCTGATTGCTCAATCAGTGGCTTGGGAATCCGGATTCCCTTTGAATTGCCAATACGGATGAGTTTCGTTTTCATGGGTGATCTCTGTAAGAGTGTATTCACAATGTAGTTACATCTTTTGTTCGAATCAACCCTTCAGGTATCCATTAGCCGCGTTCGCGAAACTCACGGAGAAAATAAAGTTTAAATCAAGTGTAACATTTGTGCCTGCTCACAATCATATAGTATATGTCGATTTTTCTTCATAATTTCTAAACAAAGCCACTATGTCCCCCACACTGAAGTTTCTCTCTCTCTCACTCTCACTCTCTCTCTGTCTGTGATGATGGGTTGTGAGACAGTCTCACAACCCATGGATACTGAACCTGCAAAACAAGTCGGATTGAGTAATGATCCGCTTGTCAATCAGCTACGAAATATGACTTTTGCTGATTTTCAGTTGATTGAGGTCAATCAAACTGAACCGGATGGAATGATGTCTCGGATGTCTGACACTAACCATACTGGTAAAGCACATGACATTGCAAGTACCCCATATTTCACTGATTTTGAATGGTGGGTACGGGTGCCTAATCCACAAACCCCACCTTACTACTACGGCAACGCATCTGTACCATGGACCAATCTTGGTGCGGACTTGGAGACCTTTATGTATTTGCCCTCAGGGATGGTAGCCGTTGGTTTAGGTGGTCGATCAACCAATGATAACTTTTCCAACAGCGGCATCTACGGCCGGTATTTCAATGCGGATTATTCATTAGGGAACTTTAGATGGATGGTACAAACACAACACATCCAACTTAGAGGTTTACTATACGTGGGGGACAAGTCAGAATCGTGTTGTGGTTGGCGTGGGTCACCGAGTCACGCAAGGGGATGTCAAGGGAATTTGGATATACACAGCACCATATGATCCCGTTTCTCGCGAGATTACGATTCAATCTCCAGGAGACATCATGATCTTTGTATACAAATCAGGTCCCGAAGCGAATCTTGTCCCTGAAGTCGAGATTAGGGTTTGGGATGTCTACTCTACGATGGCTCGGGTTCGGAAGACATTTGTTGTCGGCTATGGCGGTGGTACACATCAAAGCAATGCCACAAGGGGTGGTTTGCGTTTCGCTTTGTTGAATTGACATAATTTAAGAATGTCAAGTATTTGGGTCGTCTTCATCTTCCTTCAAATCGCACAACTGGTTCCAAATGTCCGTTTTGTTGACGACTTAGATGGTCAGGCTATTGAAGGTGTGATGGTATGGCTGCCAAACGGTATGCGGATTCATTCTGACGCATCAGGATGGATCCGCATTCCTAATTTTGTGTCCGTTGATACGATCCGGTATCAGGCTCATGGGTACCAAAGTGGAAAAGAACTGATTTCCGGATTGCCAAATCCACCCGTGATCAGATTGCAACGATTATCGGTTCGAAGTGATGATGTTCTAGTCGTCGCACGCCCCCCATCCCGACCTGGAGAACATTCCATTTCGAACCGACGCATCGCCGAAATGCCCGCATTTCTGGGTCAGCGTGATGTGCTGAAGCTCATCCAACGGCTACCCACCGTTACCGCCGGACTCGAAGGCTCGTCGGATGTCCTTGTGAAAGGGGGCAACCGCGGGCAAAATCTTGTACTGTTCCACGACATCCCGCTTCGACGGGTGTCGCATGCGGGCGGACTCGTTTCCATCCTCTCGGCCGATGCGATCGGATCCACGCGATTTTATTCGGCCCATGTGCCGGTTGAATTCGGAAACAGTGTGTCGTCTGTGCTTCATCTGTTACCTCGGGAGCGGGAGGAGGGGGCATCATCCGTCATCGAAACGGGGCTCTTAACCGCAGGAGCCACGGTTGAACATCCAAACGTGCTGGTCGGGTATCGGAGGAACACCTTCAACCAGCACTTGAATTTGCTGGATATGAACGATACCTACACCTTTCCGAAGTCCAACTTCCAGGATGGATTTTTGCAGGTTCGATGGGGTGGACCCTCATCCCGATGGTATATCACCGGCATCGGATCTCAGGATACGGAGACCGCGAATGACCGATTTTCGACCGAGACGGAATCGCGCGTGATCCGTGTTTCACAAAACGATGAGAACGGATGGAGCCAGGTCGGGATGTCGCTCTCGAACCGGCGCACAATGGAACAAATGGTGCTGCAGTCGGGAATCGTGCTCTCCGGCTTGTGGCAGAGCACCGATTGGGATCGGGTGACGGACGGGGCAACGACATTCACGCAGCGGTTTCATGTGAGGAACGGATTGCGCAAGGGCATCGTGTATTCCACCTTGCGCAGCGGTGGACTCACCACCGGATTGGGGGTTGAAACGAGTCGGTACATCTACGACGCCGCCTATTCGGAACAAACTCAGAAAACAGTTCGGGATGAAGGCTCATCGGAGTTCACGGCGTATGGATTCGCATCTTATGAGGCCGGAATCGGGCGTTTCATGCGTTGGAACGCAGGAATTCGTCCGGTTTGGCTTCAAAGCCAAGGCAAGATCGCCAGTATTCAACCTCGGATTCTGCTCACATTTCCCATTCGCACCTCCACCTTGCATGTCGGCGTGACACGACTCATTCAAGAGACGCACGTGGCACCGACGCCGGGATTTTCCACCACTCAGGATCTGATCTTTCCCGCATCCCGCGATCTGCCGGTTCAAGTGTCCACAACCGCATTTCTTGGATTCGATCATTCGGTACCGGTTTTAGGTCGCCTCACATGGGAAGCCTACATGCGGTGGTACGACCATGTGTTGGATTTCAGGCCGGGAACGTCATTGCTTTCACCCTTCGATGCCTTATCGAATGTGTTGATCACGGGTGATGGGCGCGCCCATGGTGTGAGCGCCTCGTTCGCGGGAGCCAAAGACGCTTGGGAGTGGAACGCGCAGTTCAGTTGGTCACATAGCGAGCGCCAATTCGAAGAACGAAACGGTGGAGAAGCATATCGCTCGCGCTATGATCGTCCCATTCTGTTCAATGCCGATCTGAGATATTCGATTTCAAGCGAATGGACTCTGAATAGTGCGTTCACGCTCACATCCGGACATCTCGTGACCTTACCTACCGGTCTGCAAACCGGTGTTTCCAATCCACCCGAGCCGCAATTCGGATTCAAAGGATCGTACTGGATCGTGGATGGTGTGAATGGCGAGCGATTGCCTCTGTATCATCGCCTGGATGTCGGAAGCAGCTATAAGCCAAAGCGATATCCCTGGCTGGATCTGTCGTTCGGCGCGTTCAATCTATATAACCGCCTGAACCCGCAAGATGTCCGCTTTTATGCGGTGGTGGGGAATAAAGCCCAATTCACATCGATCTATCTGTTTCCGTTCACCCCTTATTTGTCGGTGAGATGCGCATTCTGACATCCATCCCCATTCTTCTGTTTTCTTTGGCTTGCGAAGCGCCGTATTGGACGGACGGAACGGTGCCGGACATCCATCCCAAACCGGTTGTCATCGCGGTGGTGTCTCCCGACAGTATTCCGAAGGTGTTTTTGGATATGACCCGATCGCTGGACAGCCCCGTTTCGCTGCTGCCGAATGTCAGGACATTGTTGGAATCCGCCACGGTTGGGCTGATTCAGGACACACGACCCATCCCCATGTCACTTTTCGATGGGTATGCCGATCCGAGTGAGTATGGAGATCCGATTTGGGCTGGCATCGGAACGCAAATCCCGATGTTTGTCGCAAATGAACCCTCAGAGCGATTCGAAGCGGGGCGGATTTCCATCCGAGTGGATGTTCCCGGGCATGGAACTGTCCAAGGCTCGACGCACATCCCCTCATCGATCCCGATTCAGCGGCTGAATGTGAACATGTTGGACACGTATGTCGGGATGGAGGTGATCACTGGTTTTGTGAACAATCAACCGGTTGTGATGGACACGCTTTTGTTTTACCGAGGGAAATTGTCCATCCGCATCACTGATCCGGCGAATGAATCCAATTATTACGGGATCACCTTGTTGAATGAAGCCTCGAATCGTTTGTTTGCGTCAGGTAGCTTCGCGGTGAACCTACCAGTAGATCCGATATTTCGATTTTTCAGTCTGGATCGGGGAAATTCGCGCTCCGAAGAATTTCAGTATTCCGGGTTTGTTGTGTTTTCGGATGCGACCTTCAATGGAACGGTGAAAACATTGGATATCAACATCGCGGTGCAATTCTCCGCAAGCACGCCACCTGAAAATGTCGTTCTAAGCTTTCCGAATCAGATCCTGATTCAGGCGATATCGAAAGAGTATTATGAGTACATCCGGTCGTCGGTCGCCCAAGTGAACAGCAGGGAAACCCCGTTTTCGGAGCCGGTTCCGGTTCTATCGAATCTCAGCAACGGGGTGGGGGTCTTAGGGGCGTACCGGACCTTGCATGTTTGGAATCGGGAGGAGTGACCCGTTCTCCGTATCTTCCCCCATGAGTAAAAAAGGACGAGTTTTGGTGGCGATGAGCGGTGGCGTCGATTCTTCCGTGGCGGCAGTGATGCTCGCCGAAGAAGGGTACGAAGTGATCGGCATCACGATGAAAACCTGGGATTACAGCTCTTCCGGCGGAAAATCGCACAAGGAAACCGGATGCTGCACGCTCGAATCGATGAACGACGCGCGCCAGATCGCCCTGAAACACGGCTTCAATCATTTCATTGTGGACATCCGCGAAGAATTCGGCGATTGGGTGATCGACCGGTTCGTGGATGAATACATGGCAGGTCGCACGCCCAACCCCTGCGTGCTGTGCAACACCCACATCAAATGGGCCGCTCTTCTGAAGCGCGCCGACAGCCTGGGTTGCGAATTCATCGCGACCGGGCATTATGCCAACATCCGCGAGGAAAACGAGCGGTTTGTGATTTCCCGCGGGAAGGATGCCAACAAAGACCAATCGTACGCGCTTTGGGGCGTGGCTCAAAAACATCTGGCCCGCACGCGGTTTCCGTTGGGCTCGTTCCATAAGACGCAAATCCGTGAGTTCGCCGCTGAACATGGCCTGCTGAATGTCGCGAACAAGAAAGACAGCTATGAAATCTGTTTCGTGCCGGACAACAACTACCGCCGTTTCCTGAAAGACCGCGTTCCCGGACTCGAAAAACAAGTCGACGGCGGAAATTTCGTCGACAAATCGGGCAAGATCGTCGGCAAGCATCATGGCTATCCGTTCTACACCATCGGTCAGCGCCGCGGCCTGCATCTTCCCATGGGCAAACCGGTGTATGTGGTCGACATCGATCCCGTCACCAACACCATCATTGTGGGCGGTGAGGAAGACCTCATCAACACCACGGCGGTCGCCGCGAACATCAATTTCGGCAAGTACGCGAAGATTCCAGAAGCCGACATGCCGGTAATCGGCGCCATCCGCTACAACGACGACGGCGCGGAAGGCTTCCTTACCCAGACCGGCGACGATGAGCTCATCATCCGTTTCCCTGAAGGACGCAGCGCCATCACTCCGGGTCAGGCCTTGGTCTGCTATGAAGGCGATGATGTGATCGCAGGCGGATGGATACGGAAAGTGATGGAACCTTCGTTTATCGAAGCATGATTCCATTTCTTTTCGTCTTTTCCGCGCTCACGCTCACAGTGCAACCACATACCTATTTCGAGGGCTCGGTAACTATTTACAGGCACAAGCCACAAGTCGACGGTACCAAAACCGGGGAACGGATCCTCAGTGTGGATCTGTCGCGAAACCGCATCCGCCTCAATGGCATCGGTCGAAACGAAACCACCGGACTTTTCGCCCAGATCGGGGCGCGTGACCTGCTCATTCGCAACGACAAACAGGATTTCGTGTTTCTGACCGATCAGAAAACCGCGATCGTGATGTCCAAGGAAGAGATTCAAGCGATCGCCAACCTCGTCGCGGCTTCGCGAGGCGGGGAGAGGACCACCAGTCAACTGCTCACCATTCCGAACTTGGAGTGGACCGAAACCCAGCGGAAACGCGACATCCTCGGCTTCAACACCACGCAATGGAACGCCCGGGCGACCGATCAGCCCCTCGTAATGCGGCTCTGGATCGCCGATCGTTTCCGTATTGCTTGGGGAATGTTGGCGGAACCTTGGGTTGCTCAGGCCGGCATCGCCGGAATCCTTCCCATCCAAGATATTTTCAGCGACGGCCGCACGCCGTTGAGAGTTGAAACCATTCGGGATGGTGCCCTCTTTGAAATCATCGAATTCACCACCATCGAACGGAAATCGACAGCGGCGCTAAGGCTCGACATCCCGGCCGATCACCGCATCCTGACATTCCAAGAGATGCTCATGGAACGTGCAAGGAATGCGTATTAAGTTTTTTTGGATACTGATCGCCGTCGGCGTAATGCAGGCGTGCGTGACCACCGCGCCCACGGTGGAACACACCCCGTATGTGACCGGTGAAACGGATCGCAACCTGAGGGTGGATTCGAACCTGGTGGAAGACCCGGCCATCCTCGAATTCCTGCATCCGTACTCAAGTCGATTGAAAGTCGGCATGGGGATGGTGATCGCCCAAGCGCCCTACGACATCACCAAAGCCAAGCCCGAAGGCACATTGGGAAATCTCACGGCAGATATGGTCCGCAACGCGGCGGTCTCCTTACGCGGACACGTCATCCACATGGCGGTGATCAACAACGGCGGTTTGCGAGTGCCCTTGAACAAAGGTCCGATCACGGTCGGTCGCGTGTACGAACTCATGCCCTTCGACAATTCGCTGGTCATTCTCAAGCTCGACGGCACTCAGATTTTCAACCTCGCCGATGAGCTCGCGGCCTTCGGCGGTGAGCCTGTGAGTGGCATCCGGTTTCGGATCGAAGATGGAAAAGCCGTCGATGTGCTGATGGGTGTGGCCTCCGTGGAACCCGATTCCACTTATTGGGTGGCCACACATAATTTTCTGGCCGATGGTGGCGGTGATTTCCCTACCCTCTGGAAACCCTTGGAACGCCTGGATTTCGCTTTAAACATGCGTGAGATCTTCATCCGGCAATTCATCATGAATCCGAATCCGTTTCCACAATTGGAGGGACGCATCCGATGACATCCCGCAAAGAGTTTCTTCGTCAGTTGGGCCTGATCACGTTTGGAACCGGCGTTCTTGCCACCAATCCGCTGTTCGGTGCGCCAAGAAAAGGAAGCCGCGTCATTTCCATCCTCCACACGAACGATACCCATGCCCGGCTGGATCCTTTCCCTTCGGGAACCGGATCGAATGCGGGTTTAGGCGGACTCGCGCGCAGATCCACCCTCATCAAGCAAGTCCGCGCGGAACAGGCGAACGTGCTTCTTTTGGACGCGGGGGATGTGTTTCAAGGAACTCCGTACTTCAATTTCTACAGCGCCGAGCCGGATTTCAAAGCCATGAACATGATGGGTTACGATGCCATGGCCATCGGCAACCACGAATTCGATAACCGGGTGAGCGGATTCATGGATGTGGCGCCAATCGCGAAGTTTCCTTTCGTCTGCGCGAATTATGATTTCGGTACCACGCCCATGGCCGATGTCGTGAAACCCTATATCATCAAAGAATACGAGGACGTCCGCGTCGGTATTTTCGGAATCGGGGTCGATTTCGCAGGACTCGTTCTCCCCACGCATCACGCCGGAATCACCTTCCGCGACCCGTTGATGTATGCCGATTATTACGCCAATTTCCTGAAATACCGCATGGAATGCGATTACGTGGTGGCGCTTACCCACCACGGATACCGGTCGGATGTGGATCTCGCCCAGAAAACCAGCGCGATCGATCTGATCATCGGAGGCCATTCGCACACCTTCCTGGAACGGCCCGAATCGCATATCAACAAACTCGGTGAGAGGGTTTTGGTCACACAGGTGGGACATAGCGGCATCGTGGTCGGCCGCATCGACGTCACTTTCGACTCCAAAGCACGGGTCGAATCGGCCATCGCGCACAACAGCATCGTCGGAACGGCCGATTGGGATTCCCTAGTCTGAACACCGTATTTTGCCTTACATCCCTACCTCAAAAATTCATTTCATCATGAAGGCTTCCATCCTTTTCGCATCGTTATTGATGCTGTCGTGCGCAACGACCAAACCTCCTGTTGTGGAATCGGTCGAAGGAATTCTCTTCGAACCGCCATCCATCTCCCTCTTCGATCCATCGACGATCACACCGGTTCCGGCAGGCGAGTTCGACAACGGAAGGATGTGGACCTTTGAAACGCCTCCTTATGAGTATTTCAAGAACACGTACGGGTTCACGCCCGACGAAGCGTGGATGACCAAAGCGCGGATGTCGTCGGTTCGTATTCCGGGATGTTCCGGCTCGTTCGTCTCCCCGAACGGATTGGTGATGACCAACCATCACTGCGCCCGAGAAGGCGTCAGCGCCGTGTCGAAAGAAGGAGAGAACCTGCTCGATAACGGGTTCGTCGCCGCGAGTTTGTCTGACGAAAGACTCATTCCGGATGTGTGGGTCGATCAGCTTCTGGAATTGCGCGACGTGACCGCGGAAGTCTATAACGGCGTTGATTTTTCAACCACGCTCGAAGAGCAGGCCGAGCGCCGCGAGGCGAATTCAGCCGCCATCATGGCCGAGAAACTCGACGAACTCGGAGGCAGTGAAGACGATTACGAATTGCAGGTGATTTCCCTGTATAACGGTGGCCGTTACAGCCTGTATGTGTACCGCCGGTATCGGGATGTGCGCCTGGTGATGGCGCCCGAACTTCAGATGGGATACTTTGGCGGCGATCCCGACAACTTCACCTTTCCGCGCTACAACCTCGACATGACGTTCTACCGCGTCTATGGCGACGACGGAAAACCTCTCGACACCAGCGCCAACTATTTCAAATGGAGCCGAACCGGAGCCGAAGAGAACGACCTCGTATTCCTGATCGGAAACCCGGGATCCACCACGCGTCAGCAAACCGTTTCACAATTGATGTTCCGCGGACAAACCGGTGATGTGCTTTTGCATCGCCTGTTCGTGAACCTCATCGCATCGATGCAGGCGTATTACGACCACGACCCCGTGGAAGCGGAAAAGCGCGACATCCGCAACACCATCTTCAGTTTGGCGAATTCCGAGAAATTGTACGGCGGACAAATCGAATCCTTGAACAATCCCGAGTTCTTAGGTCGGCGCAAATCCAACGAAGACGCTTTCGTCGCCGAAATCTCCAAAGACACGACCTTGGCGAACACCTATCTGCCGATCATGGCTCAGCTTCAGGACATCCAAGATTCAAAACATGAGCTCGCTCCGTTGTATAACAGCTGGTTGGCGATGTTTCCGGGAAGTCCGTACGTCTCGGTGATCCTTCAACGGGCGTTTTTTGGTCACCTGTACGACTATTATAAATCGCAAGGCGCACCGGCGGAAAACCTCGAAGGACTGCGTCAGCAGCTCATGGGTTTGGAAGACTTGCCTGCATTCTATGAGCGCCGGTTGATTGAAGACCGCTTGTCGATGGTGATCGAAAATCTGGGTTCGGACCATCCGCTGGTGATGGACGCCTTCAAAGGAGCCACTCCGGCGCAACTCGCCGAACGGATCATGACCACATCCGCCTTCGCGACGATGGATTCGTTCAACAAGCTCATCACCGCGTCCATGGCCGACATCAACGACCCCGCGTATGACATCGCGAAAGTCTTTCTTATGGAACTGATGCAGAACCAGCAATCGTACACCGAACTCACCGAATTGGAAGAGAATCTGCAGAATCAGCTCGGAAGGGCGTGGTTCGCGGTGTACGGAACGGCGCGTCCGCCCGATGCCACATTCTCACTTCGGATTTCCGATGGCGTGGTGAAAGGGTACGACTACAACGGAACCAAGGCGCCCGTGCACACCACGTTTTATGGGATGTACGACCGATCCATTTCGCACAAAGGGAAATATCCTTGGAATCTGCCTGCCCGCTGGCAGAAACCGACGCCATCGCTGGATCTGGGAACCCCGCTGAACCTGATTTCCACCAACGACATCATCGGAGGAAACTCCGGATCGCCCCTGTTGAACCGGAACTTGGAAGTGATCGGACTCGCGTTCGACAGCAATATCGAAGGCATGGGCTCCAACGATTTCATCTTCGACACCAACCGCGCGCGATGCGTGAGTGTGGATGTGCGAGGGATGCTCGCCGCACTGCGCCATGTGTACAAAGCCGACGCCTTAGTGAAGGAGTTGACGAACTGATGCCGACCGACGCGGAATTCTCAGCCAAAGCGGCGAAAGTAGGCATCCCCGACATCCGCCGCCATATTTTTCTGTGCACGGACGAGTCCAGCACCAAATGCTGCAAAGACGTGGATAGCGCCGCGAGTTGGAACTACCTCAAAGACAGGCTCAGCGAGCTGGGCCTGTCGGAGAAAGGCGGCATCGCGCGTTCGAAAACCGGCTGCCTGAGAATCTGCATGGGCGGGCCCGTGGCCGTCGTGTATCCTGAAGGAGTCTGGTACCGAGGCTGCACGCCGGAGGTCTTGGAGCGGATCATTCAAGAGCACTTGGTCGGCGGAGTGCCTGTCGCGGAGTATCGGATCGAAGCGATTGGTTAGGAGTTTATTTATACTGTCCGCAAGTTGACATCCATACGTATCCAATCGGTTTGGCAACCGATTGAAACAAAAAACGCCGATCCTGAATTGGAATCGGCGTTATTTTAAGAATATCGTTGAGGATTGGGGGCTGGGCGCGAGGCTAATGGATAGGAATCAATGTCAACTTGCGGACAGTTTCAACCATCTGGGTAACTTTTTCAGCTCTTCGCCCCTATTCCCGCACAACCCTTAACCCCGTGAATTCCGGAACCAGTTTCCGAGCCTCTGGCGAGGCGCTGTCCACATGATCGATCGCCGAGTACCCATACACTCCTGCGCTCCCGGCCCGGTCGAAAACCTCGGCTACGTTCCCGCCAAGATCATACACATGCGCCGCCCCTATCCTGATCGGCGAAAACTGCCCGACGCTACGGAGTAGCCGGTTCGGAGCCAGCTCCAAGGCTTTCGCCCGCAAATTCGACACATCGAACACTCCCAAGTCGTAGCCGGCCAAGTAGTTCAGCGTCAGCTCCTGCGTCCCAGCGCTTAATGCGAGTTGGTTCCAGGCTTGCGCCTCCGTTTCGTTCGGAAGCCTGTATTTGCGACCTGTTTTCTCGCTCAACCATGCCGCATAAGCCCGCGCTTCGTCGATTGTCACCCCCGCAACGGGATGGTTCTCGAATCCGGCATCCACCCGATGCTCCGGACGGTACGCTCTGAATTGCGCTTGGGTCACCTCAAATCGTCCTACCGATATCCCGGAGCCGGTTGAAACCGTCTCCGGTACGAGGATTCCATCCACTTCCTCTCCGAACAATCCTCCCATCCGTTTCGCCTCGTTCAGCAAAAACGCAGCACCCAAAGGACTCTCTTCCTTGAAACTCGGATTCGGCGCCACATACGTTCCGAACAGGTACCGATCAAACCATGCAAGTTCTTCTTCGACCTTGCGTTTTTGATAGGTCAATCGCGTCAACATGTGTTTCATTTCCGGAAACCACAGGAATTTGACATGCGTTTTTCCAACCTGCTGAAGTGCACGGTAATGTTCCCATCCCTGATCTCGTGGTACGGCACGGTCTTCACTCCCGAAAAAGATGATCGTCGGTGTGAGAACCTTATCCAGTTCGAAGAAGGGCGACATGTCGATGTATCTCTGGTTGTACTTTTTTCCATCCAAATCATCCCAAGGCGCGCCATCTCCCAGATAACTGTTGTTGAATCGAACGCCGAATTCACAGGTACCGTAATCGGATGTCCAGTTGACATCTCCCGCCCCAGACCCGAATACTTTGAACATCTGCGGATATCGGACCGTCAATTCGACTCCGATCACCGCCCCGTTCGACCATCCCATCACGCCCAGTGAGTCCATATCCACTTTTCCCTGGTCGCGCAGATGATGCACCGCCGTGATCATATCCTCCACGGGCAGGTCGTAATACTTTCCGTTCTTGATCGACTGATTGAATTCGTACCCATGATCCGACGAGCCGTGGTAATTTGGCAACAGCACGAACGATCCGCGTTGGGTGAGCAGACTCGGGTAATATCCCCAATTGTTATACCACTCATCGCGATCGGCTTCCGACGGACCTCCATGAATCGCCAATATCAGCGGATAGGCCCTTCCTTCTTTGTAATGGTCGGGGTAGTACAGGATTCCGGACACGTTGTTGCCCAGTGCGCCTTTCCACCAGATCACTTCCGCACGCGGCATTTTTTTCGAGGCGAGGTGGGCATTGAGTTTCGCGACCGGGCCACCTGCAACAAGGCGCGCAGAGCGTCTGTCGCGAGTGAGCGAGGACATCAGGTAGC
Organism: uncultured Bacteroidota bacterium; assembly: GCA_947085565.1. GTDB lineage: Bacteria > Bacteroidota > Rhodothermia > Balneolales > HLUCCA01 > CAMTWZ01. The sequence continues at coordinate 173,029 of CAMTWZ010000012.1, forward strand.
GAGGCAGATGCGACGCGCGACTCACCGCGATCACCATGGATTTCTGGTCGTCGGCCACGCCCACAACCCGGCTATGGTTCGTGTCATCGCCGACAGAGACATCCGTCAAGATCCAATTCCGACCTTGCCGCGAAAAGATCCCGGTCTTGAGCGTGGGACCGTTGGACAGCGATGCGATCACCTCGTTTCCGATCACATGATATCCGTACGACAATCCCCACTCATGGGCTTGATTCACTTTCGAGATTTCGTCGGTGGCGAGAGAGTAGAAATGGAGGTCGTTCACGCCATATCCGCCCCATTCTGGATCTTCGGAACGGATGGCGATGAAGAAAAATCCGCTGTGATCGCCCGAAAAACGGATGTCATAAGGTTCTTGAAATCCTGCGAGAACCGCCTTGCGTGATCCGTCCGTCAGATTCCATAAATAAGCGGTCATTCCAGGTTGGGCGTCTGCGGCGTAGTGAACCGAGTTCACATGCGTGGTCACGATCCATTTTCCGTCCTTGGAAACGCCGTAATCGACTATCGGTGATTCGTTATGGGTGAGTCGGCGAATTTGCTTGGTTTTTAGATGGAAGGAAAACACCCGGTTCGGTTTGAAGGTGGTGGTGTCTTCAATGACCATCGAACGGTCGCCTTGCTCGGCGAATCGTTGAGTATATCGCAGACTTCGCTCATCCGACAAAAACGTGATGGTCTCCGAATCCAACCATTTCACATCTCTGATTCCGTTTTCAAAGCTATGCACGGCCACCGCTTCCCCGCCCATCAGATTCAATGACCACAAGGTGTTTCCCTCGCCGCGAGAAGAGGAGAAGTACAGGGTTAGTCCATCGCGAGAGAAAAAAGGACTGTGATCGGTGTCTTCAGTCTGGGTGAGGGGGAAGCTTAAGAACTCACCCTCGTTGCGCTTGTCGAGTCGGGTGAGCCACAGATCGCTGACGAACTGGTCTTTTTCGGAAGAAGGCCTACGCTTAGTCCAAACCACCGATTTCGCATCGGGAGAAAACGTGAAGGAACCGGCCATTTCCTGCGAGATCAGATCATCGACAGACCAATCTTGGGCGTGAAGTGCGGCGGTGGTGAACCCGATGAGGAGTGTGAAAAGGAGATAGCGCATGGCTGGCATGATTTTTGTTTCAGCAAAGTACAAAGAAGTGGATGGAAATGGTGACGTGTCGCATGCTGTTAAGTGATACTTCCGGCAAGTTGACATCCATACGTATCCAATCGGTTTGGCAACCGATTGAAACAAAAAACGCCGATCCTGAATTGGAATCGGCGTTATTTTAAAAATATCGTTGAGGATTGGGGGCTGGTCGCGAGGCTATTGGATAGGAATCAATGTCAACTTGCGGACGCGATTCACTTCAGCCACTCTCCCAACCACCCGTAAAACTCGCGGTGCCACACCACCCCGTTTTGCGGACTCAGAATCCAATGATTCTCTCCAGGGAAGATCACCATTTTGCTTGGAATGCCTAAACGCTGCGCCGCGGTGAACGCTTCCATGCTCTGGCTAACAGGGACGCGGTAATCTTTTTCGCCGTGGATCAACAGAATCGGCGTGTTCCATTTCGCCACATATCGATGCGGTGAATCAGTGAGGTAGCTTTTCGGAGTCGGGGTTTCCCAATAGGCTCCACCCATGTCGAAATGGGCGAAAAACATCTCTTCGGTGCTGCCATACATGCTTTCCAGGTTGAACACTCCCGCATGGCTGATGAAAGTTTTGAAGCGGCCCTCATGGTTGCCCGCCAGCCAGAACACGGTGTAGCCGCCAAAGCTCGCACCCACCGCGCCACGGCGGTCTTTATCGACATATCGCTCTTTGGAGACATCGTCAATGGCGGAGAGCATGTCTTTCATGGCTTGTCCGCCCCAGTCGCCCGAAATTGCCAGGTTCCATTCCTGTCCGAAGCTCGGCAATCCGCGGCGGTTCGGCGCCACCACGATGTAACCTTGGCTGGCCATGACTTGGAAATTCCAGCGGTAGCTGAAGAATTGGGATACCGTGCCTTGCGGGCCGCCTTGGGCATATAACAGCGTTGGGTACGTCTTGGTGGAGTCGAAATCAGGCGGATAAATCACCCAGACTTTCATGCGTTTTCCGTCGGTGGTGGGAACCCATCGCTCACGGACTTCCGCCAGTTTCACATCCTTCAATTTGGAGGCGTTCATCGAGGTGAAGGCCGTCATCGCGCCAGTCTGTGGATTCACGCTGAACAGCTCGGTGGGTGCGCTCATGGATTGGCGTCCGCCGATGAGCGTTTCGTTGCGTCCGTTCATCGCGACCGCCACGCTGGTAAAATCATGCACTCCGCGGGTGATTTGACGGATGGGAGGTGTGGCCGACCGCGCGCGCAGATTCATGGAGAAAAGCTGGACAGTGGCTTCGGTGCCGCTGGTGAAGTAGACGGTGCCGCCGTCTTTGCTGAACACGAAATTATCGACGTTCGCGTCGAAACCCTGGCTGAGTTCACGAACCGCACCCGTCGCCAAGGTGATCTGCATGAGGCGATGGCGGTCGGCTTCGTACATCGGCGTGGCCATGGAACTCCAGATGAGGGTGCTTCCATCCGGACTGAACACCGGATGGGTGTCGTAGCCGGGGTTGAACGCCGTCAGGTTGGTTGTCGCCTTCGTGGCCAGATCGTACAGATAGATATCGGAATTGGTGGAATAGGCCGCGTCAGTACCGGTGAGTTTTTTGGATGTGTACGCGATCTTGGTGCCGTCCGGACTCCAAGCCAGATGCTCGGCTCCGCCGAAGGGTTTGAGCGGGGAATCATAAGGTTCGCCAGCCATGATGTCGATCGCCGCACCGATACCGGCTGCCGTGCGCTCGGCCACGAACACATGCGACACGGTACCATCCGTCCAAGTGTCCCAATGGCGGTACATGAGTCCGTCGATCAGGCGCACATCGGCGTTAGGCAGATCCCCATGCTTCGTTTTCCCCCGGGCATCGGCGACCGGCACGTTCCGAGTGAACAGAATGTGCGTGCCTTTGGGCGAATACAGCACATTGCCGATGCCCCCATCCACATTTGTGACCTGCAACGGATTCGCACCGTTCGGATCCATCTCCCATAATTGCCCCCCACGCATGAATCCGATCTTCTTTCCGTCAGGGCGCCACTGCGGCGAAGAAGCCGACGCGCCGTCGGTCAGCTTTACGGCATCGCCACCGACGCTTCGTTTCGACCAAATCTGAGTGTTGCCACGGTTCTCGGCTATGGAGACTTCCGTCACTGTGAACAGCACCGTGCCGCCGTCGGGCGAGACCACCGGCGCGCCCACGCGGCTCAGGCCGATCATGGCTTCCGGCGATAGTTGTGCGAAAACAAGGGCGGGAACCGCCAATAAAAGAAGAAGGATGCGAAGGGTTTTCATGTCTTATTCCAATGATTTGAGTCTTGCGGCTTCAAACTCGTTGCCCGGATACCAGCTCGGCATTTGCGGGTTGTTGGCCACGTTCAACGCCACGCGGAACAGCAGACGCACATCTTCAACGGCGCCGCTAAGGTCCCAAGAGTCGTTGTATTCATCACCAACGGCGTGATAGCGGTTTCGAGTATAATCTTCGGCCACGTTGGCCGCATAATCTTCGGGTTTGCCGATGAAATCGGTACCACGATTGGTGTACATCGCCGGAACACCGATCTTAGCGAAGGCGAAGTGGTCGCTTCTGTAGAAGAAGCCCTGTTCCGGGAAGGCATCGGGACGCACGGTTCGACCCACTTTGGCCGCTTCGGCTTGAATCACCTCATCCAAGGTGTTTTTCCCGAATCCGACGGAGACGATGTCGGTCGTGCGACCGAAAATGTTGATTCCGTCGATGTTGATATTCGCCGCCATTTTGTTCGGAGCCACGGTCGGGTTCGCCACGAAATAGTTCGAGCCCAACAATCCGGATTCCTCACCTCCTACCGCCACGAAAAGCAGACTGCGATGATGATGGTTCGGAACCTTGCTGAACGTGCGGGCGATGTTCAGAAATGCGCTGATTCCAGAGGCATTGTCTAAGGCTCCGTTGTAGATCGAATCGCCGTTCACAGGTGTCGGTGCGATGCCCAAATGGTCGTGGTGCGCCGAAAAGACGACATATTCGTCTTTGAGTGTGGCATCGGAGCCGGGAAGAACGCCGATCACGTTTTTCAGGGTGATGGTGCGGGTGTCGGCCACGGCGTTGATCGACAAGCGTGTGCGTCCCAAGGAGACAGGCTTGAAGTCGGCCGATTCAGCCGAATCCATGAGTTTCTGCAGGTCCAATCCGGCGCGTTCGAAGATGGCAACCGATGCCTGCGAGGAGATCCAGCCTTGCACCTGGGTCGGGCTGCCTGTGTTTTCCTCGATCAGTGTGAACCGTTCGCGTCCGAAACTGTTCTGAACCACCGCCCAAGGATAACCGGCGGTAGGAGTGGTATGCACGATCAACGCGCCCAAGGCTCCGAGTTCCTGCGCTTTCTCGAATTTGTAACTCCATCGGCCATAATACAGACGTGCGGTTCCGGCGAATTTATCGGGATCACTGGATGGGTCGCTGTTTTTGAAGACCAGGATTTTGCCTTTCACATCCAAGCCCTTGAAATCATCCCAATTCTCTTCGGGGGCTTGGATTCCATACCCCACATACACCAATTCGGCATCCTTGATGTCGATGTCAGTGAACGCGGAGTACGGTGATACCACGAAATCGGTGCCGAACTCAAACGAGTTGACGGTACGGCCTCTATGGCGGAGCATGATCGTTGCGTCGCGACGCGTGGTCTGCGCCAACACCGGCACTTCCTGAATGAACGAACCGTTATTGCCGGGCTTGAGTCCCATCGATTCGAATTGGGAGATGAGATAGGCGACGGTTTTCTCTTCGCCGGGTGATGCGGGAGCACGGCCCTGCATGGAATCGTCGGCTAAGACAAGGATATGCTGTTTGAGGGATTCGACGGTGATGTCGAGTTGCGCGGTTTCAGGAGTCACCGTGGGCTGGCAAGCCGCCAGCAACAATAGGAATACAGGTACAATACGGTTCATAGGAATGCTCGAGGCCTCTGGTTTGGTTGAATGAACTTATCAAAAGCACACCAAACATGCCGAAGAAAAGCGGTATTTTTCAGTCTTTTACCGAATCCGGTTTACCTGTTACGCATTACCCTTTACCCGTTTAAAATGTCCAACCGTACTCTCGCCATTCTCAAACCCGATTGCGTCCGTAAAAACCTGCAAGGCGCTGTGATCAAGCAGATTCAAGACGCCGGTTTCAAGATCATCATCATGAAACAGACCCGTCTGACCATGGACACCGCCGGTGGCTTCTACGCCGTTCACAAAGAGCGTCCGTTCTATGGCGAACTCTGCGAATTCATGAGCTCCGGCGCTTGTGTTCCGATGATTCTCGAGAAAGAAAACGCTGTGGCTGAGTTCCGCAAGCTGATCGGAGCCACCAATCCGGCCAACGCCGACGAAGGCACCATCCGCCGTCTGTATGCCGACAGCGTAGGTGAAAACATCGTCCATGGCAGCGACTCTGACGAGAACGCCGCCATCGAAGGCGCTTATTTCTTTGCGGCATCAGAAGTTGTGGCTAATTTGGCGTGATCATCCGATCTCGCCAAACATGAAATTCCTTCCGATACTGATTACCGCCGTCGTTCTGGCGGCTTGCTCATCCACAGATACCATCGTACGTCCTGCCGAACCCACACGCCGGGTTCAGGTCGGGGCCGACCTGCTCATCCAGCGCCATCTTCCTGAGTTGAAAAACCGGAAGATCGGCTTGGTGATGAATCCCACCGCGCGGGTCGATGGCACGCATGTGCTCGATACCCTGCGCGCCTTGGACATCACCATCAAAGCGCTCTTCGCACCGGAGCACGGATTCCGTGGCGATTATGGCGCCGGTGAGAAAATCGCCGACGGGGTGGACGCATCCACCGGCTTACCCGTGTACAGCCTGTACGGCGCGCACCGCAAACCCACGCCCTCCATGCTCGAAGGCATCGATCTGTTGATTTTCGACATGCAGGATGTGGGAGCCCGTTTCTACACCTACATCTCCACATTGGGATTGGTGCTTGAGGCCGCGGCCGAAAACGACATCGAGATCTGGGTGTTGGACCGCCCGAATCCTGCCGGTGGCGATTATGTGAGCGGATGGATGCTCGACGCCAAGCACACCTCGTTCGTCGGCGCGTTTCCCATCCCCATCGCCCACGGACTCACAATAGGTGAACTCGCCAACATGATGGTTGGCGAGAAATGGTTGGCCGGTGCGGCGAATCCCAAAATGAAGGTGTTGACCATGCAGGGCTGGAAACGCTCGATGCGTTACGACGACACCGGCCTGCCTTGGGTGCCGCCTTCACCGAATCTGCCCACGGCCGACCATGCGTGGATCTATCTCGGAACCTGTCTCATCGAAGGCACCACGATGTCGGAAGGTCGAGGAACGGTCGATTCCTTCCTGCAATTCGGAGATCCGTCGGCGGCCGTCACAAAAACCACGAGAGAAGCGGTTCAGGCGATGTTCGATGTGTCGATTCGTCCGGTGAGCTTTGTTCCTCAGGACATCCCCAACCGGGCGAACAATTCCAAGCATCGTGGAAAAACCGTGCGCGGATGGTTCGTGGATCCGAACACCGGCGAAGGCTTCGATCCCGTCGCGTTCGGATTGGTTGCCACCAAAGCGTTCCTAGATGCTTCGCCCGAAGCCAGCGTCAACAATTTCATGTACCGCTTGGCGGGAACCGACCGCATCATGGACTATCTGAACTCGGAAGGATTGACCCACCCGGCGCCGTTATGGAAAGCCGAAGTGGAAGCGTTCAAGGGGCAGAGCAAGCGTTATTTGCTGTATTAAATCATGAAATCACGCAGGTGAGGGGTGGTAATGACGATCATTGTATTACGTCATTTTGCAAGGATTTTATCTCAATTAATGGTTTATCTGTAACATTTAGGCCTCGTCGAGATCATTAGGATAAAACCAAGTCCAAGTTGAGGTAAGCGATGAGACCCCTTCTAATTGCAATCAGCCTTTCCACCGCGCTCACATGCATCGTTGTTACTGGCCCAGCTCACGCGCAGACCGATGTGAGATTCGACTATCTGTTTTCAGGCATGCCCAGCCCGACAGCAGCAGCCTTAGCTAAATACGGCGACATTCCTGTATCCCAATTCACGGGTACACCGAACATCAATATTCCGCTTTTCGAGCTCAAAAGCAGATCATTGTCGCTTCCTATCGCTTTAGGGTACCATGCTTCAGGAATTCGAGTTGAGGAAATACCCGGATCGGCTGGAGCAGGCTGGTCTTTGGATGCCGGCGGTGTGATCACCAGAACGGTACGGGGCCTGCCGGATGAACAGTATTCGGCAGGTTACCTGTATGCCGGCGGGGACTCGGTCCATGCCAGAGTTCCGAACTCGATGAGCCAGGGATATCTTGAGAAAGTCAACACAAGACTGCTCGACGGGGAGCCCGATAGTTATTTCTTCAATTTCTCGGGTCGCTCAGGGCAGATCTTTTTCGAAAGGGATGAATCCGCCAGTCCATACAAGTACAAACCCATCGTCAGCCCGCGCCAAGACATTCGGGTCGAGATCGGCACTCAAGGATGGGTGTTGCGCACCGAAGACGGTACCCGTTACCTGTTCAACCAAGCGGAAGTCACACAGTTCGATAGCAATGATCCGAACAATAACGCCGTCACAAGCTGGTATCTTAGTCGCATCGAGTCCGCAACGGGCGATGATGTGATCGAGTTGAGCTATATCACGGGGTCTGGCCCATTAGTGCCTCAACGCAGCCAAGAGACATCTTACAACTATCCTGGGGGCTTAGGAGATGCCTCCTGCCTAACCGGTTATTACAACTCGAACTACTCCTACCTCACCACTTCGAAGTATCTGAGTTCGATTGAATCGGCAAGTCATAAGATCGTGTTAAGCTATGACACGGTTGCCAGATTGGATGGCGGAGGAGGTCGCTTAACCAACATCGATATCATTTACAAGGCGGATCTGACACGGATCAAACGCTATGAACTGGTGCACGGGTATTTCAGCGCAGGTAGCAGGGACGTTGACAAGAGGCTGAGGTTGGATAGCCTGCGGCAGCACAACAACTCATTGACCGCCCAGTTACCACCTTGGGGATTCACATACGATAACACATTTGCCCTTCCTGCCCGCGATTCCTATGCGTTGGACCATTGGGGGTTCTACAATGGCCAAACATCCAATACAACGTTGATTCCGGAATATTCTGAATATGACGGGTATCACGACACCACCTACGTCTTTCCCGGGGCCAACCGCGAGCCCAGCGAGGAGCATCTCAAAGCGGGCCTGCTCACCGAAATCCGGTATCCCACCGGTGGAAAATCGGTCATGGTCTATGAAGGCCACCGTTACGGCCATACCAACAAGTTGGGCGGTGGTCCGAGGATCCGCCGAATCGAGCATCATGACGCCATGGATACGTCAAGAACCATCAGGTTGAACTATTCCTATTCACCCGGAACCATGTTGATCGAGCCGAAGATTTCACATCGACATATTTTTCAGAATAGTCAGAGCACTCAGTGTAATTACATCTCCGTGACCTCAGCGTCCTATCTTGCTCCAGGCATGATGAGCGGGAGTGTGGTGACCTACCCTAACGTGACTGTCTCTCATGGACCTGCGGGCACCGCAGGTGAGACCGTGACACAATTCGACTCACCAACCTATTCGGGAAACATCCAATGGCCATTCATTCCGACTATCGTAGGCAACTGGAGGGGCGGTACAACCTCAGCCGTTCGAATGAAGAACTCCTCCGGCCAAACCGTTCACAAGACCAACACTTCGTACGCGGTATCACGAGTGAGCACTGTCAGGGGTCTGGTCGCCGCGGTTCGGGCGTACTCCGGTCCATTTGGTGGCATTTATTATGAATTTATTCCGAACCACTACGCCGTAGATGCCGGCGCATGGCTTCCAACCAGTCAGGTCAGTTATGTCTTTGGCAGCGGCGGTACCGACTCGGTGGCCACCTCGATCAACTTCGAGTACGACATCGCAAACAAAGTGAGGGTAACTGCAAAAACGGAGACGAACTCGGATGGATCACAGCGCATTACGAGCGTTCGATATGCATTTCAGGAATATGGCGCCATGGCCGATTCGAATATGGTGGAGCAAATCTACTCGACGACGGTGAAAAACGCTGCCGGGCATGTGCTTGACAAGACCTGGACCGCTTGGAGCGATACGACACAAGGAAACAACAACTGGCTTCCCAGGGGGTTCTGGCGCTGGACAGGCGCCGATCCGACAGACACCACAGCGCCGGACCATCCCACTTCGGAAGCTGTCAAGCAGGCAGAAGTGTTACGATATGACGCCTGGGGCAATGCGTTGACGGTCAGAGATGCGTTAGGCACAGAGACACGGCGTTACTTCGGCTCTAATACGGCCGCATTCAGTCAATCGGGTCTGGACGGGGTGAATGGGGTATATCTGACCGGAATTCAACAGGTTATTGGAACGGCGGATGCCATCACAGGTGGAATTCGTCCAACCGGTGGAAGTGTGAACGACCTGTTCACAGAAGCCCAATACGATTCGTATGGCCGGCTTGAGTATTTATTCGATATGAACAGTAAAAAGACACGGTTCACATACGATAGCCATCACCGGCTTGTCGGGGTGTACAACCACGCGAACGAGATCGTCTCGGCCCATGAGTACACCTATGTCGGCTCCGGAATCTCCTCGTCCAACCCCAACTGGATCCGGACCACGAACCACCTGTCTTCAACCGCCTCCACGATCGCGACGTCCTATTTTGACGGACTCGGTCGATCCATCCAGACCCACCGGCGCGAAGGGACAAACGACAATGTGACGGCAATGAGCTACGACGCGCTTGGCCGACAAGATAAGCAATGGTCGACCTACCTTCAGTCGAACTCATCGCACATCTACCGCCCCTCGTTCGCCTCGGAAGCCGACGCCTACTATGATTCCGGTGGCCCAGGAGCCAATGCCTTTGGCCGTCCCTATGTGCAAACAAAATATGAAGCAAGCCCGCTGGGCAGACCTATTCGAACGTACCCGCAGAAAACCAGCTCAACTCTGGATTCGGTGCAGACCAACTACGGCTTGGCGAGCTATGGTGGCGTAAAGTACAATCTGACCGAAACCATCGACGAATCAGGCAAGAAGAGCCGCACCTACACCGACGGCTGGGGGCGCACGATCATATCCACCTCGTCATTTGGAACGCCCGACTCGGCCAGCACGAAGTTCGTGGTCGACCTGCTTGGTCGCTTAACGAAGGTCACGAGTCCGGAAGGGCGTATTACTCACTACCGCTATGACAACCTCGGACGGATGACGGCCAAAACCACGCCCGATGCGGACGGAGACCTGGACGGGAACCCGTCCGACGAGACGGGAATTACGACATCGGTGGATTTCGAGTACGCCTACGACAACGCCGGCAACCTGACGGCGATGCGCGACCCGAACCGCAAGGCGGCCAGCCAGTTCGTGTTCAGCCGGTACGACGCGCTCGGGCGCAAGACCCACGAAGGCATCTGCTCGAGCACCTGGCCCACGGGCTGCGCCACGGGCGGTTCCACCTCGCAGGTGATCGCGTACACGTGGGACGATGCCAGCGTAGGCTCGGCAGTCAGCTTCACGATCAACAACGCCAAGGGCCGCCAGACCAAAGTCGCCTTCCAAGGCGGATACTATTTGTACAGCTATGATGCGGATGGCAACATCGAACAGATGTACACCAAGCTCGACGGGCTGGCGGGCAAGACGGTACGGTATTCATACAACCGCCAGGGGCAGATGCAGGAGATGCATTTCGAGCAGAACCGGGATGACAAGTTCCGGCATTGGTATAATTACGATGCATTGGGTAGCCTCTATCAAGTACGGGCGTTGAACCACGATGACAATTTGGTTACGGAAGGCACCTACACGTGGTGGCCGGACGGGGGCATGAAGACGGAACTGCTGCGCAATCGGACCAACACCTTCGCCTACGACGCCCGTGGCCGCCTCACCGCCATCAACAACACCGGCTCGACGGCCACGAGATTCAGCGCATCCTACGTCTGGAACCCGAACTCGACCTTGCAGATATCCGAGTACCGGCAGGAAGGCTCCCCCCCAAACTCGGACAAACGCTACCGCCACAGCTTCACATATGACAACCGCAATCAGCTTCGAACAGCCGACTATGAATATCATAACGGCACGACATGGGCGGACCGCTTCGACTTCGACATCGGACAAATCTACTACAACCGAGACGGTGGAATCACTTGGATGAACCGTCAGAATGGATCGGAATTCGTGGATTTCGAGTACGGGTATGTGTCGGGAAGCAACAGGTTGGATTATGTCTGGAACCACGATTCATGGGATCTTGATGCAGATCTGTCCCACGACCGAAACGGGAACATCACCAATGGCAGAGGAATATCGGCCACCACGTACGACTGGCGGAACCTGCCGCTGAGCATTACCACGCCCAACCCGTGGCCGATGACCGGCTCAACGACCCACGTTTACAGGTACGATCACAACGGACACCGCGTATATTCCAGTGTGGATCTGACCTACACCGTAAGAGGAGCCTATGGCGAGCCCATCGCCGAATACGCGGGCGGCACCCCTGCGCATAAATACTGGAACTATATCCGTCCCGATGGCGTGGTGATCGGCCGCAGGGAAGGTGGTAACCGTTTCTTCTATCACCGCGACCATCTCGGCTCCACCCGCACCGTGCTGAGCGCCTCTGGCACGGTCGTCGAAACCTACGATTACATGCCCTTCGGGGAGTTTATGTCCGGCCGCATCACCACCTCCGGCACCGGTACCCGCCCGAAATACACTGGCCATGCGTTTGATGATGAGACCAACCTCCACACCATGCAGTGGCGGCGGCAGATCCCGAGATATGGCGTGTTCCGGTCGCCCGATCCTATGGCGGATTCCTACCCGGGGTGGAATGCGTACGCTTATGTGATGAATGACCCGATGAGGTATTTGGATCCGACGGGACTTGCTCCCTGCGAGGCGGGTACTGCGAAAGTAGAAGGAATCACATGTTATCAGTCGGATGAGGTGATCACCGTCAGAGCATGGCAGAACGACTTCGCGAATTCGCTTTATGGATTCTTCGACCGATATTTTGCCAGGTATGGCGACCCGGGTCCGAGTGTGACGAATGAACAGTTTATGAGAGCATTGGACGTGGCGGGCACCGTAGATCCGACTGGGATAATAGATATTACAAGTGCAGTTTTTTATGCCATTG
>CAMTWZ010000013.1:0-170699 GCA_947085565.1 uncultured Bacteroidota bacterium
CGAAGGACCCACCCCGTTTTTATATACCGATGCGCTGTCATCCTGACCCTGAGCGAAGCGAAGGGGAAGGACCTATCATCACCAAGCGCCACTCCTCATCCTGAGCGGCGAAGCCGCGAAGGACCCACCCCGTTTTTATATAGCGATGCGCTGTCATCCTGACCCTGAGCGAAGCGAAGGGGAAGGACCTATCATCACCAAGCGCCACCCCTCATCCTGAGCGGCAAAGTACCTATTGACATTTATGAAAATATGTTCATATATTAAACCATGCTTCAAGACACTCCTATCCGAATCTCTTTTGAAAAGCTCGAACGAGCCGCTGAGATCATGAAAACGATCTCGCATCCGGTCCGTTTGGAAATTCTCGAACTATTGGCGGAGCGCGAGCCCGTCTCCGTGAACGATCTGCAAACCGCGCTGACCACCCCGGTCGAGCAATCGATGCTTTCACATCATCTGATCAAGATGAAAGACAAAGGATTGCTGCAATGTGAGAAACGCGGAACGTTCATCTATTACCGGTTGGCGGACCGATCCATCCTCAAACTTCTCGACTGCATGTCGCAGAGTACTCTGCTATGATGGTGGTCGCGTACATTTTGGCGCTTCTCATCGGTCTGACTTTGGCCATGATCGGTTCCGGTGGGTCTATCCTTACCGTTCCGGTGCTGGTGTACATTTTGCATGTGGACCCGGTGACGGCCACCGCATACTCGCTGTTCATCGTGGGGATGACGGCCTTGGCCGGAGCCATTCCGTATTTCAGAAGGGGAGAGCTCGATCGCGACGCGCTGATTTGGTTTTCGTTCCCCTCCATCGCCGCGGTCTGGCTCACTCGCGCCGTCCTCCTTCCCGCGCTGCCTGAAGTGTGGCTCACCCTCGGCACCGTGTCCATCGCCAAAGGCCAAGCGCTGATGATCCTCTTCGCCACGCTCATGCTCAGCTCGGCGATCCTCATGCTCCGCGACGCTCCAGCCCCTGCGCAAACATCCACCCCCCGCCGCGGATGGCTGGTTCTGGAAGGCGCGGGGGTCGGTGTCCTCACCGGACTCGTCGGCGCCGGCGGCGGCTTCCTCATCATTCCCGCTTTGGTGCTCCTCGCCGGACTCCCCATGAAAACAGCCGTGGGCACCTCTTTGGCGCTGATCGCCCTCAAATCGACCATCGGATTCACCGGCGATCTCACGGCGGGCCTGGCGCCCGATTGGTCGCTGCTCCTCGGCTTCACGGCCGTCGCCATTCTCGGAATCCTGCTCGGCGCGCGGCTCGTGCCTCGCATCGACGCCCGCACACTGAAACGGGGTTTCGGAATATTCCTGATTTTCGTGGCAGTCGCGATGTTGGTTACGGAAATCGGGAATCAGGAATCAGGAATCGGGAATCGGGAATCGGGAATCAGGAATCAGGAATCGGGAATCAGGAATCGGGAATCAGGAATCAGCAAGAGTCACGATAAAAAAGTCATTTCGATTACCGATTCCCGATTCCTCTTCATTTAAAATTCAACATTTAAAATTCAACATTTAAAATTCAACATTTCCTTCCCCATGACCACCCTCTTCTCCGCTCTCATCGGCGCGGGCGCCGGATACGCCTACTACCATTATATCGGCTGCATCAGCGGCACGTGTCCCATCCAGACCAACCCATGGCTGGCCACCATCTTCGGCGGCGTGATAGCGATGCTCATTCTTCCTGATGGCTACAACTGGCTTCGAAAAACGTGGGACGGGGGACGTGGGACGTCAGACGCTTCCCAAGCCTCATACAGCAACATCACCCGTGACGAGTTCTTCGCTCAGAAAGACCAGCCGAACACCGTGGTGCTGGATGTCCGCACGAAAATGGAATGGAACAGGGGTCATGTGGCCGGGGCCACGCTCATCGACATCAACAGCGGAGCGTTCGAAGCGGAAGTCGCCAAACTCGACAAATCCAAGACCTACCTCGTGTATTGCCGTTCCGGAAACCGCTCATCGGTCGCCGCAAACATCATGATCAAGCAAGGCTTCACGGATGTGAAGAACGTCCGGACAGGGCAGAGTGGGCTCTTTTAAGCTTTTTCCAATAACCCCCGGCTTAAGCCGGGGGTAAGAAATCATAATAATAATTGGCGCACACAGTACGGGCGCATCATTGATGCGCCCCTGTGATGCGCCACCAAACCAAGAAAACCATGCTCATCCACCAAACCAACGACAAAGGCCTTGCCCATTACGGCTACGCCATTCTCGACGAGACCGACAAACAAGTGATTCTGATCGATCCGGCGCGCAACCCTGAGGAATATCTCGATTTCGCGGCAGGACACGGAGCCACCATCACGCACATCATCGAAACGCATCCTCATGCCGATTTCGTGAGTTCGCATGCCGAGATCGCCCGCAAAACCGGCGCGTCGATCCATGTGTCGAAATTGCTCGGGGCGATGTATGTCCACGAAACGTTCGATGACGGCGATGTGCTCACGTTTTCCGAGTTCACGCTCGAAGCGATGAATACCCCGGGGCATTCCCCCGATTCGATCACGATCCTCATGAACGTGAAGGGCGTGCCTCATGCCGCGTTCACGGGAGATACGCTGTTCATCGGGGATGTGGGTCGACCGGATCTTCGCGAAGCGGCGGGAAACATCACCGCCAAACGTGCCGATTTGGCCAAGGCCATGTATCACAGCACGCGGCAAAAACTGATGACCTTGCCTGACCACGTGCTTGTCTATCCGGCGCATGGCTCGGGCAGCCTCTGCGGGAAGGCGCTCAGCGATGCGAATGTGAGCACCATCGGCAACGAGAAATTGATGAACCCGGCGCTCAAACCCATGACCGAAGACGAATTCGTGGAGTATCTGACCGCCGATCAGCCTTTCATCCCGAAATATTTCCCCTATGATGTGGACCTGAATAGACGCGGCGCTCCAAATTATAAAATCGATATTTCCCCAACGTGGGACTTTAGTCCCACGAAACCCACTACCTCCAATAGCGTTCTCGTCGACGCCCGTCCTTCCGCTTCCTATGTGAAAGGCCACTTGCCCGGCGCCATCAACATCCAAGATGGCGGAAAGTTCGAGACCTGGCTGGGGAGCATCGTGGGTCCGGATGAGCGGTGGACCTTGGTCCTGGCCGATTCCGCCATGGCGCCGTATCTGATCGCCAAAGCCGCGAAAATCGGCTACGAGCTGCTCTTGGACGGCGTTCTGATCTACAACGAAGAGACGAAAACCCTACCTGATGTGGATGTGGATCATTTCCGCGCCAATCCGTCAGCTTATACCATCGTGGATGTGAGAAACCGTTCGGAAATCCGCGATAAACAAGTATTTTCGGATGCGATGGTGATTCCATTGCCAGAACTTAGGGAACACGTTAGGGACATACCGACCGATAAGCCGATCCTCGTGCATTGCGCGGCAGGATACCGTTCGGCCGCCGGTTCTTCGATCATCCGCGAGGCGCTCAACGGCGCAGTTGTGTATGATCTGGGGGAGCGGATCACTTCGTTTTGAAGACAAAACGGTAATAGGTATTTGGTAGTTGGTAGTTGGTAATTGGTAGTTAGTAATTAGTAATTAGTAATTAGTAATTAGTAATTAGTAATCACATTGCTAAGGCTTTCGCTCTCTGAATACCAACTACCAACTACCAACTACCAACTACCAACTACCAACTACCAACTACCAACTACCAACTACCAACTACCAACTACCAACTACCAACTACCAACTACCAACTACCAATTACCCAATTAAGAATACATGATCAACTTCCTAACCCAGCCCTGGCCCTGGTACGTCACCGGGCTGGTTCTCGGACTCTCCGTGCCGCTCTTGCTGCTGCTCGGCAACAAGAAACTCGGAATCTCCTCATCGCTCAGGCATGTGTGCGCGTCCTGTTTTCCGGCCAACATCCCGTTCTTCAAGTATGACTGGAAAAAAGAGATCTGGAATCTTTTTTTCGTGGTCGGCATCCTGATCGGTGGGGTTCTTGCCGGAAACGTGTTTTCCAACGGTGAATCTGCCGCCATCTCCGAAGCCACCAAAGCGGATTTGACGGAACTGGGTGTTTCCGATTTTTCGGGGCTGCTTCCCGCTGAATTTTACAGTGTCCATGGCATTGTTTTGCTCATCGTGGGTGGATTCCTGGTCGGATTCGGCACCCGCTTCGCGGGCGGATGCACCTCGGGTCACACCATCATGGGCCTGTCGAACCTGCAATGGCCATCGCTGCTGGCCACGGTGGGATTCTTTATCGGCGGGCTGATTTCCACGCATTTGCTGCTTCCGCTGATCTTTCCATGAACGCAAGGGCAATTCACGAATTGCCCATTATTTCCCAATGATTCACATCCTATTTTTCCCATGAGCCAAGATCCACACACCGACGAATTCATCTGCGATGCGCCCAACGATTCGGCCATCCCGGAATCTTATTTCAGCGACATCAAATATCTGATCGCCGGAACCTTGTTCGGCTTCGCGCTGGTCAAAGGCGAGGTCATCAACTGGTTCCGCATCCAGGAAATGTTCCGATTCCAGGACTTCCACATGTACGGCATCATCGGCACCGCGGTGATTGTGGGCGTGATCAGCGTGCAACTCATCAAGCGCTTCAACATCAAGACGATACATGGTGAGGATGTCCACATCGAACCGAAAATCTTCCAAAAACGGCAAGTGATCGGCGGTATCCTCTTCGGACTGGGATGGGCGATCACGGGAGCTTGCCCGGGACCGCTATATGCTCAGATCGGAGCGGGAATGGGCATCGCGGTGATCACCTTGGTCAGCGCCGTTGCCGGAACTTGGGTGTATGGGAAAGTGAAAGTGTGAAAACGTGAAAACGTGAAAACGTGAAAACGTATCCTTCGCTTTAACGCTTTAACGCTTTAACGCTTTCACACTCAAAGAAAGATCTGAAAGCCGAACAGGAACTGATGGATATCCCGTTTCGAACGATTCTCCGATTTCATCTCGCCAATTCGAAACTTGGCATCCAACCCGATGGATGAATTGATGAAATAGGTGACGCCGACTCCCACGGTTCTGCCTGTTTCATTGATCACAATGTCATTGAATTCCCTGTTGAACTCCGTGGTCACCGTAAAGAGTCGCAATTCAGGATAAATCGCATGTTGCGACGTCATTTGAATGAAATACGCCGCGAAGAAACCGAATTCAGAGGCGATAATGGATTCCTTGTCGATAACTCCATAATCCACCGATTTCTCCGTAGCGATCTGCCCCAGCATATCCACACCAGCGGTGAAACCATCCGCAAAAAAATATCCGAATTGAGCATTCAATGAGGTGAAGCTTCTCGAAGATTCGAAGTTGTTCCCTTCAGACGATTCGTAATGCCGGTTCATTGATAACGCCACCAGTCTCGACCCTTTCACATAAGGCTTGAAGACTTCCTGTGCGGTTGCGGATGTGGCCAATGTCAGTAACAGGAGGGAAGCGATGAGGTGTCTCACAAGAAAATCTGAAAGCCGAACAGGAACTGACCCAAGCCGAACTCGTTCTCGTTACCTGAGTCCACGTTTTTCTCGGTTTGAGTGCCGGCGCGAAGCTTCACATCCAATCCCACGTGCTGGTTCAACCGGTAGGTGTACCCGAGTCCGAAGCTGCCACCGCCGATTTCATATTCATATGGATTACCTCCTCCTTTCTGCTCCACAGATCCACCGAATACCCTGATTTCAGGATAGATGGCGTGCTTCTCGCCGATGCGGAAATAGTATGCGGCAAAAAAACCGAGTGTGCCTTCGGTCACTTCAATTTTCGATGTGCCCATGCCTTCACGTTCCACGATGGTCGATGCGCTGTTCATGTCCAAACCGATCACGAGTCCGTTCGTCACGAAATACCCGAACTGGGCATTCAATGTGCCTGTCGAAATGGTTTCGGTGAGTCCGGTAAGTTCCAAGCGAGTGGATGTGCTGTTCAAGCTGAATCCGGCCAATTTGGTGCCTTTCGCAAATGGATGAACACCCTCTTGCGCGGATGCGGATGTTGCGAAGCCCAAAATCAGTAGGAAGGTGAGTACGATTTTCACAGGTGTGTAATGTTAAAGGTTGAAGGTTGAAGGTTGAGGAATTATAAATTATAAATTTTAAATGTGGGGAGCTTGACGTGCTCACGGGGTTGGTAGTAGTCAACGTCAAGGACTTAACATTTAAAATTAACAATTTAAAATTAGTTCACCATATCGTTGATCTTGCACCGCCAGTCAATTCGTCACATCGCTCTAACCTCCTCTTCATTTAAAATTGAACCCTTCGCTGCGCTCAGGGCAAGCATTTAAAATTTAAAATTTATAATTGTCTAAATTAAGCCATGGCATGGTTTTATGTTCTACTGCTACTATTCGCACCAACCCCCCTCTTCTCGCAGAGCGCTCTCGAGATCGTTCAAAAAGCGGATGAACTTATGCGTGGCGAGAGCTCGCAATCGGTGATCACGATGACGATCCAGCGCCCGAGCTGGAGCCGTTCGGTGACCATGAAAGGATGGTCGAAGGGCACCCGGTATTCGCTGATCCTCATCCAAGCGCCCGCGCGCGACAAGGGCACGGTTTTCCTCAAACGCCAGAATGAGATATGGAACTGGGTTCCCAATATCGGTCGAACCGTGAAAATGCCTCCCTCCATGATGGCGCAAAGCTGGATGGGGTCCGATTTCTCGAACGACGACCTGGTGCGCGAATCGTCCATCGTGAACGATTACACGCACAAGCTCATCGGCGATTCGACCATCGCCGGAATGCCCGTCCATGCGATCGAACTCATTCCCAAACCCGATGCGCCCGTGGTCTGGGGCAAAGTGAAGATGTGGGTCAGCAAATCGGGTTACATGCAATTGCGGACCGAATTCTATGATGAGGATGGACGCTTGGTCACCATCCTTCAGGCATCCGACATCAAGACCTTCGACGGGCGACGCATCCCCGCCCGCATGGAGATGATTCCCATCGGCAAACCGGGGCATAAAACCATCCTTCAGTATGAATCGCTGGATTTCGGCGTACGGCTGAACGACGATTTCTTCAGTGTTCAGAACATGAGACGTGTGAACTGATGCTTTCTCTCACCTTGGCCTGGCGTAATCTGTGGCGCAACAAGCGCCGAACCGGCATCACGATGGCGTCGGTGGTGATGGCGGTGGTGCTGTCCACCGTGATGGGATCGATGCAGCAAGGCCAGTACGACCAGATGATCGACAACACGGTGGGTTCCTTCGCCGGACACATCCAGATCCAGGCGGATGGTTACCGGGATGAACCCACGCTCGATCACAGTTTCGAGTCCATCGACATCGCGCCGGATTCCGACATCCGAGCCATCGTACCGCGTCTCGATACCTACGCCTTGGCGGCCGGCTCGCAGCGCAGCAAGGCCGCGATGGTGCTTGGCATCGATATCGACGCCGAACGCGGGCTCAGCGCTCCGCATCTGAAAGTGGTGGAAGGTGCGTATTTCGAATCGAACGGGCAGAACGGCGTGCTCATCGCCGCCGGACTCGCTGATTTCCTCAACGTCTCCCTCGGCGATACCTTGGCTTTGCTCGGTTCCGGCTTCCAAGGACAGAGCGCGAACGGCCTGTTTCCCATCATCGGCATCCTGAAATTCGGGATTCCGGAGATGAACCAATCCATGATCTATCTTCCCTTGATCACCGCGCAGGAATTCACCGCCGCGTATGGCCGGCTCACCACCATTTCCATCGTTTTGGAGCAGCCGAAGCGGATCGGGCGAGTCACCCAGCGGTTGAATGCGGCCTTGCCCGAGGGACTTGTGGCCCTCGACTGGCCCGAGCTCATGCCCGAATTGGTTCAAGCCATCCAGGCGGATCGCGGATCGAGCTACATCATCCTCATGATTCTGTACATGGTGGTCGGTTTCGGAATCCTCGGAACCGTATTGATGATGACCGCCGAACGACGTTTCGAGCTCGGAGTGATGCTTTCCATCGGAACGTCGCGCGCCCGGCTCATGGGCATGCTCATCCTCGAAATGACCTTCATCACCTTCATCGGAACCGCGATCGGGATTTTGGCGAGTCTGCCGATCCTGGTCTGGTTCAATCTGCATCCGCTGAAATTCTCCGGCGAAATGGCCGAAGCCATCATCGAATACGGGATGGAGCCCTTCATCCGCTTTTCACTGGATCCTGTTATACCCTTCATCCAGGGGTTCATCATTCTGGTGGTCACCCTCATCATCAGCATCCAGCCTGTGCTTCATGTGCGCAAGCTGAATGCCATTCGCGCGATGAGGCACTGATATGGCCAATTTTCCGATCCTCAATCTGAGTTGGAAGAACGTGTGGCGAAATCCGGTGCGCAGCGGCGTGGTGATCGCCTCTGTGGTCACGGGCGTATGGGCGGGCTTATTCATGTCGGCCTTCATGGGCGGACTCACGCAATCCTACATCCAGAACCACCTGAAGAATTATTCGGCGCACATCCGCATCCAAGATGCCCGTTATGATGCCGAACCGATGCCGATGTATTCGATCGCGGATGCGGATTCGCTGATTTCCGTGCTTGAATCGAAGCCTTTCGTCACCGCCATCACCTCCCGAAGCGTGGTTCTCGGCTTGGCCAGCAGCGCCACTGCCAGTTTCGGCGTGGAAGTGAACGGGGTGGATGCGGTCAGCGAGCAGCAGGTGTCCACCTTGCCCACCTATGTGAAAGAGGGACAGTATTTGACGGATGAGGGACGAAACCCCGTCGTGATCGGCACCAAACTGGCCAAACGCCTCGGTATCGGGCTTAACTCGCGCATTGTGTTGAATCTGCAGGATGTGGAGGGAAACCTCACAGCCGGCGCGTTCAGAGTCACGGGATTGTTCCACAGTCCGAATTCCGGATTCGATGAAACCACGGTCTTCGTGAGGAAATCGGATCTGAACCGGCTGCTACTTTCCGAATCCGCCACGCATGAGATTGTGATGATCGTGGATGATTTCCGCAAGGCAGATCGATATGTCTCCGAACTCGGCCTGGATTCCTCCCTCGTCGTGAAAAGCTGGGGCGATCTTTCCTCGGCGATGCGCTACGCCGATGCGAGTATCGGCACTACACTCACCATTTTCATGGCCATCATCCTCATCGCGCTCACCTTCGGCATCGTGAACACCATGCTCATGGCCGTGCTCGAACGCACGCCTGAACTGGGAATGATGATGGCGATCGGGGTGAACAAGACCCGAACCGGAGCCATGATCCTGTTCGAAACCGTGTTTCTCACTCTCATCGGCGCGCCGATCGGCTTGTTCCTGAGTTGGGCCACCATCAGCTTGACCGCCATCAATGGAATCGATCTGGGAGCGTTCGCCAGCGGGTTGGAGATGTATGGGATGAGTCCGGTGGTGTATCCGGTTCTTTCCCCAGGCTATTATGCGGTCATCACGGTGATGATCGTGGTCGCCACGCTGCTTTCCGCCATTTTCCCTTGTCTGAAAGCCTTGAAATTGAATCCGGTTGAAGCCATTAGGAGTTTCTGATGCCCATCATTGAAATCACATCCGTTTCCAAACTCTATAACCACGATAAAGTGCCGGTACAGGCGCTGAACGGCTTGTCTCTGGACATTGAAGCGGGGGAATTCACGGCGATCGTGGGTCCGTCAGGTTCCGGAAAAACCACGTTGCTGAATGTCTTGGGAGGTTTGGATAAACCCACTTCCGGACAGATCAAGATCAATGGGACCGATCTGTTCGCCTTGTCTGAGAAAAAGCGGATCGAGTTCCGGCTGCACCATATCGGGTTCGTGTTTCAAGCCTACAATCTGATTCCGGTGCTTTCGGCGAAGGAAAACGTGGCCTTCATTCTGCAGATGCAGGGGTTGCCGAAGGCCGAGTATGAGCGCCGCAGCGTTGAATTGCTGCATGCGGTGGGCTTGGACGATCAATTGAACAAGCGTCCGGGTGAAATGTCCGGCGGACAGCAGCAACGCGTGGCTGTGGCCCGCGCCCTGGCTTCTCAACCCGATTTCGTGTTGGCCGATGAACCCACGGCAAATCTGGATTCCAAGTCCACGTCGAACTTGCTCGATATCATGCAGAAGCTGAATACGGAGCAAGGGGTGACGTTCGTGTTTTCGACGCACGATCAGCGTGTGGTGGAGCGCGCGCGGCGCGTGATCACCCTGGTGGATGGGGTAGTGGCCAGCGACGTGCGCGCCTCATGAAAGGAGTTTGGGTCGCGATGTGGGTTGTCTGTCTCGGAACGTCGTCGGCCGTGGCACAGGAAATCAAAGGCTATGTGAAGGAGTTGGGCGCGGTGACGGTGAATAACCGACTTGGAAATCCTTCGTTCGTGAACATCCTCCACAACCGGATCGAATCGCGTTGGGAAATGACGTCCGCCATCCGCCTGCAAGCGGATCTTCGGACTCGGCTCATCTCCACATCCGACGGGCACGATTTCCGCTCGAATGTGGATCGGTTCCATGTGTCGTGGGAAGACGGGCCTTGGGAAGCGCATGCCGGAAGGCAGCGCATCAACTGGGGCAAAACCATGGTCTGGAACCCGAACGACCTGTTCAACGCCTATGCGTTTTTGGATTTCGACTATGAGGAGCGTCCGGGGACGGATGCGGTAGTGGCTCAATACGGATGGGGATATGCCTCGAGCGTGGAAGCGGGAGTGAGCCGGGATGTGGTCGCCGCCATGTACCGCGGAAACATCGGAACCTACGACATCCAGCTGCTCACCGGCTATTACAAAGAAGAGATCGTGATTGGCGGCGGATGGGCGGGGTATGTGGGAACCTCCGGCTTCAAAGGGGAAATGAGTTATTTCTCGGGACAGAAGTCGCTATCGGCGGTGGGCGGCGCCGACCACATGCTCGCCAACGGAGTGTTTCTGAACGGCGAACTCTTATATAACGGCGGTTACGGGAAAAGCGTGGCGCAGGAGGGAAGCTTCGCAAGCGCGCCATCGCCCGAAAACCTGTTCATGGCTCCATCCGCTTATATGATGGGCGCCGGTAGCGCGGTGCATCCGCTGTTTTCCGTGAACATCGCCGTACTCGGCGCTTTCACCCGCGACCTCACCATCCTCATGCCGCAAGCCACCTATTCCATCTCCGAAAATCTGGATCTGTTGGTGCTGGGGCAGATATTGAGGAGCTACGAAATGAATTCGGTGTTTGTGAGAGTGAAGTGGTCGTTCTGAGAAATTTTAAATGATAAATTTTAAATGTGGGGGTCTGGACGATGCTAAAGGGTTGCAATTAGCGCTCGGTCAGGGATTTAAAATTTAAAATTGTCAATTTAAAATTCTCTTATCTCGTCAACGACTTATACCGAATCCTGTGCGGCTGATCGGCGCTGGTGCCGAGTCTCTTATGCCGGTTTTCCTCATATTCGGCGTAGTTCCCTTCGAACCAGACCACTTGCGAATCGCCCTCGAAAGAGAGGATGTGTGTGGCGGTGCGATCCAAGAACCAGCGATCGTGAGTGATGATCACCGCGCAACCCGCGAAGGTTTCCAGAGCTTCTTCCAAAGCGCGGAGGGTGTTCACATCCAGGTCGTTGGTCGGCTCATCCAAAAGAAGCACATTCGCGCCTTCTTTGAGCATCTTGGCCAAGTGGACCCGGTTCCGCTCTCCACCCGAGAGTTCGCCCACTTTTTTCTGTTGATCGGAACCCGAGAAGTTGAATCGTGCCACATAAGCGCGTGAGTTCACCTCGTATTTGCCCAGCATGATGATGTCCAAACCGTCGGAAATCTCCTGCCAGATGGTTTTATTCGGGTCCAGCGGACGATTCTGGTCGATGTAGCCCAGTTTCACGGTATCACCCAAGGTGATCACCCCGGAATCAGGTTTTTCCAAGCCCATGATCATCTTGAAAAGAGTGGTCTTACCCGCTCCATTCGGTCCGATGACCCCGACAATGCCTCCTGGCGGAAGCGCGAAACTCATCCCTTCATACAGAAGACGGTCGCCATAGCCTTTCGAGATGTTTTCGGCCACGATCACTTTGTTGCCCAAACGCGGACCGGAAGGAATGAAAATCTCCAGATCTTCGCGGCGTTTGTCTTGCGATTCACTTAGCAGATCCTCATAAGCGGTGATCCGGGCTTTCGACTTGGTCTGACGGCCTTTGGGGTTCATCCGGATCCAGTCCAATTCGCGTTGAAGTGTCTTCTGGCGTTTGGATTCCTGCTTTTCCTCAAGTTGGAGTCGGGCTGATTTCTGTTCCAGCCAGTTCGTGTAATTTCCTTCGAACGGAATGCCTTCGCCACGGTCGAGCTCCAGAATCCATCCGGCCACATTGTCGAGAAAATAACGGTCGTGGGTCACCGCGATCACGGTGCCGTCGTAGCGGGCCAGATGCTGTTCGAGCCAGTGCACGGATTCGGCATCCAAGTGGTTGGTCGGTTCATCGAGAAGCAAAACGTCGGGTTTCTTGAGCAACAGGCGGCACAGAGCCACGCGGCGGCGCTCACCACCGGAAAGCACGCTCACTTTGGTGTCGCCATCCGGACAGCGGAGCGCATCCATCGCCATTTCGAGTTTCGAGTCGATATCCCAAGCATCGAGATGGTCGATCTTTTCCTGGAGCTTGGCCTGTTCGGCCATCAGCTTATCGAAATCGGCATCCGGATCGCCGAACTTCTCATTCACCGCCTCATAGGCTTTGATCAGATTCACGGTTTCCTGAACACCCTCTTCAACGATCTCTTTCACCGTCTTGGTGACGTCCAGCTCAGGCTCTTGCGACAGATACCCGAAGGTGATGCCTTTCTGCGCGGAAATCGTGCCGATGTAATCGGTATCCAAGCCGGCGATGATGCGCAGAAGCGTCGATTTACCCGAGCCGTTCAGGCCCAGGACACCGATTTTGGCGCCATAAAAAAAGGACAGGTAGATGTCCTTCAGTACTTGTTTGTTGGGTTTGTGGACTTTGCCCACTCCAACCATGGAAAAGATGATTTTTTGGTCTGACATAGGGGGGTAAGATACGGGAATCGGGAATCAGAAATCGGAAATCCGGAAGTTTTTGCAGCGTCATTCTTCACTGATTTCTGTTTCCCGATTCCCGATTCCCGATTCCTGTTTCCCGATTCCTGATTCCCGATTCCCGATTCCTGGGTATTTTTTACTTGCCTTTTCACCCTTAATCCGCTACACTTCAGAAGGCAAAATTATCACCTAAATCTCATTGAGGAGGGCTTATGAAGGAAGCACAATTCGTTTCCGCAGCCGCCGAAGGACGCACCGCCCTGGTCGTCACCATGCTCGAAGACGGCATGAACGTGAATGCTACAGACGACCACCAACGCACCGCGCTTATGAAAGCCGCCAAGCACGGTCATCTGATCACCGTCGACATGCTACTCACCTATGGTGCGGATGTGAATCTGCGCGACAACCGCGGCACGAACGCCATTTATTGGGCGGTGGTGAACAGTCATACCGATATCGTGAAAAGGCTCCTTGTCGCCAATGCCGACATCCACGTCATTGATGATCGCGGTTGGACGGTTTTGGATCATGCCAAGTCGAATCAGCACGCGAAAATCATCGCATTGCTGGAGAAGCAGACCGTCAGCTGATCACTTCGTAGCGTAAAACTGGAAGATCGCAGGCACTCCGTTCTTGATCGGCGCCGCTTGCGACTTCCACTCGGAGACCAGTTTCGTGCGAATCAGCTGATCCGCACCCGCGAGTGAAATCGCCACTCCAAGACGCGTGTCGCCATTCAGGGTGCCCACTAACGCACCCCAAAGAGATTCATTTCTGTGCGGCGCTTCGATGAAGATCTGGGCTTGGTCAAGCCGCATCGATAGGTTCTCGAATTCGTGTATGGCCATGGTGCGCTTGTCCGCATCCACAGGGAAATATCCGTTGAATGCGAAACGCTGCCCGTTCATGCCTGCCGACATCGCCGCCAAAAGGATTGAGGAGGGTCCCACAAGCGGTTTCACTTCGATTCCGCGCTGATGCGCCACCCAAGCCAGTTCAGAGCCCGGATCGGCGATTCCAGGCGCACCCGCTTCCGACAAGATGCCCACATCCCGCCCGCTTTGGATCATTTTCAGAATGTCCATCAGCTCTTGCGGACCCGTTCTCTTGCTGTACGGCAGAAATTCCAGCTTATAAGAGGGGACAGGATGACCGATGCGCCCCAGGAATTTCACCGCCCATGGCAATTGCTCCACACAGAACACGGAAATGGAATGAACCGCGGTGATGGTTGCCGGCGGAAGAACCTGAAGAGGATCTTCCGTGCTTAACGGGGTCGGGATAAGGTAAAGTGCCACGCGATGAGACAGGTGATGAGGAGGGAGACAGCCATGATGGCCAGATTCACGATCATGGTGCTGCGTTGAAAGGTGAACGTCGGCAACATCACGATCGGCACCGAAGAGGTCGAATCGTAGCGGATGGGGATGGCGGCCAGATTTTGAATCTTCGCGGCTACTTGTACGGGCAATCCCAGTTTTTCGATTTTTTCGGATCCGCCTTGCGGAGTGAAACGAAGAACGACGTACCCGTTGGTCTGCGAGGAAATGTACTTGATTTCGAATTCCTCCACGAAACCGGTCAGATCCGTTCCATCCTGATGGGTCTGGACCAAACCGTTCAGTACATTGACCTGGTACAGACTCAGGAAAAACAGCCAGCCAGGAATGAGCCAGATAAGAAAGACGAGTTTTTTCATAGCAATTTCCGTTGTTTCATGGCGTGGATGATCAGGTCCGACATCTGATCCACATTCAGGGTGCCGTTGTTCAGCACCAGATCGTACAAATGCGGGTCTCTCAAATCGAGTTTGGTGAACTTCTGGATGAAAGCGACACGGTTCACGTCATGATCGGCCACCTGGCGCGAAGCTTCTTCGTAACTCAGCCCGGTCACAGAAGCGATCCGCTTGACTCTGAACTCTTCGGAGGCCACCATGCGCACATGGAAGGTTTTGGGATGTCCTTGGTTCACGATCGCGCCACCTCCACCAAGAATCACCGCATTACCATGCCTCGACAATGCGACCAAATTCGAAACCAAGGATTTGTATCGCTCGATGTCGGTGGGCTTGTCGGCCATGAATTTATCGAACATCTCCGCGATCATATCCCGGCTCGACGTATCCAGAGAATCCGTCAATTCATGCACCGGATCCTTGTCGGGTTCTTGGGCATTGTGCATATCGCGGCTGTACACCATCCAAGGATGGGTTTCATCGCTGAGCTTGTGAACCAAGGCCGACGACAAGGCATATCCTTCGCAGCCGAATTCGCGGGAAATGGTGATGACCGGACCCGCGTTCACAGTCACTTTGCTGGCCTTGCGCACATATTGCGTGGCTTGGAAACGCAGCGTGGAATCCACATGGGGGATGTGTAGGGAATCGATGGAAGTCGTCATAATGCGCTCACTTTTTCCTGCATGGCGGGGTCGAAGACCAATCGCTGCTGGAAATCCTGGTTCATGAAATTAGCCGATAAGTGGAACCACAGTCCGGCCGGGATGTCGGTCAACATCACGACTTGAAGGTACTGTATTCCGGTGTAGCGCGAAGTGCCGATTGAGACACCGCTCAGTATTGACATCCGGCTTTCGAACAAGGCGCTGAATTGGGTCATGTCGCGACGGACAGACGCATTCTCCATGGGCCAAGACAGCCATTGGATCACTCTCGGCGAAGCCCCACGAAGCACGTTCAACAGTGCCCTTGGCTCACCCAAAGGAAACGTGGCATACAATTCGCGCTCGGTTTTGAAATCCATCCCGCCCGCATGCGGTGAGAACAAGATGTGGAAGGGGACATACGCGTCGATGGCGCCCTTACCCAAAGAATCGGTGTAGAGATCGATGGTTTCTGATCCCAAAGTCTCATAGAGGTGGTCTGAAATCCACCAATGTCCTGTGCGTACCATCAGATCCACCGCTTCAGACCATGTCGGCGCTTTTCCGAGCTGTTTGAGTCCCTCTTCCAAACGGCGCTGTTCGATCCCTTCCACTTTGAACTTGCGGACTTGGTCGGGATCGATGGTGGATTGCAGCGAGAGCGTTCCTGCGGTGACCGCGTCATCCAAAGCGATGAGCAGGATGAGGTTGTTCAGCGCACCGAGCGGCCGGGCCACATCGCCACCGAAATCGACCATCAGACTGTCGTGAGTGGCATCGTATAGCACAACGGACGCGTTTTTGGGATTTTTGGCGATATAGTCTGCCAGACCTGCCAAAGAATAGGTATTTTGGACCCATTCCGAGCCTTCGGCCATGGCTTCATTGTTCTTGAAAACCGTTGAAAAGACCGTGAAATTCACGCCGAAGACAAGCAGATACACCAGAGCGACCACTCCGGTGAAGACGCCTGCGAAGAGGAAAAAGCGTTTCATAATGTAGATGTGTGTCCGTCAAATATACAGGTAAAGCGTTAGTTTTATGTTCAGAGAAAGTGTATTCCAGAACCGAGCCGTCTTGAAATGGACGCCGCAGAATCCCCGGAAAATCGGAATTCTGCTGCTTCACGGCTATGCTGAACATGCAAGGCGGTATCGCACGTTCGGTGATCGAATGGCAGGTGAAGGTTATCATGTGTTTGCGATCGAGCACATCGGCCACGGGAAATCTCCGGGTCGGCCCGGATATGTGCCATCGTTCGAAGCGTTGAAAAACGACACTATCGCATACTTCGATTTCATCCGTCAATCGAATCCCGATTTTCAATGGATCGTGTTCGGTCACAGCATGGGCGGCCTGCTGGCTTGCCATCTCTCGCTGGATCGCAAAGACCAGATTTCCGCGTTGATGCTCAGCGGCCCTTTGCTCGACACTCCCGCCGGAATTCCGAACATCGTCAAGAAAATCGGACGGGTGTTCTCCAAACTGATTCCAACACTGCCGGTCATCGCTCTGGACGTCGAAGGATTGTGCCGCGAGCCGGATGTGATCCGCAGATATCGCGCCGATCCGTTGGTCTATAACGGGAAAATCCGCGCCCGCACGGGTATCGAACTCGAAGATGCCGTTTTCGCCATCCGCGAACGGTTTCATGAATTCACCCTGCCGATGTGGATCGGTCATGGCACGCTCGACCGCTTGGCCATGCCCGCCGGATCCAGATATCTGTTTGATGTTGCCCCATCCGCCGACAAAGAATTCAAAGCCTATAACGGCTTGTATCATGAAATCCTGAACGAGCCCGAAAGCGAAGTCGTCTTGCACGATATGACCTTCTGGCTGAGAAAACGCTTCAAATGATTCAAGATCCCGTCGGTTTAGCCGCCGTCCTGCTCATCATTCCTGCGATCCTATTCTGGTTGAACGAAAACACCGGAGCAAGGGCGATTTTTCAGCGGGTGCCGATCCTCATTTTCGCCTATTTCGTACCCACGATACTCAGCAATCTTGGCGTGATTCCGCGCTCGTCAGACGTATACGGTATGGTGATGGCCTACATCCTGCCCGCATCCTTGCTGCTTCTCACGATATCGGTGGATTTGAAGGGCGTGATGAGGCTGGGTCCGAACGCCTTGATCCTGTTTCTGGCCGGAACCGCAGGAATCGTGATCGGCGGACCCATTTCCCTGCTTCTGTACGAGCGCTGGCTACCCGAAGACATCTGGACCGGAATGGCCGCTTTGGCGGGAAGCTGGATCGGCGGCGGAGTGAATTTCATCGCGATCGGGAAGTCGGTCGGCGCCACGGAAAACATGCTCGGAATGATGGTGTTCGTGGATGTGATGGTGGGATACACTTGGACCGGCATCCTGATGTTCCTGGCCGGACGAAGCGAAGCGTTCGACCGGCGGATGGGCGCCGACACCTCATCCATCGATGAGCTCAAAGAGCGCGTCATGACTTTTCAGAAGCGCACCGAACGGGTGTCCACCACCACTGATTTCATGGTGCTGCTGGCGATCGCATTCGGCGGCGCCTGGTTGGCAGACATCGCCGGCAAAGCCCTACCGCCCATCGGCGATTTCATCGGCGCGTTCTCCTGGAAAGTGATTCTGATCACCACTGTGGGTATCGTGCTGTCGTTCACGGCGTTTCGGAATTACGAGGGAGCTGGCGCTTCCAAATTGGGAACAGTGTTTCTGTACATGCTCATCGGTACGATCGGAGCGGGGGCGGATGTGTCGAAGATCTTCGAGTACCCGATGCTGCTGGCGATGGCGGCCACTTGGATACTCATTCACGCCCTCATCCTTTTTGCCGTATTGCATTGGCTGAAAGCGCCGTTGTTTTTCCTCGCGGTTGGCTCCCAAGCCAATGTGGGTGGCGTGGCATCGGCTCCGGTGGTGGCATCGGTCTTCCATCCCGCTCTGGCATCGGTTGGCGTTCTTCTGGGCGTATTGGGCTATGTTTTGGGAACCTACGCGGGGTTGCTCTGCGCTTGGTTGCTTCGAATTATTTAATGTGTTTGTTGGATTCTTCGCTGTTTTAAGTGATACTCTAATGTTTCAGATTCAATGAACCATCGCATCTTTGGTTTAGAATCACATCAGGTAATCCATGAACACGATCAAGAGTATCCTTTGCGTCGAAGATGAAATCATCATCAGAGTTCTGGTGAAAAGGCTGCTGTCGGATTATGACGTGGTGATCTGCCATTCAGGTGAAATGGCGCTCATTGAATTGACCAAACGCCGGTTTGATGCGATTTTGATCGATATCAACCTGGGTTCCGGTATCAACGGGATCGATCTTTGCAAGTCGATCCGCTCGATGAAAGAGTACGAGCGCACACCGATCGGTGCGGTCACGGCGCAATGGATCAGCACGAAAGATGAGCTGTTCCGCGAAGGGTTCTCCCATTATCTGCCCAAACCCTTCGATCGCGAGCAAATCATCGCTTTTGTTGAAAAAATGTTGAGCAAAAGAGTCTGACGGAAACGAATTCGACCTGACGAAGGGGTTTCTGTTTCCATGAAAGATCAAATCGTCCTCATCATCGGAGCCGCATAAGCTTATTTGACGTAGGTTTCCAACCAGTTCAACTGCTCCCAAAGCATGTGCTTGAGCGATTCGTTGGCTCTGTAACCGTGGCTCTCATGCGGTAGCATCACCAATCGCGCGGTTCCGCCGTTTCCTTTCACCGCTTGGTACATCCGCTCGCTTTGGATGGGGAAGGTGCCTGAGTTGTTGTCCGCTTCGCCATGGATGAACAGGATCGGAGTTTTCAGCTTGTTCGCGAAGAAGAAAGGCGACATGGTGATGTAGGTGTCGGTGGCCTCCCAAATGTCGCGGGGTTCGGCCTGGAAGCCGAATGGCGTGAGGCTACGGTTATATGCTCCTGAGCGCGCGATGCCGGCTTGGAACAGGTTCGAGTGCGCCAACAGGTTCGCAGTCATGAACGCGCCGTACGAGTGACCACCCACCGCCAAACGCTTACCATCGCTTACGCCTCGACGTACCAACTCATCAATCGCCGCTTGGGCGTTGGCGATGGTCTGCTCGATGAAGGTGTCGTTCGGCTCGGATCCGTCGCCTTTGGCCACGATCGGCATGGCGGCGTTGTTCAGCACGGCGTAGCCTTGGGTGACGAAGAACTGCGGACCCCAAAAACTGATCGCATTGAACTGATAGGGGGAATCGGAACGCTGACCGGCCGCATCGGCGCTGCCGAACTCACGCGGATAAGCCCAAATCACCACTGGAAGCGGACCCTTATCCGGCGTGTATCCTGCCGGGAGCAACAGTTGCCCGGATAGCGGAATTCCGTCGTTGCGCAGATACGTGATCGCCTCCGATTTCACATCTTTGTATTGCGGAGTCGGATGCGGGAAGGAGGTGAGCTCGACTACGGATCCATCCGTCAATGAACGCAGTACGAAATTCGCGGGAATATCCGTGGTTTCACGACGACTCACGATCTTTCCGGCGTCGTCACCGGCGAACGCCACGAAACTCTCATACCAAGGCGATTCCGACTGCCAAAGACGCGTGGTTTGCTTGGTTTGAAAATTATATCGGTCCAGAAATGGGCGGTTTCCTTCGCGCGAAGCGCCGATGCCGCTCAGATAGATGGAGGTGCGGTCTTGGCTGAATACCAGTTTTCCGCTTTTCAGGACCGGATTCCCCGGATTGGCATAGATGTCTTCGTAATTCAGATCGCGGATGAGCTCGGGCGAAGTGCTTGGCGAATCGGGCGCGATACGCCAGGTTTTTAGCCGGCGTGTGGCGCGCCAAGTCTCGCTGATCAGCGCCAGGTCGCCCGTTCCCCAGGTGATGCCCGCGAAACGTGTGGTCAGTTTCGCGATTTCCACGGGCGTACCGGTGAAAGGAGCCATCATGGTGAACGCCTTGTCGCGGAATTCCGCGGCGTTGGCGGTATTTCCGCCGTCTTGCGCCTCGACCCAGAACACGGTGGCATCCGCATCACGACGCCATTGAATGGATCTCGGTCCGACATACGTGGAGTTGAATGCGATCGGGATGTTGTCCAGAATCGGAAGTTGCGCGATTTGGCGCACCGATTCGCCGCGCTCGTTCCAGACTTCGGTCACGCTCGGAAACAAGCTGGCAGGAACCTGATACGAGAAAGGCTTGACGATGCGGGAGGTGAGGATGTACATCCCGTTCGGTGAGATCGACACATTGCTGAAAATGGCTGGCGTGCCGATGGGGCGGCTTCTTCCGTTCAACTCCACTTTAAGAAGCTGTGCGGTGGCATAATATTCGAAAAGGGCTTCATCGTGAGAATCGGTCAGCAGATCCTGATAGGTGCGCACAGGTGCGGCTTCGCCGGTGGTTTCTTGGATGATGGGTCCGCTCGGAACAGGATTGCGTACAGGCGCCGGAGCGCGATTGGCGCGGACACTTCTGACGAGCAAGGATTTTCCATCCGGATACCAAGAGAAAGGAGCGCCCGGCATGGTATTGTTCACAGCGAAATTCCCCAGTTTCGCGGCACGTCCGTTCGAGACTGTGACCAACCACAGATCCAAGCGGTTACCGGTGTCGTTGGTGAATGCGATTAGGCTGCCGTCGGGAGACCAGCTTGCATTCTCGATTTTCGCGTTGGCCGGGAGTCCCGTCACAGGTCGGCTCTGACGCGTGGAGATGGTGAGCAACTGAAGGCCAGTCGCGTAGGTGCTCCGACTTGCGTTATGATTGGCCGGATTGATCCGGAAACCAGCCAAGCGAAGTTCGGGTTGCGACAAATCCGCGATGGTGGGCACGCCTGGAAGCGTGGAAATCAGAAGCGTGACACCGTTCGGCGAGACGCTCACCGATGGCGTGGCGGGAGCATCGACCAAGGCGGCCACATCGGCCACAGGCACCTTGTAGGCCGATTGCGCGGATAGGAATTCGTTGGACAGTAAAAGGAAAACGAGTACGAAGTAACGGCTCATGTAAATTCTGTGGTTGGTTGAACGCAAGGTCGTGATGCGCATCCACAAAGTAAACCACGATAAAGGCATATTTAACTTGTTTTACAAGGAATTATTGCCGTATATTTATTGCCTACACCGCGGGGTGGAGCAGTTGGTAGCTCGTCGGGCTCATAACCCGAAGGTCA
Source organism: uncultured Bacteroidota bacterium (assembly GCA_947085565.1). Classification (GTDB taxonomy): domain Bacteria; phylum Bacteroidota; class Rhodothermia; order Balneolales; family HLUCCA01; genus CAMTWZ01. Next base: position 21,497 of record CAMTWZ010000013.1, read on the forward strand.
CAGGTTCGAGTCCTGTCCCCGCCACTAAAAAGGCTCGTGTCTGAAAAGATGCGAGCCTTTTTTTATGGGCTGGATCATCAACTTGGCAGAGTCACCCTGAACGTGCTACCCGCATCCGGCTCGCTTTCCACAGTGATGGTGCCATTGTTGCGTCGCACGAGGTCGCGAACAAAGACCAATCCCAACCCGCTGCCCGATTCACCGTCAGTGCCATGGGTGAACTGCCCGGCGGTTGTGAACAGGCTGCCGATTTTGTCCGCCGACATCCCGACACCTTCATCTTTGATTTCCAGCACATGGGAATCCTGAAGCGATGAGCTCGTCAATCGAATGGTTTTTCCAGCGGGGGTGAATTTCACGGCATTGGTCAGAAGATTTCGGATGATGGCCATCAGATGGGCGCGATCCGCAAAAACCGTCGCCTCCGAATCCACATCCACAATGATGGATACTCCTTTCCGACTTGCGATCAGATTCACCAACTCCGTATTCGAGTCCACCGCCTCACGCAGATTAACCGATTGGGTTCGTGGTTTCTCACCCTCGAATTGACCTTTGGCCCACAACAACACATCGCGGAGGGTTTCGTCGGTAGCATCGAACTGCCTCATCAGAGTCGCTTTGAACGAATGCCATTCATCGGCGGTGAGCGCATCCATATCCATGAGTTCGATCATCGAATGGAGGCTGTTCAGCGGGCTGCGGAGATCATGCGACAGAATCGATAGCATCCGGTCTTTCATATCGCCCACGCGGCGCAGTTCTGTGCTGATGTTCTGCTCGCGCAGATGTGATCTGTAAATCCATACTAACAAGGACAGCGTGATGACGAGACTAATGAGAATGCCGATCAGCAGATTGCGTTGAAACCGTTGCTCCGCTTCCAAGCGGTTGATTTCGTTCTGTTTGCGATTGATTTCCGCGGCGTTCTCCAGGTTCGCGATCGCTGTCTGACGGTCGATGGACAGGAGGGAGTCGCTCAAGGATTTATGGATCTCCAAAAACTCAAGAGCTTTGGCAGGATTGCCCATCTCTTTGAACGCCCGATAAGCGAAACGGCTGGCATCATTCGCTTCGCGGGGTGTGTTCACTTGATTGGCCAGATCATAGGCTTTGATGGCGAATTCAGCCGCCTTGCGAGGCTGACCCAAGACCAGATAGGCATCCGCCATACCGCTGTACACACCGGATAAGGATCGGATGTCGTTCATGGATTCGCGGATTTCCGCGGCTTGGCGGTAATATTCCAAGGCCAAGGATGCATTGCCCTTGCGCAGGTTCGTGGATCCGAGATTCATCAGACTGTTGCCGATGCTGCGTCGGTTTCCGATCGCACGGTTCATTTCCAAAGCACGCTCGTGATGGAGGATGGCTTCGTCGTAAAGACCGAGCACACTGAGCAGATTCGCTACATTGTTCAGACTGCCTGCGATATTCAAGGTATCGGTCTTCGTCTCTCGGAATGCCAAAGCGCGCTGATGGTAGCTCAGCGCGAGTTCATTCTGTCCCAACGCCCGATGCAGATTTCCAAGATTGTTCCAGATGTTGGTGATTCCGACCGAATCGCCCATTTGGGAGTGGATATTCAGGGCTTCGTGCCATTTTTCACCGGCGATTTCATAGGCGCCGCGATAGAAATACAACGTCGCCATGGTGTTCAAGGTGCTGGCCAAACCTGCGTTATCTTTGATCGAGACCAGGATCGCGTAGGATTCATCCAGCAACTCCTCGCTTCCAGGCTTGCCGGTGAGGTTCTTGCCCAGAGCGATCCATCGAAGCGCATCGGCCTGACCCTTACGATATCGCGAGGACTTCGCCAGATCCAGGGCGCGTTCCGCGATGGCGATCATCGAATCAGGAAGGTTTCCCCGGAACGAATTGGCCCGTTGATTGAGAGAATCGATGCGCTGTATATCGATGGGGCGCTGCGCGAAGGCTTCGCTCATGCCCGTCAGGCACCAAATGGTGGTGAGAAGTATCGCTCGTTTCATTTCCGCCAATGTAAAGGATTATTCAGGATGTATAGCCTTGTCCTGCGTAAGATCTCATCATCGGGTATCAGGCGCTCATAATAGTTCCGCTGCCACTCCACACACTTGGCTCAGTGCCTCATAGCGCTTACATTGTGCCATGAGCGACACGACCAACTTCCTTCGCACCTTCGCCTCGCATCCCAACTACATGGCCCCCAGAGGCTCGCAGCTTCACGCCCGCTCGTGGGCGACCGAGGCTCCTCTGCGCATGCTCCTCAACAATCTTGATGCCGAAGTGGCCGAAGATCCCGCCAATCTCGTGGTGTACGGTGGCACAGGACAGGCCGCACGCAACCGTTCCGCCCTCGATGCCATCCTCACATCCCTGCTTACTCTCGAGGAGGATGAGTCGCTGCTGATCCAATCCGGCAAGCCTGTGGGCATCGTGCGCTCGCATCCCGAAGCGCCCCGCGTGCTCATCGCCAACTCGAACCTGGTGCCTGCATGGGCCACATGGGAGCATTTCGAGTCGCTGAAGGAAAACGGCCTGATGATGTACGGACAGATGACCGCCGGAAGCTGGATCTACATCGGCACCCAAGGCATCTTGCAGGGCACCTACGAGACCTTCGCATCCTGCGCGAGGCGGCATTTCGGAGGCTCGCTCAAAGGCCGTCTGCTCGTCACCGCCGGACTCGGAGGCATGGGTGGCGCGCAACCTCTGGCCGCTACCATGGCCGGAGCCAGTTTCCTGGGTGCGGATGTGGATCCATCCCGCATCGAGAAGCGCCTTCAGACGCGGTATATCGACGAGATGACGGATGATTACACGAAAGCCCGCGACAAGGCCCTTCTCAAGAAAAAACATGGACTTCCATACAGTATCGGACTCGTTTCCGACGCTGGAGAACTGCTCGCCCTCCTCCTCGAAGACGACCTCATTCCGGATGTGTTGACCGACCAGACATCCGCCCATGATCCCGTTCACGGTTACATCCCCAACGGGATGTCGATGGCGGATGCGGCCAAGCTGCGTGCGACAAATCCCGAACTTTACAAAGCCCGAAGCCTGAAAAGCATGGCGCGGCACGTCTCGCTCATGCTCGAACATCGAAAACGCGGTGCGGTCACCTTCGATTACGGCAACAACCTCCGCGAATTCGCGAAGCAGGGTGGAGAGCCCAACGCTTATGATTTCAAGGGATTTGTGCCCGAGTTCATACGTCCGTTGTTCTGCGAAGGGAAAGGTCCGTTCCGATGGGTGGCGCTTTCCGGCGATCCGGAAGACATCTACACCACCGATCGGGCCCTGATCGAAGCCTTTCCTGAAAACACGCATCTGATCGACTGGCTCACCCAAGCGCGCGAGAAGATCTCCTTTCAAGGACTTCCCGCCCGAATCTGCTGGTTGGGGATGGGGGAACGCGAAAAAGCCGGATTGATTTTCAATGACCTTGTGAGAACCGGAAAAGTGAGCGCCCCGATCGTGATCGGTCGAGATCACCTGGATTGCGGCTCTGTGGCCTCGCCAAACCGTGAAACCGAAGGTATGAAAGACGGTTCGGATGCCGTGAGCGACTGGCCTTTGCTCAATCTCATGGCCAATACTGGCGGAGGCGCCACCTGGGTGTCGTTCCATCATGGTGGCGGAGTGGGGATGGGATATTCGCAGCACGCTGGGATGGTGGTGGTGGCCGATGGAACCGAGCGCGCCGCCAACTGCCTGCGCCGCGTGCTTCATAACGATCCCGCGATGGGTGTCTTCCGACATGTGGATGCCGGCTATGAAGAAGCCATCGCCACGGCAAAAATCCATCACCTGCGATGAAACTCATCGGACCATTCCGTCAGATCCTGACCCTGGATGGGATGCCTCTGAAAGGCCCTATCCGCGATACGGCCATGCGGATCGTGTATGAAGGCGGGGTGTTGGTGGATGAGGGAGTCATCCGACATGTCGGAACGTTCGACGAATGCAGACACCAAGCCACGGAACTTCACGAAATCGAGGGGAATCGGGTCTTGGTTCCCGGATTCGTGGATTCGCATACCCATCTCTGCTTTGCGGGCGACCGATCCGCTGATTATGCGCTCAAACTCAGCGGAGCCACGTATTCCGAGCTTCTCGCATCGGGTGGAGGAATCCATCACACCGTTGCGGAGACCCGGAAAGCCAGTGTTGAGCAGTTATTTGCGCTGACAAGCAAGCGGATGGACCGCCAGCGGAGGGAAGGCGTCACCACTTGTGAGATCAAGAGCGGTTACGGGTTGGATGTGGACACTGAAGTGAGGATGTTGGAAGTGATCCGGGATGTGGGTGGAGTCTCCACCTGTCTTGCCGCGCATGTGCTGCCCAAAGAGTATCAGAACCCCGAGTCGTACTTGGCTCACATCATCGCAGAGCTCTTCCCCCGCCTCGCCGCGCTCTCATGCACACGCGTCGACATCTTCTTCGACGACGTCGCCTTCCATGGCGAAACGGCGCGACACTATCTGCTCGCCGCAAAACACCGCGGGTTCGATCTCACACTGCATGCCGACCAATTCTCCCAAGGCGGCGCGGCCATGGCCGCAAGCCTGGGGGCCCGCAGCGCCGATCACCTTGAAGCGGTTTCCGATGCCGCCATCGCGGCCCTGGCCGCTTCTCAGACCATGGCCACGGTCTTGCCCGGAGCCTGTCTCGGACTGGGCATGCCGCTTCCCCGAGCCCGCGCCATGCTCGATACCGGCTGCGGTTTGGTCATCGCCTCCGACTTGAATCCCGGTTCCGCGCCCATGGGAAATCTCGTTCTCCAAGCCTCGGTTCTGGCGATGAATCAGAAACTGACCACGGCCGAAACCTTCGCCGCCATCACGTTCCGCGCTGCCCACGCGCTCGGACTCTCCGACCGCGGCCGACTCATTCCCGGCCTGCGCGCCGATATGGTCGCATTCGAAGCCTCGGATGTCCGCGAAGTGCTTTACGCCCAAGGATTTTGCCCCATATCGAACGTCTGGATCAAAGGAGAAACCTTCCTGTGAAAACCCACGTGTCCGTAATCGGATTTCCGAGCGATGAGGGAGTCCGCAGAAACAACGGAAGAATCGGCGCGGCGGAAGGTCCGGCGCAGATCCGTCATTGGTATTCCAAACTGCATGAGCATTTGGATCCGGATGTGATCAGTGTGTCGGATCTGGGTGATGTCCACGTCCGTGATGGAGATCTTGAAGCGGCGCAGAGTCTGTTTCGAGGGATGGTGCGCCAAGTTCACGGCTATCACAAAGCGGTGAGCATCGGTTTGGGCGGCGGACACGAAATCGCCTTCGCCCATGCCCCAGCTCTGTTCGATGCGTATCCGAGAGATCGGATCGGCATCTTGAACTTCGACGCCCATTTCGATCTCAGACCGTATTCCGATACCGGGTCCACCTCGGGAACGCCATTCCTGCAGATTCTGGATATGGCAAACTCTCTCAAAAGATCGACACCCTATCTGGTGATCGGGTTGCAGCCGCAAGCCGCATCCTCGGCTCTTTTCGAGACCGCGCGCCGCACCCGAACCCGATTTGTCTTGGCCGAAGACATGGTGCAATCACCGAAATGGCACACCACCGTCGATGATTTCGTGGATTCCTGCGATTGGATCTATGTTTCGCTGGATATGGACGTATTTCAGGCGGCATCCGCACCCGGAGTGAGCGCTCCCAATCCGCTGGGGCTGGATGTGGCCATGGTGCATCAGACCCTGTTCCACGTGATGCGCTCGGGAAAAGTGAAAGCCTTCGATATCGCTGAGCTTAATCCCGCTTTCGACGATGCCAATCAAAGCACCGCGCGACTCGCCGCCGCATTCCTCCATCGATTCATCCATCACTTATGACTGAGTTTTTCTTCGGCGACCAGCCGCTCGATCTGTCCCTGTGTGAATCCTTTCTGAAAGGGGAGATCCATGGTGCGCTTTCCGATCGCGGACGAGCCCGCATCCAAGCCGGCGCCGACCGTGTGTCGCGCATCGTCGCCTCCGATGAGGTGGTCTATGGCATCAATACCGGGTTCGGATTCCTGTGCAACACCCGGATTCCGCGCGAAGAACTCGACCTTTTGCAGCTCAACATCCTGAAAAGCCACTCGGTGGGCGTAGGCGATCCCATTCCGCCGGATCTGGTCAAACTGATGCTTATTCTGAAGATCCAGTCGCTCTCGTATGGATATTCGGGAATCCGCATAAGCATATTGGAGCGGCTTATCGACACCTTGAACGCCGGTTTGACGCCCACCGTGCCCAGCAAGGGATCGGTTGGGGCGTCGGGCGATCTGGCGCCATTGGCGCATCTGTGTCTGCCCTTGGTCGGACTCGGAAGTTACTGGGACGGACATCGTCATCGACCTGCCGATGAGGTACTTATAGAGAGGGGATGGAAGCCTTTAGGGCTCGGACCCAAAGAAGGACTTGCGCTACTTAACGGCACGCAGTTCATCGCGGCGTATGCGGTGCATGATCTCATCCGGTTCGAAAAGCTCTTGGATCATGCCGATATCGCCGGAGCGATGTCTCTGGAAGGGATATTGGGGTCGGTATCGCCGTTTGATGCCGATTTGCATGAATTGCGTCCTTATGACGGAACGAGGCATGTGGCGGCTCGCCTTCGAAGCATGTTGGAAGGCTCGGAGATGGTGGAAAGCCATTTGAACTGCGACCGAGTGCAGGATCCCTACTCTTTCCGATGCATTCCGCAAGTGCATGGAGCATCGAGAAACGCATGGCAGCATCTGAAAAAGTTGACCTTGGTTGAAATCAACTCAGTGACCGATAACCCAGTCATTTTCGCGGATAAGGTGATCAGTGGAGGGAATTTCCATGGTCAGCCTTTGGCCATGGCCTTGGATTACTGCGCTGTGGCCGCCTCCGAAATCGGATCCATTTCCGATCGTAGGATTTACCAGTTATTAGATGGGGAACCGTTTGGATTGCCGCCATCCCTGATGAAAAACACCGGCACGAATTCCGGATTCATGATGCCGCAATACACCAGTGCGGCATTGGCCAGTGAGAACAAGAGCTTCTGTTTTCCCGCATCGGCCGATTCGATTCCGACCTCGCTCGGTCAGGAAGACCATGTGAGCATGGGTTCGATCAGCGGACGCAAACTCGCCATGATCTTGGACAATTTGCATCAGATCTTGGCAATAGAATTGTTGTGTGCGGCGCAGGCGTTCGATTACCGTCGTCCGTTAAAATCGGGTGCGAAGCTCGAGCGCTGCCATGCCATCATCCGCGATGTGATCGATCATGCCGAAGAAGACCGGATATTCGCCGACGACATCCGCGCCATGTCCGATCTCATTGTCTCGGGACGCCTGCTCAAGCACACGTGGCCGACAATTTGGGACCATGAATTTTCACTCTGAAGTAACGCTTCGAGGCAAAACCAAGGTTTAAACTTCATAGGCCATGATTTTCAAAAATCGGCCTCTGCTTTCGTTTTTAGCCGATTATGGCTACTTTATCGGGGTAATCACCAGAGTAAAACACGTATGTCCCATTCATCCCATGTCGAGCCTTCAAAGGTACACGACGTTCTCGGCAAACACATTTTGGCTGACGGTTTCGATATCGTCCTTGATCTTCAGAAAAGCCGTGGCGCATACATCCACGATAGCAAATACGGAAAGACGTATCTCGACTTTTTCACGTTTTTCGCGTCGAATCCGCTGGGTATGAACCACCCGAAAGTGACCGACGACGCCGCATTCCGTTCCCGCATCGCTGATGTCGCCATTCACAATCCGTCGAATTCCGATATCTACACCACGCACATGGCCGAGTTCGTTGACACGTTCAGCCGTGTGGGGATTCCATCCTATCTGCAGCATGCGTTTTTTGTGGCCGGTGGCGCTTTGGCGATTGAAAACGCCCTGAAAGTGGCGTTCGACTGGAAAGTGCAGAAGAATTTCCAGAAAGGGTACCGTGTCGAGAAAGGAACCAAGATTCTGCATTTCGAGCAGGCGTTTCATGGTCGTAGCGGGTACACGATGTCTCTGACCAACACCGATCCGACCAAAGTGGCTCTGTATCCCAAGTTCGATTGGCCGAGGATCTCCAACCCGAAAATGACGTTTCCTCAGACTGCGGAAGCCATCGCGGATGTGGCCCATCGCGAAGGTATCGCCCTGGCGCAGGCCGAGCGGTATTTCGAGATCCATAAAGACGACATCGCCGCCATCATTCTGGAGCCGATTCAAGCCGAAGGCGGGGATAACCATTTCAGACCGGAATTCCACCAAGCTTTGCGTGAATTGGCCGACCGCCACGAAGCCCTCCTCATTTATGATGAAGTGCAGACCGGGGTGGCCCTTACCGGCAGATTCTGGGCTCATGAGCATTATGTGAAGCCGGATATCATCGCCTTTGGAAAAAAATCACAGGTCTGCGGTATTCTCGTGGGCAACCGTGTGGATGAGATCGACACCAACGTGTTCCGCAAATCGTCGCGCATCAATTCGACCTGGGGAGGAAATCTGGTCGATATGGTCCGTTTTCAGCGCTATCTCGAAATCATCGAAGAAGACCATCTGGTTCAGAATGCCGCGAAAATGGGCGATTATCTGCTCTCCAAGCTTCATTCCTTCCAAAGCGCGCAAGAATCCATCTCGAATTCACGCGGTAAAGGACTCATGTGTGCCTTCGATCTTCCGAACACCCACGCCAGAAATGCTCTGGTGGATGCGGCCTATGATAACGGATTGATGATTCTTCCGTGCGGAAGTCTCTCCGTTCGGTTCCGCCCACCGTTGATGATCACCGAATCGGAGATCGATTTGGGATTGGACATCTTGGATCGGTCGTTGGCTGAAGCTGAAAAGCGCTGTCCTTCGATGTCGGCGAGAAAGGTTGAGAATCTCTCACATCCGGTTCCCATCCTGGATTAGTACGATTTTTTACACCTCAGCGTAAACACAGCGGGTATCTTTGAGAGTTCTACCGCTCAAAGATACCTTCTATGTCATTGCCTGTCCGTACCGCGATTCTGATCGGAATCGCCATCCTAATTTCCTTCGGTTTCTGGTGGTTCCAACGCGGAGCCATGCAAGAAACCATGCCTCCGCCCACGTCAAGCGCTCCGGCCGATAACCGACTCGGAGTCAGGGCGATGGTCGTGAGTGAGGAACCGTTCACCGACCGGATTTTTGTCACCGGAACGGTGATCGCCCAAGACGAAGTATATCTGCAATCGGAAGCCTCGGGACGCATCGTTTCGTTGACGCTTCAGGAAGGCGCCTTCGTTAAAAAAGGCACCTTGCTTGCGAAAATCAACGATGCCGATCTGCAAGCGCAGTTACGCCGCACGAGTCTGAACTTGGAGCTGGCCCGCATCCGCGAAGCGCGTCAGCGTCAGCTGCTCGACAACCGGGCCATTTCCCAGCAGGATTATGACATCGTGCTCAATGAGGTGAACACCATTCTGGCTGACATCGAACTCATTCAGGCGAATATCGCAAAGACGGAGGTCCGTGCGCCGTTCGACGGACTGGTGGGATTGAGAAGCATCTCCGAGGGCGGATTCGTCACCGTAGGTACGCGCTTGGCCACTTTGCAGAATGTGGACCGCATCCGCATTGAATTTTCGATACCCGAGCGCTATGCGGCCAGCGTGAGAGTGGGAGAGACCATCCGGTACACGCGTCAGGGCTCCGATCAGACCTACACAGCTGTGATTTCGGCCATCGAGCCGCGCATCGATCCGAACACCCGGACCTTGGCGATCCGCGCTTCCGCGGCGAATCCGCAACGACGCATCCTTCCCGGAGCCTTCGCTCAGATCACCTATTCGCTGAACAAAGTCGATAATGCCCTGATGGTTCCGGCTGAAGCGTTCATCCCGGAATCCGGCCGTCTGTTTCTCTTCATATATAAGAGTGGCGCCGTGCAGCGGGTCGAAGTGCAAAGCGGCATCCGAACCGATTCGCAGATCCAAGTGGTGAACGGGTTGGCGATAGGAGATACCGTTCTGGTGACCGGAATCCTCCAATTGAGGAAGGATATGCCGGTGCGGTTAACCGAAGTGCTCACAGGGACGAATCCATGAGTCTTTCATCCATCAGCATCCGTAGGCCGGTATTGGCCACGGTGATGTCGATCACCATCGTCCTTTTCGGAATCATCGGCTACACGTATTTGGGCGTTCGGGAATATCCGGCGGTGGATCCGCCCATCGTCACCGTATCGACCACGTATGTGGGAGCGAACGCGGATGTGATCGAATCGCAGATCACCGAGCCATTGGAGGAATCCATCAACGGAATCGCGGGAATCCGGACACTCACCTCCACCAGCCGAGAGGGGAGATCCAATATCACGGTCGAGTTCTTTTTGGAGACGGATATGGAAGCGGCCGCGAACGATGTTCGTGAGCGGGTCTCGCGGGCGCAGCGCAGTCTTCCTGCGGATGTGGAACCGCCGATCGTGACCAAAGCGGACGCCGATTCGGACCCCGTGGTGTTTGTGAGCGTATCGAGCGACTCGCGTCCGATCATGGAAGTGTCGGATATCGCCTCCACGCGCATCAAGGAGCGCTTGCAGACCATTCCGGGTGTTTCGGCTGTGAACATCTGGGGTGAGAAACGGTTTTCGATGCGTTTATGGCTCGATCCCGCCAAACTAGCAGCATATAATATGACGCCTCTGGATGTGCGTCGCGCTCTGGATCAGGAGAATGTGGAATTACCCAGCGGACGCATCGAAGGCCAGACCGTCGAGTTATCGGTGCGCACACTGAGCCGGTTGGTGAGTCCGGAAGAGTTCAGCAATGTGATCATCCGCGAGACAAACGGGAACGTGGTTCGCATGCGCGACATCGGCACTGTCGAAATCGCCCCTGAAAATCTTCGAACTGTTCTCAAGCGCGAAGGCGTGGCTATGGTGGGAGTGGTACTCATTCCTCAACCGGGCGTGAACAACATCGCCATCGCTGATGAATTCTACCGTCGGATCGAACAGATCCAGAGAGATATGCCTGCCGACATCAAACTCGACATCGGGTTCGACCTCACCACATACATCCGTCAGTCCATCGCTGAGGTTCGGGAAACGGTGCTCACCGCATTCGTCTTGGTCGTGCTCATCATCTTCATGTTCCTTCGGGATTGGCGCACCACGCTCATTCCGGTGGTCGTGATTCCTATATCCTTGATCGGTTCCTTCTTCGTGATGTATCTGGCCGGCTTCTCCATCAACGTGCTTACCATGCTTGGGATCGTTCTGGCGATCGGTTTGGTGGTGGATGATGCGATCGTGGTGATGGAGAACATCTATGCGAAAATCGAGAACGGCCTAAGTCCGCTCGAAGCCGCCCAGCAAGGAAGTGTCGAGATCTTCTTCGCGGTGATTTCAACTACCACCGCATTGGTCGCTGTTTTCCTACCAGTCATTTTCCTTGAAGGACTCACAGGCCGACTTTTCCGCGAATTCGGTGTGGTCATGGCCGGAAGCGTGGTCATTTCCTCCTTCGTGGCCCTTACGCTCACGCCGATGCTCTCGGCGCGGATTCTCAAAAAGCGCGCGGTCCAACCTTGGATCTACCGATTCACAGAACCCTTTTTCCAATCATTGACCAGCGGGTATGAGCGTTCGCTCAGAGCCTTCATGCGAGTGAAATGGATGGGATTCGTTGTGATTCTGGGTTCCGTGGCTGTGATTTACGGTATCGGATCGCAATTGCAATCCGAACTCGCACCCATGGAAGACCGCGGCAGATTGCGCATCAGCGCCACAGGTCCGGAAGGAACCACGTTCGAATTCATGGACCGCTTCATGAATGAAGTGGTTGAGTTGGTGAAAGAAAATGTGCCCGAAAGATCCGTCGCGATTTCCGTGACGGCGCCCGGTTTCGGCTCGGGATCGGTGAACTCCGGATTTGTGAACCTCATCCTTACCAATTCGGATCAGCGTGACCGCTCGCAGCAACAGATCGCCGATGATCTCGGAAGATTGCTCCGAGGCTATTCAGCGGCTCGTACGGTCATCATCCAGGATCCGACCATCAGTGGTCGCCGCAGCGGACTACCCGTCCAATTTGTGATCCAAGCCCCTGATTTTGAAAAACTTGCCGAAGTGTTGCCCCAATTCATGGATAATGCCCGTCAGAATCCTACATTTTCTGTCGTGGATGTGGATCTGAAATTCAATAAGCCCGAATTGCAGATCCGCATCGATCGCGAACGGGCGAGAAGTCTGGGCGTATCCGCCATCGACGTGGCTCAGACCTTGCAACTCGCACTCAGCGGTCAGCGCTTCAGCTATGTGATCATGGCCGGTAAGCAATATCAGGTGATCGGGCAACTATCCAGGGAATTCCGCGACGCACCCATCAATCTCAGAAGCCTGTTCGTGAGAAACGACAGGGGAGAGATGATCCAGTTGGATAATGTGGTGACCATGACCGAAGAGGCGAGTCCGCCCGCTCTGTATCGTTTCAACCGTCATATTTCGGCCACCATTTCCGCCGGACTCGCTCCCGGCAAAACCCTCGGAGACGGCATCGAGGCGATGAACGCGGTGGCCGACGCCGTTCTGGACGAAACCTTCGAAACCACATTGGCCGGCACCTCGCGGGATTTCGCGGAGTCATCCTCCAGTCTGCTGTTCGCATTCGGCCTGGCCATCATCCTCATCTATCTGGTGTTGGCGGCACAGTTCGAAAGCTTCCGAGATCCGTTCATCATCCTGTTCACGGTGCCCATGGCCGTCGCGGGGGCGGTGTTGTCGTTATGGGCGTTCGGTCAGACGCTGAACATCTTCTCCCAAATCGGAATCATCATGTTGGTGGGCTTGGTCACAAAGAACGGAATCCTGATCGTTGAATTCGCCAATCAGCGCAAAGAAACCGGATTGGATGCGATCGATGCGGTGATCGACGCCGCAGTGGTGCGTTTCCGCCCGATCCTGATGACGAGCTTTTCCACCATCCTTGGCTCTTTGCCGATCGCATTGGCGCTGGGCGCGGGTTCCGAAAGCCGGGTTTCGATGGGGATCGCGGTCATCGGCGGACTCATGCTCTCCTCACTGCTCACCCTGTTCGTCATCCCGGCCATCTACGGATACTTCACCTCCAAAGCGAAATAAGTCTTGCATTGACCCGATCCCCGCCCTAAATTTTAGGCATAGCTAAAAATTAGGGAGATGTGATATGATCGATTGGTTTGTGGGCTTGCATCCGCTGATGCAAGCCTTGATCGCAGGAATGTTCGGATGGGGGATGAACGCCGCAGGCGCGTCACTGGTCTTCTTTTTCAAGACATTCAATCAGAAGGTGATGGATGCGATGCTCGGTTTCGCGGGTGGGGTGATGCTTGCGGCGAGTTTCTGGTCGTTGCTGAATCCCGCGATCGCGATGTCGCAAGCCGCTGGCGGAACCGGATGGATACCGGCTGTGGTCGGATTCCTTGCGGGCGGAGTCTTCATCCGACTTTTGGATTCCGCGATTCCGCACCTGCACCTGGGATTTCCCATCGATGAGGCAGAAGGACCGAAAACCACCTGGCGTCGGAGCAAACTTTTGTTTCTGGCGATGACGCTGCACAACATCCCGGAAGGGCTCGCAGTTGGTGTAGCCTTCGGCGGATTGGCGATGGGAATTCCCGAAGCCACTCTCGGCGCTGCGGTTGCTTTGGCCTTGGGAATCGGGTTGCAGAACTTTCCGGAAGGTGCCGCCGTGGCGATTCCGCTTCGCAGAGATGGAATGCCATTATGGAAAAGTTTCAACTACGGACAGTCTTCGGCCTTGGTCGAGCCCGTCTGCGCGGTGATCGGAGCGGCCCTGGTGATGGTGATAGCCCCGATTCTGCCCTATGCCTTGAGCTTCGCGGCAGGGGCGATGGTCTTCGTGGTGATTGAGGCAGTGATCCCCGAATCGCAACGCAATGGCAACACGGATCTTGCCACATTGGGGGCGATGATCGGTTTTGCGGTCATGATGGTGCTGGATGTGGCCTTGGCTTAAATAATTTTGCGATTTGCGATTCAAGCATTAGATTAGCGGGAAGTGTTCTAACAGGTCGAAAGGGGTCATTTCATTCGACGCACACTCTTGCTAACCAACAATCAAACATGAGGTCATATATGTCAAAAAAGCTACTCTCACTGTTTGCCTTTGTCTTGCTATTGGTACCCGCGAGCGTTTACGCTCAGGGTTCAGTAACCGGACGGGTAATCGACGGAGTAACCGGTGAAGCGATGCCCGGTACTAACGTATTCCTTTTGGAAATCAATCGTGGCGTGTCCACGAACGCGAATGGTGAGTACACCATCGCTCCGGTTCCAGCGGGTACGTATACTATCGTAGGCTCCTTCGTAGGATACAAACAATTCAGAAGTCAAGTCACAGTCGGGTCCTCTACAGTCACTGTCAACATCTCCCTGAGTCCGGATTTCCTCGGGTTTGATGATGTCGTCGTAACGGCACTGGGTATCGAACGCGACCGTAAGTCGCTCGGTTATGGTGCTCAAACCGTAGGTGGCCAGGAACTTTCCCTCGCACGTACCACCAACGTGGTGAACGCATTGAGCGGAAAAGTGGCTGGTGTGCGTATCAACGCATCGAACGGGATGGTCGGATCAAGCTCCTCCATCTTCATCCGTGGTTTTACGACCTTCACCCAAAGCAACCAACCTCTCTTCGTCGTTGATGGAATCCCCATCGATAACAGTGGTGGTGGAAACGCGTTGCAGACCGGTGTGTCGAACTCCAACCGCGCAATCGATTTGAACCAAGACGACATCGAGAGCATCACGGTTCTTAAGGGTCCCGCAGCCGCGGTTCTCTACGGTTCACGTGCGGCTTCCGGTGCCATCATCATTACCACCAAAAAAGGTGGTTCCCGCGACGGACGCAACGTAGTGAACTACTCGTTCTCTTACGCTCAGGATGATGTGAACAGATATCCTGATATGCAGAACAAGTATGGTCAAGGTTCCGCCGGTATCTACAACCCGATCGCGATCACTTCTTGGGGTCCGGCGTTCGGTACAGCCACCATTCCTTGCTTGCCTTTGGTAAACAACGTGCCAAGCACCTGCCAGAGCGCGACCGTGCCTCTTGCCACTTCGGTAGCTGCTGCTCTTGTAGCAGAGGGCCGTCCGAACACAGGTGTGTACCAAGCCTATCCAAACAACATTCAGGACATCTTCAAGTCGGGCACCAACGCACAACACAACTTGAGCGTATCGGGTTCCCATAACTCAGGAAACTACACCATCAGCTATGGTAACCTGAAACAGACCGGTGTTCTTGAAGGTAATGAGCTTACCCGCCACAACCTTCGTTTCAACGCGATCAACCAGTTGACGAAGAAATTGAGCGCAACCGCCTCGGTTCAGCACATCGTGTCCAACTCTGAACGTAGCCAAATCGGTAACCAGCTGTCGAATCCTCTGTTCCGTGCTTGGTTCCTGCCAAGAAACTACGATATCAAAAACCTTCCTTACCAGAACCTTACTGGTGGTAACGTCTATTTCGATGCTATTGACAATCCATTCTGGACGCTGAAAAACAACCTCTACAACGACGAGGTCAACCGTACCATCGGTAACGTCGGTCTTGATTACGCGATCACGGATTGGTTGTCGGTGAACTACAAAATGGGAACGGACTTCTACACCCAAACGATCGAAGCCTATGACCAGATTGGTAAAGCGGGTCAAGCCAACACGGGTGCCGCTACCGGTGTGAACGGTGGTATTCTAAACCAGATCTCCACCTCACAGGATTTCTATTCCTACCTGAACGTGGTTGCCAACCGCAACTTGACCAAAGACATCAAAATCAGTGTCTTGCTCGGAAATGAGGTCGCTCAGCTCCGTGGCAATACCAACTCGATCATCGGTCGCGTGTTGACGGTTCGTAACTTTCGCAACATCAGCAACGCCACACAGTTCACGCCTGGTCAATCGTACGGCCAATCCCGTCTGGTCGGCGTCTATGGCGATGTTGCCGTATCCTTCAAGGATTACCTGACAGTGAACGTGACCGGTCGTAATGACTGGAGTTCCACATTCGCGGCTGACGAACGTTCCTACTTCTACCCATCGGTAGCTGGTAGCTTCATCGTCACAGAGGCGTTCAAAGGTCTGAAATCAGACATGGTGAGCTTCCTCAAGATCCGCGGTAACGTCGCTACGGTAGGTCGTACGGCTCCAATATATTCCACGGATACCCGCTTCCTCCAAGCCGGAATCGCAGATGGCTTCGGTCCTTCCATCATTTATCCATTCGGTACGCTTTCTGGCTTTACGTATGATAATGCAGCTGGTAACGTGAATATCGGTCCTGAGTTCACAACGAGCTCTGAAATCGGTATCGAAATGGGCTTGTTCAAAGACAAAGTCGGTTTGGATCTGACCTACTACAACTCCTCAACCACGGATATCATTCTTAGCGTGCCAATTTCCCCCGCGTCCGGTAACACCACCGCATTGCAAAATGCCGGTGAACTGAGCAGCAAAGGGATCGAGGCATTGATCCGCGTAACTCCGATCCGTACCCGCGACTTCAGCTGGGACATGTCGGTCAACTGGTCCCGCAACCGCACTACGGTTGAGAGCCTTGCCAACGGCGTGACAAGCATCGCATTGGGTGGGTTCGTAACACCACAGACACGTCTGCAAGCGGGTTCCCCGTACGGCGTACTTTGGGGTAACTACTGGCTGCGTAACGATGAAGGAAAGCTTTTGATTGATAACCGTCCCACAATCAATGGAGTTGCCAATACGAACTTTGGATTGCCACTGTTCACCAACGATGCGAAAGTCATCGGCAATCCGAACCCGGATTGGACAGGTGGTATGACCCAATCGCTCAACTACAAAGGCTTGAATGTTACCGCCGTGATCGACATCCGTCAAGGTGGAGATCTCATCTCGCGCAACGTGTTGGACATGCGTCGTAACGGCGCAGGCATTGAGACAGCCAAGTTCGACCGCTTCAATGCCGATGGAACAGTGGCCACACCGTACATCATCCCAGGGGTAAATAATTATCCTGCATCCGCAGGTGGTGTGGCTGGAGGCGAGGCAAATACGACGGCAATTTCTGTTCAAAGGTATTGGCAGAATTATGCCGCCAACGGTTCGGTCGCTGAAACCTATGTTTTCGATGGATCTTTCCAACGTCTCCGCGAGTTGAGCGTCAGCTACAACGTGCCTAAGCGTTTGTTGAACAGCACTCCTTTGATGGCTCTTGAAGTCGGTGTGAACGGTCGCAACCTCTGGTTGAACGCCCCCAACTATCCGCACTTCGATCCGGAAACCAATGCTCAAGGTGTAAGCAACTCCCAAGGTTTGGAGTTCAACGCCCTGCCACAGACGAAATCCATCGGATTCTTTGTCAAAACCACTTTTTAATCTTCATCCAAAACAACACTTAATCCTAATATGAAGATGAAACAATCCTTTAAAAACCGTATTGCGACCTTGGTTGTCCTAGGTCTTGCAGTAGGTGCTTGCGATGAGTATTTGGATGTCAACAAGAGTCCAAACAACCAGACAGATGCACCGATCGGTCAACTTCTGACTTCGGCCACAGTGGGTACCGGCTTTCTGGCGGGTAGCGACGTGCACCGATTCACATCAATCTTCGCCCAGCAATTCGGTGGGCAAGGAACCGATGTGGCACAGACGCGTGAATACATGCGTTATCAGTTGGCCCCTTCAGATGTGAACAACCTCTGGAGCAACTACTATGCGGGTTCACTCGCTGATCTCGAACTGGTGTTGTCGAAAGCTGGAACAACGGCTCCGACCTATGCCGGTATCGCGAAAATCCTCAAGGCGTACACGTTCAGTCAGATCGTGGATGTCTGGGGTGATGTTCCCTTCACCGAGGCGTTGAAGTTCACCGCACTCATCGCGCCGAAATATGATGCTTCAGGCACCATCTACCCGGCGTTGATCACGTTGATCGACGAAGGTATCGCGGATCTGGCGAATGCACACCCTCTCAACCCAGGCCCGTTCGACACCTACTACGGTGGCGATCGCGCCAAGTGGACGCGTTTCGCGAATACGTTGAAGTTGAGAATGTTGATGCGTCAGTCGAAGTCGAACCCAGCAGGAACCCAGACCGCGATCAACGCGCTCTTGGCTTCGGGTGCGACCTTCATCACAACCAACGCGGATAACTTCCAACACACGTTCTTGAGCACCTCAGGACGTCAGAACCCGATCCACCAGTTCGAAGTGAACCGTGTGGACCAGTTCTTCCCGCACGAAAACCTCGTGAATCTGATGAACACGAACTTGGATCCACGCAGAGCGGTGTATTTCACACCTTTCCCGCACAACAGCAACCCTGCTACGTACAAAGGTGTGGCTTCGGTACCTGGTGCGCAGGCGTTTGATTACTCACGTATCCATACCTACCTGCGTGGTGCCGTCACCCCGGGTGCGGTAACCGTGAACCCGGACGGATCCATCGCAAGCACTGCGATTGTGTACAACGGTTCGGCTCCGACCCGCCTGCTCACCGCTGCTGAATTCCATTTCATCAGAGCTGAAGCCAGCGTCCGTTTCGGTTCCGCCGGTACCCCTGAGTCGCATTTCGAAGCCGGTATCCGTGCTTCGATGACCGCCGCTGGTGTGGCCGCAGTGGATGCCGATGCTTATGTCGCCGCTCGCTTGGTGGTCTTCCTTGCCGCCAACAACGCAGGTAAAATCGCTGAAATCATTAACGAGAAATTCGTAGCCAACTACGGAGTTCCTATCGAGGCTTGGTCGGATTGGAGACGCACAGGTCTTCCAGCCTTCATCACGCCTCCTGCGAACGCGGCGTTGAACATCTCAGGCGGTGGAGTACCTCGTGTGTTCCCATACGCTTTGAGTGAGCAAACTGCGAACCCGAAAACTCCAGCCCGTGCGAACCTCGCTGCTGGCCGCGTATTCTGGGATACGCCCTGATTCTTCTGAATGAATCGAACCTAAAAAAAGCCCCGGTTGTCTCAACCGGGGCTTTTTTGTGTTCAGCGGTCAAGCAGTACGTGACCTGATTTCCAGTTTTCCACCATTTCATATTCCACGGAGTGGTAATAACGCTCTCTCACCAAAATGTAATGCTGATAGGGATAGAACACATCCGACACGCGTGGTCGGTAAAATCGGAAGACATAACGTAAATCGTTGCGATTGTAGGAGTAGTACCAGATGCTGCCTTCCACCGAATTTTCAACGTACCAAGGTGGACCGAACAAAATGAACACCATCCCCATGTCCGTTTTCCAACCTTCCTTGAAATTGGAGAATTGTTTGTTGGCTTCTTCCACGCGTGAGTAGTACAATTGGATCACTTGTGCGGCACGTGACCGGTTTTTGATGTTCGTCAGCCAAAAGCGATCCACTTCTTTTTTCAAGGAATCGGGATCTCCGATGGCCATCATCCTCGCGTATTCTTTTTGGCTGGTCAAATAGATCAGAGGTTCCGCCATTTCCCGAATCGTTCTCACATTCGGATACCATGGGCTTTTCACGCCGAATTCTCTGGCACGGGTTTCCACTCTGCCATCGGGTTGTGTGATTGAGAATTCCAATCTGTAATTCCCGGATCCGGGCATCGGCATGATGTGTCGGACTTGGGTTGGACGTGAAGAGCCTCGCACATAGGCGATATCGGTTCGTAGCGTTTTCCCTCCCGCGTAATTGATACCCTTGTATTGTATGGATCCGGGGTTGATGGGTAAACCCGCCATTTGTCTGGCATGCTCGATGTCAGACTCATACTGCGAAAGTTTGATTGTGACCGCTACAGAATCCATCGATTCCGGAACCAAGAATTGGTTTTCAAACACCAATCCGGCATATCGGTTCTGGACATCATGAGTGGTGATGGATACCACTTCCTCACGGATATCGGATTCCACACCATACATGCGGACGCTGGTGAGACCGATGAGCGTATCTGATTTTTCAGGGATGGATGTTGTAGCCTTGCGACTGGTCTGCTGATTTGAAGCATTGTCTGTGATGGATAGGATCACTTCAAAGTCGCCGGGAGTGACTTCCACGTTCTGAACGATGGTATGCAGGTCGCTGGAGCGGATTAGATTGTCGGAACGACCCTCGATGCTGATCGGAATCTGAAGTGAGGCAAAACCGACCCGTTCCTTCTGGTTCAGTTTCAAGACTTGGATGGTGAGTGTAGCCGTAGCCACAGAGATTCCGTCGGCGCTTTTATATATGAGACTGCCTTCGACGATATCTGCGACGATCTGAATGGCGGGCGCATCGGTCTCCGTGAAGAACCCGACCGCGGTGATCCGCATTTCCGGATATCCTTCGCGATATGCGTAGCCAGAACCTCTTTCAGTAGCCGCATCTTGGGTGCCGCCGCAACCGGCAATGATGATCACAAAAAATGTGAATGCGAAACGTTTCATAATAGGAACTCCATTTGGTCAAACCGTTGGTATGATAACGGTACTGAGCCTAAAACCCGTTATCTTCACACGAACTTTAAGGGATAACTCGGATCAATACATGTTAAGAAGTATCGAACGCCGCACGAAAATCGTCTGTACCATCGGTCCAAGCACGAACACTTACGAACGCATTCTCGAACTGGCCAACGCCGGTATGAACGTCGTCAGGTTGAACTTCTCCCACGGAACTCATGAAGACCATCGCAAGGTGATCGAGCACATCCGCGAAGTCGCCAAAACGATCCAATACAGCATTCCGATTCTGATGGATCTGCAAGGTCCGAAAATCCGCGTCGGACAAATGACCGACGGCGCACAGACCATCACAACCGGCGATTACGTAACACTCACTCCCGACCTAAAGGTTCAGGGAACGTCAAAACTCATTCCGATCGATTATCCTACGCTTGCTTTGGAAGCCAAAGAAGGGGATGTGATCCTGCTGGATGACGGCCTATTCGAGTTCAAAGTGCTCAAAACGGATGGAGACAAGATCGACGCTCTGGTCGTGAATGGCGGATTGCTCAAATCCCGAAAAGGAGTGAACCTTCCAGGTATCAAATTGTCTATTTCGTCGATGTCGGAAAAAGACATCGCCGATTTGGAATTCGGTTTGGATATGGGCGTGGATCTGGTCGCTCTTTCGTTCGTCCGTTCGGCCGACGATGTTCAAGAACTCATCTCACGTGTGAGAGCCCGTGGTTCGAATGCCGGCATCATCGCCAAGATAGAAAAACCCGAAGCCTTGGATGTGATCGATGAGATCATCGAAGAAGCCGATGGGGTGATGGTGGCCCGTGGCGACCTTGGTATCGAAATTCCATCCGAGCGCGTTCCTTTGGTGCAGAAGAATATCATTCAAGCGTGCCGCGCGGCCGGAAAGCCCGTGATCACTGCTACTCAGATGCTTGAATCGATGATCGTGAACCCGCGCGCCACCCGCGCTGAAAACTCGGACGTGGCGAACGCCATCCTCGACGGAACCGATGCGATCATGCTTTCGGGTGAGACAGCTTCAGGGAAGTTTCCGTTTGAAGCAGTCCGCCAGATGGATCGCATCGCCCGTACGATCGAGTCGAATGCCGAGAATTTCTACAGCAACATGCCATTCATCAAACCGGAATGGAAAGAGAAGCAAGTGATTGAATCGTTGAGTTACACCTGTGTGGAACTTGCCCAGATGGTCGGTGCGAAAGTGATCGCCACCATCACCCATTCGGGATCCACCGCTCGCCGGATCGCGAAATACCGCCCGAAAGTACCGGTTTTCGCGTTCACCGAAAGCGTGGATGTGCGACGTCAGCTCAATCTGGTCTGGGGTGTCACCTGCGTCAAACTCGACACGTTGTTCGATACCGATAAAAGTGTCCAGCTCATGGAAGAATTTCTCAAAGAGCAAGGCGTTGTTCAGAAAGGTGACCGCATCATCGTGGCCACCGGCATCCCCATCACCCAAAGGGGACGCACAAACATGGTAAAAGTCAGTACGATTGAGTAGAAATGCCTATGTGATCCTCGCGGGTTTCCTGCTGATATCAGGTTGCTCGGCGGGCTTGAAAGAGCGTTGGGGAGATTTCAACGCCTATTTCAATACGTATTACAATGCGCAGGAGTCGTTCAAACGCGGACTCAAACTCATGGATAACCAGGTGGTGACCTTCAACACCGCCCGGCCGATTCGGGTACATCTTACTCCGGTAAGAGCCGGACAGGCCGACTTCGAGAAAGCGATCGAGAAAAGCGCGAATGTGCTCCGTGAACACAAAGATTCCCGCTGGGCGGATGACGCCATTGAATTGATCGGGAAGTCGTATTTCTACCTGGGGCAGTACTTTTCCGCGGAGCAGAAATTCGATGAGGTGCTGATGGCTTCGCGGAGCGACGAACTTCGCCAACGCGCGGTTCTGTGGCGCGGCCGCATCTACTTGGAAACCAATCGCTTCGCTGAAGGCGCCGATTATCTGAGCGCCCGGCTTTCATCCGAAGAGTTCGTCTGGGATCCGGAAGTCAGAGGCGAGATCGATCTCGTACTGGCTCAGTTGTATGTGGAGATGGAGAATTATGCATCCGCCGACATCCATCTTCGTCGCGGAATTCCGAACGTGAAGAACAGGAACCTGACCGCAAGAGCCCGTTTTTTGCACGGTCAAGTGCTCAATCTCATGGATCAACCCGATGCGGCGTTCAAAGCCTTCAGCAGTGTGGACCGATCCTACCGCGATTACCAACTCATCTATCATTCCGAGGTCGAGAAGGGGCGCATTTTCAGAACCACCGGCAACTACGATCAGGCGTTGCGGCATTTTCAGATGATGGCGCGCGATGACAAGCATTTTCAGGAAATAGGCGATCTGAACTATGAAATCGCCCGCACGTTGCATGATCGTGGCGAATATGAAGCGGCGAGATCCCAATACAAAGACGTGCTCTATTCGAGCCTGCAACCGCCCACACGGGTCACCACCTCACTCTCTCATTACGGATTGGCCGAATTGAATCGTTTCGTGTTCGGTGAATACGCATTGGCTGCGGCCTATTACGATTCATCGGCGAAGGCCATTCAGAATATCGATCTGATGCCGATCGGCTTCGATGCGTCTGCGTTGGCCAAATCCTTCGGCGATCACACCCGGCTTTCCCGCGAATCCTTCCGACTCGACAGTCTCCTTCACCTGGCCATGTTGCCTCGCGCGACACGCGATTCCATCGTGATCGCTCTTCGTGAGTCGCGCTATATCGCCTATGAGGCACGTCAACGCGAGTTGCTGCGACAGGGCACGACCTTGGTATCGACGCGACCCGGATCCGATCAAGGTGGCTCGCAAAACCAAGGCAATAGCGGATTTCTGAATCACAAGAATCCCGCGTTGGTGATCCAAGGATCGGAATCGTTCAATGCGGTCTGGCAGAAACGTCCGTTGGTGGATAACTGGAGGAGGATGGAGGTCGCCAGAAACGCCCGGGTGGAAACCGCCGCCAATGCCTCAGTGGAACGCACAGGAACGACGGTGGTCAGAAACCGGACCGATTTGGACGGTGTCTTGAACATCAATTTGTACGATCTTCCGCTCACCGCTGAAAAGCAGCTCGCCACCAAGCAACGCATCGCCGCGTTGCAATATGAAATCGGAAACGTGTTCTATCTCTCGCTGAACATGCCCGACAGCGCATTGAATCACTATCGAGTGGTCACGTCGCTCTATCCGGAAACCGATGTCGCCGCCCAAGCCTTGTATTCGATCGCAGATGTGGCCCTTTCCGCATCCGATTCCACACAAGCTTATGCGATGGCCCGCCGCTTGCGCGCCGAGCATCCGGGAACCGTGTTTGAAACGCGCTTATCCCAACGGATCGGCTGGCCCACAGGAATTACGGAATCGAATTCAACGGCCTCAGACAGCCTTACCACCGCGTATCACGCGCTGATCCACACTCTGCAAGACCAACCGCCGACGCGTCGGGCTGAATCCCTTCGAGCTTTCTCCTTATCGAACCGGGAATTCGCCCGAAGCGGGGATCTTCTGTATGCTTCCGCCCGAGCCTATGCCGAAGCGGGCCGTTCCACGGCAACGTATCTGCGCCTCGCCGCGATGCCCGATTCCATCGCACCATTCCGTTATGTGGGTGCGGAATGGGACAGCACGCGCGCCGTTCTGAATTCGTTCCTGACGCTTTATCCGCAACATCCGAGCGTGAGTCGGGCACGGATCCTCATTTCGGATCTCACTCCGAAAGAGCCGCAAGTCGTTAAAGACATCCAGATCATCGAATGCAAACTTCTGGATCAACCGCTGACGGTGAAAGGAGGGATGGATGCCTTCGTGCAGTCGAGCGGACTTAAACGCCTCATGGAGCGCGTCGGCGTGGTGGAAGCCGATTTCGAGTTCGAAGTGATCGTGAGTGAGACCGGGGCTATTCTCGATATCCAGCCCATCACCGAAGCCGATGAGTTCGGATTTCTGACGTTGCTGGTCGATCGGATGAAAACCGGTTTGAATTACTTTCCGCCGATGTCGGCCGGAACTGCTGTCCGATCGCGTTGCGATATAGTGGTCAGTGTGAGACCCTGATTCCGCAGCCAGCTTGCGAGGTCGGTATTCAATCGGGATGCGAGAAACGGGCCTTCGTACACCAGTGCGGTGTAGATCTGTAGCAGGTTTGCGCCGGCGGTCAGCCGCTCGATCACATCCTCCAAGGTGAAGATTCCGCCCACTGAAATCACCGTGCGTGAAGCGGGCACGTTTTTGCGGATGAGGTGGAGCACTCTGAGCGCGTTCGCACGCAACGGACCGCCGCTCACGCCACCTTTTCCGATCTGAGTCAGCCTCTCAGGCGTAGTTCTGAGCGAACTGCGGTCGGTCGACGTGTTCACCGCGATGTAACCGGCGACATTATGGGTTTCGCAAATCTCCAGCAGAGGCAGGAGATTTGCTTCTGAAATATCAGATGAGAATTTCACCAAACGCGGCTTGTCGCAGGTGGTGGCAGACAGAAGATCGTTCAGCGCCGTGGGCTCTTCGAAGGTTTTACCCTCCTCGGTGTTCGGGCACGACACATTCAGCGCGATGTAGGCCGCGTGAGGCGCCAATACACGCACACTGGTTTCATAATCGCGAAGTGCGGCGTCTCCCAAGATGGACGGGTCGTGGGTTTTCGCCACATTGATTCCCAAAGGGATGGATGGCGCGCCGATGCTTCCCAATCGTTCGGCGAGCGCTTCCGCGCCGTGGTTGTTCAAACCCATGCGGTTGATGAGCGCCTGGTCTTCGGGAAGTCGGAACATCCTCGGTTTCGGATTTCCGTCGCTTCGGCGAGCTGTAGCGCTGCCCACTTCCATGAAACCGAATCCGAGTTCGGGAAGGATTCGGACGAGTCGGCCGTTTTTGTCGAATCCGGCTGCTGTGCCGATCGGTGATGGGAAATCCAAACCCAAGGCTGTGGTTTTCAGGATGGGATCCGGAGCGCCGGCCAGGTGCCGGCACAGGGAACGGGTCGCGGCGAATTCTCCCATCCATTCCGCCACTGAAAAGGTGAGATTGTGAGCCGTTTCAGGGTCCATCCTGAAGAAAATGGGTCGGGCGACGGATTTGTACCACATCTGGCTAAATTACGCACAATGCAAGATGTTCACTCGTATTTGAATGGGCTTCCTATGTTCGGAACCGTCGGAATTTCCGCGGCGAACTACGATTTGGGAGCCATCCGCACAGTCTGCGCCGGGTTGGGGAATCCGCAACACCAATTTCCGTCGATCCATGTCGCCGGCACCAACGGGAAGGGTTCGGTGTGCTCCATGCTGGCCTCTGTGCATCAGTCCGCCGGGTACAAGACCGGATTGTACACGTCGCCGCATCTGATCCGTGTGAATGAGCGAGCCAGGATCGACGGCGAACCGATTTCCGATAGCGCGATGCAGGAGTTTTTCGAGAGAGTGCGGCCATTGCTTGATTCCACACCGCTCACGTATTTCGAATTCACGACGGCGATGGCGTTCTGGTGGTTCGCCCAGCAGAAGGTGGATGTAGCCATTGTGGAAACCGGTCTTGGCGGGCGACTCGATGCCACCAACATTCTGAATCCCATGTGTGCGGTGATCACCTCCATCGGGATGGATCATGCTGATATCCTGGGTCCCACGCTTCGCGACATCGCCCGTGAGAAGGCGGGAATCCTGAAGCAGGGCAGCCGGCATGTGATCGGTCCGGTGCCCGATTCGGTGAAGGAGGTGTTCTACGGCGCGGAATCGATTTTCATTACGGCCCCGGATGTGGAGTTCGCCACGGATCTCGAATCCGCGTTTTCGGGGTGGAACGTCGCGATGGTGAGAGCTGCGCTGACGCTGCCGGTCACGGTAGCGGCTATGGAAGACGGCCTACGCAGGGTGAGGGAGCGTACCGGTTTCAGGGCGAGATTCGAGCGATTGCGGCCCGACCGCGATTGGTATTTCGATGGCGCGCATAATCTTGACGCGCTTGTCGCGCTCAAGGATTTCGTGGCGCAGCGGTTCGGGGATCAGTCTCCGACCTGGATCATCGCCCTCATGAAAGACAAACTCACGCCGGATGTGGCCCGCGAACTGTCACAATGGCCGAATCTGCATTGGGTGACGCTAGACCTTCCGCGCGCGGCGACATTGCTCGATCTGAATGACGCCGGCGTGGATGCGGTAGCCGTAACCGACCCGAAACAGCTTTCTGAATTAAAATTGGCAATCTTTGCCGGAAGTTTTTACTTTTACGCAACCGCTACACGCTGGATGGAATCCATCCGCAGTGTCTGACGGTCAACCGGCATTCTTTTCCCTTCCTGTGCCGGTATTCTTTACCAGATCAATCACGACGTATTTGTTACGCTGTACATCCGCAACCGAGTGGGCATGAGTCAGGATGCATCCAATTTTGAAGTGTTCACTCTGAAAGCACTTCAGGAAAAAGCCCGTGAAATGGGCATTTCCCGAGTAACCGGCATTTCCAAGTCGGCTCTGATCCAATCTATGTTGGAATCGAAGCCGATCGAACCGAAATTCGTGCCACGCAAGGTCGTGGAACGCCAACGCGGACGTCCGCGCCGCGAAGAAGTGATGCCAGAGTTGAAAGCTCCCGAGCCGAAACCGGTGGTTGTCGCCCAACCCGTGGTCAGAAAAGACGCGCTGGACCAGTTTTTCAATGATGCTCCGGCTTCCAAGCCGAGCCCGACTCCGGCGCCAGCTCCGGTTCCTGTTCCGGCACGGAAAATCATCATTTTGCAACCACCTGCGAACCCGGCTCCAGTGAATTCTGTGCCTGTGGACCCGGATGCCAATCCGAACAGACGCCGTCGGAACCGTCGCAAGTGGAACAAGAACAAGAACAAATCGACGGATCTCTTTGAAGAGTCGGATTCCGCTCCAGCGGATGGATCAGCCCCGGCTCCACGTCCGAATCCGAATCCGAATCAAAATCCGAATCCGAACCCTCAGCAACTCCAACCCCGCCCGAAACCGCTTTATGAGGATCTTCCGGTTTCGGAAGCGCCCACTCTTTCGGAGCGCATCGCTGAAATCGAACCCAAATTGGGCGGCTTCATCATCAATGAAGGCACTCTCGAAATCCTACCCGACGGGTACGGATTCCTCCGATCGCTGAATTACAATCTGAGCGCGAGTCCCGACGATATTTACGTTTCCCCATCGCAGATCAAACGGTTCAATCTTCGCCAAGGCGATACCGTGGTTGGCATCATCCGCCCTCCGAAAGTGGGAGAGCGGTATTTCGCGCTGCTTCGTGTGGAGGGCATCAACGGCCGCCTGCCCAATGAGATGGAAGTGCGCCCCGATTTCGAAGATCTGATGCCGATCTATCCGGATGTGCGTTATAAACTCGAACACCAGGCCGGCGAATATTGCACCCGTGTGGTGGATCTGTTCGCCCCGATCGGAAAAGGTACCCGCGGATTGATCGTGGCTCAGCCGAAAACCGGCAAAACCACGCTGTTGAGGATGCTGGCGAATGCGGTCGCCGCGAACGATCCCGAAACGAAGATTCTTATCCTGCTGGTGGATGAACGTCCGGAAGAAGTGACGGAAATGGAACGTTCTGTGACCAACGCCGAAGTGATCGCCTCAACCTTCGACATGAAGCCCGAGAATCACAAGAATCTCGCTGAAATCGTGTTCGAAAAGGCGAAACGTCTGGTTGAAGCCGGACATGATGTCTTTTTGCTGCTCGATTCGATCACTCGCCTGGCCCGCGCCTATAACATCGTCGCCGGGAATTCGGGTCGCACGATGTCTGGAGGTGTGGATTCCGAAGCGCTGAAAATCCCGCGTCAGCTCTTCAGCTCGGCGCGGAATATCGAAGGCGGCGGAAGCCTCACCATCGTCGCCACCGCGCTTGTGGAAACCGGCTCACGGATGGATGATGTCATTTTCGAGGAGTTCAAAGGCACCGGCAATATGGAAATCGTGCTTGATCGCCGCATTTCGAACATGCGGGTCTTCCCGGCGATCGATATGTTCAAGTCGGGCACCCGGAAAGAGGAACTCATCGTGGAGGATGCCGAGCGCGAGAAAGTGATTCTGCTGCGCCGCTATCTCACGGCGATGACGCCCCTTGAAGCCATGGAATTCGTGCTCGACAAGATGAAAGGAACCCGCAGCAATACCGAGTTCCTGATCTCGATGAATCAGTAGATTCAGTCCTCGTTCAGGCCGAATGATCCCATCGGATGGCGTTTGAGCCGTCCGATGCGCGAAAACAGGGAATGGTACATCAGGATGTAGGCTTTCTCGCGGTAAGCCTGTTTCATGACGATGTTCTTGATTCGGGCCGCGGCAAGCGGATCGGTGTCGTGGCGATGCCTCACCTTGGCCTCGAAGAACTCCTCATTAGGCATGAGGTCGCCCATGAAATACCCGATTTTTTCGCCGTCGGCCACCCGGGTGATCTGATGTCCGGGCGTATGTCCGCCGGTATGCACCATCATCACTCCCGGCACGATTTCAAGACTGTTTTGACGGATGCATTCCAACTGACCACTGGCTTTCAGTCGCAACAGGTCGTCGATGGAATACCCTGCGTCTTGATACGGGTTGGGCACATCGAACTGGCTCACCGCATGATCCCATTCCCTCTGCTGAACGATGATCCTCGCATTGGGAAGGGTGGAGACCGTTTGGCTGTTGCGGTCGGTGTAACTCAGTCCGGCGGAATGATCCAAATGCAGGTGGCTCAAGACCACATGGGTCACATCCTCGGGTTGGAGTCCGAAGATCTCCAGATTCGTTTTGATGTTCGACACGCCGGGTGCCGGGCTTCCCGCATCCAGTCCCATTCCCAGGCCCGCATCCAGCAGAATCACCGATTTCCCATCGCTTAGTAACAAAGGTTCGATGCCGACTACCAGATCCGTGGGCTTGAGTTCGTCTTCAGGCGCGGTCGGGTTCCAGACAGACTTTTCCAACCGTCCATTTTCATGGATGATGAAATGTCCTTCGCTTAGGGGTTCTATTTCAAAGCGTCCGATTCTCATCGGGGCTCACATCCATTCGATCTCAAGTGGGAAGAAGGTGTAAGCCATCGGGCGGTTCTGGAGTTTCGGTGTGTTCACACGCTGCAGAAATTCAGGTACGAAGGCCATGCGGACTTCCTTGGCGCTGCTGCTGAGCAGGCGTTCGACAAAGGGAACAGCTTTGGGGAAGATTTCCGTGTCGTAGTTGGTGAGTCCGGCGGCTTCGGCGGCCAGTTTCAGGGCGGCGTCGAGGCCACCGAGCACATCCACCAATCCGTTCGCATGGGCATCGGTTCCGCTCCAGACGCGGCCTTGTCCGAGTGCATCGACCTGCGCCAGACTCATTCCGCGGTTATCGGCCACACGCTGCTTGAACAGCGTGTAGGTTTCCTGACTCATGGACGTGAGCATCGCGCGTTGCGAAGCGGTGAGTTTATTCGCCGGATCCATCCAACTTGCGTTCGGATGGGAGCCGATCTCATCGAACGTGATTCCCAGATTTTTCTCGAACAGTTCGCGATAGGAGATTTTCTGCATGATGACGCCGATGGAACCGGTGATGGTTGTGGGCATGGCGACCACGGTATCGGCCGCCATAGCGATGTAATAGCCACCTGAAGCGGCCACCCGACCCAAGGAAGCGATCACCGGCCGGTCTTGGGCCGCGTCTTTCACCATTTTCCAGATGAGTTCGGATGTTGTGGCGGCGCCTCCGGGCGAGTCGATGCGTAACACGATGGCCTTGATCTTGTCGTTTTTCGCGATCATGTCGAGTTGCTTCTTGATCATGGTCGCCGTGAGTGTCTCCGAATTCGGATTGAGCACATCCGTGATTTCGGAAGGCATGATGATTCCGGAGGCATACAGCACGGCGATCGTTCCGGTGGAAGCAGGGGTTTCAAATCCGGCGGTTTTGGCACTCACGTTCAGATAACGCGCATACGTCACCGTCTGAAGCTTCTCTGTTCCTGCGCGGGCGGCCAACAGGGATTCGAAATCGGAAGGGAACATCAGTGAATCGACCAGTCCCGCGCGGTAGGCGTCCGAAGCGGAGAAGATCGGGGCTTTGGTCAGGATCGCATCCACCTGCGCTCTTGATAGTCCGGTTTTGGAAGACGTGGCGCTCAGATGGGCCTCCACACCGGCATTCAGGATGGAAGCGAGCTGGACGCGGTTCGCCTTGCTGAAACGCTCGTTGGTGTACGATTCGGCGGCGGTTTTGAACTCACCCGAATTGATCACATCCACTTCGATGCCGATCTTGTCGAAAAGTCGCTTGTAGAACTGCCCTTGGAGGTAGAAGCCGTCGAATTCGATGTAGGTCTGCTCCGGGGCGAAGATGGAATCCGCGGCGGTGGCCAGGTAATACCCGGCTTCGTTCATGCCCAAATCGTTAGTGCCGGCATAAATGAATTTGCCGCTGAGTTTGAACTCGGTAAGCAATTGATGCACTTCTTGCAGCGTGGAAAACCCTCCACCGACCGACGTCACATCCAGCCAGACCCCCGAAATCCGCTTATCGGCGGCGGCATGTTTGAGCGCGGTTCTCAATCCGTTCACCGTCACACGCTTCGTCAATCCCGGATCCATCAGTTCACTGAACGGATTCTCGGCCGGAAGTCGTTCAAGAATGGTGCCGGATAAGGGAATTTTCAGAACGGATTTCGATTTCACATAGGGCTCGGGCGCGGCAGATTGACTCGCAGCGAAGCCGATCAGCATGAAAAAGAGCAGTGCGAAGAAAAGAAAGAGCCCGGTGAGGGTCGCGAAAACGCCTTTGATGAAAGACATAAATGGTAACTTAAGGATGGAGTTGAACAACGGTGGAAACTAACAAAACAATGGCAGAAACCTTCGACGTGATCGTCATCGGATCGGGACATAATGGATTGACCACGGCCTGTTATCTGGCCAAGGCCGGACATAAGGTCCTGGTTCTTGAACGTCGGGAAACCCTGGGCGGTGCGGTGTGTACCGAAACCATGTTCGGCGGATACCGGATGGATGTGGGATCCTCCGCGCATTTCATGATCCATCAGACTCCGGTGGTCGATGAACTCGGATTGGCCGAATACGGACTCGAGTACATCGATCTGGACCCGTTCATGTCGTTTCCGGTGTACGGCGGGTCGGGAGTCATTCATTTTTTCAAGGATCTGGAGCGGACTCTCGAATCCATCGCGACCGTAGCCCCTGAGGATGTTCAGAATTACCGGGATTTCATCACATTCTGGAAACGCATCAACAAAGGCGTTCTCGGGGCGTTTCTCACGCCACCATCCGGCAAGAACATCCTATCTGAAATGATCCGCGGACAGATTCGCGATGGATCGATGTTCGGAAAAGGGGAACAGATGGACGGCCTTCGCAAAATTCTGAGCAGTTACGGTCAGGTGGTCGAAGAAAGCTTTCTCAATCCGCATCTGAAAACGGCGCTTTTGTGGTTCGCGGCGCAATCGGGTCCGACGCCTGACATGGCCGCATCCGGCGATTTCGTGGGATGGCAGGCGATGATGCACGAAAGCGGAGGGAAGAGGCCGCGTGGCGGCAGCGGAATGCTGACCCAGGCCATGATCGCGATGCTTCGCGCGCATGGGGGCGAAGTTCGCGAAAACAGTCCTGTGAAACGGATCCTCATCCGCAACGGTGTCGCCGAAGGCGTGGAACTGGTCAGCGGGGAGACGTTCCAAGCCAAAACCATCGTCTCCAACGCACATGTTCAGACCACGATGTTGAACATGGTTGGACCCGAGCATCTTTCGGGCCACCTCATCAAACGCGTGGCCGACATCAATGTGGGTAACGGCTTCGGCATGGTTCTCAGATGCGCTGTGGACGAGCTGCCACAGTACGAAGCGTGTCCGACCGACCCTTACATCCATAACGGCTTGCAGATGCTTTGTCCTGACCGCGATTACATGTTCCGTGCCATCGGCGATTACCATCGCAAAGAACCGCCAAAAGAACCTGCGGTTGTGGCCATGACCTTCTCAAAGATCGATCCGACCTTGGCTCCGGAAGGCAAGCACACGTTGTTCGCCTGGGCGCAATGGCATCCCTATGAACTGGCCAACGGTGTGCGATGGGATGATATACGAGAGCAGGAAGCTGAGAAAATCTATGACGTGGTTGTGCGTTATGCCCCTAACATGAAAGGAAAACGCTTGGATTGGTACATACAGTCGCCTCTCGACATCGAGCGCAAACACGGCCTACTCAGAGGCAATGTGATGCACGTGGAAATGAGTTTTGACCAGATGTTCATGTTTCGACCCACGCCAGAGCTCAGTCAGTATAAAACCCCGATCAAAGGGTTGTATCTTTCCAGCGCATCCTGTCACCCCGGTGGAGGGGTTTTCGCCGCCGCGGGGTATAATGCCGCGAAGGTGGTTTTGAAGGATATCACAACGAAAAGATGGTTTTAAGGAATGGATCGTAAAGGATTTTTAAAGCGTTTGACTGCCACAAGTGGATTGTTGGTGGCGCCATTCATCCAAACGGAAGCGACCAACCGTGTGGCGGCTCCGTTCTTGAAACCACCGCGTGTTCGCCCCGGTGATCTGGCGGCGATTGTTTCCCCAGCCGGCACCACTGTTTCCAAGGAGGATGTGGCTAACGCGGTAGCATCCATACAAAAGCTCGGTCTGAAGACCAAATTGGGCAATAATGTCGGCTCACGATGGGGATATCTCGGTGGTCGCGACACCGAACGTCTCACCGATCTGCACGACGCCTTCGCCAATCCGGATGTGAAGGCCATTTTCCCTATTCGAGGCGGTTATGGCTCGAGCCGACTCATCCCAATGATCGATTTCGATCTGATCCGCCGCAATCCGAAAGCCTTCGTCGGGTTCTCTGACAATACCTCGCTGATCGTCACCATGAACATGTTTTCGAACATGGTCACGTTTTATGGTCCGAACGCGCATTTTGATTGGACGAACTACACCCGCGAAAATCTGCAAAGAATCATGATGGAAAGCGGTCCGGCAGGATTGCTTGAAGCTCCGGTCGGTGCCAATGGCCGCCGTGCGAACCATACCACCATCGTTCCAGGCAAGGCCACCGGCCAACTCATCGGCGGAAACCTTTCCTTGCTGATCCAAACACTCGGCACGCAATGGGAAATCGACACCCGTGGCAAAATATTGTTCTTCGAGGATGTGAACGAATCGCCCTACCGCATCGACAGAATGCTCACCCATCTGTGGCTCGCCCGCAAACTGCAAGTCGCGGCGGGCTTCGCGATCGGACAGATCACCGTCACCCGCGACCGTAGCGACGACATGGACCTCATGAGCGTGATCCGCGACCGGTTCGAACCGCTCGGCAAACCCTGCTTCATCGGCATGGCCACCGGACACGTCTCCAACATCCTCACGCTTCCGCTCGGAGTGAGCATGGAAATGGATGCATCGGCAGGAACTCTGCGAAGCGTAGAAAGCGCTGTTGTGTGAGAAGGGAGCTGCGGATCGCCGGATTCAAGCTCACCATGGATCCGCTCTTACCCGTCGTGATCCTCTTGATCGGGTGGATGCTCACCCAGCGCTACATTCCCGGTCAATCCTTTCTACTTGGCGGTCTCGCATCCCTCTTGCTCACCTTCTCCATATTATTTCATGAGATAGGTCATGCCGTTGTCGCCCAACGGCTTAATTTATCCATCGAGCGGATACATCTTTTCCTCTTCGGAGGGATGGCCGAGCTGAAAACCCGTCCATCCACCGCTGGCCATGAAGCACTTGTGGCACTTGCCGGCCCATTCGCATCTCTTCTTCTGGGGTGCATGGCTTGGGTGATCGGCTACCTGCTTCCTCCATATTGGTTCACCGCCGGCATCATGGCCGCATTCCTGTCGCAGATGAATCTGCTGCTGGCTCTGTTCAATCTCATCCCCATTTTTCCGCTGGATGGTGGACGAGCGCTTCGGGCTTTGTTCTGGAAATGGAGCGGTCGCTATGTGAAAGCTTCGGTATGGATGCACCAAGTCAGTTATGTGCTCATCATCATCGTTCTTGTGTTGGCGCTCATCGACGGACTCGTGCTCAAATCCAATTACACCCTTCTGTTGTTCGTGCTCACCGGGTATCTGGCATACACCGTGTTCACAGGAAGACGCGAACTTTTGGCCGTGCCGAAACTCTCGGAACTCATTTTCGAGCCCGATTCTTACACTGCGATCGCGCAATCCCGCAAGAATGTGGTCATTCCGGTGATGGACAGCGAAATGAGGCTTACAGCGATTGTGATGCCCGACGGAAAAGAGTCCATCATTCCGCAAATTGGGATGTACATCGACATGGAGGATTCCGAAACCTGGAGCCATGTCACGCCTTTCGAAGCCGACTTCGTTCCGGTGATGCGAAGCGGTATCGTAATCGGAATCGCCGACGCCAATGAACTCAGATTCTGGTTGAAGGAGCATCACCATGCGGTTGTCTGAAGCCCATATCTCCAAAGACGCGCTTATTCATAATCTCAATCATCTGAAAGCGGCAGGAGGCGGGAAACCCGTCATTTCCGTGATCAAAGCCAATGCTTATGGTCATGGAGTGGAAGAGGTGGCTCGAACGCTTTCTCCTCACAGCGAATACTTCGCAGTGGCTCAGATCCAAGAAGCCATCGAATTGCGTGAATTCGGCATCCGCAATCCCATCCTCGTTTTCGCGCCGCCTCAGGCCGCATCCGCTCATCTGTACAAAGAGTTCGACGTCATCGCCGTGGTGAGCTCTTTGGATCATTTCAGCCTGTTGCAGCCCGGTACGACCTATCACATCCATTTCGATACCGGAATGCGGAGAACGGGAATTTTTCCGCACGATTGCAAGCAGGTCGAAGCCGCCATCCGTTCCCATTCCTCATTGGATTATGCCGGTTTGATGACGCATTTCGCCACGGCCGACGACTCGAACCCCGAGTTTTTCCGGCGTCAGCTTCACGAATTCGATGCGGTCGCGGACCGGCTCGGGAAAGGAGTATTGGTCCACGCCTCCAATTCCGCAGCCTTGATGATGCAAACCGAAGGCCGATATGACGCCATCCGGCCGGGAATATCCCTGTTCGGCATCGATCCGGCGCCGACACAGCGGCAGGGGTTGATTCCGGCACTCACTTGGTCATCCTTCCTCATCCAAGTCAAGCCCATCAAAAAAGGCGATCGGGTGAGCTACGGCGGAATTTGGGAAGCACCTTCGGATGGGTATTACGGCGTCGTACCGGTCGGTTATAACGACGGATTGATGCGGCCGCTTTCCGGAAAAATCTCATTCGGTTTACCCGGCCTGGAAGTCCCTCAGGTGGGTATCATCACGATGGATGCGTGCATGGTCTGGCTTGGCGAGGAATCAGCGGAAGTGGGAACGCCGGTTTCCATCTACGACGGACACGCGAAACGCCTTCGCCAATGGGCATCCATCTTGGGTACGATCTCTTACGAGCTGCTGTGCGCGATCGGTCCGCGCGTCAGTCGACAATTTCGGTGATATCGATATCGAAACGCAAGGTTTCGTTACGCAGCGGATGGGATGGATTCGTGCCGTAACCCAATGCCGGCGGAATGATGAGCACCACACGGGCACCTTTTTTCTGTCCAAGCAATCCCTCGCGGAAACCGCGGATCAGTGAACTCATCGTAAGGACGGTCGGGAACTGGGTATTTCCGTTAGCGTATGTGCTTTCCTGGATTTTACCATCCATTTTGCGCAAGGTGTAAAACATCCGAACACGATCCACTTCCGATACCGTGAGATCGCCGGTTCCGGGAAGGATGGTATAGACTTTCAGTCCATCGGCGCGATAGAATTTGACGACGGCGGCCGTGGTGTCGTAAGCGGCCGGAACCGTTTTGAAATCAGGGGGTTTGATTACGAGATTTGAATTCAGATCGCAGCCGACAAAAACGGCTAGAATCAAGGCGACAGGGAGGAAGCGGAAAAGTGGTTTCATACTCGGCAAAGATATCATTTTTAACGGTTCTGTAACGCATCCACCAAGGCTTGGCGTGTGTGGACGGGAGAAAGACATGCGAAATCTCGGCATACCCAAGCCGTCGGTTTGCCCGATATCCGTCTTTTATCGTGGATTTCACCGAGGATGAGAATTCTGAAGGGGTCGGGATGTTCGCCATGCGCTTGAAGAAAGTCGGTTTCGTCTTCGCAGAGCACCCACTCGCTCCGATCAGCGCAAAGTTCGGCGGCGAGTTGAAGAGCCACGCCCAATGAGAGTCCGTGATCGCTCAGCAGGCTCGCCAAGGCGCTCACGCCGCGCTCGGCGATGTCTCGGTAGCGTTGAGACAGCGTGAGCCTGTACAGGCGGAACAAGGCGGTCAATGCGGCGCTGTTGC
Source organism: uncultured Bacteroidota bacterium (assembly GCA_947085565.1). Lineage (GTDB taxonomy): Bacteria > Bacteroidota > Rhodothermia > Balneolales > HLUCCA01 > CAMTWZ01. Next base: position 58,242 of record CAMTWZ010000013.1, read on the forward strand.
CCGAAGGTTCGGCATGATCGAAGAGTTCCTTTTTGCGATAGAGCAGGTCTGCCGCCGGTTCCGCGAAATAGAAGGAGGATGTGGACTCATCATGAAAGCGTTCGATCATTTGTTGCGCGATGCGCTCGGCTTCGTCGAGCCATTCCGCTTCCGCGGTGAGTCCGTACATCGCGCAAAACGATTCGCAGAGCGTGGCATAATCCTGGCAGAATCCGACCGAGCCGTTGGACTGATGCAAAACCTCGCCGTTTTGAACCACGCTGCGTTTGAGGAATCCGGCCAGGTCCAGCGCCCGCTGTTTCCAAATCGGCGAACCGGTGTTCTCATACAGACTGCAAAACGCGCTCAGAAGCATCGCATTCCAGGATGTGAGGCGCTTCGGATCGAAGGTGGGACGTTCTTCGCGCCGTTCTCTGGCTTCAAGCAATGCGCTGAGCAAGGAAGGATGCAGGATGCGGTCGGTTTTCCGCTCCAGGATGATGCGTCCTTCCCAATTTCCGTGCGGACGCAGATCGAACGTCTCCGCCAAAGAAGCGTCGATATCGATGAGTTCCGGATAAGTCCATGTGTAGAAGCCGCCTTCCGAGCCCGCGTTATCGGCATCAAGCGCCGATCCGTACCCGCCATCAGGCAGACGCATTTCGCGATCCAGGAAATCTCCGGTCTGGTCGATGCACGCTTTGATCAGCGGGTGACGGGTTTTCACCCAGACTTCCGAAAGCAATTGAAGCAGTTGGGCTTGGTCGTACAGCATTTTTTCGAAATGCGGAACCAACCACTTCTCATCGGTGCTGTACCGATGGAAACCGCCGCCGATGGCGTCGTAGATGCCGCCTCTGCACATGCTAAGGAGGCTATGGACGACCATATGATGGGCTTGGGAATCCGGTTCGAGTGAGGCGTATCGCCACAGGAAACGCAGCCACATGGCCATGGGAAACTTGGGCGCGGAACCGAACCCGCCCCAGATGGCGTCGAACCGGACGGAGTTTTTGGTGAAAACGTCGCCCAGGACCTTCAGGTCGACGGGAGAGGGAGGCAAGTGGGCGAAGAGATCTTCCTGAAGCGACGTGGTGAGCCCTTCGGCGCGGGCGATGAGCGTGGCGGCGTCTTGGGACCACAGTTCCACCAAGCGTCGCATCACCATTGCGAAAGAGGGACGGTTGTGGCGGGGCTCGGGGGGGAAATACGTGCCGCCGTAGATCGGTTTCAGGTCAGGAGTGAGCCACACGTTCAGCGGCCATCCTCCTTGTCCGCTCATCAGCTGGACGGCTTCCATGTACAAGCTGTCCAGATCCGGGCGCTCTTCGCGGTCCACCTTGATGGGGATGAAATGCTCGTTGAGATACGCCGCCGTGGCTTCATCCTCGAACGATTCTTTCTCCATCACATGACACCAATGGCAGCTCGAATACCCGATGCTCAGGAAAATGAGCTTGTTTTCGGAAGTCGCGCGAACCAGGGCTTCTTCATCCCAGGGGTACCAATCCACCGGATTCGTCCCGTGTTGGCGCAGATACAGCGAATCGCTTTGAGACAGCCGGTTCGACTCAGGCTTCACCGAAAATCTCTTTTCTGCGGGATTTGTTCACAGCCGCACTGATCCAGATTCCGATCTCATACAAGATGAGCAATGGAACGGCCACCATGAATTGCGACACAGGATCCGGAGGAGTAAGGATGCCCCCGACGATGAAGCAGGTGATGATCGCGAAACGGCGGTATTTGCGTAAAAACTCCGGAGTGAGCAGGCCCACTTTGGAAAGGATATAACTGATGAACGGAATTTGGAAAATCACTCCGCAAGCCAGAACCCACATCGTGATAGACGTGAAATACGCGTTGATATCGAAGTCGTTCCTGACGAAATCGGAGATGGTGAAGTTTGCGAAAAACTGTAATGCGAAAGGAGTTAAAACCAAGTAGCCGAACAGGATACCTATCACAAACATGGCGGTGATGAAGAACACGATCCCGGTGGCGCTGCGTTTCTCCCTCGACTCGAGCGCCGGTTCGAGGAACATCCATAACTGATAGAAGAGGATCGGCGACCCGATTACGAAGCCGACGGAGAAGAGCACTCCCCAATAGGTGAAGAACTGTCCGGGCAGATTTCGGTTCTGGAAAGTCAGATCCACCGCGTCGATGCCGAGGATTCCGTAAATCACGAACTCTTTCTTAGACGGACCGAGTAACACCACATCAATGAAGAAGTCGGAGAACAAGCCGGCGACGATCACGCCGAAGAAGATGCCGATGATGCCTTTGATGATGCGCCAGCGCAGTTCCTCCAGATGGTCGAGAAACGACATGTCTATGGCCGGTGTGGGCGATTTCGCGATCGGCGGTTCACCATCCATGATGGCGCGTGGCTCACTCATGATTCACGGTATAGCGGAAATTGGTCGCATAAGTCGTGGATTTCGGCTTTCACGGCCTGGGTCACGGATTCGTCAGTCGGGTGTTCGATCACACGGTTGATCAGATCGGCGACCTGCACGAAAGCTTCTTTGGTGAAACCGCGGGTGGTGAGGGCCGGGGTTCCGATACGGATGCCCGAGGTCACGAACGGACTTTGCGTGTCGAACGGAACCATGTTCTTATTGACGGTGATTTCGGCACGTCCCAGGGCTTCTTCCGCTTCTTTACCTGTGACACCTTTGGAGCGAAGGTCGATGAGCATGAGATGGTTGTCGGTGCCGCCGCTCACCAAGCCGTAGCCGAGCTCCATGAAACGAGCCGCCATAGCTTGCGCATTGACGATAACCTTCTTCTGATAGTCCACGAAATCGGGTTTGAGGGCTTCGCCGAAGGCGACGGCCTTCGCGGCGATGACGTGCATCAACGGTCCGCCTTGCGTACCTGGAAAAACCGCGCTATCGAAGATTTCGGACCAGTTTTTGAGACGGCCTGATTTCGGGGCGGTGATCCCGAGCGTGTTTTCGCTGTCGTTTCCGACCAGGATCATGCCACCGCGCGGACCCCGGAGCGTCTTATGCGTGGTGGTGGTGATCACATGAGTGTGAGGAAATGGGTTGTTGAGGAGTTTGGCGGCGATGAGTCCGGCGGTATGCGCCATATCCATCCACAACAGTGCGCCGACTTCATCGGCTATGGACCGGAACGCGGCGTAGTCGAAGTCCCTCGGGTAAGCCGAAGCGCCGATCGAGATCATTTTGGGGCGGGTTTTAAGCGCCGCATCGCGGATCTTATCCATGTCGAGGCGACCTGTCTTCTCATCCACGCCGTAGAAGGTGGGTTTGTGGTAGATGCCTGAGAAGTTGACCGGTGAGCCGTGCGTCAGGTGGCCGCCGTGGCTGAGATCCAGACCAAGCAGGGTATCGCCGGGTTTCATCAAGGCCAGATACACCGCGGCATTGGCCGAAGCGCCGGAATGAGGCTGAACGTTGACCCAATCCACCCCGAAGAGCTCTTTCGCGCGGTTTCTGGCCAGATCTTCGATCTCATCGACCACCGCGCATCCGCCGTAATAACGCTTCCCGGGCAAGCCTTCGGCATATTTATTGGTGAGAGTGGTTCCTTGGGCTTGCATCACCGCCTTTGAAGCGAAATTCTCGGAGGCGATGAGCTCAAGCCCGTATTCCTGGCGATGGGTTTCTTTATTGATGAGCGAAGCGATCGCCGGATCGGCGTAGGAAAGGGCGTTCATTCAGTGATTGACGTTAACAGGAAGTGAGGGAATGGATTTTGGAGACGCGACCGGCATGGCGCCCGCCTTCGAATGTGGTGCCTATCCAGTTGCTGATGATGGCTTTCATCTCGTCTTCAGACAGGTAACGGCCCGGAAGGCAAAGAACGTTCGCATTGTTGTGCTGAACCGAAAGTGTGGCGATCTCGGCATTCCAGACCAAAGCGGCACGCACTCCAGGAATCCGGTTCGCCGTCATGGCCATGCCTTGGCCACTTCCGCAAATGAGAATTCCCCTTTCATATTCGCCTTTTGAAACCGCATGGGCTACCAGGATCGCGTAATCGGGGTAATCCACCGACATCTCGGAATGTGTGCCGTAGTCGATGGGTTCGTGGCCGAGAGCGTCCAGAATGGCTTTGGCCGTTACTTTGGCCGGATATCCGGCATGATCGCTTGCGATGGGGAGTATCATGCGTGGAATTTCGCCAATTTCACGCTCAGTTGAAAGTCAAAGGCCCGAGGTGAGGGCGTAAATCAGAACATTCGCACCCATTTGAAGGGATCGGGTACGCAAGTTGTCTGGGAGTCCGTGCACATCCCGATCCGCCCAGCCGTCAGACAGATTCGATTCATAGCTGTAAAACACGCACAAGCGCCCGTTTCTGAAGATTCCGAAACCTTGCGGTGGTTTTCCGTCATGCTCATGCACTTTGGGAAGTCCGTCGCGGAAAGGAAAGGAAATGGAGTAGATGGAGTGCGAAAAGGGGATCTCAACCCAGGATTCTTCCGGAAAAACCAGCTTCATGGCAGCGCGGATGTACGGATCCAAGCCATAATCGTCATCCACATACAGAAATCCGCCGGCATCCAGATAGGATCGCAGATTGGCCGCTTCGGCCCGGTTCAGAGTGATATTGCCATGACCCGTCAGAAACAGGAAGGGATAGCTGAAAACATCCCGGCTGGCGACATCCACATCGTCATACCGCGGATGGATGCCGATGGGAACCGTGTTGGATGTGAACCGGATGAGGTTGGTCAGGGCCGACGGATCGTTGTACCAATCGCCACCGCCGCGGTATTTCACGCGCCCTATTTTGAAAAAACCGGTGGCCGGATCCGGAGTTTGTGCGAAAATCGGTTGATCGACCGCCAAAAGAAGCAGTGCGAGTGCGAAAAAACGAATCAGGTTTAGTACATTCATGGGAACCATCGATTTGAAAGTAACCATTTTTATGAGACGTATCACAGCGCTTCCTATTGTCATATTATTGCTCTTTGTCGGAAATCTTTCCGCCCAGGGCATCACGGTAACCCGCGTCGAGCCGATGAACTGGTGGACCGGAATGAAGAATCCGCAACTCCAGATCCTCGTCTATGGCAAGGACATCGCCCTTTCGCATGTGAGTGTGAATTATCCTGGTGTCCGTTTGGAACAGAGCATCCGCACCACGAATCCGAATTATGTGTTTTTGAATCTGCGGATGGAGAGGGATGTGAAACCGGGAACGGTGCCCATCGTTTTCCGTAACGGTCGGCAGAGCTTCACTCATTCCTACCCGCTGCTCGAGAAGAGCCATTCCACGTTGCGGAACAACGGTTTCGACGCATCCGATGCCATCTATCTGCTCATGGCGGACCGTTTCGCCAACGGCGACACCTCCAATGACAACATCCCCGGCATGCTTGAAAAAACGGATCGCAGCCAGCCTTTCGCCCGACATGGAGGCGATCTGAAAGGTTTGCTCAATCAGCTCGATTATGTGAGCGATCTGGGGATGACGGCGATCTGGGTCACTCCGATTTTCGAGAACGACATGCCGCCGAACTATGCGATCGGTGCCGGTTTCTATCACGGATACGCCGCCACCGACATGTACAAAGTGGATCGCCGACTCGGAACCAATCAGGAATTCAAGGATCTGGTGGCCACCGCGCAATCGAAAGGACTCAAAGTGATCATGGACATGATTCACAATCACGTGGGAACTCACCATTGGTTCATCATGGATCCGCCTTCCTCGGATTGGGTTCACGATCAGAAAGTGGTCGGAAACACGAATTACCGCACCAGCACCATCATGGACCCCTATGCGTCGGAATTGGACCGTAATTCGACCGTAAAAGGTTGGTTTGTGGATGAGATGCCCGATCTGGATCAGCGAAATCCATTGTTGGCCACTTATCTTATTCAGAACACGCTTTGGTGGATCGAGTATTCCGGTATCGACGGCATCCGGATGGACACCCATCCTTATCCGTATCGCGAGTATATGGCGGATTGGACCCGCACCGTCTTGGAAGAATATCCTCGTTTCAACATCGTGGGTGAGGCTTGGATGCCGAATGTGGCCACAACCGCTTGGTGGCAGTACGGATTTCCGAATGAATCCGGCTACAATTCCTTCCTGCCGAGTGTCACCGATTTCCCGCTTTACTACGCCTTGGGTCAGGCGTTTCATGAGCAGGGCGGATGGGAAACCGGGCTGGCACGCTTGTATTACGTACTGAGTCAGGATTTCCTGTATTCGGATCCGTTCCTGAATGTCATCTTCGTGGATAATCACGACCTGAACCGTTACATCACCTCTCAAGGCAACGATAAGGCGAAGTTCAAGCTCGGTTTGACCTTTCTGTTGACCACACGCGGCATCCCGCAGATTTTTTACGGAACCGAGATCGCGCTGATCGGCGGGAATTCAGATCCGGACAAACGCCGCGACTTTCCCGGAGGCTGGCCCGACGACCCCGTGAACGCGTTCACGCCCGAAGGTCGCGAGCAACTCGGAGTCACCGGTGTGTTCGAGTATGTAAGGAATCTGAGCCGCTGGCGCCGCGACAAACCCGTGATTCACAACGGCAAGCTCACTCACTTCGTGCCGACAGACAATGTGTATGTCTATTTCCGCCACAATGAGACGGAATCGGTGATGGTGATCCTGAATGGCGACGATAAGCCCAAATCCATTCGCACCAGACGTTTTGCCGAGCGCATGAACGGATTCGGCACCGGGTTGGACATCCTCACCGGCGAATCATTGACTGATTTGGGTGTGATCGATGTGCCCGCCAAAGGAGCCAGGGTCATCGAGCTGAAACGGTGATCACCGTTGAGGCCGAAGACATGCTTCCGAAAACACCTATCGCCCCGTCGATGTTCGAAATGACATTTTCGATTTCGCCGGGAGATGTGGTGCTGCCTCCCAATTGGACGCTGGCCGATCTCACGAAATCATACACATTGTCGTCGATGGCGAAGAAGGTGATCCGGTTGGGTCCGAAGTAAGCCACAGCCAGCCACGGATATTTCAAGTTGATGCTTCCGTCAGGCAAAGCGATGTAGTTCAATTGGTGGATGATTCCTGAGCTCACTGTGGTCACATCCCTTCCATTATCATTGAATTGCTCATAGAAGGGTGTCATGCCCATCGACACATCCAGAGCGGTTGTAGTGATGATGTAATAGGTCTGTCTTCCGGGATACTCGCTTTTGGTCAGATTCGCCTCGAACTGCTCCTCACTCTGGTATGGAAGAGTGGTGCTGTTCAAAGCGCGGACTCGGAACGTGTCTGGTACCAAAGTCGTGGCGGTGATCAATCGATCATAGCCGGGAATAGAGATTTCGAGGCGGTAACGGGTCAGCGGTTTCACCAGCTGTGCGGAGTCGATCGCTCTGTATTTGCCCGGACTGGCCAATTGGTAGGGAATCACAGCGGCGACGCTTCCGTCTGCCGCCAGTTCCCGCACGGAAACTGTAGCTCCGGACACGGCCTGCGCATTGAAATCATACACTTGGTTGATGGGTATCGATTTGGTGAGAACCACTTCGGCGAAAGGCTCTGCTGCGATCTGATAGGAGGCGACCACATAGCGTTCCTGGTAACCGTCTTGGTTGTAATCGACGCATGATGCGGTTGCGATGGCGATGAAAAGGAGGATAGTTGTTCTCATGACTCAGAAATTGACTGTGTAAGACAAGGTGGGAAGCAAAGGAAGAAGCGGAACCGGGGTTTTCGTGGCCGGATTTTTCTCCAAATCGAAATTGTAGAACCAGATATTTCGTCTGGAATAAGCGTTGATGATCTGGATCTGGAATTCGGACGTTCCTTTTCCGAAGAATGTGCCTTCGCGCGTGAGTCCCACATCCAGGCGGTGATAGGAGGGAAGCCGGGATGCGTTCACATTTCCGACCAGCACGGGTCGAAACGGAGTCGGTCCGAACGGACTTTCCACTTCGGCGCGCCCTAGTACCTCGGTGTACGCCTGTCCCGTGGCGTAACTGAAGACCGAGGTGGTTTTCCATCGTTTGGTAAGCCGGTAATTGGCGACGATGTTCACATCATGGATACGGTCATATTTGGGCGGATAGAACCGGTCGTTATTGAAGGTCTCGAATCTCCGCCGTGTTGATCCCCAGGTATATCCTGCGAATCCGTTGAATCGGCCGGAGGTCTTTTCCACCAACACTTCCACACCATAGGCGAAGCCGTCTCCGAAGCGGAAAAGATCCGCGTAATCGAGCCCTGCGGCGTCAGGGAGTCGCGGGTCCAACTCGAAAAGGTCGTTCATGGTTCTGTAGAAGCCCTCGACTTCGAGATTGTACCCTTGGATGGGATAACTTTTCACGCCCAAGACGAACTGATCGCCCCAAGAGGGTTTCACGCCGTCATCGGTGGTCAGCCAGACATCGAATCCGGAGAACGCCTCATTGGTGATGAGGGTGAGGAATTGGTAATAACGTCCGTAAGCGGCTTGCAAACGAAGTGACGGATGTGGAATATGCTCGACGCTGATCCGTGGTTCGAGGCGGAAGTGGTTGCCTTTGTTGAAATAGTTGGCGCGTAGTCCGCTGGTGAGTTTCATGCGCTGACTCATCCGCCAGGTGTCTTGAACATAACCGGAGGCGTACGACGACTGGATGCGTGATTTCGTGGTCGGATTGCTGTCGAACCGGTCTTCGAGCGTGAGTGTGAGCAATCCGGCCCATAAGCCTCCCTTGAGATCATGCTGAGCGTTTGGCGCCCATTCCAGATCCGATTTGAAGGAGAAATCATATACGTTGTTGTTGCGGGTGATGGGGGTACCGCCGATATCGAACTTCGGTTCGTTGAAATAACGCGAACCGGTCAAAGTGATGTTTCCGAAGAGATTGTTGTTGAACAGATGCGTCCAGTTGGTGCTGGCGGTACGGTTTCCGTAGAAAAGTTTGAACGACAGATCCTCAGAAAACGGGAATTTCACGTTGTCTTCTCCGCCGTAGAAGGAGAAACTCAGTTTGTTGCGGTCATCCGCATCCAATGTCACTTTTCCGTTCAGGTCATAGAAATAGAAGCTGTCAGGCACATTGTCCACGCTCTGTTGCAGCGCATATAGCAATGGCTCCAGAGTGGATCTGCGTATTGCGAACATGTACGATCCTTTGCTGAATGGCCCTTCGATCATCGCCCGTGATGAAAGCATACCCACACTGAGCACACCTCCTCGCTGAACCCGGTTTCCGTCTTTGTTGTAGATATCGATCACCGATCCCAATCGGCCTCCGTATTCGGCCGGGTATCCGCCTTTGTACAGGCGCACATCTTTGATCGCATCAGGGTTGAATGTTGAGAAGAATCCGAAAAAGTGGGAGGGATTGTACACTGTGGTCCGATCCAGAAGGATGAGCGTCTGGTCGGGCCCGCCACCGCGGATGTACAAACCTGAGGAGAAATCGGAGGCGGATTTCACGCCAGGCAAAAGCTGCATCGAACGGAACACATCCGCCTGGAGCACCGCAGGCAACTGCTTGATGAGGCGGGTCTGCACCTGGGCCACACCCAAATTCCGGGCTTCTTCACGCTCGCGCTCCGATTCCACAACGATATCCTCCAATCTGAAATCTTCAGGGATCAAGGAGACATCCAACCGCAACGACTCCCCATCCGCCAAGGTGATCGGTATTTCCCGCGGTTGATATCCAACAAACGTGAACTGGACCACATACGATCCGGCTTGGAGTCCGACCAGCCGGTAGTAACCCGATGTGTTGGTGGATGTGCCGGTTGTGGTTCCCTTCAGAACCACATTTGCGAAGAGGAGTGTTTCACCGTTTTGCCGGTCTGAAACGTAACCGTTGATGGAAGACCGGCCCTGCGCGTTGAGAAGGAGAGGGCACATTAGGATAAGTGCCAGATACCAGCGAAAATGCATGTGATTGTCCGTTGTTTTTGGAAACCAAAGGTCAATGCGATGCGTTTGCATTGATATTGTATGGTTCCAATTTCGTAGATTAGTGTATGAAAACGTATCAGATTCGATTTTATCAAACCATGGCATTGTTGCTTGTATCCATGTTCTTCATGGATCAGCAACAACCCGACAAACATGAAGACGATCCCGACGGTGGGGTTTACATCATCCATGTGGAAGGATTGATCGATAATGGCCTGCAGAAGTATATACAACGTGGATTGAAACGGGCGAGTTCCAACAATGCCAAAGGTGTGATTCTGTATGTGGACACCTTCGGAGGGTTGGTCGAAGCCGCTGATAATATCCGCAAAAGTCTGATCGAAACAGAGATTCCGACCGTCGCATTCATCGATAAGAACGCGGCGTCTGCCGGAGCGTTGATCTCCATCGCCGCAGATTCGATTTTCATGTCGCCAGGATCATCGATTGGCGCGGCGACCGTCGTGGATGGTCAAGGAACCTATGCCTCGGAAAAGATGCAAAGCTACATGCGCGGCATCATGCGGGCCACTGCGGAGAGCAAAGGACGTGATCCGCGCATCGCCGAAGCCATGGTCGATGAGAGCGTGGTTGTGGAAGGAGTGATCGAGGAAGGCAAGCTGCTCACACTGAGCACAGTTGAAGCCGTGGAATTGGGCTTCGCTGACGCCTCTTATGCCAATTTGGATGAAGTGATCGCCGCGATGGGCTGGGAGCAAGCCCCTGTAATTGATATGAAAGAGCTTTGGGCGGAGTCGGTTCTGCGTTTCTTGGCTAACCCAGTGGTGAGCAGTGTTTTGATGCTCATGATGCTCGGTGGCTTGTACTTCGAACTACAGACACCGGGCGTAGGTTTTCCAGGCACGATGGCCGCCCTCGGCGCCGTGCTCTTTTTCTCACCCTTGTACATCATGGGATTGGCAGAGAGCTGGGAAATCGTTCTCTTCTTTGTCGGAGTCGGGCTTTTGATTGTGGAAATATTCGTCATCCCGGGCTTAGGTCTGGCCGGTATCTCCGGCATTTCCCTAATCATCTTCAGTCTTGGAGCCGCCTTGATCGGCAATATCGGATTGAATTTTCCTGAGCTGAATCAGATCTCGAACGCCGTATGGACCATGGCTGTAACGTTGGTCCTTGGCGTGGCGATGATCGCTTCCTTTGTACGCTATCTGCCAGAAAACACCATGTTCAACAAATTAGTCCTCTCCGAAAGCTCCGAACGCACAAGCGGATACACCTCGCAAGAACCGAAAGACGATCTTCTAGGTGAAGAGGGAATCACAATCACACCGCTTCGCCCATCAGGAACCGCTCTGATCCAAGACCGCAAGATCGATGTGGTTTCAGATGGCGATTTCGTCGAAAAAGGCGCCCGGGTCAAAGTGGTGGATACCTCGAATGTCCGCGTGATGGTCCGCAAAATGGACGTCTGAATCCAAATCAAGTCAAACTAACCAACCCAATCCTCCTATGCTAGAATCCTCACCGTATATCCTAATTGCCTTTATTCTGACAGGTCTGTTCCTGTTTCTTTACTTCGTACCGCTGGGCTTGTGGGTAACCGCCTACTTCTCGGGTGTCAAAGTGAGCATCTTCCGCGATCTCGTGGCGATGCGTCTTAGAAAAGTGTCGCCGGCGCCTATCGTTCGTGCCGCCATCACCGCGACCAAAGCCGGTATCCATATCGATATCGGGAAGTTGGAAGCCCACTACCTTGCTGGTGGTAACATCATCAAAGTGATCCAAGCGCTGATTTCAGCCGATAAGGCGAATCTCGGCCTGACTTTCGAACGTGCGGCCGCCATCGACCTCGCTGGACGTGACGTGTTCCAAGCGGTTCAGATCTCCGTGAATCCGAAAGTGATCGATACTCCGCCAATCACAGCATTGGCCAAAGACGGCATCCAAGTTCGTGCCATCGCCCGTGTGACGGTACGCGCCAACCTTGACCGCCTCGTTGGTGGTGCCACCGAAGAAACCATTCTCGCCCGTGTGGGTGAGGGGATCGTGACCACGATCGGTTCTTCCGCAAACCACAAAGCCGTTCTTGAAAATCCGGACAGCATTTCCAAAATGGTATTGAGCAAAGGCTTGGACAGCGGCACCGCCTTCGAAATCCTTTCGATCGACATCGCCGATGTGGATGTGGGCGAGAACGTGGGTGCGAAACTGCAGACCGACCAAGCCGAAGCCGATTTGAAAGTGGCACGTGCCAAAGCTGAAGAGCGCCGCGCCATGGCCGTCGCCGAAGAGCAGGAGTTCAAGGCCAAAACCCAAGAAGCCCGTGCCCGTGTGATCGAAGCCGAAGCGGAGGTTCCAAAAGCGATAGCGGATGCGTTCCGCTCCGGAAAACTCGGCGTTATGGATTATTACAACATGAAGAATGTGATGGCGGATACCGATATGCGCACATCCATCGCAACCACCGGTTCTGAGAAGCCGAAAGTGGAAGAAGAAGACATCATCCGCAAGAAGAAGTAAGCCTCGCTGTCTTCCTCAGGAAATCCGGGACTCTGTCTGTTGAAGGCGGAGTCCCATTTTTTTGACCCTGTCATAGAACTCCTGCTTCGGAACGACGAACTCCGGAGCCGATACGCCGCCTTTGTCGCCCAGTGATCCGTCGGCGATCATCAGAGCCATTACCACTGTCGGAATCGCCGTACTCATCATCATGGCGGAGAGCCCGCGAGCTTTGTCCGCTTCCTGATACATCTCGTAATCGCGGGTCACATTCACACCGTCGCGTTTTCCTCTGATGCGGATCTTCATCGCAACGAAATCATCGCCTCCGGTGGGAAGAAAGCGGCTGAGTTGACGGATCAGCAGATCTTTGAAGGTCAGATTCACTCTCACATCGATGATCTGCGAGCTGTTGAAACCGAGTTCGAACAGCGATTTGATGATATCGCGATGCCCTTTGAAGCGCATTGTCTTGAAATTGAGCGATTGAACCTTGCCGACAAGATGTCTCGAAAGGGTAGTCGCGGCGCCGGCAGTGTAGAACGCTTCGAGGATGCCGAGGTCGGCGCGGGTTTGCATCAAGATCTCTTCGTAACCTTCCAAGGCGGGAACGACTTTCAACTCACCATTTTCCAGAATGACGGAGCTGCTAAGATACTCGTTCACGAGTCCTTGAGGGGAGAAGCTGAGCTGGTAATTCAAAGGCGGAACAGGATTCTTCGGCAGACCAGCCGCACGGATCAGAATCGCATCCACCGAATCGAACGCCTCATATCCGTGCATGGCCAGGATGTTGGACAGGCCCGGTGCGAGTCCGCAATTCGGAATCACCCATTTCTTGGCGGATTTCGCCTTGGCGTCGAGAAGGAGCTGGCGTTGATAGGTTTCGTCGTCACCACCAAGGTCGATGTAATGCGCATCCACTTCCAGAGCGATATCCGCGAGTTTCGCATTCTGCTTGAATGGAAGAGCGGAGATGATGATGTCAGCGCCTTTGATGAGTCCGAGAATGGAAACCTCGCGCTCGATCTTGACTTTGTGAATCGTCAGTTTCGGGTTATTGATGGATTCGGATAGGTTTTCCAGGGCGTTTCCATTTCGATCGATCACATGCACCGATTTCACGCTTTTTTCGGAACACAAGACTTTGGTGATGGCGGCTCCGACAGAACCCGCCCCGACAACTGCGATATTCATTCCCTATCCCGTATTTGAGTCAATTAGATGAGCCATAATTTACGAAATCTTCGTACGTTATATGCATTCCGGGGATGTACTTGGTCTCGACGGAATGCGTGGAATCGCAGGTTGCGTGCCGGGTAAACACAATCGATCCCGTTAAAAACGCTTGTGAAAAAATGTATACGCAGACAATACTGCATACCGCCTGGCAGCCTAACGGCGCCGGCCGCTCCGCATAGGGCTCTCTCATCGGCCTTATCCCGAGCGTCACACTCAGATGGGATCGGGACTCACGTCATCGGTTGGCTGACGTGCCTTAAAACTCACAACCTGGTCTTTCGGAGCTTCGCCCGCTGGCGAACCGAAAGATGAGAACCAACAGCGGGATACGCATGTAGACGCTTGACGGTTTGCCGTTTCGGACGCGGGTTCGACTCCCGCCATCTCCACAATGAAAGGCTCTCTCTAACCGGGAGAGCCTTTTTTGTTTCGCTCAGAAGGCCACGCTACCCTTGATCCGCCAATAGTAATCGGTGAAGGCATCGTTCTGCAGCTGATCTGCCGGACGCGCCGCCCCCAAGCTCTGCGACAACGAGAGCCCGAGTATGCGCAGCTCGTTTTTCAATTCCACACCCGCACCGACGCGCCGTTCGGTCGACACTCCAGGCAGATTCCTCACTCCGCCTACGACGCCTCCGTCCGCAAACATCGCGACGGTGGTACGTCCCAACGACACCAATCCGAGTACCGAGGTCTGCAGGTCTGGAACCAATGGCATGCGCCATTCCACGGTTCCGAACAGCAGGGATTCGCCAGACACATACCCGCGATATCCGCGCACGCGTTCCGTGCTCGGGTTTCCGAATGCGATGATGCCCAGATCGCCCAACTCAGGATCGTCGTAGCGGTTGAAGCCCAGGATGTCTTGCGGAAGCGCGGTTCCGAAGCGATGGCTGTATCGGCCGAAAAGATACAGCCGAGCCGGACCCAGCGCCGGAATCAGTGTGTAGGCCTGTGCGTCGGCTTGCGTGTAGGAGGCATCGCCTTGCGCCAATTTCACACCGAATTGCGCACCCATCCCATCCAAAGGATGCAAAAAGCTGTTCGCGTACGGCTTGAAGCGGCGCATACTGAGGCGGACTTCCGATTCGACGACCGTACCCATCACCGGCACCGGCAGATTGTCCTGCAATGGTAGCGTATAACTGGCCGAATTCGGTTTCGAGCGCAAGATTCCGGTGCTCAGGCGAAAATTCGTGCTGCTGAACGGATGCTCGAACAGGTCGATCGGAAGGCCGGCTGAGAGGCGAGCGCCACTCTGATTGCTGAGCAGGAGTCCATCCGAATACACGCGTGAATCGAAGATATTGTGGTACGCATCCACGCTCAGCGTGGGATGGAAACTGCGGTTGATGTAGGCGATCGATGCGAAACTGTTGTCTTCCAATGACATCGGAGAGATGGACAGTGCGCCGACGACCTCATGGATGCCAAGCGGTTCGCGCCAGAATGTGGCTCCACCGATTCCCCAATCCGACGCACTGTTGAAATAGGGCAAGGCGAGGCTGAACACATGGTCGATTTCCTTGGCCGGGCGATATGTGCCGCGATCACGGATGAGCGACGCATCGGGCGGGATCACCCAAGGAATCATGTCCGGACGCTCGCGCGTGGTCCATTCCGAATAATATGCAGGGATGGATGATTCGCGCAGCATGGTGCGCATCCGGGCATCGATGCGCCACGCCTGGTCACGCATCTTGCTGTCGGTCGCCTTGCCGAGAAGGGTGCCGGACGGCTTCAAACTATCGCCGACCACCCACTGATGCGCCGTAAACCCCGTGAATTGATTGGTGACGCGGATTTCCTCGCCCACAATCCCATCCATCACCGGAACCATGAACACGTTCGGCACGAGATCGCGCAGACTCGTGTACGCCAAGGTGTCGCCAGTGGGGTTCCAGATCGGCATTCGGTCGTCGTTCAAAGGATCGGTGAACGCGTTCTCCTGTCCGGTTTCGGTGTTGCGAAGCACGATGCGTCGGCTGCCATCCGCATCGAACCGGGTATAAGCGAGCCAAGGTTGGGATGGATGATGCCTGAGGAAAGCGACTTGCACGTCACCAGAGTGATTCGTGAGTCTGGTGTTCGCACCGGTAGATGGATCGATCCGGTGGATGTTCCCAGTGCCGCCATCATTCACCGCGGCGTAGATCGAAGTACCGTCGGCTGACCACGTGGAATAGGTCGCGCGCAAATCAGTGGTCAACCGTCGCGTTTTGCCCTTTTTCACATCCAGCAGAAAGACATCGGGAATGATGGAGCCGTTTGGTCCGCGACGGATGCGCGAAAAGGAGAGGGTGGAGCCATCTGGCGACCAACTCAGCGGACCCGTATCCGACCCTTCATATACGATCCGGGTTTTTCCGCGTTTGGGTTTGCCTGACTTGGTGGTGTCGTTGCGATTTTCCAGAATCCAGATCCGCGAGAAAGGGACTTCATCCGATACATACCCTGAAACCGCGATCAGTGTGGTGTCAGGACTCAATTTCACATCGGTGATGAAGGTTCCGGGCAGGTTCAGAGGCTTTGTGCCGAGGCTGTCCAGATGCGCCATGCTTCCGGCCAGGGTGTTGTAATAGATGTTCGCGACGCGCCGCCAATCGGTGTCGAATTCGCTGTAGGCGTTTCCAGTGACGCTCTTGAAGGCTTTGTTGAAATTGTGATAGCGTATTTTTCCGGCGATGGTGTCGCGGTGCGCGAAGAGTTTTGAAATGGTGCTGTCGCCATACACATGGGCGAAATAACGCAATTGGCTGTTACCGACGGCGTAGGTGAGTCCGCCGTCTCGAAGCGATTCACCTCGGTTGAACGACGGACGGTCTTCGAAAATCGCGGTGCGAAGAAGCGCGTCGCCTCGGTACGCGTCCCATTTTTCAGTGGAATATTGCGCGAATCCCTCCGTCCAGTGTCGGCGCATGGCGGGCAGAGTTCCCAGAATGCCCACATTTGATTTGATCGCCTTGAAATGAAAGATGTGCGCCAATTCATGGGCGAGCACTTTTCGGAGCCATTTTTCCTGTCCGGTGAAGACGGATTTCTCATTCAGCGCCACCCAGATCTGCGTGTATTCGCGGTTGAAGGGGACGGCGAAACCATTCACGATCTCATCCTGGTCAGACAGGTAGATCGGAATCCGGTATTCGAACTCCACATTCAGCAATCTGGAAAGGGAGGCATACGTGGCTTCGGCGATGGAGGCAGCTTCGGCTTCGATACCGGCCAGATGCTTCGGGTAGATGATGGTGAAATGATCAGTATGGGCGGTGAGCCATTCGATTTCAGGATGGTTCCGCCCGTTCGACATCGAAAAACTCTGGGCGTGGAGATTGGCAGTGAAAATCAGTCCGGTTAGTAGAAAAATACTGCGGATTATCTTGCTCATAAGAAGGCTGAATGATGGTGAAGGAAGCCGATGATACCTGTTTTATTTCTATTTTCAGGACATGGAAAACGTGTTCAGATTGTTCGTGTACGGCACCTTGAAACAGGGCGGAACCCATCATCATCTGCTTGACGGGCAAGTGACTCCCAAAATCGATGCGGAAGTGGCGGCAACTCTTCATCAGGGCGAAGACGGAATTCCATACATCGTGGTTCCCAAGCCGACGATTCTCATGACAGGCACTCGACAATCGGCTTCCGACTCGAAAAAAGCGGCGGCGGTGAGTTTCACCCCGCCCGAATCTACCTCTTGGGTGGCAGGAGAGTTATACACGATCCTGTATCCTCAGGAAGTGGTTCCTTGGTTGGACCTGCTCGAAGATTTCGAGCCTAACAAAGACTCCGAATACGACCGAGTCTTGCTTCCCGTGAAAACCGCAGATGGCTGGCTTACCGCATGGACGTACATCATTCATAAAAACACACCTATTTCCGAATTATGAGCACCGAATTCATCATCCCTGACGTACCGATCAACTTGGTGAAACCCAAAGATCCGGTTGAAGTCCCCATTCTGGAATCGAAAATCGCCACCGCGGCCGCATCCCCGAATTTCATTCGGCACATCACTTTCGATGTGAGCGGAACCCTGTTGGAGAACAACATCCGATCCGGTCAATCCATAGGCATATTGGCTCCTGGAGTGGATGAGAAAGGAAAGCCGCATTCCTTGCGACTGTATTCGGTGGCTTCTCCCACCGGCGGTGAAGACGGAAATGGAAAAATCTACGCCACCACGGTAAAGCGTGTGATCGATGAGAACTGGGAGACCCAAGAGCTCTTCACGGGCGTGGCGTCGAATTACTTCTGCTCGCTGAAACCTGGAGATACGGTGAAAATGACGGGTCCGAGCGGAAAGCGGTATCTGCTGCCAGAGAATCCTGAGAACTACAACTACATCTTTTTTGCCACGGGAACGGGTATCGCGCCGTTCCGTGGCATGATCACGGACCTTGTGAAAGCCGGATCTAAGAACGAGATCGTGTTGGTGTTCGGATGTCCCTACCGTACTGATCTTTTGTATGCGGATGATTTCAACAAGCTGGATGCGGATCTTCCCAACTTCCACTATCTGAAAATGATTTCACGGGAAGCGCCCCGAGCCGATGGATCCAAGCCCTATGTGCAAAGCGCCCTCACATACAATGAGGATCTGCTCGGACCCATCCTCAAAAAAGACAACACCCTCATTTATATCTGCGGATTGAAGGGAATGGAGGATGGAATCCTCAAAACCCTGTTGAAACAAGGACATACGGCTTATGTGAATGAGACGGAGAAAGGTCTCAAGCATACCGACCGCATGTTTGTGGAAGTTTATTGAGAGATGCGTGCGTAGCGGCCGGCTTTGTAGCCGTTGCCCCATTGCACGATGTACTGATGCGTGAGCTCGGCGCCGAGGAAGATGATCAGCGTGTTGTAATAGATCCAGAACAGCAGCACGAGGAAGGATCCCGCGGCGCCGTAAGCGTCTAACGAAGCTCCATAGAACAGATACAACGACACCAGGTACCGGCCAAGTAAGAACAGCAACGTGGTGACCACCGATCCCACGAACGCATCGCGCCAGCGGATGACGATATCCGGAAGCACGCGGTAGATTATGGTGAACATGAACAGCAGCAGGCTGATGAAGCCACCGTAGTTCACCCATCCCCAGAAAATCGGATCCACATCGATGAATCGCCCCACGTTCGTGCCGATCATGAGCAGCAACGCATCTCCCAGAATGGAAATAAACAACAGAAATGCGGATGTGAGAACCAGAGCCATCGCCACCAGGCGCGATTTGATGAAATGCATGAGTCCCATTCCGGTCTCCACTTCGATTTTCCAGATCAGGTTCAGAGTCCATTTCATCTGAGCGATCACCGTGCTGGAGGTGAACATGAGAATGACTCCCCCGATCAGAAAAGCCAGGACGCTTCGTGCGGGTTTGTCATTGGCTTTCGCGACGATATCGGTGAGAATTACGGCATAATCCTTACCCATGAGCATAGACATCAGGTTGGTGAGTTGCCCTGATGCGGCGCTTTCTCCGAAAAAGAATGCCACGATACCGACCATCACCACCAGAAGGGGCGCCAGAGAGAAAATCGTGTAAAAGGCCAAGGCCGCCGCATGGGTGAGGATGTCGTCGCGCTGGTATTTGCGGAATGCGATCTGAATCAGCCTCCATAGGCTGGGCTTTGGTACGTCGGTCATTCGTTGTGGCTCCATTTTCAGGTGGAAAATTGGTATTTTTGCGCTCCTTTCCGAACGCCAAAATAACCTTAGTGAAAACCTCTGCCCAGATCCGCTCCGAGTTCCTCGCTTTCTTTCAGGAAAAAGAGCATTGCATCGTTCCTTCCGTTCCCGTGGTTCCGCACGACGATCCCACGTTGCTGTTCACCAATGCGGGAATGAACCCCTTCAAGCCGATTTTCCTGGGCAAAGAACCCGGGTTTGTGACCCAAGGTAAACAGTGGCAACGTACGGCGAACACACAACGGTGCATTCGCGTGAGCGGAAAACACAATGATCTGGAAGAAGTCGGCCACGACACCTATCACCACACGCTCTTCGAAATGCTGGGCAACTGGTCGTTCGGCGATTATTTCAAGGAAGAAGCCATCGAATGGGCTTGGGAGTTATTGGTCGACCGTTGGGGATTGGACCCCGACCGCCTCTACGTCACCGTTTTCGGCGGAGATACCAAAGACGGATTGGATGCGGATGAGGAAGCCGCCGCGCTCTGGGTGAAGAAAACCCCGATCCACCCGTCGCATGTGCTTCGTTTCGGGAAGAAAGACAATTTCTGGGAAATGGGAGAGAGTGGTCCCTGCGGCCCGTGCTCCGAAATCCATGTGGATCTGCGTCCCGATAAGGAACGTGCGAATGAGGATGGCGGAACCTTGGTGAACACCAGCGATCCGCGGGTGATGGAAATCTGGAACCTGGTTTTCATCCAGTTCAATCGTCAGCCGAGTGGTGAGCTGATTCCGCTTCCTGCCAAACATGTGGACACCGGAATGGGCTTCGAGCGCATCTGTGCCGTGATCCAAGGCAAATCTTCGAACTACGATACGGATGTCTTCACTCCGGTGATCGATGCCATCAGCAATTTGGCCCGCATCCCTTACGGCATCGCCGATGAATCAGACATCGCGATGCGCGTGATCGCCGACCACATCCGAGCCGTCTCTTTCGCCATTGCCGACGGTGCCGCCCCAAGCAACGACGGACGCGGGTACGTGGTACGCCGCATTCTTCGTCGTGCGATTCGCTACGGATGGGACAAACTCGACCTCAAAGAACCGTTCATGCACAAGCTGGTGGCCACGCTCTCTGAAACCATGGGCGACGTCTTTCCCGTGCTCAGAGAACAGCAGGCGTACGTCACCAACGTGATCCACGCCGAAGAGAACAGCTTCCTGAAAACCCTCGGACAGGGTATCCAGCTTTTCAACAGCATGAGCGAAGGCAAATCCGTGATCAGCGGAAAAGACGCCTTCAAATTGCACGATACCTACGGATTTCCCATCGATCTCACGGCTCTCATGGCCCGTGAGCGTGGCTTGGATGTGGATCAGGATGGCTTCGAGAGCCTCATGGCTGATCAGAAAAACCGTGCCCGCGCGGCGGGTAAGTTTGTCGTGGATGCCTCCGATGCCGGCGCGTCGACTTCAAACCTCCTGCCATCGTCCTTCATCGGTTATACCGAATTGAGCGCGAAGACCTCCGTCCAGATCTTCGAAGGCTTGAACAAACCGGCTCTCATTCTGGAGCAGACTCCATTTTATGCCGAAAGTGGTGGCCAAGTGGGCGATTCCGGTCTGATTTCCAATGGAAATACCATTTTGAGGGTGTTGGATGTGAAAAAAGTGAACGGTGTGCATGTGCATCTGGTCGACCGTCTTCCCGAAACCATTGAAGGAAACTGGGAAGCCGTTGTGGACCGTGAGCGCCGCATGGAGATCCGCAAACACCACTCCGCCACGCACTTGGTGCATGCCTCATTGCGCAATCATCTGGGAACCCATGTGGCTCAGAAAGGCTCGTTGGTGGATGACCAACGCCTGAGATTCGATTTCAGCCATTTCGAGGGACTTTCGCCGGCCGTGCTCGCCTCCATTGAAGATGATGTGAATCAGCGCATTCAAGACAACATCCGTGTCGATATCAAGGAGGATGTCCCCATCGAAGAGGCTCGGAAATCGGGCGCGATGATGCTCTTCGGCGAGAAATATGGCGATTTCGTGCGGGTGGTGACGATGGACCCCGCGTACTCCATCGAACTTTGCGGCGGGACGCATGTCTCGTCGACCGGCGAGATCGGCTTCTTCCGCTTCCTTAGCGAAAGCTCTGCCGCGGCTGGGGTCAGACGCATCGAGGCCGTAACCGGTCGCGCCGCCCTTAGCCACGTCCGCTCCGAGGCCGCACGATTGGCCGCACTCATGCAGCTCATCGGTCCGGCCAACGACCCGAACGCCGCGCTCGAATCCATACTCAGCGATAAGAAATCTCTCGAAAAAGAACTCGAATCGTTGCGCTATTCAGCCCAACTCTCCGTTCTGGAAGAGGCTCTGGCCGGCGCGAAGGTTCTTCCCAACGGCATCAAACTGATCCGCAAGATCGTTCCCAACGCCACAGCCGATTCCTTGAAGCAACTCGGATACGAATCGCTCAAACGCAGCCCGGAAGGCACGGTCACCGTGCTCGGATCGGCCGATGTGTCCACCGGGAAAGTGGTTCTGATGGCTTCGGTCACCGACGATCTCATTCGCGATAAAGGGCTCAAAGCCGGTACTCTTGTGGGAATATTAGCGAAAACCGTGGGCGGGGGAGGTGGTGGTCAACCCAACCTGGCCACCGCAGGCGGACGCTTCCCCGAGAAGCTTTCAGAGGCCTTGGATCAAGCCGAGTCCCACGTCAGCTGACGAAATATCCGTATATTTGCAGGCTTTCGGACTCTAATTAATACGACATGTCCAACATAGTTTTCACACCTTCGGGTACCCTTTATAAAACGTCGGATCTGCCAGAGGCGACCAAAAAAGACCATAAGAAATTAGGTCTTAGCGAGGAACAGGTTCTGTTTCTGTTCAGAGAGATGTATCTGGTTCGCCGCTTCGAAGAGCGCGCCGCGCAGCAATATCAGAAAGGCAAATTCGGCGGATTCTTGCACTTGTACATCGGCCAGGAGGCACTTTCCTCGGGAGTCAACCACGTGTTGGAGCCTGATGATGACATCATCACCGCATATCGCGACCATGGCTGGGGTTTGGTGCGCGGCATTGATGCGAAAATGGGCATGGCCGAGTTGTTCGGCAAGGCCACCGGCTCAAGCCGAGGCAAAGGCGGATCGATGCACTTTTTCAAAGCCGATCATCATATGTGGGGAGGACACGGCATCGTGGGCGCCCACATTCCCGTCGCCGCCGGACTCGCTTTCGCCAACAAATACAATGGAAACGGCAAGATTTCGACCTGCTTCTTCGGTGATGGCGCCGTGGACCAAGGCGCTCTGCACGAAGCTTTCAATATGGCTCAATTGTGGAAATTGCCTGTGATTTTCGTGGTCGAAAACAACGGCTACTCCATGGGAACCGCTGTAGCTCGACATACCGCCACCGACATCTGGAAACGCGCCCTTGCCTACGACATGAAATACAAGATCGTGAACGGCATGGATCTGTTCTCCGTGATCGATGAGTTTCAAGCCATCGCCAAAGATGTCCGCGACAACTCTATTCCGTACTTCGTGGAGGTCAGAACTTACCGCTATCGTGGCCATTCAATGAGCGATCCGGGCAATTACCGAACCAAGGAAGAGATGGACGCCTTCCGCGACACCGATCCCATCGAGCGGCTGAAAGACTACATCCTAAAGAAAAAGATCGCAACGGAAGACGCGGTCCAGAAGATTCTGGATGAAGTGGAAGCGGAGGTTCTGGAAGCCGTCGATTTCGCCGATTCTTCGCCTCAACCCGATCCTTCCGAACTCTACGACCACGTTTATGTGGAAAACGACTATCCTTTTCACCGTTAATTGACCCGACATGCCTGAACTTCAATTCAGAGAAGCCATCCGAGAAGCCCTCAACGAAGAAATGCGTCGCGATGAGCGCGTGTACCTGATGGGCGAGGAAGTCGCCGAGTATGATGGCGCCTACAAGGTGTCGCAAGGCATGCTCGCAGAATTCGGACCCAAGCGTATCATCGACACTCCGATCTCCGAACTCGGTTTCGCCGGCATCGGTGTGGGTTCGGCAATGAATGGTTTACGCCCCGTTGTCGAATTCATGACCTTCAATTTCGCATTGGTGGGCGTGGATCAGATCTTGAACAACGCCGCGAAAATCCGCTACATGAGCGGTGGACAAGTGAAAATCCCGATCGTGTTCCGTGGACCGAACGCATCCGCGGGTCAGTTGGGCGCCACCCACTCCCTGGCTTTCGAAGCGATGTATTCGCATTTCCCGGGCTTGAAAGTGATCCATCCGTCAGAGCCTTATGATGCCAAAGGATTGCTGAAAAGCGCCATCCGCGACGATAATCCGGTCATTTTCCTGGAATCGGAGCAGATGTACGGCATGAAACAGGAAGTTCCGAGCGAAGAATATCTCATCCCGATCGGAAAAGGAAAGATCAAACGAGAAGGCAAAGATGTGACCATCGTGGCGCATGGTAAAATGTATCATACCGCGGTAAAAGCCGCCGCTGAACTGGCCAAAGAAGGCATCGAGGCGGAAATCATCGATCCACGCACCATCAAACCGTTCGACTTGGAATTGGTTCTGGAATCTGTTCGCAAAACCAACCGCTGTGTGATCGTTGACGAGGCGCATCCGTTCGCCGGAACAGCCGCCGAAGTCGGATTCCTGATCCAACGCGAAGCTTTCGATCATCTTGACGCGCCCGTGCTGCGTGTCACCCTGCCGGACACGCCGGCTCCGTTCGCACGCAACCTGTTCGACCTGTGGTTGCCCGGACCCAAAAACGTCATTGATGCTGTTCACGCTGTAACCTACCGGTAAAAATTCTATGGCTATTGTAATCGACATGCCCAAACTCAGCGACACCATGTCTGAAGGTGTGATCGCAAAGTGGAACGTCAAAGAAGGGGATGTGGTCAAAACCGGCGACATCATCGCGGAAGTGGAAACCGATAAGGCGACCATGGATGTGGAAGTGTTCGATGGAGGAACCATCCTCAAAATCATCGCTAAAGAAGGCGAAGCCGTTCCATTGGGTGGATTGATGGCCATCATCGGCAAGCCCGGTGAAGATATTTCAGCGTTGTTGGGTGGTGCAAGTGTAGGGGGCGATAGCATCGCCCCTAAAGCCGCGACCCCCGAAAGCGCCCCCAAAGATGAATTCAAAGATCCGATTGTCGGGGATATCGATTCGAAAGGGGATTCCCGAGTCAAAGCCTCGCCATTGGCCAAATCCATCGCCGCGGCAAGTGGTGTGGATTTGAGCAAGGTGCAAGGATCGGGACCGAACGGACGCATCATCAAGAAAGATTTGGATGCGGCCAACGTAGGGGTCGAACAACGTGTCGACCCGAAAAGCGCGACGCCGTCGACCCCGACACCTCCGGCCGCCGCAGACGTCGATACACGCATCTCGCAGATGCGCAAGACCATCGCCAAGCGTTTGTCCGAATCCAAATTCACGAATCCGCATTTCTACGAAACCATCGATATCGACATGAAGCAGGCCATCGCAGTTCGCGAAGCCTTGAATGCTTCTGGTGACGTGAAAATCAGCTTCAACGATCTTGTCGTTAAAGCTTCCGCATTGGCGCTTTGCAAACATCCGGCGGTGAACAGCAGCTGGTTGGGCGACATCATTCGCCAGTATGGCTCGGTTCACGTGGCCGTGGCTGTGGCTATCGAAGACGGACTGGTGACACCGGTCATCCGCAACACCGATCACAAAGGTTTGGCTCAGATTTCCGCGGAAACCAAAGATTTAGCCAAACGCGCACGCGACCGCAAATTGGAGCCAAAAGATTGGGAAGGAAGCACGTTCACGATCTCGAATCTCGGAATGTTCGGCATCGAGGAGTTCACCGCGATCATCAATCCGCCGAACGCCTGCATCCTGGCCGTCGGCGCAATCCGGGATGTGCCGGTGGTTGAGAATGGTGCCGTCGTACCCGGCAAACGCATGAAAGTGACTCTGTCAAGCGACCACCGCGTGGTGGATGGAGCCGTTGCGGCGCAATTCCTTAACACGCTTCGCGGGTACCTGGAGAACCCCGCGACCATGTTATTGTAAGTGAGGATTTTCTAATTGGTTAAATGTCGTTTAAGTTGCGACATTTAGCCATATGAAACGATACATCTTCCTCCATGACCCCATCCTCAACTATGAGGCTGATGAGCAAGCTTCCATCCAGGAAATCAACCTGAGAATCGAAAAAGGCTTTCCCTACTCCGTTTTCGAAGAGCTTGCGGAGACCCTCTCGCTCACCAATAAGGAATGGGCTTCGATTCTGGCCGTTTCCGACCGCACGCTTCAGCGGTGGTACAACGATCAGCCAAAAATCGAAGGGTTGACCGCGGAAAGGCTTTTTGAAATCGCCCGGCTCACGGTCATCGCTCTGGATGTGTTCACATCCGGAAAGGAATTTGTCGATTGGCTTCGCGCCCCGCATCCTGATTTCGACAATGAGCGACCCATCACGCTCATCCGTACTCACGCAGGTATCGAGATTGTCAAATCGCTGATGCTTCGAATCATGCATGGAGTGGTGGCGTGATCGTCTATCGCATCAGTCTGTTGACCAATTCCTGGGATAAGTCCGGCGTTGAAGCGAGTCGGCTCGGGGGGAGATGGAATTCGAAAGGGCGCCCGGCCATTTACGCCTCCACCAACCTCTCATTGGCCCTGCTTGAATTGTATGTGCGTTTCGGCGGCCTCCATTCCCAAGACAAATGGGTGATCACCGAGTTTGAAATCCCCTTGGATCTTCCCCTTGAAAGCTGGTCGATCGAAGACCTTCCCCATGGCTGGAATCTGAACATGTTTCCTCACGTTGCCCAGTTCAAAGGCGACACGTTCCTGCAAAAGAATGAGTATGTGGGAGTGATGGTGCCTTCGGTGCTGATTCCTCAGGAATACCATGTGCTGCTGAATCCGCTGCATCCCGACATGAAAGACATCCACATCATCGGTGTGGAAGAGATGGGCAAAGATCTGCGGATCACCAGATATTGACTTCCGGATGGATGTCGATGCCATATTTGCGCATCACGTCTTCGCGGATGTTCGTGGCCAAGGCCACCAAATCTGCACCGTTCGCCGCGCCGTAGTTCACCAGCACCAGTGCCTGCTTGGCGTGCACACCGATATCGCCGTCGCGGAAGCCTTTCCACCCCGCGCGTTCGATGAGCCAACCGGCCGGCACTTTCACGCCCTCGGCGGAAGGATAACCAGGCATTTCAGGAAAATCCGCTTTCAAGGAATCATAGAAGTCTTGGGAAATGGTCGGATTCTTGAAAAAACTCCCGGCGTTGCCGATCACGGCGGGATCCGGCAATTTGGAACGCCGGATGTTCACCACCGCGGCGCTCACATCCTGCGGCGTGGGTGAGGAGATCTTCATGGAAGAGAGCTCGTCTCGGATGGTTCCGTAATCGAGTTTCAGGTCGGGAACGGTGCTGAGGCGGAAACGGACGTTGGTGATGATGAACCGGTCTTTCGCATCGTGTTTGAAGACGGAGTCGCGGTAGCCGAAAGCGCAATCATCCGTCGCGAAGGTTCGGGTTTGGCCGGAGCGGATGTCCCAAGCGTCGAGGGAGTGGAAGACGTCTTTGAGCTCGACTCCGTATGCCCCGATGTTCTGGATGGGGGAGGCACCCACGGTTCCGGGAATGAGGGATAGGTTTTCGAGTCCGAATACCCCATTTTTCATGGTCCACATCACCAGTTTATGCCAGACGATGCCCGCGCCCGCTTCCACAATCACCTCATTTCCGTGGGTTTCGAGCACCTTCATCCCCGGAATCGCGATGCGTACGACCGGC
The DNA here is from genome assembly GCA_947085565.1 of uncultured Bacteroidota bacterium. Classification (GTDB taxonomy): domain Bacteria; phylum Bacteroidota; class Rhodothermia; order Balneolales; family HLUCCA01; genus CAMTWZ01. The sequence goes on from CAMTWZ010000013.1 coordinate 85,269, forward strand.
TTATGGATGTCGCCCGTGAGCAGCACGTTCGATCCACCGCCAAGAATGCGCCAGTCCCGGGTTTCGAAGCCGGGGGTGCGAGTCAGTTCATCCAGATCGGCGGTTTTTCCGACCATCACCAGCACCGCGGCCTTCGCAGAGATTCCGAAGGTGTTCAGGGTTTTGAGGTCGGCGTTGGCTTGCATCATCATAATCCGCAAAGTTAAAGAAACGCCGACAACTCCTTACCTTCGACCATGAAAACTCTCATCTTAGGTGCAGGCGGACAGTTAGGACAGGAATGGTGCCATTTCCTGCGCGAGAAAGGCGTTTCGTTTCAGGCGGTGACCTCCGCCCAGTGCGATATCACCAAACCGGCCGATATCGACGATTTCCTGGAATTGGTGAAACCCGAAACCGTCGTGAATTGCGCGGCATACACAAAGGTGGATAAGGCCGAATCCGAGCCCGAACGGGCGTTTCTTGTGAACGGACTCGCTGTCGGATATCTCGCCGAAGCCTGCAAACAGCGCGGCATCCTGCTCATCCATTATTCCACCGATTATGTGTTTGCCGGAAGCGCGGACGATGCCAAATCCTTCCCGAAGGGATATCCCGAAGATCATCCTCATGCGCCGATCAACACCTACGGCGCGTCGAAGGCGGATGGAGAGCGTCGGCTGAGGGAAAGCGGTTGCCGATACCTCCTGATCCGCGTGGCGTGGCTGTGCGGAAAACACGGACCGAATTTCGTGAAGACGATGATCCGTCTGGGATCGGAACGCGAAGAGCTCAGAGTGGTGGCTGATCAGCGTGGTGCGCCATCGTTCGCCGACAATGTCGTGAAAAACTCACATTATCTGGCGAATCTCGGACTCACAGGAACTTGGCACATCGCCTCGGAAGATGTCACCACCTGGTACGCACTCGCCGCGGAAGCCTTGGAAGTATCAGGGCTCAAGACCCGCGTCATCCCCATCACCACGGATGATTACCCGACACCGGCGCTGCGTCCGTCGTATTCGAGGCTGGATGTGAGGAAGGCCGCTGAGTTGCCAGGAATGGATATCGAGCCTTGGAAGGAGGGATTGAAGAGGATGCTGGATGCTTGAAGCGGGATGCGGGATGCGGGATGCGAGATGCGAGATGCGGGATGCGAGATGCTGAAGAGATTTAAGAAATAATGCGTTACGGATAGGGGTTCTAGCATGACTTGTACTATATTCAAAGTATACCAAAAGTCAACTTTGTCCTCGCTCGATGCAGATTCAATCCGCCCCCAGACCTCGTAAATCAAAGAAGAATTCTGCAGAACAACCTGCCAAGTCGTTGGAAGCATGGATCTGGGATGCGGCCTGTTCCATCCGCGGGGCAAAAGACGCCCCAAAGTACAAGGATTACATTCTGCCACTTGTCTTTGTGAAGCGGCTCTGTGATGTGTTTGATGATGAAATCGACCGCATCGCAGCCCAAGTGGGATCTCGTGCTAAAGCCTTCGCCATTGTAGATCGCGATCCGAAATTAGTGCGGTTTCATCTGCCGTTGCGTCCGGCCGATGCGGAACAGTCGGTGTGGTCCGTGATCCGCACCTTAAGCGACAAAATCGGAGAAGAACTCACCACCTATTTGCGCGACATCGCCCGAGCCAATCCGTTATTGCAAGGAATCATTGATCGGGTCGACTTCAATGCCACCACTCACGGACAGCGGGATTTGGCCGACGACCGCCTCAGCAACCTCATCGAAGCGGTGAGCACCAAGAGGTTGGGATTGTTGGATGTGGAAGCTGACATCATCGGGAAAAGCTATGAGTATCTCATCCGCAAATTCGCGGAAGGAGGCGGACAAAGCGCCGGGGAGTTCTACACACCGGGTGAAGTGGGCGAAATCATGGCCCGTGTGTTGGAATGCGAACCGGGGATGGATGTGTATGATCCGTGTTGCGGAAGCGGTGGATTGCTCATCAAATGCGAATTGGAATTGAACCGTCGTATGAAGGAAGCAGGCAGCGAGACCTTCGCGCCACTTCGGCTTCATGGACAAGAATACGTGCCCGAAACCTGGGCCATGGCCAACATGAACATGATCATCCATGACATGCAGGGTCGGATCGAAATCGGCGACACCTTCAAAAAACCGCAATTCAAAGAAGGGAAGGGATTGCAAACCTTCGACCGCGTTGTGGCCAACCCCATGTGGAATCAGGACTGGTTCACCGAAGCGGATTACTTGAACGATGAGTATGACCGATTTCCGTCCGGAGCTGGATTTCCCGGAAAGCAAAGCGCGGATTGGGGATGGGTGCAACACATCTTGGCCAGTCTTAGTGCCGACGGACGAGCCGCTGTGGTGCTCGATACGGGAGCGGTCAGTCGTGGCAGCGGAAACGATGGAAACAGCCGTGAACGCGATGTGAGGCGCTATTTCATTGAGAAGGATTTGGTTGAAAGCGTGCTTTATCTGCCGGATAACCTGTTCTACAACACCACCGCACCGGGAATAGTCGTGTTTCTGCGCCGGAACAAACCAGCGGCGCGTCGGGGAAAGGTCTTCTTGGTGAATGCCGGACAACTGTTCGAAAAAGGCAAGCCGAAGAACTTCCTCGCACCAGGTCATATCGACCGCATATCGGACGTGATGTTGGGATGGCAGGAAGTGGACAAACTCAGTCGTGTGGTGGTGGTGGACGAATTGACCAAGAACGATTTCAATCTGTCGCCCAGTCGCTACATCCATACCGGCGATGCCGCCACCTATCGGCCGATTTCTGAGATTGTGCGAGAGCTTGAAGCGATTGAGGTGGAGGCGAGAAAGACGGATGAGGCGCTTGCTCAAATCATCAAACAATTAGGAGTTGGTGTATGAAGACGCCGCCGAAATTCGACCCGAGAAAGTTGATGGAAAAGGCTTTAGAAGTCATGAAAAGTTCCGTTGATGAGAGACGTTCAGATGACACCATCTCGCCAAAGGTCGGTGCGGTACTTTGGAAACCGGATGGTACCATCGACACTGCATTTCGTGGCGAACTACGGGAGGGTGATCATGCTGAATACACACTTCTTGAGCGAAAGAACGGCCAAAGTAATCTCAGTGAGTGTGTTCTATTTGTCACGCTCGAACCCTGCGGTCCGGAATCTCGCACCCATCCTAAAGTAGGTTGCGCACGCCGCATTATTCTGGCTCGCATTAAAAAGGTCTATTTCGGATGTTTAGACCCACACCCCAAGGTTGCCGGTGATGGGCGTCGTTATCTGGAACAAATGGGTGTAGAGGTGATTCCTTTCGATCGTGACCTACAAGAGGTAATAGAACGCGAGAACGCCGATTTCTTTGAGCAGGCACGTCAAAAAGCCAAGGAGTTGGAGCATGAGCCAATCTTCGAACCCTTGCCCTTCGACCAGAATCCGCCAGGTGTCTTGCTTGGTGATTTGGATAAAAAGGCACTAAAGCATTACCGCAGCAATCTTTTCAAAACGGGGACATCAAACGACGATGAATTCAACCGTCGACTATCTCACCAAGGGTTGCTCATGAAGCAAGCGGACGGATCATGGGCACCAACACGGTTTGCCCATCTTCTATTCGGTTCAAATCCACGTGATGTCCTACCTCAGGCAGGCATTTTAGCAACGATTCATGGCAAAGAGGGGGAAGACCTGAAGGACTTTGACGGCCCGATTATATTGGTGCCCGAACAAGTGATTTCGTGGCTTCGTGACAAATTGCCGGATCCGATTCAACGTACAGGTGCCCAGCGAAACCGCATCAACGATGCCTTTTATGAACTTGTTCGCGAAGGAATTGCCAACGCTCTCGTCCACCGCAACTACGACATAGCTGGTAGTAAAATCCAATTAGTGGTCGAGGGCGATACGGTTACCATTAGAAGCCCCGGTGCGCCTGTCAAACCGATCACCGTGGAACAACTACAATCTTTCTCCGCACCCATGGTCAGTAGAAATCCGCGACTCCATGCGGTATTCAGCACCATGGAACTAACAGAAGAGCGTGGCCTAGGTCTGAAATCCATGCGCACCAAGGCGACCGAGGCCGGCCTCCCGCTCCCTAAGTTCCGCTTTAAAGCGCCTTATCTCGACCTCACCCTTTTCCGCACGTTAGATTCAGCTACGAATACCTTATCTACTGAGATATTGAGCAAGCTTAGTAAATCGGAGCGTAAGGGCTGGGAATGGATAGTCACAAAGCAAATCGTGACGAGCAGCCAATACGAGATGGCTCTTGGCGTCTCCATCCGCACGGCCCTTAATCACCTCAACAAGTTCACTGAATTTGGCTTGGTCGAACGATTTGGTTCCGGGCCTTCCACGGAATACAAGGTACTCTCATGAGAGCGCTTCAATTATCCCGCAATTCTTCCCGAAATCTTGCGGGAAGAGGATACTATCAAGGAACAATAGTGCGCTATCCCGCAATTTTTCCCGCAATATTGCGGGATAGTTCGTGCTGGTGTGGCGGTCAGTTCGAAATTATGCAAGAACCTGAAGCCATTGAAGCTGAAGCGCGAAGCACGGATGAGGAGTTGAAGAGGATACTTAGCGAGCTTGGAGTCTGACCATGGGCTATCGAGATATAGAGTTTGATGAACCCCCCAAAGGTTGGCATGTAAGCGAACTCAATGAACTAGTTGAAATTCACAATACAAAACGGCAACCCTTAAACTCTCAAGAGAGGTTAAATCGTAAGGGAGTCTTTCCCTATTGCGGTGCAAATGGAATTGTTGATCACATTGACGACTATAAATATGATGGCGAATTTGTTCTAATTGCAGAAGATGGAGGCTATTGGGGAAAGAACGAATCCACTTCGTATATAATGAGAGGCAAGTTTTGGGTAAATAACCATGCGCATGTGGTGCGCGCTAGGGATGGTGTAACAACGAATGAGTACTTAAACTACGTGATAAATTACCTGAACATCCTACCATTTATTGGTGGAGATGCAAGAGGCAAATTGACCAAGGCGGTGTTACAAGAAATTGACGTGCCTTACCCATCCTTGCAAGAACAAAAGCGCGTCGCCCATGTGTTAAACACGGTTCAGGAGGCGATTTCCCATCAAGAGCGACTCATTCAAACCACCTATGAGCTGAAGCAAACCTTGATGAAGAAACTCTTCACCGAGGGGTTGAGGGGTGAGGCGCAGAAAGAGACGGAGATCGGGCTGGTGCCGGAGAGTTGGGAGGTGGTGAGACTTGGGGACTTTTGTCAGCGACCTAAAGGATTTATACAAACCGGTCCTTTTGGAAGCCAGCTTCACAGTCATGAATATACTGCTGAGGGGATTCCTGTTGTAAACCCAACCCACCTCAATGGTAATAGAATAAATCACGAAGATGTACCTCGAGTCCCAAGAGATGTCGCTGATCGCCTTTCCCGGCACTATGTTAGGACGGGTGATATCTTATTTGCTAGAAGAGGTGATATTGGTCGTCACGGACTTGTTGGAACTGGAGAGAATGAGTGGTTATGTGGGACAGGATGTTTTTTAGTTCGTGTCAACCATGATGATATCGATAATCAGTATTTGTCTTATTACATATCAACAACTTCGGTTGTGAATTGGCTGAAATCACATGCAATGGGAGCAATTATGCCAAATTTGAACACAAGTGTGATTGCGAAACTTCCAATTTGTGTTCCTACCATTGAAGATCAAAAGCGAATAGTAGAATTGTTCTCTTCGATTGAGCAAAAACTCAGTCAGAACCAAAAAAAACGCGACCAGCTCCAGGACCTTTTCCGGACACTACTTCATGAGTTGATGACGGGGAAGACGCGTGTTCACCGTTTGGAATTCTCCTGATCAACCATCCAGATCAAACGATGATAACCTGCCTCAATTTAATTCAGAATATCGGCCGTTTTGACTCCTTTGCGACCACGACCCAGCTCGCACCGTTGACGCTGATCTATGCGGAAAACGGGCGCGGTAAGACTACTCTATCAGCAATTCTGAGATCGCTCGGGAACGGAGACCCTATTCCGATTAGCGAACGGCGCAGGCTTGCCGCACAACATCCGCCGCGTGCGATTTTAGCCTGCACCGGAGGGCCACCGGATGCCATGTTCCAGAATGGCGCATGGAACCGCACACTGCCTGAGGTGCTGATCTTCGATGACGTTTTCGTGGATCAAAACGTTTACTCCGGTCTCATTGTCGGGAGCGATCATCGGCAGAATTTGCACGAACTGATTTTGGGCTCTCAGGGAGTGTCCTTGAACCAGCAACTCCAAATTCTCATCGCCCGGATCGAGCAGCACAACGCGGAACTTCGACGCCGAAGCAGCCTGATTCCAGCGACTGAGCGTGGAGTGTTGTCAGTTGATGAGTTTTGTGCCTTATCGGCAAATGCCAGTATTGACCAAGAGATTCACGCGGCTGAACAGAATCTTGCCGCAAGTCGGCAACAAGATCCGATTCGAAACACGCCAGATCTACCTCTCCTGCACCTTGCTGAAATCGACCTTCCTGCAATTGAGGCTGTTTTGAGTTCTGGTTTGGCTGATCTTGACGCAGCCGCCGCTGCCCGCGTCCACTCACATTTGCAGAGCATTGGAGCCAATGCAGAACGGTGGGTTGCCGACGGCATGGCACGCCAGAATGCCGTTACTGATGCCGCAGCAAACACCTGTATTTTTTGTGCTCAGGATCTTTCAGGCTCACCTGTGATCACTCATTACCGCGCATTCTTCGGGGAAGCCTACCGCGCTCATCAGCAATCCATTCGGGATGCCGAGTCTGGTTTCAATCAGAACCATTCGCCTGATGCTACTCTGCCGTTCGAGCGTTCGGTCCGGACGTTGACCGAGCGCCGCGGATTTTGGGCAGCATTTGGTGAAATCCCCGACTTCCATCTCGACTCTGCGGCCATAACAGCCGATTGGACTGCAGTTCGCGGACAAATCACAGCTTTGTTCGACCAGAAGAGATCTACACCATTGGATACGGTAGCTGTTCCGGACGAAACACGAGCGGCGGTGGATGTCTTCAATGTTCGGCGGAGTGAGATCGTTGCACTTAACAATCAAATCTCAGCAGCGAATCAGACAATTGCTGCTATCAAGCAGCGTACGGCTACAGCAAATACCGCGACAATTGCGGCGGCGCTTGCCCGGTTGAACGCCACGAAAGCACGCCACACCCCTACGACCGATGCCCTTTGTCAAAGTTACCTCGCTGAAAGGCAAGCAAAGGCTACGACCGAACGCCAGCGTGATCAGTCCAGTCAGGAACTTACTCTTTATCGAAATCAAGTATTTCCAGCATACGAGGCAGCAATCAACAGATACCTTCACCGATTCAATGCCGGCTACTCTTTGGCTAGCGTCCAGCCAGTCAATACACGCGGCGGCCCTGCTTGTACATATAATGTCGTGGTCAACAATACACCGGTGTCAGTCGCCGGCGGCAATCCACAACCGGGGGACCACTCTTTCAAGAATGTATTGAGTGCAGGTGACCGCAATACACTCGCTGTCGCGTTCTTCCTTGCCTCGATTGAATTGGATCCCCAACAGGCCAGCAAAGTGGCCGTCATCGATGATCCAGTGTCGAGCCTGGATGAGCACCGATCTCTGACCACCGTCCAAGAGGTACGTCGACTACTCACTCAACTGGCTCAGGTGGTTGTACTTTCTCACAGCAAACCGTTTCTGTGCCGGATTTGGGCAAGCGTGACAGCTGCACAGAAAGTGGCGCTCCAAGTGGTGAGGCAAGGAACTGGATCCACAATCACTGCCTGGGATGTCAATGCCGACTCAGAGACTGAAAACGACCGCAGGCACGAGATCTTACGGGAGTACCTGGCAACAGGTGGACAGAACGAACGTGAAGTAGCGACGGCTATTAGACCCTGTCTTGAGGCGTTTTTCCGTGTTGCATATCCGACATATTTTCCTGCAGGTACGCTTTTCGGTCCGTTCAGGGGGATTTGCGCTCAACGAGTTGGTACACCCCAACAAATATTGACACAGGCTGACATTGATGAACTTCGGGATCTCGTGGATTACGCTAATCTTTTTCACCACGACACAAATCCAGCTTGGCAAACTCAGGTTATCAACAGTATTCAACTTGAAGGTTTTGTTCGACGGACGTTAGCTTTCGCCAAACGACCTTAGTAATGTATTTACAAATGTTTATCAATTTCGGTTAATTCGAAGCGAATGGATCACACCCACATAGTTTCAGCCAGTGACCTCGATCGTTATGCAGATACTATTGAGAGTCAGGGCGTAATACCTGAACTTGTTTATTTACTAGTAAGGCAATCATGTGGAGATCTAACTAGTTGTCGGATTCCATATGGTGACTCAATTAACCAGCCTGGACTAGATGGGTTAATTGAAACAAGCCTCGGTTTTCGTGAGTTCGTGCCCTCAGGGATATCTTTTTGGGAAATTGGTACAGGTAATGATCCTCAAAAAAAAGCTACTCTCGAATTTAAGAAACGAACAAAAGAAATTCTGGACGATCAGCGTACGGGTTCTACTTTTGTTTTTGCCACTCCGCGATCGGCAGGGTCTGGTGGGTGGACTGAGTCAGCTCAACGGAAATGGTTAAGGCAAAGAAATGATAAGGGTTGGAAAGAAGTCCGAATTATTGATGGTGTTATTCTGGCTGATTGGTTGAGAGAGTTTCCTGCTATTGGTAAGTGGATGGCAAGGAAACTAAATTTGACCTCGAGACTGGGAGGGTTATCCACCCCTAAGGAACATTGGGATGATATGAAATCCGAATGTTTACCTGATGATCCATCTTTGCCTTCAAAGCTCTTCACCATTTGTAGAGAGGGGGCATGTACATCATTGCATGCATTGTTTGAAGGTAAGAGCCAGCTTCTAATGCTGTTTGCTGAAAGTGGCCAAGAAGTTGAGGATTTTGTATCCGCATTTATATCAGGTTTGGAGCCTGAGTTGTCTCAAAATTACTCTAACCGATGTCTTTTCATTAATGATGAACAAGCGTGGCGGAGTGTTGTTGAGACCCGTTCTCCACATGTTTTAGTAGCTGATCCGCGCCTTGGTTTGGATACTGATGATGGCGCAGTACTTCAGGCAAATGCACGCCGAAAAGGCCATTCTATTGTCATTCCGCTTTGTGGAGCATGGTCGGGGAGTAATCCAGAAATTATTAAGCTGCGGAGTCCATCACCTCACCAAATCGAAACTGTTCTTAAGGAGTGTGGATATACAGATGTGCGTGCGAAAGAACTGGGCAGGATTGGCGGAGACCGAATATCAGCATTACGACGCCATTTGCGAGGTTTAGGAACACTGCCTTCTTACGCGACATGGTCCAATGCTTCTCTAATCGCTAAAGCCGCTCTCATCGGTCAATGGGAGGGGTCAAATATTTCTGATCGCTCCGCGATAGAGAATTTGCTGGGAAAGGATTATGGGGAGTGGATCGAGATTCTGAGACCTGACTCAATTCGCTCGGACTCTCCCCTAATCCAACGTGATGAAAAATGGAGGGTTTTGTCTCGAGGAGAGGTTTGGGATGTTCTTGGCTCGTTTATAAGTGATTCGGATCTCGACAGATTTAAACAAGCTGCAATTCTCGTCCTAGGTGAACACGACCCTAAATTTGACCTACCCAAAGAAGAGCGCTTTATGGCCGGTCTGCATCATAAAGTGCTCAAGCATTCGAATCTGATACGGAAGGGAATTGCTGAGACACTTGCATTGTTGGGTAGCCGCTCGGCTGCCTTGTCCTCATGCACCCATGGCAAAGCAGAAACAATTACCATATTGGTTGTTCGGGAGTTGTTAGATAAGGCGGATTGGGATCGTTGGGCTAGTCTGGAACCGATTTTGCCTCTATTGGCAGAAGCGGCTCCAGACGAATTCCTTGATGCGGTTGAATCAGCCCTGATTAATTTTGAAAGCACTCCATTCCGCATGATCTTTGATGAAGAGGGTAGTGGATTTGGTGGGTGGAATTATCTGAGCGGACTTTTGTGGGCGCTTGAAACACTTGCATGGAGTCCGGATTACCTCTCAAGAGTGTCATTAATTCTTGCTGATTTAGCATCAATTGACCCTGGTGGTAATTGGTCGAATCGTCCGTCAAACTCTTTGGTTGACATATTCTTGCCTTGGCACGTTCAGACTTCGGCAACATTTGAACAGAGAAAAACCGCAATTGAGGCAATACTTCAAGAACACCCTTTGGTGGGTTGGAAGTTGATTTCATCATTATTACCACACAGTCACGGATCAACGGGAGGATGTCATAGACCTGTTTGGAGAAATTACATCCCACGAGATTGGAAAGATGGTGTCTCAATGTTTGAGTATTGGAAGCAGATTACTTCTTACACAGGTATTGCAATTAGTTTGGCAGCAAATGATGTTACAAAACTTATCGAATTAATTGACAGATTAGCTGATCTACCTACAGAGGCACAGGAAGAAATACTGCTACATCTGGAATCAGCAGGAATCAGTTCATTAGGCGATGTTGATCGGCTACCACTTTGGGAAAAAATGAACCAATTCGTACGCCATCATAGAAGATTTTCAGATGCAAGATGGGCGCTATCTAAAAATGTTATTGATAGAATAGAAAATACTGCTAAGTATTTAGAACCAACTCAACTTGAATTAAAATATCGCCATTTGTTTAATGAGTTTGATTCTGACTTTTATGACGAGCAGGGGAACTACGAGGAACAACAAAGAAGACTGATCGCCAAGCGTGAAGCAGCTGTTAAGACAATTGTTTTGGCAAAAGGTGTGAGCACAATTATGGAGTTTGCTCAGACAGTTGCCGCATCTTACGATGTTGGTGAAGCTCTTAGCGCCGCTATCACAGATGAACAAGAGTCAGAAATGTTACCAAAATACCTTGCATCAACATCAGAAAAACTGGATAGAATTATTGCAGGGTTTATTAGGGCTCATTATACGAAGTATGGGTTAAAATGGGTCGATAGTTTATTACAAAGAGGGTGGGCGAAACAGTTACAGGCGCGTTTCTTAACATATTTGCCTTTTGAGAAAGATGTATGGAATAGAGTTTACGAACATCTAGGTGCAGAAAATGAGTCATACTATTGGAAAATAGTCAAGGTAAATCCATATGGCTCCGAACAAGACTATAAAGTAGCAATTGAAAAATTGCTTGAGTATGAAAGAGAAGGTTCAGCCGTGATGATTGCCTCGAGAAATGTGAATGAATCTTTACAAATAGACGATGAGGCTGCCATTCGTGCGCTACTAGCATTAATTGAAAATGGACGTGAATTTAACTTACTTGATAATTACAAAACTGTCGAATTAATAAAAAAACTTCAAATGTCGGAGACAACTGACAAAGAGGCATTGTTAAAAATTGAATGGAATTTACTCGCATTACTTGATCGATTATCCTCAGGGGCACCAATTACCTTAGAAAAACGTCTTGCTTCCGATCCAATTTTTTTCTCGGATTTAATCAAGATAGTTTATATATCTACTTATGACGATAAAGTTTCCATCACAGAATCAGACGAAAAGAAACATACGGTTCGCAATGGTTATCATCTTTTAACTGAATGGAAACGATGTCCGGGAACGCTTGATGATGGTTCGTTCAATCCTGAATTATTTAGTGAATGGATCAAACAAGCTCGAAAGCTGACTATAGAATCAGGTCATGATAAAGTTGGTCAGATTTTGATTGGAATGGTTTTAACTTGCGCTCCAGCAGATCCTGAAGGACTCTGGATACACAAAGCAGTAGCACATGTGTTGAATTCTCGAGATGTTGGCGAAATGCGTTCCGGCTTCACAACTCAACTTTTTAATAATCGTGGTGTGTTCACCTTTACTGCAGGGCAAGATGAACTTCGTATAGCTCAAGAAAATAAAATCAAAGCGGAAGCACTAAATAAACATGGGTTTACAAGATTTGCTACTGCAATTCGTGAGTTCGCAAAACGATATGAGCGCATGGCAGAGCAAGAGGCGGCACGAGAACCGTTTGATGATTAGAAATTAAACAATAATCCATGCCCACCCCATCCGAACACTTCACCGTCCAAGCTCGAATCTTAGCCTATGCCCAGGAAGTGGGTTGGACGTTTGTGCCACGTGAGGAGGCGGAGCGACGTCGCGGGTTTCAGTCCGATGCCAAAGGAAGCGAGCGCGCCCGAAACGCATCCCTCTTTTTTGAAGAGATCTTGGATCGTCAGGTTCGGCGGTTCAATCCGCTGTATAAAGAAACGCCGGGTGTCCTTCCGAGTCGACTCGCCCGTTTGCATCTCACCATCTTGGGTAATCGCGATTTCCACGGGTATCTGCGCAATCAAGGCAAGTTTTTCGATTCGGGCGAGCAACGCGAACGGGATATGATCCTGATCGATTATGCCGATCCGAACGCCAATGTGTTCGAAGTGACCGAGGAGTGGACCACCAACAATGGTCGCCACACCACCCGCCAAGATGTGGTGTTTCTAATCAACGGCATTCCTGTGCTGGTCGTGGAATGCAAGAATGCGACGAAGGAGGAAGGAATCGCGCTGGGCATAGACCAGATTCGACGCTACCATCGCGAAACGCCCGAAGTGATGATTCCCCAACAGGTGTTCACTGCGACCGACGCCATCGGATTTCGGTATGGGGTTACCTGGAACACCATCCACCGGAATATCTTCGCATGGAAACATGAGGAAGCGGGTCGACTCGAATCGAAGGTGAAATCCTTCTTCGCCGTTCCCCGCGTGCTGTCGTTAATTCGGGATTACATCCTGTTCGCGGAAAAGGACGAAGAGCTTCAGAAATACATCCTTCGTCAGCATCAGACCGCCGCGGTGGAGGCGGTGGTGGAGCGGGCGTTAAATCCCGCGAAACGTCGGGGCTTGGTCTGGCATACCCAAGGTAGCGGCAAGACCTTCACTATGATCAAGGCCGCCGAACTCCTGTTCAAAGCCCGGGAAGCCGACAAACCCACCATCCTGCTTCTGCTCGACCGAAATGAGTTGGAAGACCAGATGCTCAAGAATCTGACCGCGCTCGGACTCGCCCATGTGGCGCATGCCAATCGGATCCGGACGCTAAACCAACTGCTGAAAGACGATTACCGGGGCATCATTGTGTGCATGGTCCACAAATTCAACGACATGCCCGCCAATTTGAACATCCGCTCCAACATCTTCGTGCTCATCGACGAGGCGCATCGGACCACCGGCGGCGATTTGGGCACCTTCCTCATGGCCGCGCTACCCAACGCGACGCATATCGGGTTCACCGGAACGCCCATCGACAAAACCGTCTATGGTAAGGGCACCTTCAAAACCTTCGGCGGAGAAGACGATCGAGGGTATCTGCACAAATACAGCATCGCCGACAGCATCACCGACGGCACCACCTTGCCTCTGTACTACGGAATGGCCCCGAATGAACTGCGCGTACCGCATGATACCCTCGAAGCCGAATTTCTTGGTTTGGTCGAAACCGAAGGTCTGAACGACATCGAGCATCTCAATAAAGTGCTCGAACGGGCGGTGAATCTGAGGAATTTCCTGAAAGGGAAGGAGCGGGTCCGGAATGTGGCGGCCTATGTGGCCCGGCATTACCGCGAGAATGTGGAACCGCTCGGGTACAAAGCCTTTTTGGTAGGCGTGGACCGCGAAGCCTGCGCCATGTATAAGAAAGCCTTGGACGAGCATCTGCCTTCGGAATACAGCGAAGTCGTGTACACAGGCAACAACAACGATTCCGAGGTGCTGAAGGAGTTTCATTTGGACGAGACGCGTGAGCGCCAGATCCGAAAGGCCTTCACCAAGCCGGACCAATTCCCGAAGATCCTCATCGTCACCGAAAAACTTTTGACCGGCTTCGATGCGCCCATCTTGTATGCCATGTATCTGGACAAACCTATGCGCGATCATACGTTGTTGCAGGCCATCGCGCGGGTGAATCGTCCCTATGAAGACGAATCGGCCGACATGGTGAAACCGCATGGATTCGTGCTGGATTTTGTCGGCATTTTCGACAACCTCGAAAAAGCCTTGGCCTTCGACAGCGACGAAGTGAACGCGATTGTCAAAGACATCGCCATTTTGAAAGCCCTCTTTCAGCGGAAAATGAATGATCAGGTGCCGGGATATCTCGGCTTGATCGGTGGACGGTTCGATGACCGATCCGTGGACATCCTCATCGAGCATTTCCGTGATCCGGAGCGGCGCAAGGCCTTCTTCAAGGAGTACAAAGAGATCGAAATGCTGTACGAGATCATCAGTCCGGACGCATTTCTTCGACCGTACTTGGATCCGTACGCCACGTTAAGCGCCATCTACGACATCGTGCGCAAAGCATACACGAAGCGGGTCGAGGTCGATCGCGAGTTTCAGCGCAAGACGGACCGGTTGGTGCAGGATCACGTGGACGGGTATGCGGTGGACGGTCCGCTGGATCTAGTCGCCATTGACGAGAACACCATCGAGCTGGTAAAAGCGAAGCATGGTGAGGATGGGACGAAAGTGATCAACCTCATCCGAAGCATCGAGAAAGTGGCCGAGGAATCGTCGGACGATCCGTTTCTAATTGCAATGTCGGAACGGGCGCGGTTGGTGCAAGAGCGGTTCGAATTGCGGCAAGCGAACACGGCCGAAGCCCTTGAAGAACTTCTCAAATTGGTCAGCGGAAACGAGATCCGCAAAAAAGAGCAGGCGGAGAAAGGGTTCGACGGGTTCACCTATTTCGTGTACCGCACCATGCTCGACGCGGACGTGCCTCAGCCGGAAGATATCAGCACATCCATCCGAGCCGCATTTTCGGCTCATCCCAGTTGGAAAACCAGCGAGAAGGAATTGCGTGAGCTGCGGACCAAAGTCACCTTCGCCGTTTTCGCCAAACTGGATGATGTCGACAAAGTCGCAATCTTGGTGGATGATCTGTTCACCTTATTGGACAAAGCGAGTCGGTTATGATGTCGGCTGACAAAGTTCGTTTCAAGAGCCGGGTTCGGGAATGGTCCGCGAAACTGAGTACGGAGATCACCTCCATACATGTGCGTCCGATGAGCCGGAAATGGGCGTCATGCTCAAGAGGCGGAATCCTCAGTTTCAGCGACGAAGTGCCGGAATTGGAATCAGACTTGCAAGATTACATCATCGTTCATGAATTGCTTCATCTGTCGGTCCCCAATCATGGAAAACTCTGGAAATCGCTCATGCGGGCGCATTTGGGAGAATATCAAGAACTCGAAGCCAAGTTGAAGGAGAGGGGATGAAGGAAAATCATGTCCAAATAGAGCGATTCAAGCTCACCTATAAATCCAAGACCATCGGCTGGTTGGAATATGAATCAGGTGAGTGGACGTTCTATTATTCTGAAGAATTTCAAAAAAGTAGTGATCTACAACCACTTGCTAATTTTCCACATGTCGACCGTCTATATAAATCAGACGCCCTTTGGCCGTTTTTCGCATCCCGAATTCCTGGGTCGGGTCAACCCCGTATGCGAGAGTACATCCATCAGCATAAAGGGAAGGTCACCAATGTCGAACTATTGAAAGAATTTGGCACATCCAACATTGCGAATCCGTTTCGGCTGGTATCAGAGTCTTAAGTCGATACCTTTGGCACTTGCTATATCTCCTAACGCTATCGAAATAATTGTTGAATCGCCGTTTGCCTCCTCAAATCTGGATTCAAGGTAGGCAGCCATTTCTTCGGGAGTGCGAAGGTGTTCGGAAACATCAAATTTGGTCGTTTTTGTCTTGGCCATTACTACCTCAAATACATTTTGGGTTAATTAAGTAGTTGGCAGCTCACTCAGCTTCATTCACAAACCAAATGTTGGGATCTCTTGATGTGTGCAAAACGGCATGAATTGAGATCTGTTTATTCGTTTCGTCTAACGAGTAATGAACCAAATAAGGAAATCGTCTCACTTGAGCGCACCGAATCTTATCATATCGAATTCTGAACTTTGGAAATAATTGCAGGAAATCGACTAACTCGGAAAATGCGAATAGAAATTCAAATCCAAGTTCAGCTTGTTGAGAATCGTAGAATTCGATCGCATCATTGATCTCAATTAGAGCTCGTTCGTCGATATTGACATGATAAGCCACAAAAACCTTATCATTTTGTCTTAAACCGCTTCACGGCTTCATCCCAAGGGATATACGAATCGGGCGTCGCGCTTGCGATTCTATCTCGCACCAAGCTCTTATGCGATTCGGGGATGTCGAGTTCAGAAACGCATTCCGCTTTCAGATATTCGATGAATTCCAATACGGTTGGAATCTGATGATCCTGTACTGTGATTTTGAATTCTTTCATGGTCTCTTCACAAATGGATGTGCGTAATAAACGATAGTAATCATTTTTTTCCTATTCCGTACTTTCGCACATGAAAACCATTCTCTCTCTTCTCTTTGTCCTGTTGGTCCACTCGCCGATCGCCGCGAAAGACTGGTCCATCGAATCACTCCTTACCCGTGCCAAGGTCTATGCCGACGGCACCATCGAATTCAGCGAGTCGCGCACCTACCGTTTCGAAGGCCGTTACTCCCGCGCCGAGTATGAAATCCGCAAACAGGGCTTCGACAGGCTCTACGACATCCAAGTACTCATGGACGGTGTGCCGCTGTCCGAGTCCGATTCCAAAGATCCAGGAACCTTCCGCGTTCGCGACCGCCGCTCACGGCTCATCATCGAATGGCGCTACGAGGCGGAAGACGAGGCGAAGGTGTTCGAAGTCCGCTATAAGCTGGCCGGCGCGGTGGTGAAAGGTCCTGAGCATAGCGAGTTTTTCTGGTCGTTCATCGGTCGCAAATGGGATCGCAGCACCTTGAGCTCCGATATCCGCATCGAGTTCGAACGCACCGATTCGCTCACAACCCTTCCAGTTTGGGTGGAAGGAGGAACAGAGGAGGTCTGGATCGCGTCCGGCACGTTCGGAAGGGTGGATGTGGGGACGGGATTTGTCCACCGCCGCGATGGACTCCGCATCCGCATGGTCTTTCCCTCATCCTGGGTACCCGATGCGCCGATCACGGATGCGTCCTACACCTTGGAAGCCGTGCAGGCCGGTGAGCGCGCCAAACTTGCTCAATCCATCGAGAATGAGGAGCGCGATCGGGTGATCGCCGAATTCCTTCAAGGACTCATTCCGTTGATCCTCTTCATCCCGATGCTTGTGTTCGGATTCATGTATAACAAGTATGGTCGCCGATTCGCGTCGCCTGTCCGCATCCCGGAAACCGGCCATACGCCTCCATCCGAACTACCTCCTGCCGTGGTTTCGTGGATGATGTCGAACCGGCAAGTGATGCCTTACGCCTTGGTGGCCACCTTGCTGGATCTTGCCCGTCGCGGATTTCTGAGCCTGTCAACCGCCGAAGTGCCTCAGCGTTTCGGGAAACTGAAAATGATCACGTCTGTCGCATTGACACAGAAATCGGCCAGTGATTCGGAATTGCAGGATTTCGAGGTGAGTCTGTTGACAAGGATTCGGGATCTGAGTCCGCAGGGCTCCATCCGCCTGCCAGATCTGTTCCCCGCCGGGAAATCGGAATCAGTCAAATGGTACACCGCTTGGACTCAGACTGTGAGTCGGAATGCCTCTTCCCGAGGATATGATGACAAGGACTCCAAGAAAGGAGTGGCCATATCAGCGATTGTGAGTTTCATTTTCATTCTGATCTCCATCTTCGCGACCATTTATGTGGGGATTCTCGGTGTCGCGGCTTTGCTTCTGAGTACGATCTTTTTTGGGGCTTCATTCGCCATTTTCCGGCGCACGGAGACCGGCGAAATCCTGTTTCGACTCTGGAAGGCTTATCGGAACGGACTCAAAACCGGAAACAAGTCGGAACTGGGATCCACGACCACGGGAGTCCATCTGGTGTATTCCGTCGCCTTCGGAATCCAAGGAAAGGCGCTCACTCGGATGCTGGAAACGATGGGAATGGACGATACGAACGATCACTGGCTGTCGGTATCCGGATTCGCTCACAATCCCGCTATCTTCGCATCCCAAGTGTCGAGCATGGTGGCTTCGGCAAGTACGGGAGTAAGTTCATCCACTGGCGCATCGGCGGGTTCCGCAGGTGGCGGAGGCGGAGGTGGGGCGAGTTAACTCGTTTGCTTGAGCATCACTTCGATATGCTTCGCATCCGATTTGCGCAGCATGAAACACGATCCGGTCACAGTGATCGCGATGGGATCGCCCAAAGGAGCGATATGCTCCACTTTGATGGATTCGCCCGGGATGCATCCCAATTCAAGGAGCTTTTCGCACATCGCGCACGGCTTGATCTCATGGATGGTCGCTGTCTGACCTTCCATCAAGTCGCATAAGAGGCGTTTTTCCGAAAGAGGCGGTTCCATGGGCGTTTATTTGTATCGATTCCAAATTAACGCTTCTACCAACCCCCTACAACCCGGAAAGTGATCCAACTCGCCACATAAGCGAGCACGGTCAGGTAGGTGAACATCACAATGGGCCACTTCCAGCCGTTGGTTTCGCGCTTCACGATGGCCAGGGTGCTCATGCATTGCATGGCGATCACATAGAAGATGAGTAGGCTGGCAGCCGATGCGGCGCTGTAATCGGGTTTGAGGTTCATCCCATCCAAGCCGTAAAGGATGTTCATCGTGCCCACGAACACTTCACGTGCCGCGAAGGAGGTGATGACGGCGATTCCGGTTTTCCAGTCGATACCGATGGGTTGCAATACCGGTTCGATGAACTTGCCCAGCGCTCCGGCGAAACTGGCTTCCAATTTTTCATGTGTCGGAAGGTGGTCGAGGGTTCCCGATGGTCCGAACGACCCCAATGCCCAGAGGATCAGACTGATCACCAGGATCACGCTTCCCGCTTCTCTCACGAAGGTCATGGCTTTGCTCCAACTTCCCAGGGCCACATTCCTCCAACGCGGACCGCGGTAGACCGGCAATTCAAGGAAGAATGAGCCGGATGTGGGATCTTTCAGCAGTTTGTTGAATACCCAAGCCACAGCGGCACTGAGCATGACACCGATCATGTAGAGTCCGAGGAAAAAGAGGCCTTGCAGGCTGATGACCCCGAAAAGATAGGTGTCCGGAATGAGGTACCCCACCAGATACACATAGACAGGGAGCCGCGCGGAGCAGCTCATCAGCGGGGTCACCATCAAGGTGATGAGCCGCTCTTTCGGGTTTTCGATGGTTCTCGTGGCCATGATGGCGGGAACGGCGCATGCGAAACCGCTTACCAAGGGAACCACGCTGCGCCCGTTCATGCCCACGGAGCGGAGAAGTCGGTCGTTCAGGAAACTGACTCTCGACATGTAGCCGCTTTCTTCGAGAACCGCGATACAGGCGAACAGGATGAGGATTTGCGGAACGAAGATGACCACGCCGGTGATTCCGGCAAGAACCCCATCCACCAAAAAGGAGATCCACAGGCTTTCTGGGGCGATGGTGGTGATCGCATCTCCGATCCATGCCATTCCCGCATCGATGGCATCCATCGGATAGGCTGCAAATGTGAAGACCGACTGGAAAATGAGGAAGAATGTGAACAGGAAGAGGGTATAGCCCCACATGGGATGGGTGGCATAACGGTCGAAAGCCCTGGTGAACACCAAGGGACCTTGTTTGTGATCGACCACGGCCTGGGCTGTGGGCAGGATCCGCGCGATGCGTCGATATCTCTCGGCGATGTCGCCCGTCGGGGAAAAGCGTTCCTGCGGACTCTTCGCATCGGGGATGCGGTTGAGCAGGTCATCGAGTCCATCCCCGTTTTTCGCGTGGATGGCGACGACGGGAACATCCAGCAATTCTTCCAGAATCCGCACATCCACGGTGATACCCCCGGCTTCGGCCGTGTCGCGCATGTTCAGAGCGATCACCGAAGGGATGTTCAAATCCAGGACCTGGGTGGCCAGATATAGATTCCGTTTCAGGTTCGATGCATCGATGACGATAACAACGACATCAGGATGATCGGGATGGTCGGATTCGGTGAGGATGGATTTCGCGACGAATTCATCCGGGGATGAGGCGGTCAGTGAATACAGGCCGGGAAGATCGATGATCTCGATCCGGGTGCCATCGGCCAAGCGCGATTCACCGGTATGCTTGTCGACGGTGACGCCCGGGAAATTCCCGGTATTCTGCCGGAGGCCGGTCAGAGCGTTGAACAGGGAGGATTTGCCGGAATTCGGGTTTCCAGCCAGCGCTACCCGCAGGGGTCGGTCGATCATGCGCCTTGGATCTCCAAAAGTTTGGCCATGGCGCGTTCTTTCAGATTCGCGAAGAGTTCGGAATCCATCTCTCCGTTCGTGAATTTGAGATGCAGCCAGATCAGGTAGGTGGCCATCACGTCCTCATAGCAGTAATGCTCGATTTCGGCGAGTTTCCCATCGTGGAACATCCGATCCACGGCGTTTCCTTCACCGGTTTTTTTGAACGGAACGCCTACCAGGGCTCCCAGATGCTTGAGTTTGGGCCATTGCGAGGCGCCGTAGTTGGTGAATTCGTCCACAAGGTCGACATTGTCTTTGCTGAAACGATATCGGATGTCCTGACTGCTGAGTCGTTTTGGGAGCTGGAGTCCGTGCTTCATCGCCCGATATAGAATCACCGGCAGGTCGAAGCCTTTCCCGTTGTGGTGGATGAGTCCGAAATCGCGGTAGGTGAGCAAGGTGTCGATCAGTTTCTGAAGGCCTTCTTTCTCATCGCTGCCACTCCAGCTCACTTTGTTCTTGGGCTGACCCGTTTCCTCGATCCACAATCCCACCCAAGCCACGATGCGTTGAAAGGGCGGAGGCATGAATCCGGTTTTGTTGCGCGACAGTTGTTCCGCGGCTTGCTCCATCAGCACGGTGTCGTTGTCGCTCGCGTCGTCAAGACTCAGGCGGATGAGGTCGATATCGGGGATGGTTTCCAGGTCAAAGACGAATTTCATAGGTCAGCTGCGTTCTCCGCAAAGCGGTGTGAGGAAGGCGGTGCGGAAATCGGGAAACCGATCCTGCTTCGCCAAGAGGTACATGGTTTTGGTGAGGGCGGCTTCTAGGGTCATGTCGCCGGCGCTGAGCATACCCAGGGTTTCGGCCGCGCGACCGCTCTCATACTTGTGAAGCTGGATAGCGTCGTAGGGCGCCTGCGAAGCGACGATCAGATGCATGCCGGCTTCCCTGCACCGTTTGAACAACGGAAGCAGGTTGTGCTCGCCGATGATGGGGAAATTCCCGGAACCGAAGGCCTCGATGATCAAGGCTTGGATGCCGCTTGTGGCCAGCGGTTCCAAAAACGCAGGCGATATGGCGGGATGGATTTTCAGGATGTGGACGGAGGTGGAAAATTTTGGATTATGAAGAGCCACAAGATCTTGTGGCTCAACAGGCGCAAGATCTTGCGCCTGTTCGCCCGCCGTGCCCGTCCCCATCCGGATATCAATCCCGATTTCCGCAATCGGCGCGAAATTCGGCGATCCGAACGCATCGAAATCGCCGATGGACATCTTGGTGGCTCGGTTTGCGCGGTACACCGCATCATTGAAACAGATGCCGACCTCGGGTAGCTCGAGAGTGGCCACTTCCACGGCGTTGATGAGATTGCGGCGTGCGTCGCTGCGCAGATTGGCCAACGGAACCTGGCTGCCGGTGAATATCACTGGTTTGCCCAATCCGGCCAACGCGAAACTCAGCGCCGAGGCGGTATAGGCCATGGTATCGGTGCCATGCAAGACCACAAATCCGTCATAATGGTCTTTTTCGGTAAGAATGGCTTCGGCTAAGAGGGTCCAATGCTCAGGGGAGAGATTGCTGCTGTCGAGATTGAACAGGGGCAGTTGGTCGATATCCGCGATAC
This sequence comes from uncultured Bacteroidota bacterium, assembly GCA_947085565.1. Taxonomy (GTDB): domain Bacteria; phylum Bacteroidota; class Rhodothermia; order Balneolales; family HLUCCA01; genus CAMTWZ01. The sequence continues at coordinate 107,065 of CAMTWZ010000013.1, forward strand.
GCGCCAGATCCGGAATCTCCTTGAGCAGCCATCGGTTGGCTTTCGGATCTGGGGCGATCTGCGAAGGATCCGACGTGCTCGGGCGCATCAGAATCGTGCCACCTGTCTGAAGGATTAAAACGCGTTTCATTTGACAACAAATGTAAAGGAAAAAGGTTGATTTGTGAGCTTTATTTCCGGTAATTGCATCCACACCAAAGCGACACGGAGGAGTACGGCATGAACGTATATGACTCAACACGGATTCGGAACATCATCTTACTCGGCCACGCCGGTTCCGGAAAAACCACTCTTGCAGAAACGATGTTGTTCGAAGCAGGAGCCATTCAACGGCGTGGCAGCATTCAAGAAAAAAACACAGTGTCCGATTCGCACCCGATTGAGCGCGAAAAGGGAAAATCCGTCCATTCGAGTTTCATGCATCTGGAGTGGCGAGGATTTAAGATCAATCTAATCGACTCACCAGGCACCACAGATTATATCGGCGAGGTGATCGGAGTCTTAAAAATAGCCGGTACCTCCATCTTCGTGCTCGACGCGGAACGCGGCGTGGAAGTCGGCACTGAAATCTTGTGGCGGCAAGCCACGGAAACAGGGAATGTCCCGATTTTCGTGATCAACAAGGTCGACCACCCCAAATCGAATTTTGACAAAGCCCTTGAATCGGCACAGGAACGTTTCGGCCGCCAGGTTGTGCCGGTTCAATATCCTTACAACGAAGGTTCGGATTTCAACGCGATCATCGATGTTCTGAAAATGACGATGTACGAGTTTCCTCAGGGCGGAGGAAAACCATCCAAACTGCCGATTCCGGCTTCGCAGAAAGCCCGCGCCGAGCTCATGCACCAACAATTGGTGGAAATCATCGCTGAAAATGACGAGACACTGATGGACCATTATTTCGAGAAAGGCAATCTCGATGAGGATGAATTGATCGCAGGAATGAACGCGGCGATGGTGAACCGGCAACTGTTCCCTCTGTTCTGCATTTCGGCGGAGAGGAACATGGGTTCCGGCCGGCTCATGGGCTTCATCGATTCGGTGTCTCCCACACCTTTGGACGTGGCCGGACCCGTGAAAATCGATGGATCCAAGCATGTCCTCGATCCGAAAGGGAAAACCGGGCTATTCATCTTCAAAACCTATGCCGAAGAGCATGTGGGTGAGTTGATGTACTTCAAAGTGTACAACGGCACCGTGAAATTGGGAATGGATCTGGTCAACAACCAGGGCAATTCCACACGGTTCGCGTCTCTGTTCGTAAGTCAGGGAAGCAAGAGGGTGGAGGTGACCGAGCTGCACACCGGTGATATCGGCGCTTCGGTCAAGCTGAAGGATGCGGGCGTGAACGACACCTTCCACGAGAAAGGATTCGATCTGTCGATCGCGCCTATTCCCTACCCTGAGGCGACGATGCGTGTGGCCGTGAAATCCACAAAATCTGGCGAGGAAGAGAAACTCGGTTTCGCGGTGAACCAATTGCATCGCGAAGATCCGTCCATCACGGTCGAAAACAGCCAGGAACTGCGCCAGTTGATTTTGGGCGTTCAGGGCGAGGAGCATCTCGCGGTGGTGAAACATGCGCTGACCACCCGCTTTAAATTGAATGTCGAGTTCACCGAAACCCGTATTCCGTACCGGGAAACCATCACCTATGGCCGGAAAGCCTCTTACAAGCATAAGAAGCAATCTGGCGGTGCGGGACAGTATGCCGAAGTGCACATGCTCGTGGAACCTTGGACCGAAGGAATGGCTCCGCCTCCCGAAATGACCGTTCGCGACATCCAGACCCATGATCTTCCATGGGGCGGGAAACTCGTCTTTCAGAACTGCATCGTGGGTGGCGTGATCGATACCCGCTTTCTTCCAGCCATCCTGAAAGGGGTGATGGAGAAAATGGAGCAGGGACCGATTTCAGGCTCACGCTGCCGCGACATCCGCGTTTCCGTATTCGACGGATCCATGCATCCGGTCGATTCCAATGAGGCCGCGTTCAAAACCGCCGGACTCATGGCCTTCAAGCAGGCGTTTCTGGATGCGGGTCCGCAATTGCTCGAACCGGTGTACGACTTGGATATCTACGTGCCAAGCGAATACATGGGCGATGTGATGAGCGACATGTCCACGCGTCGGGGACAGATCCAAGGCATGGATGCCGAAGGGTCGATGCAGCTCGTGAAAGCGCGCGCGCCATTGGCGGAACTGGGCAAGTACTACACCTCCCTGAAATCGCTGACCCAAGGTCGGGCCACGTTCCGGATGGCGTTCAACAGCTATGCGACAGTGCCGTTCGAGATCCAGCAAAAAATCATGAAGGAACAGGCTCTGGCAGAGGTGTGAGAAGCGGGATGCGAGATGCAGGAAGCGGGATGCCAGAAGCTTGATGCTGAATGCTGAATGCGTCTAGCTCCCCTCAATACCGCCTCTTCGAATGCATCACCCGCACAATGAGTACGGTGTTATCAAGTATGCGAAACAAAAGATTAAACGGTGCTCTTTTCAAAGGAAAGCGTCGGATATTCCGCTCGAGAGCCGGACATGCATAAGGAAGTTCGGATAGCACATTTAATGCCTCATCCAAATCCTCGAAAAAGATAGGTTGAGACTGTTCTGCTATTCGTACGAGCTCGACAGCCGCAGTGCGCGAAAACCGGACCGAATACATGGTTCGGTTTCACTTACGACGCAACCGCGCGAGTAACTCCTCGGCAGATATCGAACCGGCATTCTCCTCGGCTTCATTCTTATAGTAATCATCAATCGTGACTCGTTCTTCATCCGATAGTGGTTCTGCAGCTTTTGAGGTTCGATGACTATCCTTAGGATATTCAAAATCGCTCGGGGACGGCTTGAGATGGGATTTAGTCGACTGTGCCATAAGAAAGGGGTTTTAAACAACCTACATCAAACGATTTTGAGTCGCAAACAGAATCGTTCCTAATTCTGTGCGGAAAGAAGCATGATGCGGGATGCATGAAGCATGATGCTAGTTGCGCCTCGCCTTCGCAAATCCGGGTCTTTTGCCTAAATTCATGGATGATGACATGTCGAATACTCTGTATTTCCGTTCTGATGATATCTCTATTGATTCTCGAGGTTTCGGCTCAGGTCAATTCAGATTCTTCTAAGCATAAAAAAGCTTGGATCAAGCTGGGAGTGGGCCAATCCGGTGGTGAACAATTCAGCGGATTCACAGGCATGGTCAGTGCCCATTATGCTACCCGATTCGGAATCATGGGCATACGCTATTTGGATTCGCAGGATGGATCCAATTACCCCGCTGTATTTCCATCAGCTAACAGAATAAATGGTATCCGGGAAGTCAATATGAACTTGGGATATCAGCTCGATGTGTCCATGCTGAATGTCACCTCATCCGCTGGTATTGGTCATGTATGGAGAAGTGAACAGACGTCCGATGGGGATAGGCGTTTTTCTGGGATGTCCTTACCGATCGAAGCTCAAGTTCTGATCAAACCGGTCCGTTTTCTTGGCATCGGCGTTTCGATGTCGGCCAGCATCATGTTCAAAAAAACGATTTCAAGTGGGATGGTTGTTGTTCAACTTGGTGACTTTTAGCATCCTGCATCCAAATCCTATGTAATTCCCAAATATAACTTGACAGTAGTACATTTTTTTTATACACTAACGGAGCATCTCAAATAAGGCCCCCGAAATGATTCCATTTTTTTCTTCATATCACTTCCCAAAGGGTTCATCTCTCGTACCGATAGCACTTATTGGGTTGATGTGGATCGCTGGTTGCGGGCTGGTAGGCAACGACGATAAAAAGCCCCGCCTGCCTGGAACATTGGTGTTTTCTGCAATGGATGAGAGTGACGAGTACCAAGTCTATTCAATGAAACCCGACGGCTCGCGCCGAAAACGACTCACTGATCCTGATTTTAAATACGGGCCTGGAGAGGATAACGTCCCTTTCCATGGTTTGAATCCAGCTTGGAGTCCGGACGGACAGCGTATCGTGTTTGAAACTTTCTACAAGGCCTCCAGCATCGGACCATCACTATGGGTGATGAATTTTGACGGGTCGAATCCACGTCCGTTATACCACCCGAATCCGGATGATATCCATCAAGTGGCGTTGATGGGAAACAATCCGCGCTGGAGTCCGGATGGCACCAAGGTGGCCTTTCACATGTGCGTGAACTGTTCAGTCGGAACCCAGTATCTGATCTTTGTCTTCGATACGTTGACGAAAGAGTTGAACCAACTCAGCGAGTTCCCTGCTCAGGACATGTATCCTGAGTGGAGTCCTGACGGAACCAGGATCGCCTTTGTTTCTAACCGAGAATACATCAACGCCGATACAATGAGGTGGCGGCAGGATTTATATGTTGTGGATATCAATACCGGTGAACAAACGAGGCTAACTCAGACAGGATTTGTTACGTTTCCCCGATGGAGTCCGGATGGCAATTTCATTGCTTATGAATGGAACATAAATGGTAATGACATTTTTCTATATGACGTTACCACCGGACAAACACGACGGCTTGAAACAGGATTAAAATATTCTTCCGGCCCTTTGTTATGGAACCGTGAAAGCAGCGGGTTGCTTGTTTTCGGGCGTCGTGATGATGGTTTTGAAGTGGAAATGCGTTTGATTCATTTAGGCTCTTCCGATCCCAAAATATTGAAAACGATTCCACTAACTGCGAGTATGATTGGCAATGGTTATGATTGGCACAATTAGAACCTGACCCGAGCATAAAAAAAGACCCCTGCAGGTGATTCGCACTCCGGACAAGAGAAAAGAACCATACCTGCAAAGGGCCTTGGTGTCACCGTCCTGCATAAAGCAGGACGGAACACCTCCAATATAACAAAAACCAAATGGAGGTATCGTCATGAAACAAGCACTATTGTTGCTTATGCTGTTGTTTTCGACAGTGACCGTCTTCGGACAATCGCAGGAAAACAATTCAGCCCGCCAAGCCGCGTGGAAAACGTTCAAAAATGTGGAAGGGGGTTCTTGGAACATACAGTGGGAAGAACGATCGGGGTTGCCGAAATCGATTTATGGCGGGTTTACCAAGGCATACCAAGGCAATCCGGAAACTGCGGCAAGGTCGTTTCTGACAGAGTATCGCGCTATGTTTTCGATGCGCAGTGGGCTTGGCGATTTGCGCCATCGAATAACACGCGAGAACAGGGGAGTCAACCACGTCACTTTCGACCAATACTATGAAGGGATCAGGGTCGAAGGCGGTGAATATAGAGTCCACATCCAAACAGATGGCAGGGTGGACATGGCCAATGGATCATACTATCCGGACATCGAAGTGCCCACCACACCTTCCATATCTATTAATGATGCTATTCGTGCCGCAATAACCCAGCTCGAGCTATCCACGCACGAAAACTTGAAGACGGAATCCGAACTCGTGATTTGGCCGGGTGACGAAACGTATCACCTTGCATGGAAACTGATTTTGTTCTCTTCAGAACCCATGGCGGACTGGGAATTCATTTCGGACGCACATAGCGGTATGGAATTGATCCGCCAAAACCGGATCACGCACGTGACCGGAACCGGAGATGTGTACCCTACCCACCCGGGACTTTCTTCCGTTTCGAGCCGGAGCCTGTACCGGCTGACCGGGAATGGAACGTTGACGGGGACCTATGTGAAAGTTGAGAATGATGCCGCTTCCAATGCATTTGCTGCCAATCACAACTTTACGTACAATACGTCTAGCACGCACTTTGACGAAGTTAATGTGTATTACTATGTGGACGATTTCCGCCATAATTACATCGCCAACTTGGGAAGTTTGGGTTTTACGCAGATTACGGCGCATGTCCATTCAAATAACTGGCCAGGCCCCAACAATGCATGGTTCCTCAGATCTAACAAACACATTTACTTTGGTGATGGCACAGGGAGCGGATTTAACCCATTCAGCAGGGAAGAAAAGATCATTCACCACGAATATGGCCACGCTGTTATCTATGATCTCAATAGTGGAATTACATCCTCCAGCGATGAGGAAGGAGCCATCAGTGAAGGAACCCCTGACTATTTTTCAGGCGCATATACCGGACGGTCTCTAATATTGGAATATGCCGCTTACAATTATAGACGTGATATGGCGAGTCCCTACCTGAACAGTTATTCCGCTTATCAGGCATCGAACAAAGCCCCTCACACTGGCGGAGAATTTTTTTCTGCCGTACTGTGGGATTTGCGAGGCAAGTCGGGTATTTCCGGCAGTCAGGCCGATTTCCTGGTTTTCGACGCTCTGAACAGAGTAAGTGGAAACCCGAACTTCATTGAATTCCGCAATGCTATGATCGCCGCCGACAATAGCGCTTACGGAGGTGTCCATGTCTACCTTATACAAGATACCTTTGCCGATTGGGGAATTGGAACTCATTTCGTGCCCCCACTCCTAACCGCTTATATTTCCGGCGACTCCTATCTTCAGAGCTATGCGACGGGCAACTGGACGGCCACCGCATCCAACGGCAGCGGTTCCACCTATAATTTCAAATGGTATGTGAGGCCGGAATACCGTTCCTGGTCCCTCGCCCGCAATGAAACGACCAGCAGCAATGTGGATTATTTCAGCATGAGCGCCGCCGCGTCCAATTTCGATATCAAGGTGGATGTGACAAGGGGAAGTGATGAGTTTTATATGGAGTATCCGTTCCTTGTTTTCGTATGTAGCGAAGATCCCTGCATGGTGAAGGAAATTGCGAAGGATGGCCCGGCTGTGCCAGATGTTTTTTCTCTGGAACCCGGCTACCCGAACCCGTTCAACCCCACCACGACCATTCCGCTTGGTCTGCCGGAAGCGTCTCAAGTCAGTCTGAAGGTATACAATATCACAGGTCAGTTGGTGGCGACTTTGGCTTCTGGCCTCATGAGTGCTGGTTTTCACGAGGTAAAGTGGCAAGCGGATAGGTTCCCATCCGGCATGTACATCCTGCATATGCAAGCCATTGGTACTTCCGGAGATGCGCACCGAACAGTCCAAAAACTGACACTTCTGAAATAGACTTAGGTCTCGATTATCAATAAGTGGGATGTGGGATGCCAGACGGTCCTGCCTCCCGCTTATTGCATTAAGCATCCCGCATCTAGCTTCTTATCGAAACCTCGGTGTCGGCCTTGAAACGGGCTTCTCCGGCCGCGCCTCCGGCTGCCACAATACTCCAGGCATCCGACGTCCGGACAAATCGGCGGATTCTTCCAAAAACGTTCCGCTGATGCCTTTCCTGGCGCGCACATCCACCACATCCCCATCCTCGAACAGGATTTCGATGCTCACGGCCTTGAGTTCGATGGCGCCGTCGGCCGTGTTGTCATCCTTATGGTTGTGATACAGGATGTTCGCGTTGGGATGGATGCGGAATAAGGCGATCTCTCCGTCAATGAAATACAAGGTGAGGGTGTCGCCTTTCATCTGATGCACACGCTGGGTGATCGAGTCCATTTGTGCGGCGGAAGGCTCGCCGTAGGCCATGATCTGTTCTATTTTTTCGTCGCGGAAGCGGATATCCAGCGATTTTCCGCTGAGCTGCATCTCTTTGTGCCAAGCGCGGGGCGACCCTCGAAGCAGGGTGAGCGAATCGGCTTCAAAGACGTGCGTGGTGTCCGACAAAGTGGCGTAATCGGCTGACCACGACATCACATCACCCGTGGCGAGAATGGTGCGGTTATTCGCCGAATCCCGCGTCACCAAGATTTCCGCCGCTCTCATGTAGGTGGTGTCGGCTTCCGTGCTGTCGATCTGCTCGATGAAGGCCTCACCGCGGATCAGGCGTCGACCCGTCGAATCGGCTTCCACATAAGCGCCGATCAACCGCGTGTTTTCTTCTTTGTCGTGCAGAAAGACGCGTCCGAACAACTTGTGCGACTCGGTTTTTCGATTCGTGTACACACTATCCGCCTCCAGATAATAGGTGGAATCGGACACTTGGACGTCTCCGAAGACCATCGCGCTGTCGAATTTCGCGAAATAGGTGCCCCGTCGGGCGAGCATGAGTCCATCGGGATCCCGAATGGTGAGCGGCCGCTTGAATGTCGCTATTTCCGTGTCGAACGAATACTCCACCGTTTCCGACGTGAGGGTGGTCGAATCGCGGACGATCTCGACGCCCCGCTCCAACAGACTCCATTCAGTGCGTGTGTTGTAAAAGAGTCTCCGAGTGGTGATGCGCTCGTTTTCGGTTGTGATTGTGATGTTACCGAAGGCGTAAAGCTCATCCAAATCCACATAATGGATCGCCGAATCGCAGGCGACGGTGATTTTCTCGGATCGGAGCAGAACATTGCCGGTGAGGGTTCTCACGAATCCTTTGGAGGTCTGTTCGCCGGTGCCCCTGGCCGCACGCAGGATGTCGACGCGGTTTTGAGCGACAATCTCAGCGGATGAACCCAGCAAAAGGCACAAAAACACCAGGATTCTCATGGATCTTTTCTGCCGAGTTGGATGCTTCCGCTCAGGTTCTCCAAGACGTATTCGGACAGATCCGCGCGACCCACAAGCCCATACCCTTGGATGCTGTCGGTGGGAGTCACGATTTTGACAAAACCCGCGCTGGTGATATCTCCGGTTTTCTGATACCAGGTGAGGGTTTCGGCGGTAAGTCGGCGTTTGTCGTGTGTGCGAGCGAACACATTGCCGTCGAAGGTGAACTGACCGTCGCGGGTGAGATAACGGGCCGCATCAGAGAAGATTTCCACTTCCATGTTTCCGAGTGAATCGCGAACCAGGATGTGCACCGGACCCGTGAGCGTCATGATGATTCCGGATTTCGTCTCGCGGCTGGTTCCATACGGCGCTTTGATTTCGACTTTGCGCAATCCGTCTTCGATCAGACTCACATCGATGTCCCAACTCTCGCTCAGATAGGCGAGGGAGTCGGTGAGGGCTTCTTTGACGGCCTGTTTGTCGGTATCGGAGAGCTTGCCGCAAGCGCCGATCACAACAATGAGCACCAGGAGTGCTCTACTCAGTGCCGAAAATGCGGTCGCCGGCATCGCCGAGTCCGGGTACGATGTAGGCGTGTTCGTTGAGTCGTTCATCGAGTGCTGCGGTGATGATGGTGACATCGGGGTGGGCTTCGTTCACGGCACGGATTCCTTCCGGGGCCGCAATCAGCGTGATGAATCGGATGTGCCGGGCTCCGGCGTTTTTCAGATACTGGATGGCGTCGGTCGCGGAACCTCCGGTGGCCAGCATCGGATCGACAAGCAGAACCACGGAGGCGTCCAATCCCTTGGGTAGATTCACGTAATAGTCGACCGGTTTATGCGTCGATTTGTCACGATAAATTCCGAGATGACCGATTTTCACATCCGGAATGAATTGCGTGATGGCATCAACCATCCCCAAACCGGCTCTCAGGATGGGAACCACGACCAATTGGGTGTCGATCACGTGTCCTTGGGTGGTGGTGATCGGGGTTTCGACGCTGACCACCCGCATCGGGAGGTGATCCAAGGCATGGTAGGCCAGAATTGTGGCGATGCGGTTCAGTGCCGGACGGAAGACCGCGCTGGGCGTGGATTTATTGCGAAGCACCGTCAGATCCCGTGCCACCACGGGATGCTCGACCACCGTCAAGTTCTTGAATGCGGACATCTTTTAGTCTTGTGCTCTGCTGAAGTAATCTTTCGTGAGTTTGCTGACGATGCCGCTGAGCATGAACAAAGCGATCAGGTTCGGGATGGTCATCAATCCGAGTGTGATGTCGCCGATGCTCCAGACAAGGGTGAGTCCCAGTACCGCACCGATGAAGTGGGCGACCACGTAGAACATACGGTAATAAACGATGGATCGGTCACCGGCCAGGTATTGAATGGCGCGGTCGCCGTAATAACTCCAACTGATGGCGGTGGAGATGCCGAACAGAATCACACTGATGGTGACCAGGTAGCGGCCTCCGGGGAAGAGAGGCGCCAGTCCGCGTTCGAAGGCGTAGGAAGTAAGGCTCGCTCCATTTTCGATTACGCGTCCATAGACGTTGGAAACCGCGGTTCCCATGGTGTCGACTGCCGACCTGGATTTTTGATTCAACACGATTTCACCAGTGAATGGAATTGTTTGCGCCGCATCGGTATAAAGTGTGTCAACCGAGAAATCATATCGTATGAATCGACCGTTTTGCGGGATGCCGTTCAAGACGGAAAGACTGGCGCCCTCCACGAGTTCGATCTTGGTGTCGGTGGAGCCGAGAGGAATCTGTGCGCCGTGTTTGTCGTCCCAAACTCCGGTGATGATGATGACCAAGCCGGTCATGGTGCAAATGATGAGGGTGTCGATGAACGGTTCGAGAAGCGCCACTACGCCTTCACGCACCGGCTCGTCGGTCTTCGCGGCGGCATGCGCGATCGGGGCTGAACCTTGGCCGGCTTCGTTAGAGAACAATCCGCGTTTGATGCCCCAAACCATGGTGGTGATGATGGCTCCGGAGCCCACGCCATAGGCGCCGGCGGTCGGATTGAACGCGGAACTGAAGATGAGTCCGAAGGTCGGGATGATCTGGTCGTAATTTAGAAAAAGGATGAGAAGCGCGCCGAACACATACAGAACGGCCATGAGCGGAGTGAGGCGTGCGGTCACGTTTCCGATCCGCTTGATGCCACCCAGAATCACGAAACCGACGATGGTGGCGGAAACCAAGCCGGTGATCCAGGTCGGAATGTTGAATGTGGTTTGAACGGTGTCGGCCACGGTATTGGCTTGGACGGCGTTACCGGTAAGAAAGGAGCAGATCACCGCGGATGCCGCGAAAACGATGGCCAACCATTTCCAATTCGGTCCGAGGCCTTTTTCGATGTAATACATCGGTCCGCCAGAGACGGATCCATCCGCATTGGTGCTGCGGTAATGAACAGCGAGGGTACATTCGGAGTATTTGACGGCCATGCCCAAAGCGGCGGTCACCCACATCCAGAAGATGGCGCCCGGCCCGCCGTAATGGATGGCGATGGCCACACCGGCGATGTTCCCGATGCCTACCGTGGCGGAGAGAGCCGTGCTGAGGGCTTGGTAATGGTTCACATCGCCCAAGTCGTTCGGATCGTCGTAATAGCCGCTGACAACTCTTACGCCGTGGCGGAATTTCCGTATCTGGATGAACCCGAGGCGGAACGTGATGAACAGGCCGTAGCCAAGCAGGAGGGCGATCATCATGGGAAACACACCGGGTGTGGCCCATAGCAAATCGTTCAGAAGGTTGACGACGTGTTCGAGTGTCTGCATCAAATAGGTTCCTTTGGTTGATCTGAAATGATAGCGAAGGTACTAAAATTGGGAATAAAATAGATAAGAACGAATTTGTGACTCAGGTCGTTATCTTCACATACCAGTCATTTATCATTCAGAAACTTATGACAAAAGCCGACATCGTTGATGTGATTTCCGCAAATACCGGAATCTCCAAGATTGAAACGGAAGCCGTAGTGAAGGGCTTTCTCGAAACTGTGATTGAATCTCTAAAGAAAGGGGAGACGATCGAACTTAGAGGCTTCGGAAGTTTCAAAGTGGTGGAGCGCGCCCAGCGTGTGGCACGCAACCCGAAGACGAATCAGGAAGTGGTCGTTCCCGCCCAATCCGTGCCCGTTCTGAAGATTTCGAAAGAGTTCCGTCAGGCTGTGCAGAAAAGCATTTCCTGAATGAGCAATCCTGCGTATATTGCCCGTCTTTAACCCAAACAAAGGTATCAGCATGCCAAGCGGTAAGAAACGTAAGCGCGCCAAGATTTCGAAACATAAGCGCAAAAAGCGCCTCAGAAAGAACCGGCACAAGAAGAAATCTTCTTAACTAAAAAGCCCGCTCCTGCGGGCTTTTTAATTTCATGCGGCTTTGATGCCGACTTCGTCAGCCATCTGGATAATCCTGTTGGTGCGGATCAATATGCGCTGAAGGGCGCGACTGGACACGCTGTGAAGCTCGTTCAGGTCTTTCACGTGGACGAAATGGACCGTCAAGTACGTGATCAGGCTCATCACTCCAAGGTATCGCCCGTTTTCGTCGCCTTCGATCTCGATATGCCAGCGGGTGATGGCTTCATCATGTGGGTAGGTGGTTTGCAGCGTTCTGGTGAACGATTCCATCCACGAACTTGCCGATTCGATCCGGTTCTTGAAGCCCATGAAGCTGCCGACCTCGAAACTCCAGGTCACCTCGATATCCATCACCGGCTGAATCAGGCTCGAAAGAGGTGCTTCTTTCTTCAACAAAGGATGTTTTTCCATTCCGGGAAGCTGGATCGCCAAATGGCTTTCCCGATACACATCCCAATCGAAATGGATGGTAACTTCCTTGACCAATTTGGAATGGTCCATCAATGGAATTCCGATTTCCAAGCCGGTGGCGTTGAGTACTGACTCATTCCACTGCGAGAACTTGGAGGTCGGAATCGAGCGCCGGTGGAGCTCGTTCTGAATATGCTTGATGAACGAATTGAAGATCGGATATTTCATGCTAACTGGGTTGGAATCCTCGAATCATCCTGAATGAACAACTACTACACGTTACTGCATTTGACCGACTCTCTCAAGCGAAACTTGATCGGAGCCTCATTTGTTTCCGCGACCACCTCGAAAAAACATATTTTGGAGATCCGTTTCGAGCTTGAGGGGAAGGATATGCTGCTGACGATGTCCACGGATTCATCCTCCATCGCCGTTTTTCTCGGTCAATATCGGGATGCGCCGTCATCGAATGTGAAATCGTTTTTCGAGTCGTTGGAAGGATGCGCGTTGATGGATGTGGAATTGGCCGAGACCGACCGTCTGCTCCGCTTCCGGTTCGACAACGGGGAATCGGTGCTGTTCAAAGCGTTTTCAGCCAAAGCGAATGTCTTTCATGTGAAGGAAGGCCGCATTCTGGAATCGTTCAAGCAGGATTCGATGTTCGCCGGAGAAGCCGAGCCCGTGGCCTCGCCGTCATTTTCGCTGAGTCAGCGTCTGCCGAAGCATGCCAAGGAAAACGCTCTGAACCAGATCCTGACCGATCCCCGACCTGCATTGGTAGAAGGAATCGGATTCACGCTGCTTTCGGAAGATCATCTGCCTGGAGTGCGGCTGAAGCGGTATCTGGATGTGAATGAAGCGGTCAGGGATGTGTTTCTGAGCCATTGGCATGAGCGAACCTTCATCCAGAAGAAGACGCAGATCGAAGAACGGCTTCGGAAACTGGCATCGGGCCTGGATCACATGCTCGCGCAGCTGGCCGAGTTCCCACAAGGGTTGGTTCGTGCCGATTCGTATGAGCACCAAGGACATCTCCTCATGGCGAACGCGCATCGAGAGGTTGGTGCGGATGAGGCGTTTCTGATGGTCGATGATTGGACGCGCGATAACGAGCCGGTCTCCATTCCCATACGAAGCGGAGTTTCCATAGCTCAAAGCGCGGAATGGTTCTTCAAGAAAGCGAAAGAGACCCGGATGTCGGTCAGGATCGCCGAAGAGCGGTTGAAAGAGACACGGATCCGGCTTGAAGCGACGCTCACCGCCTTGGACTCGCTCCAAACAGTGACGTATTCATCGGCTTTGGAGAAATGGAAGCGCGCGAATGCTTCTGTGCTGGATCGGACCGGTTTCGACGCCGCAGGCGAGGATCAGGTGAGATTGCCCTATCGCAGGATGGATGCGGGCGGATATGAGATCTGGGTCGGAAAAAACGCGCAAAGCAATGATGAGATGCTGCGATTGGCTCATAAAGACGATCTGTGGTTTCATGCGCGTGGAAGCGCCGGAAGCCATGTGATTCTGCGAATGAGGAAACAGAAGGCGCGTCCGCCGCAGAATGTGCTCGAAAAGGCGGCTGCCTTGGCGGCTTGGTACTCCAAGCAGAAGGGAAGTTCCTTGGTTCCCGTTATCTTGACGCAACGGAAATATGTGCGGAAACCCAAAGGAGCTCCACCCGGAACGGTATTGGTCGAACGGGAAGATGTCTTTATGGTGACGCCGGATCAAGGGGTATGATGCGATTGATTTTTTGCGGATTCATGGGGGCGGGAAAGAGCAAGCTGGGTAAGCTATGCGCGAAGAATCTCGGCTTGGAGTTTTACGATCTGGACCATGTCATTGTCCAACGCGCCGGGAAATCCATTCCGGAGATCTTTGCGACGGAGGGAGAGACCGCGTTCAGGCAATTGGAGCAGATCTGTCTTGTTGAAATGTTGGAAACCGATAACCGGATACTCTCTTTGGGTGGCGGGGCCATCCGATCTGTGGAACAGGCTGAACAACTCAAGCTGACCGACACGCTGGTATGGATCAACCCAGCACTTTCACAAGTTCTCGGAAGAGTGGTGGGCGATGCTCGCCGGCCGCTGGTGAATCAGGATCCGCAAGTAGCCACCAGAGCGTTGACAGCGCTGTATGAGTCGCGGATACCCATCTATGAAATCGCTCATCTCCGATTCGAACCCAATCCGTCCTGGTATCCGCAACAGTCGGCGAACAAACTCACAACTCTTCTGAAACGACATGCGAAACGAACGCTTTAATCTTCATACGAATAGATCGCATGATACCATCATCACATTGGGATCCAATGTGATGGGAGAAGTATCCGAGTTTCTGGATTCATTGACGGCATCCATGGTCGCGATCATCGCCGATGAGAATGCGTGGTCATTGCATGGGTCGGAATGGATGCCGCATCTGTCGGCGAACGGCCGCAAACCCGTGCTTCTGCTGGTTCCCTCCGGCGAGATCTCGAAGACGTGGGAGGAAGCCGGTCGGCTCATCGACGGACTCTTGCGCGCCGGTGTTCGGCGCAACACTCCGATTGTCGCGTTCGGCGGTGGCGTGGTCGGAGACCTGGCCGGATTCGTAGCCTCGGCCACGCTCCGCGGACTTCCGCTCATCCACATCCCGACCACCTTGTTAGCCATGGTGGATAGCAGCATCGGTGGTAAGACCGGAGTGAACCATCCTGTCGGAAAGAATCTGATCGGTGCGTTTTACCAAGCGGAACGGATTTTCATGGATACCGACCTGCTACGCACCCTTCCCCCACGCGAATGGCGGTGCGGTTTGGGCGAAGTTCTCAAGTATGGCATGATCGCGGATCCTTCTCTGTTGGATGTGGATTATTCATCGCCGGATGTCGATTGGCCCGCCATCATTTCGCGCAGCGCGAGGTTCAAGGTGCGCACAGTGGAAGAGGATGAACTTGAATCCGGAATCCGTGCATATTTGAATTACGGACACACCTTCGGACATGCCTTGGAAGCCGTCACCAAATACCAGAGGTTCGCCCATGGTGAAGCGGTGTATATCGGAATGTTGGCCGAGGCTCGATTCGGACAGTTATTGGGACATCAGGTGGACCCGCAAATCTTACGCCGCCACGCCGCATTATTCGACCTGGATAAGAGCGGTCTGACGGAGAGAATTCCGGAATTGATGGCTGCGATGTTCATGGATAAGAAAATAATTGGAGCATCCATACGCTTTATATTGGTGGACCCTGTTGGAACTCCTCTCATCAAAGCGATCGACGCCCCTGATGAGATCGCTCAGGCATGGGCTTACGCTTTGAACGACGCATGAATCGACGACTGCTCAGATGGATGTATTACACATGGAAAACCGTCAAACTGACGGTCATTTCATTGTTATGCATTGTTCTCGTGGTCGTGTCCCTGATTTTCGGCTTGCTTCAACTCGATGTCACCAAGCGTTACGCCACATTCAAGACCAACCAATGGCTTGAAGAGACGTTCGTGGGTACTATCCGGGTGGAATCCATCACAGGGCTTATTCCTTTCTCCATCGGACTCCAAAACATCACGGTATCCCACGGGGATACCGTGGCGAGTCTTGGTAGCTTGAGGGCATCCTTCGCTTATCATGATGTGCTTGGTAAGCGGATACGGGTGAGGTCGTTGGTGATGGATCATCTCACGGTGGACGTCGACACGCTGCTCGCCACCGCTTTCGAACGCAAAAAACCCGTGTTGCTCTTAGGTTCCGAAAAGGAAGTGGATGCGAGTTGGACGTTCGAGCTGCCGAACATTTCCTTGTTCAACGGCACGGTGACCAGGGATACGCTCCGGATCGAGGGGATCGAACTGCACACGTTCGCCGAATTCGGACCGCAAATAAGCTATGTGGACGTATCCAGTCTGAATTTCGAAATCCCGTCGTTATCATCAGATGCGTTTCAAATTTCAGGGCAGTATTACCGTGATTCCCGATTCATCGAATTCAACGCCATTGAAATCGCCCACGGACAGTCTCTGTTCAAGTTCGGAATCGTAGGCGACACCTTTTTGGATACGTTGACGGTTTGGAAAGCGGAAGTCGACACGTCCACCATCTTCCCTTCGGATTTCAAATGGGTGAAACTCAATCTACCTGAAGTGGATCAGCCGTTCACGCTTTCCGGACTTGGAAACGGAACCAAGTACGGCTTGGAGCTTCGAAATTTCAGAGTTGGATACCGTTCCAGCTTCATCCACACCGACGCCACACTCTTGCACATCGACGATCCGAAACGTCTTTTCGGCGAACTTCGAGTGAAATCATCCCGCATACTCCGGAACGAGCTCACTGATTGGGCTGAATTGCCTGAGTTTCCTGATTTCAGACTGAATGGAACCGTTTCTGGCGACCGCAGGCATGTCACCAGTCGAGCCACTGTGACCACGGGTGCCGGTAAGGCTCAGATCAATGCTCGCCTGGGTTGGGCTAACGGATTCCGGATTTCAGCCAAAGGCAGTTTCGAAGAGATCAACCTTGCCGGCTTACGTCCGAAATCACCTGTCACATCGCTAAATGGTACGTTCGGCCTAACAGGCAGCGGAGTGGCGCTGTCTGAGATCGACGCCGATATGAGAGTGGATTTGTCCGTTTCAAGCATTTCCGAGACGGTGATCGATACGGCGATGATCGCGATCAAAGGGGCGGAAGGGAAATATTTGGTGACCGGAAACGCGTTTTCCCCTCGCGCGGGAGGATTGTCGTTGGCCGGTTATCTGGATATCAGAGGTGCCGAACCCAAGCTGGATCTGCGCGGCAACGGGATGGGAGTGGATATGGCGACCGTGGCTCCCGGGCGAGGCTTGGCGAAGACCGATCTGGATTTCAGATTTCAGACATCGGTGACCGGACTCACCCCTGAACGCATCCACGGAGAATTCAGCGTGGATGTGGATCGGGCCATGATCGGTGGAGTGAAGCAGAAAGCCCATCAGCTGTATTTGGATTTAGACAGCCCCGATCGCGACGACCGCACTCTTCGCTTCACCAGCAATATCGCCGATGCCACGATTTCAGGCGACATCCAGATTCAGCAGTTCGCCGCGATGGGAGTGTATTGGTCGAACTGGCTCAGGGTTCAGATTCAAAAACAATTCACCTTCGAGAAACCGGATTCCCGAATCGATGTGGCATACAATGGCGCATTGGAAGATGTGAGAGTCACTGTGGAAGCTTCCTTGAAGGATTTGAGATTGTTGAATGCCTACGTTCCTTCACTTCCGCAATTGGGAAGCCGTTCGGATGTGACCTTGTTGGTGAATGCGACCTCTGACCGCCTGTTGGTCAATGGCGGCATCCGTGGCGACAGCATCATGGTCGGCGACGTCAAGACCCTCAGATCCAATCTCCAGGTTTCCACTCAATTCGTTCATCAGAGCGATCTGAATGAATTTTCAAACGTGAAAGTGCAACTTGCCGCCGGATTGTTGAAAGTCGGAAATTTCGAGATGCGTGAGTACACTCTCGACCTCGTACTCAGCGACGACACTCTCACAGTGAATCAGCGCGCGAACAGGATCGGAGAGAATGCCCAGTTGAGAAACCGTCTGACCGCGACATTGCAAGATTCGTCGCTCACGGTGTCGATGGATGAATTCCGTCTCAGCAATCGGGCCTATGTGTGGGAATCGCCGGGAAAACCTCAGTTCGTGTATGATAGCGCCGGAAATTTCGACATCAAGAATCTGTTATTGATCAATGAAAAACAGATCATCGATGTGGAGGGCCGCTTCAGCTCGCTCGCTTCGGATTCTGTTGTGTACAAGATCGAAAATCTGGATCTGGCGAAACTCTCGGAGCTCATCGGCGGAAGAATCGCCTTCTCAGGCATCATGAATGCGACAATCGCTAGCAAGACATTGGGCACCGATCCGGCGATCAACGGTCGGGTCGATGTGGACCGTTTGGTATTGAACAACCGGCTTTTCGGAGATGTCCGTTTTCAAAGCTCCTTCAATCCCGCTTTCGGCCGCTTCGACACTCGATTGAATATCACCGGTGAAAATGCGGGAAATGATGTGGATGTGAACGGGTATTTCTACGCATCGGATAACGGTGGCACCCGCGATACCACCTTCAAGTTCGATATCGCCGTGAAAAAAGCGGATCTCTGGGTGGTGAATCTGTTCAACAAAGATCTGTTTCAGACGATTGACGGAAGACTCTCAGGTGGAGGTTGGCTGGCTGGAAATTTCAACAATTTCGATTTCGACGCAGCCTTCAATATCGATCAGGCGCGGGTGGTACCGTATTTCCTACTGACGGATTACAGCGTCAGCGGGCCGATCAAAGTCAACCGCAAAGATGGACTCACGTTGAATGATCTTCAACTCACAGACCGTTTCGGCGGACGCGGAGTGTTATCGGGCAGGCTCGACTTCAACGATTTCAAGCCCGACAAAGACATCAACATGACCATGGTGATGAACAATCTCCAGTTTCTGAATAACACGTTCACACCCGAAGTCCCTTTTTACGGGGTGGCCTATGGAACTGGAACCATCACTCTCACAGGAAAGACCTCATCGCCCTTTCTGCAGACCCGAGGCCAGATCGTGACCAGTGCGAATTCGCGTATCGCCATTCCGTTTCTGGATCAGACCAGTGTGGAAGAGAAAGTGAAATTCCTTGAATTTGTGGATTCGTTTGATGAGGTCTATCGTCCGGTTTCGGTGCAACAATCAGCCACGACTGCCGGCACAGCGGCGAACACTACGGGAAGCCGGTTTGTGGAACTGTTCACGTTGAATCTGTCATTCGCAGCGCCACCAGGCTCGACGGTGCAATTGGTCTTCGATCCACTGACCGGTGAAATTCTGAATGCCCAAGGATCGGGTTCGGTCCAGATCCGTTTGGAAGATGAGCAATTCAATGTGTTCGGCACGTTCAACGTGAATCAGGGAGATTACACATTTGTGGCGGGCGACATATTCCGGAGGAAATTCGACCTTCGCGATGGCGGAACCCTGATCTGGGAAGGTCCGGCAGACAACGCCCGATTGAATGTTTTGGCGGCGTACAGGTCGCGGCCGGATATTTCCGTGGTGAGCCAGCAAAACGTGACCGCCGCAGTGTCCACAAGGGTACCGATCGATCTGGTGCTTTCCATCACCGGAACGCTTCTTTCGATTCAGAACGATTTCTATTTCGAGTTCCCTAATGCGATCGATGTCACCCAGAACTCCACCCAACTCGCATTCCTCAACAGCGACGAGCAGAAACTCGTGCAGGCCACGAGTCTTCTGTTCACCGGCGGTTTCATTCCTCCCAACGAAGCTTCAGGCGGACAATACACCCGTGTGGCGGATGATCTCCAATCGCGCGGTCTGAGCCAACTCTTATCCAGCCAAGTGAACTCCCTTTTGAATTCGAGACTCAGTTTCCTCGATGTCGATTTCAACTTCTCCGGATTCGACCAAACGGATATCGGAGTCGCGGTTCGCTTGTTCGACGACAGGCTGGTGCTGAGAGGAGAGAGCCAGTTCGTGCAAGGAAACGAAGCCAGCTTGGGCGATTTGGGAGCCACATTCAGGATCAATAGGGCTTTTTCCATAGAAATCTTCCATCGCCGCGACCCGACACTTCAGGCTGCCCTGGGAAACCAGGCCAACATTCAAAGCAATAATATCACGGGCATGGGTCTTGAGGCCCAGGTCCAGTTCAATACGTGGCGCGAGCTGCGCCATCGGGTCTGGGGATCCATCCGTCGCTTTTTCTCCATCGACGACGATCGTTCACCCAAATCCACCAACACCGCAGTGCGGTAAAGGAAAAACATGAGTAAAAAGAAGAAACAGAACGACCTCGAACAACAGATCCTCGATTTGCTGGAAACCTATCCAGATACGTTTGTACCTCAGGATCTGCTCGCAGGAGTTCTGTACATGACCGCTCCGCGCGAGCGCAAGCGGTTTCATAAGCTGTTGATGTCAATGGCTGAACGAAAAAAAATCAAAATGAACGGATCCGGACAGATCCGCCGTCTCGCCGCCGAGGCTCCAGGTGCGCCTGTCATCGAACCGGATCATGATACGGATGCGCTACCGGCCGGAGTCTTCGAAGGACGCATGGATGTGAACCGCCATGGTGTCGGATTTGTGAAAGTGGAAGGACATGAGGAAGACATCCGCATCCCGCGCAAGAAAATGCATACCGCCTTGCCTGGCGACAAAGTGCGGCTCAAAATCATTGGTCGCGATTACGGCCGGTTGGAAGGCGCCGTCTCCGAGGTCCGCGAACGAAGCGGACGGTTGATGGTGGGAACCATGGTCAGAACCAAGGGAGTCTGCTACATTGAACCCGATGAAGGCATCGCCGATACGGAGTTTTTCATCCAGCCGGAGAAGACCATGGACGCCCAGAATGGCGACAAGGTCACCTTCAAATTGCTCGAATGGGCGCATCCCAAAGCCTTGCCTCAGGCTGAAATCGTGCAGGTTCTTGGCAAAGCCGGCACCCACGAAGCTACGATGCTCTCCATCTTGGCTGAAAACCAGATCCAGGGCAACTTCCCCAAAGCGGTGGAGGATTATGCCGATGCTATTCCTTTGGAAATTCCCCAATCCGAAATAGACCGTCGTACCGATCTTAGGAAAGAGCGCATTTTCACCATCGATCCGGTCGATGCGAAAGATTTCGATGATGCGTTGAGCATTGTCGTGAAAGAGGAAGGAAATGTGGAACTGGGTGTCCACATCGCCGACGTCACCTATTATTTGCGTCAAAACACGATCCTTGACAAAGAAGCCAATGAGCGCGGCACCAGCGTGTATCTGGTGGACCGCGTGATTCCGATGCTTCCGGAAAAACTCAGCAATGGCGTGTGTTCCTTGCGTCCGGATGAGGACAAGCTCACCTATTCCTGCTTCATGGAAATCAGCCCGAAAGGGAAGGTGCTTTCGTATCGGATCGAAGAGACGGTAATCCGCTCGGTACAGCGTTTCACGTATGAGCAGGTTCAGGAAGTGATCGATGGCAAAACCCATTGGCTCGAAGAAGACATCCGCCAGCTCCACGTGTTGAGCAAGATGCTCACAGCGAAGCGTTTCAAAGAGGGATCCGTGGATCTCGACACTCCGGAACCCCGATTCAAGTTGGATGCGGCCGGTAAACCGCTCGAGGTAATCGTCAAAGAACGTCTTGATGCGCACCGACTCGTAGAAGAATGCATGCTCATGGCCAATAAGACCGTCGCCGTGCATGTGGAGACGCTGCGGGAATCGGGGCCGCGCAAAGGGAAAGATTCGTATCCGTTCTTTTATCGCGTCCACGATAAGCCGAACGTCGATAAGTTGTTGAACATCGCGGAGAATGTGCGTCCGCTCGGACTCCAGTTCCAAATCACCGGAGACACGGTCAATCCGAAGCAGATCAATCAGTTGCTGGCCGATATCAAGGGTCATCCGCTGCAGAACACCATCCAGGAACTGATTCTCAGATCCATGGCCAAAGCGGTGTATTCGCCGAAAAACATCGGTCACTTCGGACTTGGATTCAAGCATTATGCCCACTTCACGAGCCCGATCCGCCGGTATCCGGATGTGATCGTGCATCGGCTGCTCAAAGATTATGCGCAGAACAAACCCGGGTACCGATATCCGGAATTGGAAGACCAGGGGCTCCATTGCAGCGAGCGTGAGAAGATGGCTTCCACCGCGGAACGCGAATCTGTCAAGCAGAAACAGGTCGAATATCTTTCGGAGCGCATCGGCGAAGTGTTCGAGGGCGTCATCACTGGGGTCATCGAAAAGGGACTCTTTGTGCAACTCAAGGCCATTTATTGCGACGGAATGGTTCCGGTTCGTACCATGGACGACGATTATTATGTGTATGATGAGCAACGGCATCTGCTGCTCGGGCGACGCAGAGGACGCAAATACCAGTTGGGGGATGTGGTCACGGTGAAAGTCATTGAAACGAACTTGGCCTCCAGAACCGTTGATTTGCAATTGGTATCGTCTTCATCACATCAAGATGTGAAAAAAGACAAGCAACGCCGCAAATCGTGATATACTTCCGATGATGAAAAAAACACTCGCAGTTCTGTTTCTGTTGGCACTGACCGGCCAGATGAGCCAGGTTCACGCTCAGTTCTTCTCTTATGGCAAGAACCGCGTTCAATACGACGATTTCCAATGGCGGTACATCCAATCCGACCATTTCGACATCTATTACTACGACGCCAAGAACTATTACTTGGCCGAGTTCAGCGCGTTCAGTTTGGAAGCCGCCTATAAGCAGCTCCAGACCGATTTCAGGCACCAGATCGCCGACCGCATCCAAGTGATCATCTACGCTTCGCATGGCGAGTTCAGCCAGACGAACGTAGTTCCGTTGCCAGACGACGTTCAAGGCATCGGCGGGGTCACCGATAAGTACAAGAACCGGATAACGGTTCCGTTCCAAGGCAATTACAGCGATTTCAGACGCGTCTTGCATCACGAGCTGGTGCATGCGGTGTTCAACGACCTGTTCTACGGCGGATCGCTGCAGTCCATCATCAGCAACAACATCCAATTGGTGTTTCCTCTCTGGTTCGAAGAAGGCCTGGCCGAATTCAGCGCTCTGGGCTGGGACACCAACACCGACATGTTCATCCGCGATGCGGTGATGAACACCTACCTTCCGCCGATCCCATATTTGCGGGGTTATTTCGCCTACCGCGGCGGACAATCGCTCTGGTTCTACATTACCGAAGAATACGGACGCGAGAAAATCGCCGAGATTCTGAACCGCATCAAACAAACTCGAAGTGTGGAAGCTGGGATGCGGCAATCACTCGGGATGGATCTGGAGCAGTTGTCCGAACGTTGGCAGGATTGGCTCAGAAAGCGGTACTGGCCTGAAATCACCAATCGGGAAAGCCTCAAGGATATCGCTCAGCATGTCACCAAGCGCGAAATCTCGGGTTCGTACAATACGAGTCCGTCGATCACAGCCCAAGGCGACCGTATCGCGCTGATCACCAACAAGCGCGGTTATTTCGATGTGGTGGTGATTTCCGCCATCGATGGGAAAGTGCTCAAAACCCTCATCAAAGGTGAGGATAATGTGGATTTCGAAGAGTTGAACATCTTGCGTCCGAATCTGAGCTGGTCGCCCGATGGCAGACAGCTTGCGCTATCGACCCGCTCGGGAGGCAAACACGACATCGCCATCGTCGAGTATCGGACAGGGAAGAGCCGGAAGCTGCGATTTCCGGATCTGAACTCGATCGGATCGGTGGCATGGTCGCCAGATGGATTAAAACTCGCCTTCCAAGGCAGCAACGGGCCGTATGTTGACATCTACGTCTATGACCTCAAGGAAGGAACCCTGTTCAATCTCACCAACGATGTGTTCAGCGACAGCGATCCGTATTGGTCGATAGATTCCAAAACCGTGTATTTCGCATCCGATCGGGGCGATAATACGGCGTTGAACACCTTTAAGGAAGACTTCAACCAACTTCTGAACCCGGATCTGAACCAGACCGATCTTTATGCCGTGCGAATCGGCTCGCCGCGTGCCGAACGACTCACGATTTCACCCCATTGGTCTGAAATGAGACCGATCGAAACCCAAAACGGCAAACTGTTCTTCATTTCCGACCAGAACGGTATTCAGAATATTTTCGTGATGGATCTGGAGACGAGGGAGGTTTCCGCCGTCACCGATCTGATCAGCGGCGTGATGCAGATGTCGGTGACGCAGGACGCCTCGAAAATCGCCATCAATTCGATCAATGGCGGCTATCTGGACATCTTCCTTCTGCAGAATCCCTTGAACCGTCTCAAAGTGGGTACTCTTGAGCCCAATCAATGGGCCACACAACGCTTGGCGGTTCCCGATGCGAAACGCGTTCCAGCGCTCGGTTATGCCGAGATCGTGGTCTCCGGAATCACTCCGGCGCAAGAAACCCCTGCTCTTACCACTCCTGTGGCTGATAAGCCCTCGGATGTGATCGATTTCCGTAATTACCAGTTCGGAGACATCCAAGATCCCGAAACAGGTAAGCTTCTTATAGAGGATGCGTTCGCGCCCCAGAACAACCGTTTGGAAGATGGTCGATTCATTCCTCGCCGCTATCGGTTGAATTTCACACCTGATTTCACCTACGCCGGCGGGTCCCTTTCCACCGGGTATGGTGTTTTCGCCCTCACCCAGGTCGTGTTCAGCGATCTTCTGGGCGATCACAAGCTTTCGTTCGCTTCGAATCTGGTCTTCGATCTGAGAAACAGCGATTACGCTCTCAGTTACGGATATTTCAAGAATCGGACGAACTACATGCTCAATTATTTCCACACGGCGAGGAATTTCCAGACCTTCGGCGGCGATCTGGTACGGTACCGTTTCTACGGCGGCGGACCCGCATTCTCTTTCCCGATCAACAAATTCGAGAGGCTCGATTACGGAGCCAGTTTCATCACCATCAGTCAGGATATTTCGAGCTTGAATCCGGCGAGTCCGCGCCGTGCCGACAAGCGCTATTTCCTGTACCCATCGCTCACATACACCCGAGATTTCACCATGCCAGGTTTTATCACGCCGATGAGCGGATCGCGCGTGGCGGTTTCCCTGACCGGAAGTCCACCTCTGGGCGAAGATGTGCTCTCGTTCACCTCGCTGATGACCGATGCGCGCTATTATCTCCCATTGGGCGAATCCGGCCGATACACCATCGCATTGCGTGGTTCCGGCGCGTTGTCTTTGGGTCGCGACCGGCAGAATTTCTATATCGGTGGGATGGAGAACTGGATCAACTACGAGTGGAAGAACGAGATCCCCATCGACCGGCTCGAAGATATTTTCTTCACGCTTCCGGCCTTGCCCATGCGAGGACACGTGTACAGCTCCACCATCGGTGATCGCTTCATGCTGCTGAACGCCGAGTTCCGGTTTCCTCTGATCGCCGCACTGCTTCCGGGGCCCATTCCGCTTTTCCCGCTGTATAACATCACCGGAGCCGCGTTTGTGGATGTGGGTCAGGCTTGGCAGGGAGCCACCGCTCAGGAAACGTTGGTCGGCGCCGGGTTCGGACTCCGTTCCATCATCTTCGGCATTCCGCTCCGCTTCGATTTCGGATGGGAGTACGACAAAGACGGATTCGGGAAACGGCGCGATTATCTGAGTATCGGCGTCGATTTTTAACGCGTCTGAACGGTTGCCACCCCCAGCAACCGGTCGAAGCGGTTCTGCGGATCGAAATAATAGACCAGGGCCGTGTACTCCTGCGCGGAACCGGCCATCACGCTGTTGAAGGCGTCCATATCCGATCCCGACACATACCGATACCGATGCGTTCCTTCCTTGAGGAGGATTCGGGTGGACCAGAGTTCGCTTTGCGCATCATATCTGAGTCGGTTTTCGGGCTTTCTTTCCCAATTCGAGAAGGTTCCGATCACATACATCGGTTCTCTGGCGCGCATGGTTTCGAATTGGAAGGTCACCGCTCCATATCTGGCGTCACGGTCGCGCCGAGCACCAGGAGCGTTAGGCCAAGGTGTTTGGATGGGACGCGTGAGTCCGTCTGTATCCACATCCTTCAACACCGAGGGTGGCCTAGCCGACAAATCCGCGGCTTGTACTCCCGCCGACAATCGTCCCACATCGGTCAGCGCATACGCATACACATCCAAACTGCCGGCGAATGAGGTCTCCCGAGGCAGATAGTAGCGCAAGACGCCGTCTTCGGATTGATCCATGAGTTGGGAATGCGAAGCCTGCATCCACCAGCGGTTCTGTGCGAACGCGACGTGCACATCCAACTGAGGCATCACGAAATCTTCCGGGTAGCGATAATCCAGAAACGGCTGATGAGTGATTCTCACACCCGCTTTCTGATTGAACAGTTCTTCCACCTTGAACTCCAATTGGCCTCTTCCTTCGCTCACCATGAAGGGAAGCGACACAATGACAGACCCTGAGTACGGATCGATCACTTCCATCAGATAATTGCCGCTTTTCTGGACCCCCATGTTCTGGTTCGGGAAACGGTAGGTGTACGAGGTGTACAGCGGCTCCTGGGAAGTGGATGGAATCCCTTCGCTGATCACATCTTCGTTCGCGCCGCGCAGATACACCCCGGGCAAGAGTTGCGATTCTTTCCAAGTACGACTCATCTGCCTCACCTGAACCCGGTAATAACTCACATCCGACTGAAACACATCGAATTGCAAGGTGAGGGTGCCGCTGTTCAACTGGATGATGGGGGCGGATGTGGCCGATCCTGCCGTGAGTGAGGCGCTGGCTACCACAGGTGGAGCGGGACGCGGACGCGAGGACCGCGTCGACGACAAGCATCCGGCGAGAAGAAGCAGACTAAAGAGGGATGCGGCCTTCAAAGACACGAGCTGTGGGTCCGGTTAACTGATAGGTATGGGTTTTGCCGTCGGTGATGCGGAAACGGGCGTTCAATACGCCACCTTCGGATCTCACATCGATGCTGAATTCGCCATCTGCGGCGGTTTCGAACGCATGATGCCGCCACGTCGCCGCTGCCAGCGCTCCGGTGCCGCAGGCGAGGGTGAGGTCTTCCACACCGCGTTCGTAGGTTCTGAGGCGAAGCACAGAGGTTTGGGGCTGTTCGGGAACGAAGTTGACATTCGCATTATGCTTGTGCCGCAAGCGTCGGCCGGTTTCGATGAGAAAGTCGCGATCCGAGAAGCGATGTTCAGGAACAGGAACCACAAGATGGTCGGTTCCGGCGTCGATCCGGAATCCGTCTTCATTCTGACTCACTGTCGGACGCGTTGGAAAATCCAAACGGATGTCCTGATTCACGGTTTCGGCGGCGTACACATGTCCGTGGCATTCGAAATGATGCGATGCGGGGAACCCGAGCGAGATCGCGAATGCGGCGATGCATCGGCCTCCGTTTCCGCACATTCCGGCATCGCTGCCGTCGGCGTTGCGATACACCATCCGATACTCGGCGAGAGACGATGGCTCGATGACGAGGAGTCCGTCCGCGCCGATTCCCAATCTCCGATCGCATAAGCGTGGAGCCAATGAGATCAGATCCTGCAAAGAGAAGCGGGAGTCGCGGTTGTCCAACACCACGAAGTCGTTACCAGCGCCATGCATTTTCACGAACGGAATCATACCCATATGCTCGCGGGAAGGTGTTTGTAAGCGGTGTCTTCGGTGATGGATTTGTCATTACCCCGCATCAATGCTCCGAATCGCATGGCCAGCACGGTGAACCAGATTTTGGAGTTCACATTCGACACGTAGAGTTTGCGGCCTTCATGGATTTCAGAGATCATTTCCTCGAGCCGGGCGTCTTGCAATGCGGATACGAATTTCCGGATCACTTCTTTCTGATCCAGATTCGTGATCTGAGCCTCATCACCCGCCGCGCGGAAGAGCAGGATGTCGCGCAGAAACACTTCCAACAGGTTCAACAAGAGCTGCTGCCCGTCCGAATTCAACTGCGACGACCATTTCATGGAGATGTCCAAGATCGGCTTGGGATCCAGGATGTAACTGGCCCTGAGGAAATCCACGATTTCGTTGCGGGTCTGCCGCATGGTTTCCACATCGTAAAACCGGGCGAGACTGTAATTCCCGTTGGAGATCCGCGCCAGATATTCGGCATCCTCGCGATCCAATCCGTCGCGGTTCTGCAAGGCGTCACTGATCTCGTCTGGATTCAGAGTCTGGCATCTGAGAACCTGGCAACGCGACACGATGGTGGGCAGCAAGGCATTGAACTTATCAGTGATCAGCATGAAAATCAGGTTCTCAGGCGGCTCTTCAAGCACTTTGAGCAAGGCGTTGGCGATATTGTCGCGCATCCGCTCAATGCCGATGAGGATGATCACCGTATATGCCCCTTCGTTCGGTTTGAAAGAGAACCTCGGACGGATTTCATTCCTGAAATACTCCGTTCCATAGAAAGCGACCCGGTTTTTTGAGTCGCTCTCGTTCGAAAGGGAGGGACGTGTCCCGAAATCGATCACTTCATAGGGATCTTTGGCCAGCAAAGCCAACCGATCCCTCAATTCATTCTCAGTAGTTCGTGACGGCGCTGGAAAAAACACATGGATGTCGGGATGGGTGTACCATGAGCTTTTTCCGGATGTCACATAATCACCAGGCGGGTTCAGATTCCCGACGCCGTTCAAGGCTTCGGCAAAGGCCAATGCCAATGCTTTTTTTCCGACTCCGGCCGGACCCGTGAACAAATACGCATGAGATATCCGCCCGCTGGAGAGGATCTGGCCAATTTCCTCCTTCACGCGTTCTTGCCCGACGATGGTGTCTTTTCCCAGCTTCATCACGCCTCCCATAAGGTTTCGAACAGCATGATGGAAACGGTGAACGTGGCGCCGGAATAGCCGATGAGCGCCGAAATCTCGTTCAGATGGAAGAGGAGTTCGCCGCCTGCGAGCCCTGCGGTGGTGAGTTTGCCGGAAAGCAGGATCAAAGGGACAAGCAGAGGCATGCACAAGACGCTGAACAGGGCGCCCCGCTGCGTGGTTTTGCTGGCTAACGCAGCCATTAGCGTGGTTACGGCAGTGAGTCCGGTGGATCCCAGTATCGTAGCTAAGGAAAGCAAGGGAATCGATTTTGGGGCGATATCCAACAGAAGGATGAATAGGAACACTGTGCTGCCGGCGAACAGCAGAGTGAAGACCAGGTTGAACAGGAATTTGCCCAAAAACACGGACAGCGCATCGGTATGCAGACGCAGCAACAGATCAGTGTGGCGGTCGGCTTCCATCATGAAACTGCGCGATAGGGAGGAAAGCGCCGCGAATAGCAGAATGAGCCATAGGAGTCCGGCTTGGGCCTTGGCGGAAAGTTCGGTGGCGTTAAGCAGGAAAACAGCCACGAACAGCGCCGAGGCCACGAAGGCGAAAACACTGTTGATTCCGAACTTTGAGCGTAATTCGAGTTTGAAATCGTTCTTGAGAATGAGGACGGCGCGCACAAGGGAAGGCATGCGAGAAGTTACTATATTTGAGCGTCTTTCCGGTACCGAAACCCAACGAAACCCAACGGCATGCGCATCTCCGATCATCTGTCCACGGCCAATGTATTCCCTTATCTGAAGGTTGTCGACAAAGAGGATGCCATACGACAGCTAAGCGCCTCTGTGGCCGACCGCAACCCTGGAACCGATGTCCAAACCATCATCCAAGCGGTGATGGAGCGCGAACGAATCATGTCTACAGGCGTCGGCAAAGGCTTGGCCATTCCTCATGGCAAAGTGAACGGCTTGCAATCCAGCGAAATGGCCTTCGCCAAACTCTCCATCCCGATCGAATACGGTTCCATCGACCAAGCGCCGGTCTCCCTCATGTTTCTTGTAGTCGGACCCGAATCCCAATCCGGCAATCACATCCGCCTTCTCAGCCGCATTTCACGCCTGATGAACAACGATGTATTCCGTTCCGGCTTGATGGATTGCTCTACAGCTGAAGAGCTCGTGGAACACTTCCACCGGGAAGAACTTCAGATGGGCTGATCCATGCGCGCGTCGACCATCCTCCTCACCGACGACGAACCCGGCATCCGAAGAGCGCTTCGGGAAGTTCTCGAGTTCGAAGGATATCACATCCTTGAGGCGGATGGAGCTTCGCAAGCATTGGCCGTGATCGACAAAGAACCCGTCGACCTCATGCTTCTGGATGTGAAGATGCAAGGAAAAGACGGCTTGGAACTGCTTGCGGAACTGCGCGAGAAAGGCATCGAATTTCCTATCATTATGCTCAGCGGACATGGCACCATCGACACCGCCATCCAGTCCACCCGACTCGGTGCGTTCGATTTCCTGCAGAAACCACCGGACCTGAACCGACTTCTGATTTCGGTCAGAAACGCATTGGATCGCAATCACTTGGTGTCTCAGAACCGCACCATGCGTCGGAAGATCACCCAAGTGAAGGAGATCATCGGCGATAGCCCTGTCATTGAAGCCATCCGTCAGACCATCGCTCGTGTGGCTCAGACCGACGCCCGCGTGCTGATCACCGGTGAGAACGGAACAGGGAAGGAATTGGTCGCCCGTTGGCTGCATGAACAAAGCAAGCGCAACACATGTCCCATCGTGGATGTGAACTGCGCCGCGATACCTACCGAACTCATTGAAAGCGAATTGTTCGGCCATGAGAAAGGGGCGTTCACCGGCGCCGTTCGCCAGCGTATAGGCAAATTCGAGCAAGCCCAAGGCGGTACGCTTTTTCTGGATGAGATCGGTGATCTGAGTCTCACCGCCCAAGCGAAGGTCTTGCGGGCTTTGCAGGAAAATGTGATCACGCGCGTGGGAGGAAGCAGTACCATCAAGGTGGATGTGAGGGTGATCGCCGCAACGAACAAGAATCTGGAAGAGGAGATCGCCGCGGGCCGCTTCCGCGAGGATGTCTATCACCGGCTGAATGTGATTCCGATCCATGTGCCGCCCTTGCGCGAACGCGCGGCCGATATTCCGCTGCTCGCTAAAGCGCATCTGGAGGAATTGGGGAGAAGAGATATCCTTTTCTCTGGCAAAGTGTTGACCGATGACGCGCTCGAAACCCTTTCGAAGATGGAGTGGACCGGCAACATCCGCGAGCTTCACAATGTGGTGGAACGGCTTGGAATCCTATCTTTGAACGCTGAAATCACGGCGAAAACCGTGCTTCAAGTCCTGGCGAAACCTCGACAAACACATGCGAAAACCGGATTTAACGACTATCTGGACGCGTATTCCGATTTCCAGGAATTCAAGGAAGCCGCTGAGAAGGAATTCATCCGCCATCAGCTGCAACGCCATGATTGGAATATCTCGGCCACGGCCGATTCGATCGGAATCATGCGCTCGCACCTGTACAACAAGATCAAGAAATACGAACTGGAACGGTAAGCCATGGCAGCTACACTCATCGATGGAACCGCGGTCGCCGCGGATGTCCGAAATCAAGTCCGTGCGGATGTGGTCGATTGGCGTGCACGCGGCAATCGCGCCCCCAAGTTACATGTGCTTCTGATCGGCAACCATCCTGCATCCCATGCCTATGTGGGGTCCAAACTGCGGGCGTGCAAGGAAGTGGGAATCGAGTCAGACACCGAGTCGCTACCCGACACCATCTCTGAAAAAGAACTCAAAGCCCGGATCCGTGAGCTCAATGAGGATGATTCCATCGATGGAATCTTGGTTCAGCTTCCACTTCCCGAACATCTCACACCGCTGAGCGTCATCGAAACCATCGACCATCGCAAAGATGTGGACGGTTTCCATCCGATGAATGTGGGTCGGCTCGCCATCGGAATGCCTTGTTACAAATCATGCACTCCGGCGGGCATTCTCGAACTGCTGAAAGTGTACTCCATCCCCACGAAATCGAAACATGCGGTTGTGGTGGGAGCCAGCAATATCGTAGGGTCGCCCATGGCGATCATGCTCTCGCGGGAGCACGAATCAGGTTCCGGAAAAGCCACCACCACCATCTGTCATAAATACACGAAAGACCTCACGGTGCATACGATCAATGCAGATATCCTGATCGTGGCTGCGGGTCAGCCGAACCTGATCACCGCTCCGATGGTCAAAGAAGGTGTGGTGATCATCGACGTGGGAATGAACCGCTTGGCCGAGCATACCACCGCCAAAGGCTACAAGTTGGTCGGGGATGTGGATTTCGACCGCGTTGCGGAAAAAGCGAGCTGGATCACTCCGGTTCCGGGTGGCGTAGGACCCATGACCGTCGCCATGCTCATGAAAAACACGCTTCTGGCCGCGAAGAAAGCGGTTTATCCGGATTGATCCGATTTTTTAAGCATGTAGGTGACTTGCTCCACGGATTTGGCTTTCAGCAGGTCTTCGGGCAGTTCCGGATTGCGTAAGCGTCGGGCGAGTTGGTTCAGGCGATCCAGATGCTCCGCGGCGGATTCATTCGAATTATGCACGATCAGCGCCATCACGCAGATCGGATTCAACGCTTTAGGCACCTGGATCCGGTTTTTGCAGATCGCCATCATCAGTTTCGGCTCTTCGATGTCGTCTACGATGGCTTCCAACAGCACCACACCTGGAGTCAGTTCCGAATTGTAGGCTTCATTCGATTTGAGGATTTCGGCAGTGCGTCGGTTCGCGGTTTCAGTGGATTTCGGGTAAAGATCCGACATCAACGAACTCACGATCGATTCGAAGTCGAGCTCCTGTTTAGGGAAAATGACGGAGGCCTCTTCAAACAATCCGTCGATCGGACGCTGTTCCTGCGGTTCGGTTCCCTCTTCAACCTGATCGCCGATTTCCGATGGAAAAATGGTGATGAATCCGTTCTCTGGAAACCGTGTGCTCACAATGGAGGGTAGCCGGTTCAGACCCGGACGCCAGGATAGCGTGCCTTCCCTCGCGCTCTGAAGCACGAAAAGGTCATCCCGTTTGAGTTTCGAATCCATCAGCGAGGTCAAATCCGACCAACGGTCGATGGAGATGAAGGTGGTTTTGAGCGGATTCTTGGTGGATTTCACGCATCGCTGAATCCGTGGCATGCGCTCCTCGATGCCGATGATCGTGAGTTGCGCTCCGATCTGGTTGCCCAAGATAAACACATAGCGCAGGGCTTCCATGAAACCGGGCTCGAGTGTCGCGAATGGTGGAATCGCATAATAGATCCGACCGATCGTCGAAATCCGTTTCTCCATTTTGCACACCATGATCATATTGCGCACCTGCGTCAAAAGCTGATCCAACACACCGCCGAAGATGGCTTCCGTCGCAGAACTCTGACCGTTCCAACCGATGATGACGTTCGTGATGCGCCGCTCTTTCACCGCCCGCGTGATGCCGCTGGAGATGTTCATGTCCACACGGGTCACCGGCGAAACCGGCACGTCCGCGCTGGCCGCATAAATCACCGCATGGGAGAGCATTTTCTCGCTTACGGCCACATCCGCCTGCACATTCGGTCCGTCGCGAACCACGGTAAGCGGATACACAGGCTCGGAGGAGGCTTTGTCTCGCATCGCGAAAGCGATGTCCATCAGGGCTTCGGCAGTGGTCGGGTTGGCCAGAGGCACAAGGATGCGCTGAGGAGTCTCTTCCGATGAGCGGATGTTCTCGTCGTCTTCGATCGCGATCATGCGGCCATAGCGTTCCACCATCCATGGACCCATCAAGCAGGTGATCAGTATCATGATGACCACGGCGTTGACCACGAGGGCGTTGAATAATCCGATTTCGAATCCGATGAGGGTCACCGCCAAAGTCGCCGCGGCCTGAGGAATCGATAAGCCTGACATCAGAAGGATGTGCGTGTTCGAAAAGGAATACAATTTGCCCGCGATCCACGCGGCCGTCATCTTTCCGACCACCACCATCGCGGTGAAGATGCCCGCATAGTACCAGACATCCAGGCTTCTCATCACGTTCACATCGACTAACATTCCTACGGAAATCAGAAAAAAGGGAACAAACAGGGCATTTCCCATGAATTGGACTCGGTTCATGAGGGGAGAGGAATCAGGAACGAGTTTGTTCAGAAGCAGTCCCGACATGAATGCCCCGATGATCGGAGCCAAACCGGCCATCTTGGCCAAATAGGCCGTAACGAACAGGATGGCAAGCAGAAGCACGTAATCCGCTTCGGTTTCTTCCGTAAAGGTGCGGAAAAACCAACGGGCAAGTCTGGGAATCACCACATAGATGAAACCGAGGAATAGCACGATGGAGGAGATGAATCCAACCCAGAACTCCGCATTGATGTTGGGGTCGCGCTCCGCGGCGATTACGAAACCGAGCACCATCAAGGAGATGAAATCGGTGACGATGGTTCCGCCCATGGTCACCGTCACGCTCGGATGTTTGGAGATTCCCAGTTTCGCAGCCAGCGGATAGGCGAGAAGGGTATGTGAGCCGACAATCGCGCCCAACAGCAACACCGGATTGAGTTCCATGTTCAAATAGTTCAGTCCCACCACATAGGCCAATAGGAACGGCAAGCTCACAGACAGCACACCGAAGATCATGCTTCTGTTTCGAAGCCGTTGGAATTGGTTCAGGTCGATGGATAATCCCGCTGTGAAAATGAGATAGAGCAAGCCTACGGTGCCCAACAGGATGATTGTGCCGTCGCGAGCCAATAAGCCCGTAAGACTCGGTCCTACGATCATCCCCGCCAATATTAAGCCTACTGTGGAAGGAAGTCTCAATCGGCGCGATACGAACGGTGAGAGTAGGATCAGAACCATCACCAAGGCGAAAATGAGAACGGGGTCTTGGATCGGGAGCGGAAAGGATGGGAAAGTTGGCATCGCACAAAATAGGCAAAAAAATTTCCGCGCTCGATTTTGCAGTGACACAATGTTGTCACTTTGGGGGTTTAGTTTGATCTAAACAAACAAGGAAACCCGCTTATGTCCACCGCACTGAAAACCACCGCTCTCCGTTCCACTCCGCATCTTCACGTCGTTCATCGGCCCGATCCACTGATTGCCGAAGCTTCGGAGATGCTCGAAACCATGGGTTGGAGCGACATCCCCGCCGAACTGAAACGCTCTGTCGCCATCGATGTGATCGGCTACCGTGACGAGCTACTCGGCCTGTATTCCACCCGCGATCCCCACGTGATGGCCCGCCGCCGCTCGGTGTACTGGTGGGTGGAAGCCTACCGCAGCGGCACCTGCTCGCTGGAAACGGCTCTTGATGCCCTGAAAATGGATATCTGCTAAAACCGTCCGATCACGATGAGCACCCGCATGATCAGCGTATCGAAAGGTGTGTTTCTGCGAAGCGGCATGCTCAGGGCGTATCGGAATCGTCCCCAGACTCCGAGGGTTCGCGCATGAAGAAATCCAGTCAATATCCGCAATTGGTGGTCATCGAGCGTGGCTCGGTAGCATCGCAGGAAAACACGGGCCTGATCGGTCACTTTCCGGGCGATGTCGCCGTTACCGGCGAAGCGCTTGGTTCGGTTCCAAAGCTCGGTCAACCAGTTTGGCGAGGCTGGAGTCACGTTTCCGGAGTGCTTCCGATACAGAATCGAGGGATGAGGATCATACATGACCACGCCAAACGCCGATACCACCAGATAACACCACCAATCATGCATAAGAGCCCAATCAGGAACGGATTCGAGGATTTTTCGTCGAGCGGCGGCATTCATCACGAGGGTGCATCCGGTGGCTTGGTTCTGGACCAAGGCGGTATGAAATCCGGATTGAGTCGGGATTGGGCTCAACCCTGTGAAACGCAGACTTTCGTCGGTGTACTGCAATCGCCCATAGACCATCGCGGGAATCTCCTCGGAAACCTCCCGAAGCCGGGCGATCGCCCGCTCGCATTTGTCGGGAAACCAGACATCGTCTTGGTCCGCGAAGGCATAATAGCCCGAATCGTCGCCGGCCTCTGCCAGCAAACCCATGAAACTGTTGAACACGCCCACATTTTCGCCAAACACGACAGCACAAGAGAGACGTGAGGTTTGCGCGAAAGCCGTCAACCGGCCGGGGGTACTGTCTGCGGATCCGTCATCACGGACGAGCAGCCGGAGATCCGGCCAGGTTTGGCGGTCCAAGGATTCCAGTTGGGCATCGATCCATTTCTCACCATTGTAGGTGGACATCAATATGGTCAGCGTTTGGCTCATATGGATGCCAATATGCCCAGGAATTTGTTTTTTACCGCGGTTTCTGAAAAGATTTCCGGTACAGCCCCCGGTTCGCCCGACATCGAAGCCTCAAAGAATGCTTTCAGCACGGTTTGATCCGGGTTGGCTGGATCCACAGCATAGGCTTGCGGCACATCCCTCAACACGTCCCATGCGGCGGATTCTTTGCTCGAGATACCCAGAATGGGTCGACCCGTAGCCAAGTAATCGAAGAATTTCGCCGGGATGGATCCTTTAGAGGTGGACAGCAGAACGAGTCCGTGCGCTTCGCTCAGGGTTTCCAACAGAGCGGGACGAGCCATTTCAGGGATGTGGTTCCACCCGAAGCGACGCATCATCTCGAGTTCATCCGCAACCAGTGATCCGATCACCGAAAAGCGATGCTCGGGAAGCATATCCAGGACCCGCTTCATATCGTTTCCATCGCGTTCCGGCCGCGAACTTCCCATGCGTCCGGCATACATCAAACGCGGGTTTCCCGAGGCGTCGATCTTACGGGCAACCGATGCCGGCGCGGCGTTCATCACCACTCGGATGTTCGAATTCAGATGCGGATAACGCCCCGATAGCATGGTTTTCCAGGATTTGGAAGTCACCGTGATCACCGATGACGCGTTCAGGCACAGGGCTTCAAGCCGTTTTTCGCGCCAGCGCTGGATCGCGGAGGTCCGAAGCAGGGGTTTGAGCGGTTCGTCTAACCAGCCGTCGCGCATATCCATCCAGAACGGAACTCCATATCGACGCGAAAGTTTGGTACAGGCGATGAAGGCCGCCTCCGGCGGCGAGGAGGAATACAGCAGGGATGAGGTGCGGGCGGCATGTCTTACCACAGGATGCGCCATCACCCGCTTCGCCCACACGATGGAGGGATCAGGACTGAGCAGCGCGTACGCCAGCCAACGGCGCAATCGATTCGGTTTGCGTGGCGGAGGCGCGTCGGGTATGCGTGCCACATGCATCCGAAGCGGATCGGCGATGGTGATGTTTGTGATCCCATCGGAATCTGTGAGGCTGAATTCGTGGCTCGAATCGACGATGGTCACCGCCCAACCCGCATCCTGAAACCATTGGATATGCCTGTTCAGCCGGATGTTGCCGATATGCCTGGGTTCTTTGAACCAAGGAGCGAGAATGAGGACGGATTTCATCGGTCCGGCCTCAGACTGTTGTAGAACGACGCCAAGGCTTGGGCTTGGATCCGGTGATGGAAGAACGTTTCAATATGTTGGCGTAGCGCGATTTGGGAGGACGTCCAATCGTTGCGGGACTCCCAAACCTGGATAAGGTTAGCGGCCATCGCGTCGGTGTCGCGTTCCTCCGACAGCCAACCGGTCTCCGTGTGGGTGATCACGCCCGGAATATCGCAATGGCGGGTGCTCGCCACCACCATGCCCGAAGCGCCGAGCTCGATCAGGCTGACCGGCGCTCCGCCTTCGCAATCGCCGTCGACGGCGGTCACACTCGGCGCCAGATACACGTGGTTGTCTTCGGCGACCGCCAAGAATTCCGCCGGTGAGAGAAAACCGTGCCGTCGGATCGCCGAACCGATTCCGACCTTGGTGATCGTCGATTCGATGCGTTTTTTCTCCACTTCGGAAGCCCCATCGGCCGCATCGCCGACGATCGTCAACCGGATGGGAATCGTTTCTGCGGCTTTGGCGACGGCTTCGATTCCATATGGGATTCCCTTTTTCGGCCGGAACGACGATGCGATCAGCACATGAAGCGATTCGCCTGGGGCGACAACCCGCGGATGGAATCGGATTCGGCCCACATCAACGCCCAACCGATGCAGACGAACGCGTTCTGGCGCCGCCCCCAACCCGATGATGGAATCGCGCATGAATTCGCCCTCGCAAAGGATGAGGGCACCGCTGTCGAACATCGCTTTGTACATGGGCAGCCATTTCGCATCGCTGTAGGGGAGTTGGTGAACATCCATCCCGTAAAACGAAACCACGTGCGGCACGCCCAGATGCTTGGCCAGAGGCAGATCCTGGGCTCCGATATGCCCGAAATGTGAGTGAAGCACATCCGGTTTCAGACTGGCCGCGAACGACGCATCCGCACCGTTGAAGGAGATGAGTCCGGCTTTTTTCAATCCCCTCGACATCCAATAGCGCAATGGACGGTGATCTCTCGAGGCGTATAAACCCGGGTGGGGCGGCGCAGATGCATGGATAAGATCGGTCAGGATGTGGTTTTCCACCAACGGATCGGTATCGGCGATGAGCTGACGCAACCACGTCATCGTTCCAGGCAACCACTCGGATGTGCGATGCAGGATTCTCATCATCCGGAATTTCTTGTTGGGAGAATGATATCGACGAGCCGTTTCATGATGTCTTTTTCGAGCAGGTACAGCAGAAGAATGTACACCGCGATGCCCGCCGTAACCAAGAGAAACAGTTGGATTGCAGGTTCAAATGAAACGCTTCGATCCAGCATGCGCACGGCAAATCCCATGATTCCCGCAAACATGAGGGGTTTGAAGAGCGTCATGGCGTACTCTGCGCCAACAGGGCCGATGATCGGACGAATCACTTTGAAATAGTACACTACCGCGAAAAAGAGCTGGATGACGATGAATGCCCATGCGATGCCTGACAGTCCGGAAGTGATCGCCCCCAGGTAGATCGCAGGAATCGTGAAAACCAGGGCAAACACATTCCAAGCGAAGGAAAGATCGGTTTTTCCAACCGCCATCAGCAAGGCTCCCGAAGGCGCTCCGGTGGATCTCTGATACGCGTAAATGGAAAGTAATTGTGTGAGCATGATGGATTCAGTCCATTGACTGCCAATCAATAAAGGAATGAACAACGGTGCGGTGACCATGATGCCGAACATGAGCGGCGCGTTGATCAAGGTCACGGTTTTCAAGACATTGAGGTATCCGTTTCGTAAAGTCTCGACATGGTCTTGCTGCCTTGAGAACAAGGGAAATGTGACTTGGGATACGGCCTGATTGATGCGCTGTATCGGATAAATCACAAGGTTCAGCGCCATGTTGTAGATCCCGAGGTAATGGATTCCGAGCAGAGTGGTGACCAGCAGCTGATCCGCTTTCGTGGAGAAGAACTGCACGATCTTTTCGGCGGAATGATAGAACCCGAATCGAAGTACGGGCGAGAGTCCCCGGAACTGCAGTGTGAACAAGGGTTTCCAGGTTTTCAGGCCGGCGATGAAAATCCAGACATGTCCGATCGAGTGCGCGATCATGTACCCGATAAGCAGCGACCAGACACCGTAACCGGCGAAGGCGAATCCGATGGAGATGACCAGATACAGCGCCATAGAGACGATTTCCTGCACCGCCACAAGCTTGAAATCCAGATTTCGGTGCAAGATCACACGAAACTGGGTACTTGCCGCCGTGATAGGAATCATCACCGCGGAGACTTGCAGCAGCATGGTGAGTTCCGGTTCGCCGAGCCAATCGGTGATACCCGGCACCAGCGCGAAAAAGAGAAGCCCCGATACCCATGCGATCGCGTTATGAAGCCAATACAGAGTGGATCGATGCTCATTGGATAGTTCTTTCGCTTGGATGATGGCCATGCTCACCCCGGCATCGGCGAAGGTGGAGATGAACTGCAACGCCAGGAGCACGGTCGCCATCATTCCGAACTCGGTGGGCGTGAGCCAGTGGGCGAGAATGGCGATCTGAAGGAATTGCAATACTCCGTTGGCGACCTGCGAAGAGCCTGTCCAGCGAATTCCCCGGAGGGTGTCTTGCTTGATCGTTCCCATTCAGATTTTCCTGATTGTGCGAAGCAGCCTCACCCACGCCCTTTGGCCGCTGTATTCCTGATAGGGGATGCGTTTGGCCCCGAATCGGCTTTTGAATTCAATGACTCCGGAAAGTCCTGCGGATGGATTGAAATCGAACTTCGTGAACCCGCGTTGATGATAATGCCGGATCAGATTCACATACATGAATTGGTAGGGCCTGAATTCGAGCGCACTTTGAAGCGCCAACGGAAGCCAAGAATCGACATGCGAACCCGCCACGAGGAATATCCCCATCGCCACCGGCGATGGATCGTCGCCCATGGTGACCGCCCAGATCTCAGCTCCATCCATCATGAATATCCTGTTCAGCAAGTCAATGGGATAGGCATTTCTGGCACCAGCGCCCAGATCCCAACGGTTTCGGGCATCGGTGTAGATGGAATAGAAGGCTTCGGCGTCTCCCGACCATCGATGCAGTCTCAGACCAGATCGTTCCGCCTTTCTGGCATGGTACAAATTTCGGGAATGATCGATGGAAGCGTCCAATTCTTCAGCAGGAAGATTCATATCCACAATCTGCGTGAAGGCATTCATCGTGGTCAGGGATTCATCGAACGGACTTCCCGACCAATGGTAGGATGCGTGCTTCTTCAGCAAGAGATATTGCGCCGCACGGTAAGCTTCACCCGAGAAATTCCCCAACATTCCGCCATAGGTGTGTCCGGGGGAGGAAATCCATTCTGTGGCGAGTCCCCGCATCAACCGACGCGTGCTTCCCGGCAGTATCGAATCGGTTCCATCCGGCCCTAAAAGGCGATATGCCGCCAAATGGAACGATTCCGGCCAGGTTTGTGCGAAAACACGATGCCAATCGGGATGCTGAAATCGGGTACGGTTCGGATCGGCAGACCAAGCCTCGATCCATTCTTCGATCGACGCCGGTTCGAGCGTCCACCCGTTCATGGGTTACCCAAGACTTGGGACAGCACGCGCACCACCCGTTCGATCACATCGGGATGTTCATCCATCAGCGATCCGTACAGCGGTAAGCGGATCAGGGAGCGGCTGAGGGATTCGGTGACGGGCAGGGGTCGGACATCGCGATGCAAGGTGGATCCGAACGGGGAATCATGTAAGGGGATGTAATGGAAACTGGCAGTGATGCCGTTCTCTTTGAAGGCGTCGAGGAGTCGGTCGCGGTCCTCAACCTGCCGGGTCGTGAAAAAGTAGGTGTGGAAATTGGTCGTCGCCCAGAATGGAATCAGGTTTCTGACGATGACTCCCGCGGCTTCAAAGGGTTGCATAGCGGTGTGATAGGCGGACCATGCGCGTTCGCGACGGATTCGGATCTCGTGCTTGCGTGTCCATTGCGCTTCGAGCAGGGCGGAGAGCAGATCGGAGGGAACATAACTGCTTCCGGCATCCATCCACGTGTATTTGTCGACATCGCCACGCAGAAAGGCGCTTCGGTTTGTGCCTTTCTCGCGAAGGATTTCGGCGCGGGAGACGTGGTGTTCATCGCGGATGAGCAGGGCTCCGCCTTCGCCGCAGGCGATATTCTTGGTGTCGTGGAAGCTGTAGGCTCCGAAATCGCCTAGGGTTCCCAACGCCCGACCCATCCAATACGCATCCACTCCCTGCGCCGCGTCTTCGATGATAGCCAAGCCATGATCTCTGGCAAGGGACATCAGAGCTCCCATGTCGCACGCCACTCCGGCATAATGCACAGGCATGATGGCCCTGGTGCGCGCAGTGATGAGCTTCGAAACGTCCGACGGATCCAGATTCATCGTTCCGGGGGTGACATCCGCGAAAACCGGAATTCCGCCACGAAGAACCACCGCATTCGCTGTGGAAACGAACGTAAACGACGGCATGATGACTTCGTCGCCGGGACGGATATCGAGCAGCATCACGGCAAGTTCCATGGCATGCGTGGCGCTGGTGGTCAGAAACACTTTCCGAGAACCGGTATGTAGGCGGATGAGTCGTTGCACGCGGTGAGTGGCGGGACCTTCGCCACGCCAAAGTCCGGATTTCAGGGCGTCCTTGAGCGCGGTTTCTTCCGAAATCCCGCTGTCGGGCTTACAAAATGGAATGATGGACCTATATGGCATGTCTGGTGCGAATGGGGGAATATACACCGTAAATCAACTCAATTTCCGTACCTTTGCCAAACTGAAACGAAACGATACGGCACATGTCTGCATTCGATCCCTACACCCGCATCACCCGAAAAGGACTCACCTACGACGATGTCCTTCTGGTTCCCGCCTACTCCAACGTGCTGCCCCGGAATGTGGATGTCGGTATCCATCTCACTCCCAAACTGCGCCT
This sequence comes from uncultured Bacteroidota bacterium, assembly GCA_947085565.1. Lineage (GTDB taxonomy): Bacteria > Bacteroidota > Rhodothermia > Balneolales > HLUCCA01 > CAMTWZ01. The sequence continues at coordinate 148,966 of CAMTWZ010000013.1, forward strand.
GAATATTCCACTTCTCAGCGCGGCGATGGACACAGTCTCCGAGTACCGTCTCGCCATCGCGCTGGCCCGGGAAGGAGGGATGGCGATGCTTCACAAGAATATGACCATCGAGCAGCAGGCGGAACAGGTTCGCCTTGTGAAACGCTCCGAAAGCGGCATGATCGTGGATCCTGTCACTCTTCCGATCGATGCGACGGTGCGCCAGGCTCGTGCGTTGATGACCCAGCACAAGATCGGCGGTATTCCGGTGGTCGCACCGGATAAGAAACTTATAGGCATCGTGACCAACCGGGATCTTCGTTTCGTGACCGACCTGGACCGCAAACTGGGTTCGGTGATGACCTCCGAAAATCTGGTGATCGCCCCCATGGGAACAGACCTGGCCGAAGCCGAGCGCCTTCTTCAGGACTACAAAGTGGAGAAACTCCCGATCGTGGATAAGAATGGAATCCTGGTCGGACTCATCACCTTCAAAGACATCGAGAAAAAGAAGAATTTCCCTAACGCCTGCAAAGATTCATTAGGACGGTTGAGAGTGGGAGCCGCAGTGGGCATTTCACCAGACACTCTCGACAGAACCAAGGCCTTGGTGGATGCTGGAGTCGATATCATCACCGTGGATACTGCACATGGCCATTCCGAAGGAGTACTTGCGATGGTACGTTCCATCCGCAAAGCCTATCCGGATCTGGATCTCATCGCAGGCAACATCGCCACCGCCGCCGCCGCCGAAGCGCTTCACAAAGCGGGTGCGGATGTCGTGAAAGTGGGCGTGGGTCCGGGATCCATCTGCACCACAAGGATTGTGACTGGAGTCGGTGTTCCGCAACTTTCGGCCGTCATGGAAGTGGCGTCATACACCCGCAAGAACGGCATCGGATTGATCGCCGATGGCGGAATCAAGCAAACCGGGGATGTTCCCAAGGCCTTGGCCGGTGGCGCCACGGCCGTGATGCTGGGATCGATGTTCGCGGGTACCGAAGAGAGTCCGGGTGAGACGATCATCTACGAGTCACGCAAATTCAAATCCTATCGTGGCATGGGTAGCCTACCCGCCATGAGCCAGGGAAGCAAAGACCGTTATTTCCAGGACGTGGAAGACGATGTGAAGAAAATGGTGCCGGAAGGCATCGAAGGCATGGTTCCCTACAAAGGAACTCTGAGCGAAGTGATCTATCAGATGGTCGGAGGTTTGCGCGCATCCATGGGATATTGCGGTGCTGAAACCATCGAAGCCTTGCATAGCGCGGATTTGGTTGAGATTTCCGCCGCCGGCATGAAAGAAAGCCATCCGCACTCGGTCACCATCACGAAAGAAGCGCCTAACTACTCCTTACGGTAATCCGCTTGCTCAAACACCTGCTGAAACTGCTGTATCAGTTCCGTCACGACAACCTCAATCTGGTGTTGTGGCGCGATTCGGATCCGGATCATCCAAGCTCGTACCGGTTCGCACCCATCATCCTGCTGGTATTCTGGCTTTTCACTTTGGCGGGAGGGACCTTCTTCCTGGGTTTGGTTTTGTACATCACTCCACTTGGCGACCGCATCTTCAATCGCGAAGACCAAGCCATCCGAGAAGAGATCATCGCACTCGGGCGTAAAGTGATGGCCATTCAGGATTCTTTGGACATGCGCGACGCTCAGCTCGACAACATCAAGCAGATTCTGTACGAGGGCAAAGACACGACCTTTGTGATCAGCAGAGCCGAGGGCATCGGCGCAGACACACTACCGAGGATGACGCAAGTCGCCACCGCACCCGCACGCGCTAAAACCATGGCTTCGACAACGCTCTCATTTCCGTTGCGATTCCCAACTCGTGGCACGATTTCCCAAGGCTTCAAACCCGATCAACGGCATTTCGGAATCGATATCTCCTCGACCACCGGTGAATCGGTCTATGCCTCGGCCGACGGGGTGATCATCAGCCAGGAGTGGACCATGAACTACGGATTTGTGATCACCTTGCAGCATGCCGACGGTTACATCAGCATACTCAAACACGCCGACCGACCCCTGAAAACCGAAGGCGCTGTGGTTAGAAAAGGCGATCTGATTGGATTCATCGCAAATACGGGTATCATCAGCACGGGTCCGCATCTTCATGTCGAGTTGTGGAAAGACGGCGTGCCGCTGGATCCCGAATTTTATTACACCAAACGTTAACTCATCAGAATCATGTTTCAGAAACCCGACCGTCCGATGGGCGACACACCAAACCAACCTTCCATCACCATCATCGCTGAAGGAAGTCTGATCACCGGCGACATCCGCGTTTCCAGTGATTTCAGATTGGCTGGAAACATCGATGGTCACATCACTTCCGAAGGGAAATGCATCATCGCGTCTTCGGCCACGGTCAAGGGCAACATCATCTCACCAGATAGCGACATCGCCGGCACGGTGACAGGCAACCTCACGGTGAACCAGAAACTCATCCTCCGCAAAACCGCTGTCGTTCAAGGCGACATTCGAACCAATGTGCTGCTGGTCGAAGAAGGCGCTCGTATCGACGGTACCATCGTGATGGGGCGCAATGCCGGAAACCTCACGAAATAAAAAGGATCTGATGCGCGATTACGCCAGATATTCCGGCCTCGGAATCCAGATGGCGGTCTCTCTCGCAGTTCCCTTGTATCTGGGATGGTGGCTCGACGAGCGTTATGGTTCCTCGCCCTGGGGAATCCTTGTCGGCATCTTCCTCGGCTTATTCTCCATCTTCTCCTTGCTGTACAAACTGACCATCCAATCGGGTAAAAAAAAATGAACACGAGCCTTGGGCGTTTCGCCCGCAATCTCCTGCTGATCGATATCGCCGCTTTGGCTCTGCTTTCCTACCCCATCATCCAGTGGCAGGGATCGGAAGGGTGGAAGGCGTTGCTCATCGCCCTTGTCGTAACCTCGGCGAACTCCTACATCGGTTACTGGGCTATTCTAAGGTCGATCAAAGCCAACATGAACACCCTCATGCTCACCGTCTTCGGAGGCATGCTCGCCAGGATGGGAATCATGCTCATGGTGCTCGCGTTCGTGGTCGTAGCGACCCAACTGCCACAAATCACGTTTACAATTGCCCTGTTTATTGCATATATTTGCAAGTCTGTATTGGAAATGATTCTTATTCACAACCTACCTACAAATCGACGTAGTTGATGCGAGCCGCCCTGCGACTTTTCTTACTGAGTTTCGTTCTCTCTTGCATCGGATCGACATCCGTTTCCGCGGCCGATCCTGGCGCAAATCCCAAACGCATCGATATGCTCGGGAAAATCGCGGATCATAATTATCTGGATTTCAAACCCGTCGCCAAAATCGAACTGCCACGTATCCTTCGCTTCGACGGACAGTGGCATTTCTATCCATCCACCACCGCCGCATTGAATTCGGGTGAGGGTTGGACGGACGAATACTACCTGGCCCATCCCGACACAGTGATCTACAAGGCGGATGGGGTCACGGTCGCACCGGTCAGTTATCACTTGGTCCGTGCAGACGGATTACATGCGGCATTCGACGCTTCCATCACCTCGCATTTGGTCTGGTTCGCGTTTTCCGGATTTCTGGTGTTGATCATTTTCGGTCGCCTGGCCGGCAAATACAACACAAAGACCCGAGACGGACTCGTGGCCCGCGGCGCCTTCATGAACCTGTTCGAATCGCTCATCATTTTCGTACGCGACGATATCGCCAAATCGAATATCGGCGAAGAGAAATACCTCAGATACACTCCGTACTTGCTTTCCGCCTTTTTCATGATCCTGTTCATGAATCTGTTCGGATTGATGCCATGGGGTGTGACGTCCACATCCGATGTGATGATCACGGCGGTTCTGGCTCTGTTCACCTTCACGATTACCCAGTTCGCGGGAACCAAAGAGTATTGGAAGCACGTGTTGATGATGCCGGGCGTACCCAAATTGATGCTCATCATCCTTACGCCGGTTGAGATTCTCGGATTGATCACCAAGCCCTTCGCATTGACGGTACGTTTGTTCGCCAACATGGCTTCTGGAAAACTTCTTGTCTACAGCATCATCGGTATGATTTTTCTGTTAGCCGACATGTTTGGAGATTGGGTAGGCATCGGTTCAGCGGTGATCTGGGTTCCGTTCACCTTGTTCATCTATGCCATCAAGATTTTCGCATCTTTCCTTCAAGCGTACATTTTCACCATGTTTTCCGCCTTGTTCATCGGTTTGGCTGCCGCCGATCATGAGCACGAGCATGACCATGCGCATGTAGCCGCACACTGACCTTCACCAACTAAGCAACCTCAACACACAAAAACGACACATAATAATGGAATACGCATACTTAGCAGCCGGCTTCGGAGCCTCAATAACGATGATTGGTGCCGCTTATGGAATCGGAATCATCGGACGCAGCGCAATGGAAGCAACGGCTCGTCAGCCTGAAGCATCCGGTGACATCCGCACATCGATGATCATTTCTGCCGGTCTGATCGAAGGCGCCACCTTCTTCGCATTGGCTATCTGTATCTTGCTCGCCCTGAAATAAGGTACCATGAATCCTGTGTTCGCTAATTCACTGGTGAATGTGGATCCGGGTCTGTTCATCTGGACAGCCGTGATCTTCTTCACGTTTTTGCTGATTCTGGCCAAATTTGTCTGGAAACCCTTGCTTGGTTCGCTTCAACAGCGCGAGCAGTCGATCCGCGAATCGCTGGATGCGGCTGAAACCGCCATGAAAAAAGCGGAGCAGGTGAGCAAGGCCAACGAAGAGGCATTGCGCCAGGCGGAAGCTATAGCCCACTCCATCCGCAAACAAGCGATGGACGAGGCGGAAGCGATTCGTTCCGAACGCATTGAGAAAGCGAAAGCGGAAGCGGCGGCTCTTGTGGATGCGGCCAAAACCGCCATCGACCAAGAGAAGAAACTCGCGATCGAGGAACTTCGCAATGAAGTGGCCGATCTGGCAATCAAAGCCGCCCGTGAGATTCTAAGAACCGAATTGGATGAGACCAAAAACCGCAAATTGGTGGACAGTTTCATCAAAGACATTTCCGGGAACTGATCCATGTCGTCTCCAACGGCTTCCAGAAGGTATGCGAAGGCGGTTCTGCTGTTGGCTACTGAAAACAAACAGGCCGAAAAGATCCTTGCTGAGTTGCGCAACATCCGCAGTACCGTCGAGGCTTCTTCGGAGCTGAGAACAGTGCTGACCAGTCCGGTGATCAAACCGGAAAAGAAAGCGTCGATTCTCAAATTGATCTTCGTCACCTCATCGGATCTGATCATCCGTCTGATAAACCTTCTGGCAGAACGCAACAAACTGCAGCTTCTGCCTGAAATCGCATCCAACTTGGAACTGCAGTACAATGAAGCCAACGGTATCGCCGAGGTGATCCTCACTTCGACCATTGAACTTGGCGACGCTCAGTTCCTGGCCGTCAAGAACGCCCTGGAAACGAAAACCGGAATGAAAATCACGATTCGTTCGCAAATCGATTCCACACTGATCGGTGGAATCACCGTCCAATTGGGCGACACCATCTATGATGGTTCGGTTCGCCATTCGTTGGAAAAACTGGACATGCTTTTGCATGCACCCATCGCGTAAAACACAAATTTCGACACGTTAGTATCAAATCCATGAGTCATGTAAGACCAGACGAAGTTTCGGCCATCCTGCGCAAGCAACTATCCGGCTTCGACAATGCCACCGACACCTACGATGTGGGTACCGTTCTCGAAGTGAGCGACGGTATCGCCCGTGTTTACGGACTATCGAAAGTCCAAGCCGGTGAGTTGGTGGAATTTCCTCAAGCCAAGGATGACCTCGGCAATACTATGAAAGGCATGGTATTAAACTTGGAAGAAGACAACGTGGGCGTGGTGCTTTTTGGATCCACACGTGACATTGAAGAAGGCTTTTCGGTACGCCGTACCCGCGAAATCGCCTCTTTGCCTGTAGGCGAAGGTGTTCTCGGTCGTGTGATCGATCCCCTCGGAAACCCGATCGACGGCAAAGGTCCGATCGTGGGCGTAACCTACCGCCTTCCCTTGGAGCGCAAAGCTCCTGGCGTGATCTACCGCGAACCGGTTACCGAACCGCTTCAAACCGGCATCAAAGCCATCGATTCCCTGATTCCTATCGGTCGCGGACAGCGTGAGCTGATCATCGGCGATCGTCAGACGGGTAAGACGACCATCGCCATCGACACCATCCTGAACCAGAAAGACACAGGCGTATTCTGTATCTATGTGGCTATCGGTCAGAAAGGCTCTACGATTGCCAACGTGAACAACATGTTGGCCAAGCATGGTGCCGACAAATACACTGTAATCGTATCCGCTCCGGCTTCGGCCACAGCTCCGATGCGTTTCGTGGCACCTTACGCCGGCGCCGCCATCGGTGAGTTCTTCCGTGACACCGGCCGCCATGCGCTCATCATTTATGATGATCTCTCAAAACAGGCTGTGGCGTACCGTGAAGTGTCGTTGCTGTTGCGCCGTCCGCCAGGTCGCGAAGCCTACCCGGGTGACGTATTCTATCTCCACAGCCGCTTGCTCGAGCGTGCCGCGAAGATCAACCGTAACGATTCGGTTGCCAAGAACATGAACGATGTGCCTGATGTGCTCCGTCCGATGATTAAGGGCGGCGGTTCGTTGACGGCTCTTCCGATCATCGAAACCCAAGCAGGCGACGTATCGGCGTACATCCCGACGAACGTGATCTCCATCACCGATGGACAGATCTTCCTCAAATCGGAATTGTTCAACAACGGTGTGCGTCCTGCCATCGATGTCGGTATCTCGGTTTCGCGTGTAGGTGGTTCCGCTCAAGTGAAATCGATGAAGAAATTCGCCGGTTCCATGAAGTTGGATCTTGCCCAATACCGCGATCTGGAAGCGTTCGCCAAATTCGGTTCGGATCTGGACGCCTCCACCCAACGCCAGTTGGCGCGCGGAGCCCGTACCGTGGAGTTGCTGAAACAGGGTGTGGCTCAACCACTTTCTGTAGACAAACAGATCGTTCTTCTTTTCTTGAACAACAAGGGCTTTCTGGACAATGTTGCCATCGCCGATATGGCACGTTTCGAGAAGGAATTGCTCGAATCACTCGCTGTGCGTCATTCCGCTGAGATGGATGATCTTCGTGTCAAAGGATTGCTCAGCGATGCATTCGCCGAGCAGGTTCTTGCGGTGGCCAACAGCCTCATCAAAACCATCAACGGCTAATGTCCAATCTTCGCGAAATACGCAACCGCATTGCGACGGTAAAGAGCACCCAGCAGATCACCAAAGCCATGAAAATGGTGGCGGCGGCCCGTCTGAAAAAAGCCCAAGACCGGGTTGTGGCTCTTCGTCCCTATGCCGGGAAGCTCAAAAGCGTGATCGGAAGGCTGTCCTCCACGTCCGATTCGGCCTCCATGATGCTGACTGCGGTTGACGCACCCAAAACTGTGCTTCTTCTTGTGATCGGTTCGGATCGCGGACTCTGCGGTGGATTCAATTCCAACCTGTTCCGTTTCGCGGAAGAGGAAATCCGCAGCCGCTTCGCGGATGTGCAATCCGCTGGTAACCTGCATCTGCTCACCATCGGCAAAAAAGCCAACGACTATTTCCGCCGTCGCAATTTCACGATCATCCAGAACCACAACGGCTTTTTCGACCGCGTCAGCTACGACGCCACCGCGAAAATCACTCGGCAAGTCACCGATCTTTTCCTCAGTGGAAAGTACGAAGCGGTTCATATCGTGTATAATGAGTTCAAATCCGTTATCGCGCAGAACCGCATGTTGGAAGCGTTTCTTCCTGTGGCTCAGACGTCGACAGGCGACGGTCTCGAATCCGCAGAGTACATTTTCGAGCCCTCATCGGCAGAATTATTGACGAATGTCTTACCTTTGCATCTGAATACCCAGTTGTGGCGCGCGGTTCTCGAATCGAACGCGTCTGAACAAGGGGCTAGGATGGCGGCGATGGACAATGCGACGGAAAACGCATCCGCCATTATCCGCGAACTCCAATTGAAATACAACCAAGCGCGTCAGGCGGCGATCACTACGGAACTTTCCGAAATCGTTTCCGGTGCGGAAGCCTTGAATGGCTAACGATCGACCCGGAGAGATGGCAGAGCGGTTTAATGCGGCGGTCTTGAAAACCGTTGTCCAGCAATGGACCGGGGGTTCGAATCCCTCTCTCTCCGCAAGCAAGCCCGTTCCGATTGTTCGGATCGGGCTTTTTGCTTTATGGTCGCATCATGATGTTACCCTATGCTGAGGTACCAACCCTGCCGTTATGTACGTACTTTCAAGCCTATGATTTTGCGCTATTCATTTCTGATTCTCTCGATACTCGTTTCCGCTTCGTCGGTTCAAAGCCAAGACACTCTTCGGTTGTCCATGTCCGAGTTCATCCAAACCGCCATCGAACGATCCGCGATCCGCCAACTGAGCCAGTCCCGGATCGATCTGGCTGAAAACAGACTTAGAGATGCCAATCTGAGCCGGTTTGTACCCCGGTTCGAGCTTCAGACCGCCCACGGACTCGTTCCCGGCGTGATGAGCACCTCCGACGCCACCGTTCGCCCGAGCGATCAATCCTATCTGGATCCGTCTTTGCGTAACGATTGGAGCAATTGGGGATTCTTCACCCGAGCCGAAGTCACCGCTCTACAGCCGTTGTACACATGGGGCGCGTTGAGCAATGCGATTTCAGCGGCTCGCGAAGCTGCCAGAATTGCCGAATTCGATCATCAGACCGAGCAGGTGAAATTGGAAACACAGCTGTTCGAACTCTATCAATCGCGATTGCTGAGTGTGGAACTCAAACGTCTGGTGGATGAAGCCCGCAAGGATTTCGATAAGGCCGAAGAAAAATTGAATGAACTGATGGAAGAAGGAGAGCAGGACATTTCCGAAGCGGATGTGTTCAAATTCCAGCTATTCCGTCTGGAATTCGAAGGACGTGCGTTCGAAGTGGACGAGAATCTTCGTTTCATCGAAAAAGCGTGGAATGTGGCCCTGGGTAATCAGAATCCTAATGCGGTTTATCTGCCATCGGATATGTACATCGATCCCATCGACACCACGCTGAGCGCGTTCCCTGTGTACGAGCAGCTCGCCTTGCAAGGGCGTGCGGATCTCCGCAAGGCCGATGCCGCGGCCAGAGCCGCCCAACACGGCATGAATGTGGCCAAAGCTCAACGTTATCCGTCTCTTTTTATGGCATTCACGGCCTCGTATGCGAATACGCCGAACCGTCCGCGCCAAGGAAATCCTTTCATCATCAACACCACGAACTACGAATCGATCCGTTATGGCATCGGTTTTCGTCAAAATCTGAATTTCGGGTTGATCCGAAACCAGATCGACCGTTCCCGAATTCAGATGGACCAAGCCCGTGACGCGCGTGCCGCCGCGGAAACCGGTGTCCGTCTGGATGTGCTCGATGCCTACAAAACCGCCGCCATCTCGCTCTCACGCTATCAGCAAGCCACCAAAATGCTGCAAGTGAGCAACGAATGGCTTCGTCTGGAACAGATCAATTACGATTATGAGATCGGCGAAATCAAAGACTTGGTTGAAGCCGTGCAAAAGAATCTCGAACTCAAAGCGTTGCAGAAACAACGAACGTTCGAATGGAACGTGCAATTCGGTCGACTCGCGTCTAAAACCGGACAATCCGTCACAGACCTGACTATTCATTAAGATCCTATGAAATCCATCCTTTTCCTGCTTCTATTCGCCTTCATCGTCACTCCAGTGAGTGCGCAATCTCCGGAAGCGACCGCCATCCGACAGCTTCTGGAGCGACGCGACCGTCAGATCAAAACCTTGCTGGGTCCATCGGGAAGCACCTACACCGAATCTCAGCGTGAAGAACTCAAAGAGATAATCAACGGCATCATCGATTACGATGCAATGGCAAAAATCGCCCTTCAAGAGACGTACAATCAGGCCACTTTACCTCAGAGAACCGAGTTTGTGAAACTGTTCTCACAGGTGATCCGCGATCAATCACTCGCCAAATTGGATGTGTACCGCGCCCAAGTGATTTACGACAAGATCACCACCGATGGAAAGACCGCCAAAGTGGAAACCACTGCCATTCTAAACAATGTGCGTACTCCGGTGTGGTACACTATGGAAAAACGCGGAACCCAGTGGGTGATTACCGATATGGCCGTGGATAATGTGTCGACCGCCGAATCGTACCGCCGCTCGTTTCAGAATGTGATCCGTCGCCGCGGGTTCGACGGCCTGCTTGAGAACTTGCGCCGCCGAGCCGGAGCCTGAGTTTCAATTGGGGCGAATCCTTTGTACTTTTTGCGATCATTTAGGTCGCTAACCAAAGGATGAATTCAATTGAAAAAGAGGGATACGTCTATCCCGTTTACGGTGATGTGAGATACCTGAGCTACGCGGTGGCCTCCGCTGTGACTCTGCGCCGGTACGACACTTCCCGACCCATCGCCTTGGTCTGCGAAGCCCATCATGCCGAAGCTCTCATAACCCATGGAATCACCATTTTCGATGTGGTTCATCTCATTCGTCCGGAGCATCGAGGCATCGTCGGGTTCAAGCACAATGTGTTTCAGTATCCGCTCTTCGAACGCACATTGTTCCTAGACTGCGACATGGTGTGGACGAAATCCCCCGATCCGCTATGGGCCGCCTTTTCGCCATACGGGTTCACTATCACCGGCATGATCACTTCGGATGTGTTTTTCGGCGCTCCAAAGCATTTGGGAGTGCTCAAAGACATGATCCTGATGCGTCGCAAACGTACCTTGAAGCGCTTCGGACTCACCTACCTGAGCCGTGTGCAGTCCGGAATGATCTACATGAGGGATGTGGACCAGGCTCGTGAGGTGTGTGAAACGGCAGGAGAGATGCTCCGGCGAAAAGCCGAAACCCATTTCCAGAGCCGCATGAAGGAATCGGGCCGTTCGGAAGAATCGTGCGAATGGAGTCTGGCCATGGCTATGTCCAAACTGAACATCCCTGTCTATCCGTGGTTGATCGGGCAGGAGAGTCCGCAGTTGGATTTCATCCACGATCTGACCGAATACGATGCGGAATTCACCCAAGTGAAATGCCGGTATTACTGCGATCCCTTCGTGTATTCCTTGCGAGGCATCAGAAATACCTCTCTTCGCAATTTCTTGATCGGATTTTTGTCGATGTTCAGCGGGAAAGGCGATCAGATGATGGTGACACCCTATGTGGTGCATTTCGGCTGGTTGCATGAGAAACAGCCCTTCTACCGATTCGCCGAGCGGATCTGGACCCAAGAGACCGCCCGTGGCTGAGCCGGTCCTCCTCATCTCACCGTATTTTACGCCCCGTCCGCGCGTAGGCGCCCTTCGCGCCGCCAAATTCGCCAAATACCTGCACGAATTCGGATTCGAACCGCATATCGTGAGCCTGGATGAAGGTCTCCCCGGGCAATCCGTCTATAAACTGAGCACACCCATCGACCGCACCCATAAAACCTCGGGTTCGGCGCTGGGGAAAGGCGCGGCCAACGACCGACTCAGCCTCCTGGACCGCATGGTTCCTGTGGATACCTGGCTTCCGGTGATGTGGTGGAACCGCGCCAAAGTGGTCGAATTCGCCCGCGAGAAAAAGATACGCCTAGTGTGGAGCACGGGTGACCCCTGGTCGGGACATCTTCTCGCCTCGGCCGTGTCGAAAGCCTTGGACGTGCCTTGGATCGCCGATTGGCGCGATCCATGGAGCCTATGCAAAGTCCGCAATCTCGGGAGGCCGAGGTGGACCCGGAAAGTGGATGCCGTCGTGGAGCGTCGTTGGATGTCGCAGGCCACCCACAACACGTTCACAGCGGATGAAACCACGCGTCGGTATGTGGAAGCTTATGGAGTGGAGGCGAGCACCATTTACAACGCATTCGATCAGGAGGAGGTGTCGCCCGGGGTGTTGAAACCGGCGGAAGTGCGAGTCGAGCTGGTGTTTTTCGGCCGTTTCCGGGAGCTTTCTCCTGCTGAGCCGGTGATACGGATGGTGGCCGCGTGCAAAGACCCGGCGCGGGTGAGGGTGGTGAGCTTCGGAAGCATGCCCGACCCGGATCTGCGATTGGCCGAATCGCTCGGCGTGGCCGAGAGCTTCGTCTTCGAAACGCCCGTGCCTTATGCGCAGGCCGCATCCCGCCTGCGTCGTGCCGATCTTCTGCTCTTAAGCACGGATCCACGCCGCGATGACATCATCCCAGCCAAATTATGGGACTATCTTCCCATCGGCCGACCGATCCTCTCGCTCGCACCCAATCCCGAAGTCGGACGCATCCTCGCCCGCACCCGTACCGGTGCTGAAGGAGATCCCGTGGCACAGCTGAACGACTATCTCGACAACCCAGCATCTTGGCGCCACACGCCAGATACGGAGCTCATCGGCACCTACTCCGCCCGATCCACCACCGAATCCCTCGCCAACCTCATGCGGAGTCTGCTACCATGAGCGAGTCCCAATCCCTGGCCGAGAAAGCCGGTGTCGTCGTCTTTTCACGGTTGCTGACCACCATCATGGACATCATCCTGGTGATCGTCCTTGTTAGATTGCTCTCCAGCACCGATTTCGTGATCATCAGCTTTCTGCTTCTGGTCTATGAAACCGCGAAATACCTGGCCACGCTCGGATTTCCCGATAGCGTTTTCTACTTCTTCGAGCGGGTCGCGAAGAATGCCCGCGCCGGATTCGCCCTTCAGACCTGCGCGATACTTGTGGTGACCGGAGCCTTCGCTTCACTCATAATGCTCCTTTTTATACCGTTTCTGCCGGGATTCCTGTCCGCATGGCTACCATCAAGCGTTCTAACCACCCAATCGCTGCTTCCCATAATGGCGTTGGTGGCGTTCATCGAAATCCCGACCTGGCCGGTGAACAACATCCTTCTGGCGGCGGATCGGCAGAAATCGGCGAGTTGGTACAATCTGATGAACACCTCACTCACGTTCGCCGCGATTGTGGGACCCATTTCCTTAGGATATTCGCTTGAAACCGCGATCTGGTGCTTGTTGGGCTACTCGGTGATCCGCTTCGTGGCATCAGTGGTCTGGGTGTGGCAAGTCCTGCCTCCGTACGAGCTCGGTCCGAACCGGAAATTGATCAAAGAACAGATCGCATTCTCCATACCTATCGGACTTTCCGCCTTGGTCGCCCGCTTCAACCGCAATGTCGACAAGTTCATCGTCTCGTATTTCCTGGCCGAAAGCGTGGTTGCGATCTACATCATCGGCGCAACGGAAATTCCCTTGGTGAAAGTCATTCCCTTCGCGGTGGGATCGGTGCTCATTAGCCGCTTCGTTCAGTTCCAAATGGACGACAAACGCGAGGAATTGCGCGACCTGTGGTACAAGGGCATCGAAAAAGTGAGTCTGATCGTGCTTCCGCTCACCTTTCTGTTCATCGCCTTGGCTCCGGAAATCATCACACTGCTGTTCGGCGCCGACAAGATCGAAGCCGCGCTGCCGTTTCAGATCTACAGTCTGATCATTTTGATCCGGGTCACCAGTTACGGCTCGATCCTTCAAGCGTTCGGCGATACCCGCACGATCCTCAAACTCAGTTTCAACCTGCTGTTCTGGAACATCCTGTTCAGCATACCCTTTACCATCTGGTTCGGTATTCTGGGAACGGCCTCTGCTGCGGTATTGGCCAATTACATCAACATCGTGATCACCCTTCGCGTGATCGGAAGGCATATGCGTGAGCCCTGGTACCGCGTTCTGCCCTTCGGAAGCTATTTCAGGATATTGGGTGTGGCCGCGGGTGTCGGCGCGCTCACCTGGGCGCTGAAGTCGGTGCTGCCGCAACTGCCGTTGGTGGTCACGGTGGGCATCACCGTCGGCTTTTTCCTGACGGCTTTCTTGGTGATCGGAAGTGTGACGAACGTGATTTCGGCGAACGACCGGCGTCAACTCGCGAACTGGCTAAAGCTCAGGTTTTTGTTTTCCTGACCTGAAGAACGGCGAACCCTTTGAGGGATGAGGCCATCTGCACGACAGATACCGGGTATTCGGTCGTCCATCGGCGGATGATTTCCCGCTCGTGCGGACGGTCGGCATCATCCATCAGAATCAGCGCGTCATCCGCGAGATGATCCCACAGCAGAGGAAGAGCCGGATACCGCGCCAGAGGATTGGTCTGCTCAGGCGGTCCATCCACCAAAAGCATGTCGATTTTCGCCGGATAGGTCACTTTCGACACATCATACCAAGCGTAGGAGTCGCCCTTCACCGATTGCTTGACCAGAGGAGTCACGATCACATCCACGCCTTTGAGTTCGTGCAGTTCGATGCTATGACGAGTGAGCGCCGCAAAATCGCTGTCGTGATCGATGGACACGATCTTGCCCTTGCCCCATTTCTCAAGCATGTAGGGAATGGCGATCGTGGAAGCGCCGCTTCCCAGTTCCACCACAAGTCCCGGTTTGGCGCGCTTGATCTGGATCATGATCTGAGTGAGCAGTTCCGGTGACGCGGCCCAACCTGTGAGCGCTGGCAAAGGAGCGCGGAATTCCAACGTCTGATATAAGGCGAAAAGGGATTGCATCTGGCGCTGGTGATCGATCAGGCGCAATTGAACCAAACGGTAGGTGTTCAACGAGGTAGCGATCACATACACAAGAAGAACGAACAGGGAACCCATCACGCCGACGTGAGGTAAGAAATACGCCAAGGCTGTCATCACCGCTCCACCAAGAATCAGATTCCAGAGGAGAAGGGGATGATCGATATGCTTGATGGCGATTTGTGAAAATGCGCGGAACGGATTCATGTCGGCAATAGTGTTGTGGTGTGGGCGTTTAAATGGTAAGTTATCACATATCCAAAGGTTTTGTTTATCCATGAGAGCTGCGCTCATCGTTTGCATTTTTCTGACGTGTGCCATCGGTTGGACATCCGGCCAAATCGTCTTGGAGGATTTCGAAGGGGAGACCCCCGGCAATCTTCCATCACGCTGGTACAACCGTGACGGCAACGCCAAACCGGCGAGTTACGACGCGCAATCTCGTTCCGAATACCATTATCGGATCATGCGCGAGCAAGGACGCACCTTCTTACGCTACGAAGGCTCAAAGGCCAAGCATCTGCTGCTTCAGATTCCGGACGACGGTGTCACCGACATCCGGCAAACCCCGATCCTCAGTTGGGATTGGCGCGTCCATATGCTTCCCACCGATGCGAACGAGTTCAATGACAAACGCAACGACACCGCCGCCAGCGTCTATGTGGTCTGGGGGTTCAACGCACTCAGAGTTCCGAGAGTGATCCGATACACTTGGAGCACCACAGTACCTTCCGGCCGCACCGCCTCCCGCAACATGAGCATGCAGCAGATCGTGGTGTTGGAATCGGGAACAAAAAACCTCGGAAAGTGGATAACGTTCGAGCGGAACATCGTC
The DNA here is from genome assembly GCA_947085565.1 of uncultured Bacteroidota bacterium. Lineage (GTDB taxonomy): Bacteria > Bacteroidota > Rhodothermia > Balneolales > HLUCCA01 > CAMTWZ01. The sequence continues at coordinate 164,361 of CAMTWZ010000013.1, forward strand.
GACGATTACAATGCCTTCTTCCGTGGGGCGGTACCTAAACGTCCCGTCGCCATTTTGATCCTCAGTGATGCCGATGATACCGGATCTTTCACCAAAGCCGATTATGACCGCTTCATCCTCAAAGCGGTTCCCTGAACCTTATGCATAAGTTACTGTCGATTCTCCGCCCATTGCTTCTTCTGAATGTGCGGCGCCCTTTTCTGGTGCTTTTCGTTGCCGTCGTTGTCGGGCTCCTCGCCGGTTATTCGGCGCTTCAACTGCGGATCGATACCGATATCGCGAATCTGCTGCCCGCGGATAATCCCCGAGTTGTGGCTCTGAACCAGCTTCGGGAAACCGTGGGAGGTGAAACCGAAATGGATGTGGCCATCGGCTCTCCTGATTTCGAAGCCAACAAGCGTTTCGCCGAAGATCTGATCGCCAAGAGCCTTGAACTGTACGATGCGCGCTCGCAATCACCGTATTTCAGCAAGGTCGAGTTCCGCAAAGACACCGAAATCCTCAAAGATTACGCGCTCTTCCTGGCGACCGAAGACGAGCTCGACGACCTCGTCGACTATCTGGACACCCGCATCGAAGACGCCAAACTCGAGGCCAATCCGTTCTTCATCGATTTCGATTTCGATGATGAGGAAGACACCACCGTGGTGGAAGACGATGCCGGAAACCGTTTCGAGAACGTGTACAAAGAGATGATTCCTACCGAGTACCCGGTCAACGCCGACAGCACCGTCCTTACTCTGAAACTATTCCCTACAGGATCCAAAAGCAATCTCGCCTTCCTTCGCCGGATGTTCTCCACCTACGATTCTCTCGTCGTGGCGATGAATCCAGCGAGTTACCATCCCGACATGCAGGTCAAATTCGGCGGACGCTTGAAAAAACATCTGCTCGAAATCGATTCCATCATGCAGGATGTGTACAGCAGCTTCTCTTCGGGAATCAGCAGCGTGCTGTTTCTGGTGATGCTCTATTTCTTCGGGAAAAAGTACCTCAATTACAGGAAAGGGTCGGAGGAAGACCGCAAGAAAAGCCTTCTCAGTTTCGTGATTCGAGCGCCGGTATCGGTTCTTGTGATTGGTATTCCGCTGTTCCTGAGTCTGATCTACACCTTCGGAATCGCCTATTTGTATCTGGGTACGCTCAACACGATGACCTCGGTGCTGTTCGTGATCCTGTTCGGATTGGGAATCGATTACGGTATCCATTTCTACGCCAGATACTTGGAAAAACGCTCCGACGGACTGGATGTCGAGGATGCGATCCTGGCCACGTATGAATCTTCCGGTGCGGCGATCTTCACATCGGCGACCACCACGGCCGTCGCCCTCTTCGTACTCATTTTCGCGGATTTCAGAGGCTTTTCCGAATTCGGTTTCATCGCCACCACGGGTATTTTCCTGGCTTGGTTCGCGATGTCGTTCATCCTGCCCGCGGTGGTCACCGTGTTCGAACGGTGGAACTGGGTGTTGGTCAACAGGAATCTGCCCGAGCCGTACGTGGTTCCCGTGGTGAAGCGCTATCCGTTCGCCCGAACGATCACCCTCGGCGGACTCACCATCATGGTTCTGGTCATCATCTTCAGTGGCAAACTCTCTTTCGAGTATGATTTCGGGAAGTTGGAACCCGAGTTTCCGGAGTACAAGGAATATCAGCAGTTCACCAAGAGCCAGGCTCCCAGCAGCCGTCGCAATCCGGCCTACATCATCGCGGATAATGACGCGCAGGTGATGGAGATCCTCGACGAGATCCGAACCATCAAGCAAGCCAACGGCGAAGCCAGCACCATTCTGGATGTGGAAGCCTTGCAAGAGCGTTTCACCAACGATGAGCAGGTGCAAGCCGCGAAATTCGAGCGCATCGCCATCATCCGAGAGCAACTCAACGATGTGTTCATCCGCGATCAGGAAGATGAGAACCTGGATATCCTGCGTCGGGCGTCGAAAGTGTCCCGAAGCATTCCCCTCGACAGCATTCCGGATTTTCTGAAAAGCCGGTTCATGACACGAGACGGCGAACTTGGCAAATTCGTGATGATCTATCCTTCGGTGGGCTTATCCGACGGGCGCAATTCCATCGCCTTCAAGAATGAGATCGGTCTGATCACCACATCCGACGGCAAGGAATTCCATTCGGCGAGCACATCCATCGCCGCGGCGGAAATGCTCGAACTCATGCAAGGCGAGAGTCCGTTCTTCGTTTCGGCCACCTTCCTCATGATTGTCTTGCTGGTGCTGCTTTCCTTCCGCTCGTTGCGCTGGTCGGTTATCGCCATGCTGCCTCTACTTGTCGGATTGAGCTGGACCTTCGGCATCATGATCCTGTTCGACATCAAGCTCAATTTTTACAATCTGGTGGTATTGCCTGCCATATTGGGAATCGGGAACGACAACGGAGTGCATTTGGCCGCGCGTTACCTCGAAGAAGGCCCGAAAAGCATGTGGAACGTACTGAAAAGCACGGGCCAGCATATCACGATCGGATCGCTCACCACCATGCTCGGATTCAGCGGACTCATGTTCACCCATCACCCTGGGCTTTTTTCCATCGGGTTGCTGGCCACGATCGGTGTGGGAATGACATTGCTTTCCGCGCTCACCTTCCTGCCTGCTCTCATCCAAGTGATGGAAGATCGTGGCTGGATCCACTTCATCTCGCGTCATAAGTCGGCTGACTGATGATACTCAGCACCCCGGCCATCGTGCTGCGGAGTGTCGACTTTCAAGAGTCAAGCCGCATCGTCACCCTCTTCACCAAAGAAGCCGGGAAACTGGCGGTGATGGCCAAAGGCTGCCGTTCTCCGAAATCGCGCTTCGCCGGGTATCTCGAACCCGGCTCGGTTCTCGACATCCAAGCCGCGACCAAATCGGGCCGATCCATCCAAACACTCACCCAGTCTGAATTCAAAACCCAGACTTGGGGAATCCGCACGGATTTCGGAAGATTGGCGCTGGTGATGGCCTTCTTGGAACTGTTGGATCAGATGCTGGAAGAAGACCAAGCCAATGCTGAGCTCTTCGATTTCGCAGACTCGTTTCTGGGATGGTTGAATCATGCTCCCGCCGATGTCGAACCCGCTTACATCCTTCCTTACATCCAGATCCGATTGTGCGATTTCTTGGGATTCCGGATTCAGGCCGAATCGCAGGATTCCGTGTTTCTGAACATCGAAGAAGGGAGCTTATCCCAAGACATCGGACTCGGGCTTTCCTTCCGATTGACCCCGGGTCAAGCCGATTATGTGCGCATCGCGACAAGCAGCCGAAACTCCGCTCTTTTCAAAAAAAACATGCCGGCGAATGAACTAAAACAGCTCATCCATCATTTGGATGTCTATATTCAACATCACGCGTCGGAAATGCGCGAACGCCGGTCCGACGCGCTGCTATTCCGCTCACTCGACGACTCCCAACCATGAACACAAATCAACGGCTGCTTACCGGAATCCTCCTGATTCTCATCGGGATGGTCACAGGGATGTTGGTGATGGTGTTCTATGCCGGAATCAGCATTCCGTACCAGACCCAGGTGCAGATCACGCAGGTGAAACAGGCGGAATCAGTGCCAGTGGAGCCCGTGGTTGGGCTCAAATCCGTCTCGCGAGCCGTCACCCCGACGGTGGTCTATATCGAAACCCTGGTCAAGAGCAGGGTAACGACCGAAGACCCCATGCTCGACAGGATTCTTCCGCGCCGCGAATCCACATCCATCGGTTCCGGGGTCTTGATCACCGCCGACGGATACGTGCTCACCAACAACCATGTGATTGCCGATGCGGTGGATAACAGCATCACGGTGGGACTCACCAACAAGCGCACCTATGAAGCGCGATTGGTGGGAGTGGATCCGTCCACAGATATCGCCGTCCTCAAGATTGATGCGACCGACCTGCCACATATCACCATCGGAAATTCCGACGAATTGGAGGTGGGCGATTGGGTGATGGCTGTGGGAAATCCGTTCCGTCTGCGGTCCACGGTCACCGTCGGCATCGTGAGCGCCTTGGGGCGGGATGTGGCCATCATCAACGACCGTATGCGCATCGAGAGCTTCATCCAGACCGATGCGGCCATCAACCGAGGGAACTCTGGCGGCGCGCTGGTCAATGAACGCGGTCACCTGGTGGGCATCAATACCGCCATCGCCACGGAAAACGGCGCGCACCAGGGCTACGGCTTCGCAGTGCCCATCAACTTGGCGTTCAAGATCGCACGCGACTTGATCGAATTCGGAGAAGTGCGTCGAGCATATCTCGGTGTCCAGATACTGGCGGTGGATCAAACGCGTTCTGAAATCGCAGGCTTGTCGGATATCCGCGGTGTGGAAGTGGTGAATCTGGTCAGGGGAGGTTCCGCCGACAAAGGCGGCGTTCGAATGCGCGACATCGTGCTCAGCGTGAACGGGGTGGAAGTGAACGAAGCCAATGAGCTTCAGACAAGGATCGCCGTGATGCGTCCGGGCGACACGGTGAAGATGAATCTTTGGCGCGAGGGACGCGAAATCACGCTTTCATTCGCCTTGAGCGGGCTCGAGAGCGAATCGCTCAGGCGCTGGGCGGGGCAGTAGGGAAGAAGCGGGATGCAAGATGCGGGATGCATCAATCCTTCTTTTCGAGGTGGGACTTTAGTCCCACCTGTGAACCGAGGTCCGACTTCAGTCGCACCCCGAACCGAATCCTCCCTCATCCGCCTGCTGCGAAACAGCCGATCCCAGAACGAGAACAGCGAGCCATAATTCGAATCGGTTTCCGGCTGCCATTCTGAATGATGCACCTTGTGCAAGTTCGGGGTGACGATCACCCAGCTGAGCATCGTGTCCAGTTTAGAAGGAAGTCCGATGTCCGCATGATGAAACTGCACCACGGCGAACATCACCGCCTCAAATTTCTAACTTGACATTCTACATGTCAATGGCTAAACTACTTACACTTTAGCGTTCTACAAAACTCAGACCCCTGAACGATGAACCCGATGAACTGGCTAAATGCCGGATTATACCAGAGCTTCCCGCTCTCGGCCATTTTCGCATTGCATGTATTGGTAGGATTGGTAGCAGGATGCGAACTGTTTCGGTCGGGTGACACGAATGAAAGGACGATACCCTGTGCCAACATATCCTCCAGCGAATGGACTACCCTTGGCCTGGAACAAGAAAGCGTTACTGCTATCGCAGCACACCCCGAACTGGGGCGTACCCTACCAAAAACCTAAAAACGGGGAAAAATGACTATTAATTTCGTTCGCTCGTTTTTATACATCTTTATAACAATTGCGTCAGTTTTTTTGCTGGTTTCCTGTGAGGTATTCAATTCAGATGAGGAACAAGGCCCATGCACGCTCTCAGATATGCCCCCATTCGACCAACTTCCAACATTCAGGGATTTCGGCTGCGAAAAAGGCTACTTCATCTATATGTCCGACATGGAAAAAGTACCCTGGACACGGAACCGAAATTTTGTGTCGGTCGAGTTTAACCAGGAGCTTGATGAAGAACAAATGCGGGCAATTCTTGATGAGTATAACCTGTACTACACCAGCCGGGTATGGCCGACCAGGCATATATTAGCCCGGGTAAAAAAACGACCGGCAGAGGCCTATTACACCACTTACGGAGATACTACGCAGTCTGTGTTGGGGAACCGCCCCGAGGTCAAATATGCCCTGCCGGTATTTATGAGTGAATTTTGGATACCGCTGATGTTGGCTGACCGTATCATGATCACATTTGCCGACGGATTTACTGAAGAACAGGAACTGGCCATGCTGGACAGTCTGAAATCCAGTGATCATTTAACCCGCCTGCCTATGATTGAACCTCCATACCTGTTACAAACATCCAGGGCAACACCTAAAAACCCCTTGTCGCTTGTAAACCACTATATGGAAACCATAGATGCGATTGAGGCTGCAGACCCTGTATTTGCATTTATGATCGACTAAACGCGAATCCGTTCGCACAAACCGGAACCAACCCAACAGAATCATGAAAAAGCTTCAGTTAACCGTATTCGTGAGCCTGATTGTGATAACAATCCCGTTTTGGGCATGGGCACAAACAGTGGAGTACTACCGCTACTATTACGGACAGCAGGTCACTCTTGAAGTCGTCCCCAACCGTTATATGCTGGTCTATGATGCAGCCGTTGAGCGATCCGTCGTTGCGCAAATCACGGCAAAGGATGCCGAACAACTCTATCGTTTGTCGTAGCCCCCAATAAGTATGGAGGGAAATTCTACTTTAAGGACTACTACCTTAAAGTATGAGAAAACCTAGAAATTGGACAGCTGAGCAAAAGCTGTCGATCCTCAAGGAAGCCGAGCAGATCGGTACTACTGCGGC
>CAMTWZ010000014.1:0-190332 GCA_947085565.1 uncultured Bacteroidota bacterium
CTACTTCGTATCTTCCCCCATGCCCGAATCTTCCTTAAAACCCCATCGCGACCGCATCGACCACATCGACAAAGCCATTCTCGACTTGCTGAAAGAACGCAACGAGGTGGTGAAGGAGGTGCTAATCACCAAGATCGCCCACAAACTTCCCATTTTCGTGGCCGGACGCGAAGACCGCAAGATCCAGTCGTTCCGCGAAGAGGCGGTCCGCCGTGATCTGGATGCGGATTGGGCCGAAGATTTCCTCCGTATGATCATGAGCGCTTCGCGCGCGTCGCAATCCACGGCGGAATTCCCCATGTCCACGCTTCACCCCAAAACGATCGTATTCGTGGGCGGAGGCGGCGGCATGGGCACGCTCTTCGCCAGACACGCGCGCTCGTCCGGACACGTCGTCCGCATTCTCGATCGCGACGATTGGTCCCAGGCCGAAACCCTCTGTGCCGGCGCGCATGCCGTGGTCATCACGGTGCCCATCCGCGACACTATCTCCGTGATCCGACGCATCGCGCCGTTCCTACCCGAAGACGCGCTGTTGGCTGACTTCACGTCGAATAAATCGGACATCCTCGCGGCGATGCTCGAATCCCATCCCGGCCCCGTGGTCGGCCTCCACCCCATGCACGGCCCCGATGTGCACAATTTGAGCAAGCAACTGATGATGGTATGCCCGGGTCGCGACGAAGACGCCGGACAGTGGCTCCTCAACCAGTTCCAACTTTGGGGGATGCGCCTAGTGACCGTCGATCCCACAGCGCACGACCGCGCCATGCACATCATCCAAGGCCTGCGACACTTCATCGCGCTCTTGCACGGCTCGTACCTCAAAGTGAACGACCTCAAGCCGGAAGACATCCTCAACTTTTCATCGCCCATTTATCGCGCCGAACTCATGATGACAGGTCGGATCTTCGCGCAAGACGCCGCACTCTACGCCGACATCGTGTTCGCCAATGAAGAGCGTCGGGCCATGCTCATGGAGTTCCTCGATCACCACACGAAGCTGGCCGACATGGTTCGCACCGGCGACCGCGAGGCCTTCATCGCCGAGTTTCAATCCATCAACGCGTTTTTCGGCGATTTCGCAGAAACAGCGCTGAATGAGAGCGGTTATCTCATCCATCGATTAGCGGATAGATTCGCGTAAATTCAGTCCATGGAAATTCTCATTATCGCAGGCCTGCTTCTGTTGAACGGCCTGTTCGCCATGTTCGAGATCGCATTGGTGTCGTCGAATGTGTCTCGCTTGGAAACGCTGTCTCAAAAAGGCAACAAGCGCGCGCGTTTGGTCATTTCCCTGCGCAAGAATCCGGAAGAGGTGTTGTCCACGTTGCAAGTCGGCATCACGCTCATCGGCATCGTGTCGGGAGCGTTCGGTGGAATCGCGCTGGCCGATGACCTGACTCCGATCTTCGAGCGCATTCCGGCGCTTCAGCCGCACGCCTTCAACCTGGCGCTGACGGTCATCATCGCGCTCATCACCTATTTCTCATTGGTGATCGGTGAGTTGGTTCCAAAATCCATCGCGCTGAGCCATCCCGAACGCATCACTATGATCTTGTCGCCGGTGATCGTTGGCTTGTCGAAAGTCGTGTATCCGTTCGTGTGGCTGCTGTCGGTCAGCACGAAGCTCGTGAATTCAGTGCTCGGGCTCAAATCCTCCGACCAACAAGCCATGTCGGAAGACGAGCTCAAGTTCCTCATCAAGCAAAGTTCAGAAAGCGGTGTGATTGCCCGGCATGAATCGAACCTAATCCACGAAGTGTTCCGCTTCACAGACAAGCGCGCGAATGAAATCATGACCCACCGCACCGATGTGGTGTATATCACGACCGATACCACGAAAGAAGAGATGATGGAGATGATCCGGACGGAGCATTTCAGCAAATATCCAGTGTGTGAGGAGAATATGGATGATGTGATCGGTGTGGTTTCGGTGAAAGATCTGGTTCCGATCATCGAGAGTCGGATGCCGCTTTCGATTAAAGACGTAATGACGCCAGTGTTGTTCATCCCTGAAAATCTGGCCGTTTTGAGGGTATTGGAGTTGTTCAAGCAGAAAAAAACCAGTTATGGAATCGTGATCGATGAGTATGGTGCCGTGGAAGGCATCATCACGCTTCACGATCTTGCCGAAACCCTGCTCGGCGACATCCCCGAAGAATTCGATGACGAACCGCTGGAGATCACAAAACGCGATGATGGAACCCTACTGGTGGATGGCGCCATGAACATCGGCGATTTTTTCAATGAGCTGGGGATTGAGGAAGACGAAGACTTGAGCAACGAGGATTTCAACACGCTTGGGGGTTTGGCGATGTATATGGTGGGCAATGTGCCGGTTGCCGGCGACAAATTCCTATACAAACACCTTACTTTTGAAGTGATGGATATGGATAGGAGTCGCGTCGATAAGTTATTGGTGACGATTAACGAAGTGGAATGAACGAACATCCGATTGTTAGGGAACTCGAAAAACGGATCTTAGTGATGGATGGTGCCATGGGCACCATGATCCAAGGGTATGGACTGCAAGATGCCGATTACCGAGGCGAGCGGTTCAAAGACCATCCGAAGGAACTCAAAGGAAACAGCGATCTGCTGATTCTTACCCGTCCCGATGTGATCGGCGATATACATACCGCGTTTCTCGAAGCCGGCGCCGACATCATCGAAACGAACACCTTCACGGCCACATCCATATCCCAGGAAGATTACGGCCTGCAGGATTTGGCCTATGAATTGAATGTGGCCGGTGCCAAACTCGCTCGTTCGCGAGTGGAGGCCATCATGGCGAAAGATCCGTCGAAACCGCGCTTTGTGGCGGGGTCCATCGGTCCGCTGAACCGTTCTCTGTCTTTATCGCCGGATGTGAACGATCCGGGTTTTCGCGCTGTCACCTTCACGCATGTGAAAAACGCCTATATCGAGCAGATCCGCGGTTTGGTGGACGGAGGCGTGGATATGCTTCTCATCGAAACCATTTTCGACACTCTCAATGCGAAAGCCGCGATGTTCGCGGTGCAAGAATATGTGCAGGAAACGGGAAATGATCTTCCTGTGATGTTGTCCGGTACAATTGTGGATATGAGCGGGAGAACGCTTTCCGGTCAGACGACCGAAGCGTTCTGGATTTCCCTCTCGCACATGCGAAACATGCTCAGCATCGGACTGAACTGCGCCTTGGGCTCGGCCCAGATGCGTCCGTTCATCAGCGAATTGTCGAGAGTGGCCACCACCCGCATCAGCCTGTATCCGAATGCCGGGTTGCCGAACGCGTTCGGTGGCTATGACGAAACCGCCGAATACATGGCCACACAAATCCGTGATTATGCCGAAAGCGGATGGTTGAACATCGTGGGAGGATGCTGCGGAACGCGTCCGGAGCATATCCGCGCGATGGCCGAAGCCGTGAAAACCCTCAAGCCACGCGAAATCCCCGTAGTGCCGGATTATCTGCGCTTATCGGGATTGGAACCGCTTGTGGTTCGACCCGAAACGAATTTCGTGAACATCGGCGAGCGCACAAACGTGACCGGTTCGAGCGTCTTCGCGAAAATGGTTTTGAACGGCGAGTTTGAGAAAGCCGTGTCGGTTGCGCGCCAACAAGTTGAGAACGGCGCGCAGATCATCGACATCAACATGGATGAGGGCATGCTCGATTCCAAAGCCGCGATGATCCAGTATCTGAATCTTCTTGCGGTAGAGCCGGATGTGGCGAAAGTGCCGTTCATGATCGATTCGTCGAAATGGGAAGTGCTTGAAGCCGGTTTGCAGTGTGTTCAAGGGAAAGCGGTGGTGAATTCGATCAGCTTGAAAGAGGGTGAGGCCATGTTCAAACAACATGCCGAGACCGTACGCCGCTATGGCGCCGCGGTGATCGTGATGGCGTTCGATGAACAGGGTCAGGCCGACAGCCTCGAGCGACGTATCGAGATTTGCGCGCGTGCTTACAAGATTCTCACCGATGAGGTCGGATTTCCGGCCACGGATATCATTTTCGACCCGAACATCCTCACCGTCGCCACCGGAATCGATGAGCATAACAATTATGCGGTCGATTTCATGGAGGCCACGCGCTGGATCAAAGCCAATCTGCCGCATGCGCGGGTGAGCGGCGGAATCAGCAACATCAGTTTTTCCTTCCGTGGAAATAATCGGGTCCGCGAAGCGATGCATACGGCATTCTTATATCATGCCATCCGAGCCGGACTCGACATGGGCATCGTGAATGCCGGTCAGATCGAAGTGTATGATGAGATTCCGAAAGATCTTCTCGAGCATGTCGAAGATGTGCTGCTGAATCGCCGTCCGGATGCCACCGAGCGCCTGGTGAATTTCGCCGAAGCCTTCAAGGGCAATGTGAAAGACGCCGCCGCCGAGCAGGAATGGCGCAAATTGCCGGTCCGCGAACGCATGACCCATGCCCTCATCAAGGGCATCATGGAGCATATTGATGAGGACACCGAAGAAGCCCGCAAAACCTATGCGACGGCCCTGGAAGTGATCGAAGGCCCTCTTATGGAAGGAATGGGAATCGTGGGAGATCTCTTTGGCGAAGGAAAGATGTTCCTTCCCCAGGTTGTGAAGAGCGCGCGGGTCATGAAAAAGGCCGTGGCTGTGCTGATTCCGTACATCGAGGCGGAAAAACGTGTGGGCGCGCCTGACACATCCGCCCCTCGTGTCTTATTGGCCACCGTGAAGGGCGACGTGCACGACATCGGGAAAAACATCGTGGGCGTGGTTCTGGCTTGTAATAATTATGATGTAGTCGATCTCGGCGTGATGATTCCACGCGACAAGATTCTGGATGAAGCCCGCCGGTTGAATGTGGATGTGATCGGATTAAGCGGACTCATCACTCCGTCGCTCGACGAGATGGTGGAAGTGGCCAAGGAAATGGAGCGTCAGGGATTCACCCTTCCGCTCATCATCGGCGGCGCGACGACCTCCCGGATGCACACCGCGGTGAAAATCGCGCCGATGTACTCGGGTCCGGTGGTTCACGTGCTCGACGCCTCCCGAAGTGTGCCCGTGGTGAGTCGGCTTATCGCCGAATCCGGAAACGACGAGTTCATGGCGGAGATCCGCACCGAATACGCCGCGCTTCGCGAAGAGCAAGCGCGGAAGATGCAGAAAACGGAGCTCATCAGCCTTGAACAAGCCCGCGCGAACCGCGCTTCGCTCACTTTCGATTCCCAAACCGTGGCGACGCCGCGGCAATTGGGCGTCTTTCCCATCGATGATGTGACCGTGGCCGATCTTCGTTCTTATATCGATTGGAATCCGTTCTTCATCACCTGGCAACTCACTGGAAAATATCCGTCCATTTTCAACGACGAGATCATTGGCGCCGAAGCGAAGATCCTGTTCGATGAAGCGAACCGCATGCTCGATCTGTTGGAGGCCGACCCGGAGGTTCGCATGCGTGGCGTGGTCGGGTTGTTTGCGGCCAATGCCGTTGGCGACGACATCGAAGTGTATGAATCCGACGCGCGGGATCGGGTGATGACCATGGTGCATACGCTGCGTCAGCAGACGAAAAAGCGGGAAGGTCAGCCTAACCGCGCCCTGGCCGATTACATCGCTCCGAAAGAATCGGGTGTGGGCGATTATCTGGGTGCGTTCGCGGTCACGGCCAGCGGAAGCATCGCCGACCGCATCGCCGCCTATGAGAAAGCGCACGACGATTACAACGCCATTTTGCTCAAAGCCCTGGCCGACCGGCTCGCCGAGGCCTTCGCCGAATATCTGCATGTGCGGGTGCGGAGGGAGATGTGGGGGTATGCGCCGGACGAGAGTTTACCGAACGATGCGTTGATCCGCGAGGAGTATCGGGGGATCCGCCCGGCGCCGGGATATCCGGCATGCCCCGACCATACCGAGAAACCTTCCCTGTTCAGCATGGTTAACGTTCGGGAACACACCGGAATCGAACTCACCGAATCGTTCGCGATGAATCCACCTCCATCGGTCTGCGGCTATTATTTCGGACATCCGCAAGCCGCGTACTTCAGATTGGGAAGCGTCGGGAAAGACCAGGTGGAAGAATACGGCCGAAGAAAAAACATGAAAATCTCCGAAATCGAGAAATGGTTAAGCCCGATTTTGGGTTATACTCCATGAATGCTACGCTATACTGAAATCACGAACGACGTCCGCATCATCGTCCATCCGGCGTATGTGGAACAGGAATCCGACCCCATCGGACATCGGCACGTGTTTTCATATACCATTACCATCGAGAATCGGGGTTCCGAAGCGGTGCAATTGCTCAAGCGCCATTGGTTCATCAAAGACTCGAACGGCGAAAGTTACGAAGTGAAAGGCGAAGGCGTAATTGGCAAGCAACCGGTGATCCAACCGGGCTTATCGCACACGTACAGCAGTTTTTGCGTGCTGAAATCCTTCAAAGGTTCCATGGAAGGATATTACGAGATGGTGCGTGAAGACGGGTCCGTCCTGTACGCCACCATCCCGAAATTCCTACTGAGCGCGCATTCGCTTAATTAAGCAGCACTTCGATCGCAGAGGTCATTTCCGTACTCATCGGTGTGGTACGGCTGCGGAAACGGCGGACGAGTTGCCCGTCTTCATTGATGAGGAACTTCTCGAAATTCCAATTGATTTCGCCCTTGAAATCGGGATTCTCAGCGGATGTGAGAAGACGGAAGAGCGGATGGATGCCATCGCCTTTCACCACGACTTTCGAGAACAGCGGGAATTTCACGCCGAAATTGACTTCACAGAACTCGGCGATGGATTCATCCGAGCCGGGCTCTTGTCCGCCGAATTCATTCGCCGGGAAGCCGAGGATCACGAAACCCTTGCTCTGGTATTTCTCATACAAGGCTTGAAGTTCTTTGTATTGCGGCGTGTAACCGCATTTGGAGGCGGTATTCACCACAAGAACGGTTTTCCCTTTGTAAGCGGAAAGCGGAGTATCTTTTCCACGGATGTCTTTCACGGTGAAAGAATGGAACGATGCGGGCGGTTGAGAGGTATTGGCCATGGTAAAAAAGCTGATCAGAAGGCTTAACAAGATTTTCATTGTATTTTTCATCTTATGAGTTCAGCTAGTAATGTATCGGGGCGCCGGTTTCGTTCCAATCTCTATTTGTTCGCCCTACTCGCGGCCGGTTTGCTCTCGCCGATCGACGTTTCTGCGCAGATGTTTTCGGTGAAGCCGCCGCGTGACTATATCCAACTGCCCAGAATGGCGATTTACGCTGGCTTCGATCAGACCGAAGTGACCTATCGTGAAGGTTCCGTTCCGTTGCCTTACACCGATTTCTCATTCAATGCGCCGCTGTTCCGCCTGCAGGTCGAAACGGCGGGACTCAGTCTAGGGTATTCCACCGGTAAGGGGCTCGGATCCGCCAATACCGATTATTCGTCGTTCCAGGTGGCTCTTATCTCAGGATTGCCCATTTTGCGCCGGAAAGAGGTTCAACTCACGCTTCCGGTCAACGTCTTTTCGGTGTACACCCTGATGACTTCGCGCATCGCGCAAGTCACCAATGCCGATTTCCGCCAGAACGCATTGGGCGTAGGCACGGGTTTGGACGCTCAGATCCGCCTATCACCTCGCACGCGCCTCGCCTTGGCGGCCACCGGCGGGTATTCCTTCAGCGCCAACGGATTCAACTCCAATGGCGGACGCGTGCTTCAATACGACGCTTCCGCCCGCTTCTATGTGGATGGATTGGTCAAGAATGTGGGACTCACCGGCGGAGTCTTATACCATCAGCGGACCTATGAACTGGACGTAAGCGCCTATAATTATCAGATCACCGCGCCATCGGCCGTTTTGGGAATCACATTTTGAGCATGAAAGCCGACAAGCTGGTTATGGAATTGGAGGATGTGCTTCAGCAACTGGGTTTCCGCATTCGCAAAGAGAAAGGAAATTTCCGCGGCGCGAATTGTGTGTTGGATGGGGAAAACCTCATCGTTTTGAATAAGAACCAGCCGATCGACACCCAAGCGGTGACCTTGGCCAAACTCATCCAATCGCTCGATCATTCTTCGCTGTTCATCAAACCGGCGGTTCGCAAGGAATTGGAAGAGATCTGGGCGAGACTCAACGCCATCATCGAACCCGAATTGAATTTCGACGCGCAATGACCGCACCACTCACCATCACCTTCTTAGGTACCGGAACCAGCATGGGCATTCCTGTGGCGGGGGGCTTCGGCAGCGAGAATTCCGGCCGCGATCCGCGTGATGAGCGGTATCGAACGTCGGTCTGGGTGCGGTCGCCGCAAGCCAGTATCGTGATCGATATCGGACCCGAGTTCCGGCTTCAGACGCTCAGAAGCGGCATCCGTCACATCGATCAGGTTCTCATCACCCATGAGCATACCGATCATATCGGCGGGCTGGATGATCTGCGCCCGTTCAATTATGTGCAGGATGCGGTGATACCGGTGACGACCCATCCGCGCACGGTCGAATCCATCCGTAAACGGTTCTCTTACATGTTCGAGCCCGGAAAAACGCCGGGTTCCGTGGATGTCGAGTTTCTGCCGGTTGAAAAACGCCGATTCCGCGATATCGAGATCACTCCGCTGCCGGTCAACCACGGGTCATTGGACATTCTCGGGTTTCGTCTGAACGACTTCGTGTACATCACCGATGCGAATCATATTCCGGACTCGACGATGGAGCTCATCCGCGGCGCCGATATGGTGGTGTTGAACGGATTGCGTTGGGAACCCGCGCATCCCACACATTTCACGATTCCGGAGGCCGTGGATGTTGCCAAGGCGATCGGTGCGCGGCAGACCTATTTTGTGCATATGTCGTTTCAAGTGCGGCATGCCGAGGTGAGCCGTTGTTTGCCCGAAGGCATCTTCCTGGCGTACGATCAGCAGGTGGTCAGCGCAGGTGGTCGTGCGGAGTCCCTTTGAGGGCATCCACCACTTTTTTCACATCCTGGGCGGCTTCAATCCTGCAGATCATGAGCGTGTCGTCGGTTTCGACGAGAGCGACGCCATCGAGTCCCACCATGGCCACGTAACGGCTGCCACTGGCTTTCACCAGGCAATTGGCGGAATCCACGAAGATTCCGTCTCCGCCCTGAATCACATTGCCGTTCGCATCCTTATCGGCAAGCTCGTACACCGCGAGCCAGCTTCCCACATCACTCCAACCGAATTCAGCCGGAATCACATGCACGGTTTCCGCTTTTTCCATGATTCCGTAATCGATGGAGATGGAGTTCACGCTGCGGTAGAAGGTATCCACTCCGGATTTGAACTCCTCCGCGCCGAGGCTCGGAATCTGCTTCGCGATGATCGACATTTCGGGAAGATGTTGGCGGAATTCGGCGAGTATGGTGTCTGCGCGCCAGATGAACATGCCGCTGTTCCAAAGGAAATCGCCGGATTGGAGAAAGCGGATCGCCGTATGGATGTCCGGCTTTTCAGCGAACGATTTCACCTTGTGCACCAAGTTGCCGGCAAGGGTGTCGCTCTTGGAATCGTCTTGCTGGATGTAGCCGTACCCCGTTTCCGGGCGGTGCGGCGTGATGCCGACAGTGACCAGATGCGCTCCGGATTCGGCCTTCAGAAAGGCGCTTTCCAGGATGCGCAGGAATTTGTCGGGGTTCTGGATGTGATGATCGGCCGGAAGAACGACCATCGACGCATCGGCATCCAGTTGATGGAGCAGATTCGCCGCCAAAGCCACGCAAGGAGCGGTGTTCTTGCCGATCGATTCGCCGATGATGTTCTGAAGCGGAATCTCAGGCAATTGTCTGTGAGCCAGATCCACATAGGTGTCGTTCGTGATCACGAAGATGTTCTCGGGGCGGATCAACGGAAGAATGCGGTCGACCGTCATCCGAATCATGGATTTCTCTCCGAGCAGATTCAAAAACTGCTTGGGTTTGGCCGCCCGCGAGCTGGGCCAAAAACGCGAACCGACGCCGCCGGCCATGATCACTGCATATCTCATTGAACACTCTCCTATGTTGGGATTCAAAGGTAGGGCTTTTTGCCTTCAGGCCGAAATGCGGTCGGCGTTCTGCAAGGTGAAGCTGAAGGTGGACCCCTTGCCCACTTCGCTTTCGATGATCAGATGCTCATTATGCGCTTCGAGGATGTGCTTGACGATGGCCAACCCCAATCCCGATCCGCCCTGTTCCCTCGCCCGCGATTTATCCGTCCTGAAAAAGCGTTCGGTGACGCGCGTGAGATACTGCGGCTCGATACCCATGCCGGTGTCGCGGATGGAAACGAGCACTTTGGCCGGGTTTTTGGGATATGTTTTCACTCCGACCACCACCGTTCCGGCCGGAAGGTTGTATTTGATGCTGTTTTCAATCAGATTCACCAGCACTTGCTTGAGTTGGGTGCGATCGGCCATCACGCGAAGAGCGGTATCCACATCACTGAGATGGATGTGGATATTGTGTTGTTGCGCTTTGAGTTGCAACCCTTCGACCACATCGGTCAACACCGGCTTAAGATCGACCGGCACCAAGGTCGATTTGATGTCGCCGGATTCAATCCGTGAAATCTCCAAAAGATCCTGGGTGAGTTCGGTGAGCCGGGTCACATTGTTCATCGCTTTTTGCAAAAACCGCTCATTCACTTCCTCGTCTCGGAGTGCGCCGCCAAGCAGGGTTTCGATATAGCCTTGAACGGCGAAAATCGGCGTTTTGAGCTCGTGGGAGATGTCGCCGATGAACTCTTTGCGGTAATTCTCCAACTTATTGAGCCGTTGAAGCTCGGTTTCCACGGTACGGGCGGTCTCAACGGTATCGAGCACCACGTCATCGAGCTCATCGCGCCGGGAATAGGTCTCGGTGTAAGATGAGAATTGACGCTCTGAGATGTCTTTCAATTCGTTTTGAATGCGCTGGAACCGCCGTTCGAGCAACGACCTGGCGTGCACATAGGAGAGGATGCCGGCGAAAACACTGGCATAGGTGGCCAACAGCAGAGCCTCCTGCCAAGGTTGACTTACCCAAAAGAGCAAAAACGAAACGGGAAGCAGCCAACCGGCGGTTCTCACCGCGATTCGTATCCCCAAGTAAAAAAAATCCCTCATTCCTTGAAACGGTAACCGATACCCTTCACTGTCTCAATATAATGCTCGCCGATCTTCTCGCGGATTTTGCGGATGTGCACATCCACCGTTCGGTCGATCACAAACACGTTCGCGCCCCAGACTTCATTCAGAAGGGTTTGGCGGTCGATCACTTTCCCTTTGCGGCTCGCCAGGAAGTGAAGCACTTCGAATTCCTTCCGTGGAAGCTGGAATTCCGTGGTTCCACGTATCACCAGATAGCGTTCGCGGTTGATGAGCAGGTCGTGAACGGCAATTTCGGTGGACGTGTCGACCTGGTCGCCGGCTCTTCGGAGCGCGGTCTTGATCCGAGCCACGAGTTTGGCGGTGCTGATGGGTTTCGGGAGGAAATCATCGGCACCCACTTCCAGGCCATAGACTTCCGTTTCTTCATCGCTTCTCGCTGTCAGAAAAAGAACGGGCACATTCTTCAGGTCGTTGTCTTCTCGAAGCAATTTGCAGACTTCGAAGCCCGTCATCTGGGGCATCATGATGTCGAGCAGGATCAGATCGGGATGGTGTTTGCGGGCGAGTCGCAAGCCTTCGAGGCCGTTTTCGGCTTTCAGTGCGTTATACCCCGCTTTCTTCAGGTTGTATTCGATGAGTTCGAGCAGGTCGGCCTCATCGTCCACGATCAGAATGGTTTCTTTTGCCACGGGCATAAGGTCGGGAGAGCGTATTATGTGAATATTACCTGATCAGCCGGAGCCCCAGCTTCACCAACTCGCCGGCATTGCCGATGTCCGAGGCTTCTTTCAGCGCTTGGACGATCGCTTTTTCGGCGTCAGCGCGCTTGTAACCCAACGCTTCGAGCGCCGATACGGCTTCAGAGCGCGCATCCGGCGCGGCATCGGTGCGGAATACCGATCCCGTGCCACCCATCTTGTCGCGAAGCTCGAGCGCGATCCGTTCCGCTGTTTTCTTTCCGATTCCGGGGATGCGCGAGAGCGTGACCACATCCTGCGAGGCGATGGCCTTGGCGATGCCGTCCTGATCCAAGCCCGAGAGAATGGTGAGCGCGAGCTTGGGTCCCACGCCCTTCACGGTAAGAAGCAGCTCGAACATGCGCTTTTCGCCGAGATGCAGGAATCCGAACAGACGCTGATCGCTTTCCGTGATGTGATGATGGATGTGGAGCTTGGCTTCGTGTCCGGCCGGCGGAAGCTCGGCGCTGCACGACACGCTGATGCCTACCTCATAGCCCACGCCACCGGCGTCGATGACGACCGAATTCGGAGATTTTTCAGCGAGAAGTCCTTTAAGGGATGCGATCATGGTTTCACTCGTTCGGGGTTTTGCTTGACGTAGTCGGCCCAGGGGTCTTTCGAGGCTCGGCGGGATTTGTTCGGGACGGCACGTTGGCCGTCCTTTGTATACGCCCCGACGAGTTCCGCCCGCCTCGTGAGATGGCACCAGGCTACGGAGAGCGCATCGGTGGCGTCTTTGGGGTAGGAGATGTCGTTGAGCTTGAGAACGGTGTTCACCATGCGGGCCACTTGTTCTTTGGAGGCGTTTCCGTTGCCGGTGATCGATTTCTTCACGGCTTTGGGGTAGTACTCGGTTATGGGGATGCCCGAATTGATCGCCGCGAGGATGGCCGCGGCTTGGGCGCGGCCGAGCTTGAGCAACGCCAGTGGATCCTTGCCATAGACAGGGGTTTCAATGGCGCATGACTCGGGTTTCCATTGCCCGATGACGGCCACGATGGTGGCGTAGATTTCGGAGATACGCTCGGCGTGGTTTTCCTGGGTGATGGTGTGGAGCACGTTCAGGTACACCACGTCGAATTCAGACCCCGATTGCTTCACCACAGCGATTCCTGTGTTCCGCGAACCGGGGTCGATTCCTAATACGATTCGCTCATCCTGGGTTTTGGGCCGCATACAGATTGGCCAAGTCTTCCATCAGTTCTTCGGAGATGCCGTTGCTGGAGAATCCGCCGTCGTGGAAGAGATTCTGCATGGTCACTTTCTTGGTGAGGTCCGAGAACATCACCACGCAGTAATCGGCGCATTCATCGGCTGTGGGGTTGCCCAGCGGAGAGAGTTTTTCGGCGAAATCATACATCCCGTCGAATCCGGAGATTCCTGAACCGGCGGATGTCTTCGTCGGACCTTGCGAGATCGTGTTCACGCGGATGCCTTTTCCACCCAAACGGCTGCCATAGTTCCGGGCGATGCTTTCCAGCAAGGCCTTGGCGTCGTTCATGTCCGAATATTTGGAGAAAATCCGTTGTGCTCCGATGTAGCTGAGTGCGACCACGCTACCGCCGTCGGCGATCATGTCGTGCACGTAATGCGCGTGGTGAAGCACCCGATGCAGCGAAATGGCGGAGATATCGAGTGTTTGCTGAAAAAATTTGTAGTCGATGTCTTCGTATTCCTTCCTTTTGCGGATGTTGGGCGACATCCCGATCGCATGAAGGATGAAATCGATCTTGCCGAATTTGGCTTTCACCTGGGTGATGAGCGCTTCCACTTCTTGGTCGCTTGCCACATCGCAAGGAATGATTGGCGCGTTGGTTTCTTGGGAGAGCGCGTCGAGCTGACCCATCCGCAACGCGATAGGCGCATTGGAAAGCACGAATTCGGCTCCTTCGCGATGGCAGGCCAACGCCACGCGCCACGCAATGCTGCGCTCGTCGAGAGCGCCGAAAATGATGCCTTTCTTACCTTTTAATAGACCGTTGCCCTGGCTCATGGATACAGCTGACTTAGGGTTGTGAGTGAGTGACGTGAACGTTGTAAGGATACCAAGACTTATCGACACTTTCCAGTAGTCGCCAATTGTTGATAAAGGGTTGATAAAGCGGTATATTGTGGGTCTTCATTGCAACCGATTATTCGTAATTAACCGCAATCCATATGTTTGACGACCTCTCCGGTAAGCTAAATACCGTATTTAAAAATCTGTCTGGCCAGTCCAGGATCAGCGATGTGAACATCGCCGAAACCGTGCGGGAAATCCGCCGGGCCCTGTTGGACGCCGACGTGAACCTCGAGGTCGCGAAAGAATTCACGCGCCGTGTCAAAGAAGAAGCCGAAGGCGCCGGTGTTCTGAGTTCGGTTTCTCCGGGCCAGATGTTCACCAAGATCGTCTACGACGAGCTGATCCGCACCTTAGGAACGACGAAAGAGGACGTACGTTTAGCCAATGTTCCTCCCACGGTGATTCTGATCGCGGGTTTGCAGGGTTCAGGTAAGACCACCTTCGCCGCGAAACTGGCCAAGTATCTCAAAGACAAGAAGCATACGCCGATGTTGGCCGCCGCCGACGTCTATCGCCCTGCCGCGGTGGACCAGCTCAAGACCTTGGCCGCATCCATCAACGTTCCGGTTTACAGCATTGTCGAGAAAGACGCCGTACGTGTGGCCAAAGAAGCGCTCGACGCGGCCCGTAAAGCGGCATGCAGCGTGCTGATCGTGGATACCGCCGGCCGTTTGCATGTCGATGAAGACATGATGTCGGAAGTGGCGCGCATCAAGGAGATCCTCAAGCCGAACGAGATCCTGTTCGTGGTCGATTCGATGACAGGTCAGGACGCGGTGAACACCGCAAAAGCCTTCAACGAGCGCATCAACTTCGACGGCGTGGTGCTCACCAAATTGGATGGCGACACCCGTGGTGGTGCGGCGCTTTCCATCCGTCAGGTGGTCGAGAAGCCGATCAAGTTCATCAGCACCGGCGAAAAGCTGGATGCCATGTCCGAATTCTACCCCGACCGGATGGCGCAACGCATCTTGGGCATGGGCGATGTGGTGTCTTTGGTGGAAAAAGCGCAGGAGCAGTTCGATGAGAAAGAAGCGCAGGTGTTGCGCAAGAAGATCTCGACGAACAAGTTCACGCTGAACGATTTTTACGCCCAGATGCAGCAGATCAAGAAAATGGGATCGATGAAAGATCTCATGGGCATGATTCCCGGCATGAGCCAGGCCACGAAGAACATCGAGATGGATGACAACATGCTCAAGCCGATCGAGGCGATCATCCTGTCTATGACCCCCGATGAGCGGGACAACCCCGACGTTTTGAATGCGAGCCGCCGGCGACGAATCGCCGAAGGTTCCGGTACCTCTGTGAAGGCCGTCAACGATTTGTTGAAGAACTTCGAACAGATGAAGAAAATGATGCGCAGCCTCTCCGGAATGGGAGGTATGGGCCGCGCAATGCAGACGATGCGGAATGTGCAGGCCCTGCGCAAACGCTGAACAACCCAACCAATAACTAGGAGTAACCCTTGGTAAAACTTCGTTTACAACGGTACGGCCGCAAAAAGCGCCCGTATTATCACCTGGTAGCCGCCGATGCCCGCGCCCGTCGTGATGGCCGGATCATTGAAGATCTTGGTCGTTACAACCCGGTCTCGCAACCTGCGGTTGCTTTCATGGACACCACCCGTGTGATCTACTGGCTCCAGAATGGCGCCCAGCCCACCGATACGGTCCGCAACATCCTCAAGAAAGAAGGGATCTACTACCGTCTTCACCTGATCGGATGGGGCAAATCCGCCGAAGAGATCGAAACCACCATCGAAGCTTGGAAAGCCGATCGCGCATCCAACAAAGTGGTTGAGAAAACCCGCGCTGAAGTTCGCAAAGCCGCTCTCAAAGCCGAAGAAGGCACTGTGAAGAAAGCCGAAGCCGCCGCTGCCGAAGCTCGTGAAAAAGCCGAAGCCGCTGCCGCCAAAGTCGCCGCTGAAGCACCTGTGGCTGAAGAAGTGGTCGCTGAAGAAGCGGTTGCTGAAGAGGCACCTGCCGTGGAAGAAGCCGCCGCTGAAGAAGCCGCCGCTTCCGTCGCTGAAATGGTGGATGAAGGCGCTCCTGTGGATGCCGGAACCACTACCGAAGACATTGCCGCTGAAGCCGCCAAAGCTGAGGAAGCTCCCGCCGCTGAAGAGAAAGCTGCCGAATAAGTATTCACCGTACGGACACCATTTCAACCATGAGCGTGGCATTTACCCGGATCGGCCGGATTTTACGAGCCCACGGCACAGCGGGAGAAGTGGTGATCGAACCGGAACTGGAGGCGGATGTCTTCAACCCGGATCAGGTGATGTACCTCTACGACCCCAAGACAGACCACTATCCGATACGGATCGCTTCTGTAAGACCGGTCACCAAAGGGGGACACACCCAGTTCTTTGTTTTTTTTGGAACCATCACAACCCGGACACTCGCGGAATCGTTGCGTGGAAAACCGGTCTTCGTGCCATCGAATCTCGTAACCGAGGCTGCAGATGAAGACGAAGATTGGGATCTCACCGGCTACGCCGTGGTCGATTCGGACGGTACCGTCATCGGAGACGTTCTCGACGTGATCGAAAACCCCGCCCATCCGCTTCTCGAAGTGAAAGATGGCAACGGAAGGTTTTTCATCCCGTTCGTCGACGCCTACATCATCGAAATCGATGATGACCGGCAGACCATCACCGTCCAGGATGTGGACGATTTAAGGACACTCTGACCATGAGAATCGATCTCATCTCAGCGGTTCCCGATTTGCTCCGCAGTCCGCTCGACCACAGCATCGTGAAACGCGCCCGAGACGGCGGTTATTTGGAGGTGAATGTGCACAATCTGCGCGATCACACCCACGACCGTCATCAGAAAGTGGATGATACCTCGTATGGAGGCGGCGCCGGCATGGTGATGCAGGCTCCTCCGATTTTCGAGTGCATCGAAGCTCTTCAAAGCCAGCGCAAGTACGACCGCGTGATTTTCACCTCGCCCGATGGAAAACCCTTCAAGCAGGAAGATGCCAACCGTCTGTCGATGGAGCAGAATCTTCTCATCTTGTGCGGACACTACAAAGGCGTGGATCAGCGGGTTCGTGATGTATTGATCACCGATGAATACAGTATCGGCGATTATGTGCTTTCAGGCGGTGAACTGCCTGCGCTCGTGATCGTGGATGCCATCGCCCGGCTCATACCGGGTGTGCTCGGAGATGCCGAAAGCGCCTTGGAAGATTCTTTCATGGACGGTTTGCTCGGCTACCCGGTGTATTCCAGACCTGAAGAGTATCGCGGCTTGAAAGTGCCGGAGGTGCTCACATCAGGTCATCACAAGAAAATCAAGGAATGGAGGTTTCAGCAGTCGCTGGAACGGACCCGAGAGCGAAGACCCGATCTTTATCAAATGTTTGTAACTGACCATAACAACCCTGGACGAAGCCATGAATAAACTGACCTTAGTTGAACAAACCCAGGTGCACGACAACCTTCCCGCATTCAATGTGGGCGATACAGTGAACATCCACTACAAAGTACGTGAGGGCGACAAAGAGCGCATTCAGCAGTATGAAGGTGTGGTGATCGGTATCAAAGGTGCGGGCGCCAACAAGACCTTCACGGTCCGCAAGATTTCCAACAACGTGGGAGTGGAGCGGATTTTCCCACTGTACACCCCCTTCATCGCCAAATTGGAAGTGAAGAAGGAAGGAAAAGTGCGTCGTGCGAAGCTGTATTACCTGCGCGAATTGCGTGGTAAAGCCGCTCGTATCAAAGACAAAAAATAAGCTGATGAAGCCCCGGGCGGTTCTCCGTCCGGGGTTTTTTCGTTAGCTTGCGGTCATGTCAGACACCTACAAAGCGCTCACCCGAAAATACCGGCCGCGTACCTTCGAAGATATTGTCTCGCAAGAACATGTGAGCAATACGCTTCGAAACGCAATCGAGCAGAAGAGGCTGAATCACGCCTATCTGTTCAGCGGTCCGCGCGGTGTCGGTAAAACCACGATGGCCCGTGTGTTGGCCCGGATGATCAATGGAATCGATGATTCCGTCGATGGCGAAGCGCTGGGATCCACACTCGACATCATCGAATTCGATGCCGCATCGAACAACGGCGTGGAAGATGTGCACCGGGTGAGGGATTCGGTCCGTGTTCCGCCGCAAAAAGGCATTTACAAGGTCTTCATCATCGATGAGGTCCACATGCTCAGCAAGCAGGCGTTCAATGCCCTGCTCAAAACCCTGGAAGAACCGCCTTCCTATGTGGTCTTCATTTTCGCGACCACCGAGCCGCACAAAGTCCTTCCCACGATTCTCTCGCGTTGCCAACGCTTCGATTTCCGTCGTATCAAAGTCGGTGAGATCGTGTCGCGTCTGCGGCATATCTGCGAACAGGAAGGCATCACCATCGACGACGAATCGCTCCATGTGATTGCCGCCAAGGCGGATGGAGCCCTTCGCGACGCGCTGAGCATCATGGATCAAGTGGTCGCTTTTTGCGGATTGAACATCTCGCACGAAGCCTTGGTCCAGGCGCTGAACATCGTGGGGCAAGACACTCTGTTCGATATCGTCGGATCCATCAAGAATCATGATTCCACCCGGGTTCTGGCCATTCTCGACGGACTCATGCTCCAAGGCAACGACCTCCAGGAATTGCTGATTTCGTTGAACGAGACCTTGCGCAACCTGTATATGGCCCGCGATGCGAAGAATCTGTACCTGGTGGAAGTCACCGAAGAGACCAAGCAGCGGCTGATCAAAGCGTCGAAAGAATTCAGCGAAGAGGATCTTCTTCGGATGATGCATCTGGTGAGCGAAGCCCAGTTCAAGATCAGGGAAGCGGCGCAACCGCGGATCCAGGTCGAACTCACACTGCTCAAGCTTGTGACGATGCCTCGAGCCAAAGGGCTCTCCGAGCTGATGGCGGCGCTACGTCAGGCGTCTCAAGGATCGCAGGGGTCGACGCCATCGACCCCGACACGGGCTGACACGCCGACTGCCCCCAAAGGGTCGCCGCCGTCGACCCCGACATCCGCCCCGCGGGACGGCACACAGACCGTCCCCTCCTCCGCTCTCTTCGGCGCGCCGGCGATCAAGCGCCCCACGAACTCCCTCCGCTCCGTGAATCTGGATGAGGAGGTGGAGCTGACTTCCGGCAAGATCGAAGGCGGCTTGGCGCTCGCCGCGCAACCCGAGGCGCAGCCTCAGTTCGAGTCCGAGCCCGACGAACCCCTCAAGGAACTCTATCTGCACGACATCCGTGCGGCGTGGAACGCTTATGTCGAGGAAGTGAGAAAGTCGTGCAAGATGTCCATTTCGCACAGTCTGATTCGTTCGCAAGCGGCGGAACTCAAAGGCGAGCTTCTCACGCTCGAATGCGACGATGAATTTTCGAAGAACATCCTTCAGACCAATCAGCGGGATCTGATGGCTTGTTGGAAGCCGGTGCTCGGACGTATGCTCAGCCTGAAATTCACTCTGAACGCCGCGCGTCCCAAAGTGGCCCAAGAAGATCCTTATGCGCGCTTCCGGAAGTTGCAACAAGACGATCCCAGGCTGAAAATGATCGTCGATGTCTTTGGCGCCGAGCTCGATTATTGATGAAACTCACCTCCGAAACCCTCGAAACCGCGATCGAACATCTGGCGAAGCTGCCGGGTGTGGGCCGCAAATCCGCGCAACGCCTCGCCATGCATCTGCTCAAACAGAGCGAAGAGCAGGTATTGGGATTGGCATCGTCGCTGGTCGATCTGAAGAAGAACATCCGATACTGCGTCACCTGTTACACCATCACGGATCACGAGATCTGCTCGATCTGTTCGTCCGATAAGCGGAAAACCGGTGTGATCTGCGTCGTGGAAGATCCTAAGGATGTGTACGCGATCGAGAAAACCGGTGAATTCAAAGGCCGTTACCATGTGCTGGGCGGAGTGATTTCGCCGCTGGACAATGTGGGTCCGAACGATATCCGCATCAAAGAGCTCATCGCGCGCATCAACGGGGAGGAAGGCATCACGGAAGTGATTCTCGCTCTGAACCCCGATGCCGAAGGCGAAGCCACCAGTTATTATCTGAACAAGATGCTGTCGCCTTTCGGCGTGATGGTGACCCGCATCGCCCATGGCGTGCCCATGGGAACCGAGCTCGAGTACATCGACGAAGCGACCCTCGGAAGGGCCCTGGTGGGAAGAGGCGGATTCTGACCGATACGGATCAGTAACCCACCAGCTGAAGAATCTCCTGCTTTTTGGTATAGATATCGCTGTTGAGCGTGGCGATCTCCGATTCGATCGAGGAAATCCGATTCGAGTATTCGGCAAACTTGTTCTGATTGCGGATCAATTTGTAGAATCCGTATGCCACTATAGCGCCACCGGCGAGCAGGAAATAGTTACTCGCTTTTCTCAGTTCCTCATCAAGCTGCCCATCTTCAATCAGGACGGCGATTTCGTTGTAGAACTCAAGCTCATCGGCCATTTGGGCCACAGCCACATTCGAGACGCTCATGCCTAAAAAGAGAAAAAGAGGGATGCGGATTGCGTTCTAATGTAGGGTCATGATTCTGAAAAGGATGGATCTGAAATAAAAAGCAAAAAATAGTGCGTGATTCTTTGTTTTCAAATCGCATCCTCCGATACTTGGGAATGACCGATCCCATCCGAATCCTCATCATTGAAGACAATCTCATTCTTCGGGAAGGGATCAAGGCGCTTCTGAAAAAACAGCCTGAATACACCGTTGTGGCCGCATATGATGCTGCGGAGAACCTCGCTACGGAAATCCAAGCTCATTCCATCGACATCGTTCTTCTGGACCTGGGTTTGCGCAGCCATAACAGCTTGGCCGCTGTGAAGCGCTTCAAAAAGCAAGCACCATCAGTGAAAGTGATCGTGATGGGGCTGTTTCCGACCCATTCCGAGATCCTGGATTTCGTGAAAGCGGGTGTGGATGGATTTCTGTTAAAGGATGTGACCGTTCAGGATTTCTATTCGACCATCCATTCGGTGATGAACGGAGACAAGATCCTGCCGGCGTATTTGACGGATAGCCTTTTCACGCAGATCGTGGAAGAATCGGTGGAGGTGGTTCAGGACTCGAAAAAGCGGATGGGGGCCATCCGGATGACCCGAAGGGAGAAAGAAGTGACCGCGTTGATCGCGGAAGGGCTATCAAACAAGGAAATCGCCCAAAGGCTGCATATCTCCGATTACACAGTAAAGAGCCATGTTCATAACATCCTTGAGAAGCTGACCCTGCACAGCAGGCTTCAGATCGCCAATTTTTCGATGAAGGCGAACAAGGACTAATCCTTTTTTCGTCCTTTTGGTCGATATCCTTGCGTTGACATAAACAGTAGGTTATGTGTGCGTCCGAATTCCGCGTTGGAATGAACGGCGTTTAAAACTATTCATCAATCCTACGTTTATGTACCAAAGAATTACAACTTCCCTTCTGTTAGCGTCCGCTTGTTTGCTGATGCCGCTTCAATCAATCGCCCAACCGCTTCAAACGGTGAATCTGGGCACAGCAGCCGGATTCGCAGTTTTGGCCAAAGCCGCCATCTCCACCGTTCCGCCATCGGCCATCACGGGCGATATCGGAGTGAGTCCGGCCGCGCAAACCTTCATCACCGGCTTTTCACTGACCACGAACACCGGCTTCGCGACATCACCCCAAGTTACGGGCAAGGTCTATGCCGCTGATCAGACACCTCCAACCCCATCGAACATGACCACAGCCATCGCAGATATGGAATTGGCGTATGTGGATGCCGCCGGTCGCTCGAATCCGGACTTTTCCGAGTTCATGACAGGTCACCTCGGTGGAGCCATTCTCGCTCCAGGACTCTATAAATGGACCAGTACCGTTGATGCCGCGTCCAGTTTCGAACTGAGAGGATCGGCCAATTCGGTTTGGATTTTCCAAATCGCTGGCAATCTCGACATCGCGGGCAATGTGATCATGACCCTTTCGGGTGGTGCGCAAGCCAGCAATGTGTTCTTCCAAGTGGCGGGTGCGGTCACCTTCGGTCCAAGCGCACAAATGCAAGGAAATTTCATGACCGCAACGGCTGTCAATTTCGGAACGGGTGCTACTTTATTGGGTCGCGCATTGGCACAGACGCAAGTCGTGTTGAACCAGAACACCATCGTCAAGCCTACGCTTGTGGGAACGAGCATCGACAACGGCAACGGCCAATCGGCCGACAGATTCGCTCTGATGCAGAACTTTCCGAATCCGTTCAACCCTACAACCGTGATCTCTTATCAGATCGCCCAAAGCGGAACGACCAAATTGGCCGTGTATGACCTTCTCGGCCGAGAAGTCGCGGTTCTTGTGAATGGCGTGCAATCGGCTGGCGCGCATAGCGTCACGTTCGACGCATCGAACCTGAACAGCGGGATGTATGTGTATCATTTGACTTCCGGCAACAGCCGCTTGACCGGCAAAATGACTTTGGTGAAATAAACCGACGGATTTCAATCGCATTTAGGTTGATAAGGGCTCCGGGTGTGGTATCCGGAGCCTTTTTTATGTGAAGCATCTTCTTATGCCGTACCTTTTGCCCATGTCTGAACCGAACAACTACGATCAGCGCGCACTCGACGCCCATCGTGCCGCCAAAGGGAAGATCGCCATCCTCCCGAAAATGGCTCTCGAAACCCGCGACGACCTGAGCATCGCCTACACGCCCGGAGTGGCCGCGCCTTGCCTGGAGATCCAGAAAGACCCGGCCAAAGCCTATGAGTACACCTCCAAGGGCAACATGATCGCCGTGGTGAGTGATGGATCGGCGGTGCTTGGCCTCGGGAACATCGGCGGCCTCGCCGGCCTCCCCGTCATGGAAGGCAAAGCCGTCCTTTTCAAGAAATTCGCGGATGTGGATTGTGTCGCCATCGTTCTTTCGACGCAGGTCCCTGAAGAAATCATCGCCACAGTGAAAGCGATCGCACCGAGTTTCGGTGGCATCAATCTGGAAGACATCGCAGCGCCGCAATGTTTCGAGATCGAAGACAGGCTCAAGCGTGAATTGGATATTCCCGTCATGCACGACGATCAGCATGGCACCGCCATAGTGACCTTGGCAGGCATGATCAACGCCTGCCGGGTGACCGGCAAACAACTTGGCGACCTTCGCGTGGTAATCAACGGCGCAGGCGCCGCTGGCATCGCCGTCATCCGCCTGCTCATCCACGCCGGCGTGCGGGAAGTGATCATGGCCGATACCACGGGCATCATCTACGAAGGCCGTGAGAAGCTCAATCCCATCAAGGAGCAGATGGCCCGCATCACGAACCGAACGATGCGCAGAGGCACGCTTGCCGACGCCCTGAACGGTGCGGACGTGTTCATCGGCGTTTCAGCTCCCGGCGTGCTCACACAGGAGATGGTCAGGACGATGAGTCCCGATCCGATGATCTTCGCCATGTCGAACCCCATCCCGGAAATCATGCCGAACGATGCGAAGTCTGCCGGAGCGCGCATCATTGCAACCGGTCGAAGCGACTTCCCCAACCAGATCAACAATGTCTTAGCGTTTCCCGGATTGTTCCGTGGGGCGCTTGATTGCCGCGCGCGGAATTTCACCACGGCGATGTATGTGGCCGCCGCCGAAGCCATCGCGTACAGCGTGGAAGAGCCGAACGAGGATCTGATCATTCCGAGTCCGTTCGAGAAAGAGGTGCCTTACCGGGTGGCCGAAGCGGTGAAAAAAGTGTTCCGTGAACAGGGAGACGCGCTGGATTAGTGGCGGTTTTACAGGGTGGAAGATTTATTTAACAGGGAGCAAAGGAGAAAAGGAGATGGTTTTATTGGCGGGCATTGGCCAAGGTATCCAAGAAACAAAACTCCTTTGCTCCCTGTTCAATAAATCACTGTAAAAAAACCATCCTAGGAATCTGTATTCTAGTATGCACTATTTAAAGCCCGCCATGAAATCTCCCATCCTCCCATCCTCCCTGTTAGTAGTCTTTCTCCTGTTCGCAAACCTTGTGAACGCCCAAGATTTGCCAGCGTACCGCATTCTCGATAAAGCCGGAAACCAGGCGACATTCGCTGATGTGGTGGCCGCATCCAGAGCCAACGATCTCATTTTCTTCGGTGAGTTGCATAACAATCCCATCAGTCACTGGCTGCAATTGGAATTGGGTAAAGCGCTTGCCGCCGATTCACTTACGAAATTGGTGATCGGCGCCGAGATGTTCGAAGCCGATCAGCAGATCCTGTTGGATGAATATTTCGCCGGGCACATCTCTCGGACCAGTTTCGAGGCCGAAGCTCGGTTATGGACCAACTACAAGACCGATTACAAGCCCCTGTTGGAGTTCGCCAAGGGAAAAGGGATTCGGTACGTGGCGACCAACATCCCGCGCCGATACGCTTCGATGGTGTACAGCAAGGGCTTGGAGAGTCTTAACGCTGTGAGTGCGGATGGGAAGCGGTTCATCGCCCCGTTGCCGATCGAGGTCGATCTCACACTTCCGGGTTACGCCGAGATTTCGCGAGCCGCCGCCGGACACGGAGGCGAGAACCTTCCAAAATCGCAAGCCTCGAAAGACGCGACCATGGCGCATTTCACCTTGAAAAATCTGACGCCGGGTAGCCGTTTTCTGCACCTGAACGGAGCCTATCATTCGGATGGGTACGAGGGGATTGTCTGGTACGTGCGCAAGGCGCGTCCGTCGTTGCGCATTCTCACGATCACCACGCAAGAGGGTGACGCGGCGGTTCTGGGCAAGGCCGATTTCACGATTTTGGTTCCGGCAGACATGACGAAGACGTATTGAGTTGCAGACAGGGAGGAAGATATTTACAGGGAGATTTTTCTCACAGGGAGCAAAGGAGAAAAGGAGTTTTTCTAGGCGGGCCCCAATAAGGGCATCCAAGAAAACAGATCTCCATTGCTCCGTTGCTCCCTGTTAAACTAAACCCTGTGGAAAACACATCAATGGAATGTGTATCCTTGGACGACCAATGACTGACCTCATCCTCCTCTTTCTCGCGTTCGCCTCCTCGTCCGACTCCGACGACCGCGCCTTGGCCGCAGCCATCGCCGCCGGAGACCATTCCGCGTTCAAGGTCTTTTTCGATCACAACCACCTCGAATTGGCGCGTTACCTGCAGCGGCGCGGTTTGGCGGAGTCCGAAACGGCCGACATCCTCCAGCAGGCGTTTTTAACGATTTGGGAGAAGCGCGCCGGTATCAATCCTGAGCTTCCGTTGCGGGGGTATTTGTTCCGCATAGGCTTGAGCCGGGCATACAACCGGTTTCGCGATACCGCGAAGTTCGTTTGGGATGCGACGGATTTGGAGCAAGTGGCGGGGAAAGAGACCGACGCGACCACCCGACGGGAATTGCTACGGGCGTTGCACGTGGCGATCGCTTCGTTGCCTGATAAGCGTCGCGAGGTGTTCGAACTGTGCTACTTGCAGGAAATGAGTTATCGGGAGGTGGGCATCGCGCTGGACATCAGCGTGAAAACGGTGGAAAACCACATGTCGCTCGCGCTCAAAGATCTGCGTGAAAAACTCAAGAGCTGGGTGTGAGTCAGTCCGGAATCGGTCCCATCCGAATTCCCATCACATCCATCCGCTTCTTATGGGCCTTCACACGCGCGAGAAAATCCTCCCAATCGCGCCGGTCGGCTGCGCTCCAGGTCACTTCCGACATCGCGAACACCCGCGGAAACGCCATATACAGCACTTTCTCCGGAGTTTTCATGTACTCGGTCCACACATTTCCCTGCGCGCCCAGAATGTGCTTATGCAACGTTGAATCGAGCTCTTCCGGAATGGGTTCATAACTGTACACTTTCTGAAGCGGAAGAAATCCGCCAATGGCGATGGGCTGGGTATTGCGATCGGCCTGGTAATAATCGAAATACGCATGAGATGTGGGCGACATGATGACGTCGTGGTTCATGCGCGCGGCGGCGAGTCCGCCTGCGATTCCTCGCCAACTCATCACGGTAGAGCCGGGCGCCAATCCGCCTTCCAGAATCTCATCCCATCCGATGAGTTTTCGACCGTTCGCGCTCAGATGCGCTTCGATGCGGCGGATGAAATAGCTCTGAAGCTCGTACTCATCCTTGAGTCCTTCACGGCGAATCACCGCCTGCGCCACTTCGCTTGCTTTCCAATGGTCTTTGAGCGCCTCGTCGCCGCCGATGTGGATGTAAGTGCCCGGAAACAGGTCTATCACCTCATCCAGAACATGGGCGAGGAAGGTGAAGGTCTCTTCGGACGGACAGAAGATCTCCTTGAAAATTCCCCAAGTAGATTGCACATGGTACGGACCCATCCCGCATCCGAATTCCGGATACGCGGCCAGAGCGGCGCTGGCATGGCCCGGCATTTCGATTTCAGGGATGATGGTGACATGCCGTTCCTGAGCATAAGCGACCACATCACGGATTTCGTCTTGCGTGTAGAAGCCGCCGTAGCGGATATCGTCGTAACGTCCTGACCCGTAATTGCCGATGAGTGTCGAGTCGCGCCATGCGCCGATCTGCGTGAGTTTGGGATAACGCTTGATTTCGATGCGCCAACCTTGGTCTTCGGTGAGGTGCCAATGGAAGGTGTTGAATTTGTGCATCGCAAGCAGATCGATGTACCGCTTCACGAAGTCGACCGTCATGAAATGGCGCCCCACGTCCAGATGCATGCCTCTATAGCCGAAGCGGGGCTCGTCTTCGATGCGGGTGGCGCGGATCTCCCATTTCACATTCCGCGGAACCATGGTGTAATTGCGGTATTCGATCTCAGGCGGAAGCAATTGGCGTAACGATTGGACGGCATAAAAGAGTCCGGCCGCGTCGTACGCGAGCAGGTGGACCGTCTGCGGCCCCACCTCCAACTTGTGCCACCCCGCAGGCTTATCGGAGGGTTGATTCATCAAACGGATATGGATTCCGTGAGTGATCGATGGCCTGAAATCGCTCACCACTCGGAACCGGAACGTTGTCGGTGGCTCGAGCAGATCCTTCAACTGAATCACCACGCGGCGCACATCGGCATGGCTGGTGTCTGCGAAGATTTCCGTGGATGGGGAAAGTGTGAACACACCCTGCGCTTCAGACTGTTTGAGTGGCGCTGGGATGATTTGGAGCAGGAGCAGTGTGAGCAGTATCATGCTGATAAGCTAAAAAAAAGGGACAACCCTGTGAAGGATTGTCCCTGTGTTCGTCGGGGTGACAAGATTTGAACTTGCGACCCCTTGCACCCCATGCAAGTGCGCTACCGGGCTGCGCTACACCCCGAACAGTCCCTAAATTTACGGAATGTGAAGTTCTAATAAAATGTAAAGGCACCTATAAGCGTTAGATTCCCATATGCAAAACCGTAGAACCTTTTTAAAACACTTGGGATTGCTCGCATTAGCGGCCGGACTCCCACTCGAAAAGCTCCTGGCGCAGCAAGGCCGTTTCACCACCATTCGACGAAATGTGGGTTTGTATTCCAACAGCGGGGGTACGATCGGATGGTTGATCAATTCCGATGCCTCGGTGGTAGTGGATTCCCAATTCGCCGAACAAGCCGCGGATTGTCTCAAAGGATTACAGGAACGTAGAAACGCTCAGATCGATGCTTTGTTCAACACCCACCATCATGGAGACCACACGGGTGGAAATGCGGTGATGGGTGCCAAGGCGATCATCGCCCAAGAGCGTGTTCCCGAATTGCAGAAATCGCAAGGCGGGGCAAGAACCTCTTCCACGGTTGCCACCACTCTTTTTGCGAAAGATTGGAAGGGGTCATTCGGTGATGAGACGATTTTAGCCCGACACGTGGTTCCGGCGCACACCGCCGGCGACTCCATCATCCATTTTCAGAACGCCAATGTGGCGCACATGGGCGACCTGGTCTTCAACCGGGTGTATCCGTTCATCGACCGAACGGGCGGCGCTTCGGTCAAAGGCTGGATCACCACCCTGGAAACCGCGCTCACCTGGTTCGACAACGATACGATCTTCATCTTGGGGCACGGAAACCCGAGTTTCGGAGTTAAAGGTCGCAAAGCGGAGCTCCAGAAAATGCGGGATTATCTGAGCGCGCTCATCGCCCATGTGGAAAAGGGAATCCGTGAGAAAAAATCTCGCGAAGAAATCACCACGATGATGATGTTGCCCGGATTCGACGATTATGTGAGCTTCGGTCCGCGGTTGTCGCTCACCGCGAATCTGGAAGTGACCTACGACGAACTGACCGCTTAAAAACCCGAAGCGTTTCCGTAAGCCAGTGGATCCGCGCCCTTGTCCGATGCCCAATGATTCGCACTCACCACCACGGTGTTATCGAAAATCTGCGCATTCAGGGTTCCTGTGAGAAATATGACGACGAAAAGACTTCTAATAATCATACTTCCATTGGATGTCGAGGCCGGATTTCCGCTTGTCGGATCCGGTCAGAATGAGGTTCAGGTTCTGGCGTAACGCGTATTCCAAGATCACCTGGCTGTTCGAGGTGGTGCCCAACTCCTGGAATATCGCGATGAAGAGTTTGTCGTTGATGTATTTGCCGGCTTTGATGGTGGTTCCGTTGTTGCCCGACGAGCGCGTGTTGTCGATCTCCACCACATCCAATCCCAAATGGTTCGCCGCCAGCTCGCCGACCCGGTCCACAAGCAGATCCACTGCCAGGTTGCCGATGCTTGATGAGCCGGAAAGGCTTTGCTCCCACGACATCAACTGCTGGAACGGCCGGTTGAACACCGTGTAACTCACGATGTCCTGCTGGTCCATTTCTGGATCGCTTTCAAAGCTGAATATCGGTTTTTGCGCGGTTCCGGTGATGATGTACCAAATCCGGATATCGCTCGGCTGACGAAGTGCATATAAGCTTCGGATATCCAGCACCGGGTTTTCAGGAGCTCCGCTGAAACGAAGTTCGCCTTTCTCAAGCACGAACCGTTTCCCCAACTGGGTCACGGTACCTTGGCTTGTTCCCATCGTTCCGAACAATGACGGTGCGCCGCCAGCCGATTTCAGAATATCGAGCTCACCGTCGAGCTCCAAGTTGATTTCTGGGCCCGAACGGTTGCGAACCCAGAATCCACGCTCGGTTTTCACAACCATTTCCATCTCGAGATTGTCGTACAAGGCGATACCATCAAGTATCGAGGTCTCGTCGTCATTCAGACGCACATCTTCGACGGCATTGTTGCCGAACCCATCCAGGTAATAGTAACCGCGGTTCAAATCGATGGTACCGGTCAATATCGGCTTGGTGATTGGGCCGCGTAGTCGCGTGTTCAGCGTGACGTACAACTGGGTTTGACGGGTGTCTGACACGCGGATCGAATTTCCTCTCAGTGCCAGATCGACCGAACCCAGTCGGGTGCCTTCGAGGTCGATATGTCCAGAAAGGCGCGCCACTCCATTGCTTCGCGCACGGATTTCCTCAATGGCGATGCGGCCAGGCTTCAGAGCCAATTCCATACCGATGTCGCTTACTTCGATGTTCAGCAACGGCAGATAGGCCGCTGCACCGTTCACTTTGATTCCGCCATCCATCACCGGGTTCCTGTAGCTTCCTTTGAGTTGGATTTCCCCATCGATGAGGCCGGATAGGCGCCGGATGGTGACCGGGTCCAGAAACGGTGTCAGCGCGTTGAGATTGAATCGCCGGGTGATCAGATTCACATCCAATCGGTTGTCGTCCATGTCGATCAGAGGAGTGAACGTGCGCATGTCCATGGAGAAAGGCACAGACCCGTTGATCTCGAGAGCGGGTTGGTTCAGGCTTGTGAATGTGGAATTGATCTTGATTGCGGATGAGGGCGCGTCAAATTCCCAACTCAGACCGATGGAATCGATGGGAACGTTGGAAAGCTTGGAGCGGACCAGGTGCAACTTGCCGACGAAGCGGGGATCACCCGCCGTTCCGCTAAGATCCACCGTGGTTTCGAAGATTCCGGAAATCGGTTCCATTCCGAACATCGTGAACCAGCCTTTGACATCGTTGAGATCCGTGGGATGAACTTTGATGCTTCCGGTAACCGCTTTTTCGAAAAACGCATCGGTCAATTCCTCTTTCTCCGCGAAAACAAAGGGCAGTGAAAGATCCGCATCAAACCAGGTTTTGGATTCATTCGAACCTATGGCGATGAGATTGAGCCTGTTCTTGTCTAATTGAAAATTCAGCGAAAAACTGTCGATGGCCACCGACTGCAGAACCATGCCAACGGTATGCGCTCGCACATTGGCGACAGGTGCCGATCGGTCGTTCATTTGAAGATCCGCATCAAGATTCAAGCGGCCGCCAAGTCCGGCGTGAAGGTTGAAAACCGAGTCGAAGATGGACAGGTCGGCATCGCGAACAGAGAGTTCGGCACGGATTTGATCAGCGATCATCGACGCGTTGAGATGGAGTTCGGTGCTGCTCGACCCGACCATGGCAAGGTGTTCGAGATGGTATTCCGATTCGCTCGATGTGAACAGGAACCGCCTCGAAAGGCGATATCGCTCTTTATCGACCGCGATATCGAGCCTCGATCCCATGAGCCGGATGTGATTACCGACCACGCTCAGATCGCCTTCGTGCATCAAGGAGACCTTGTTGTTCAGAGTGCTCTCCACGATGAGGAACGCGGTTAGGCTGTCGGGATGGAATTGTCCATCGCCACGGATTCCCACATGCTCGATCGGGAATTCCCCGTAGCGGATGCCGTTCAGATTCAGGTTCGCGCTGAATTTCGCGAGTTGATTCACATCCGATTCGATGCGGGAGTTGACGCTGCGGATGCGGATGGAATCGATGCGGACGTTGGTCACATCCAGATATCCATCGAATCGAAGCCGCCCCGTTTCTGTGCGGTCGAGTTTCGCGCGCAATAGCCCCTGCGCTTGCAAGGTGTCCAGATTCAGAACAGGCGCGAGCGGCTGAAGATTGATCAGGGTAAATTCGGCATCGAGCCGGTTTCCGGAATGCGACGTGTTGTCGAGATGCTGCGTGAGACTGAAATCGCCGTTCAAGATCGAGGAGCGCACGATGGCGTCGGTTACGGTGAAGACGTTGTTTGAAATGCGCATTGAGGCGGTCAATGAAGACAGTTCGGCTCGGTTGAATGTGGATGGAAGAACATCCAGCTTGGCCGTGATGTCGCCACTGCGGCCCACGGCATGAAGGCGCAGATTCACCGATGTGGGGAAGTCTTCAAATCCGTCGATGGCGCGCATGTCGAAGCCGTTAGTGGCGATGACGGCGTTGAATCCGGGTTGTGCGGCGCTCCAGGTCGACGAAGCGTTGAAGCGAATGGGCACGGTTCCCGGATACATGGCCCCATTCGCGGTGATGTTATCGGCGGTGAACGTGCCTCCCGCCACAAACCGCTGAATCACAAAGTCGTCGAAACGAATCCGTTGCGTGCGAAGCGTGTAGCTGCCATCGCTGTTATCATATTGGGCGTCGATGTTTTCGATGGTTGGCAGCCCGACCTCTCCGGTAAGGCCGGCTAAGGCCACCGATGCCGTTTTGACAGTGAGGCGGTTCAGCGCAAAGACTTCATGTAGAGAAATGCCCGCTTCGGCCACAAATCCGCGCAAACTTCTCGAATCTGCGCGTAGTGTCACCGATAACTCCTTCATCGACCCGCTAAGCGCCAAACTCATCGTCAGATCCTGTTTCACGTACGCCGAATCGGTGAACGCGACGATATCGCGCCAAGAAAGAGGGGTGAAGTCGAATCGACCCGAGAACCGGTCGTTGGCGAAATCCGCATCCCCGATTCCATCGATGAGTGTTCGGCCAGTGGCCAGTACAAGTTGGTCGAGGGTGATCTTGGCGCCGACCGCCGACCCCGACAGACTCAGATTCACCTCTTTGAGAGGATGTCCCACAAGCCGGGTTTCCAAACGGGTCAATTCCAACGATGGGAGGTTGCCGATGAGCGAGGCGTTCGCATCGATATCCAACTCCTCCACATAATCCACACCATCTATCTTGAACGCGCCATTCCTAAGCGCGATGATATGGATTCGAAGGCTGATCGGCAGGGTTAATTCGGTGACCGTGGTGTCGGGTGCGACCTGGATCGTCCGATATTCGAGGGATGGCGCCTGGATGGAGAGGGAATCCACTCTCAGATGTCGGCGGATGAGTTGCCAGGTTCGGTACGTCGCATAGATTTCATCCGCATGGACGCTGACTGATGAATCGGAATACACCACATTCCTTAGCCGGATCTCGCGCCACAAATCGCCCTCGATCGATTCGATGAAGAGTCCTTCGGTGCTGGATTGGAGTCGCGCCAGAAGCTCTTTCCGCACCAGATCCGTGTTGAGCATCACGCGGATTGTGATCAGCAGAAGCACAATAAGCACGACGATACCGATCAGGATCCGATGTGTGGTGCGCAATGTCATCAGAACGTCTGGCCGATGGAGATGTGCAGCCCGAAGTGACCGAGCAGGGAGGATTCCAAGTCCTGCCGGGTCGGATTCAGCTTATACCCCACATCCATCCGGATCGGACCCAGGAACGATGCGTACCCCAAGCCGGCGCCGATGGAGTAACGCAGGTCGCGGAGTCCGTATTCCTGGGTTTGTCTCCAGACTTGTCCGCCATCGAAGAACGCATTCATAGACAGACCCTGGATCATGTTACTGGCGTCTTGCCGCCATTCCGTATTGAACACGAGCAAAGACCGGCCGCCATCGGGAACCAAGCCGCCTACGGTACTGCGCTTCGGACCGAGCTGCCAGCGGTCGTAGCCGCGCACACTGTTCGTACCACCGGCATAAAGCCGGATGTTGGCTGGGATTTCGGCCAAGTCGGTACCGATGATGAACCCGGTTTCGACCCTGAGCGCCAATTGGGAGCCGCTTCGGATCGGCAGATAGCGTCTCACGTCCAAGGATAGTTTTTGATAATTCAGCGTTCCGAGAGTGAATAAGCCTGAAAATTCAGCGAAAGGTCGGATCGCCCAACCTTCAGACCGCTCCACTAAAGAACGCTGATAGTACCCTGAAAATTGGAGTGCCGACAGATCGTAGAACTGGGTGCTGTCTTTCAGGACTTTCACCGCCGATTTCAGGAATTCCTCGTTTCGTGTGAATTCATAACTCATGGTTCCGACCAGGGTCTGGCTGTATCGGTACAGAAACGTGTTGTTACCCCCCACCCGATAGAGCAGATAGTTGGATTCGTTTAGACGTTGGGCGAAAGGTGAAATCAGAAAGCTGCTGTTCGTGTTGAACACGTAGGGAATGATGTAATCCACATTCACACGCTGTTCGATGAACGAAGCCCTGGCGGACGTCGCGAAACTATGGGCGTTGCCGAAAGGGTTTCTGTGCGTCCACGACAAATATCCCCGAGCATATTCCTCGGTGCCGAAACCGATCTGCGCCCTGACGCTTCGAAGCGGATGTTCCCTCACGCGGATGAACAGGCTCACGGTGGAATCGCGCGGTTGCTCGGGCACGGTGACCGTTACAAACCGGAACAGATGATGAGAGAAGATCTCGTTTTGGGCCCGGGCGAGGTCGCGCTGGCTGAACCGATCGCCGATATCGATTCCCGATTCACGCCGGATAAGCGATTTGCGGACCGAGGTTTCACCCACCACATGGATCGTATCGATATGCGTGAGCGGACCCGGATCCAGCTTGAACGTGATGATTGCTGACGTTTTCGCCGAATCCAGCTCTTCTTGCAAGGTCACGTGTGCGAATGCGAAGCCCATGTTCTGGAGCGAGTTGTGCAGCATCCCCTCCGAATCCGCATTCAGAACCGATTCATACCGCTTACCCTGCTTCATGGGATTGCGTGCCAGGGCTCTGCGGAACGATCGTTCGTTCGGCAGTTGGAGGCTGTCGCGGTCGGGTATCCAGACGATTCTCAGCGAATCGATGATCGTCGGTTCGCCTTCAGTGATGCTGAACCGGACATTCCGTTGCCATGATTTTTTTCCATCGTGCACCGATGCCACGATCTTCGCATGGTAAAACCCGCGGCGTTGATAGAACCGCTGTAGCCTGACCGCATCGCGTCGGATCTCCGCTTCGTCGAACTCATATCCCCCTTCGCTCCAGAATTTCATCCGTTCGGTGAGAGAGCGATTCCGATTGGCGACGACCGTCCGCAACAAGATATCCGGAAACGCCTTGTTTCCCGAGAACTCGACGTTCCGTATCCTGAGTTGCCCCGTGTCTTCTTGAGCGCGAACCGGCATCACTCCGATCGCGACAAGGCATCCGATCAATAGACCGTGTTTGAACTGCATTCTTACAATATACCACGCCTCACTGTGTATCTTGAGACCTATGACCCATCTTCGCCACATCTCTTCCGTCGGTCTTTTTCTCGTTGCGATCTCCGCTTGCGCGCCCTCGAAAAAAGCCTCCACAGGCCTTTCGTATGATCCGCCTGGCGCCACCACCGAAACTAAGGCCATCTCCCATCAGCCGAAACGCATCATCGGCACCGGGAGTCCAACCATCTGGCTTGACAATCGCTTCGCCGGGGCCCGGGCGGTGGATTTCCACGCCGTGAACGACACCGTGTTCCGTGTGGTAATTGCCCCCGAGAACGCACCCATCAACCAGAGTCCGTATTACGCTTTCCGCATTTGGAGTGATGAACCGCGCACGGCGTGGATCGAGCTTTCCTACGAAGGCGCTTCGCACCGCTATCAACCCAAGATGAGCCGCGATCGCAAAACCTGGACCCCGATTTCGGCCACCGACCGCTTTCTGCTGAATCTCACCTCTGCTGCGCTCTGGATCTCGGCCCAGCCCTTGATGACCACCTATGAGACCATCGACTGGCTCACCAATCTGTCGTTGCCGTATGAGACGGTAGGATACAGCCACTTGGGACGTCCGCAGTGGATGACCCGCATCAACCAGACTGGACTTCCCAACGCGCCGGCCATTGTGCTCATGACCAGGCAGCATCCGCCGGAAATCACCGGAGAATTGGCGTTCCGAACCTTCGTGGAAACCGTGTTGAGCGATCAACCCGCGATGAACGCGTTCCGAAGCACACATCAGTTCGTCCTTTTTCCGATGATGAACCCCGATGGCGTGGATGGCGGACATTGGCGCCACAATGCCGGAGGCGTGGATCTGAACCGCGATTGGGGGCCCTTCAATCAGCCCGAAACCCGAGCCGTGCGCGATGCCATTCGCAACATCGCCGCCACAGGTACGCCAATCGTTTTCATGCTCGACTTCCATTCCACTTCCTATGACGTGTTTTACACCATCTCGCGGGTGGAGGAAAAAAGCGGAAAAAGCGACCGTTGGCTGGATGGAATCCGCTCGAGGGTTCCCGGGTATGTGATCCGCGACGAACCATCGGGAACCACACCGACCATTTCCAAAAACTGGTTCTACAAAGAGTTCGGCGCAGTGGGCGTGACCTACGAAGTGGGCGACCGCACTCCTGAAACCTTGTATCGCCAAGTGGCCCGCGCCGCGGCGCAAAGTTTGGCGGAACTTCACAGCACACCGCAGAAATGAAACGGTTCAAAGGCGGTTTCAGACTCATCACAGGCGTCCATCGTAAATAGTTACCTTCCTCCCATGCAACTCCTTTTCGCCTTGCTCCTGTGGATCCAACCGCCGCAGGAAGTCACCTTCACCATTCTTCATACCAACGACGAGCACTCCGCGCTGATTCCGGCGCCGCTCTCCAACCCCGAAACCGCCCTCGGAGGCATGGCTCGGCTTGCGACCGAGCTCCGGTTCTGGCGCGATATGAAAACTACGCAGAATGAACCGCTGTTCGTGGTCTCGGCCGGCGATTTCAGCACCGGTACACCGTTCAACTGGCTGGTGTTCGACAACAAATCGCCCGAGCTCGATCTCATGCTCAAACTGCGCTACGATCTGGTGGTGCTGGGCAACCACGAGTTCGATTACGGTCCGGAGAAACTGGCTGAGTACTTGGCTCGCGTCGGTTATCCGGCCAAAGCCGCCGTGATGCCACTGCTCTCCGCCAACATCCGCATCCCCGACGGACACCCACTCGGCGCCATGGGCATCACCGCGAATCATATCGTGGAGCTGCCATCCGGCGTGAAGGTCGGCTTTTTCGGTCTGATGGGAAAAGAAGCCTCGGATGTGGTTCCTAACAAAACTCCGGTCGAATTCGATCCGATCGTGGATGTGGCTCGTGAGCAGATCCGTCTTTTCAAAGAACAAGGCGTCGACATCTTCATCGCAGTCACGCATTCGGGCGTGGCCGAAGACATCGAACTGGCCACCGCCGTTCCGGAATTGCATCTCATCGTGGGCGGACATTCGCATACCCTCATCCCAGAACCGAAAACCGTCGGATCCACCCTGGTGGTGCAAGCGGGTTCGCTGCTTCAGTATCTCGGCGTGTTGGAAATCGCGTTCGATCCGGCCAAGGGCACCATCCGTCTGTTGAATGAAGAGCGCGGAAATCCCTATGTGAAAGCCCTCTCAAACGACGTAAAAGAAGACACAGCCATTGCGGCGGATGTGGCCGCCTACCAAGTAGCTCTAGATGCGAAACTCACGGATTGGACAGGTGGGCGCGTGACCTACGCCAAAGAGTTGCTTGCACATACAAGCTTTAGTTTACCCTCGGAACCCATCCTTCAGGAATCACCGATGGGGAATTTCGTGACCGACGCGTTGCGCTTCGGAGCGCAAGCGGTGACCGGAAAAAAAGTGGATGTGGCGTTTCTGGCCAATGGTGTGATTCGTGGTAGCTTCCCGGCCGGGCCGATTCCGTTTTATGACTTGGCTTCGTATGTGGGGTTGGGCTCGGGTCCGGATGAGTCGCCCGGTTATCCGCTGGTGTCGGCGTATTTCACCGGAACCGAACTTCGGCGCATCCTCGAAATCACCATTCTGTTATCGCAGCTTCGCGGCGACATCTATTATCTGCAGGTCTCCGGACTCCAATACGAGTACGATGTCGATAGAGCCGTTTGGTTTCGCATACCCTTCAAAGGAACGCCGATTCCTTCGGCGATGTCCGTATCCAAAGCTTGGAGATATGTTGGGGATGGGATTCAGCGCGGTTTCCCGACGGATTTTGAGGAATTGACCTGGGAGGACGACCGCCTCTATCATGTGGTCACCGATTCGTACAACGCCTCCTTTCTGCCTTTCGTGGGGGAAGTGGTTCCGAGTCTGAAACTGGTGATCAAGGACGAAAACGGAAATCCAGCCTCGCTTGATGATCGTGTGATTTATCGCGATGGGAAACCGTACAAAGTATGGCAAGCCGTCGCCGAATATGCCAAAGCCAATCCAGAGATGCCCGAAGCCTACAATGCCACGTTTCAGCGGCAAATTCCGGTTCCGAAGACACACATGATGGTCTGGGTATGGCTTGGATTGGGAGCCCTACTGGCGATAGGGATCGCTGTATTCGTGGTCAGGAGACGGAAGTAAGTAATTGGTATTTGGTAGTTAGTAATAGGAAATCGGTCATTTTAACTTCCTACTTCCTACTTCCTACTTCCTACTTCCTACTTCCTACTTCCTACTTCCTACTTCCTACTTCCTACTTCTCACAACAAACAACAAACCCCATTGTCTTTCTACAGCGCCTGGATTTTCCCTTTCTTCCTGGACCTCGTCATGCGCGACCGGCCGTTCACCCGGTTCCGGAAGCAGGTGTTGGAAGGTCTGAGCGGACACGTGCTGGAGATCGGTGTCGGAACCGGGCTCAACCTTCCGCACTACCCCGATAGCGTGGTGCGTTTGAGCGTGCTGGATCCGAATCCGGGCATGTCGGGCTTTCTGAAACGACGCATGAAACGTACCAGAATCCCTATCGAGTCGCACACGCTGAGTGCGGAACAGTTGCCGTTTGCTGATCACACGTTTGATGCGGTGGTGTCGACCTGGACCTTGTGCAGTATTCCGGATGTGTCTGCCGCGCTGAGTGATGTGTACCGCGTGTTGAAACCGGGTGGTGAATTCAGGTATGTGGAACACGGTTTGGCGCCGGATGCGAATGTGCGCAAATGGCAGCACCGCCTCAACG
Organism: uncultured Bacteroidota bacterium; assembly: GCA_947085565.1. Classification (GTDB taxonomy): domain Bacteria; phylum Bacteroidota; class Rhodothermia; order Balneolales; family HLUCCA01; genus CAMTWZ01. The sequence continues at coordinate 37,784 of CAMTWZ010000014.1, forward strand.
GAATCCAGAATGTGATTGCGGATGGATGTCATCTGAACCGCGATATTCCCGCGCTGATTCGCGCCGCAGGATTCGACATGCGCACCGCGGATGCGGCCCATGTGCCGAAAAGGCCCAAAATCGTCGGATATTTTTATACCGGAATCGCCATTAAATCGCCATGAGACTCTTACTTCTACTCGTTTTCCTCCTCCCCGCCGCACTCCCCGCCCAACGCATCGACCACCTCCTGCGCGACGCAGCCTGGGCTCCGAGCACCTGGGGAATCGCCGTCCAGGATCTTTCTACCGGTGAGTGGATTGTGCGACATAATGCCGAGAAGCTGCTCATGCCGGCCTCCAACACCAAACTCTACACCACCGCCGCCGCCATGATCCGACGCGGGGCATCCTACCGTACCTCGACCAACCTATTCTCCGCCGGCTCCGACCTCCTCCTTTCCGGCGGCGGCGACCCCACGCTCGGCGGACGCTTCCACAACGGCGACCGCACCTTCGTCTTCCGGAATTGGGCCCGGTCTCTGAAAACATCCGGCATAGACACGGTCTTCGGCGATATTCTCGTAGACGACAGCCGGTACGATTCGCTTCGGCTGGGTCGCGCCTGGAGCTGGGATTACACCACCTATTGGTATGCGGCGGAAGTGGCGGCGCTCAATTTCAACGACAACTGTGTGGATCTGATCATCGTGGGCGGAAAACCCGGCGAGCCTGCGACAATCACCTGGGAGCCGTTCAACACCGATTATGTGTCGGTGATCAACAAGACACTTACGGTTGCCAAGGGTGAAAAAACCAGCACGTTTTACAATCGTCCGTGGGGCACGAATGTAATCACCGTGGGAAACCGGATTCAGGATGGCGATACGGTTCGGTATTCGGTGGCGGTGCATGATCCGGCCATGTATGCGGGACACGTCTTACGCGAAGAGCTGAGGCGGAATGGAATCGTGGTGCTGGGAGGAGTGAAGCGTACCGTAGCGGGGACCGGAGTTGAGAGAAAGCTGTTGGCGACGCAGGCCTCGCCGGAACTGCGCGAGATCGTGAGAGTGGTGAACAAGCGCAGCCAGAACATGTACGCCGACGCCTTGCTCAAAGAGCTGAGTCTTTCGGATTCGGTGTCGGTAGGCGGCCACGAAGAGGGCGTGGCGTGGGCGAAACACGTCTTTGCCGCGGCAGGCATCGACACCACGATCATGCAGATGGCCGACGGATCGGGGTTGACGCGCATCAATCTTTTCGCGCCGGAAATGACCGTGGCCTTGCTGAGGTATATGCATGCCTATCCGGATGCGGGCATCCGGAACGCGTTTATCTCGTCGCTTCCGTTCACCGGGGAAGCCGGAAACACGCTGGGGGCGATGTTCCGCGCACCCGGGGCGCCGTATGTCCAAGCGAAGACCGGAACCATCGGTTATGCGAGGGCGCTAAGCGGGTATCTGACCACGCGATCCGGGAAAAAATATGCGTTCTCCTTCATGGTGAACCATTACACCGAGCCCACGGCAGCCGCCAACCGGCTTATTGAGGCTGCGCTGACCGAACTCGCGAAGGACTGAGCGCCCGCCCGGGGAATTTCCCCGTGTGTTTTCCATCCTTCACCACCTGCACGCCGTTCACAAAGACGTGCTTCACGCCGGTGGCGTATTGATGCGGCTCGTCGAAGGTGGCGTTGTCGATGATCGAGGTGGGATCGAAGAGCACGAGGTCGGCATAGTAGCCGCGCTGGAGGAGTCCGCGGCGTTCCAAGCGGAGGTTGGAGGCCGGAAGGGAGGTAAGACGCCGCACGGCTTCTTCGAGCGTGAGCACGCCCTCGTCGCGACTGTAATGCCCCAGCACCCGTGCGAACGTGCCATACGCACGCGGATGGGGCTTGCGCCGAAGCGCGTCGCCCTCAGCGGCGAAGGAGCCGGAGTCGGACCCGAAACTCACCCAAGGTTTGGCCATGATGGCGCGCAAATTCTCTTCCGACATGAGGAAATAGACGGCGCCCACGCGCGAATCGTCCATAATGACAAGGTCCATTGCCGTTTCAATGGGGTCCTTGCCATGTCGACGCGCGATCTCCGCCAGCGAAAGTCCGGAATACATCTGCAATGAATCGTTCTGGAAGCCGACCAGCACGATGCGCTCGGGGTCGCCGGCGAGTTGGTAGAAATTCTCCCATTCGTCTTGCGTTTCGAGGATGCGTGCTTTGATCTGAGCGCGCTGCACGGGGTCTTTGAGTCGCGACACCCAGGCATCATGACCGTCTTCCACAACATCAGGCGGCATGATCGCGGTGAGCGAGGTGGACGCCGCGGTGTACGGATACATGTTCGCGGAAACGGGGATTCCGGCGCTTCGGGCCGATTCGATACGCTCGAGCACGGTCTGCTGCTTCGGCCAGTTGGCTTCGCCCGCCGTTTTCAGATGGAAAAACTCTGCGCGCACGCCCGCTTCTCGGCTGATCCGGATCACTTCGTCGACGGCCTCGAGAAGACGGTCGCCTTCGCTTCGGATGTGGGATACATAGAGTCCGTCGTACGGTGCGGTAGCTTGGGCCAGGGCGATGATCTCTTCGGTGGAGGCGAAGGCACCGGGCGCGTAGATGAGCGCGGTGCTGAGTCCCACAGCGCCCTGTTCCATGGCTTGAGCCACGAGGGCGCGCATGGAATCGAGCTCGGCCGGGGTGGGAGCGCGGTTTTCGTGCCCCATCACGTGGATTCGCACCGTACTGGCACCGATGTAGCCGGCCACGTTGGGAGAGACGCCTCGCGATTCGAGGTCGTCGAAATAGTCTTTGAGCGTGATGTAGGGTTTGCCCGGCGAGCGCATGGAGGCGTTGTTCGGGCCCATGGACCAGCCTTCGCCCATCACTTCGAGGGTGACTCCTTGCAGGATATCGCTCATGGATCGCCCGTCGGCCAGAAGCGATTCCGTGGCCCAACTGAGCATGTTGATGTAGCCAGGCGAAAGGGCGAGGCCGGTGGCGTCGATGGAGTGGCGCACCCGGTGTTTGGCCTCGAGCGGACCGATATGCGCGATGGAATCGCCCTTCACATAGACATCGCCGATGTAGGACGCGGAACCGGAACCATCAATGATGCGCGCGTTATGGATGGCGAGTTCGTAATCAAAGGAACGGCATCCGGCGAACGCGGCGATGAGAAGATAGAGGATGAAGGGGCGGGAGAGGGTCATCGGGAGGCGTGGTCGTAGATGATTTTCGAGATCTTGGCGGCGATATCGGTGCCGTACTCGTTCGATGGCAGGTTTTTGGATAAGATAACGAGTACATATCGCCGACCATCCGGCAGGAACACGATTCCGGAGTCATGGACGACCCGGTTGATGGCGCCGGTCTTATGCGCGATTTCCAGATCGGAAGGAAGCAGCGCCGGAATCACATCCCTGTAATGCTGCTGCTTCAGAATGTCCAGCATCAACGAATCGGCTTGGGGCGAAACAGCCGTTCCCTTGGCCAGATGGTCGAAAATTATGGCCAGGTCCAGAGCGGTGGTGGTGTTGGAGAGTCCTGCGTCGAACGCTTTCATGTCTTCGACTCCGCGGAGCACGTTGATGGAGTTGGCCCCGAGGCGGCGCATGGTCGCGTTCACATTCGTGGGCCCGGCTTTCTCGATCAGCAGATTCGTCGCCAGATTGCCGCTTCGGGTGATCATGTCGTGGATCACATCGATCATCGGAATCCGGGTACCCAGCTTGGAGTAAAGCGCATCTCCACCATCCCTGTCGATGGAAAGGGAGAATGGAGATCCGTCGACGATGCTTTTGAATTCGTTCTTGACCAGGACGGAATCAGCGAGGTTGCCTTGACGGAAGAGTTCGATCATGACCGCGGTTTTCATGGTCGAGGCCGCATGGAAAGATTCGTCGGGGCGGATGAGAATCTGCGATTCAGGCTCGCCAACTATCCAAAAGACGATGGAATAGGTTCCTTCCGCTGTGAAAAGCAGCGAATCCAGCGCAGGTGGTTGATGGGGCGGGAAAGTTAAAAGGGAGAAAAGAGTTGCGATCATGTAAGAAAAGCGGTTTTGCGCACTAATAAAAAGAGGTTTTGATCCTGTTTATGTTCAAAAAACGTATAAAAACCGTGTCAAACGCCACAAAACGAAGCTTTTTTCTTTGATGTTACGCGAATGTTGCTTACAATCGGACTTGTGTCGAATCAAAATAACGGTTGTGTCAATTCAACACTCACCGGGCTATCAACCAACGAAAACGAATGATATGAAAAACTTCTTGCGTACTCTCCTTGTCGGAGCGTTCTGCATCCTGTCTAGCCAGGCAATGGCTCAGGGGCTGACGCTTTCAGGGACTGTGACTGATAAATCGACAGGGGAGCCACTTCCAGCTGTCAACATTTTTGTCCCATCTCTTAACCGCGGAGCGGTTACGGATTTGAACGGCAGATATGCGGTCCTACTTCCTGCGGGCTCTTATGAGCTTCGCGTCACCTCTGTGGGTTACAAACGTTTCAACACGAATGTTGTTGTGCAGGGTGGAAACCTCACCTTCAACATCCAACTTGAAGCCGATGTGATCGGTTTGGATCAGGTTGTGGTCGTTGGTTTCGGTGAAACCGCCCGCCGTAACGTGACGGGGTCGATTTCGTCAGTTAGTGGAAGCGATATCCAATTCAATCCGGTGAACACGGTTGAGAACGCGATCCAGGGCCGGGTGTCTGGTGTGTTCATCCAACAGAACAACGGTAAGTTGGGTCAAGGCATTCAAGTGCGTGTTCGTGGATCCTCTTCGGTATCGGCAAGCAACCAGCCTTTGTACATCGTGGATGGTATTCCGGTATTGATGGATGATTTCTCCCTCAGCGTTGCCGCATCCAACCCATTGGCACAATTCAACTTCAACGACGTGGAGTCGATCCAGATCCTGAAAGACGCCTCTGCAGCAGCCATCTATGGTTCACGTGCGGCGAACGGCGTGGTTCTGATCACTACGAAAAACGGCCGTCCTGGTAAAACGCAGTTCAACTACTCGTTCCAGCGCGGTAACAGTGAGCCTACGGGCTTGGTGGACATGATGAACGGTCCGCAGTATGTCAACTTCATGTGGGATGCCGCTCGTAATACCGACCGTATCCGTGCCGCGGCAGGGTTGAACCCGAACCGCACAGCGATCCTTGAAGGTGAATTTGATTTCTACTCCCTCGGCACCGACTGGCGCGCCTGCTTGGATGCAAGCAAAACATCCATTCTCACCGGTACAGCCGGTGGTGGAACTGCATGTGAAGCCGATACCGATTGGCAATCCCTGGCGTTTCAAGATGCGGCCATGTTCTCGCACGACTTGAGCGCATCCGGCGGAAACGACGCAACCAGATTCTATGTGAGCGGACATTTCAGCGACCAGGACGGTATCCTGATCCGTGACCGTTTCCAGCGCGCCGCGGTTCGTTTGAAACTCGACCACAAAGCATCTGATCGCCTTCGTGTGGGGATGAACCTTTCCGGTGGCCGCACATTCAACCAACGTCTTGCTTCGGATAACGCATTCTCCACGCCATTGCAGCTGATTGCTCAAATGCCGATTAGCCCACTGTATTATCCTGGTGAAGCTCAGATTCCAGCGAATCTGAACAACGATACCTACTACTACAACGGTATCATTCACAAAAACTTCTCCAAGTACAACGTGACCACCATGCGTAATACGGGTACCGGATATTTGGCGCTTGACCTCATCAAGGACGTCGAGCTTCGTTCCGAACTCACCGCGGATGTCATGACCGGTTACGACGACCAGTGGTACGGACCAGAAACCGCAGTCGGTTTCGCAAGTGCAGGCGCTGGCGGTTACGCTTCCGTGGCTTGGCAGCAGAGCGTCTCGTACGGTAACTCAACGTACTTGAACATCAAACGGAATATCGGCAAAGATCAATCGTTCAACGGTACCGCCGGTTTCAGTTACCAGTACAACGATTACAACTATGCCTTCACCGCACGTTCCGGTTTCCCGAACAACTCGTTCCAACGCCTCACCAGCGGTGCCAACCTCTTGAGCGGCACCAGCACAGGCTCAGAGTATAGCTTCGTATCGTACTTCGCTCGTGCGAACTACTCTTACAAAGAACGATACTTGGCTTCTGTGAGCGGACGTACCGACGGATCGTCCCGTTTCGGTAAAGACCAGCGCTACGGTTTCTTCCCTGCCGCATCGGTTGGCTGGATTGTGACCGAGGAAGCCTTCGCTACCCCGATTCTTCCTATCGTTTCCTTCCTGAAGGCACGTCTAAGCTACGGTATCACGGGTAACGCAGGTATCGGAAACTTCGGCCACTTGGGTCTTTGGGGCGGAACTTCCTACGGCGGCCAATCGGGTATCGCACCTTCGCAGATTCCTAACCCGAACCTGACTTGGGAAACCACCACTCAAAGCGATATCGGTTTTGACTTCGGCCTTCTGAACAACCGTATCACCGGTGAGATGGACTACTACGTGAAAAACACGGAAGACCTCCTCCTGACGGTTCAAATCCCAGGCTCCTCCGGTTTCACCAGCACCCTCAAAAACGTGGGTAACTTGGAAAACAAAGGGTTCGAGTTGGTGTTGAACACCTTCAACCTGACCGGCGCGTTCAAATGGAACTCGACGTTCAACTTCTCCAAGAACACCAACAAGATCACCAATTTGGATGGTCAAATATTGACGGGAGGTCTCGGATTCAACCGCGCTCTTGAAGGCCAGCCATTGGGCGTGTTCTTCGGTAAAGAGTTTGCCGGTGTGGATCCAGCCAACGGCAACGCTCTGTTCAACATCTATGATACTCCAATCAAAGGTGGCAGTATCACCGGTACCACGACCAACTTCAACTTGGCGACCGACCGCGTACTTGGAAATCCGAACCCTGACTTCATCGGTGGTTTCGGAAACAGCTTCGCATACAAAGGATTCGACTTGAACATCCTGTTCCAGTTTGTACAAGGTATCGATGCGAACATCTCCGGTCACGGCCGTTGGAGTCGCGGTAATGGCGTGTTCGAAGATAACTCGGTGACCGATCAGCTCAAGAGCTGGACGCTTGCCAACCCGAACACCAACGTTCCTGAAGCTCGCTACTTGGTCACCAACGGTAACCAGTTCTCCTCCCGTTACATCGTGGATGCATCCTATGTGCGCCTGAAAAACGTGACGTTGAGCTACCAGGTTCCACGCAAATACTTGAACAACACGGGCTTGACGAAAGTCCGCCTGTATGGCACAGGTGTGAACTTGCTGACCTTCACGGATTATCCAGGTTGGGATCCGGAAATGAACACCGACTTCGCGGCGGGTAACATCGGTCTCGGAAACGATTTCTACACCGCACCGCAAGCGAAAACCATCACCTTTGGTATCGACATCGGTTTCTAACCCGTCATCCCGATTCACACAAGGATTTTGATTAAGACAATTATGAAAAAACAAACAAACCTGTTACTCGCCTTGCTGATCAGCGTGACCTTCGTCGGTTGCGATGATTTGCTCGACTTGCAACCTCAAGCATCCATCTCTGATGGAATCGCATTGTCGACACCGGGGAACATCCAAACCGCTCTTGTCGGTGCGTATGCCCAACTCGGTGGAGCTGACACCTACGGTGGTAGCTACATCTATCTCTCGGAAATCTATTCGGCTCCGAGCAGTGAGATCAACTTCAACGGAACCTTCATCGATCCGTTCGATATCAACCGCAAAAACATTGTCACAACCAATGCTTATGTGACGCGTGTTTGGACTGCCAGCTACAACCTGATCAACCGTGCGAACAATCTGCTTGATCCGGCTACATTGGCTGTGTTCGGTGCGGATGCCGCAACAAAGAACCGTGTTGAAGCGGAAGCCAAATTCCTTCGCGGGGTGGCTTACTTCAATCTGGTTCAAGCGTTCGGTAAAGCGTTCAACGATGGCAGCCCGACCACGAACCTTGCGGTACCTTTGGTTTTGGTACCGACCCGTGTGGTTGACAACACCCTCCAGTTGCCACGTGCTACGGTCTCTGCGATCTATACACAAGTAGTAACCGATCTCACGGCCGGCAAATCGCTTCCTGTGTCTAACGGATTCTACGCCAACACCAACGTAGCCAGCGCGTTTCTCGCTCGGGTTCACCTGGCGATGGGCAACTATCCTGCCGCCGCCGCCGAAGCGAATAACGTGATCACGTCTACCCGCTACAGTCTGTTCTCGAACATCGCGTCGAACTTCAACCGCACTTCCAACGGATCTGAAACCATCTTCGCAATGCAAGTGACCCCGACTTCCGGATCGAATGACATGGCTGTGTTCCACTCTCCACTTCCATATGGACGTGCGGATATCCGAGTTGAAGATCCGCATTTGACCAACTACGAAGCTGGAGATGCACGCGCCAACTTGTTCATTATAACACCCCGTGGCCGCATGACCACCAAGTATCATTCACCTGATGCCGCTGTGGACTCGCGTCGTCTGAACATCACGGTCATGCGTCTCGCAGAGATGTATCTGACCCGTGCTGAAGCCAACTTCCGCACCACCGCGACATTAGGAGCCACACCATTAGACGATGTCAACCTCATTCGCGCACGCGTAGGTTTGGCTCCATTGGCAACCGTGACCTTGGCAGACATCCTGAAAGAGCGTCGTAACGAATTGATTTTCGAAGGCGTGCTGCGTATGGACATGCGTCGCAACCAGATCGGTTCCGATATCGCAGGCGCACCGCTTGCTTGGAACGCGGATGCCTTGACGTTCCCTGTACCGGACCGCGAGTGCAACGTGAATCCGAACCTGAAGCAGAACCCAGGCTATGGCGTAGGCAAATGCGCTCCTTGATTCTGGTCTGAATGAATTCGAAGGCCGGCTCCGAAAGGATGTCCGGCCTTTTTTATGTCATCCTTCCTTGAACAACTTCTGATACATCCGGTGCTTCATCTCCGGATACTCGGGAGTCACTCTGCGCAACAGCACATAGGTGAGGATCACAACCACCGGAAACGCGTAGAAAATCCATCCCATCACATACATCACACCGAGAACGACAATGCAGAGCGAATCCAAAAGGATGATTCTGGTGGAGGTGTTGTTCTTATAACTGGTGATACTTTGAATGGAAAGGAAGTGGGGGATTCGTCTCGCCTGATGCATGCTTCCATATACGCCGATCGGGATCATGATCATGGCGCAACTCACATACATCGCGGCATAGTCCAACGTCAGAATTCCGGCGAAGCCCATCGCGATCACCGTGCAAGCGGCATCATACAGAAGCATGGGCCAGAGGGTGGTCCACCACGCGCGCCAAAGTTCGACGGATTCACCATTCAGTAATTCCATGCTGATCCAGGTTTCCCTGAAAAAACCCGCCAGGTTGTTCTGGACATAGGTGAACGGAGAAATGGGAAGCATGAGGAAGCCCGCATAGAGCACCGTCCAATGCGAATCGTCTTCGAAGATGCGTCCCCCCATCAGATAGCCGTATAAGAGCGCCAGGACTTTAAGCAGGGGAAGGATGAGCACCAATGGACGCACCGATTTCCGGCGTAAGAACAACCTCTGTTCGATTCCGAACAGTTGCCATTTGTTCTCGGTGCGTGACGTGGCATTTTTGCGGGTTTTGGGTTGGATGATCTGCGCATCGAGATACACATAGATGATCCAAGCCACGATCGTCCACACGATGGAAAGGAGGAGGCGGGTCCACACATCCGGCTCCAACCAATACCCGAGGAAGAAATAACAGGCCAAGGTGATGGGGAGGATGGACCAAAGCGCCAAATTGTGCGCCAATTGCTTCATTTCCTGCTCGATGAACAGCTTCGCGGCGCGTTCCGTGAATACGGCGCCCGCGAAGCCGACGAACATCGCCAAGGCTGATGTCCACTCCACATACGCGCTCATGTACCACACGGCGAAGATGAAGACGAAGGTGTAGAGATAGTACAGATGCAGCAGATCGTGAACCGTGTTGGTGACCAACCTGAAAGGACGCGTGATGGGATAGGTTTCGCGGATGAACCTTCCCGAAGGCCGGTATCCCGGAAAATAATTCACGAAGATGATCATGCTCAGCACCAGCATCTGCAAGAGCAAATCGGCCTGGGCGAAGGAGATGTCCACTTTGTACGAATCGACCATCGCATCCAACAGATAGCCGTAATAGGCGCCGTAAGCAATCACGAAGAGGAAGGCCCCGAATCGTAGCAAGTTCATCCACAGCGCATATTCTCCCAAGAACATGGCTTTGAGTTTCACTTTCGCGAGAAAGCGGATGGTTGGGGCTACTTCAGAAGCCATTGCAGCGACTCATGCGATTTGGGTTCCGATTTGAGTAATGCGAACAGGGTTTGGTCGATCATACCCGACCCTTGCACCAGGAAGTTCGACAAAGTATCGTAATAAGCGAGCTTCCGCTCATGGATCACCGCCACATGACTCGCCATCTGCTCCACATAATTCAGATTATGCGATGAGACCAGAATCGCGCGATGTTCATTCAGCCACAGGCTCAGAAACCGGATCAGCACTTGGCTCGCCGCCGGATCCAAGCCCGAGAACGGCTCATCCAGCAGTAGCAAATCCGGCTTATGAAGCAAAGCGATGATCATGCCGAGCTTCTTCCTCATTCCCGCCGAATACGTGCCGCAAGGTTTGTTCAATTCTCCCGCATCATCGAAAAAGAAATCGAACAGCGTGCGGATGCGGTAATCGCGCTCCGATTCATCGATTCCGTAGAGCAGACAAGCGAAATCGAGCTGTTCTTTTCCGGTCAGTTCGTCGTGTATGAGTTCCTCTTCGGGCATCACGCCGATTCTCTTGCGGATGGCGACCGTATCTTCGGGGTAACCCATCCCGAAAAGACTCACCTCACCCGAGGTGGAAGGAATCAGATCCAGCAGGATGTGGATGAGGGTCGATTTTCCCGCTCCGTTATTGCCAAGCAAACCCACGCAGGTTCCGGGATGGATGGTGAGATGGATATCCTCCAGCACCGCTTTGGTGCCGTACTGCTTATGCAGATTTGAAACTGTGATCATGAGTGTTGGGAAAGCCTTACTTTTAATGAAAACCGATTATCTGCCATGACCCGACGCTACGAAGAGACTCCGCACGTTTCCACATCCCTTGCCGACAAGACCGTGACCGCATCGCGCGTCAGAACGAATGAACTCGTTCTGCCGAATGATACCAATCCGTTGGGAAACATGATGGGCGGCCGCCTTCTTCATCTGATGGATATATGCTCCGCGATTTCGGCCCAGCGCCATTGCAACCGAAGCGTGGTCACGGTTTCCGTGGATAGCGTCGAGTTCAGACATCCGATCAAGCTGGGTGAAGTGGTGGTGATCGAGGGTGAAGTCACCCGCGCATTCAAATCATCGATGGAAGTGGCGATCGAAGTGTGGGCTGAAAACCTCCGCGCCGGTACTCGACAACTGTGCACCACCTCTTTCTACACGTTCGTTGCGGTGGATTCTGACGGAAGACCGATCCCGGTACCCCCTGTGATTCCGGAATCGGAGTTCGAGAAGAAGCGTTATCAGGAAGCGGAAACCCGCCGGGCATCGAGGCTGGCTACTTCAAAAGGGTGATTTTCCGCGTATGGACAGATCCTCCGGCGATCATCCGGATCAGATATGTGCCTGAAGACAACCCGCTGGCATCGAACGGTATGCGATGCTCACCCGCGGCGAATCTGCGATTGGCCACTTCGGCGACCGTTCGGCCCAACACATCCACAATGTCGATCTGAACTTCGGTAAGGGATGTCACCGTGAAACGGATCGTGGTTCCGGGGTTGAACGGATTCGGATAATTCGGCAGGATACCGACACTTTGCGGTTGATCGATCCAAGGTGGACCCATCAACCCGAAACCCACCGAAGTCACAGCGAACAGGTTCCGTGCCCTTGCTGCCGCGATCTGAGCCCTCAGGATGGGTAAGGTCTCGCCGAACGCCATCACAAATCCGACAATGATTTCCTGTCCGGGCTCCAAAACGTAAGGCCCGGTTGCCGTTGCCATCGCGATGTCCGTATTCAAGACAGAGGTTTTGAGTTTTCCTGCGTTCAAAGCCCACTGTTTTTCGGTTCGAGTGAATCCGTCATGCGAAATGTCTGACGAGGAGAAATACGTTCCGAAATTCAAGCTGTCGACAACCCCGTTGTACGCGTTATCGATGGCAAGCACGCTGGAAACCTCACCCAAATGGGCGATGCTCACATAAGGGTAGATGTCGGTTTCATTGGGTGAAAACGCATAGAGGATGGAGTCGGGGGCGGAATAAGCGACCGCGTTCGACTCGTAATCGCCGATGTCCCAATCCGCGAAGAGTCCGACCCGAACCGAGCGCATCAATTCGCTGGAGGCATTTTTGATGCTGTATTTCACGAAGATGGAGCGATTCAGCGAAGTGCTGTCGAACGCATACACTTCCTGTTTCACATCGATTTGAGGGGCATTCGGAAATCCCGTCGAATTGAACCGTGCAATGCCGTCAAGGTCGGATATTCCGCCCGGAGAGGTGACCGAAAACGCCGCTACGGGCTTGAAATGATTGTCGGCTCCGGCCCCGGCTCGAAGCTGGTTCACAACGAACGGACCTCTTTCCGAGAAAAAAGAAACCATCAATCCGGCTTCATATAAGATATTATCGAGTTCGGTGAACAGGCCATTTTTTTCCGTGATGGGGATGAAACCCACGCCACCACCGCCTGTGGTGGCCGATTCGAACCCGATGGTGCCATTCGTGGCGAATGAGGTGATGGCCCGGTTGGCATCCACAACGTCAAACAGGAAATTGGTGAAGGATGCGATCTTGTAATCGGAGTACGAGTGTCCGCTGTCGGTGAGTGTGAGGCGCACTTGAGGTGTCTGACTGAAATCAAAGCTCGACAGGATGCGGATCGGGATGGAAATATTCATGGAATCACCACTTGCGATCATACCGGGGGTGAGTGATCCGGTGACGGTGATGCCCGATCGCATCGCAACGGCGTTCAAGGTGAATGCGGAAGTGGTGGCCACGCCATGGTTTTTGAGCGTCATTCGGATGAAACCGTTCTCCTCGAAGCTGAGTTTGCGTCCGGTAGGGCCCTCGAAGCGCAGATGCCGCACTTGTATTCCTGGTAGCACCGCATTCACGGCCCGGTTGGCATCCACCAAGCCATTTCCCAACTTGAAGGCGAGATTGGCATTGTTAACCGAGTACAATGCCGCGTTCGCGGCGGATGCGCGGATCTGCGTCCGAACCCGGTCTGGCGACCAGGTCGGATTCTTATGCCGAACCAACGCCGCGATACCCGCCACAATGGGACTCGCCATCGATGTTCCCGAATTCAGCGCGTAGTTCGTTCCGGGTATCGTGCTCAACACAGCTGTGCCGCGCGACATCACATCCACATCGTATCCATAAGAGGAAAACGTGGAGCGAGTGTTACCCGATGTCACAGAACCGACGGAAAGCACTTCGGGAAAGGAAGCCGGGTAAAATGAGGTCTCGGTGTTCGTATTGCCGGCCGCGCCAATGATCACCGAGCCCAAAGAGTTGGCGAATTTGACCACATCCGCTCCGAAATTGGAATAATTGGTGCCGCCGAAACTGCAGTTGATCACATGAGCGCCGTTCAAGGCCGCATACAGGATTCCGGGATATCCGTAACCGATGGATGTGGGCTCTGCGACAGTACCGCCCACTCGAACCACCATGTAGGAGCTGTTGAAGCCGCTGCCGGCGATTCCGATGCCGTTATTCGTGTTGGCCGCCGCCAATCCGCCCACGTGGGTTCCGTGTGAGGATCCGTTCGGAAGCGGATTCGCCGTCTGTTCGGGATTGTTGATGGGTCCGCTGTTCCAGAAATTCCATCCGATGGTATCGTTCACCACTTGCCGAAGCAGAGGTGATAAGCTCGCCGCCAAACCCGGGGTGGGATTGCGCCATAATTTCCCAGCCAGATCCGGATGATTGAAATCGGTTCCACTATCCACAATGGCGATGATGATCTGCGAAGAACTGATGGTGCTGTTCCAAGCCTGTTCGATGTTCAATGCAGCGAAATAATCGGCACCGCTTTGGCCGTAGAGCGCATCGTTCGGTGCCAATTGCGTTCGAAGCACATGCTGCGGCTCGGCGTAGACCACGCCGGGCAGTCCGCGCAGTTTCGAAGCCACGAATTCCGGTTCCAAGCCGCTGTCATAGCGGATTTCGTAGGTCCGTTCGAGGTCATCGGGAAGATCGCGTCCTTTGAGCCTGCGAACTTCACCTTGGCCCAAAACAGGAGTCATTTCAGACATTCCAAGCACACGCAACATCCGCATGGCATCATCGGGAGCGGCTTTGTAAGCAGTGGAAAGCGCCGATTCGAATTTGATGTAGATGCGCCCCTGAATGTGTTCCTGCGCATGGGACTCGAACGCGGTCAGCGCGAGGGAGAAAAGGAAGATGGATAAAGCCTTCATGATGTGGTGAATCTAACGTTATCCGTTCAATTTCGATTATATTTGTTGCGGATCCTCCCTAAACCAAAGATACGTCGCATGCATTCCTCACCAGGTTCCGTTTCCCGGACTCGTCGCATTGCGGCCATCGATCTCGGCACCAACTCGTTCCATGCCGTCATAGTGGATATAGCGTCGGATGGGAGTTACGCGACCATCGATTCCTTGAAAGAGATGGTGCTTTTGGGGCAGGACGGGCTCGGCCAATCGCTTTCCGATGCGGCCACGAAGCGCGGATTGGAGGCACTTCACAACATCAAAACCTTGTGCGACAGTTACAAGGTGGAAGTGATCCAGGCCTTCGCCACATCCGCCATCCGCGAAGCATCCAATGGCGGTGATTTCATCCAACGGGTGATCGACGAGGTCGGGATCAAAGTGTTGGCGATTCCGGGTCAGACCGAAGCCGAACTCATCGCGATCGCCGTGCAGCACGGACTCAAAATCGGTGAAGATCCAGTTTTGGTGATGGATATCGGAGGCGGAAGCACGGAATTCATCATCGCCAACCAGCGCGATGTGTTTTTTCTGGATTCCAAGAAACTGGGAGTATCTCGCATTTACACCGAGTTCGTATCGTCTGATCCGCTCAGCAAGAAAGACATCCGCCATTTGGAGTCGTTTTATGTGAGCAAATTGGGCGAATTGGTGGAAGCGGTGGAGCAATATCCTATCGAGACCTTGGTGGGCACCTCGGGTACCATGCAGAACATCGCGATGATGATGGCGTCGCTCAAAAAAGCGGATACGTCAGTCACTTTGAATGAATTCGTGTATTCGGCGGATGAATTCCGGGTCTTCTACAAGCGGTTCATGGAGATGACGAGCCGTCAGCGGGCGCTGCTTCCGGGTTTGGATGCCAAGCGCGTGGATCTCGTGGTTCCGGGCATGGTCTTGCTGAACACGATATTGACGGTGTTTCCGATCCGCACGATCCGGACATCGACGATGGCGATGCGCGAGGGCATCATTCTGCGATACATCCGCCGCGAGTATAAAGAGCTAAAGCTGTTGGTCGAATTTCCCGATCCGAGGCGGCGCAGCATCCATGAGCTGTTGCGAAAATGCAATTGGCATGAGCAGCACTCCAGCCATGTCACCCTCCTCGCCATGCAACTGTTCGATGCCTTGAAACCCTGGCATCAGCTCACCGGCAACGATCGCGAACTCCTCGAATACGCCTCGCTCACGCACGACATCGGCTACCATATCTCCCATCACAAACATCACAAACACGCGCTTTATATCATTTTGAACGCAGATCTGAAAGGCTTCACTCAAGATGAGATCGAAATCATCGTCCACGTGGCCCGATACCACCGACGCAGCGCTCCCAAATCGTCTCACAAACAATTCGACCTGCTTAGTGCGGACAACAAACGCCGGATTCGCGCTCTTTCGGCGATATTACGGGTCGCCGACGGACTCGACCGCTCCCACTTCCAAAACGTCCAAGATCTTCAAGTGAAAGTGACCGATAAGCAGGTGATTCTCCAGATCAAAACCATGATCGATCCCCAATTGGAAATCTGGGGTGCCATGCGAAAACGCGAACTCTTCGAAAAATTGTTCAACCGCGAATTGGCCATCGAACGGGTGGAAACCTTCAACGAAGGGTGACGCAATCTGTCACCGCGGGGAGTTAGTTTCCATCATGTCATTTCATCTCGTCACTTCACCACGCACCGAAGACCTCGCCTATCAGCTCGAATCCGGCGTCGCGTCTGACCATCTTGTCTTGGTCGGCTCACAGCTCATGGAGCGCACCTTGCGCCGACGCTTGCAGCAGGTGCTCAAAGGTCCGGCTCCGAAAATCCGCGTTCTAGCCAACTGGCTTGAAGAACAGGCTCTGGTCTGGGGCGAAGGCGATCCCGGCATCGTGCTCGGCCCGAAAGATGTTGAGCTGCTTTTCGATTACTGGCTTGAACACCATGACCGTTCCGCGATGACGCTCCGATATCCGGACATGGTGAGCGCTCTGAGCGCTTGGCTGATCCAAACCGCCCGCGGAAGCCTGGATCTACGCGCCTACACCGCATCCGACAGCGAAATCCTTCGTGTGATGTCCGCGTTTTCAAGTTGGTTGGAAACCAACCGGTATCGGATACGGGAATCCCTTCCGGGATCGAGCCAAACCACGGATCATCCTCGGGTGTGGCTCTATCAGGTGGATGTGCTGTTTCCGATCCAATTCGCGGCGTTGAACCGCTTCCGCGATAAACTCACCGTGTTGTTGTGCGCTCCGGAGGATGCGAGTCCGGCGTATATCGATTCCCATCTCGCCGATTGGGGACACCCATCTCAGTCCCATTCCGCCCAAGAGCTCCGCGCTCCGCGGATGGAAGCTTTTTCCACGCCCCAAGCCGAAGTGGGCGCTGTGATGGAGCGACTTTTGGACCGCCTCAGTGACCAATCAGGCTTTCAACTTTCCGATGCGGTGGTCTTGGTGTCGGACCTGGCCTCATACCGGCCGCACATCGAAGCCATGAGTCGACTGTATGGTATTCCGACGCAATGCTCCAAATCGGACACGCTTCGTTCGAACCCCGTTCTGAACCGGTTCAATCGGTTGCTTAGGCTTCGCTTGAACGGGTTTCAGATTACCGACATCATGGAAGTCTTTGGCGATAAGCTCATTTCATACCCGGGAGTGGATGTCACCCTGATCCGCGACATCCACAAGGATTGTCTGAAATGGAATCGCCGTACTCTGAAAGATGCCGATGCGGAACATCTGAAATCGCTGCCGGCAATGTTCGGATCATCGAAACCTCGGCAGGTTTCGCAATGGTGCCACGCGCAACTCGAGCTTCTGCGCCGGTTTCAGACCGAAGCGGAAAAAGAGGTACGCACTCGGAAAAAGCAGTTCGTGGAACTCGTGAACGAATTCGGCGCCACCTACCAACGCCTCGGTTTGGATCCCGTGGTGAATGAAGCGGCGTTTTTCAGAATGTTCGACCAGTTTCTGTCCGGGAAGTCGGAGCGCGTGGAAGACAAGCCTGAGGCGCTGCTGTTCACCGAGATCCACCACTTTCCGGATGTGCATGGCAAACTCGCGATCGTGATCGGTTTGGCCGATTCGCTGCATCCGGGTCATGCCGATCATCCCATCCACAGCCGGTTCGGCGCGGAGTTGACCAAGTGCATCGAAGCGTTCACTCCCGATCCCTATCTGGAAGCGCGTCATCACTTGGAACGAATCCTGCGCTCCGCAGCCGATGTCTGGCTGAGTTACCCGAAACTCATCGCCGATTCGAAAACCACGCCCAGCATGTTGTGGGTCGATACGAAATCCCGATTCACAAACCTCCATCCGTGGCCTGCCACGGCAGGGAACCTCTGGGACCTCACCGTCTCCCTCATCCATAGCGGCGATCCGCTCGCCTCGCTTCTGGCCGATATCGGCAAGCAGCGGCGCAGTCTCGGCGAACTGGGCGCTTATGATGGAGTTCTGACTTCGGACTACGCCAAGCACCTCGCGCTCAAACGCATCGCGAAGGAAGAGGTGATTCCGATGTCGCCCTCGCGCTTGGAAATGTATGCGAAGGCTCCGTTCGATTTCATGTTCAGATATGTGCTCAAGATCGAAGAGGAACTTCGCTTCAAAGAGGATGCGGACGTGAAGCTCAAAGGAGATCTACTTCATGAAATTCTCTGCAAATTCCACAAGCTCGGACTCTGGCCCGATGAAGCCCACTTTGATGAATGTCTCCAGCAGATCCGCATCATTGCCGATTCGGTGATGGACGCGCGATCTTTCGAACTCGGCGCCGCCGATTCCCCCTTTCCGAACCTGTTCAGACGGCAGGTGCACGCTCTTCTCCCGGCGATTCTTCAGGGCGAAATCACGCGTCTTCCTTTGCTCGACCTCACCGGCTTCCGTCCGAAATTTCTTGAATGGGAATGGAAGTTCGATCGCGAATTAAACGGGTTGAACATCCGACTCAACGGGAAGATCGATAGGGTGGATGTGGCCTCATCTGGCAACGAAGCGCTCATGATCGATTACAAGACCGGCGCCGGAAAACAGCCTTCGATCAAAGACATCCGCAACGGACAAGCCTTCCAGATGGCGCTGTATTGGTGGGCGCTGAAACACGAAGGTCTTCGTCCCATCGCCGCGGCGTACTGGAAATTGCCCATCCAGAAGGGAAAAGTGGGCATGGATTGGCAGGAAGTGATGCTCGCCGAAGAGAATGTGGGTCCTTCGAAAAAACATGCGGTGTGTCCGCTGAGCGAACTGGATGCCATTGTGGAAACCGTCGTGAACGGACACGTACCCGCGATTGTGGAAGCGATCCGGAACGGACATTTCGAGTTGCCGTTGGAGAAAGGCGAGTATGCGAGTGCATACGCCCTGGCGCGGCGTTTCGATGAGCCGATACAGATGGCGCGCAAAGGAACCGTCGCCGAAGAGTGGGAGGACGACGATGCTGAATGAGATCTTAGCGACCAAGGGACCATTGCTGATCCGCGCTTCCGCAGGGACCGGAAAAACCTATACGCTCACCCAAAAAGTGATCCATCTGATTCTTCAAGAACAGATGGATGTGGAAGAGATCCTCGCGCTGACCTTCACCGATTTCGCCGCCGCGGAAATGCGCGAAAGGATTTATTCGGCGATCACAAAGACCTTGGAAGAAGAGACGGATCCGCAGAAAAGGCGGCATCTGGAGCGTCAGCGCGTCCGGTTTTACCGCAACCAGATCTCCACGTTCCACAGTTTCTGCTTCAATCTGATTCGGAGTTATCCGGATGTGGCGGGTCTGGAGACGGAAATCCGGCTGATGGATTCTTTTCAGGAGGCGCAGTTCAATCTCGAATTGCGATCGAAATTCTATCAGACGCACAAAGAGCATTCGCCATTGGTCAGAATGCTGATGCGATTCGGCCAACGCAATGTGGAAAGCCTGTGCAAGGAGATGGGCGATGTGTCTGAAGCGCGGTTACGGGAGATGATCGAGACGACGCCCGCCGCATGGCTGGAGATGGCGATTACGCAGCATGAGCAGATGATCGCGCGTCGGGATGCCCATTACGCGTCGCTGAGGAGTCTGGCCGCCGCACACCGCGATCTGTTGAAAGATTCGGTGGTTCTGCCCGAGACCTATCCGCTGGATTTCGATACCTATTTCAACAAGAGCAATGGCGCGCTGAGTGCCAGTAAAGCGATTTCGAAGAAAGCGGATCCGGATGTGAAAGCCGAGGCGGTACGCATTTCCATCCAGATGAATGCCGAACGGGATCGGATCTCCGCTCTTGGCCAATGGCTTCAAAAAGACGAAGCCGATCTGTTGAAGGAGCTATCGGATCCGGACGCGGCGTCGATCGATCCGGATACTGTTTCCTTCCACTCGATGCGCGACCTGGCGGATCTCATCCTCCTTTGGAGATCGTTCTTCAGAGACGAACGCCACCGCACCGGAAAACTCATTTTCGACGACCTCATCCATCTGGTCCATCAGATGACCCGCTCCCATCCCGATTGGTTGGCGACGTTGCGCGGCCGGTATCGGACCATCGTGGTCGATGAGTTTCAGGATACCGATGCGGTTCAATGGGAAATCCTCTCAGCGATGATGAACGATGACATGGCAGACATCCTGCTCGTGGGCGACGTGAAGCAAGCCATTTATGAGTTCCGCGGCGGGAACGTGTCGGTGATGCAACGGGTGGCGCAAGAGCTCCAGCCCACAGAATTCAAGCTCGGGGAATCGTGGCGGAGCACCAAGGAAATCGTGAACGGACTCAACCGCTTGTTCACGCACGTGCTTCGCAAAACGTCGGATGCGATCTACGAGGCCGAACCGCAGGACTTGGCGCACCCGGGTCCGCACGAAGACGCGAACAACGAACCCGGAAGCATACGTCAATACACGCTACCGACTCAGTTCAACGACAAGGGAAAACCGCGTCGCTGGAAAGCCGGTGAGCGGTCGGATGCGGAAGCACGGAGCCTGGCCCATTTCCTGAAAGCCGTTTCGGATGGAAGTTATCGGGATGCGAATGGCGTCGAGCTCTATCCGGATATCCGGGAACTCATTTTGGCGGGAAAAAAAGCGGTGGGAATTCTGTTGCCAAGTCGTTCGAACCAATGGAAGTTCGAGCAATCCTTGCGCGATGCGGGATTGACGTTCTCCTCGTTTTCCGGCGTCGGTTTCTATCAGTCGCACGTGGTGTCCGATGCGCTCGCATTGATCCGATTCCTCAGCGACGCGTACCAAGACCTTCCGTGTGCCGCGGTGTTTCGCTCGCCGTTCGTCGGATTCTCTGATGTTGCCTTGGTGCTCATGCGCGATGAAGGCGCTCCGCGCGAGCTCTTCAAGGCCGTACTGGCTTGGCAATCGGCGCCGCACCCCGAACTCTACCTGGCGGATAGATTGGTTCTCGAAACGTCGTTTCCTTGGCTCATCCGCTTGCGTCGCAAAGTGAAAACCGTTCGCTTATCCGATATTCTCCATGAAGCGTTTCTGGAGCGACCCTACGTGGTTTCGAATGTGGATCCCATCCAGACCACTGCGAACATCCAGAAACTCATCCGCCTCGTTCGTGAATTGGAACAGCAGGGAAATGGCAGCCTGGTGGATGTGGATGCGTTCCTCACCCGTCAGCTCGACGACGAGGTGAAGGAAAAAGAGGGGGTGGTTTCCGATACCGGATCCATCCAATTCATGACCATCCATGGCTCCAAGGGTCTGGAATTCCCGATGGTGGTGTTGCCGGGCTTGGGTCCGTCGAAACCGACCGATCGAGGCGTCGCCGCACGAACCCCGCGTGATATTCAAGACGCGGAGACTTGGATCGTCCCAAAAGGATTGAACAGCGAAGAGGCGAACACCTATTACGGCGCGATGTACCATCACATCCGCGACCAGATCAAACTTCGGGAGGTCGCCGAACAGAAACGGATGTTCTATGTGGCTTGCACCCGAGCTCGGAACCATCTTGTGCTCTGGGGTTTGGAAGGAGAGGAAATTCAAGAGAATAAGGGTAGCCTGGGCGCTTTGCTTCCCCAACCCTTGCCGTTCGAATCGCACGAAATTGGAGAACACTGGATTTCCGAGTCGTTATCCATCCCTCAACCTTTGGTACGACTGCCTTTGGGAGATCGGGAAGCGGTACGGCCTCGTCTGGATGCGGCGGCACGGCCCGTGATCCTTCCATCGAAAACCACAGACGATGAGGATATCGATCAGGAAGAGGCGGATGGTGATGCTCAATGGAACATCTTGGATCCGCGCGATGCCGGAAACCTGATCCACAAGGCGCTGGAGCATTCCGGCTGGATGCAGGTCGAATGGCCGCGGATCGAGCGGTTGGTTCGCCGTCAATGGCCGCATCCCGATGTGGACAAAACGGATCTCGAGTCCGTGATGGCGCATGTGCGCCGCGCCGTGGAGTCGCTGGCCGCGCGCTATCCAAGCCCTCGGTTGAGACGCCATGAAGTGGCATTCGAAGCCGATGTGCCCGATATGGGGCTTCTCAAAGGCATCATCGATCTGCTGATTCAGGACGAGGCGGGTGCCTGGCACATCGTTGATTTCAAAACGGGCAGCGTGCAGGCGCATCTGGAGGTGTACCGAACCCAGTTGAGGCTCTACCGCGAGGCCTTACTAAGTCTTGGCGTTGACGTGTCGTCGATGTCGCTGTTAGAAACAGAGACGGGAGTGTTTGTTGAAGACGTTACTTAACCACCCCTATTCTCACAGTCAAATATCTTACGGCTCGACGCGCTTGTAGAGTTTTAACAACGTGTAATCTTCAGTAGAGGTAGAAATGGCTTCCGCAGAAAAGGCGATTCCTGTTTTTGAATCGATATGCCGGATGTTCAAATCATCGATCAAAGCGCTCCCATAAGTTAGGCGGCCCGACAAGTTGTAGATATCCATGAAATTGCGATCGTTTTCTTGGTTTCTGTAGAGCAAGTAGAGCGTATTTGCATGTGAGAAAAGACCTGTAGTGACATGTGTGATCGCTTGAATCCTTGATTCTCGAAAGAAATGTTCTGGCCGGGGTTTTTTGAATTCAGCAGCACTGCCACGTATCGTACGCTGTAAATTCCCTGCTTTATCATAGCAGTGGATCGCATATTCGTACGGATGGGCGAAGCAGATGGACGTTCCGATGGCTGTTATGCTACGGTATATCCCTGTAGTCCCTGTTTTCATTTCCAATAGCAACGGGCTAGGGTCTCCGAATTCGTTCAGCACCCTGCCAGATTGACGATCAAGCCGATAGATCAAGGGCTGTTTGACGTGTATGTCCATTGTGTTGTACAGGAACAGGGAAGAGCCATCCGAAGTCATATGAAACGCTTTCTTATTCACACGGAATTCATTTAGAAAGAGAGCGTTGGACCTATATGCCGAGATTTTCAAATTGGATGAATCATAGATGTACACAACCTCGCCAATGACGGTAAAATCTGAAATGCGTCGAAATTCACCCGGTCCTGCGCCCTGTCTACCCAATGTTGCAACAGGATTCCCGGATACATCCACCACAACGATCGAATGTGACGACGCATCGAACAGAGCGATCTGTGAATCGTTGATCGAGGCAATTCTGCGAATGTCACGGAATAAGGGAAAGTGAATGCGGATTTCGCGGGTCTGCTGAAAGACATCGCTCGTGTGCGTTGGCGGTGCGGCCAACAGGGATAGCAAAATGGTGACTAAAAGCATAAGATTCAAAACCCACCAACCCCTTATCACAATGCGGAAAAGGAATTAATGGTATTTGTTAGTTACAATTAGTTGAACTGCAGGCTGAAGGTTCACAGGCGCTGGAATTGCCGTATTCTTCACAAACCCAAGTCTTGCTACCCACGCAATAGGTTTCATTACATTGAGAATAAGCAAATGTTGTTGCTGATTCTGATGAGTTCAATATCTGACATACTACTAAATTCTCTTTTGCAGGGAGAACGAAGGTAGAAGCAAATGCAATGATGACGAGTAGAGCGATACTAGTCATAAAGCCTTGTTTTTTTGGTGGTATCATTGTGGTCTCCTATAATTAAGACTAGTCGACAAGTAGATATAACTCAAAAAAAAATCAAATGCAAGCATTATTTGCGGGTTGTGAATGGCGTCGACATCACTGCTAGACACCAAGACGGGGGAGTCTACTCTTCATTAATCGTAATGCCAACGTATAGTTTGTTCCCGGATCAGCACCTTGCTTCAGCAGAAGATTCTTCTCTTCCAACTCAGATAACAATCGTTTCACAGATCGACTCGGAATGTTCAGCTGAGCGCTTATTTCTCCGGATTTGCAACCAGGATGACTCTCGATAAAATGGAGAATCGATTTATGTCTCGGCGATATGGATGCATCGGCTTCGTGCAAAGAAAGCTTCTGCATCAACCGCATTGCTTTCATTGATAGGGAGGCCCAGGACGCATAAAAACGATCTATCTGACTGACGAGGCGAATCGGCCCCAGTTCAAATTCATCGTCATATTGTAGACGGTTGTTTGCATAGGCACCATTAAATGATACGATGCGATCGAATTTCGAGTTAAGGTTTACCTCCATTTGATTAAGGAGAGTAAAAATCAATGAATTTTACCCCCTAGTGTTACTTTTTTCTTAACGAATTAAACTGGGAGGCGCCCTCACTTAACCACCCTTAGCCTCCCGGTCAAACATCTTTTTTTGCAAACCCATGTCCACGGTCTGATTAACTTCCCTGCTTCACCTAATTGTCTTTTTATGAAACGATTTCTGCTCATCGGTCTTCTGTTTTTGCTCGCCGCGCCGATCGCGGCCCAATCCCTGAAATCTCCGTCCGAATTCCTCGGCTATGAGATGGGGCAGCGCTTCACCTATCATCACCGCGCGGTGGCCTATGTGGAGCATGTGGCTTCAGTGAAGAAGAATGTGAAATTGGAATATTACGGCGAGACCTATGAGGGTCGCCCGTTGATGGTCGCGTTCATTTCGTCGCAAGAGAACATCGATAAACTCGAGCAGATCCGGCAGAACAACCTGCGTCGGGTCGGTGTGTTGGAAGGAACCCCGGTCGACGACGGCATAACCATCGTCTGGCTGAGTCACAACATCCACGGAAACGAGTCTGTGAGTTTGGAAGCGGCCTTGCTCACCTTGCACAAACTGGCGGATCCGACCAACGCAGAAACCCAGGAATGGCTGAAAAACACGGTAGTGGTGATCGATCCTGCGTTGAATCCAGACGGACGCGACCGCTATTCGGTCTGGTACCATCAAACCGTCGGTAAACAGATGGATGTGAACCGTAACGCCCGCGAACATTACGAGCCCTGGCCGGGTGGACGCCCGAACCACTATCTGTTCGATCTGAACCGAGATTGGGCTTGGCAAACGCAACAGGAATCGCAAGTGCGCGCCCGTCTGTATCACAGATGGTATCCGCATGTGCATGCCGATTTCCATGAAATGGGTGCCGAGAGTCCTTATTACTTCGCACCTGCCGCGGCTCCGTACCACGAAGCCCTCACCAAATTCCAACGCGAATTTCAGGTTCTGATCGGCCGCAACCACGCCAAATACTTCGACAAGGATTTCCGCCTGTATTACACCCGCGAAGTCTTCGATCTGTTCTACCCGAGTTATGGCGACACCTGGCCTACCTATCAAGGCGCCATCGGCATGACCTATGAGCAAGGTGGAAGCGGCTTCGCCGGATTGGGCGTGATTATCTCCACCGGCGATACACTCACGCTCACCAAGCGGATCTCGAACCAGCATAATGTGGGGTTGTCCACAGTGGAAGTGGTTTCCAAGAACGCCTCCAGCATCGTTCGTGAATTCACGAACTATTTCAACACTTCCAGGAACAACCCGGTCGGTACGTACAAGACCTATGTCTTGAAAGACAACGGAAATCCGGACAACATGCGCGCTTTCCTGGATCTGCTCGATAATCAACAGATTCGCTATGGTCTGGCTCCTGCGCGACGCACAGCCACCGGTTTCGATTATTCCACCGGCAAGAACGGCTCCTTTACCATGGAAACCACGGACATCGTGGTAAGTCTCTTTCAGCCGAAATCGGTTCTGGCCAATGTGCTTCTTGAGCCGCGCACCACGGTGGTTGACTCGCTCACCTACGACATCACCGCATGGTCGCTGCCTTATGCGTACAACCTGAAGGCCTACGCCCTCACCGAGCGCATCAATCCGAACATGAATGATGTCCGCAAGCAGTTCGACGTTGCCGCCCCAGTCGCCACGGCGAACAGCCCATATGCCTATTTGGTGGAATGGAAAAGCTTGGATGATGTACGATTCCTGGCTCAGCTGCTGCGTAATGGTGTGAAAGTGCGCTCATCCGAAAAAGCGTTCACCATCGGAGGCAAAGCCTACGCGCCCGGCGCATTGGTGGTGGCCCGCACAAGCAACGAAGCGCTTGGATCGAAATTTGACGAGATCGTCAGAACCGCTGCCCTCGAACATAAACGCTCGTTGAATCCGGTCTTCACCGGAATGGTGGATACGGGTGTGGATTTCGGTTCGACCAGCGTCCGTTTCCTTCATGCACCGAAAATCGCGATTTTGGCAGGCGACGGTGTCAATTCTCTGGCGTATGGCGAAGTCTGGCACTTTTTCGATCAACAGATCGGCTATCCGGCCACTTCCGTCTGGATTCAGAACTTCGGCACGATGGACCTGAACGCCTTCAACGTGCTCATTCTTCCCGCCGGAAAATACCCCAACATCCTGAGCGGCTCGAATCTGGAGAAACTCACGGCTTGGGTACGCGCGGGTGGAAAATTGATCGCGATGGAGAATGTGGTGAGTCAACTTTCCAATACCGACGGATTCAAACTCCTCACGCAAAAAGACGCGCTGCCCGAAGCGAAAGGAAATGAACTGCTCACCGTCTATGGCGACCAGGAGCGCGAAAGCATGCGCACCTCGCTGGCCGGTGCCATCTACAAAGTGAACATCGATGCCACGCATCCGCTCGGCTTCGGGTTCCCTGGCGTCTATTATTCCATGAAACGCAGCGATGCCGCCTTCAACTACCTTGCCTCGGGTTGGAACGTGGGCGTGATTCCCGCCGATGGTTTCGTGAGCGGCTTTGTCGGACACAAACTCAAACCCCGCCTCACCGAAACTCTGGTCTTCGGAACCATGCCGATGGGCCGTGGCACGGTGGTTGTGATGGTGGACAACCCGCTGTTCCGCGCCTTCTGGCACAGCGGCAAACTGCTCTTCGGCAATGCCGTCTTCCAAGCGGGTAACTAAGTGGAAACGGGTCCTGCTCGCAGGACCCACCGCCATCGGCAAAACCGAACTTTCCCTGCGTCTGGCGGAGGAGTTCGGTTTTTCTGTGATATCCGCCGATTCGCGTCAGTGTTATCGCGGATTGGATATCGGAACCGGGAAAGTGAGCCGAGCCGATCGGCAACGGGTTCCGCATTTCAATATCGATGTGCTGGATCCGCAGGAATCCGATTCCGCCGCGGAGTTCGTGCGTCGCGCCAAAGTCTGGGAATCGGAGTTGGAAACCCCGTTCTATGTGGGCGGAAGCACGCTTCACATCCAAGGTGTGATCTGGCCCTTCGCGGAAATGCCCGTTGCGGATTCCTTGAATCTGGCCCGTTTGGAAGCCATCGAGGCCGGCGGCGGTCCTACCGAAATTCTTAAACTTCTTGCCGACGCCGATCCCGATTACGCCCGAGCCATGCAAGGGTACAATCGCCAACGCGCTTTCCGCGCTTTGGATGTGTGGATGCAGACCGGAAAACCCTTCAGCAGCTTCCATCAGCACGATGGTTACACGGTTCCTGACGACACCTTGCTCATCGTGCTCAGCGCCTCGCGCGAAACCATCCACCGACGCATCGATGAGCGCGTGGAGACGATGATCCGCAATGGGCTTCTTGCCGAGGTGGATGCTCTACTCGCTTCCGGCTTGGATCACCGACTTCAATCGCTAAGCAGCGTGGGTTACCGTGAGCTGATCGCCTACCGCGACGGTCAATGCGGCTATGAGGAGGCTCTCCGCGACATCAAATCCAACACGCGACGCTACGCCAAACGCCAGCTCACCTGGTTCCGGCGTTGGAACGGTGCCTTGTGGATCGACCGCGACGGATTGAGTCCCGACTCTCTTTTCGATAGGATGTCGGAAGCGATTCATTCCATAAAACCGTAAATTCGGCCATGTTCACAGCCCAAATCAAAATCACCCTGCGTCCGTCCATACTCGATCCCAAAGGCAAAGCCTCCGGCGAAGCCCTTTCGCATCTGGGTTACGACGCCATCAAGAATGTCCGCATCGGCAAATTCATCCAACTGAGCATCGACGCCGCTTCCAAAGAAGAGGCCTACCGCTTGGCGAAAGAAGCCTGTGAAAAGCTGCTCGCCAATGAAGTGATGGAGGATTTCACCATCGATATTGAGGCCCGTTAGCATGCCGCGTTTTTCCATCCTCGTGTTTCCAGGGTCCAATTGCGACCACGACGCCTATCATGCCGCCAAACACGTGATGGGTGCGGAAGCGAATTTCATCTGGCATAAGAACACCGACCTGAAATCGCCGGATGTGGTGATCGTGCCCGGTGGCTTCAGTTACGGCGATTATTTGCGCTGCGGCGCCATCGCCCGGTTTTCGCCCGTCATGAAATCCGTGGTGGATTTCGCGAACAAAGGCGGATTGGTGATCGGAATCTGCAACGGCTTTCAGATTCTCTTGGAAAGCGGATTGCTGCCTGGCGCCATGTTGCACAATGAGCATCTCAAATTTGCCTGCAAAAACGTGTATCTGCGCACGGAAAGCACGAATTCACCATTCACGAACGAACTGAGTCGCGGACAGGTGATTCAAGTCCCCATCGCCCACGGCGAAGGGAATTATGTGACGGATGCCGACGGACTCAAATCCCTTGAAGACAACGACCAGATCATGTTCCGCTACTGCGAAGCGGATGGAAGTGTTACCGCGGCGAGCAATCCGAACGGCGCGATCTCGAACATCGCCGGAATCTGCAACAAAGAGCGTAACGTGATGGGAATGATGCCGCATCCGGAACGGGCTATGGAATCGATCCTTGGTTCGACAGACGGCCGTCTCGTCTTCGCGTCGATCCTCACCGCCTTGGGGCATCCGACCGAAGCATGACACTGCAAGGTAGCCATCTGGTGAAGCGCTACAAGAAGCGCACCGTGGTGAATGACGTGTCGATCCATGTGAAACGGGGCGAGATCGTAGGGTTGCTGGGTCCGAACGGCGCCGGAAAAACCACCACATTTTACATGTTCGTGGGTGTGATCAAGCCCGAAGGCGGAGCGATCCATCTGGATGATCGGGATCTGACGTCATTGCCGATGTACAAGCGCGCGCGGCTGGGCATCGGATATCTTTCGCAGGAAGCGAGTGTGTTCCGGAATCTGACGGTTCGCGAGAATCTGGAATCGGTACTTGAGTTTTTTCCGATCCCGAAAGCGGAAATCCGCGAAAGGGCGGATGTGTTGATCGAGGAATTCAATCTGTCGACCGTTGCGATGACGCAGGGGTACAGTTTATCGGGAGGGGAGCGGCGTCGGACGGAGATCGCCCGCGCCATGATCACGAACCCCGCGTTTCTGTTGTTGGATGAACCCTTCGCCGGTGTGGATCCCATCGCGGTGGAAGATATCCAGCAGATCGTGATCCGCTTGCGCGAGAAAGGGATCGGAATCCTCATCACCGATCACAACGTGCACGAAACCCTGGCCATCACCGATCGGGCGTATCTGATGTTCGAGGGACGCATTCTCAAAGAGGGCAATGCTCAGTATCTTTCCGATGATCCCGAAGCCAGAAGGCTGTATTTGGGGAGCTCATTCAAATTAGACCGCTATTAATCCAACCATCATGATTCAAGAAATCAACGTTGTCGATCTTAAAGAGCGCCTTGACAGTGGCGAGAATCTCTTCATTCTGGATGTGCGCGAGCCGCATGAGTACGAGGCAGCGAACATCCCCGGCACGAAGCTCATCCCTCTGGGGTCGCTCCCCGAACATTTGAATGAACTCGCATCCTACAAAGACGTGGAATTCATCGTCCATTGCCGAAGCGGCGCTCGCAGCGCGCGGGCCTGCCAATTCCTGATGGAGAACGGCTTCAAGCAGCCCGTGAATCTCTCTGGCGGCATCATGGCTTGGGCTCAGTTCATCGACCCCAGCATGACCGTGGCATGATTTACGCGATCGCCGCGATCTGATTGAGCAGTTCTTCGTTGCTGCGCGTGCGTTTGAGCACTTGCAGCAGGCTGGTCATTGATTCTTTGGGTGATTTGCGGAGCAGATAACGGCGCACCATGTTCCGCTCGTCGATGGCGTCTGTGATGAACTTATGCTCGTTCCGGGTTCCGGATGCGGCGATGTTGATGGCGGGGAACACACGGTCGTTGGCCAATTCGCGGTCAAGCACCAGTTCCATGTTGCCCGTGCCTTTGAATTCCTCGAAAATGAGGTCGTCCATCCGGGAGTTCGTTTCGATGAGAGCCGTCGCGATGATGGTCAGAGAGCCACCACCTTCGATTTTGCGCGCGGAGCCGAAGATCTTTTTTGGAATTTCGAGCGCTCGGATGTCCAAGCCGCCCGACATCGTGCGTCCGCCGCCGGTTTGAGCGGCATTGTAAGCGCGACCCATCCGCGTGAGCGAATCGATCAGCAACACGCAGTCTTCGCCCATTTCAGCCAGGCGCTTCATGTAGCCGATGGCCAGTTCCGACACCCGGGTGTGGTTGTGCGTGGGTTTGTCGTTCGAAGAAGCGAACACTTTGCCCTTGGTCGTGCGCATGAAATCTGTGACTTCCTCCGGACGCTCATCCACAAGCAGAACGCCCAGATGGATGTCCGGATAATGCTCGTCGATCGCATGGGCGATCTTCTTGAGGATCACGGTCTTACCGGTACGTGGAGGAGCTACGATGAGTGCGCGCTGGCCACGTCCCACAGGAGCGATCAGATCCACGACGCGCAACTCGATATCCTCAGGCTTGAACGCCAGTTGGATCTGCTCGATCGGCATGATCGGAGTCTGAAGCTCGAAACGCCGGGCTTTGGTCCACCTTTCGAAAGAACCGATGTTCAGATGATCCACGGTGAGGGCGTGCAGATTGCCTTTGGAGTCGCTTTCCAATTCGCCGGACAAATACAGTCCGGTTTTGAGATTCATGAATCGGACTTGGTCGGGAAAAAGAAACGGATCTGTAGGCGTTTTCGTGAATTCGTGATCGAACTTACGGATGAAGCCATATCCCTTTTCGTTCACTTCGATGATGCCGGAATAGGTCCCTGCCGGGGTAAGCGGACCCGCAGAAAGAAATTCAGGAACAAAGGCCTGCTTGGATTGCGGGCCTTTGCCTTTTTTCTTGTTCTTGACGAAGGGTCGTTTCCGACGGTCGTTTCGCATTTGGTTTATCTGACCCGAGTGGATTCGTTGATCCAAGCATAGCACTCACGA
Organism: uncultured Bacteroidota bacterium; assembly: GCA_947085565.1. Lineage (GTDB taxonomy): Bacteria > Bacteroidota > Rhodothermia > Balneolales > HLUCCA01 > CAMTWZ01. Next base: position 68,706 of record CAMTWZ010000014.1, read on the forward strand.
AGGGAGCCGTTCACTTGGATGCGATCGCCAACGGTCCAGTTCTGGTAGAACTTGTCTTCCACCGTAGGGGAGGAGCGTTCGTATTGGCCGTAGTAGCGGTCGACGGAGTTACGCACGGATGCATCCGTACGCGCTCTGTCAAGATAATCGAGAATCAACCAATAAACCACTTTGTCTAACCGGGTAAGTTGACCTCCGGCGCAATCGGTCACAGCTTGCGCATAGACTTGAGCCATGGTCAGGTGCGGCTCACCCCAGGCTGGGTCTATGGAGCTGGCACGACGAGCGTACTCACGTGCACGTTGCAGGTTGTCGATGTTGCGGAATAAGTTGGCCAAATCCATAGCGACGATTTTCAGATCGGCGGGATCGGTGGTTTTGGTCATCGAGTCTTCCATCAGACGGATCGCCTCACGGTAATTGGCAGCACCCGATGCGATAAGTCCCATGCGGCGGGTGTTCGCGAAATTGGGAGAGGCCTTGAAAAGAGCCTCCGCAGTGGATCTTGATTTGTCGCGATTTCCAACCCGCAAGTAGAGGTCGTAGAGCTGACCCATTACATCCAAATTGCCGGGTTCTTTAGCCAAAAGACCTTCCAAAAAGACGATCCGGTCTTCAGGATTGCGGAAAAGACGATCACGGATGCTGTTGAACACTTCAATGGTTCCAGCTTCAGCGAAGGGTTGGGCTTTGTCCATGAAGGCAAGAACATCGTCGTTCAAGTTCTGGGAAACCAAATAGTTTGCGATGTATTGAGCATAAAACCCATCAGCATCCTTTGTCAGCTTCTCAGGATTTTTGTTGAAAAGGATGGTGTATTGATCGAATGCGCGCTGTTGCCCATTGGAGATGGCATTGTTTTCCAAAAGGAAACGACCATACTCGTAACGCCAGCGGAACTCATCGATCTCCGTATCGCTGAAGATGGATAATACCCGATCATACAAACCAGCGGCGCTGTCGAGGTAAGCCGACCTTAGGATAGGATCCGCCGGAATCTTGGACATTTCAGTGTACACATTGATCATGCGATCGAATGTGCGGTCGCTTCTCACTTCCGTACGACCCACCATGAGGGATTTCGGATGAGCGATGATCAGCCAGCGGCCGTACATCATAAGCAGATCGAAATCTTCCAAGGTTTTCTTGGTTCCGGGGCGCATGATGTTGTTGTATTCGCTTTGGAAGATTCCAAACACTTCTGCGGAGGCGAGCCCGTAAGGAGCCGGGGGTACCGGTGGCGTTTGAGCTTGTATGCTTTGAATGGCGAAAACGCTCATCAAAAGAAGCACGCTGGTTTTCATGATTTTAACCTTCATTGACTGTTAATCGATTTTCCGTTGGAGGAACATCAGTTCTGATAGATTGAACGACATCCTGAATGTGAATATTTGCTCTCTAACCAAATCATGCGATGTGGTACCGCGTACTCCATAGTCGAAGCTGAGATCCACACTCGATCCGGGGGCTCGCGATGGGATTCCGATCCCTGCGCTGAAAAGGAGGGTCGTGATCGAAGTGTTTGAGAGTTCAAGATGGCCCGAATCGAACGACATGCCGCCACGGTACAGGAATTTCCCGAAAAATCCATCATTTCGTGAGCTTGGAATATACTGAACCCCCGTACCGACCCGCATCCGGTTTTTCAGGTAATTCGGGGTGTTTCCGTCGAAATCTTTGTAAGAGCCCCAATTCTGCACCAAGACTTCGGTGCTCGACATCACATAGGGATTCGGGCTGTAGGTCAGTCCCAAGGTGAATTCGGCCGGAAGTTCGTTTTCTCCCCGTCCGAGCTTGGTGCGCTCTTGCTGCACCATGTTGTTGATCAGCTGAGATTCCTTGATCAGCAGGTCGGAATTCAATCTCACCGGAAGGCTGACCACCGCACCGATGTTCAGCACATCATTCTTGAGGAAGAGTTTTGGAAAGGTGGTGAAGATTCCGAAACGGTTGCCGAAACCGATATTGCTCAACACACGCTCGTTATCGTAGTCGTGGTAGCCCGTGGTGATGAAGCCGACGGATTTGATATTGCGGATGGTGCCCAACACCAATGATGGCGCATAGCCCACGGAGAGCCAATCAGTGACTGCGATGCCGATTCCCGCTTCCAAGCGATTCAAGCCACCGGCGCCCATCAATCCGGAGATGTAACGGATGGTGTCTGATCCATTGACCGTTTCCGCTCTGCTCGATGTGCTGTAACTGTTCTCCGTGATAGGAAGCATCCCGAATGAGAATCCGATTTTCTCACGCACGATCGGAAACACTAATTGCAGCGCCAAGGCATCTGCCTGACTGTTCGACGAGCTGCCGAAATTATCTCTGGCATTCAGATTGCGATAGCTGAGTCCGCCACCGGCGGTCGTGAAATACGATCTACTGTACAAGGCCGGGTTTGCGAAACTGGTACCCACGCGGTTCGATAGCGCCACTCCGGTAACCCCCATGGACGCCGCGAATGACGATTTGTAATCGTTCGGCAAACCGAGTCCCAAATACGAATACATCGAATAGCCTCTTAGCTCGCTGTTCTGAGCGATAACGGAAGAGAAGGACAGAAGGGCGAAAAGTCCGGCGAATGCGAATGATCTCATGGTCGGTTCTCCCGGAATGTGGTGACAATCACTCGAGGCCTGTTGTTGGTCGAGTTGGTATTGTAGAATAACCGAGGACGGATGATTCCGTTGAACCGATGGGATAGGAAATACAGCGATCCGGTTTGCCCACCGCTGCGCAGAACCCCATTGTAGAAGGTAGTCAGATTGGAGCGATAGGTGCCGTTTGGGTTCCGGTTCACAAAGAGGGTCGGAGCGTTGAAGATGGCCAACGTTATCTCGAAGTCTTCCAGGATATAGACCGGAACCTGGAACTGATCCATCCAAACATGTCCGGGAGGCGTGTTCGCTTTCATTGTAAGCGAATCTTCGATCATGGCGAGTTCAACCCTATTAGGGAGCTTCGCGCCGATGAACGATTCCGAGAAAACCAGGTTGAATTTGCCTGCGCGTCTGAAATCACTCCCGATGATGGTCACATCATTGGGAAGAACCATCGCCGATGGCGTGTGAGCCACGCTATTCGCAGATTGGCGGAAAATCGCCGCTTTGTTTGTCAGCGTGGAGTCGTTTTGAACCACCCTCATCACGGAAGTGCCCACATTGATGGCAATGATCTTGTCGCTTCCGACGCCACGGATGGCAAAGCCGTACAGCCCATTCAGATACAAGGTGTCGCGGTTGGCGCTTTTCGAGCGTTGATAGGCCAAATACCGGTTTTTCCAACTCGGCGGTATGTCGATATCCACAGAATCTTTATTGGTCACAGTGAATGTGGACAGATATGTGGCTTCGACCTGAGGGATCGAATCCAAGGTCCAAGTGGTGGCGCGCCAACGGCGGGTGATTTCAACCAATTCGAAAGTGCTCACTGCGGTAGTGTCTCCGGTGATGCCGCCCAACTTGAGACGCAGGGTGAATGAAGCGTTCGCGCCGATGGAATCGGTCTGCGGCAGCAATACCGGTTGCAGCAATCCGATAGCTTGATAGGTGCCGAAAAGCGGATTCTGGTAGGTGCCCGCTGAAGCGAATTGCAAGTTGCCGGAGTAGGCTTTCAAGGTGGCGGTCGTCATTCCGGGTACCGGAATGGTGTCGATGTGAAGGCTGGCGTCGCGTGGGCCGAATGAACGGCCGACAGACCCCGGATTGTCACAGTTTTGCAAAACCAGCATAGTGCCGGCCAGCAGCAAAAACAGTGAGAAGCGTGAGAAGCGTGATGTAGAAGCCAAGCGTATTCGGGATAATTCGGTCAGAGTGCCGCGATTCTGCGGTAATAGTCGGAGAACTTGGAGGAAACGTCGGTGGGAGCGCCTTGAATTTTCTCAGAGATGAATGAAATGCCTGGATACGTGGCTTCCGGCTCGCCCGTGCGGATGTCATTACCCGTGACTACGTAATCGGCAAAAGTCAAGCCCGCCCGGATCGGATCCACCCGACCATCGGTCTCGATGGCGCTGCGATCGAATCCTTCGGGCAAATCCAGATAGCGATAGATCTCCTCGCTGAATGTTCCAGGGTTGTACATGCTGTGAAGATTGTAAACGACTTTCGTGTTCGCGAAATTGCTTTCGTTCTGATACACCGTCTTGGCCAACATCGGTACCAAACCGCCCGCCCAATCGTGGCAATGGATGATGTCAGGCATCCAACCCAGGCGTTTCACCGTTTCCAGAATCCCTTTGTTGTAGAATGCCAAGCGCTCGGCGTTATCGTCGTAGAACGCATTGTTCTTCGGATCGTGAAACATGGCTTTGCGCTTGAAATAGGTGTCGTTATCCAAGAAATACACCTGTAGCTTCGCATTCGGTATGCTTGCGACCTTGATTTTCAAAGATTCGACGGCTCCATCCATGTTCACTTCAATTCCGGCCAGGCGAATCACTTCATGCAACCGGTTGCGGCGGTCGTTGATGGATCCGTACTTGGGCAGCAAGATCCGGATTTCGAACCCCTTGTCTTGCAAAGACGCAGGTAGAAACCGCAATAGGTCTGCGGTGTTCGTCATCTTGGCAAACGGAGAGATTTCTGCGGCAGCGTAGAGTATTTTCATGTCGACAAAGGGTTATAACCTTTGAAAATAAGACTTTTCGCTGTTTTAATCACGCGGCATTTCGCTCAGGCTTCCTGTGCGTCGATACTGACCACGTTCGCGTCTTTGAGACCGAGCCGCGGGTTCCGGTTCGAAACATGTGTCAAGTGTCTGAGGAAGTCGCTGCTCACCCGATGCAACATCTCCGGCGTGTATCTCCATAGCCAGTTATTGGCGGTGGTTCCCGGAAAATTCATGCGATGCTCGGTATCTAGACCCATAATGTCTTGCAGTGGGAAAATCGCCTGATCGGCAACGCTCATCATGGCCGTGCGGATCAGTTCCCAATGCATCGCCGTTCCGTCGCTGCGCGTGTATTCGCGGGCGCGGTGTTTTTCCACTTCCGGCGCTGAATTGTACCAGCCTACGGTGGTGTCATTATCGTGCGTGCCGGTGTACACCACGCAGTTCGCGGTGGAGTAATTGTGTGGAAGGAAGGCGTTGGCCTGATTGTCAGTGAAGGAGAACTGCAGGATCTTCATGCCGGGGAAACCGAACGAATCGCGCAGATCCACCACAGTAGGAGTGATCACGCCCAGGTCTTCGGCGATGATGGGCACATCGCCCAACTGCTTGCGGATGGTTTCGAACAGGTCTTTGCCCGGACCCTTCACCCATCGGCCGTATTCCGCGGTTTTGGCGCTGGCGTCCACTTCCCAATAGGCGTCGAAGCCACGGAAATGGTCCACGCGGATGAGATCGAACATCCTGAACATCTGTTTGAAGCGCTCCATCCACCAAGAGTAGCCGTCATTGGCCATCACCTTCCATTTGTAGAGCGGGTTTCCCCAAAGCTGACCGGTGGCGGAGAAATAATCGGGTGGCACGCCCGCCACTTTGATACGGTTTCCTTTGGCGTCGACCTCGAAATATTCCGGATGCGACCACACATCGGAGCTGTTATGATCGACGAAGATCGGGATGTCGCCCACAACGCGGATGCCACGCTGGTTGGCGTAGGTTTTAAGCGCCATCCACTGGTTGAAGAACTCGAATTGGAGGAAGCGCTGCGTATCGATGGCACCGCTGAACTTTTTTCGGGCATCGGCCAAAGCTTTGGGTTTGCGCGTGGCGATTCCCGCATCCCACGTATTCCAAGACTGCTTGCCATTTTTGATGGCGACGGCCATGAACAGCGCGTAATCTTCGATCCAATAGGCGTTATCGGCGAGAAACTGCGCATAGGAGGCTTTGGCGGAAGCGTCGCTCGATGCGAAAAACCGGGCTGAGGCTTTCTCGAAAAGCCGGTCTTTGATCGCATAGGCGGCGTCGTAGTCGGCCACATGGGTGGAATGCAGGCGCACCTCTTCGGCTTCGGCGCGGGTAAGGAGACCTTTATGGACCAGGATATCCGGACTGATGAGATACGCGTTCCCGGCGAATGCGGAATAACTCGCATAGGGGGAGTTTCCATACCCGGTAGGACCCAGCGGCAAGATCTGCCATATGCTTTGGTTCGTGCTTTCGAGGAAATTCAGGAACGTGTAGGCGGATGGACCGAGATCGCCCATTCCGTAGTCGGATGGAAACGACGTAGGGTGTGCCAACACCCCACTGGCGCGTTCAAATCGCATAATAAGTGCTATTTTTTAGGCTTGAGATAGATGGCTCCGAGTGGAGGGACGGAAACGGAAACGTGAGCCGGAAAGCCATGCCATTCACCCGGAAGGGCCTGCAAAGCGGGGAGCCCGACATTACCGCCACCGTAATAATGTGAATCGCTGTTGAATATGACATCGTAGGTTCCGTTCTCGGGTACGCCAACGGTATATCCATCGCGCACCACCGGGGTAAAGTTAAACAGACAGACGATGAAATCTGAAGGGTCTTCGGCATATCGCACAAAACTGATCATGCTGTTCTCATAATCCGACGGATTGATCCATTTGAATCCCCTCCAATCGAAATCGACTTGATGCATGGCTTTCTCTGTGGAATAGAGCTTGTTCAGATCTTTGACCAATGAGGTAAGGCTACGGTGCGATTCGAATTCCAGAAGTGACCAATCCAATTCCTTCTGGCTGTTCCATTCGCTCCATTGTCCGAATTCTCCGCCCATGAAGCCCAGTTTCTTGCCCGGATGCGCGTACATGTAGCTGTACAAGAGCCTCAGATTCGCGAATTTCTGCCACAGGTCGCCGGGCATCTTATCGAGCATTGAGCGTTTCATGTGCACCACTTCGTCGTGGGAGAATGGAAGCACGAAGTTCTCGCTAAACGCATAAATCATCGAAAACGTGAGCTGATTATGATGATATCGACGGAAAAGCGGGTCGACCTGGATGTACTTGAGCGTATCGTTCATCCAACCCATGTTCCATTTGTAATCGAAACCCAAGCCGCCGAGATAGGTCGGGCGCGACACCATCGGCCAGCTCGTCGATTCCTCCGCCATGGTCATGATGCCGGCGAAACGCGAATGCACCACTTCGTTGAAGCGCTTGATGAAGTGGATGGCTTCGAGATTCTCCCGACCGCCGAACTTGTTGGGAACCCACTCGCCTTCTTTGCGGGAATAATCGAGATAGAGCATCGAAGCGACGGCATCCACGCGGAGTCCGTCGATGTGGAAGCGATCCAGCCAGTACACCGCGTTCGAGATCAGGAAATTGAGCACTTCGCTGCGCCCGAAATTGAAGATGTTGGTTCCCCAATCCTTATGCTCGCCTTGGCGCGGATCGGCGTGCTCATACAGATGCGTTCCGTCGAAGAAACGCAATCCGTGATCATCTTTGGTGAAGTGGGCCGGCACCCAATCCACAATCACTCCTATTCCGTTGCGATGGCATTCATCCACGAAATACATGAATTCGTCGGGTGTGCCGAATCGGCTGGTCGGTGCGAAATATCCTGTGACCTGATATCCCCACGACGGATCGTACGGATGCTCTGCCACCGGCAGAAGTTCGATGTGAGTGTAACCGAGATCTTTCACATAGGCCACGAGCTCTTCGGCGGCCTCGCGGTAACTCAGGAAAAGGCTCTTGTCGTCGCCTTTCTTGCGCCACGATCCCAGATGGAGCTCATAGATGGAGACCGGCTCGGATAAGCGGTTGGTGCGCGATTCCATCCAAGCCGCATCGTTCCATTGATATTGCGTTGTGTCGTACACGATGGATGCCGTGCCCGGCCGCAGTTCGGCGAACGTGGCGTATGGGTCGGCCTTCGTCATCGGCAGATTTCCGTTGTGGGTCGCGATTTCGAATTTGTAGTAGCTTCCTTGTCCCACACCCGGAACGAAGATTTCCCAAATGCCCTGGTTGTAATGTCTGCGCATGACGTGCGCCCGCCCATCCCAATGATTGAACGCACCCACCACACTCACCCGCTTCGCCGCAGGCGCGCAGACCACGAAACGCGTTCCGGACACATCGCCCACACTCATCAGATGCGCGCCCATGAAGGTGTACGCCTCATGATGGTTTCCCTCGCCCCAAAGCTGCAAGTCGAAGTCGCTCAACGTGCTCGGGAAAGAATACGGATCGTGGCTTTGCGAGCTCGAACCGTCATGATGCGTGAGTTCCAAGCGGTAGGCGAAAGGCTTTTTCACAGAAGCGAGCAGCGCTTCGAAAAGTCCGGCATCGTGGATCCGTTCCATCGCCACGCTCTTGCCATTCGCCAGATTCACTACCGACGCCGCGGAGGCATGGGGCTGAAATGTGCGGACCACCAAGCCCGTAGCTGCTCCCTGCTTGATAGAATGCATACCAAGCACGGCGAACGGATTGTCGTGCGATCCGCGGATGATCGCATCTATTTGCGCCGAATCTAAAAGGGATGTCTTCATAACCTTGCGAATATAGTATTTTTGACCTGTGAACCCGATACAACGAATCGCCCTCCGATACCTCTTCTCGCGCCAACAATTTACCTTGGTCGGAACTCTGACATTGATCAGCATTTCCGGTGTCACCATCGGTACTGCGTTGCTGATCATCGTCCTTTCTGTCTTCAACGGGTTCTTCGACCTGATCATGGGGCTTCTCCGCTCCTATGATCCCGATATCCGTATCGAATCCGCTGAAGGCATTCCTTTCGTCCGATCCGATTCCACGTTGCGATACCTGGAATCTCTGCCTGAAATCCGTTGGGTTTCGCCTTATCTCGAGGGGAAAGCCATGCTGGCGCATCAGGGAGGCAAAGACAAGGTAGTCATAGTGCGGGGAATAGTGCCACAGACCTTTTTCAACATGGTGGATGTGGAATCGGATCCCGTTTCGGCGGTAGGCGATCTGGATGTGCGCAACAGCATGCCTGGGGTGCTTATCGGCGATCAACTCCGCGCCGCGCTCAATCTCGCTCAGGGCGACCGCATCTCCCTACTCAGCGCCGCCGGCGTGCAACGCAGCCTAACTTCGTTCACCGGTCCCCGATATTACTCTTTCGAAGTGCGCGGCACCTTCTATCTGCAGCAGCTCTTCGAAGGCTCGATCGCATTCGTGGACCTGACCGCCGCCCAGCGCCTGTTCATTCAGCGCGACCGGATCACCGGCATCGAACTTTCCCTCCACGATCCCGATGACGCGTTCCGCGTGAGAGACGCGCTTCAAACCCACCTCGGCAGCTCGTTCACCGTGAAAACCTGGTACGATTTGCAGAAAAACCTCTACGATGTGATGAATCTGGAAAAATGGATCGCCTATTTCATCCTGATGCTCATCGTGATCGTCGCCGTGCTGAACATCATCGGCTCCATGACCATGATCGTGATCCAAAAACGCCGCGACATCGGTGCCTTGATGGCAATCGGGTACACGCCCGCGAACATCCGGCAGATCTTCCTCACCCAAGGGGTCATCATCGGACTCATCGGCTGCGGCTTCGGCGGAACCATCGGACTCACCCTATCCTGGCTGCAGAAAACCTATGGCATCGTGAAGCTTGCCGGCTCTGAAAGCTTCATCATACAGGCGTATCCGGTATCGATCCAAGCGGTGGATGTGATCAGCGTGATGGTGGTGAGCCTGTTGCTGTGCATCGGAGCCAGCGCGTGGCCGGCGAACCAAGCCGCGGCGGTACTCCCGGCAGACGCGGTGAGGAACGAATGATGCGAGAAGCGAGATGCGAGATGCGAGAAGCTAGAAGCGAGATGCGAGAAGCTAGAAGCGAGATGCGAGAAGCTAGAAGCTAGAAGCAAGATGCTTGTGGCATCCTGCATTCTGCATCCCGCATCCCGCATCTAATACAAATCCGGCAGATCATTCTCATACAGCACCACATCGCCTTCCTGCAGATAGTCGCGCAGGAAATCGTTGGCGGTGAAGAGGCTTTTTTCGATGCGGATGTTTTCTTGCGGGTAACCGGTGGATAGAACGCCATCCAGGATCGGCTTGCTGCGCTCTTCACCTATCAGGATCACGAGTTCAAGGTTGGCTCGACCGATCGCTTCGCCGAACCGCCGGTTTTCCTCTTCTTCGATGTCGCCCAGTTCCACCATGCCTGGGGTCACGATGACCCGGCGTCCGCCAGTGAACTGACTCAGCACTTCAACGGCGTTTGCCGCTCCCACCGGATTCGAATTGAACGCATCATCGATCATCACCGCTTTTCCAATGCGTTTGAGTTTCAAGCGATGCTCCACCGGCTCAATGCGCGCGGCCGCCAAGGCCATGGTCTGAAGCCGGAGTCCGAAATGCGACCCTACACCGAAACCGAGCAGAAGGTTCAGCACATTATGCGCGCCAAGGAGTTTCGTGGTCACTTCGGCTCGCTCGGATCCATCCATCACCACCGTGAAATGGCAACCGGCGACATCATAACGGATGTTTTCGGCTCGGAAGCGGCCTGAGTTGAGCCCGACCGGAATCACCGAAATATCGGTACGAGTCATTTGCGACATCACCCGGATATCGTCGCTGTTCACCACCGCGGTGCCGTTTGCGGGAAGATGGCGCAGAATCGCGCCTTTCGTGTTGGCGATGTTCTCCATGGTACCAAAGGTTTCCAAATGCGCCAATCCGACGTTCGTGAACACGCTCACATCGGGTCGGGCGATCTGGCAAAGTTCGTCGATGTTACCCATGTAACGGGCGCCCATCTCCAGGATCAGAATCTGATGCGAAGCCTCAAGATCGTTGTTGATCACCATTGTGATGCCCATCGGCGTGTTGAAGCTGCCCGGCGTGTAGCACACGTTGTAGCGCTCGGCGAGCAAGGTCTTGATGATGAACTTGGTCGATGTTTTGCCATAGCTGCCGGTGATCGCCACGATCTTGAGATCGGGCATCGTGGCCAGTTTTTTCTTCGCCTTTCGGATGAAGCCGTTCTGAATCTGGGTTTCGACGGGCTTCATCACCCATCCCGCCAACAGAAGAAAAAACGGAAGCAGCAAGGATGCGGAGGAGAAAAAGAACGCCAGGATGTAGGGATCCGCGAATTGCGTGGGAATTCGTTCGACCGTGGCCACCGCGAACGCGATCGGCGCGAGGTAGAAAAAGAGATAGGGAACAAGCAGCCGTTTCACGCGCGAGGTGTACGCGAGCGGTTTTTTGGGTCGCTCGGTGTACGGACCCACCGGACCGAACCACACCGCCGCGAAGATGGTCAGAATCCAGATCGAGGCGGTTTCATTGAGCAGTTCGCGTCCGTAGAACATCAAGCCCACCAGCAGGATGTTGAACAGCGCGAAGGTGGAGGTGAGCACATGCGCGCCCCAATGATCTTTGAGCCAAGCCCAGTATTCGTTGAGCTTGTACCCGCTTTGTTGGAAGCGGTGCAGGAAAAATCGGCCGCGATAAAACCCGTGGCGAAGAAGAACCAAGCCCAGGACCCAGATCAGCCCGTGAACGATGAGGAGGTAGGTGGAGTACATGGGGGAAAATACGGAAGGGGGAAGTATGAAGGGAGAAGTAGGAAGATTTGATTTCGTAACTTTAACCCCTAATCACAATCTCGAGATATCTTCCTACTTCCTACTTCCTACTTTCAAATGAAACTCATCATCCCAATGGCTGGCAAGGGCACACGCCTCCGCCCGCATTCGCACACCACTCCGAAACCATTGCTTCCTGTTGCGGGCATCTCCATTGTGGAGCGAATTGTTCTGACCTTCAGCCGCACCATCAACCGCAAAGTGGATGAGATCGCGTTCGTGCTGGGCGATTTCGGTGATGATGTGAAGAAAAGTCTGACGGAAATGGCGGAGCGCCAAGGTGCGACCGCATCCTTCTATTACCAGAAAGAAGCGCGAGGCACGGCTCATGCCATCCATTGCGCGAAAGAATCGCTGGAAGGGGAAGTGATCGTGGTTTTCGCCGATACCTTGTTCGACACCAAAGAGCAGGTGAATGTGGATGGAGCCGACAGTGTGATCTGGCTCAAGCATGTGGAAGATCCGTCGCGTTTCGGTGTGGCGGTGCATAACGCCGACGGACGCATCACCGGCTTCGTCGAAAAACCCAAAGAGCTGATTTCGAATCTGGCCATCATCGGAGTGTATTATTTCAAAGACGGTGCCGCTTTGCGTCGCGAAATCCAATATCTGCTCGATAACGACATCACCGGTCACGGCAAGGAATATCAGCTAACGGATGCGATCGACGCGCTGCTCAAGCAAGGAAAAGTGTTCAAAGCGGCGACCGTGGATGAGTGGCTCGATTGCGGAACCGTTCCCGCATGGCTGGAAACCACATCCACCATCATCGCCAAGGAATTCGGAAATACGATGCCGGGTCCGTACCCGAGAACCGTCATCCATCCGCCGGTGTATATCGGTGAAGGAGCCGTGATCGAAGGAAGTGAGATCGGTCCGAACGCGAGCATCGGCGCGGGATGCGTGATCCGCAACAGCCGGATATCAGACAGCATCGTGCTCGACAAGACCGCGATCGATCAGTCGAACCTGACCCAATCCACCATCGGAACCCATGCCAAAGTGAGCGGCTTCGCCGGAAGCGTTCACCTGAGCGACCATAGCGAAGTCAAGGGCTGATGGCCGTCACTTGATGATCGTGATCACGATCATTTCCTGAAATAGGTAAGAGACACCTATGGTTGAAATTTCGGTACCCGCACGCCTTTCGTTAGCCCGAAGATGTGGTTGCGCTAGTCGTTGATTATAACAGATTTCATGTGATGTTCGCCTCATGAGTCTTGTTGACGATATCATTGATGATCCCATCCAACTCGATCGAGGATTGTTCGATGATGTCGAAAAGTTGATCCGCATCCATCTCTTCAAGATCTCCCAATCGGTACAACGTGATCAGACTCAGTATTCGAGCCAAAGGTGCTCGAACGGTGTGCGATTGTGTCCATGCGATCTTTCGAAGAGAATCGTTCTGGTTTTTCACGGCATCATAGAGCGCGCGCACCTGTTCCGCATTCTGTTCCGCACGAATTTTTTCGGTCATCAATTCGCTCGTACGCTCTTTCACGCGGTTCTCAAGATGTTCTTTTTGATCCGTGAGGTGTTTCATCAGATGGGAAATCATCAGCAGATTTCGAATGCGAAGACCGGTCTCCGTCAGATCGAAGGGCTTGGTGAGGATGTCGCTTGCTCCTTCCTTTAATGCGCGTTCGCGGGTTTCCCGGGCAGTGTCTGCGGTCAAGACCATGACCATCATCGCTCCACCTAAGCGGTTGCTGGCGTGCAATGAATCCAGGATGTCGAAACCATTCACATAGGGCATGATGAGATCGAGCAGGATCAGATCCGGATTGACCTCATTGATAAACTGGGTTGATAAGCGTGAATCAGTGATTCCTCGAACGTTCACGTACCCGAGGGTTTGCAATAACTCCAACAACAGGTCGACATTGGCTTGCTCATCATCAATAATCAGAATAGTCGAATGAAAGATGCTGTTACTCATGGCCTGATGTAATGTAATGGTCGATCACCTTGAGTAATTGGTTGATATCAAGGGGTTTTGACAGATAATCACGTGCTCCTGCGGCCAAAAGGGCATCACGTTGCCGACTCATCGCATCCGCGCTGATCACGACAACCGGAATGTGCGAGGTTTCCGAATTCAGCATCAGTTCGCGCAATACATCGGATCCGTGCATGTCTGGCAAGTTCAGATCCAGGAAAATCAGGCTCGGTCTGTTTTCTTTCGCGATTGTGATCGCTTGTCGGCCATAGACGCTGTTGATGAGATGGATCGAGGGGCGTGATGTCTGAATCACTTGTTCCATCAATTCGATGTTCGAAGAATTGTCTTCCACATAGAGAATGGTGCTGTGCGGATGATCCGTAATCACAACAGGCAGTGATTCCACATGCGCTTTTTGCTTTTCGACGGAGCTGGCATCTCGCTCAAATTCGACCCAGAATGTGGAACCCTTGCCCACGATGCTTTCGACACCAACCGATCCATTCATCGCGACCATCAGTTTTTCAACAATCGCCAAACCCAAACCGGTGCCTTCCGTGTCGGTGGTTTCAGCTCCGATTCGCTCAAACGGGGTGAACAACTGTGGTATCAGGTCTGCTGAAATCCCTTTTCCGGTGTCAATCACGGAGATGCGAATCGTTTCTTTCCTATCCGTTTCCGAATCCTTTATCTCGACCCGAATGGCTACAGCTCCACCTGCGATATTATACTTGATCGCGTTGTTGAGCAGATTCAATAGTACCTGCTTCAGGCGTTGGCGGTCCGCTTTGACGAATATCAGGTTGTTCGGACTTTCAAGATCAACCTTCACGTTCCGCGATTCAGCAAAGATCGCCACGATGTCGAGCATTTCATGGATGATTGGAGTCAAAGGCACTGGCTCCATCGAAATCGAAATCTCACCGGCTTCGATCTTGGAGATGTCGAGCACTTCATTGATGAGTCCAAGCAAATGATTTCCGCTCTTCAATATCTGGCCGACCGATTTGGTCTGCTGAGGGGTCAAGGTTCCCATCTTCAGGAGTTGCGCGAATCCGAGGATGGCATTCATCGGTGTCCTGAGTTCATGGCTCATTCTGGAAAGGAATTCGCTTTTCGCTCGATTCGCAGTATCCGCTTCCTGACTCGTTCGTTTCAAAATGGTCTCTGCCTCGAATCGCTCCGTGACATCCCTCGCGGCGGCGTAGATCAACTCACCGGATATGACGGCTCTCCATTCGATATGCTTGTAAGTTCCGGTTTTTGTCCTATATCGGTTTGTGAAGTTTGTGAGCGGTAGGTTCATCTCCAAAATTGACATCGCTTCAATCGTGGATTGAACATCATCTGGGTGAATGAAATCGAAGAACGGAGCACTCATGATCTCCTCTTTCGAAAATCCGAGTATGCGCTCCCAAGCCTCGTTCAATTTGATGAAATATCCATTCTCTTTGGCGATCCCCAGCATGTCCAAGGAGACATTGAAAAAGGTCTCCATCTGAATCGTGCTTTCTTCGATACGCTGTTGAAGACTCTGATTGAGTTCACGCAATTCGTCCACTTTCTTTCTGTCGGAGATGTCTTTTCTGATCACCAGATAGTGGTGCACTTCGCCCGAATCCTCTTTCACAGGAGTGATGGAAATATTCTCCCAATAGGGCTTGTTGTTCTTGTTGCGCCGTTGCCACTCATGCCGCCAAGTTTCGCCCGATCGGATGGTCTTCCACATCTCCTCGATGGTGTCACGGTCTACTGGGTCCGTATCCAACCACCCTACTTTCACGCCAAGAGTTTCTTCATTGGCGTACCCGGTGACCAGGGTATAAGCGGGATTCACATATTCAATGTAACCCTCGGTGTCAATCAACATGATCGCGACCGGACTCTGTTCCACCGCGGCGATCAAATTCACACCGGTTGTCTTCGTCACGCCAATGTGACTTGATTCGGAATGCAGGATGGATCGAAACGCATTTCCTATCGCTCGGAAACGCAACCCAAACCTTGCCTTAAACTGGGGGAGCTTATTCAAGGTCTCTATTGATTAGTGTGTTTTGGATAATCTATACAAAAACCCCACAAGAGCAATTATTAGTTGCAAAAAAAATTAAATACGTACAAGAATTATCGCCATGCGTCACAGGGAGTAACGCTCCCCTTTGAACCCTACTTGATGATCGTGATCACGCAATTCAAGTGATGCAGAATGTAGTTGGTGACGCCGCCCGATAACAAATCGGTGATCCGCCATTGGTAATCGCCTCCGCCCATGATCAGGTGATCGATGTTCGCTTTCCTGGCCGTCTCCACGATCACATCGCGCGGCTCACCGATGGCCACGAAAGTCGATACGCTGTCCGCTTCGCCCGCTTCCATCACGAAGAATTCCTTGGCTTCGCGAAGCACCTGCTTACTCTTGTCTTTGCTCTGCTCGTTGTCTTTCTCCCTCCGGTCGCGCGGATCCGGAATCACGGTCATGATCAGCACATTCGGCTTCGGATCCATCAATTTGTAGATACGTGCCGCGTACTGCACCGACATGGTGGCGTATTTGGAGCCGTCAGTGGCCAATAACCATCGTTGTGGAAGTCCGCTCATTCGTGCTGATGTCCTTTTTCGTTGTGATCGAGATCCTGCCGCTCGTTGATGCCCGCAAGCACATCATGCGCCACTTCATGCTCATGCTCGGGCTCCATGTGCAGGGTGACCACCGCGTCTCCGTCGATGGCTTTCATGATGCGCTTTTCAAGCAAGGTACTGATGCGATGCGCTTCTTTCAAAGGAAGCAGGTCGTCCATCAGCACGTGAAGCTCCACCCAGGTGGTGTGACCCGTGGTCCGATGTCTCAGTTTATGCCACGATTTGATCTCTTCTGGAAGCTCGTTCTCCAACACACTACGGATGCGCGAATCCTGGTCCTCGTTCACGGTATCCATGATTCCGCGTACTGAAAACCGCATCAGTTTTCCGCCTTCGAACATGATGTACGCCGCTACACACATGGCCACGACCGAATCAAGGAAGGTGAGGTTCGTGAAATAGATGAGGATCAGCGTCACCACCACGCCGCCGCTGGTCCACACATCCGTCAAGGTGTGTTTTCCATTGCCGATGAGGATATTGTTCTGCTCCTGCCTCCCCACACGCATCAGATACATCCCCAAAGCCAAGTTCAAAATGCCAGCGCCGGCCACTACCACCATCCCTTCGGCCAAGTGGTCGGGCGTGATTCCCAAAATGAGGTGCATCACGGATTGATACAGGATCGCGATTCCCGCGAAAAAGATGACAGTTCCTTCCACACCGACAGACAGGAATTCGATGCGCTCGTGTCCGTACGTGTGCGTGGCGTCGGCCGGCTTCATGCTCAACCACACGCCATAAAACGAAAACGCGACCGCCAAAAGATGGACCACCGACTCGGCCGCATCCGACAACACCGTATTCGAGGAGGTGATCACATAGCCCGTCACTTTGATGGCGAGGGATAAGGCGGACACCAACAGACTGATGGTGATGGCGCGTTTGACGCGGGCATTCGAGGCGTTGAGATCCAAGCGGTGCATAGCCTAATTTTGGGTATTTTAGGCACTATTCAAAGAAGTATTACGGTTTTGACCGGAATCGATCCACTCCATAGCACCCTGTTTCAGACCGTATCGGATGTGGCCCATGAACGGGGTCAGCCTGTGTATGTCGTGGGCGGATATGTGCGAGATTTCTACCTGAACCGGCTGCGTCCGGATCACGTTCCCGACCTGGATTTCGTGACCATCGGCTCGGGAATCGAGCTGGCCGAAGCCGTCGCCAAAGCGCTCAAAACCAGCCAAGTGGCCGTGTTCAAGCAATTCGGAACGGCGCAGGTCGGCTGGAAGGGGATGCACCTCGAATTCGTGGGCGCGCGCAAGGAAAGCTACCGCGTCGAGTCGCGCAAGCCGATTGTGGAAGATGGCACGCTCGAAGACGACCAGAAACGCCGCGATTTCACAATCAACGCTCTGAGCTGGTCGCTGAATAAGGACGATTTCGGCACGTTGCTCGATCCGTTTGGTGGCATCCGCGATCTGCAGAATCGGGTGATCCGCACCCCGCTCGACCCCGACATCACCTTCAGCGACGATCCTCTTCGCATGCTGCGCGCCGCGCGCTTCGCCTCGCAACTTAGTTTCGATATCGATCCGGTCACGTTTGAGGGCATCAAAGCCATGGCGAACCGGCTCGAGATCATCTCCAAAGAGCGCATCCTCGACGAGCTGAACAAGATCATCCTGTCGCCGATTCCGTCCACCGGCTTCGCTTTGTTGTTCGAAAGCGGCTTGTTGGCCACGTTTTTCCCCGAAATGGTGAAGCTCCACGGCGTTCATGAAGTGGAGAATTACCGGCATAAAGACAATTTCTGGCACACATTGCAAGTGCTCGACAACGTGGCGATGGTCTCCGACGACCTGTGGCTGCGCTGGGCCGCCATCCTGCATGACATCGCCAAGCCGAACACCCAGAAATTCGTCGAAGGCATCGGGTGGACCTTCCATGGACACGATGCCGTGGGCGCGAACATGACCAAGCGCATTTTCACCCGATTGGGATTGCCGCTCGACGAGCGGATGCGGTTCGTGCAGAATTTGGTGCGGTTGCATCTGCGTCCGATTGCCCTGGTGAAGGAAGAAGTCACCGAATCCGCCCTCCGACGACTGCTTTTCGATGCGGGCGAAGACCTCGAAGCGCTCATGATGCTCTGCCGGGCCGACATCACCAGCAAGAACGACCGCAAGGTTCAGAAATACCTGGCCAACTTCGCGTTCGTGGAGCAACGCCTGGTCGAAGTGGAAGAAAAAGACAAGCTGCGGAATTGGCGTCCACCGATTTCTGGCGAGGACATCATGAAGGCGCTGAATCTGCCGCCCGGCCCCGAAGTGGGCAAAATCAAAAAGCAGATTGAAGAGGCGATCCTTGAGGGTGACATTGCAAATGAATATGATGCCGCGTATTCCTATATGATGCGGATTGCGGGGAAAGAAGAGTAGGAAGTAGGAAGTAGGAAGGGTGAAGATCTTAATTCTTCCTACTTCCTACTTCTCCCTTCCTACTTCTCCCTCTTCTGATCGACTCGTTTCTGAATCGCCTCAGATAACCGAAAAATCATCGATGCGAGTTCTTCGAGCTCTCTAAGTATTGGACCCACATTTTTCGATGCTGTAAGACCCAGTTCCACGCAAATGATGAGTTGCGTTTTTAGCTCCATCAACGAACCCATCGAGTAACCCAGATATTGGATGAAATACTTGTCGGAACGCCGCCCGAATCCTTCGGCGATATTCGACGGGATAGAAAGGGCAGAACGCTTCATCTGTCTTCGATAATCAAAGTCTTGTATCGAATTGATAACTTGGTATGCTTGGTTATTCAACTGTTTCGCGCGGACCCAGACATTCAGATCCTCAAGTTTTCGTACGCTCATGGGGGTTGAGATGGGTTAGTGAAAGAGCGTGAACGCCCGACCTTTTTGAATCTTATGCGTGATGCACAGATTCCGTAACGAACGTCTTTTCTTCTTACTTCCTACTTCCTACTTCCACCTCTTCACGATGCTTCTCGCCAAATCCTACGCCAAACTCAATCTCGGTCTCCGCGTTTTGCGCCGGCGGGATGACGGTTATCACGACATCCAGACCGGGTTCGTGTTCATCAATTGGTACGATAAGCTCGAAATCGCGCCCGCGGCCGAGACGGTGTTTCGGTGCAACAAGCCGGATGTGCCATCGGATGAGTCCAATCTCATTCTGAAAGCGCTGAAGCTGATGAGGAAGGAGTCGGGAAAGAAGCTGAACGTCCGCATCCAGCTTAGCAAATCCATTCCCATGGGCGCCGGACTCGGCGGCGGCAGCTCGAACGCCGCTCTGATGCTTCGCATGCTCAACCAGTTGGAGTCTCTGGGCTATTCCGATGCCGATCTCGCCGCTATGGGCTCGCTGCTGGGTGCCGATGTGCCTGTCTTCATCCACGGCCAGTGCGCCATCGGGTCTGGCGTAGGCGACGCTCTCATCCCTGCCGACATCCAGCCCGACGCTTGGATCGTCACCGTCTTTCCCAATGAACACAGCTCCACGGCCGATGCGTACCGCTTCTGCGCGCCGTACGAAGACGAAGCGCTCGACATCCGAACCACGCTCACCTCGTCGCCCATCGACGAATGGCCCACGTTCCTGGTGAACGACCTCGAGCCTCCCGTCATGGAAATCCTTCCGATCGTGGGCGGTCTCAAAGATAATTTCTACGACTCAGGTGCCCTTTACGCCGCCATGAGTGGCAGCGGAGCCAGTGTTTTCGGGCTGTTCGATACCGAACATCTCGCCTTCGCCAGCTTCGAATATCTCAAAGCCCAAGGCTATGCGGTGAACCTCACCTTGCCGAATTTCACACCCGATCGCATCATACATCTCAGATAATCGGCTCATTTACGTATTTTGCATTCCTTTAGGGACAAAACCAAAGATATTCATGGCTAAAACGCATACCATTGACACGCGTCGCGCGCTCGACCCGAAATCCATCAAAGAGGGCATCCAAGAGCATCTTCGCTACACCTTGGCGATAGATGAATACTCGGCGGAGGATAGGGATATCTATAAAAGCATTGTTCTGACCGTGATGGACCGTCTTCACGAGCGTTGGATCAACACCCAGCAATCGTACTACAAAGAAGACCGCAAACGGGTCTATTACTTGTCGATGGAGTTTCTGATCGGTCGCTTGCTTGATAATGCGATCATCAACCTCGGAATCCAGGATGAAGTGCGAGAAGCCGTCACCGAAATGGGCTATGATTACGACAAGATGCGGGATGTGGAGCACGATGCGGCACTGGGGAACGGCGGTTTGGGTCGACTTGCGGCCTGTTTCCTTGATTCCATGGCCACATTGGGAATCGCCGGTTACGGATATGGAATCCGCTACGACTTCGGAATCTTCTATCAGCAGATCGAACAAGGCTTCCAAGTGGAGCGCCCCGATACCTGGCTGAGATTCGGAAATCCGTGGGACATCGTACGTCCTAACGTCTTGTACCCGGTCTATTTCTATGGTGAAAGCGTTCCCTATACCGATGAGAAAGGCGTGTTGCGTTTCAAGTGGCAGAATGCCCAAAAAGTGATGGCCTTGGCGCACGACATGCCGGTTCCGGGCTATAAGAACGACACGGTGAACAACCTTCGTCTGTGGAAGGCCACTTCGCCCAATTCGCTGGATCTACGTAGCTTCAACCAGGGCGAGTACATCGACGCCATTCGCGACATCCAGCTCACGGAGAATATTTCGCGTGTGCTCTATCCGAACGACAAAGTGTTCGTGGGACAGGAGCTCCGTCTAAAACAGGAATATTTCCTCGTTTCAGCCACGCTTCAAGACATCCTGCGCCGGTTCAGGAAAATCCATGGGGCCAATTTCGAACTGCTTCCCGACAAAGTCGCCATCCAATGCAACGATACCCATCCGAATTTGGCCATACCTGAATTGATGCGCATCTTGATGGATGATGAAGGCTTGGATTGGGACGCGGCTTGGGCGATTGTCACGAAAACCATCGCCTACACCAACCATACCATTCTGCCGGAAGCGCTCGAAAAATGGCCTGTTTCGCTGATGCGCAATATGCTGCCGCGCCATCTGCAGATCATCTATGAAATCAACAAACACTTCCTGAACACGGTGCATGAGACGTTCGGGGACGATGTGAACCGCATCCGCCGCATGAGCATCATCAGCGAAGGAGAACATCCTACCGTCCAGATGGCGACGCTTGGCATCGTGGGTTCGCACAAAGTGAACGGCGTGGCCGCCTTGCATTCGGATCTCATCAAAAAAACCATTTTCAAGGATTTCGTGGACCTGTGGCCCGAGAAATTCACCAACAAGACGAACGGCATCACTCCGCGGCGCTGGATGCGTCAGTGCAACCGCGAATTGGCGGATTTGATCACATCGAAAATTGGCGAAAGCTGGGTGACCCACCTCGAAGATCTGAAAAACATTGATCATCTCGCCACAGACAAAGCCTTCGTGAAGGAATTTGCTGCGATCAAGCGTCGCAACAAGGTGAAACTGGCCGCTTACATCGACAAGAAGATGGGCGTGAAAGTGAACCCGGATGCCTTGTTCGACATCCAGATCAAGCGAATTCACGAATACAAGCGTCAGTTGATGGCGGCGTTGCATACCGCGGTGCTGTATAACCGCATCAAGGCGAACCCGTCGGCCAAAGTTCAACCCCGCGTGGTGCTTTTCGGTGGAAAAGCGGCTCCGGGTTATTACATGGCGAAGATGCACATCAAGCTGATCAACAACATCGCCGAGAAAGTGAACAATGATCCTCAGGTGGGCGATAAGCTGAAATGTCTCTTCCTACCGAATTACAGCGTGAGCTTGGCTGAGAAAATGATTCCGGCGGCGGATTTGTCCGAGCAGATCTCCACCGCGGGCATGGAAGCCTCCGGTACCGGAAATATGAAATTCGCGCTTAACGGAGCCTTGACCATCGGAACCCTTGACGGCGCCAATGTCGAGATCCTGGAAGAAGTGGGCGACGAGAACATCTTCATTTTCGGACTGAAAGTGGAGGAGATCGACGCCATCCGCAAAGAGGGCTACAACAATTGGGAGTACTATTCCAGCAATGCCGAGCTCAAGCAAGTGCTCGACCAGCTGCGAGAGGGCTTCTACTCACCCGAAGAGCCGAACCTGTTCCATCCGATCGTGAACGCCCTGCTCGAAGCCGGTGATTATTACATGATCATGGCCGATTTCCAGGCTTACAGCGAAACGCAGGCGAAAGTGGATGCGCTCTATGCCAAACCCGCGGAATGGTACAAAAAAGCGATCCACAACGTGGCGCGGGTCGGGAAATTCAGCTCAGACCGCACCATTCGCGATTATGCGGATGAGATTTGGGGTGTGTGAGGACAATTTTAAATGGTCAATTATAAATTTTAAGTGAAGAAGAGCCCCCTCTTCACTTAAAATTGAACATTTAAAATTTACATCCCTACCCCGAACGCGAACGACGTCATCGCGCCGTCTGCGTAACCGATTCCTTGTCGGGTGATCGAAAAATAGGTCCCGGGTTTGATATTGAATCGGACTGCGGGCATTCCGTATTTGGCTCCGCTGATGGAGGGGAAATATTCAAATTCGAAGAGAGTATGGATTGTGTGCGGGGTCAGCCCTTTGACATGGCGAATCACCTTGTCTTGTATTTGAGCGGACGCGGGTTGGGCACGAAGCATGCAAACAATAAGAACGAAAAAAAACGACTCGTGACGGTTCCCTTAAGGTGCTGTATTATAATGGGTTGACAACTCAGGAGAATGTATGGGGATCGAGATTGCCAAGTCAATGGGGCTAAAGAAATGTTGAAGTTTGAATGTTGAATGAAGTCGGATGAAATGATGAAGGGATGAAACGATGAAGGCTCATCATATTTCAACCTTCAACCTTCAACATTAAAGAATGCAAGGAGCTCCGCGTAAAGCTCCGGGTATTGCCTCATCAACTCTTCCGGTGTTTCGAAAAATGACTCGATAGCCACGGCGAACAGCTCGGCGGGCGATTCGGCGCCATAGTCGTCGAGTGCGGGTCGGCGCCGGTTCGCCGGATCCCGGTCCAAACGGATATATGCGTCGGATAGCGCCTCATTCCAGCTTCCATCCGCCAACGGCTCCCCGGTCTCTTCATCGATGCCCGAAGTGAGGCCGTAGCTGAAATCCAACTGATGCGCGAACTCATGAAGAATGAGATTCCGGGCCGGATAAAGATGGGGCTCGTACCCGCGTTTCCGATCGCGGCTGTCGCGCAGATCGTACTGGATTTCACGCCAGGAAAGAATCACGATTCCGGTTTGCCACGACTCGCCAGACCGCCACTCATCCGTTTCCGTCACGATTCCGGCCTCGTCGGCATCTTTCACCGGAACCAGATAATCGTCGGGATAGATGAGGACGCGGCGAAGGTCGGGATAGCGGTCGTCGGCGTGACCCAAGCGAAGAAGACATGCATACGCGGCCACGATAAGCCGCATGGACTCGGTGAGAGTGAGACCTTTGCATCCTTCGAAAGGGGTCTGATCCAGAAACAGAGCGATGCGCGAATGTAGCAACTCGCGATGCGTATTACTCAGATCGGAGTAAAAGGGAACTTCCCGGCGCAGGATGTCGAGTTGCGCGACGGAAAGCGGGTCGATAGGGCGGTGAAAAATGCGTGAGAGCCAGTTGAGCATGAGGGAAGATAGCGAGGCGCGTTCATCGCGGTAAGCCTCACTCATCGCCGAGTTGAAAAATCGATTCGACCGAAGTCTCGAAAACCCGAGCCATTTTCAGAGCCAAAACCGTGGACGGAACGAATTTCCCAGTTTCGATGGCATTCACCGCCTGACGTGATACCCCGATCGCAGCAGCAAGCTCGGCCTGGGTCCAATTTTTTTTGGCTCGTTCGACCTTGATGGAATTATTCATGATGGATGGAATATCGGCGATGGGCGATGAACAGCCCGATGGCATAAGTCAGGAAAAAATAAGGGACAAGGTGACGATGTCCCCAGTTCTCCATGTTCAGTTCCACGGACAGGCCGACCACTCCGAGAGTCATCATCAGCATTATCATCAGAGAAAATGCGACGACAACCGCCTCGAGTTGGACGCGAATCTGAACTTCATCCAAAGTGGATGCATTTCTGATCCAGGCATAGATGAAATACGCGAACGACGCGATGGGAAGTAGCGCGAAACCCAAGGCTGGGAAGCCGGAAAGGATGTCGGCTTTGGTGAGGTACAATGCCGCCATGTACGACACTGCCCATATCGCAGCGGAAAGTGGTAGTTGGTGTTTCATTGCGGATGTCCTGTTTTGTGGTGAGGATAAAGATAATCAAACACGACAAAAAGTCAATCATACATTACACATCTTATCTACTCATGTAGAAATTCCACAGATTTATTTAGGAATGAAATGATGTCCAAGCGGCGATTTATGATAAGTAAAATATGGGTTAAGAGTTTGATAAATCTTGGGATGTGGGAATAGATTAGATATTTATTAATTTACACTGTCCGCAAGCGTTCATAAACACCGAACGCCGCGTGTGATCGAGAATCGGTGATAATAGGAGTATTTAGGTTTATTTAAAGTGACACTTGCGGACAACATCCAGCCACTTATCCTGCTTCAACCTTCACCCTTTCTTCTACAGAACGCTTTTCGGGATCAGGAATTTCTGCCACCAGATGTGGAATCGATCGCGGCGACTCGCGTGCTTATCCGGATTCCAGTCCAACGTCGTACGCCAGGCATTTTCCGGAGCACGATCGATTTCCATCACCCGTTGCAGCCGCATGGCCACGGTTTCATCGTAAATCACGGTGATGCATTCGGTGTTCAGGTTCGCACTCCGCGGATCCAGATTGAAGGTTCCGATCATCGCTATTTTTCCATCCACCACCATCGATTTGGAGTGAATCGCGAAAATGGGCTTGTGTTCGATGGTCTCCTGAAGAGCGCTGTTCATGATGGCGAACCGCACAGCCGCATCGGGCTTGAACTCATAGATCTCGATGCCGGTCTTGAGCAGCGTTTCGCGGTCGCGTTTGTAGCCGCTGAATGCCATCAGGTTGTCGGTTGAAGCCAAGCTGTTGGTCAGAATGCGGATCTTCACGCCGCGGTCGGTCGCCCGACGGAACAGATCCCAGCTCAAGTCAGTGGTCACCAGATACGGCGTCTGGATTTCGATGGTGGATGTGGCTTGTTCCACCAGGCGGATGAGTTCATCGGTCACGATTCCGCCTCCTCCCAATCCGGAAGTCTCCTTGTTTTTCTCCGGCACATCCGAGATGAAAGCCACGTTTTCGGTCCATACCAGCTCTCCCGAAGCCTGAATCTGTTCGAACGTCTCAGGCATTCTCATGATCTTTTCGCGAACCTGAGGCCAATAATTTTGCGGGTTGCAGGCGTATTGATGCAGATATGTCCAAGTCCTTTCCGCCCGAATCTCCGACGCGGGGATGTCGACCAACTGGGTGACCGGCACACTGAATCGGCTGTTCCAGAACTCATCGAACGATTGTTGCACAGAGGTGGCCGCCGCGCCGATCAGTAACACATCTCGATCCCGGAAATTGTATTCATGGCTGTAATCGAAGTATTCGATCGCGAGATTGCGACCACCGGTAATCACCACCTGGCCGTCTACCACAAAAGTCTTGTTGTGCATGCGATGGTTGAAGCCACGGAAATCTGTAATCGCATTTCCCAATTTCTGCGGGAATGTCTTTCCGACATTCGCCACCGGATTGAAGATCCGGATCTCGATGTTCGGATGCGCGTCGACCGCCACCAACTGGCGCGCTTCCGCTTTCACAGTGATGTCGTCGATCAGAAGGCGGACTTTCACACCGCGTTCAGCCGCGCGGAGGAAATAATCGACGGCGATGAGGCCCACATTGTCGGCCGAAAAGATGAAATACTGGATGTCGATCGATTTTTCGGCGGTTTCCGTGAACCAACCACGGGTGATCATTGACATGTCGCCCTCTTCCAACGACATCACGCCGGTTTGAGAGCGCATCCGATCGCGAATCGGAGCAAGATGTTCCGATAACCGGCCGGGATCGGGCATGTGGATTGCGTCGCAGAAATCCTGATCCGCTTGTGATATGGACGTTTTCGCGCCAGAACAGCCGATCAGGAGCAACATCAATCCGATAATGGTGGTCAAGGGTTGTTTCATGGCTTGGAAGATATTCAAAAGATGCGTCGTCTATCCTAAAGGCAGTTGGAATACAGAGCGATTATCCAGGTGTGTCATCCTGAGAGTGCTTAAATCCACAGATTTTTTCCGGAATGAAACGAGCTGGAATCGCCGATTCTGAAACGTCGAAATCGAGGCTAGGTATCGTGAAAACAAGGGGATGGGGGATGCTGAGAGTTATTTATAGAGTTGTACTGTCCGCAAGCTCCACTTTATATCATTTTGTCATCATCGGCGAATGGAGCGAACGGGTAGGGGTGCGGGGCTAAAATGGATAGTAATTAAGACAGACTTGCGGACAGCATCACCTCCCTACTTCACCCCGAACCGCAGCTGCATCTCCGGCACTTAGCGCAAGATGCATCACGGCTCCTTCGCGAGTCGGACGTACCATGATCATGAACGCCAGCATGGCCGATCCGATGAAAAAAAACAGCATCGCTCCTGTGAGCAGATAGGCCAGGAAAGCAAGTATCGACGGCGACTCCAATAGTGCGTATTTGAGAATCAATTCTGTTCGATAGGCGGCTAATTTTTCTTCCAAGTTCGGCATTGCGATCACAGCCGGCATCCGTCGTTCGAAAGTGATTTTGCTTGCGAAAAACGCGCCGATCCCAATTGCGGGAATCAAGCTGCCGAAGATGACGGATAGTGTTCCATCGGTATCGGGTACGAACGATCCGGTTTGTATCAACGCGAAAGCGACCAAGGCGAGCATCGCCGGACCCATCACGAGTCCGATGAAAAGAATATTGAGCGTAAGGAAGTAGTTTTTCATAAAAAGTGAATATGTGACATCTAATGAATGAACTTTTTGACCACTTTTCCCACAGTTTTTTAGGAAAGGAATTGACCCCAATCGGCGTTAGTTAAAAAGTGAAAACAAGGGTAGGTTATCAAAAAACAAGCAACTGTGCAACTATATTAGATATATATAGAGTTGTACTGTCGGCAAGTTAAACTTTACATCGTTCTGGCAGATCCGGCGATTGGGATTCATTGGCATGGGTGCGGAGTGGTATTTGATAGTATATAAGATGGACTTGCGGACAGCATCCAATCCATTTACATCCCGAGGCAGTCGATCCAGTCTGTCAGCATGTGGAAAAGCAGCCCGATTCCTACGATGCGGGTTTTCGGAAAGGCTAGCATCGCGGCATAGATCACGATCGCAGGGAACGTATGAAGCGGATGGAAACCGATGCTGCACCGGTTCGGATCGAAGATTGGCGTGGCCAGTAGATGGTCCAAATCGACGAGCATCGTCAACAGCAGTATCAGCCAGACGCTCTTCCATCGGTCGCGGTAAAAGAACCGGGCGATGAGCCCCGGTGCAAGGAAGTGGAGAGAATAATGGAGAACGTCGCTAAGCATGGTGCGGGATATTTGCTATAAAAAGAGTTGTACTGTCGGGAAGTGATCTGCGATAGTATCAAAAAAGAATCGTCGATCAGAGTAAACTGAATAAGGTTTGGAATTTTATTTGGCATTAAATAAGTAGAACTTGCGGACAGCATCCCTCCCCTAATCCATATAAAACTCCCGCAGCTGATCGTAAAACGACCTCGGGCTGATCCCCGCCGAAACCACGTTCGCCAGCAAGGCCGTCAGCATGATGAAGAAGATCACGCTATGGCTGTTGGTCATCTCCAGTACGATGATCGACGAGGTGAACGGGCTGCGCGTGATGCTGGTCAGAAATCCCGCCATCCCGCACAAGATGATCAGATTCGTCTCGGTTGCGGTGAGGTTCAGCAAATCCGCGAAGACCGTCCCGATGCTCGCCCCGATGCTCAGCGATGGCGCGAAGATCCCGCCAGCGGCGCCAACCGTGAACGATAGGATGGATGTCGCCAATCGCACGATAGGCATGTACCATTCCAAATGCTTGTCGTCGGTGAACAGCACCTCCACCATGATCTCTTTTCCGGATCCCATCGCCGAACGATCCAAAAACACACCCAAAGCCGCTATCGCCAACCCGCTGGCCACGATGGACATCACATGCTTCCTCGTGAGAGTGAATGTCCGCTTTTTTCGGATGATGGCCAGAATCATCATCGCCATTCCGCTTCCGGCCCATCCGGTGACGATGGCCAATGGTATCACAGTCAGCACCAACCACAAGGAAAAATCATCCAGTTCGGGAAATCCGAGATACAAATACGGGCCAAGGAAATTCAAGGCGGTGAGTCCGGCGATGATGACTCCCGTAAGCAGCGCCGATCTGAAATTGCTGAAATGGGTTTTGGTGAGCTCTTCGATTGCGAACACGATTCCACCCAAAGGCGTGTTGAACGCGGCGGCGAGTCCGGCCGCGGCACCGGTCACATACATGTTACGCTTCGAGATTTTAGGATACCACTCCGGAAGCATATCGTTCACTTTCTTGAAGATGGAGGCGGATATCTGGATGGTCGGACCCTCACGTCCGATCGCTCCGCCGCCGAACACCATCACCAGGCTTGATGTGATTTTCACAAGAAGGATTCTCAGTCCCAATAACTCGCTGATGCGCGACGTTTGGTTGGTTTTGGTCAGTTCGATGGCGGCCACAACCTGCGGGATTCCGCTACCGCTGGCGTTCGGAGCCAGTTTCACCACCATCCACCAAGCCAACAGAAAGCAAAGCGGAGTGACCAGGAAGAAAGCGTTCGGATTCGCCGCATACAACGCATGCGTTCCATCTTCCGCCCATGAAAAGAGCTTCGCGTAAATCACGGCGACGGTACCTGAAATCAGCGCACCTGTCCAAAACGGCAACGCGCTGAGCAGTTGCAGCTTCATCTTGTCGTTGCTGAAAAACAGAAGCCGTTCACGGATGAACTCGAGGATGCGGGTCATGTCAGAAGATAGCCATGGCGATTTGCATCACCCAAAGATGCGATGAACGAATGGGTATACCGGACGGGTGTTTTGCGTAGAGTCGTCCAAACAACGTCACTTGAATATCGAAATCTATGAAACGCACCGTCTCAGTACTCATCATCCTTGTTTGCGCCACCGGTTATATCCATGCCCAGGAGCAAACCACATTGTCCATGAATCTTCACGTGGTGTCGCCCGAAGGGGCGTTTCGCCAGAATGTGGACCGACTCGGGGTTGGCATCCAGTTCGCCGGAAGCTATCGATTCGATCGATCACCGTTCAGCTTGGGGGCTGAGTTCGCGTTTCATAATTATGGAGTCGATTCGCGTGAGGAATAGTTGAGCACAACCATCCCTGATTTGAAGGTCTTGGTGGAAAACAGTTATAACCAGTTGGCGCTGTTGTTAGCTGCCCGCGCGGAGCCGTTCCCATCCGGAACGTTTCGCCCGTATATCGAAGCTCTTTGGGGTACGAACTACTTTTTCACAGAAACATCCATTCACAACCGATTCAGTTCCGGTGAGGAACCCATCGCAACCGACACAAACCTGGATGATTGGGCCATGACATGGGGCGGAGGCGCAGGTGTGCAGGTTCAGATTTATGAAACCACAAGCCAGGTTTTCGGAGGTGTAGGCGAAGAGATGAAAACCGTGCCCACCAAGATCTTTCTGAACATCGGCGCGCGCTACCTTTTCGGCAATGATGCGAAATACCTGAAAGAAGGATCGGTGCGGGTGAACAACGGACAGGTGAACTACGACGTCTCCAGATCCAAAACCGACATGGTGATCTACCAGCTCGGAGTGACGGTGAAATTCTGATTTCTATTTTTATTAAGGTGTACTGTCGGTAAGTGTCACTACGTTGCTGATCAATAGAATCGGCGATTCTGGGCTGGAATCGGCGATTCGAGTGCATAATAGATATTAGTTAAGAGCAACTTGCGGACAGCATCTCCCTTAGCGCTATGCCTGAACGCGATTTCCAGCGCCTTGAGCCCGATCTCGGCGATGATCACCGTGGCCACCACCCACGCGCTTGCCCATTCGAAGATTCGTTTTGGATTCATGTGCCAATACACTTACAGATGCCATCGCATCACTGAAGCGTGATACGCCAGAACTATCGCCAAGGCCACCCAGAACGCCGGGTGTCGTTTCCCTCGCTTCCAATCCCACAGGGCCAAGCCAAGCAGAACCGCATCAGCCAGTAAAAATCCGACGGGATATGCCTTCGGCCGACCCTCCAATAATGGCAAATAAGGAATCAGGAATGGTAGATGGATGAATATGAGCCTGTCGGTGATGGGTGTGAGTATCGGAAACAGAGTGGCGACCATATATCGCGCGTGGGTCAACGGATCTTTTCGGTTCCACATCGCCAAACCGTAAATCACTGCGAACGCGATCAGTGAATGAAACATCAATGCGCTGTTGGCAGATTTCAGAGCGGATCCGTCCGGCAAGCCGGATACCGAATCATATGCGACCAACATTCCCGAGATCAGAATAAGAGCCACCAAGCCGTAAGAATACGCTCCCAGGCTCTTATGCGCCGAATACCACTTCGTGCGGATGAGCGTTCCTTGGGCGATGAGCATCGCACACCAGGCGAACATCACCACCGCATGGAAATGGATGAGGGTCGGATGCGGTCCGAACGGATTTCCCAAGTAATTCCGCCAGAACGCGATGATGGCCAAGACCGTGAACCCGGCGAAGATCCATGCGCTTTTGCGATACAAAAACTGGATGGGTGTCATTTCTGGATCCGTATTGCGTTCAGGATGGCCAACAAGGCGACGCCCACATCCGCGAAAACGGCTCCCCACATGGTGGCCAAACCACCGGCGCCAAGACCGAGGACGATGAGTTTCACTCCGAAGGCGAGTCCGATGTTCTGCCAGACGATGCGTTTCGTGGCTTGACTGATCCCGATCGCTTCGGCCAGTTTGGAGGGCTGATCGTTCTGGATCACCACATCCGCGGTTTCGATGGCGGTATCGCTTCCCAATCCGCCCATGGCGATTCCGATATCCGCCAGGGCAAGCACCGGCGCGTCGTTGATTCCATCTCCGACGAATGCGATCACTCGCTTCCGATCTTGCTTGAGCTGTTCGAGATGCGCCACTTTCTGCTCGGGGAGCAGATTGCCGTACGCTTGATGGATACCCAGACTTCGCGCCACACGCTGAGTTACGGCGTCGCTATCGCCGGATAGAAGCACGAATTCATGTATCCCCTCGGCTCTCAGCGCGAGAATCGCGGCTTGGGCGTCGTCTTTGAGCGAATCGGCAATGAGCAGGTTCCCCGCATACACTCCATCCACAGCGACGTGGATCCGCGTTTCGAGCTCGCGCGAGGTTTCCGCGGCCGTAGCGACTCCCGATCGCCGCATCAGCGCTTCGTTGCCCACAAGCACGTCTTTGCCTTGAACACGACCCGAGAGTCCGTGTCCCGCGATCTCTTCCTGCGATTCGGGTTCGACAAGGCTCAGTCCCAGCACCGCAGCATGATCCGTGATCGCTTTCGCGATCGGATGCGTCGATTTGGCTTCCATCGATGCCGCCATCATCAGCCAATCCGAATCCTGCGCCGAATCGACCTGCTGCACTTGGAACACGCCTCGGGTCAACGTTCCGGTCTTGTCGAAAACCACGGTGGTCACTTTCGACATCAGATCCAGATAATTCGACCCTTTGAAGAGGATTCCCTTGCGGGATGCGGCTCCGATTCCACCGAAATAGCCCAATGGAATGGATATGACCAACGCGCACGGACACGAAATCACCAGAAAGACCAATGCGCGATACAGCCAGTCTTCGAAGACATAATTCTCGACGAAGAAATAGGGAAGGAGGGTGAGTCCGATGGCCAGGAACGTGACGATCGGAGTGTAGACGCGCGCGAATCTGCGGATGAATTGCTCGGTTTTCGCTTTTCGCGCGGTCGCGTGGCGAACCAGATCCAAAATGCGCGATAAGGCGCTTTCGCTGAAGGGTTTCGTCACTTTAAGTTCAATGAGCGATCCTGTGTTCACCATTCCGGCCAGAACGGTTTCTCCGGGATGCATCGATCGTGGCCGGCTCTCCCCAGTGAGCGCCGATGTGTCGAAGGAGGCCGTGGTGATGAGCAGTTCGCCATCCAAGGGAACCCGCTCGCCGGGGCGGACTTGGATTCGTTCGCCCACGACCACGGAATCCGGTTTCACGATGGTCCAAGCCTGGTTTCTGAACACCGAGGCTTGGTTGGGACGCAAATCGAGCAAAGCTTGGATGTTGCGTTTGGCGCGGTTCACGGCCATGTCTTGGAACAGTTCGCCGACAGTGTAAAACAGCATCACGGCGACGGCTTCAGCGGTTTCCCCGATCGCGAAGGCTCCGAGGGTTGCGATGCCCATCAGAAAGAATTCGGAGAACACATCGCCTTTGAGAATCAGCTCATAGGCTTTTTTGAGGACCGGAAGTCCGACCGGAAGATAGGCGAGAGCGAACCAGGCGTATTCGGCAGCCCCGGTAAACCCGACACCGAATCCGATCGCCATCATCACCGAGCTTGCGGCCGGACTCAGCCAAGGAGACCGTGGTTTTTTAACCGGTTCAGGATGACAGCACTCGGCAGACACGGCGAAAACCCTCCAATCTGGTGACTACCGAAGATACATCATTCGCCAATTCGGATGACCACATTGCCCGTTTTCATCCCTGCTTGAACATAACGATGCGCTTCGACGATCTCGGAAAGCGGGTAGCTGCGGTCGGTCACGGGTCTGAACGCACCCGAAACGGCAAGGTCACGGATGAAGCGGATATCTTCGGCCGTGGTGATGGGGATGGGAAACAGCACACGGGTTCGTTTGTGAAGCAGGCCGTACAGAGCGAGCCAGATGTTTTCGCCCCGAGGACCGAGTTCCGTGCTCATATACACGCCGCCGGGTTTGAGTACCGAAATGAAATCGCGGAAACGTCGCTTGCCTACGGCATCATATACCACGTCGTATTCACCGCCATAAGAAACCACATCTTCTTTTGTGTAATCGACCACGCGATGCGCACCGAGTGACTTCACGAGCTCGAGATGCGGTGTGGCGCAGACCGCGGTGATCTCCGCCCCGAAGTGAGCGCAGAGTTGCACGGCGGCCGAGCCGATGGCACCGGTGCTTCCGTTGATGAGGATGCGGGTTCCGGCGCCGACACCCGCCGCGCGAAGGTTGCAGAGCGCGTAATGCGAGCCTTCGGCAAGAGGAGCGGCCTCGGCATAACTCCATCCTTCGGGAATCGTCGCGATGCCACCGTGTTGCGAAATGCAGAGGTATTCGGCGTGGCCGCCGAAGCGCTCATCATCGAATCCGAAGATCCGGTCGCCGGGTTTGAACAGGGTCACATCCACACCCGTTTCCACCACTTCGCCGGCGAATTCGGATCCCAGAACAGGATATTTCGGCCGAATAAGGCCGCTGAACAGTCGTGAAATCACATATTCCGCGGTTCTGAAGCCGGTATCGGTCCGATTCACCGTGCTCGCGTGAACACGAACCAGCACTTCGTCTTTTGCGGGAACCGGTACTGGGATGTCGGCCAATCGCACGACTTCCGGCGTACCATATTCCGTATAGATGGCGGCTCGCATCAGAATGGCCAATGGCCGCTGAAGCCGATTCCCGAGGCATCGTACGTGCCGCCGAATTCGCCCTTGTAGCTCATTTTGGTATACGTTACCGACAAGGCCTTCCATCCGAACCGCGCATTAAGTCCGATAGCCGGGTCATAGCTTTCATTTGGACCGAGCCCGTCTGTTTTGAGCTTGGTACCGAAATGGACCACGGGTCCGAGCCCAACCCAGAGATTGTTCGGGAGTCCGCGATCCACCCGGGCATCCAATACAAATCTTGTGAGTGTGATGTCGGCGTTTTCCGCCGCAGTGGTCACATATTTATAGCCGAGTCCGGCGCTGTACATGAAGGGTCCGGCGTTAGGGCGGATGAACCGGCCGATACTGAGGCTTACACCCTGACCGGCATCCACATCCTGCGTATCGCCATTGGTGAAGAGAACCGTGGCTACCGGATCACCTCCGAACTCGGCGTTGAAGGTGAGCAGCCAACCGTTGGTTTTGTCTTGGGTTGTGAATAATTGGATTTGGGAAAAAGCCGGCGCGGCGATGGTCATCAAAACAAGAGTCAAGACGGAAAACGATGGTCTCATATCGTTAAGAGTGGATTTTCGGGGTGAAGTACTCGGCAAGTATAAGGATTTATGGCGCAAGCTGTTGGGATTTTAAACGCAAGTTAGTTGCAATAAATCGCATTTGTCACTTGTTCTTTCAATGATCTCGCGTTAATTTTTAGGTATGACTAAAATAAGCCTGCTTTTACTCTCGGTTCTCTTGTCAATCTCTGCATCCGGCAAGCCGCTTTTTGCTTCCGGCTTTCTGCAACTCACGGGACAAATCCTTGATGCTGAATCCCTTGAGTCTTTGCAAGGGGCGCATGTCCGCATCCATAACAGCATATCTGGCGCGTATTCGGATGCGGGTGGACGCTTTTCCATCCCGATTCCGTCATCCATGCGATGGCCCTTGGTGGTGCATGTCTCGTTCGTGGGGTATCAGCAAGCAACTATTCGACTCGAATCGATGGATGAGGTGCCTTTGCGCATCCTTCTGAAATCCGATGCGTCGCGATTGGATGAAGTGGTGGTTTCCGGAACGATGGTGGAGGTCGCGAAAATGGATTCCCCCATTCCTGTGGAAGTGTATTCGGCCGGGTTTTTCAGGAAGAATCCATCGCCCACGCTGTTCGAAAGCCTGAACATGATCACAGGGGTGCTTCCGCAGATCAATTGCAGTGTGTGCAATACGGGCGACATCCACATCAACGGATTGGAAGGTCCCTACACCATGATTCTGATCGATGGCATGCCGATCGTGTCGTCTCTATCTACCGTGTATGGACTGCATGGAATCCCGAGTTCGCTGATTAGGAGGATCGAGGTGGTGAAGGGTCCGGCGAGCACTCTGTATGGAAGCGAGGCCGTAGCGGGGCTCATCAACATCATCACGCAGGATCCTTACGCCACAGACCGTTTCCGGGTGGATGTGAGCGGAACTTCGCGCCAGGAATGGAACGCGGATCTGAGCGCCGGGGCGCGAATCGGCGGGTCGGCCACAATCTGGGGCTTGAACGGATTCATGTATGATACGCCGCACGATGCGAATGGCGACGGATTCACCGACATCACGCAACAGAAGCGGCTTTCCGCCTTCACGAAATGGGCGGTGGGTGATGCGAGTCTCGCCGCGCGGTATGTCGTGGAAAACCGTTGGGGAGGTGAGCTCGATTGGACGGAGGCGTTCAAGGGCTCGGATCAGATCTATGGCGAAACGATTCTCACCCAACGGGCCGAGCTGATCGGAACCGTGCCGTTCACCTTGGCCGGACACGCTTCCCGAGTGGACCTGTCTTATAACCGGCACGCGCAGGATTCATGGTATGGAACCACACGTTATGATGCGCTTCAGCATACCGCATATGCGCTTTGGGTGAACACGATACGTCGAGGTGCGCATACCACGTTGGTCGGTTTTCCGGTGCGTTACACCTGGTACGACGACAATACGCCAGCGACGGTGGATCCGGACAAGACGCTCTTACCGGGAATATTCGCGCAGAACGATTGGGCCATCTCCTCGAAATTCACCTTGCTCAGCGGGCTGAGATGGGACACCCATCCCGATCACGGATCGATCTGGACGCCACGGCTGAGTGTGAAATTCAGTCCGAACGAGCGCAACACGATCCGACTTTCCGGAGGAAGCGGATTCCGGGTTGTGAACCTGTTTACGGAAGACCATGCCGCGCTCACCGGTTCGAGGGATGTGGAAATCCGCAATGATCTGAATCCGGAACGAAGCTGGAACACGAACCTGAATTGGATGCGGGAGTGGAATGCGGATCGTCATTTCGGGACCTTCGACCTAAGCGCCTTTCTCACGCGGTTTTCGAATCAGATCGTGCCGGATTACGACACCGACCCCACTAAAATCATCTACGACAATTTAGCCGGATTCGCCGTTTCCCGCGGAATGAGCATGAATTCGGGGGTGACGTTCATCGGCGGACCGAAACTGACCGCAGGGGTGACGTGGATGAATGTGTTTCAGCGCACGGACCGGCGCGAATCGCAACTCTTCGCACCGGAGTGGTCGGGTAATTTCGGATTGACGTACAGATTCATCGATATCACGGGTCGGGTAAACGGACCGATGAGTTTACCGGTGGTTCCGAATGATTTTCGTCCGGCGAAATCGCCGTGGTACACCATCTTGAACATTCAGGGCACTCACAACTTCCGGAATGGATATGAACTGTACGGAGGTGTGAAGAACGTGCTCGGATTCACGCCGAAGCATCCGATATTCCGGCCTGAAGCGCCCTTCAGTGAGGAGTTCGACACGGCGTACAATTATGCGCCGATGGAAGGGAGGAAAGTGTATCTGGGGCTGCGAGTGAAAATGTGAAAACGTGAAAACGTGAAAACGTGAAAACGTGAAAACGTGAAAGCGTGAAAGCGTGCACATCTAACGTTTCGACGTTATTGCACATTCACATTTACACTACTTAAGAACAAACCGGAACGTGATTCTTCCATATTGGCTTTCCTGCGGAACGCTTGAAGGAAGGCGGGAGAATCTCCAGCTTCTCAAGGTGCTGATCACTTCGCGTTCGAGTTCGGGATTCATACGTTGCAGGGGTTGGATGCTGCCAACGGTACCATCGGCCCGAACTTCGAAACGGACGGTGATCACCGCTTCCACTTCCACCACGTAATTGGGCATGGGCTGCTGAAGGGGTGCGCGTTGGATGTCGCCTTCCCAAGCAAGCTGATAGGGTGCGCTACGGACGGGGTCGTTGCTCGTGCCGGCATCGGAAGATCCGGATCGTACTTGGGTCTGCTGCCGAACGGGAGCGTCGGTCGTGGGGCTAGGCTCTCCGGTGTTCGCGACAGGTAAGGAGGTTGGTCCAGGGATGATCTGACGCGTCGGGAGGTCGATCACATCCGGAGTGGTGTTATTCTGCTGGGTTTGCTGTTGCGCGGTGGTGGGCGAGACTTCCCCGGGTTTGGTTTCCTCGCTTTTCGCCTCAACGGCACCCATCCGGAACTCACCCAAGGTCACTTCGATGAATGCTTCACGCAAATCCTCTTTGGGAGACTGGTGCATCCATAATGCCAAAAACAGCAGCAGCAGGTGAAGGCTTCCTGACACCATCACCCCGAAACGCTGCTCACGGCTCATGGATTTGAACATCTCAGTTCGCTCCTTCGGGTTCGGTTGCCACCAGAATCGGCATTTCCAATACTTTGCCGATGTTCATCACACGAACGGCATCGTCAACCTTCGCATTCTTATCGGCGCGGATGACCAAGGTGCTCCTCGGTTTGGCCGCGAGTTCGTTACGGATTTTACCGGCTAACTCTGCCCTTCCCACCCGTTCCGAACCCACATAGAACACGCCGTCGGCGGTGATGGTGACGTTGATGTATACCGGGTCGGGTTGAGCGATGGATTCAGACTGAGGCACATCCACTTTGATGCCCGAATTCACCACGAAGGAAGATGTCAGCAGAAAGAAGATGAGCAAAAGCAGAACGATGTCGGTCAGCGACGACTGTGAAAACAGCGCCAACGGTTTGCGATTTTCGGATGCGTCTCTGAATTGCATATCAGGAAACCGTGTTTTTTTTCGGAGCGGGTTTCTGCAGCAATTCCACAAAATCGGTGGATGCCATTTCCAATTGGAAAACCAATCGGTTGATCTTCGCCAGCAAATAGTTGTACGATCCGAACGCGATGATACCAACCAACAAGCCCCATGCCGTGGTGATCAGCGCTTCCCAAATTCCACCCGCGAGAACAGAAGGGTTCACATTGCCTTGGAGCCCCTGGATCTGCATGAACGCATCGATCATCCCGGTAACGGTACCGAGAAATCCGAGAAGTGGCGCCACACCCGCGATGGTAGCCAGCCAATCCATGCGTTTTTCCATGAGATAGGTCTCTTTGCGTCCGGCGTTCTTGATGGCCTCTTCCACATCGATGAGCGGCCGACCCAAACGTTGGATTCCTTTTTTCATGATGCGGGATAGGGGTTTATCGATTTCATCGCAGTATTGAATGGCGGCGTTCGAATTGCCATGGCGAAGCAGATCTTCGACCGTGCGCAGAAAACGGACTTCATCGATTTTCATCGCATTCAGCGATTTCCATCGTTCTGCGATCACATAGATCACGATGAAGGAAAGCAGCGTGATGGGAATCATCAGCAATCCACCTTCCATCAGAACGGTGAAGAAATTTTGAACGCTACTGGTGTCGGTTGCGATGTCGGTTACGACATCTTGAAGAAGAAAAAGCATCATTGGATACGGGCGATGAAGAAGTTACCTGGTTTTTGGTATTCAGATGGAAGTTGAGCAACCGCCTCGAGTGCGGATTCATTGGTTTGGAACTGACCGATGGCGACGCGGTAAGTCGTAAGCCCATTCCGTTCAGCAATAATAACACTACAACGGAAACCAAGCGGCGAAATTTTAGCGCACTGGGCTTCGGAATCCTCTTTCACCGGAAGTGAATGAACGATGATCCCGTACACGCGTCCTTCCAAAGTGGCAGGAGTGCCGACGAGGCCATAACTGACACCCGCCTCGGCGGCCATGGGCGCATCGGCGACAGGTGGCGCTTCGGTGGGTATGGTGGTAGTCGAGATCGCTTTCGGCATTTTCGACTCCATCCAACCTTCATAGGCTTCTATGCCGAAATATCCGCCGACGGCAAGTACGACAAGGATCACGGCCGCATAGATCCATGGCACCAGATTCAAGGGTGCTTTTTCAACGGGCTCTTTAATGGTTTCGGGTTCAGGTTCCAATTCCACTTCAGCAACTACTTCCTCCTCAACAGGAGCGGGTTCGGGAACCGGCACATGGATCGGTTCCGATACGGGCTTGGGCTCTCGGTTCAGCTCCAAATATTTGGGAGCGATGATTTCCATGAAAGGATCTTCGAAATCGGTTTCCGTGAACTTTGCCGGTCCCAGTTTTTCCTCCGGCAAGGGCTCCAATCCGGCATAAGAACGATTCACATCCAATTCCAAGGATTCATCGGCCTTGAAGCGGATCTCGTTGTTTTCAAAGGTGAAGGTGCCGAGTCCGGCGATGACCAACGGCTTCTCGTCGGAAAGTGTGTTCATCGCGTTTTCCAACCATTGATCGTACAGGATGCGGGCGTTTGACGTGGGGATTCCCAACTGTTCGGCAAGGAATTCGATCATAACGTGGCCTCCGGAGTGAACTGGATGATGTCTTTCGGAGGGTTGCGGCTTCGGGTCTGTTTGCCGGTTTTCTCATCGGCGCTTCTTTGGTGGATCACCACAAAGGTGCCCACGCCGGGCAGTTCGGCGGATTCCTTCTTCATCAGCCGTTCTCGAACATACGTCGCTATGGCTTCTTCAATGGTTTGTGTCATCGGTGCGTGGTTTAGAAAAGTAGGGTGAATCCGCCGTATGCCTGAATGGGAAGCATCGGATAGCCTACCCATGGGGTATAGGAGTGGTTCAGAAGGTTGGTGCCTTTGATGTAGAGGCCGAATGTATTGGTGAATCGATAATCCAATTTCGCATTGACGACCGTGAACTGGGTCTCTTGAGCCCCGGTCAGATCCAATTTGCGCGGGCCGTTTGATTCCACCCAAGCCGAAGCCAAAACGCTTCTTGCCGGTTTGGCACTGATTCCGGCGTTTCCGCCATACACTTCATGAAATGGAAGCCGTGGACCATTGTCGAGAAAAGCATTCTGCACATACAGTGTGCCGAATGCGGTGAGTTTTTCAGGTACGATGTCGATGGAAGCCGAACCGTGGATTTTGAGGATGTTGGCTTTTCCGTAATTGCGGGTCAGATTGTCGCCCAAGCGTTCAAAGTAGCCGATCCTGGTATGCAGCCCGTAATCGATGCCGGTTTCCACCCGGATTCCGGTACGTGTGGCGAATTGCGCCAATCCACGCGCGTTCCAAGAGGTCTCGTTTTGCGAAAAGGTGTAAGTTCTGTAGAACCGGTTGAATTCGGCGTCGTGGGCCAAGCCGTTGTTCGACATCTTTCCACTGAGTTGACCCACGATCATCACTCCGGACGGATGCTTGAACTGGATTTGGATATCAGGTGTGCCGAAGAATTCCGCGCCATTGACCTCATCCCAGCCATAAAACGCTTTTCCACCGATGCTGGTCTGGATGGTTGAACTGATGCGGGAATGATAGGCGATGCGGCCCTCGTTCACGCCCCAACCGTTGAGGCCGTTCTGGGTTGACAAGCCCATGGAAAGCCAATGACCTGGCCTTTGAAGAGTCAGGGAATTTGAGAAACCCGCATCCAAACGAGTTTCATTGTCGCCGAATGGGAGGTCGGTGTACCCCGATTTCATCGTGAATTCAGTCTGGCTGTAGGGGTTCCGCTGAACTCGCCAGGAGAGATGTCCGCCGACTTGTTTCTGGTCGTTAAGATCAGCGGTGTTTCCCGCAACAGCGTTGAAGTACGAAAAGTCGTGGCGGCCGTAAGTTCCGATGGTCAACCGGCTCCGCCGTGATAGTGTGCGCACGTACGACATGTCGCCGTTAAGCATCCGGAAGGATGTGGGTTGCGGTTCATCGGCGCCTTGCGACGAGATGAAAGACGATCTGAACAGTAGTTTTGATTTTTCCGATACAGGGAGTTCACCATGGATAGTGGCCTCGGGAGTCCAATAATTACCGAAACCCGCTTGGGTGAGCACGCGATGGCGCTGCGGGATGGGTCGGGCTTGGTATCC
This sequence comes from uncultured Bacteroidota bacterium, assembly GCA_947085565.1. Classification (GTDB taxonomy): domain Bacteria; phylum Bacteroidota; class Rhodothermia; order Balneolales; family HLUCCA01; genus CAMTWZ01. The sequence continues at coordinate 109,690 of CAMTWZ010000014.1, forward strand.
CGGTCCCTGAGGCCGGTCGATATCGCTGATAGGCAATGATGCGACCACTTCGGCTTGGGTTTCCAAAAATGGCATGCGGTTGGGGTCCAAGCGGAACACGCGTGGTGTCGGAGAGAAACCGAGAATGGGCTGGCGTGTGATTCCGGCGAACCGAGCGACGAAATCACCACGGATTTCGATGTCTTGCGGATCGATATCAGGCAATAGGGGACTGCCGGAGTCTTGCGCCGATAATGGAATGGTCAGCAGAACGCTGGAACAAAAAAGGATAAGTCTTTTCAAAACAACACCTGGATAATTTGAAAGTTAACCAATTCGTATGCGGTTCCAAACCAGCAGCACCGGAGCCGCCAGCAACATCACCACAAGATTGGCGGAGTGATTGATGAGCGCATAGGCAAGCGCATCGTTCAAAGTGAATGCGTATAGACCGATCAGCGTCTGGGATACGAAATAATGATACGTACCCAAGCCACTGGGTGAAGGAATCGCGAAGCCCAGCGACCCGACCACCGCGATTGCGAAAGAGGCAAGGAAAAGGGCATCCGGACGAACAGCCTCGGGAAATGCCCAAAATGGAACCATGCTCATGGCCGTGTATCCGAACCACATCACCGCGGAAAGTGTCCAGAACAGCACTGGCCGACCCGTGCGGCGAATGGAGACCAGCCCCGATGCGAATTGATGCGCCATCAGCGAAAGGCGGTGCTTCAGGCTTCCTTCCGGATAGTCATGGCTTGCGAAATAACGGTAAGCGCCACGAATGGCGTAGAAACCAATGATCGATGCAGCGCCAACGATGATCCAGAATGCGCCTGAAAACAGGAATTCCAATCGCTGCACACCCGCATCACCGACAATTCCGGACAGAATGGTACGGTCGCGCAACATCAGGAAAAAGAAAATGGCCAACGAAAGCAGCAAGAAAACCACATCCAGCAAACGTTCCACAACAACGGTACCGATCACTTTGGGCATGTGAACGGGCTCACGCTTCGTCACATAAACGGCGCGCATCACTTCGCCAAGTCTCGGAATGGCGATATTCGCGACATAACCGTACATCAGTCCGGTAAACAGGGTCAAAGCATGCACCGGTTTTCCCTCTTCAGCTTCTAAGAGCAGTTTCCAGCGGTATGCCCTCGCAAAATGACTGATGAGCGCGATCACCGTGAACGGAAGCAGCCAACCCCAGCGCAAAGTACCCAGAAGTGTGCTCAGCTCGCTCCAACTTACCTGTTTCAGACTCAACCACAGAAATATGGCGGCCAAAGCGATGCCCGCCGTAAGTTTCAAAGCTGACTTCATGCGTTAGTCTTCTCTCAGATCAATGACTTCAACGCCTTTGGGCAAGTCGATTTTGAAAACACCGATGCTGTCGGCTTGGAAACGTCCGGAAGTGAAGCGCGTGGTCATCCGGTTATCGGCTTGGTCTTCGGCGGATATGGAAGTGGGAAGGCCGCCGGCGCCGATCTGGATGGTGGCGGAACGAAGCAGATCGAATGGATCGGTGAAACGGATCTGGATGGAAGTTCGGCCTTCGACCACTCGGTCGGTGGCTTTGTAGGCGGCACCGTCGTTATCGAAGAATCGCGATGGCGCGAAATCATCTTCTTCGGGATGGTAATTGCTGAGGATGAGCTGTTTGCGAGTGCGGTTGAACACGCGTGAGGTGCCCTTGTGCACGAGGATGGTCTGGTCGCCGGTTTCTACTTTGTATCCGTCTTTGGCAAGCCAGATGGTTCCCTTGGTGAGAGTGGTTTCGCCAGTGAAGGAATCGCGATAAGTGTGTTCCATTTCGGCGCGGAAAATGCCACCGCCTTGGAATTTTTCCTGCAAGGCTTTCAAGGCATCGGATACGCCGAAAGCGGTAAGCACCACCACGGAAAGGGCGAGTAATGAGGTCTTAAGGTTCATCGAGCGAGCGGAGATGTTCATACAGGGAATCTTCATCGGGAATGAGCACTTCCCGTGCGGTGCTGCCCTGATATGGACCCACGATGCCGGCGGCATAGAGTTGGTCGATCAGGCGCCCTGCGCGGTTGTACCCGAGTTTGAGTTTGCGCTGGATGAGCGAGACCGAGCCCTGTTGATGCAAAACCACCACTTTGGCGGCTTCCTCGAAGAGGTCGTCGCGGTCAGACGCATCATACGTCGAGGTTTCATTCGCATCCGGATCCTCGATTTTCGGCAGATAGTAGGGGGCGTTATACCCGAGTTGGTTTCCGATAAAGGCGTTGATCCGTTCCACTTCCTCTGTCGACACAAACGCGTTCTGCACCCGCACCATCCGACCGCCGCTCGATACCAGCATGTCTCCCCTACCAACGAGTTGATCGGCCCCGCTCGTATCCAAGATGGTTCGAGAATCGATTTTTGATGCGACCTGATAGGCGATCCGTACCGGGAAGTTCGCCTTGATGGTACCCGTGATCACGTTCACAGACGGCCGCTGAGTGGCCACAACCGCATGGATTCCGACCGCACGCGCTAACTGCGCGATCCTGGCAATCGGTTCTTCGATGGCTTTTCCTGCGGTGAGCATCAGATCCGCCAATTCATCGATCACGACCACGATGTAAGGAAGGTGCCTGTGTCCGAGTTCGGCTTCCAGCACTCCGGTCTTGAATTTGTCGTTATAGGCGCGCACATCCCGAACCATCGCCATTTTCAACAGATCGTAGCGGGTATCCATCTCTTTGCAGACGCTGGACAAGGTTTCCATCACCTTGGAGGTGTCGGTGATGATGGGCTCGTCGGCGTCGGGCAGCGTCGCTAAAAAGTGCTTCTGAAGTTGGCGATACAGCGATAATTCGATCTTTTTGGGATCGATCATCACGAATTTGAGATTCTCGGGATGGCACTTGTACAGCAGGCAAGTGATGATGGTGTTGATTCCCACCGATTTCCCTGAACCTGTGGCACCGGCGATGAGCAAGTGCGGAAGTTGGGTCAGATCCACCATGAACACTTCGTTTTCGATGGTTTTTCCGAAAGCCACCGGCAGGTGCATCTTCGTTTCCACGAATTTCTTCGTGTTGATGAGCTGCTTGATGTACACGGTTTCGCGCTTGCGATTCGGAACTTCGATTCCTACGGCCGATTTGCCCGGAATCGGAGCGATAATCCGAATTCCATGCGCGGCCATCGCCATTTTCAGGTCGTTCGCATAGCTCTCGATCTTGGAGATTTTCACATCGGGAGCGGGTTGAAGCTCATACAAGGTCACGGTCGGACCCACGATCGCCTCGATACCGATGATTTCAATGCCGTGGCGACCGAGTTTGTCGAGGATGATCTCTTTGTTGTGCTTGATCTCGGACATGTCCACATCGTTGCCTTCGAGTGGTGGCGTATCGAGCAGATCGATGGTCGGGAAGCGATACTTGAGCAGAGGGAGAGATTGCAGCTTCTGCTCTTTTTCGAGGTCTTTGGCGCCGGCTTGCTCTTCTTCTTCACCTTTGTAGACGGCGATGTCGAGGTCGTCGAGGTCGATCTCAGGCTCGGGCTCCAGATCCGGTAGGGGCTCCACCACCGGCGGGCGTACAGGTATCGGAGCCGGTGCTGGCGGGGTAGCAGCTACAGTAGCCGGCTTATGCACCACGATCAGAGGCTTGCTCTTCTCTTCTTTGTCTCTTGTCTCTTCTACCTTGTCTCTATTTTTGTCTCTGGCTTCCTGCACCTTGTCTCTCATCTTGATCAGCCAATCGCGAACTCGGTCGACTGTGGCTTGGATGTCGCGATCTACGACGAGCAGGGCCATGACCGCCACGAGCACGAGCAGGATGATGAAGCTGCCGATGTTTCCGGTGAAGTTGGTAAGTACCGTGGCGAAAGCGATTCCCACGGCGCCCGACATGTAATAGAAACCGCCGTCCCAAAAGTTATTGAACCATCCCAGAACCGTAGCCGCAAGCACCATCGATCCGATGCCGAAGCCGGTGTACCAACCGAGTTCTTTGAGGGGCTGATGCCGGAACATCGACCATCCGTACCTGAACCCGAGAATGGGAAGAACCAAGCTGAAGTATCCGAAAAGGATGTACACGAAGCCGTGTGAGATGTACGCACCCACGAAACCAAGGAAATTCTGGATTCGGGCAGCGGATCCGTTCACAGGATTGAGCAGCTCAGTGGTTTCCGTGTCGGTGAGAATGGCATGGTCATCGACGCTGTAAGAGACGATGCTGAGCAAGATCAGCGTCATCAGCGCCATCAGAATCAGGCCGAGGATTTCTTTTTTGCGTTCTGGAGAGTCGTTCTTCGGTTTCGCCATAGCTTAGCGCAGAATTCCGTCTTGAAGTCGTGGAACGAGGTCGTATCGGTCAATCTCACTACAATAGGGGATATCCGCTTCAGAACCAAGTTCCATCAAACGCACGGCATGATTGCTATCGCGGATGGTTTTCTTGAGGGATCGTGAGAATTTGGTGTAGAGTCCGTGCGCCACTTTGGCTCCATCCAGCGAATCATCAGGAATGGCGCCGTCATACACTTTGTCAATGATCATGCCTGCGCACAGAAGATCTTCCATCGATAAGCGCGATTTCCATCCGGCACAGACGAATTTCACTTCGTTTTTCGCGGATTTTATGGCTTCGGCCACGGCAGACACATTCAGGAAGGATGCGATCAGGATTTCCGCCGCTTCCTCGCTGCGCGAAATGGCCACGGTTCCGTTAGTGGTGGTAAGGATCAGGGTTTTGCCTTCGACGGTTTCGCGGGTGTATTCGAGCGGCGAATTGCCCATGGCGTAGCCTTCGATTTTTTTGCCGTCGCGTTCACCGCAGAGCAAATACGTCTTGGCATCGAGCTGTTGGGCGATGGTTCCGGCTTTTCCCATGTCGGCCACAGGGATGATGCTCTTGGCACCGTTCGCCAACGCCGTGACGATGGTGGAACTGGCACGAAGCACATCGATCACAACGACGGTTTTTCCGCGCGTTTCTTCTTCCTGGAACGACCAGGCGGTTGAATAGACATCCATTACTTTGTATTAGCCCTTCTTGATGAATGGTGGACGCGTAACGACCGCTTCCACCAACTGATTCCGAATATCGACGAAAATTTTTGTCCCCTCGGCCGCATGCGCCGCATCCACATATCCCATCCCTATGCCGATTCCTTTCACGATCGACTGCCCCCCGCTGCTTACCTCCCCGATAGTGGCTCCCGTGGCATCGGCCAAACGGTAATGACTCCTCGGAATGGCGCGTGGCACAGAAACCACAAATCCGACCAATTTCTTTGTCACGCCCGCTGCTTTCTGCGCCGTCAAGGCACCCGAACCTAAAAAGCGTCCCTTGCTTAGTTTGGTCACCCATCCCAAACCCGCTTCCAGCGGCGTGGTGCTCGCCGTGATGTCGTTGCCATAGAGCGCATAGCCCATCTCCAAGCGCAGAGAATCGCGCGATCCCAAGCCGCAAGGCTCGATGCCTGCATCGATAAGGGCGTGCCAGATCTGCGATGGGTCGACACGCTGGTCAACCCATGTATTTGAAGGGCCGACCCGCGTGTCGGCCCGTGGATCGAGCGTGTCGATTTGGAAATAAATCTCCAGTCCCGCCTCGCCCGTGTATCCGGTTGCGGACAAGATCACATCCTCCATCCCCATGAACGTCCCGATCTGGAAATGGTAATACGGAATGGCGCTCAGGTCCACATCCGTGAACGCTTGGAGTTTTTCAACCGCATGCGGACCTTGAACGGCCAGAAGGCAGGTCTGCTCGGAAATATCGGTGACGGTGGCGTCGAAGCTGTTATTCTGCACGATCCACGCGAAGTCTTTGTCTTTGTTCGAGGCGTTTACCACCAGCAGATAGTGGTTTTCGGCGATCATGTACACGAGAAGATCGTCGACGATGCCGCCATCCTCATAACACATGGCCGAGTACTGCACGCGACCGGGAAACAGCACCGACGCGTCGTTGGTCGTCACAAACTGCACCAGATCCAAGGCTTGGGCACCCTTCACTTCGAGTTCTCCCATGTGCGACACATCGAACATGCCGGCCCGCTCTCTGACGGCCATATGTTCTTTCACAATGCCGGCCGGATAGTTCACAGGCATTTCATACCCGCCGAAATCAATGAGCTTCGCGCCCGATGCGCGGTGGGAGGAAATGAATGGGGTGGTTTTCAACATAGAACCGAATTTACGGAATTCCCCGACCCCGAACCGTTGTTCGTATCTTAACCGAAACTTAAAAACAGTTATGGCTATCACGAAAGAACAGGTTCTTGATGCGTTGAGTAACGTCATCGATCCGGATTTGCACAAAGACATCGTCACGCTCGGCATGGTTGAGGAATTGTACATCGACGGCATGGATGTGCATTTCACGGTGAATCTCACCACGCCGGCTTGCCCGATGAAAGAGCAGATCCAGCGCGCGGCCGAAAACGCCATCATCCACCTGGTCGATGAGAACGCGGTTCCGCACGTCACCATGACGGCAAACGTCAGACAAGGGCCGGCCAATGTGCCGGCCAACCCGGCTCCGAATGAACCCGAAAACATGCTCGCCGGCGTGAAGAACATCATCGCGGTAGCTTCTGGCAAAGGCGGCGTGGGCAAATCCACCATTTCCGTGAACCTGGCCGTGGCTCTTGCCAAAACAGGCGCGAAAGTGGGCCTGGTGGACACCGATATCTACGGCCCGAGCATCCCGACCATGTTCGCCACCACCGAGCGTCCGAACATCAACACCCAGCGCAAGCTCATTCCGATCGAGAAATACGGCGTGAAACTGCTGTCGATGGGCTTCCTGGTGGATCCGGATCAGGCCGTGGTCTGGCGCGGACCGATGGTCTCCTCCGCCGTCAAGCAATTCCTCACTGATTCGCTCTGGGGCGAACTCGATTACCTGGTGATGGATCTTCCGCCGGGAACAGGCGACGTCCAGCTCACCATCGTTCAGACCGTGCCGTTGACTGGCGCCGTGATCGTATCCACGCCGCAAGATGTGGCCTTGGATGATGCGCGCAAAGGTGTCGCCATGTTCAAGAAAGTGAATGTACCTGTGCTTGGCATCGTCGAAAACATGGCCTACTTCACGCCACCAGATGCGCCCGATAAGAAATACCACATTTTCGGGAAGGATGGGGCGCGCAATCTGGCCACCCGGCTGGATGTTCCGTTCTTGGGCGAAGTGCCCCTTGAGCAGATGGTGAGAGAAGGAGGCGACGAAGGACTTCCCGCTGTTCTCAAAGACGAGACTTCACCTGCGGGCATCGCCCTCACCGAGATCGCCATCAAAGTGGCGCAGCAAATCTCCATCCGGAACATGACCCAAGACGCGACGCAGAAGGTGGAGATCCTCTTCAAGCCGTAGGCTTGAAGAGGGTAACGGCGCATCAGTGATGCGCCTTGGGTAAGGGCGGATGGCATCCGCCCTCGGGTAAAAGTGAAAGAAGAGGGTCAGAGCTTGGTCTCGATCTGCTTTCGGAGAGCGTAGATGCTGCCGGAAAGTCTTTTCGCTTCTTCAATAAGGCGAGAGGAATCTTCTTTTGGTATCATTTTTATTCGTGATGCGGCGTGAAGATGGGATCGTGTTTCGGCGCAAGATCCTTTCGCGATGTTCAGAAATCGTATCAGTTCCTGACTATAACCTCGGTCCCAGCCTTCGGCTATGTTTGCGGAAATGGATAATGTGGAGCGTCGGATTTGGTCCTTGAGTCCATAATCTTTTGAATCGGCGGTCAGGAAATGAATTTCCTCGAAAAGATCCATCGCCCGTTGCCAGATGGTGAGTTCTTCAAAATGAAGTGTGGGTCGATTCATAGGTTGTATTTTTAGAGATGCATATATATATGAGGCCGAAACCGGACAAATCTTACATCGTGTGAACACATTCCGTACAAATACCTCCGGTTCACCCATTGCCCTGTTACCCTATTACCCGATTTTGCGATATGTGAATGGGGAAATAAGACTGTTCAATCCGGTGCTTCGCAAAAGCTACCTTCCAAGGCCCGAAGAACGCGTCCGCCTCTCGTTCATCGACATGCTGCTTACGGAAGAGCTGTTTCCCGCGGCGCGCATCGGGTTCGAAGTGCCGGTGGATGCGCTTCATGCCGATTCGGCCACCCGCGCCGATATCGTCTTGTATGATGAGGATTTCAAGCCCTGGATGCTTGTAGAATGCAAAGCTCCGGGTGTGCCGGTCACCGAAGCCACGGCCATCCAAGCGGCGCAGTACAATCGGCGGCTCAACGCACCCTGGGTGGTGCTGACGAACGGGACGCAGCTCCTCGCAACTCACAACTCTCTTCTTTCTCCCTTACCCTTTACCCCGTTACCCGGGCACATCAGTGATGTGCCCCTTTGCTACTGGCTCGACCGCGGCTTCCTCACCGAATCCACATCCGGCGAAGAATGGGTGGCGCTGTGCAACGAGCTGTACAAAGGCTCTTACCCGGTGCGTTGGTCCGAAACACCTGTTGTCGGCTGGCAGGCCGCCAAAGACGGATGGGGGTTCTGCTTGAATCAAGGCCGACTCGTGGCCTGGAACGCCGATCGGATGATCGGGTTCGAAAGCGGGGATCCGATCGCTTGGGTCCGGGGTTTGTAAAAATCGTTTCACAGACCGCGGGCTTCACCTCATTTCCCTATTATTGGGAAACCTTATTTCCCATGCATTCCATCCATCGCGAAAAGCTTTTCGCACTGCTAACCGAGTCATTTGCCACCGATGTGGTGCTCATTTCCGGCGCTTCGGTCCAATTCCGCTACAGCACCGATCATGAATATCCGTTCCGGCAAGAATCCAATTTCCAATACCTGACCGGCGTTTGGGAACCCGATTTCAAGCTGTTGCTGGATGTGGCCACACGCGAATACCATCTCTTCACCCCGAAGCGCGACGCCCAATTCGCCGTCTGGCATGGCTTTGTGAAATCGCTGGATGAGATCCGCGACCAATATCAGCCCGATCATCTGCATTTCGTGGAAGATCTGCCCGCGGTGTTGGCCCGAATCAAGCCGAAAACCGTGCATGTGCTTTGGCCCACCGACGCGTCGTTCGTCTCCTATCTGGGGTATTCCCCAAGCGACGGATACCTGGGCGACATGCTCGCGAATTGCCGTGTCCTCAAATCCGACGGTGAACTCGAGCTTCTGCGTCGCGCCAACCAAATCGCCAGCGCCGCCCACGATGCCGCGAAAGCCGCCATCCGCCCTGGGATGTTCGAATACGAAGTGAAAGCCCTGTACGAATTCGAGTGCCAGAAACGCGGAAGCGTGTTCGCTCCTTATAACGGCATCCACGCTTCAGGCACGGGCAGCGCGGTGTTGCATTACACGGAAAACCATCGCCAATTGAAAGATGGCGATTTGTATCTCATCGACGCCGGTGCTGAAATCCAAGGTTATGCCGCCGATCTTACCCGTACCTGGGCCATCAATGGAAAAGCGACCACCCTCCAGAAAGAGATTTACGCCGCGGTGCTTCGCATGCAGATCTCTGCCATCAACGCCGCAAAACCTGGTGTGGCCATGGAAGACCTGCAACTGTTGACCGCCCGCGTGCTGATGGATGATCTCGCAGCGATCGGATTGGTGCGCGGTACCACCCACGAGCTCATGGAGAATAACATCTTTGCGTTGTTCTTCCCTCACGGACTCGGTCACTTCCTCGGCCTCGACACCCACGACCCCGGCGGATATCCCAAAGGTGTGCAACGCATCGACCGTCCCGGATTGCGGTACTTGCGGGCCCGCCGCACCTTGGAAAAGGGCATGGTCGTCACCATCGAACCGGGCTGTTACTTCATTCCCGCCTTGCTCGAACCCGCGTTCGCGAACCGGGCCTTGAACAGATTCCTGAATGTGGACCGGCTGAAATCCATGCTCGATTTCGGCGGCATCCGCATCGAAGACAACCTCATCATCACCCCCGACGGAAACGAAAACATGACCACCGCCCTCAAATGAAACGCTCTTTTCTTCTTGTCTCTTGTCTCTTAACCCTTGTCTCCACTGACACCTTCGCGCAGCGAGGCTTAGACACCTTGTCCCTAAAAAGCATCTTCCACGAGCCCTATCTGGCAGGAGTGCGTCCATCGTTCAATAACTTCGCGCTCGATCAAAAATCCATCGTCTATTCTTGGAACGACTCCGCTCGGACCGGCACAGAGTATTTCTCAGTGAATCTGGATGGAAGCGGCTTCAAGCAGATCGCGGAGCGTCCGGAACTCGGAACGTTTTCGCCCGATGGAAAACGCGCGATTTTCGCAGAACGAGGCGCACTGATGATCGGCAATCCGGATGGGAGCAATAAGCGGATGCTGTTTTCAGCGCCTACTCCGAGTTTCATGCCGGTCTGGAGTCAGGACAGCAAATTCGTGGCCTTCGTGAACGCTGGCGATGTGTGGACGGCCGATGTGACCACCACCTCCGTGCAACGCGTGACCAATAAGAAGCCGAGCGACCCGAATTTCCAGGTCCGCGGCTGGGCCTCCGCAAACACGCGCCTGGTGCTTTCCACCAGCGACAATTCCGGAGCGCGCGATATCTATTTTCCGGAATACGTGGGTCGGTTTGTGACTCCGGGAAACGTGAAGCGCGGCTTCCCCAAAAACGCGCTGTATGTGGTGGATGTGTCCACGCGGCAGATTCGGACCTTGCTGGAAGGCGACATCCGCATGGTTTCGGTTCCTGTCAGCGAATCGGGCCGGTATCTGGCCGTTGATCAAACCGATCATTATCAGAAAACCCGTGAATTGGGAGTGTATGATCTGAGCGACGCCTCATACAAGATCGTGTTCAAAGATTCCACGCAAGGCTGGTTGGTGAACGGCTTCGGGGATGTGCGCTTCGCGCCGGGCGCGGACGTGTTGAGTTTCACCTCAGAACAGAGCGGATACAACCATTTGTACACCGTGAATCCGGACGGAAGCGGCCTCACGCAGCATACTTCGGGCGAGTGGCAGGTGACCTGGTACCAATGGTTGGATTCCAAAGAACTGCTGTTTGTCTCGACCGAAGTGGATCCGGGTGAGCGCCATGTGTACCGCTACGATTCGCAGCGCAAAACCAAGACCAGGCTGACCTCGGAAACCGCCTTCCGCCAAGATTTCCGCCTCAGCGGAGATAAACAGACCTTGGTCTATGGAAAGACCTATTTCAACACGCCGACGGACTTGTTCGCGCTGAATCTGCGTCGCCCGAACCGGGAGATCCGCCTCACGAACTCCATCCCCGACCGCTTCAAAGCCATTCAGTGGCTGCAGCCGGAATATGTGAGGTTCACGGGTCGCGATGGGGTCACGAAACTGTCCATGGAAGTGATCAAGCCACCGGTGCTCGAACCGGGTAAAACATACCCGGTGATCGTGTTCGTACATGGCGCCGGCTCGCTTCAGAACGTGTACAAAGGATGGTCGGAGAATTATTACCGCGAGTACATGTTCCACCACTGGTTGGCCATGAAAGGCTATGTGGTGATCGAGGTGGATTACCGCCACAGTCTGAATTACGGGCGCAAATTCCGCGAAGATGTGACCGGATGGATGGGGAAATACGAGCTTGAGGACATGATCGACGGCATCGATCATGTTGCGAAGGAAGGCATTATTGATGTGGACCGCGTGGGCGTGTATGGAGGCAGTTATGGCGGATTCATGGCGCTGTATGCGCTGCATCACGCGCCGGACCGGTTCCATGTGGGCGCGGCGCTTCGGGCCGTGACGAATTGGGAAAACTATTTCTGGGCGAATCCGGGATACACGGGTCCGCGCTTGGGACATCCCGAAAAAGATGTCGAGAACTACCGCCGTAGCTCACCGTTGACGCATGCCGATTCGCTGAGTCGGCCGATGATCATGTTCCACGGCTTGATTGACGATAACGTGGGCTTCCAAGACGCGATGCAATACATCGATCGGCTGATCCAGAGCGGGAATGAGAACTTCGAGCTGATGGTGTACCCGAGCGAGCGGCACTCGTTCGTGAAGCCCGCGGCCTGGTATGACGAATACCGCAGGATAGCGGAGTATTTTGACAGGTGGTTGGGGGCACAAAAAAAGGGGCCGGGCAATTAGCCCGACCCCTTTGTCGTTGCGCTCGAATAAACTTACGATGCCGGTGAGAACGGCAATGCGGATTTGTGAACCACAATGCGGAGCTTGCCGTCGGCACCTTTCTTGAAGACCCAGGTCTTGTCGACCATGACGTCTTTGCCGTCTTTTCCAGTCACCCAGACATTACCCATGGTGATGGCGATGTTTCCGTAGATCTGGATTCCTTCGTTTCCGGGGCCGGAGTTGTCGTAGCGTGCCTTGACCCAAGGCGTCAGAGCGAAGCCTTTGTCGTTCGGATACGCGGGATCGCCACCGACGAAGTACGCCAAAGCGCCCTTCTTGTCGTTACGGAAGGTCTGCTCACCGAAGGCCAGGGTCGGCTTGAAGAACACTTTGCCGCTGTCGTAATCATAGGCATCGGTCAGCACTTGCTCGGCATAGGCACGATAGTCGCCGCCTTCTTCTTTGAGTTTTCCGATTTGAACCAACGCGTCGCACCAGGCTTGCTGCGCGGCATTCACTTCATCATAGGTGATGAGGGTCTGAACGCCTTCAACATAAGGGGCGGGTTGGGTGGATGATTGATTGCACGCGATCGTGGTACCGGCTACGAGAAGTAGCCCCAGTATCAATTTGGATTTCATTGTTGTGTGTTATGGTTTGCAAACGGTTAGCTGAAGTCAACTTAGTCGGCATCTTTCGAACAGCTGATTGTTGCCAATTGCTCGTGGTCGGAACGGCCACTAAACATACTTCTGCCATGCGAACGGAATGTTTGAATAATTATTGCGACCGCTGAAAATTATTTCAGGCCGAACTGCGCAACGCCGAAGCAAGTCAGCTTGACTTGCGTTGTATCCAGTCAAATTCCTTGTGATCTCTCTGTAAGCGGATCAACGCCGCGGCCACATGTGGGCAAATCGGTCCCAAAGTATAGCCACAGGTGCAGGAATGCTCTGTGATCTTCCCTTCTGCAAACCACAAATCAACCTGGTATATGTTTGTGTCGGTCACCGTCGTTCGCAGGTGTCCTTCTTGGAGAATTTGAAGCGGACCCACAACCCCCTTCTTGTAATAGGTCAATCCATGTAAGAGTGTGACTTCATTTACAAACAGTTCGAATTCCGTCAGTGGGATGGGCATGGTGATCAGGTTGGCTAAGACAATATACCGCATTCCAAAGCAGAGAATCGGATTATCTCAAGCGTTATCGGCAGGCAAACCTCAAGTCATCTTTGATTTCCGACTTGATCGAAGGGAACCGCCGCCTGCCTGAACAGCAAGGAGGCTGTGATCCAGAACACCGCGAAAAAGAAGTTCACGCCTAAGATTTCCGTGACGGAGCTTTCGGGTAGCTCGTGCTGACCCATGATGATCGCCGCGACCGCGATCCCCATCTGCGCCACTGCCATCGCACTCAGCACATAGGTCATGCCTTTGGACTGGAACCGCGCCACCAAGGCACCGGAGAAACCAAGCAGAAGCAGACCGAAATACACAGCGTTGAAGTCGTTGTTCTCCGAGCCGAACAGGCCTACGGCACCGTTCGACATCCTCCGGGCAATATTTTATCTCAGCCACAAAACGGGCACTTCAAATGACAATGTGCCAAATGGTTACGTGAGTGTGAAGAGCCGTGTGATGGGAGACTATCAAGCACGGTTCCGTGAGAGGTTTGGGGGTGTGATTCCCCCTTACCTACTCGACTTTCATTCCTCATCGATCAATAAGTTCAATTCTGTTCTTATGGCATAAGTCGATAAAATCACCAGTGTTAAAACTAAAAAGATAATCTATTTTGACATTTACGTCGTCAAGCATTAATCTTATAACCATGTCAACTAAACTTAAAGGTCTGTTTCTTTGTAGTGTAGATTCAAAACTTAATGATAAAGCACTTTCCTTATAAGACAAGTCGTCAATAAATTGAACGTTGTCTTTTTTAAGCACTTTCTCAAATTCTTCAACCCAATCTTTGCGTCTTGTAAATCTTGTATTTATTGTTTCGTAAAGAGTTGGATAAGGAATAACAAGATTCCCCAAATCAAGATATTCCACAAGTTCCATTGCTTTCAAATGATCTGGGTCTCGTGAATCAAAAAGTGCATACCAAAAGCAAGTATCAACTAGAATATTATTCATTACCGTCTACTGAATTGTCAACACTTGTACCATAACCTTCCCAAGGATTTGATTTTCTTTTTCCTTTGATAAAACTTCCTTTTATAAAAGTTTTTAATCCATCGACTTCACGTCTTACAATATACACTCTATCACCAGCTTTGAAGTCAACATGTGAGTTCAATTCTTCTGTCAATTCTTTTATGAGATCAGTTTTTACTTCGAACTGGATAAATGCGATACTATTTCCACATTCAATTGCTTTATGGTCATCTAGCCAAGAATATAATCCTTGGTAGTCACCTTTAATTCCTAAGTCATAAGATATCCAAACTGCTTTTTTCATTTTTGTTTCGTATTTTATTTTTTTAGTATGTTTGCTAACGTTTCGCAGCTACCCGAAGGTGGCGATTTCGAAGCACTTCACTGTCAACCACGCACGAACTTTAATAGAAGCACAAAACTTGTTTTAACCACTGAACCGCCACTTTTGGGTAGGTGCTGTTATAGGGCGTTTTTCTTTGTCTTGCTATGAGGTCAGCTGTCATTGAAGTCATAATGTCTTGGTCATTTTGTAGTTTATGATTTCTACGTCTTTAATTCTGTTTGTCTGTGGTGTGATTGTTTTAAAACCTTTTTTTTCAAAAAATCGTCTTGCTGTTTCGCTTACGTCTGAATTTAAAATAGTCGCTTTTCTCTTAATTGCTTCTTTTTCAATTTCAGCATAAAGCTTGTTTGCAATGCCCTTTCTTTGGTGGTCTTTGTGAACATATAAAAAGTCAAAGTAGTCGTTATTCTCTAATGAAGCGTAGCCTACAATTTTATTGTCAAGTTCTGCAACAAGAAAATATTGTGAGTTCAACTTATCGGTCCAACGTTGTGTGTTCTCAATTGAAGAAGTCCATACATTGATTTGTTCGGGCGTATAGTCGTCCTTGCATATTGTCGAAATGGTGTCCACAAACATTTCTTGCATCTCGGTCAAGTCGCCAAGTTTTGCAAGTCGTATGGAAATTTTCGAGTTGTTCATTGCCTGTTAGTGTGTCGTCTTAAAATGCCCTATAACGACGCGATTTGCACATTGCGCAAAAGTTTGTTAAGTGCGCAATCGACAAGTACGCTATATTCGCGTTAATACGCAATAGATGACTTCCTTTGGTTATGAAATCCCTTGATAGCTTTCGTCGGGCATTGATCCTCAAACGTTATTCTCCTCGAACCATTCAATCGTATTCAAATGCGGTAAGAACGGCTCTTCGAGAGATGAATCTCATTTCCGCCGATCAACTCACATCGGATTCTTTCGAAAACTACATTCTCAATAAGGTCGATTCAGACATCTCCGCATCTTGGCAACGCATGATCGTGGCATCTGTGGCCCTGTATTCAGAATTGGTTTTGGGGCGCACCTTGAAGTGGATCATCTTTATCCATCGCGTCACGAATCCAGACTTCCCAATGTGCTTTCCAAAGAGGATGTGAAGGCGATTCTCGAGGCTACCGTGAACATCAAGCATAAGGCGCTTCTTATGACTATCTATTCGGGTGGTTTACGATTGAACGAGGTGGTTCATTTGAGGCTGCGCGACATCGATTCGAAACGGATGGTAGTTACGGTCCGCGCTGGCAAAGGAAAAAAGGATCGAGAAGTGATGCTGTCAGAGGCACTTCTACCCATTCTACGCTCGTATGTGAAAGCACATCGACCCAAAGAATATTTGTTTGAAGGGCAAGATGGCGGACCCTATTCGCCACGTTCGGTTCAACAGGTTTTGAAAACGGCGATGAGGGTGGCGGGAATCAAACAAATGGCATCGATTCACACATTACGTCATTCATTTGCAACTCACTTACTGGAATCTGGGACGGACATCCGGTTCATTCAGGAGTTTCTGGGACATCAGTCCATTAAGACGACGGAGATCTATACCCATGTGACCACGGTGACCAAATCGAAGATCAAATCACCATTGGATTTGTTGTAGCATCGTACAGTGCCACCAGCACGTAATTCGCGTTTCGTCCATGTGGAGGTCCGCTTTTCGCAAAATCTCTTGTGTGGTGGACTCGGTGTCGCGCACCGCCGGGTGGAGATACAGCAATGCTCTAACCCCCGGTTTAAACCGGGGGATAGACCGGTAGTTCGGGGGTAGGTCGCTACTCTAACCCCCGGTTTAAACCGGGGGTTAGACCAGTAGTTCGGGAGATAGGCATATCACTTGGCGATTTACAAGCTGCTGGCTCAGTACAAAATCGCACACATTTCGGACAGTTCGATTTGCCGCAAGGGAATCGTTTTCAGTACCCTTCGCGATGGCTCATTCCACCCATCATCTCTATGCTCATGTCGTGTTTGCGACGGCCCATCGCTATCCTTATCTAACCGGTGAGCTTGAGGCGGCTTGCCATCAATGCCTTCGTGAGGCGTTGATCGAATGCGACGTGTATCCGATAGTGATGGACGGCCTATCGGATCATATCCACCTCCTTATGAAATACAAAAGCAATGCTTCCATATCCGACATTGTGAAGCATATCAAGGGGAAATCCTCGTATCAGTTGAATTACATTGGGAAAATGCCGATTCCTTTCAAATGGTGCCGTGGCTATTTCGCGGTTTCGGTGTCGCCTAGGGACGTGTCTAAGATTTCATGTTACATCCAAGATCAGAAGAAAACCTCGCAGTCAGAGTACGAGGCCTGGGTGGCACGACATTTTGGTCCAGTACTCTAACCCCCGGTTTAAACCGGGGGTTGGACAACCTCCATCGCCGCCTGCCTGAACAGCAAGGCGGATGTGATCCAGAACACCGCGAAAAAGAAGTTCATGCCTAAGATTTCCGTGACGGAGCTTTCGGGCAGCTCGTGCTGACCCATGATGATCGCCGCGACCGCGATCCCCATCTGCGCCACTGCCATCGCACTCAGCACATAGGTCATGCCTTTGGACTGGAACCGCGCCACCAAGGCACCGACGAAACCAAGCAGAAGCAGACCGAAATACACAGCGTTGAAGTCGTTGTTCTCCGAGCCCACCAAGCCCACCGCGCCGTTCGACCAGATCATGAAGAATCCGGTGGCGATACCGGTACCCACCGCCAAGCGATAACTCAACGTGTTGGAGACTTGCGAGATCAGCACATACGCCGTTCCCGTCGCGGAAATCAGGATCCCGGCGAAAAGAAAGTCGCTGAAAGTCCAGTTCACCTCCGACGAAAATCGCATGGCGATGAGCGGGATGGAGAGGATGGCGGCGGTGGTGAGGATGACGTATTTCATGTTGTTGGTTGAAAGAACTTTGAAAATCAAAGTAATGGTCAAAAAATAAAGGTTG
This sequence comes from uncultured Bacteroidota bacterium, assembly GCA_947085565.1. Taxonomy (GTDB): domain Bacteria; phylum Bacteroidota; class Rhodothermia; order Balneolales; family HLUCCA01; genus CAMTWZ01. The sequence goes on from CAMTWZ010000014.1 coordinate 127,165, forward strand.
GAAAGGATCCGCTGCGGAGTTTGGCCCAAAGGTGGCCGCCGGCGCCCGCCAGGATCAAAAAGAGAGGCAACGCGCCGGGTTCGTCTTCCACAGTCACCATCATCACCAAAAGGGCGATTCCGATGACGAGGGTGAGCACCGACAGGCGTGTCCATGTTGGTTTTTTCATTTGTTGGGATCATTTATGGGTTTTGATTAGGGCTTCAAGCGCTTTAAGGTGCGCTTCGAACGCCTTTTTGCCTTCATAGGTGATGAAGTAGGTGGTATTGGGTTTCTTGCCGATGAACGATTTCTCCGCGCCGATGAACTCGTCTTTCTCGAGCGCTTTGATGTGGCTGGCCAGATTTCCATCCGTCACATTTAGAAATTCTTTCAGCGAAGTGAAATCGAGTCGATGGTTCACCGCCAGGGCCGACATGATGCCGAGCCTGACTCTGCTCTCGAACGCTTTGTGCAGTTGTACGAACGCGTCGTTCATTTTCCGTACCGCAGTTGCATGGAGATTCCGAACAGGATGTGTGCGACCCCGAAGCCGAGCGCCCACATCAGCATTCCGTGCTCCACCCAAGCCGCGCCGAGGAGTCCGAGCGCGATCTGGACCATCGCCAGGATGCCCACCTCAGAGATGGTGTACCGGCTGGCGTTGTACAGCGCCAAGCCGTAGAACACGAGCATGAGCGGGGCCACCAGTCCGATTAATCCATTGTGTATCAGAATTCCGATCAACACGCCGCCCGAAGCCAAGGGGATCGCCATTCCGGTCACCAGCCGACGCGTGGTGCCGTTCCAGGCCGCTTCCCCTTTTTTGGCCGATTTCCGACTCGAAAAGAACGCCGCTGTGACCAACGCCAGCATGAACACGGCGAACCCGACCCAAACCAGATTCATCAATACACCGGAATCCACAGCGTAAGCGATGGAGTCGGGATCGAATCCGATCACGAAGAGGGCGACATATGCCCCAACCAAAGCATACATCCCGGCGAAGATCCCTTCCCATCCGGAAAGCGAATCGAAACGGGAGGAACGCTCCATCATGGAGCGGATGTCGGCCAGGTCGCGGGAGTAATCAGGTTCTTCTTTCATTGAAAGTACTTTTTATTTCAAAGTTAAATAGAAAAAGAGAGGGGCGCAAGAGGAAAATCCTCCCGTCCCCCCAAACTCCTGTTCAACAGCCTAATACCGGTCCAGGTTCATCACTTTATCCCAAGCTGCGACGAAGTCCTTCACGAATTTTCCGCCCGCATCCGCACTGGCATAGACTTCGGCCAAGGCGCGAAGCTCGGATTGCGATCCGAAGATGAGGTCGGCTCGGGTGGCGGTCCATTTCAGCTCACCGGTGTGACGATCCACACCATGAAATCCTTCTTTGACCGGATCCACGGCTTTCCACGTGGTGCCCATGTCCAACAGGTTCACGAAGAAGTCGTTGGTCAGCGTTCCGGGTCTGTCGGTGAAGACGCCATGTTTGGAGCCGTCCCAGGTTGCGCCCAAGGCCCGCATCCCGCCCACCAAGACCGTCATTTCCGGCGCGGTGAGAGTGAGTAGTTGCGCTTTGTCGACCAGCAGCTCCTCAGTCGAAAAGCTCGCTTTGGCTTTGAGGTAGTTCCTAAATCCATCCGCGAAGGGTTCCAGAACGGAGAACGATTCCACATCGGTCTGTTCTTGCGAAGCATCCATGCGTCCGGGTGTGAAGGGGACGGTGACATCATGTCCTGCTTTTCTCGCGGCTTCTTCAACGCCCGCGCATCCGGCCAAGACGATGAGATCGGCCATGGAGACCGGCTTACCGAAGCCTTTTCGGATGCCTTCAAGCACATCCAACACCTGTGCCAATTGAGTCGGGTTGTTCACTTTCCAATAGCGCATGGGCGCCAGGCGAATTCGTGCGCCATTCGCGCCGCCGCGTTTGTCGGATCCGCGGAAGGTTGAGGCCGATGCCCAAGCGGTACTTACCAACTGAGACACCAACAATCCGCTGGCGAGGATGTGGGATTTCAGCGCCGCGATGTCGGCATCATTGATCAATTCATGATTCACAGCCGGGATGGGATCTTGCCAGATGAGGTCTTCAGCGGGAACTTCCGGACCCAGATATCGCGATTTCGGTCCCATATCGCGGTGCGTCAGTTTGAACCAAGCACGGGCGAAGGCATCGGCGAATTGGTCGGGATGTTCATGGAAGCGGCGCGAGATTTTCTCATAAGCCGGATCGAAACGCAGCGAAAGATCGGTGGTGAGCATGGTGGGCGCATGTTTGCGGTTCGCATCATGCGCATCCGGGATGCTTCCGGCACCTGCTCCGTTCTTGGCTGTCCACTGGTAAGCGCCAGCCGGACTCTTCGTTAGTTCCCATTCGAATCCGAACAGATTATTGAAAAAATGATTGCTCCATTTGGTGGGAGTTTGGGTCCAAGTCACTTCCGGTCCGCCGGTGATCGTATCCACGCCTTTCCCGCTTCCGAAGGAGTTTTTCCATCCCAGTCCTTGCTCTTCGATGCCAGCGGCTTCGGGTTCTGGACCCACATGAGCGGTATCGCCCGCGCCATGCGCTTTGCCGAACGTGTGTCCGCCGGCGATCAACGCCACGGTTTCCTCATCGTTCATGGCCATGCGCGCGAAGGTTTCGCGGATGTCGCGCGCCGCGGCGATCGGATCCGGGTTGCCATCAGGACCTTCCGGATTCACATAAATCAATCCCATCTGCACTGCGGCGAGAGGATTTTCGAGGTCGCGATCGCCGGAATAGCGCTTATCCCCATCCAACCATTTCGCTTCCGATCCCCAGTACACATCTTGTTCGGGTTCCCAGACATCGGCGCGGCCGCCGGCGAAACCGAACGGTTTGAAGTCCATCGATTCGAGTGCCACATGACCCGCCAGAATCATCAGATCCGCCCAGGAAATCTTGGCGCCGTATTTCTGTTTGATGGGCCAGAGCAAGCGGCGGGCTTTGTCGAGGTTGGCGTTATCGGGCCAGCTGTTGAGAGGTGCGAAACGCTGCTGTCCGGCGCCTGCGCCGCCACGACCGTCGCCGGTGCGGTAGGTTCCGGCGCTATGCCAGGCCATGCGGATGAAAAAGGGTCCGTAGTGACCGAAATCTGCCGGCCACCAATCTTGCGAATCGGTCATCAAGGCATGGAGGTCTTTCTTGATCGCCTCATAATCCAAGCTTTTGAAGGCTTCAGCGTAGTCGAAGTCCGGATCCATCGGGTCGGAAAGCGATGAAAACTGACGCAGGATGTTCAATTTGAGCTGATTCGGCCACCAATCCTCTTTTCTAACGGCTTTTGTGCCTAAGGTCGGTTTGGTGGAGATGCCGGTAACGGGGCATTTGCCCTCTGACGAAGAGTGATTTTCCATGAAGATTCGGGGTTATTGAAGCAGATGTTATTGACCTCAAAATAACCCGAAATCGGGTTGCAGAATCTTAAATTTTGTTACAACTCACCGCGTCGTTCAATCAGCGTTTGCTTGATTTCGCGAGCGCGCTTCTCATCCAGATCGTAATCCCACATCACCCAGATGGCGAGGGCGCCGGCCAAAGCCGGGATGGTGATGTCGGCCAGGCGCAGATTTGTGAGCGTTTCGGTGGTCTGCACGGCCAGAGATTGGTCGAAGCCGACCAGCTTGAGCACGAGTCCCCCGAGTACGAGCGCGACGCCCTGACCCAGTTTCACCATCCACCAGTAAATGGCGCCGAAGGTGCCTTCTTTGCGCGGCATTCCGTTATAAAGCTCATCGAGATCGCACACATCCGCCGTCATGCTCATCATGAGGGTGAAGAGTCCGCCGATGCCGAACACGAAGAACGGAACGGGCATGAAGATCATCCATGGATTTTCCGGACTGAAGCCCCACCACTTGAGCACATACCCGATGATTGAAAGCGCGGTCGAGATCACAAAGGCGGTGCGTTTACCCCAGCGGTTCGACATCCAGGTGATGATCGGGATGATGAGGAAGGCGGTGCTTAAGGCGCTGATGGTGGAGAACCAAGCCGGCCAGTTGCCTGCGGCGCCATAATCGCCCTGGAACATGTAAAAGACGATGATGAAGTAGCTGAAGGAGGCGACCATCTGATAGCCATTGAATACTAGGAAGGTGGCGGCGCATAGCTTCACGAACGGTTTGTTCTTGAAGATCTGAACCATGCTTTTCATCAGGCTCTTGAAATTATCGGCGATGGCGCTCAGGCTCAGATCGGCGCGCTTGGCGTCTTCCGGCTGAGGCATCTCTTTGCAGAACAAGGCCGGCATGATGCCGAGTACCATGCACACGGCGCCGACCACGATGGCCAGCTGATGAACACCCTCGGCTTGGGTTTCGAAGAGGTCCGGATTGGCGATGAGCACCCAGAACCAGGGCACGATCACCCAGGCCATCTGTCCGATGGTCTGCGAGAAGCCCATCAGTCGCGTGCGCTCGTTGTAATCGGACGTCATTTCATAGCCCAACCCGATGAGTGGCGTGGAATAGATCGTGTTGGCCGCGATGTAGATCAAAGAGAACAGCAGGAAGTACCAGAAGTTGTAATTCTGCGATTCGTTTGGATCCAGCTGCCACAACAGGATGAAGAAGATGCCGCTCAAGATCGCACCGATGAAGATGAACGGCTTGCGGCGGCCGAACCGCGTCTTGGTGTTGTCGGTGATGTAACCCATGATAGGGTCGGTGAGCGCATCCCAGAGGCGCGGGAGTCCGCCGAGCAAACCCGCAAGGAATGGATCCATGCCGAAGGCCGTAAGCAGGAAGAAGGAGAAGACACCCAGCGCTCCTGGAAGTAGGTTGTTGACGAGGTGACCCGCGCCGAACGCGGCTTTCTGACCGAAAGGAATGGACTCTCTGTGCGACATGATAGACTTAGTTAGGGATCAGGATCGTTTGGATGGCTTTGGCTCGAATGCTGAACTCGATCGGCTTCCCGTTGGGGTGAAACCGGATGGCGATGACCTCATCGCTGGGATTGAACAGAACCAGGGCGATGGATCCGTCAGGATTCCTCACCGCGGTGTCGACCGTTCTGGCCGCTGTCGGAAACTCACTCATCTCGGTGAGCTGATGCCCGCTTTCCGATGTTTCAATGATGCGCGGATACTGGCGCTCATGAGGATCAAGGTCAATAATGCTTTCATAGGTTGGGCGGGGTGAGTACATCCTTCATCAGCGAATCCCGGTTTCCGCCGTAGGTTTTGGTGATCGGGCGGCCGTCGCGGGTGAGTCCTTTGAACATTCCCGCATCCACTTCATCCCAAAGGGCGAACTTGGCTTGCGACTGAAGGTTGATCAGTCCGAAGTGGTTCTCCGACCCCAATGGGTTGGCGGCGTCTTTCCATTGTTCGTCGAATCCGATGAAATAGAAGACGGTGACGCCCGTGCTGTCCGACCATTCGCGGATCAGATCGTGGTAGCGCGCCGATTTGTATTCGTCGACCGCGCGCGAATCGGTCGCGCCATAAAGTTCGTTTGACTGCGTCGACCATCCGGTTTCTCCGATGTGGACCGGTTTGTCTATGCCGAGGCTTTTCATGTAGGCGACAACGCTCTGATATTGGGTGATGGCGTAATCGCGGGAGCGAAGCATGGCCGCTTCAATCTTTTCCATATCCGACAATCCCGATTCCTGCTTCGGAACACGCCAGAATTGCGGATTGTAATGGGTATCGTGCATCGGATACGTGTGCATCGAGATGAAATCGACGGCCTTCATCAGCTCTTCGAGTGCCGGTTTGTGATATTCCGCCCCGCCACCGCCCCATGAGGCGAAGTTGTCGGAGCTGGTGATCCATACGGTTTCAGGGAGCCCGCCATGCCTTTTGAGATCTTGCAGATGTCGAACCCAACGCAGAATCACACTTGGCTCCACATGATATTCCCAAGCCCAGTGGACCATCGCTTCGTTACCCACGGCGATGATTTTAACGATGTCGGGATATTCGTTGGCCAGCTCCACGCCTCTGAAGACTTCCGGGGCGTTGCGCTCACTGTCATCGTCGCGGATGCGTTCCGGATAGTTGGTCCATGCGTTTTTCGCGTCGATCCACAACCCGAGCATCACATACATCTCGAAAGCCGGGGTTTCTTTTTTGATTTCACGGATGGCTTTGAGCAGGTTTTCCGTTTCGTCGTAATGCACGTTGTAGGTGCGCAACAGACGGATTCCCATCGCAGATAAGATCCTCAAATCTTCTTTCAACTGCGGAATCGTGGGTTGGATATCCCTCGAATTCTCGCGATATCCGCCGTACGACATCGCCCGAAACTCGGGATCTCCCAAGATCTCTTGCGCCGATTTTCCGATGTTATGCTCCGTTCCCGAGCCGCCCACGCAGGATACCGTCAACAGGCAAAGTGCGAGGAGATGTCTCATCGGAGTAGGGTGTTGGGAATGGAAACATGGATGCCGGTCACTCTTCCGGTTCGGTCGAACACCGCCGTGCTGGTCAACGCATCCAATTCAAGGACATCGAAAAGGGATGACGAGCCATCGGAATACTTCACTTCTACACCGATTTTCTCCGCGATCGAATACACGATGGGGACTTGGCAATACGTGAAGCAGATCGAATTCGGCTTGAGCTCGATCCGCTGTGTTTTCTGGTTCAACGCGACGAACTCGAACGATGCGTTTTCGCTGAGAAAGTCTTCTTTCCGCAGAAGAATCGGGTTGAAACGGAGTTTCCCGTCGCGAACGGTCACACCGAATTCCCCGAATCGGATGAGGATGTCTTCTTTCACCTGGCCTGTCATACCGGGCTGTTGAGCGCCACGATGCTGCGGTGTGTGCGAGTACGGATCGGTGGGAAACGCGCCATACAGTTTGGGCGATTTATGGATGCCGATACCTTCGCCGATCTCGTAATAATGCGCGGATAAGCGATCCGTCACCGCTTTCGGTGCTCCGGCCGCCACCACTTTGGCCACGACTTCCTGCACCGCCAGATGGAGTTTCGACACCATGTGCCAGTAAATGGATCCCAATCCCTCATAGGCGAAGAACGTGCCCGACCGCCCCGTGAAGGTCTTATGGTTGAACACGTCTTCGAAGATCTGAAGGATCAAGTCCGTTTCCTCATCCACCAGCGGAGCGTACTCGGTGGACCGCAGTTTCTGCAGCGCGGCGTTCAGATGATCGGCATTGTTGAAGCCGCCGTTGAAGTGGACTCCGCCCAGCACATCCTTGTTCACGATGCGCAAATCGCCGTCGGCGATGAGGGCCTTGAGGAGCTTCGAGGTTTCGACCGCGGCTTTCGGAACCGAGTTCTTCTGCAGGAAACCGGGCAGATTCTTATTCGGATACAGGATGTAGCTGTTCTGATCGGCTCGATACAATGCGCTGTTCCGGAGCGAATCCAACAAGGTGACCACCTCTTCGGCAGACAGATAACCGGAACTGATGACGGCGACCTGCCCCTCGAGCATTTCACTCAGATGCGAGATTTCGATGCCATCACCACGGAAACTCATCAGATTGTATGCGTGGTACAGATGGTCGGGGCGGCGGTTCGCATCGATCGAGTGTTCCAGATAGCGAAGCGTGATGCGGATGAAGCGTCGCACATCCTGCAGCGTCTGCGTGGTTTTCGTGCCGCTGAATCCATGCTGATAGATCATATTGCGATAGTCGCTGCCGGCCTGACCCAAAGCATCGGTGATGGATTTCCGATCTTGGTCGGTCACTTTTCCGCTTAACACGGATTCATGCCGGTTCAGGATATCCGTGGTTTGTGTGAAAAACCGATTCAGTTCCGCGGACAAATGCACATCCTGGATCGCCGACTTGGCGAGAATCCCATCACTGAATGTGAGAAAGCGGCGCAGGTAATACAGAGTCACCATCGAAACGCCATTGCCGACCAACGCGTTGTTCGCGTCGTTCCACTCCGGACGCTGCGTGTTCATCCAAATCCCACCCTCGGGAATGAAATTGGAGACTTTGGAGAGTACCGTGGCCAGGATTTTCTCCAGAAATCCGACGTGATGGATGTCGCTCGTGCGGCTTCCCAACAGGGCGGCATCGGCTCCTTCGGTGGATTTCCGCTTGCGGATATCCTCATCCGATGCGAAATCGAAATCAATCGTGCTTTTCGGGTTCTTCGCGATGTCCTCGTACGACTTGATGCGGTACGGAACGTTCGCATAAGTGAAAAAGTCGCTGTCGATGATGGCGTCGAACTCCGAAGGCCGATGTCTTTCGTAGAATTCCAGGAATTTGAGCAGATAGATGATCTGGTGGTCGCCCCAATACCCGATGTACGACCATGGATTGTCGTGCTCGATCGTTTCCCAATCGAATCCTCCTTTGGTGACCCGGTATGGATTGTATCCGTCGAAGGTGGTCGCATTCAGGAACTTGAACATCATCCCTTCAATGAAACCGGGATAGGAATGCACGAGGGTTTCCCAGTTTTGGAAGATGTCGCGCCAGTTTCCCTCGTAATCCAGAATCTTGGAGCCGTCCAGTTCGGAGGTGGTGTTGATGGAGAATTTGTTCCAAGGGCGACTCGGATCCCCGTGGCGACGGCTGAATTTCAGCGGCAGATATTCTTTGCACAGACGCAGGAAGTCGCGGTCGTCGGTGGAGGCAAGCAGAGCGTATAACTCTGATGTGCTGAAGAACTCGGGCAGCTCGCTGAGTCGGGCTTGCTGTCGTTGATGGACTTTCGCGCTGGCTTTGGCCAAGTACGCGAGGAAATCCTTTTTATGGATGCGGTAATTGTCGTCGAAGGTGCCACCCCGCATGATGTTGAACAGCACGTTCGAATAATGGCGGGTGTCTTTGAGGTGATCGGCGGTGAGTTGCAATCCGTCTGCGCCGGCGATGAGCTGGATCAGATTTCGTGTGCCGGCTTCGACGTCGTCGTGCAAGCGTGAATCCAGATCGGACGCAGATGCGAGAGTATAATTCAGTTCGATAATCTGGGCATGATTCAGATTCACATTGGCGACGATTTTCCAATGTTGTGTGGCTCCGGCGCCGAGCGGAAACGTCGATTGAACGAAATAAGCTCCTCTTTCCCCTTTGATATCGAGTTCTTCGCGAACGGTTTCTCTGTTGCGGAAAGCATCAAGTTGCAGCGAAGAGAGCAGATAGGTCGGGTTTTTCAAGCCGATCGACCACACGGTATTGGCCTTGAGCGCTTCACTCGGCTCGGCCTTATCGACGATGATGGCGCTGAGCGCGTAGATACCCAATCCGGTTTCCTTCACCAGTTCGCTGCGCTTGTAGGCATCCACAAGATTGCTCGCCGCGGTCTGCAAATCACTCTCCACGCCATACGGAAGCAGGTTTTGGATCCCATCCAACACAGAAACAAGGCGCTCTTTTCCGGAGAGGTCGACCAGTTCCGATTTCTTCACGAACCCGAACTGATGGCTCGAATTCCATTGGTAACGGAAAATCAGTCCGAGGTCATGGTTGATTTCCTCGAAGAGGATCTTGTTTCCGTAATCGTTCTTGTACAGATTCCGAGTGATGGCGAACCGGCCGTGAAATCTCTCGGAAAAAGGCTCCCAAACTTGGATATCCCCATCCTGATGCACATGGAAGATGGTTTTGCTTCCGGTGAGTTCGGAATAATCGGTGAGTTTGTCGTCGGTGTAATAAGGGAAGAGTGCGAATTGGGCGTTTTTCCTACCGGCGCTGAGTCCGCCATTGCTCGAGATGAACATCCAATGGTTGGAATCGCTCACCACGTTCATGAAAAAGGGGCGGAGCGAATCATGGTTCTCGATTTTAAACCAAGTCTCTTGTTCGAAGTCGACTACTTTTAAGGTCACGTTGGATCTGATTAGGACGGTTTTCAGACCTCAAGATAACCGGTAAGTCGCCTTTAATCCAATGTGATGGCGTCGAAGTGCGAACGAAGTTTTTCGAGTGTGGCGCCTGACGAATACGGATCGAATCGGTGAGCTTCCTTGATCGCGAAATAAGCGGTTCTTGGCGTGAGTTCGCCATCCGGACCTTTCGACATGATTCCGAACCATTCTTCATTCATGTTGTTTTTTCCAGGCTCGTAATCACACTCGTATCCGCCGTTCACCCAAGAAGCGGTGGTGTTATGCACATCCAATTCCACGGTTTGTCCGGTTTTCCACCAGCCGTCGCTGAATTGGAAGGTGAATCCGCCAATGGAGTTGCCTGCCCGACCCATACCAGCCGCGTTCTCGTACACATCCTGCCAGTTCTTCAAGTTGTAGCGCGCCTGACAAGCCTGGTCTTCCTGCTGGGTTCTGGAGTTAAAAGCATCCGCTCCGAATTCGGTAAGCAGCACGGGTTTGCCATATTCGGCTTTCACTCGATCGTACAGATCGGTGAAGGTGAGTCCGCGATAGGTGTTGGTGCCGAAGATGTCGATATCCGGAACTTCTTCCACGATCAGATCCATGAACATCAGATCGCCGTTTGCGATAGCAATGGGACGTGTGGAATCGATCTCTTTCATGGCTCGGGCCGCTTTGTTGAACAATTTGTACATGTGCCGGGCCCGGATCGTGGATTGGCGGTCTGCAATGGGGATGTCCTGCGTTTCGGCGGTTCCCCAGAACAATCCGTAATTGTTCTCGTTGCCCAGCAGATAGAGCAGCAAGCCGGGCGTATTGCGGTATTCGCTGGCCAATTGCGTCACTTCCTTCAACAGGATCTCTTCGACGCGCTTGTCTGAATAATCGGTGTTCGCGACCCAATTTCCGTCGAGCATGAGTCCGTAGCGGCCGAAAGAATGGTTGAGCATGGTGTGGATTCCGAACTTCGCATGGATGTGTTCGATCCACTTCGGCGGGATGCCGGTATACACACGGATCGCGTTCACACCCATCGCTTTGAGAAGGCCCATCTCCACATCCAGCACCTTCTCGATGGTCTCGGGCGACTGCTCCCAGAACACATACTCGTAATTGGTGCCAATCGGGTAATGATCCCAGTTCATGCCGTTCACCATGAACGGCTTTCCATCCACCAGGAGCCTCCAACCGTCGGCCTGTTCGTCAACGACCACAGAAGGGTTCGGAGCGCACCCGCTTACGATGAAAAGAAGAATCAGCGTAAGGGATGCGATTTTGAACATCAGTTCTTCGGAGTTTTCGTGGTTTTCTTCACTGTTTTCTTACCACCGCCTTCGATGTCGGCCATGAGTTTCGCATGATCGATTTTCTGATTGATCATGTATTGCTGTCCGATTGATAGCAGGTTGTAGAGAAGATAATACAGGCTCAATCCCGATGCGAAGTTGTTGAACATCACCAGAAGCATGACCGGAAGCACATACATGAAGATCTTCATCTGCGGGTTGGCAGCGCCACCCTGACCCGAGATCTTCATCTGCCAGACCATGGAAGCGGTCATGAGCAGTACGAAGCCAGCGATATGGTCGCCCATGAAAGGGATGGTGAACGGAAGCTGAATGATGACATCCGGCGCGGAAAGATCGGCCGCCCATAAGAAGGATTCACCACGGATTTCGATCGCGTTCGAGAAGAAGCGCCACAGGGTGATAAGCACCGGCAACTGAAGCAGGTTCGGGAGACATCCGCCCAACGGATTCACCTTGGCCTTTTTGAACAGATCCATTGTGGCTTGTTGCTGCTTCTGAGGATCATCCTTGTATTTGTCTTGAATCGCTTTCATTTCCGGCTGCAATTCGCGCATGGCGGCCATGCTTTCAAAGCTTTTCTTGGTCGGATAATGCAAGATGACCTTGATCAGCACCGAGAACACAATGATGGCCAAGCCCATGTTTCCGAGCCATAGCCCGAGGTTGGTGAGCACCGGAAGGATGAGGAATTTCACGAAGGGTTTGGAGAACCAATTGATCCAGCCATAGCCCACATCCACCATGTCATAGGCGGCTTTTTCGAACTTGGTGATTTCGTAATACTCCAGCGGACCCACATACAGATGGAATTTTGCGGTGTTATTGTCGGGCATGCGCCAGCGTAGCGTGGTCGAATAGGTATGCTTGGTGAGTTCATCGCTCGCTTTGCCTGTGAGATCGGCCACGACCACCGAACCTGTGCCTTTGGTTTCCGGCTTTATGATCTGAGTGAAGAACTTGGTTTTGGAAGCGATCCAATCCGTCTCACCGTTCAGGGTCTTGTCTTCGCGGCCGGCGTCGGTCCGGATGATCTGCTCCAATTCGCCGGCCATCGACACATACGCCGATTTGAAGGTGCTTTCCGATGCGCTGGATTTCTCGGTCGTGTTCAGGCGTGGCACGAACGACAATTCCACATTCCGATCGCTCATGAATTGCTGGATGCCATCGAAGCGTACGTCCAGGTCGAACGCATATGATCCGGCTGTCAGAGTGTAGGTATAAATCAGGCGCTGACCCGGAGCCGGTTCAAAGACATATTCCAGTGTGGTGCTTTCGCCTTCACCCAAGGTGATGGCGTTACCGATTGTGACCTGCTGAAATACCAATGAGCGGGTTTCGATGTTGTAATTCTGCGTCGAGATGAATCCCAGGGAATAGGCGGAACGCGTGGTGTCGGAAATCAGCTGAACTGGTGTCCCATCCCATTTGTTGTAGGTGTTCAGCTGAATCATGGCCGGACCCGCACCTACATTCGTGAACGTCGCCGTGTAGAACGGAGTGGTGACGGTGTAGTGAGTGGTGTCGGTGATGGTGCTTGAGAAAACGCCACCGGTGACCACTTCCGCAGGAGTTGCGGCCACGTCGATAGTTTCCGCCGGAACCGGAACCTGATCGGGGCTGAGAGACTGCACCACGCGAAGGCTGTCTTGCACGCGGCGTTGTTCGATCATGCGGGCACGCTGCTCTTCATTCGGAGACATGTACCAGAACCACGCCATCATGATCAGGAACATCAGGGAAAAGCCAACAACAGTATTACGATCCACTTTGGTAACGCTTATGGGAATGATTAAGGAACCGGATCATACCCGGTGCCGCCCCAAGGGTGGCACCGACCGATCCGTTTGAGAGCCATCCAGCCGCCTTTCATCGCGCCATGCTTCTGTAGCGCTTCAATCGAATACGCGCTGCAGGTCGGCTGATACCTGCAACGGGGAGGAAAATACGGGGATATCGCCAACTGGTAAAACCGCACCAGCGCGATGAACACGTGCTTCATGTGGGTAAGGCGGCATGAAGCCGGTCGATGAGGGATCGAATATCGCTTTCCACGACCCCATGAAGGGCGTCGGAACGCTTTGCGATGAAGATGGCGTGAAGTCCGAACCCTGTGGCGAGGTTCACGGGGTAGTGCCTGTATGCTTCGCGCAAGTGGCGTTTGATGCGATTTCTGACCACGGCATTGCCGAGCCTCCGGCCTGCCACAAATGCGACAAGGCAACCGGTTGGTGCATCAGGAATCACCAAATAACGGAGATCCACTGTGGATGCGGACAAGCGGTTGCCTTCTTTGAACAAGCGGTCGAAATGCGTTTTGCCTCGGAGAATGCGTTTCCGAGGTAAGGTGAAGCGACCGGAACCGTTATTTCGGTCCGCGTTCATCGCTCACGGTGAGCTTATGGCGGCCTTTGGCGCGGCGTCTTTTGATGACTTGCTGGCCCTTGAGGTCGTCCATGCGAGCACGGAATCCGTGCGTGTTCACTCGTTTGCGGCGGCTGGGTTGAAACGTACGTTTCATTGGAGAAAAACTTTAAAATTTCGTGATCGATCGGTTCGTTATGGACCGGTCATTTATGGAAAGACAACAAAAATAGCATATTTCTTGCTAAATTAGAAGCCTCTACAAATCCTTTTTTTCATGTTCGAAGCGATACTTAAGACGGTCAGCTCCCTGTTCGGGACAAAATCAGACCGTGATCTGCGGTCCATCAAACCGATTGTCGCCCAAATCAACGCTTTGGGCCCACAAATCCAACTGCTCTCCGATGCGGAGCTTGCCGCGAAAACACAGGAGTTTCGCGACAAAATCCGTGAGGCCGCCAGTGAGTCGAGGGCTAGGATCGAGGTTCTCAAAGAGGAACTCGAGGCGCCCAACAGCGCGCTTACCATCGATGAGCGTCGCGAAAGGGCCGAAGAGATCGACGAACTCGAAAAAGATGAGCTTGCCGCCATCGAAGATACTCTCGATGAGCTTCTTCCCGAAGCCTTCGCCGTTCTGAAGGAAACCTGCCGCCGTTTCGTGGGCAAATCCTGGAAGGTCGCCGGCAATGAAGTGGTTTGGAACATGATTCCATATGATGTGCAGCTTGTGGGCGCCATCACCCTGCACCAAGGCAAGATCGCGGAAATGAAGACCGGGGAAGGAAAAACGCTTGTCGCCATTTTACCCGCCTATCTGAACGCTTTGGTCGGCCGCGGTGTGCATGTGGTCACTGTGAACAATTATCTGGCCAATCGTGACTGCGAGTGGAATGAGCCGATTTTCAATTTCCACGGACTCCGTGTCGATTGCATCGACCGTCATGAGCCGAACACCGATGCGCGCCGAAACGCGTACATGGCCGACATCACCTACGGCACCAACAACGAGTTCGGCTTCGATTATCTACGCGATAACATGGTTCTGGCCGAAGACCAGCTCGTTCAGCGCAAACATCATTATACGATTGTGGATGAGGTCGATTCGGTCCTGATTGATGAGGCGCGTACGCCATTGATCATTTCGGGTCCAGTGATGCAAGACACCCAATCCGCGAAATACATCGAACTGAAACCGCGCGTTCTGGCTTTGGTCGAAGCTCAGAAAAAGCTCGTCGCGAAATATGTGGCTGAAGCCGAAGCCGCTCTTGCCGCCAAAGACGAAGAGAAAGCCGGTCTGCAACTGTTCCGCGCCAAACGCGGCTTCCCGAAAAACGGTCGCTACATCAAGATCATCCAGGAGCCGGAAATCCAGAAACTGGTTCAGAAAACCGAATATTTCTATCTGCAAGACAGCGGAAGGCAGATGGGCTTCGTCGATGAAGACATGTTCTATTCGGTCGATATGCGTAATAACAGCATTGAAATGACCGATAAGGGCCGCGAGCTGATCACTCCAAGCAATGAGGATCCCGATTTCTTCGTGATTCCGGACATGGGACTGGAAACCGCGAATCTCGAAGAGCTTATCGAGAAAAAACGCTCGGAGGGCGTGGATGAAGCCCTGTTGCGTCGTGAGAAGTTGGAAAAGACCCAGCAACTGAATCTCAAATTCGCGGAACGTGCCGATCGCATCCACTCCATCAACCAGTTGCTCAAAGCCTACACCATGTTCGAGCGCGACGATGAGTACATCGTGCAGGAAGGCAAAGTCCTGATTGTGGACGAGCACACCGGACGTGTGATGCAGGGCCGCCGTTATTCCGACGGTTTGCATCAGGCCATCGAAGCCAAGGAAAATGTGAAGGTGGAAGCGTCGACCCAGACCTACGCCACTATCACGCTTCAGAACTATTTCCGGATGTACCAAAAGATCGCGGGCATGACCGGAACCGCTGTCACGGAAGAAGCCGAATTTTTCCAGATTTATAAGCTGGAAGTGATCGAGATTCCGACCAACCGTCCGATCAGCCGGAAGGATGAGGAAGATTTCGTGTTCCGTACCAAACGCGAGAAATTCAACGCGGCGATCAAGAAGATTGAAGAATATCATAAGAAGGGTCAGCCGGTGCTCGTCGGAACCACGAGCGTGGAAGTGTCGGAAACCTTGAGCCGGATGCTTCAGCGAAGCGGCATCAAACACAACGTCTTGAACGCCAAGCAGCACCAGCGCGAGAGTGAGATTGTTTCGGAAGCGGGGCGCAAAGGCGCCGTCACCATCGCGACGAACATGGCCGGCCGTGGTACAGACATCAAACTGGCCGAGGGCGTGAATGAACTCGGCGGACTCGCGATCCTGGGTACCGAGCGGCATGAGTCGCGTCGGATCGATCTTCAGTTGCGCGGCCGATCGGGTCGCCAAGGAGATCCCGGTGAGTCGCAATTCTATGTCTCCCTTGAGGATGAACTGATGCGTCTGTTCGGATCCGACCGTATCGCGTCGGTGATGGACCGCATGAAATTCGAAGAAGGCGAGGTGATCCAGCATCCGTGGGTCACCAAATCGCTGGAGCGCGCGCAGACCAAAGTCGAGCAGAACAACTTCGGCATCCGGAAGCGTCAGCTCGAATATGATGATGTGTTGAACAATCAGCGGAACGTGGTGTATGCCCGTCGCCGCCACGCCTTGCTCGGCGACCGCTTGAATTCCGACATCCTCAACATGCTTCAGGATCTGCTCGGTTCGTTTGTGGACGACCATTTCAAAGACGGCGACTTCGATGCCATCGCGGAAAAAATGATGCGCATCATGGCGGTGGATGTGGCAGTGGATCCGGTGGAATGGGCCAGAATGGGGTCGGACGGACTCATCGACCATCTCGCCGACGTCTCGCTCGAAGCCTATGAAACCAAGCGTCAGATGCTGGTTGAGCCGTTCCGCAATGTGATGGAGCAGATCCGGAATGCGAACCAAGACAATGCGCCATCGGTGGTGCAGGTCATTTTCACGGACGGAATCAAGCGCATGCGCGTGGTTGTGGATGTGAAAAAAGCGATGGAAAACGACGGACACGAACTGGTTCGCTCACTTGAGCGCAGCGTCATCCTTTCCGTGATCGATGAGCGCTGGATGGAACATCTGCGTGATTTGGATTCCGTGAAAGAGGGTATCGGTTTGCGTGCGTTCGGACAAAAAGATCCGCTGCTCGAGTACAAACGCGAGGCGTTCGGCATGTTCCAGAACCTGGTGGCCGAGATGAACGAAGAGATCATCGGCCTATTGTGGAAAGCCGTTCCCGAGGGCTCTGGCGCGCCGGGCCGCCCCGTGGCTCCGCAACGCAAATTGGACATGAGCCGCCTCAAAACCCGCCACGACAGTTCCGAAGGAATGGGTGTGCGGTTTGCCGACGCCTCATCTTCGGCACCAAAACCTCCCGCCACAAGCGCGAATGCGCCCAAAGCGGCGCCGGTGCATGTTGGACCGAAAGTCGGCCGTAACGATCCTTGCCCTTGCGGATCCGGCAAGAAGTACAAAAATTGCCACGGCGCTCAGTGAGGTCCGCTGGCCTCTTCCTTATCGGCATGATGCTTCCGACGTCCGCTTTCGCGACGTCGGATACGCTGAAGGTGGAGGCTGAAGGTATTGTGATCTCTTCCACGCGCTCCACGCGAACCATCCAAGACATCCCGACCCGCGTCGAGATCATCGCGGGTGAGGAGTTGGTCGAAAAAGGAAACATGCGGCCGGGCGACATCCGCATGCTACTCAATGAAATGACCGGCATCACCATCCGCCAGGAATCGTCTTTTCTCGGCGAAGCCGGCATCCGGATGCAAGGGCTCGACCGACGCTTCACGCAGGTCCTGAAAGACGGATTTCCCCTGTATGACGGACTTTCCGGCGGATTGGGACTTCTCCAAACTCCGCCGCTGGACCTTGAGCGAGTGGAAATCATCAAAGGTCCCGCATCCACACTGTACGGCGCCGGAGCGGTAGCCGGACTGGTGAATCTGGTATCGCGCCGACCCGGTGACGAATCCGAATTCCGTGTGTTGCTCAACGGAACCACGGCCGGTGGCACGGATGCGTCGATCTTGGCGTTGATTCCGGGTCGCATCGGCTCATCAACCTACGTGCAGGGCGGATGGCAGAGCTTGTACGATCCGTCGGAGGAGGGCTTCGCCGCGATTCCGAAATCCTCCAAAATGTATGTGAGGCAGTCGCTGTTCGCGAAACCGTCCGCATCCACCGACATCCAACTCACCGGAACGTATTCGAACGACGACCGCACCGGCGGAGCAATGGATGGGGCCGGGTACCGCATTCGGTCCGAATCGGAGCTCAAGTCGGTTCAGGCGGTGATGTCAACCCAGCTCGGCGCGTGGAGACTGCAATCGAGGTCAAGCCTGTCGCGGTATGACCGGACGCAAGGCGTTCGCGACCATCAGACGAATCGCTTTTCGGAATTCACCGCATCTGCCACAGACGAGGCACAAGAGATCGTGCTCGGCGCGGCGGTTCAGGATGTGGCCTATGGCCAGTCGCCGGAAGGAAGCACGACGCTGAGCGTGTTCGGAAATTGGACGCGGGAGCTCACATCCGCGCTCACCATGGAAACCGGTTACCGGCTCGATCAGGTAGATCCGTATGGCACGCAACATCTTCCTCGGGTGAGCCTGATGCTGTCTCCGTCCTTAAACTACACCTTCCGGGTGACGGGCGGAATGGGATATGTGCTTCCGACCTTGTATTTGAATGCTCAAACGCGCCAGATCGATTATCTCGAGCCTACGCATGTTCGGGAATTGAAGGCGGAACGGAGTCTCGGTGGCACCGCCGATGTGAACGTCCGATCCGAATGGGCGAATCTGAATGTGATGGGATTTCTGACCCGCATTGAAAACGGATTGGAGCAGGGCCTTTTCGGATCGATTGTGGATGGAAATGTTTTGATTGGACCGATGATCGAGAACCAGTCGGAGAATATGGATGTGCGAGGCTTTGAAACCAACCTCAAGCTGGATCATGAGCCTTTCGCACTGTATCTGGGTCACACCTTCACCGACACGGATGCGGAATTGGTCTCGCGCCACCGATTCAACTCAGTTCTGATGATCGAGGAAGAAGACGCGTGGCGCATCGGACTCGAGGCCTATTACCACGGAAAGCAAAATATCGGGAAAGCCTACGTCATCGCCGGCATCATGGCGGATTACCGGCTCGGATTCGCCACGGTGTTCATCAATCTGGAGAATGTGTTCGATGTGCGGCAGACGCGGTTCGATCGGGTGTACAACGTGTGGAGTCCGACGTTCGCTACCATCGATCCTCTATATGCGCCGCTCGACGGACGCATTCTCAACGGCGGCGTGCGGTTCGAATTCTAACGAGCCAGCAACCAGTAGCCGAGAGCGGCGGAAAAAACGCCGACGAGGTGTGTGAGGCGATCCATTCCGTGACCAGGAATCGGGTGTTCGCCCCGAGGAATCTTCCGGCGCCGACGATCAGGCTAAGATTTAAAATGTTCACTGATGCGGCGGTTCATGAGGCGGTTGTAATGCTCATATTCGCTGAATCGCGCGGTGAATCGCATCTCTTGATCGCCTTTCACGGCAACCACATCCACCTTGGTCGAGATTTCCGGATTTTCGGTGATGATGACCTGGATCTCGCCCAACTTGTACGACTCGATGAGTTTGCTCATACCGCCTGACGGAATTCGGTCGGTGTGGAACCGGTGATTTTGCGGAAGGTCCGGTTGAAGTGGGTCACCGAATTGAATCCGACCTCATACGCCACTTCGGAGATCGACATCCCGGTGGAGGACATCAGCGACTTCGCTTTTTCGATGCGAAGACGGTTCACATACTCCGAAAAATTCATGCCTGTCGCGCGCTTGAACATCCTGCAGAAATGCGCGGCGCTCATGTTCGCCACATGAGCCACTTTGTCCAGATTCAGCTCTTTCTGAAGATTCGTGGAGATGAACTCGCGGCTTTTGCGGATTCCTTCCGGCTCGAAATGATCGGCCGTGACCGAGAGCTTTTCGGCCAATGTGGAAATGTGCTTCGCAAAAATCTCGAGTAAGCGCACCACCGCTTCATATTGCTTCGGACTGAGAACCTGACTCGATTGGAGCAGAGCGTGTACTTCATCCGCATCGGTTTTAAATCCCCAATCGAGCACTTGCTTGGCGGATGCGCTCAGATGCTCGGCGGTGGGGGTTTCCAAAAGCACTTCACCGGTTTGGAGATAACCGATCACCTTGTCGTGAAGCCTCACGGGAACCGCGGAAACGTGGATACCGGCGAAGCAGGTATGGTGAAGTGTTTCGGTTTTTTCAGGAACATGAATCCCGTCCACGTGCATGCAGGTTCGGCACGACTCATTGTGTTCGCGCATGAAATGGCAGAACGGATTCTCAACGCCTTGATCGTGCTTCGGAGGCTTCGAGACATCTGAATTACGCAAAATCAAAGGCAGATGGGTCACTTCCTTGAATGCTTGCTCATACTCCTTGAACAGGTCTGAGGAAGAAAGGTCATCCAGAAGTTTGTGAAGCGCGTGAAGTTCCATGGAAACGGGTATGGAGTAATTTAGGGAATTTCATCCTAACCACCCCTCCCTGTCGAGATTCCGATATTGGATCGCTTCGGCCAAATGATGTGTCCGAATCTCCTCGCTTCCGTCCAGATCGGCGATGGTTCTGGATACTTTCAGGATGCGGTCGTAGGCTCGGGCGCTGAGTCCGAGCATGGTTAGCGCTTTTTTAAGAAGCGAAGTTCCGGAATCATCGATTTTGCACAGCTTCCGGACCAGTTTCGAATGCATCTGGGCGTTATTGTAGATCCCTTTCATGCCGATGAACCGGTGCGATTGCCGCTCTCGGGCCGAAATCACCCGTTGACGAATTGTGAGCGACGATTCACCCTCATGCTTGGACGTGAGGTCATCGAAATGCAGCTTCGGAACTTCGATGTGAAGGTCGATGCGGTCGAGCAAAGGTCCGCTGATTTTGCTCAAATACCGTTGCATGGCCAATTGCTGCGAGCCCGAGGCGGCGCCGGGGTCGTACCAATCGCCGCTGGGCGACGGATTCATACTCGCCACCAGCATCACCCGCGACGGATATCGGACACTCATTTTCGCCCGGGATATTGATACGAATCCGTCTTCCAAAGGCTGGCGCATCACTTCCAAAGCGCTACGTTTGAATTCGGGAAGCTCGTCCAAAAACAGCACACCGTTATGTGCCAACGACATCTCGCCGGGCATGGGCGTGCTTCCTCCGCCGATCAGCGCGATGTCGGAAATGGTGTGATGTGGCGACCGGAACGGACGCGTGGCCACCAACCCCCGCTCCTTGCTCAACAAGCCGGTGACGGAATGGATTTTCGTGGCCTCAAGCGCTTCCTCGGTGCTGAGTGGCGGAAGAATGGCCGGAAGCCGTCGCGCCATCATGGTTTTTCCCGAACCGGGCGGACCCACCAGAATGATGTTGTGTCCGCCGGCAGCCGCCACTTCCAGTGCCCGCTTCACATTCTCCTGGCCTTTCACATCGCTGAAATCGAAACCGGGTTCCATATTCGCCGGCCCAAGAATATCCGCAAGGCAGGTTTTGATAGGCGTGATTGTGGTCAATCCGTTCAGCATATCGACCACATCTTTGAGTGCTGAAACGGCGAAGACCCGGATTCCATCCACAACACCGGCTTCCACGCCGTTATCGGAGGGAAGGATGATGCTGTCGAAGCCACGGTCGCGGGCTTCGACCGTGATGGGAAGCGCGCCCTTCACCGGACGCACCGTACCGTCGAGCGCAAGTTCGCCAAGGATGACCGTTGTGGCGAGCTCATCGGCGCGAACCTGGTTCGACGCGGCGAGAAGACCGATGGCGATGGCCAGATCGAAGGCGCTGCCCTCTTTGGGAAGGTCGGCTGGCGCCAGGTTCACGGTCACGCGGCCGTAGGGGAAGCTGAAGCCGGAGTTCTTGAACGCCGCCTCGATGCGGCTGTACGATTCGTGGATCGACTTATCGGGCAGGCCGACCAGATTGTACTTTGGCAATCCGAATGCGACATTCGTCTCGACATGGATGATGTGCGCATCAACGCCGTAGGTGGTGGCGCAGGTGATTTGACTGAGCATGGAATTCTCCTGTGTGAATGGGGGGTTTCTTACACAGAGGCGGAATCCAAGAAAATCTTACATCAGCGAGCCGTTTTTTTATCCTAAAAAAAGCGCACCATCCCGTAGATTGATTCCGTAGGAGAGTCGATATCCGAATCAAACAACGAGGCCCATCATGTCACAAACCATCTTCGAAGAAATCAACGTCACCGGTAAAGACCTTCTCAAGCGCATCAAAAAGCTCATCAAAGAAGGAAACATCCGTCGTCTCATCATCAAAGACCGGAAAGGAAAGGTTCTTTTGGAGATGCCGCTCACCATGGGTGCGGCGAGTTTGGGTGGGATGATGATCCTGACCCCGTATCTGGCCGCCATCAGCTTCATCGCACTCATGGCGACCGAGGCCACCATTCTGGTCGAGCGCGACAAGAATGTAGATGACAAAGAAGTAGAGGCGGAAGAAGTGGAGATTGTGGAGGAGTGAAAGCGTAGAAACGTGAAAGCGTAGAAACGTGAAAGCGTGAAAGCGTAGAAACGTGAAAGTGTGCTCGAATTCTTTACATTTTCACACTTTAACGATTTCACATTTTCACACTAAAAAGTCATGGACTTTTTGATTGACTACTTCAGCACCATCTCCTCAGCGCATCGCGCGGCGATCCTGGTAGGTGGCATCACCTTCTTCTGGGTCTTGGAAAGCGCCATTCCGCTCGTGAACTTCGAGTATCGGAAATGGTCGCACGCCCTGGTCAACTTCTTCTTCACCTTCACCACCATCGTGGTGAACTTCGCGTTGGCCTTCATCCTGCTTTTAGCGGCGGATTGGGCCGTAGCGAATGAATTCGGCCTCTTCTTCTGGATTCCGGAACTGCCGTTCTGGCTGTATCTGCTTGGGGGACTGATGTTCCTGGATCTGATTTCCGCTTGGTTCGCGCATTGGATCCAACATAAGACCAAATGGATGTGGCGCTTGCACCTGATCCATCACACCGATCAGGAAGTGGACACGACCTCCGCGAACCGGCATCATCCGGGAGAGAGTGTGATCCGTTTCGCGTTCACCACATTAGCGGTATTGATGTTGGGAACACCGATGTGGATGGTGTTCCTGTATCAGAGTCTGAGCGTGGTGCTGAGTCAGTTCAACCACGCGAACATCTCCCTGCCGCAGGGGCTGGATCGGGCCATCAGTTGGGTGATCGTATCGCCAGATATGCACAAAGTGCACCACCATTACGTGATGCCTTATACCGACTCGAACTACGGAAACATCTTCTCGGTGTGGGACCGTCTGTTCGGCACCTTCATGACGCTCGAGCGCGGGAAGATCACCTACGGCGTGGATACGCACATGGAGCCCGAGACCGTGAACGATGTGAAGGCGTTGCTGAAGGTGCCGTTCGAGGGGAGGAAGAAGTAGATGCTGTCAGTAGATGCTGTCCGCAAGTATCACTTAACCGCACCGTTAGCAGGCGATTCCGCACGGTTTTCGGAAACTTTTTACGTAATGATTTCGGCTCGTAGGTGATTCATAAACAATCAACTACGTCGATTTGATAGTGCATTAAGTGATACTGTCCGCAAGCGTCACTTCAAGTATTTCCAAAACTCTGGGTTTGGCTACTGCAACCGGAAGACGATGGGGATGATCATCGTTGATGGGACCGGTGTTCCGGATGCGTCTCGAGCTGGTGTGAATCGACTCGATCGTACGGCGCGAATCGCCGCTTCGTCGCATCCCCCGCCTATCCCTTCCAACACCTTGATATCGGAGGGCACCCCGCGTTCATTGACATTAAGCTGGATGAGGACCCTCCCCTGTATTCCCGCTATTCTCGCAGATTCCGGATATTCCACTCGCGCATAGAGGGTGTTCATTCCGCCAATTGGTTCCGGCATTCGTGCCGTAGGCGCCGCGGTTTGACAGCCGATGAGAAATAGAAAAAGCAGGAATGATTTAATCATTGCTCGTCTTGGTCATCCTGCGTTTTGGAGGAATCGGCTGTGATGCGGTTCAGTTCGGTCAATTCTTTATCGGTCATGTCGCGCCATTGGCCGATGGGCACATCCAATCTGAGATTCATGATGCGCACGCGCTTGAGTTTGACCACTTCGTATCCAAGAACTTCGCACATGCGGCGGATTTGTCGGTTCAGGCCTTGTGTAAGGATGATGTTGAACCGCTGTGGACCAATCTGTTTCACGTCGCATTTCCTGGTCACTGTGTCCAGAATCGGAACGCCGTTACGCATCTTGTTCAGAAATTCGGGCGTGAGAGGCTTGTCCACCATCACTACATATTCTTTTTCATGATGATTCCGCGCACGAAGGATCTTGTTGACGATATCACCGTCGTTGGTCAGAATGATGAGGCCTTCGCTTTCTTTATCGAGCCGCCCTACCGGGAAAATCCGCTTCGGGTGACGCACAAAATCCACAATATTGTTCTTCTCGCGTTTCTGATCCGTGGTGCATACAATTCCCACCGGTTTGTTGAGCAGGATGTAGACGGGTTTTTCCTTGGGAGGCGCCACTAAGCGTCCATCCACCTTCACCACATCGCCTTCTGTGATTTTTGTCCCCATTTCCGGAACCTTGCCGTTGATGGTGACGCGCTTCTGCTCGATAAGCTTGTCCGCCTCACGGCGAGAACAGAATCCGGACTCGGAAAGGAACTTGTTGATGCGGGTCATGTGTGAAGATAACAGACCGGAGCTGGTGATTAACGCCGAAATCGCACTTTTCGTAAAAGGCGTGTTCTTTGTCTCTTGGATGATGGAATCGGTGGAAAGGCTCTGTGCACCTGAAAGCTGGAACGGAAGCGAGTTGGAGGTAAATGAAGAAAAATGTGTCCGCAAGTATCACTTATATAATATCTAATAGATTCGTAAACCATGGATTTGCGCGCTTAAACAGCGGTATATTCGATTCAAGAATTTAATACACCTGCGGACAGTGCTACTCTATAAATCACTAACATGCGCCTCCCGACGCCCCACACCATCCTTTTCGCAGTCCTGATCTTCGCCGCGGCAGCCACATGGATCCTCCCAGCCGGCCAGTATGATACCTTGGCGTACGACAGTGAATCGAAGTCGCTCATTCTTTCGAGCCTCGGCGAAACCCGCGCGCTGTCGCCTACCCAAGCCACGCTCGACAGCCTTGGCCTGCCCACCCGCATCGCCCAGTTCACCGAGGGTGAGCTCACGCGGCCGGTGAAAGTGCCCGACACGTATCGCAGCCTCGAGTCGTCGGCGCAAGGACCCGTGGATGTGTTTTTTTCGGCGATTAAAGGGACGCAAGAAGCCATCGACATCATCCTTCTGATTTTCATGATTGGTGGCTTCATCCGAATCTACAATGTGTCGGGTGTGTTGCAAGTCGGAATTCAGCACCTGGCGTTGCGTTTCAGAGGACACGAACGCTGGCTCATCATCATCATCACTACTCTGATGGCCGTAGGTGGAACTACCTTCGGCCTGGCGGAAGAGACCATCGCATTCTTTCCAATCCTGGTTCCGATCTTCCTGGCTGCTGGGTACGACCGGTTGGTCCCTGTTGCGGTGATTTTTGCCGGGGCGAATCTCGGAACCATGGCATCGACCGTGAATCCGTTCAGTGTGATCATCGCATCCGATGCGGCTGGAGTGGTTTGGAACAGTGGAATCGGAATCCGCATCGCCATGTTGGTATTGGGTTTGGTGGCATTGATATGGTACACCATCCGTTACGCGGAATCCGTCAGAAAAAACCCGTCTTCAAGTCTTCTGACTGCGGAAGAGCGAGCCGAAACACTTCCCTATTCCACTGAAATTCCAAGCGAACTCAGTGCGATGACTTGGCGGCAGAAAGGGATGCTGAGTCTCTTCGGGATTACATTTCTGGTCATGATCATTGGAATCACAACGCTTCATTGGTGGATGCTTGAAATGACGGCGCTGTTTTTGGGTTCAGCGGTGGTTTCCGGAGTGTTGCTCGGCATGAAAGAGAAAACCTTTGTTCACGAATTCTTGACCGGTGCAGGGGAGATGGTCGGAGTTTCGCTGTTGATCGGACTGGCACGGGGGATCACCGTCGTGATGAATGATGGGTACATCATAGATACGGTGTTACACGCAGCAACGGGCGTTGTCGCCGGAATGCCGCAGTCGGTCTTTCTGGTGGCGCTGATAGCCGTGTTCTTCGTGATGTGCTTCTTCATCAGCAGCACGTCGGGTTTGGCACTTGTGACGATGCCCATCTTGGGAGCCCTGGCCATCAGCAGCGGAGTGCCGGGTGAATCGATCGTGACCGCATATGTTTACGGCGCGGGATTGATGCTTTTCATCTCACCCACAGGCTTGGTGCTTCCAAGCCTTGCCATGGTGAGTGTGACCCTGACCACTTGGCTGAGATTCTTCCTACCCTTGATGGGGATCTTGGCTGCGATCGCCGTGGGGCTGATGGTGGTGGGTGGGTAGATTTAAAGTGACACTGTCCGCAAGTCCCTTTATTGCTCGAAAAGTGGCGATTCCGACACTTAGGCATCGATTCTGAGGCTCGTTTGGTGTGATAAGGCTGTGGAATCTGTGCGAATGCACTCGATATGCACAGATCCCACAGATTTTTTACGTAATGATTTCGGGATGCAGATACAGTAATATCAGTGGGATACGTTGATTTGACAGGCATCTAAGTGACACTGTCCGCAAGCGTTCATAAACTCCTCTCGAATCAATGTCCGGTCAGTTTCCCAGCGCTTTCAGCCGCTCTCTGGCTACCGCTTTCATCTCTTCGTTACCGACGTTTTCCAATTGTCGGTAAGCGGCAACCGCCCCCGCCACGTCCCCCTCCGATTCGTATGCCCCGGCCAGCATATACCAAACCGACCCATTGCTCGGCTCCAATTCCGTGGCCCTGGTGAGAAACCTAACCCCTTCCTTTGTTGCGCCTTCGAGGATGTGGCTGAGTCCGATAGCAGCAACCGCCGACGCGTCTCTCGGAAACAATTCGCTTAATCTTGCGGCCACGCGACGTAAATGACGGGCCGGTGGTTCACTTAGTCCGATCCACTGCTGAAGATGATCATGCATCGTGAGCAAAAACACGGTTTTTGATTCTTGCAATGGCATATCACCCTCCCACAGCCACTCATGCGACTGGCGATCGCTGGCATCCATCAAGGCGATCATCAAGTCCGCCTGATCCGCGTAATATCCACGCTGATTGAGCGCGTAAATGGTCTTTAGCCACAAATCAAGACGCATCGGCTGAATCCCCACAGCAACATTCAGATGCCCAAGTGCCGATGCGTACAACGAATCGGATCGCAATGAGACCGACCGGTCGTAATCATAATTGAATCGAGCGACAAACAGATCGATTTCCCTTGGCGATGCGGCACTCCAGGCGTTCAAATAGGCTTCGATACGATACGGATTTCCCTCATCGATCAATTCATAAGCTTGCGATAACGTGTGCCTCGGTTGTGCCGTGAGCATGCTCCATCCTAACAGAAACATCATTACCACCAAGGGCAAAAAAGCGCGATGTTGCACAGATTCCACAGATTTTTTACGTAATGATTTCGTTTCGTAAGTCATTGAATCGTAATGATATGCGATAATTTGTTAGGAGAGTTAGTAGCAGTGTCCGCAAGCATTACTTCAACGATATCTTATCGCCTTGCGGCACCCGCTCCTTTTCCATCCGATGTGTCAGACTGACGCAATATACGTCGTGATGCTAGGCCTCATCGATTCAGGGTTCGGTTTCTACTACTACATCACCCATTTTCAAGGTCGACCAATCGATCTGCCGCGAAAAGTACATCGTCTGTCCCATGATGAAGATTGAGATGCTTCCGATCAGCATTGCGTAATCTTGCTATTGGATGATCACGAAAATGAAGCTATGCAGTATACCGAAATCCTCGAAGTCAGAATCATCAGCGGGGTCGATTTCAAAATCGCTTTCACATGCGTTGCGATGAGGAGAGGTCTCGCATAGGTCGTCACAATTTGCGCTGATTTGTTCGCGATGTTCTCAAATACGGTCAGGTGGAAGTGATCACCACATCGGTGATTTTCCCCACGAGTGTGAAATGCAGATATTGACTTCCCTTAAGTTCCAGGTTCAGATAAAAACGAAGGCTGTCGGCTCCATTTCAGTTAAGAGCCAGAACGGAATGGATGAGGAATCGATGTCCAGCGCCAAGAGATTCAAATCTTCGAATGTGCCGGAAACTCGAAGTGTGAAGATATACAAGACAATTACGTAAATGCCAGGGTAACACTTTGAGGGTGTTCACAGAGATTTCGCACAGATTCCACAGATTTTTTTAGGAATAAATATTCGTTGTAGGTGATTGTTATCATATGGTTTACGAATATTTGTTAGGCGAGTAAGTGATACTGTCCGCAAGCATCACTCCATTCCTCTCATTTGCCCCGATTTCTGGCTATACTTGGGCATGATTTCAAGCACCGCCTCTGCGACGCTCTGGCTTGACGAAGCCAAAGCCAAAGTCAATATCCGTTTCATGGCCGATAAGGCGTCCCGGCACAGACTACGCCTCCGTCCGCACCTCAAAACCCCGCAATCGATCCACATCGCGCGCTGGTACCGGGAGGTCGGCGTCACCGGCGTCACGGTCTCATCCATCGCTATGGCTGAATATTTCGCATCCGATGGTTGGAATGACATCACGCTCGCCATTCCGCTGAACGTCCGCGAACTACCACGAATCCACGCCCTTGCCGGGCGAATACGGCTAAACCTTGTGATCGATTCTGAGGCTGTGTTGGACCTTATTCCCGATTCCCGATTCCCGATTTCAGTCTTCATCAAAATCGACGCCGGATATCATCGCACCGGAATTCCGGCATCCGACCACGATCGCATCGCCGCGCTGGTCGCCAAAATCAACCGTTCTCCTACTCTCGATTTCGCGGGGTTTCTCACTCACGCCGGACACAGTTACAACTGCCGTTCCCATTCCGAAATCCGTGCGCTGCATGCGGAGCAACTGCGTCAGTTGCGGGCTCTTAACTCCTTCGGCGGCATCCTTTCCATCGGCGATACACCGACGTGCACCATCGGTGAAGATTTTGATGGCGTGGATGAGATCCGTCCCGGAAATTTCATTTTCTATGACATGAAAATGGTGTCCATTTCGGCCTGCCAACCCGAACATATCGCCGTGTGCTTGGTGGCTCCTGTGATCAGCATCCATCCGGATCGGAACGAAGTGATTCTTCATGCCGGATCGGTTCATTTCTCGAAAGATTCGATGACGGATGCGGATGGAAATCTCAGTTTCGGTCAGGTGGTTACGCTCGGAGATTCTTCCTGGGGAGGCGTCATTCCTGGCGCCTATGTTCGAAGCCTCTGCCAAGAGCACGGATTTGTGACCGGTCCGCCTGAATACATCCGTTCATTGAAAATCGGCGATCTCGTGGGTGTTCTTCCGGTCCATTCCTGCCTCACCGCCGATAGCATGGGCGAATACACCACCTTAGGCGGTGAAGCCATTCGAATGATGGTATCTTAAGCGCAAGATGTTAGTGGTGATCAAAATCGGATCGAACGTGCTCACAGGAGCCGATACGTTTCTGGATGAGAAGCGTGTCGAAGCCCTGGTGACTCAGATGGCCGCGCTCAAAGCGCAAGGTCACGATCTCGTTCTGATTTCCTCAGGCGCGGTGGCTTCGGGAAGATCCATTGTGAACATGGAATCTGTGCAAGACATCGTGTCGCGCCGTCAAGTTTTAGCATCGGTGGGTCAGGTAAAACTGATCTCCACCTACGCCGCCTTGTTCGCCTCCCATTCGCTTGTGTGCGCTCAGGTGCTGGTCACCAAAGAGGACTTCCGTGATAAGCGCCATTACGTGAACATGGAGAATTGCCTTCAGACGCTACTCAAAAACAAGATCATCCCGGTGATCAATGAGAATGACGTCATTTCGGTGTCTGAATTGATGTTCACCGATAATGATGAACTCGCAGGGTTGGTCGCATCCATGCTGAATGCGAACAAATTGGTGATTTTGACGAATGTGGATGGAATTTATGACGGACATCCAGGAGATCCCGCCAGTCGCCGGATCACCGAAATATCGGTGAATGATGCCGATGCGTTCAAAGGAATCAGTTCCGTGAAATCGAGCTTCGGCCGCGGTGGCATGCTTACGAAAGGTACCATAGCCCGGAAAGTGGCCATGCTCGGGATTCCCGCACACATCGCCGATGGAACCATGGAACATGTGCTGCCGCTGGTGTTTTCCGGAGCCGATGTCGGCACACGCTTCATTCCGAAAAAAGGAACCTCGAAGCAGAAGAAATACATCGCCCACGCCGACGGCGCCGTGGCGGGTGAGGTCCAGATCGACGATGGCGCGAAACGCGCACTCACAGGCGCCACGCCTACCAGCCTCTTACCCGTCGGGGTGACCCGCATCGGCGGAAGCTTCCGTGCCGGTGATGTGATCCGCATCCTCGATTCGAAAGGAATAACCATCGGCCTCGGCAAAGCGCAATACGCTTCCGAAAAAGCGGAAGAGCTCAAAGGTCAGAAGAATCAGAAACCCTTGGTGCACTATGACTACCTCTTCCTATTCTAAGATCTTCGCTCATGCGAAATCCGTGACCGGCCACGTCGCCCGACTTTCCGATGCCACGCGAAACTCGATCCTCATTCAACTTTCCGAGGCGGTGGGTTCCGAGTCGGCCGCCATTCTCGCCGCCAATCAGTGCGATCTGGCACGCATGCAACCGTCCGACCCCAAATTCGACCGTCTTTTGCTGAACAAAGACAGGCTTGCCGCGATCTCCGCCGATATCGCCCGCGTGGCATCGCTGCGTTCTCCGCTGAACGTGTCACTTGAGGAACGCCGTGTCCCAAGCGGACTCCATCTCCGGAAAGTCTCCGTGCCAATTGGTGTGGTCGGCATGGTGTATGAATCGCGCCCCAATGTGACGCTCGACGTGGCCGCTCTCTGCATCAAATCAGGCAACGTGGCGGTGCTCAAAGGCGGCAGCGACGCTGCCGACACCAACTCGGAGCTAAGCCGGGTGATTGGCGACGTGCTGGGCAGGAACGGCATCGACCGTGGCGTGGTGACGATGTTGCCGCCAGGGCGGGAAGCGACGCAGGCCTTGCTGAACGCGGTCGGGTTTGTGGATGTGGTGATTCCGCGTGGCAGCCAGGGGCTGATTGATGCGGTGCGGCGGGAGTCGAAAGTGCCCGTGATCGAGACCGGCGCAGGCATCGTTCATACGTATGTGGACGAGAGCGCGGAGGTCGCGGCATCGGCCGAGGTGGTCTTCAATGCGAAGACACGCCGCGTGGGGGTGTGCAACGCATTAGATTGCTTGCTTGTACATACAAGTCTTAGTTCGCGTCTTCCGGAGTTGGTCGGTAAGTTGGCCCAGAAACAGGTGGTTCTGTACGTGGACCAGGATTCGATGCAGGCGCTTTCCGGCTCGTATCCTTCGGATCTTCTTCATCCCGCCACATCCGAAAGTTATGGCACCGAATTTCTCGACTATAAAATGGCGATCCGTTTGGTGGCTTCTTTGGATGATGCCATCGCCCACATCCGCACCTTCAGTTCGGGTCATTCCGAGGCGATTCTCACATCCGATCCCGAACAAGCCCAGCGCTTTCTGAACGAAGTGGATGCCGCCGCCGTGTATGTGAACGCATCCACCGCATTCACCGATGGCGGTGAGTTCGGCATGGGCGCGGAAATCGGCATTTCCACCCAGAAACTTCACGCCCGCGGACCCATGGGTCTCGAATCTCTCACTTCCACGAAGTGGTTGGTTTCAGGCGAATATTCCGTACGCTGAGATTACCGGGCGTTGTTTGGGAAATGTTCGTTGAGGATGGTGGTCACCATCGGGCGGTAATAATTCCAAAAGAAACGTCCACGCTCTTCGACGGCTCTGTTGTATAAGAGTCCGTCCAGCCAATACACCCGGCTAAACACCGTGGTTCGCAATGTGATCGGGTTATCCGCGAAATCACCTCCGAAATAATAGAAAGGCGCTTCACCGGAATTACTTGCGATCACCGCCGGCCAGGAACTGGGAAGTTGGAATTTCTCGAGCAAGGCTTTTCCCTCTTCGGTCGGATCGATCACATAAGAGGAGACTGTGTGATTCGCAGGTCCGTGGTAGGTCACATCGAACCAGAACGGATAGGTGATTTTCTCGGGAATGCCATAGCGAAGGCGATGCGCTTCGGATGAGGTAGTGATCACGGGCAGCGAACTTTTCAGATGGGTGTCCTGCTCCAGTACGACGATTCTTCCGCCATCATCCACGAAGACGATTCCGGACTTCGTGAATTCCCAACGGCGACCACGCTGTTCCTCGTAGCTGTTCACCAGCCAATTGGGAAGTTCGTCGGATCCGGTATTCTTCAGACTGAGGAAGTAGCGCCCGGTCCATCCGCTCCAGGTCACGTCGTATAAGGATTCGAAAGAGGCTCTCGCATCCCCGCCGGTCGGACTCGCCATCATGTTGAATTCGGTGAGCACCAATTTGCGTTGGTCTTTGAACCGCTTCAGTAGATCCACTTCTTCCTGGGTGGTGCCACCGTATAGGATACCGCTGAACGCACCGGTGATTTGCGAAGCTTTTTCCTGCCCCGGTTTCGGATACATGAAGTTCCATTCTTCGTTATACACGCCGTAGGTGTCGGTGAAATACGCCATCTGATAGGCTTTGGCGACAGAATCGAGCTGCGCATCGGTGAATCCGTCGAAATCTCGGATCGCGAATTTCCCGCCGCCGAGCGGATAGAAACCCTTGTAATCCGTGATGGGGTCGTAAAACACGCCTGGTGATTTCACATACTTCCGGTGATTGAGAACCCAGTTGAACGACAGATGCTCGTTGACTTTCGGATCGATGACGGTCTTGTCGAGGATGAGAACCTTGAGCGGCGTTTCGGCGCTCAAGTGCCATACAAGATG
Organism: uncultured Bacteroidota bacterium; assembly: GCA_947085565.1. Taxonomy (GTDB): domain Bacteria; phylum Bacteroidota; class Rhodothermia; order Balneolales; family HLUCCA01; genus CAMTWZ01. The sequence continues at coordinate 159,711 of CAMTWZ010000014.1, forward strand.
GCTTATGAGTGGCACACCGACCGCGATGAAAACGATCAGATACAGGATGGCGAAAACCGCGCGTCTCATGCTCAGTGGTTGGCTTCGAGCCAGCGTTCCGCATCGATGGCGGCGGAGCAACCCGACCCGGCCGCAGTCACCGCTTGGCGATAGGTATGATCTTGCACATCACCGCAAGCGAATACGCCTTCGATGTTCGTGTATGTCGATTTGCCTTTGGTGATGAGATATCCGTTCTCATCCATATCCAACACGCCTTTGAACAGATCGGTGTTCGGTTTGTGTCCGATCGCCAGAAAAACCCCCGTCACATCGCTGAGCACGCGGGTTTCTCCGGTAATGGTGTCTTTCAAACGCACACCCTCGACCACTTGGTCGCCAAGGACATCATCCACCGCCGAATTCCAAGCCACTTCGATTTTCGGATGTTCCAACACGCGCTTTTGCATCACTTTCGATGCGCGGAATTCGTTTCTGCGGTGCACCAAGGTCACTTTCGAAGCGAACCGGGTGAGGTATGTGGCTTCTTCCATGGCGGTGTCTCCACCTCCGATCACGATCACGTGCTGGTTTTTGAAAAAGGCTCCATCACACGTGGCGCAGGCCGTCACGCCTTTTCCGCGTAAGCGCTGTTCATTCGGAAGACCCATCCATTTGGCGGATGCACCCGTGGCGACAATCACCGATTTCGCGAAAAGGGTGTGTTCCTCGTCTACCACCAAGCGAAAAGGACGTGAGGAAAAGTCGGCTTCGGTGACCATTCCCCAACGGCAGTCAGCGCCGAATCTCGAGGCTTGTTTGCGGAATTGGTCCATCATTTCCGGACCGGTTACACCCTCAGGATAACCGGGATAATTTTCGACTTCGGTGGTTGTGGTGAGTTGTCCGCCTGGTTCCGGACCCTCAAACACGATGGGAGCCATATTGGCACGGGCAGTGTAAAGGGCGGCGGTGAGTCCGGCAGGTCCGCTGCCGATAATCACTACGTCAAACGTCTTGTTCGCGAAGTCGCTCATGGAGATAGGTCGTTTATTATTGGATCGTCAATGAAATTCGGTGGGTGTTTCCCAAGATGGACGCGTTGCCGGCGAAATTGGCGAAGCCGTAATCGAAAACCAGTCGTCCGACTCTGAAACCCGTTCCCAAAGAAGGTGATACGGTCAGATTTCCATCGTACGTGGTGGCCACTTCAGCCAATCCGGCGCGGAAAAACAAGGTGTTGAGATACACGGCTTCGACGCCCATCCGTGGGTGGAAACTGAGCGGACCCGCGTTGATCACGAAGGTTTCGCGCCCTTCCGGCATCACGTCAAGGTCGATGCTGGTGGTGAGACGGATGTCGCCGAGGGGTTGGGTCCAGGCTGCGCCGGAGCGCAGGTAAGGAAGGGAGAGTTCGGTGCGTCCGCGGGGAAAAGCTTTGTTGAGTTCCTCATCCGAAAAAAAGGTTCTGAGCGGTTCGAGCCGGGCTTCGTTCACAGACCAGAACTTGAGAAGGGTGGTCACATCCACGATGGTGGCGCCAGCGCGCAGGTTGCCGTTGGTGTACATCACTGCGGCGTCGAGGGAATAACCCCAAGCCTGGGCGAAGGGACCAAGGCGGCCGTACACGAGTTTCACGTTGGTTCCCCAAGCCAGCGATTTGCTAAGAGGCGAGGCATAGCTGAACATCACGGCGATGTCGGATGCGGAGAACTCGGTGATCTGGTCGCCGGGATTGGCCACGGGACGGTCGCGTTCGCGATCCCAGGCGTTGAGCGTGTTTTTGATTCCATCCACGCCTTGTCGGAAGAAACTCAATCCGATCACCGCATCCGAACCTTCGAGGGGATGCGCGACCGTGGCGAAATCGTAATTCACGGTTCCGCTGAAGCGCTCGGAGTGCATGAATCCGCCTTGGGTGCCGGAGACTTGCAGCAGGCCGGCCGGGTTCCAGAAACCGCCGGTGGCATCATCCGCGATGGCGGTGAACGCCCCGCCCATGCCCAAGGCTCGTGCGCCTCCGCCTGTGGAGAGGAAGTCGTTTCCGTAACTCACCCGTGTGAGCTGTGCGCTCGTCAGAACAGGAATGAACAGGACTACTGCAAGCGTTAGAAAACGATTCATCATGGTAGGATAACGATTGGTGATTGCAGTAGCGTTCAAATCAATCAGGATCCTCCCAAGATTCTGAAAAAGCTGGATGAGGTTTTGATTCCGCGATGGAAATCTTTCAGGGAGAATTTCTCATTCGGCGCATGGATGGAATCGCTGTTCAGGCCGAATCCCATCAGGATGGTGTCGGCTTTCAGGATGGATTTGAAGCCGGCCACGATCGGGATGGAGCCGCCTTCGCGGGTGAACAACGGCTCTTTGCCATAGACTTCGCGGAAGGCGCTTGCGGCGGCTTTGAGTCCGTAGAAATCGAGGTCGGTGGCCGCGGGCATGCCACCATGGTGGGCGGTCACATTGACGATGACTCCTTCCGGCACATTGGCCATCACGAATTCAATGAATTTGCGGGAGATGTCGTCCGGATCCTGATTCGGAACCAATCTCATGCTGATTTTCGCTCCAGCTTTGCCTGGAAGCACGGTTTTCGCGCCTTCGCCTTGGTAGCCACCCCAAATGCCGTTGCAATCCAGGGTCGGGCGTGCGGATGCGCGTTCGAGCGTGGTGTATCCTTTTTCACCGGTCACGTCGACTAATCCGAGTTCGCTCTTATACTCTTCTTCGTCGAATGGAAGTCTGGCATAGGCTTCACGGTCGATGGGCGTGAGCGCGACCACATCCTCATAGAATCCGGGGATGCGGATCACACCGTCGTCGTCTTTCATTTTGGAGATGATTTCGGCCAAGGCGTTGATCGGGTTCGCCACCGCGCCGCCGTACACTCCGGAATGGAGATCGCGGTTGGCACCGGTCACTTCCACTTGCATGTACGCGAGTCCGCGCAGGCCGTACGTGATGGATGGAACGTCTTTGGCGAACATCGAGGTATCCGAGATCAGAACCATGTCGCAAGCGAGGCGCTCCAGATTTTCCTCCAGGAACGGAATCAGATTCGGCGATCCGATCTCTTCTTCGCCTTCGATGATGATTTTCACGTTCACGGGCAGGCGTCCTTCGGTCTTGAGCCAGCTTTCAATGGCTTTCACATGGATGTAGGCCTGACCTTTGTCATCGCTGGCGCCACGCGCATACACATCCTCGCCGATCACAGTGGGTTCGAATGCGGGGTGTGTCCATAGTTCCAACGGCTCAGCGGGCTGAACATCGTAGTGTCCGTACACCAACACAGTGGGTTTGTCGGCGCCGGCATGGAGGAAATCGCCGTAAACGATGGGATGCCCGGGAGTTTCGAACAGTTCCACATTCTCCAATCCGATGGATTTGAACTGATTGATGAGGTATTGCGCAGTTTTGCGCACTTCGCCCGAACGTCGCGAATCTGTGGAGACGCTCGGAATTCTCAGCAGGTCGAAGAGTTCGTTATTGAAACGGGTGATGTTTTCGTCGATGTAGATGTGTTGCGGATTTTTCATTTGTCGCTATGGAAGGAATAAGTTTTCACCGCTGAGGCTGGCAACCATCCGGTGGAACCGTTGATAAGAATGACCCGGATCCAACCGTCGGTGGATTGGGTTCTGTCGATGCGCACCTCGTACCCTTCGAATGCGGGAAGGATGGTGGGCGAGTCTGAACTTGGAGATTCGTGAAGAGTGGCTTCCTGACGGATGAGGATTCCGGTGTCGTAGCGGCTCACGAAAGCCGAAACGGCGACATAATGCGCGAATCCGAAAAAGGCGAAGATGAGAAGCACGGAAGCCGAGACCTTGCGCCAGGCCGCGGGTGTGCGGAAATGCCATACCAAGATCACCGCTCCCAAATTGAGCAGCAGAATCGGAATCAGAAGCGACCAGAACGCATTGAACGTATGGATGATGTTGTTCTGGATACGGTTCAATGCGAGAATCGGAAGTCCGGATGCGCGCCGTTGCAGCTGTTGGGTGATGAACGTGAGTCCGGTTTCGGATTGGGTTTTCACTTCGGGATAATCGCCCGCACGGGTGAAATAATATTTCGCCAATCCGAGCGAATCCAACTGGGTGTACGCGATTCCCAGGTTGATGAGCATGGGTCCGTTTTCCACTCCTTCGGCATCGAGTTGTCGCAATAATTCGATCGCACCCACGAAATTCTTATTCTGGATTTCAGTGGAGGCTTGGTCGAAAACGGCGGTCGGGTCACTTTGGAAAAGCAGCAGGAAGATCAATGCGGTCATGGGATCACCTCGGTGATGGTGTCGATGAGCTGCAACACGATTTGCTGTTCGCGGGCGATGTCTTTTCGGCTGCCCACTGGCGCGAACCGGATGGTGGTGCAGGTCTCGAACAGGCGTTTGGCGTCGTTCACGGCTTGGGCGGATACCCCGGCCTCGGTCAAGGCGTCGAGCAGTTGCTGATCGGAGAGTCCGGCTTCGGGAAGACCCAGTTTATCGCTGATGTAACCGCTTAATGCCGAATACAAGGCGGCATAATTGTCTTTCACATCTGTAGTGGGAGTGATGCCAGCCAGTTTCGCCATCGCCCGTTCTTTGGCTTTGGTCTTGCGGAAATACCCGTAGTCGGAGGAAAGGCGGTCGCGTTTTTTCTTGTCCACATACCCGGCGATCATCAGCAGAACAGGAAGCAGGATTCCGAGCCAGAACCACCACGCGCGCCAGGCGCTGAACGGATGGCGGGTGATCCAAGACGTGGATGCCAGTATGGGAACCATCGTGAACCGGGTATCACTGGTGTAGGATAGCGGTGTGTTCGCGTCACGATTCACCGTGATGGTGACCGCTCCGAGTGTAGTGACCACGTAAGAATCCGTTCTGGGATTGTACACCGCGAGTTCGGCCGTGGGAAGGGTATATGTTCCACTCCGGCGTGCAATCATGATGTCGCGGAACGTGCGTGTGCCGTGCAAAGAAGTGGAGGTCGGCATCAGTTTCAGATCTTCGGAAGGCTGATAGGTCTCGAACCCTTCCGGCAGCGTGTATTCCGGTTTGGTGAGCAAGGCCAGGTTTCCGGCGCCGGAGATTTCCGTGATGAGTTCGATGGCTTCACCCACGCTCACATTCGGATTGGAGATTCTGCGTGTGATCTTGAAATCACCGACGGCGTTGATCGACACTCCCCGCTCCGGTTCAGGCAAAGATGCCACGCGCAGAGGAATGGCATCGGTCGAAAGATCGACCGCGCGTTGGTTTCCGAAAAACACGTTGAACGGATCCTGATATCGGCCCGCGGTGCGAACCGTGACCGTCACCGGTTGCTCACCGATGCTCATGTCGCCGCTGCGGTTCGGGAACAAGGCATGTCTCGATAAAATTGCTCTACGATAACGCTCGCCACGGATCACGATGTTCTCGGCGACCGGCGCAGTGCCGTCATCGAGCGATTCTTTCCAGAAGCCGTCGGTCCGCCACGAATTGGAGACCTGATATTGCAGGATCTCGAGGGTCGGTTTGAAATAAAGCACCAGCTCGGCCAGAATCTGCTCACCCACCACAGGGCGGCGCGTGCTCACTTCCATCCGGATATAGATTTCCGCGGATTCCACAGGCTCGTTCGCGTCGCGGTCGATGGCCGTCATCGTGAAGGAGTTGGTCAAATAATCGCGCCCATCCACCGTCACCGAAAACGTGGGGATGGTGATCGAACCCACGCGATCAGCCTGATAGACATAGGTGAATGTGTAGGTGCGGCTGGCCACCCCGTTCACAAAGCTGTAATTGGTGGATGTGGAAGGTTGCGCGCTTTGCAAGACCACGCCAGGTATGCCCGGAAGTGTGGGACGCGTCACGTTCCTGAAATTGCTGCCCTTGATTTCGATGCTCAGCGCGAAACGGTCGCCGCGTTTCACCGTGCGCTCATTCGCAGACACAGTGACGGTGATGTCATCCTGTGCCAGCAGGATGGTCGGGAGCATGAACATCAGAAGAAGGATCAATTCACCAATCTTTCGCATGTCGGGTCCGTGGTGGAATTTGTTTTTTCTGATACTCTTTGAGCATCTCTTTTTCCTTGTTCTCCAACGCGTTCAAGATCTGATCGGCTTCTTTGCGACTCATCTCCCCCTCGCGTGGCTGACCGTTCTGCGAATCTTGCTGATTTCCGTTCTGTTGCTGCTGATCCTGTTGATCCCCGTTCTGCTGCTGCTGTCGCTGATCGTCGTTCTCATCTTTTTTCTGATCGCCATCCTGAGATTGCGGCTGCTTCGGGGGTTCGGTGAGGCGGCGGCGCGCGAGTTCGTAATTGTGTCGCGCCTGCTCATCGTCGGGATTTCCCCGCAACGATTCGCGAAAACGTTCGGCCGCTTTTCCCCATTCTTCTTTCGCGCCATGGATGTTGCCGATATTGTAATCGGCGGCGGCACGCTGAGCGGCATCGGGAGTCATCGACTTGTACTGCTCATACGCCTTCACCGCTTCATCGAATTTGCCTTGACGAGTGAGCGCGTTTCCGAGGTTGAAATACAGCCTGGCGTCGTCGGGGGTTTGAAGCAAGGCTTCGCGGTATCCGGCTTCGGCCGTGGCGTAATCTCCCTTCTCATAGGCCTCATTGGCCTTGCGCGCCACATCCGTGGATAGGGCGATCAGAAATAGGAAAAGGGCGATTACGGGTTTCATCACATGGTTTCGGCTACAGAGATGGCGGTTTCATCCATTTCCAGATTAGTGAACACATCAGCCACATCATCGAGTTCTTCCAAACGCTCCATGAGTTTGAAATTACCGATGAGGTGTTCTTCGACAGCGGCGACGGTGGTCATCGGAAGGTAGTGTATTTCGGCGGAAGTCGTTGTGAAACCGGCTTCCTCCAAGCCTTTTCTGACCGTGTAGAAGTCTTCATAACGAGTTTCTATTTCAAAGACATCTTCTTCGGATCGGATGTCTTCGGCGCCGCTTTCGATGGCGGCCATGGTGAGCGCGTCCTCATCGACTCCGGTTTTGGCGACCTGAAGAATTCCTTTTCTCTCGAACAGATAGGAAACGGAACCGGTGGTTCCCAGATTGCCACCGAATTTGTTGAAAAGGGGACGGATGTCGCCAACGGTGCGGGTCGGGTTGTCGGTGGTGGCTTGAATCAGATACGCGATGCCGCCAGGACCATATCCTTCATAGACCAATTCCTGAAACACGGCGGAGTCTTTTCCATCACCGGAGCCTTTCTTGATCGCACGATCGATGTTGTCTTTGGGCATGTTCGCCGCTTTCGCGTTGTCTATGGCCAGCGATAAGCGCGGATTACCAGACGGATCGCCACCACCATCGCGCGCGGCGACGGTCAGCTCCCGGATGATCTTGGTCCATGCTTTCGACCGGGCCGCATCCACCAATGCTTTTTTTCGCTTGATGGTGGCCCATTTGGAATGACCTGACATAGATAAAGCGTTGAATTCGTAGTCTTTTTACAATCAGACCTTAAATATACGAAGCTCCTGAATCTCAAAAGTCCGTACCATCAAACTATGAACATTGGAATCGTCGGTTATCCCACCTATGGAGGCAGCGGAGTGGTTGCCACCGAACTAAGCAAAGGTCTGGCTGCGCGCGGACACAAAGTTCACTTTTTGAGCTATGCGCGTCCGCAACGGCTCGATGCGTTCAACACGAACATCATGTTCCATGAAGTGACCGTGAACGCCTATCCGCTCTTTGAATTTCCGCCATACGATCTGGCCTTGGCCAGCCACATGGTGAATCTCATCGAGCATCAGAAGCTGGACCTTTTGCACGTGCATTACGCCATTCCGCACACCACGAGCGCCTATCTGGCCAAGCAGATCATGGGCGAGCGCGCGAAGCGGGTTCCCATCATCACGACCTTGCATGGAACCGACATCACCATTGTGGGCAGCGATCCGAGTTATCTGCCTGTCGTGAATTTCTCCATCAACCAGAGCGATGGCGTCACTGCGGTGTCCGATTATCTGCGGGATGAAACCTATGCGCGGTTCGACATCCACAATGAGATTGAAGTGATTCCGAACTTCGTGGATCTGGATGTGTTCAAGCGAAGCAACAAATCGCATTTCCGCAAAGCCATCTGCAACGACGATGAGATGATCATCACGCATGTGTCCAATTTCAGGAAAGTGAAGCGTGTGGAAGATGTGGTGAAGACCTTCGCATATCTGCGTCAGCATGGCGTGAAAGCTAAATTATTGATGCTGGGCGACGGACCCGAGCGCATTCCGCTCGAGACGCTCTGCCGCGAGTTGGGCGTTTGCCAAGACACGCGGTTTCTCGGGAAGCAAGACAATGTGGAAGAGATACTGTCGGTGACGGATTTGTTTCTGATGCCGTCAGGCTCGGAAACCTTCGGCTTGGCCGCACTCGAAGCCATGAGCTGCAGCGTTCCGGTGATCAGTTCGGATGTGGGCGGATTGCCCGAACTCAACCGCGACGGCGTGACGGGCTATGTCTGCGCCTTGGGCGATACCGACGCCATGGGCGCCGCCGCGGTGAAGATGCTCACCGACAAAGACCTGCATAAGAGAATGTCCAACGCCGCAAGAGCCCGCGCCGAAGACTTCGAGCAAGAGAAAGTCATCGCGCAGTATGAGGAGTATTATATGAAGGTGTTGTCGAAATTGGCGTAGACCGTAAATAGTCATCCTTGTCTCTCAACCCTCAACCCTTTCCCCTACAACACCCCCTCCATCGTCTCTCGAATCAACTGATCCACCACGGCTTTCGGGTCGTTAGTGGTGTAGAAGGTTGAAATCTGACGATCGGATGAGGTTCCATGCCGCAGGATCCGATGGATGATGTGAGCACGCGGTGGGCGGGTTTTGCTATCTGCCATGGTTGTGGTTTGATCGAAAGTGAATAATGGAATCTACATCTTCACCACATATTGACCCAAATAATCCATTCCTATTTTTATCATATAATAGCGGTACGAGTCACTTAGGACGATCGATCACACCACGTCCATGGCTGTGATGTGATGATCTGGCTTTAGGGATTTAGCGCCTTACTTCTTGACACCACCAGGCGGGTTGTTTGTACGTCCTCCACCTGAAGGTTTTCCATGATTGCCACTTGGTTTCCCGGCAGGACCTTTCTTACTCATACGTTCTCCTTGTTTTAATTGAATGGAAATGAATGGCCACAATGGCCATATTTATTAAACTAATCAAGTAGTTGGAATCGTATAGCGTAACCAAAGATTTTCCTTAACTCAGCATCGCATAAGAATGTGGTACGAAAGGATGGGTGGATGACCAGGGTTGAAGCCGGAGGTTAGAGTGGTTCACAAAAAATCACATAGTGACAAAGGCAATAAATTGAGTGCTTTTCATACGAATAATGTCTATATCGGCGTCGATTTAGTTGAAATAATATCAATGTTACCTATCACAAGGTAACAAAACGTCTAGTCAGCAGGAGAGTCGGAGTTTTGTTGAAGAGATCGACGCATTTCCGAAGCTAATTCATTCGCTTGGTTAATGAAGTCTTCAAGATTCGCAATGCGATTTTCCAGGATTTGTTTTGCTCTATCATTTGGACTTTGGTTACTAAGTAGTTTTTTTTCATCAGCTAGAAGGTGAATTACGGGAAGTTCAATGCCGTCATTTGCACCGGCCGCTTCAGCAAGTGCGGCCCATTCCACTGACTTGTCGAGTGATGTTTCTGATGCCTGAAGGATACAGTAGCGAATGAGCATTTTTGCGGATTCATCAAACTTATCGGCAAGTTCCAACCAAGAATTAGGCTCGTTATTATCATTTTTATCTTGTAACCAAGTCCTGAGTGAGCGAAAATATCTTGGTTTATCATCCTCAGGATCTAGACTCTTAAGTGCATTTATGATTGGTTCAATTTCTTCGAAAGGATTGCTGCCATTTGATAATGCATGACGATGTTGCCATAGGTTCAAAATTGCATCATAACAAGATTTCATTTTAGCAGGTTTCTCTTCAGAAGATGCTTTCTCGGCATCCTGAATTAATTCCGAAATGTAGTGAGCCATCCAGCGTCCAAGTGTATCAACGGACTCATTGAGGCCGAGTTCTCTAACCAGTTTCTTGCCAAGTTCAAGTGTTGCTTCACAGTGTACAGATACTACCGTCAGTTCTGATGAGGAAAAGTCGGGCGCTAGAAGGGGTGTCTCTGATTTCATTTTGTTCGTTTCTTTGGCCTTTATAATATCTACGATTACGATTAATCACAATTTTGATGATTAAGTCCGAATTCAACTTTTGAAGTAGAGTAACAATAAAAGTTAATGACGCTTGAAAGCGAGATCCACTTTCATGTTTCATTTCGTTATGATCATCTCTTTCACTGAAAGAGCCCCATACTTGAGACCATAAAACAGTATCAGAATCACCGTCAACAAACCATCGCCGGAACTCCAAATCGGAGCTAAGATTCATAATATCTATGATATACGTTGCAGGTAATGGAGGTGGAAAACTAATATCTCCTGCCCATGGGTCTTGCTTATCTATACCATCAGTCATGGATTCGTCAACTACCCAGCCTTTGAGTTGAAAACCACCAATTTCAATTTGTAAGTCGTCATTGGAAGCGGGAATTCGATAATCGTGTGGATCGCCAGCACTCTGCAAGGCCCGTAGTAGTGCTATAGAACGATCTGATGAAACTACTGCACTAGTAACATTAATCGACTCCTCTCGGTTATCCGATATAGACGTCCAGCCACCCCATAGATTTAAATTGCCATTGGGTGATATGAGAATACGATCAAAATCATTTTTTGAAATCGACCAAGGCCATTCGTCAGTTTCCTTTTCAATTTTCCATTTTGGCCTTTCAAGCAGATTATGATCTCGACGATCCGCGAGCCATCCACCATCTTGTCGCGTTATATCATGCCATTTAAGCCAACTATCAAAAGCCTCATCACCATAAATAGAATTGTGATAAATAGGACATGTATCTATGAGCTCTCCGGCCACCATCATCATAGCGTGATATGAAAGATAGAATTGTAGGTCATCAATCCGTGGATATGAGCCGTGAGAATGATATGTATCCATATGTCTATCGCTGAAAATTTTACGCCGATGACGTTCGTCTTGATTCCTTCGATTACTTCCTAAAATCTGCCAATCTCTTCTAATCACATGCAAAGCCTTGCGTTCAATCAAGGCTTGCGACATATTGAAGCATCTCCCGAGGGGAGTAAACCAATAGGGACCCATGTCGATACCCCAGTAGAAACTATCTTCTTTATCGTCTATGTCTGAATGGTTATCATTAAAGACTGAGTCATTCTCGGAGAATTGATAAGTCTTTGACTCTATTGATGGAAATGGCGAAATATTGACAGTACTTATTCGCAATCTCAAATCGGTCTGTTCTGCAAACAATCCAGCATCTAAAAGAGTTAGAATTGTTCTTTTTGCTGTCTCTCGAATAATGATTTGTGGCTTCTCTGTAAATACGTGTTTGAGTAGAAAGTCAATATGTGGTGCAATGAGTTTTGGGTGTTCTTTTGCGGCACGGGCCAATCCGATAAGCAACCATTGAAGAGCATGTTGATCATAGAAATGAAGATTGGCATCATAAAACGCTTCAGCTGACGCTCCGCTTGCCAACTTGACAAGATTTTCTATAACTTTCTTGCTCTCCAAAGTGCAAAATGCACTGATGACATGCGCCGATTCCCAACGTAAGCTTGCCTTCGGAGCAGCTAGGCCGCCCCAAACGTAACCAGCTACAGCACCTTCAATCTCGGCAGGAGGCTCGAATTTTGGCATCCATTGACCATCTCCATCAGCGTCTTCCAAAACCTCATCAAATAAATCAAGCCCAAACGACAGCGCCTCGGTTGCTTCGTCTTGTGTCAGTTTAGTCGCTATAAGACTCGCCAAAGTAAATAAACGTTCTGCACCAGCAACTTCAGCCACCTCGCCAATTGCTGTGAGTATGACTTCCATGATCTCATCCTCAGAGATTCCGGACAGATCACAAGCAATTTTGAGGGGAAACATCTCGTAGTATCTGTTCTTATTAATCTCCATACAGAATCGCCGACAGAATATCTTTAAAGTCGCTGCGAGAGCTGGCTTAATAGATAGTCGACTCTTCCATTTTTCAGGGAAATGTTCTATAAGGTGTCTTAGGTCGTAGAGATTAAAATCACTGACAAGAGCAATAGCTCTGATAAATTCGGATTCTTTACCAACACTCAAACGGCGGCAGGCTTCAATAAAGAAAAATTTATTTGAGTACGATGGTTTTGAATCGTTGAATCGTCGAAATGACATCGCAATGTCATTGGGTACGCTGAGATCTAAACCAGCAAATATTTCGTTCCAATCTATTTTAACTTCTCTTTCAAAAGATGCAGAAGGATCTTTGCTACTCTCCTTTGACTCCGATTCCTTGATTCCGTTAAGAGTATTTATTTCATCAAGCTCATCTATTGTTAAGCCATGATTGGCCAATACAACCTTAAGATTGTGCCAAGATTTAGAATTCTGTTCCGTTAATGTCATGTAACGGTATGCAAACCCAGCGGCAACTTCTTTTTCGGTTTTGTTTGTGCAAACTGACAGAGCACTTTGTAAGAGAGATGGCTCGTCCCAATGAGCTTGAAACGCGATTAATGCCAAAGCAATATGGGGATTGAGTTCTTTTCGGGCTACAAGACAGGTCACCGCGATTGGCAATATTCGTTTTGAATTTCCAAAATCACGATCTCGCCAACGGCTAAAGATCGCAAACGATGATTTTCCACATAGACCTGAAATTGCCTCAACTGTCGCAGTCCAATCAAAATGCTTATCGCGGGCCACATAAGAGTAGGTTAACTCAGCACAGCGTGCTAGTCGATATGCCGCGATCGGATTCGGATTATTTAGAGAAGCCGCACGGTCTGACAAATCCAAAAATGCATCCCATCGCCCAAGATTCTCATCGCCGATCCTACTTGCTACTTCCACGGCTTCATTGAAATAGGCACGCGAATCTGTGGGACTTAGTATATAGACCGCCCTCGCTAATTTGACATAGCTGTCTGATTTCGATTCTGCAACTTCACGCTCGTCTCGAATCAGATTATAAGTCTTGTCAGCAAAATTGAGTGCGCAACCCTCCAATGTAGGTGAATGAGCTGCTAGTCGTGCTAAATGCGTTAGTGTCGTTGTAAACAATGACCGATTGAGTCCTGTGACCCATTTGTTAAATGTACCGATAGACTCAGTGTCAGTGCTTCTTGTAATCACAAGTATATCAAACCATATGCGCGCAATTTCATTAGATGTTTTTGATACTTCCCTATAACTTCCACTTTCTGCTTTTGAAGATTCGGCTTTGACTTGGGCAATCGTGTTTGGAAGATTGGCAAGTGGAATTTGTCCTAATAAATTATGCGTCCGTAAAATATGCCAGGGAAGTAAGGCTCCAATGACTTCTTTAAATTCCCTAGAATCATGAGATTCTGCGAGGTGTTTAGGTGATATTAGCTCCTTGTGAAGATCTTTGTGAGCTAAGTCAGTTAAATTGATTACTTGACCATTAAGAACAGCCCGGAGGGAGTAGGCTTGTAGTAGGGAAAACCGCAAACCACCAAAGTCTGATGACAGACCTCTGGGAGGTGAAGGAGGTAAGTAGCGTGTTAGAAGTTCAATTAAATTATCGGTCGTCCCAACCGATAATTTAATTGCAGCTTCGACCAATGCGGTCACAGCCAGAATCGTGTTACCATTATTATCCCAATGTTCGTCTTTGATCTTGATACGTGGGTTTAGTGCCAAACGAAGGGCCCGTTCAACTACTATCTGAGGTGGTGTTCTGTTTACTTGCCGTAACTCTAACGTGATTGCGAATATGAGACACAAATCATTTTCTGCAGCCACCGCTAAATCATCAAGACCAGAATAACGACCGTGGTCAATGAACCGATTTGCGAGACTTCGTCCGACGCGAAATGAAATTTCACGTGGCTTCCATCTGCGTAATTCATATGCACAAGCATCAGCACCATATATATGAAAGGCAGCCGTAGCCATTTCAAGGATGTCATTATTTCCTACCTCTTCTTGCTTCCGATCCTCATCTGGAAGACGGCTCCAATTTCGCAGCCATTCGTGGGCCATTCGGAGTCTGGAGCGTGCGTCACTCAATAAATCGTTGCGCCCGGACAGTAGGCCAGCTTCATAAGCGTGATGTGAACCGACCCAACCTGAGCCAAAAGTACGACGTGAGACAAGTTCCTGAATGCGATCGCTATTCAGAAAGACCGCAGCCAAATCGGTATTCGCTTGAAGAAGTCTGCGTTGTCGTTCATCGCCTGCACTTTCGCCCCCAGCCTTCAGTGCAAGTTTCGCCGCGTCGGTGTAGCGTTTCGCACGCAGACATGCCTTAAGTGCAAATTGAAGGCGTTGCAATTCAACGTCCCGCTTCTCAACAGGGCTGGTGGTTGGTAGCGCATCGGAGGACAGTGCGAGCGCAACAAGCTCCTCAATATGGCCTGCCTCCAACATAAGCTGAGGTAGTGTGGAGGCTACATAGGCGCTGGTTGCAGAGAGCGGCTTCAAGTTTTTGACGAAGGCAGTCAGGTTGTCTGCAGTTGGCTTGAACCGATCCCTAAACCATGTCTCGGCGGGTTCGTCGATAAACTGAATGGCATCACCAGTGACAAGAAGCGGCCGCCCAAGATCGAATGCAAAACTCTTTATCGCTGCCTCATTAACCCCTGACATTGACGCCAGAACTGACAAAGGGATAAATGGACGGAGCGCAGCCAAACCTGCGCAAATACTATCTATCTGCGTCTTTTCAATTGTTCCAGCTGCATCGCGCAAACTTGCTATTGAATCATCAAGTAAGTTTCCGAGCATATCTTCTACCGTTGTGGGATTTGGGCCGAAAGCTCGAAGAATCTTGTCCAAAGTATCTTGTTGACGAGCGAGTGCCAGTGCCTGAACACGAGGATTTTGGGAGCTCAAGCGGTGGAATTCATCGACATCTTGTTCGGTAGCTTTGGGGAATGTTTTCAGCAAGTATGTCTTGGTTTCGGTACGACTAAATGACTGAAGTTCAAGCCGAAGTGTGTTGGGTGGAGGGGCAAGATATTCCTGCCGATGAGTCCTACATAAAAAAACTAGACGTATACCTTCGGGCAATTGCTCTCGAATCAAATCCCGCACGAAAGATCGAGTTTCACCAATTTCATCTGACGCCATTTGGGCATTGTCTGCAGCATCGATGACGATGCAGAGAAGTGCTTCTGTATTCTTGCTCCTTAGAGAAGAGATGCTTTGATTGAGACGATAGATAAAGGTTTTGGCATAATCAGAAGAGTCGGCATGTTGGCTAGGAATGAGAGGGTGACATAGCCCTTTCATTGCCAATTCATTTGCAATCTGAACGAACGCATCCTTGTGTCGATGCCGATAGCTACTAACATTACGATACTGTCCATTTCCGAAGCAATCATAGAGAATGCATACCGAACCCTTGGGAAGTCCGTACTTGATTCGTGATGCGAAGACGGACTTACCCACGCCCCCAGCAGCGTGAATAATAATTGGCGTAGCATTCGTTTGCACAATCGAATGGAAAAGCATTTTTTCTTGCTCGCGTGGGACCATGTTCTCAATATCCTTAATGAGACACGGAGCGGGCAGCAAATGACTATCGTCTGTCTTAAACGCACGCAATACGTCCATTCTGGTGATTGATGGATTTCCAGCGCTTGCTGAGAGAGCCTTTCTAGTGACCAACTCCTTCAGTTGAACTGGAGCATCAACGTCGGCGCCTGCCAAATATCCACTCACATCCTGAGACAATATGTTCCATTGATCCCAAAGGTCTTCTTGTTTTCCTTGAAGTCGAAGCAGTTTGCAGAATTTAGAAAGTGCAATGCCGTTTAAACCAGTGAACTGTTCAAGTTTTTTGAGATTATTGGCGTGTCGTGGCGGAACACCTTCGGCGGCATCATGTATTGCTTCAAGAAAATTTATATCGATAGGACGGTTAGAAACAAACCAGAATTCCAATTTACCAATCAGGATTTTTGGATCAAGGCGCTGTTGTAGCGCCACATACCGAGCAGAAAATCCCTTAAGTGTCCTTTTAAGCCCACTTGGCGTCCAAGCTTTTTGAGTTCTTAGGGTGGAGTGTTTGAGTTGGATATAGCGGATTAAGCTCGCCTGTTCAATATTTTCACTCCCATAATACTCACCTATGTCAATTAACTCTTCACCAATTGCAAGAGCGTCTGTCTTGACTGTTTCAGAAGGCGATGAACCTTCAATCGTAATCGCCTTTAATGTTGCATATGGTGCAAGAAGGAGGAGGCAGCGGCGAGCAGCCCATACGTAGTGGAACTGATCCCCATCGCGGCTCGGTCGAACTAGATTTGTAGTAAGCATCCGAGGTTCACTAAATGTAATTTTTCATTCATTATGCCGACTCTTCATCATTAAAAAAAATGATCTCATCACTAACTTTAATCGCGCATATTTTGATCATGGGCTTGCTAGAATAATCTTAAATCAAAAGCAGGAGGGTTGTGTTTTTTTTGTCAAAAGCGGGATAATGTCTTGCATAAGATGGTATAAAAAGCAATGTAATTAGGCTGCTATTGTTGCGATCTCTCTCTTACAACACCCCCTCCATCGTCTCTCTGATCAACTGATCCACCACCGCTTTCGGGTCGTTGGTGGTGTAGAAGGTTGAAATCTGACGATCGGATGAGGTTCCATGCCGCAGGATCCGATGGATGATGGAGATTTCTTCGCGTGCGCCGATGTCATCGACCACATCATCCACGAAACTCAACAGTTCGAAGATGAGCGCACGGGCGTCGACTTCTTTCTTTTTCCCGAGGTCGAGCAGTTTTCCATCCAAGCCCCAACGCACGGCGCGCCATTTGTTTTCCTGGATGAGTTCTTTGCGATAGACGCGCCAGCTCATGTTATTCCGGCGCAGTTTCATGAGTTTGGCTACGAGCGCCACTTTCAGCGCGCAGATGGCGATGGCTTCGTCGAGGCGGGTCACGACGTCGGCGATGCGGAATTCAAGGGTCGGGTAACGCGGCGACGGACGCAAATCCCAACGGATTTTCGTCGGCTCGTCAAAACAATTCGTGGAGATAGCCACATCCAGATATTCCATATAATCGCCCCAGGAACGCAGTGTAGGGGGAATTCCGGTGCGAGGAAGCGCCTCGAATACCACGCAGCGGTAGGATTTGAGTCCGGTATCGTACCCATCCCAGAACGGGGAGCTGGTGGACAAAGCGAGGATGTGCGGACAGAAATAGCTCAACTGGTTCATCAGATCGATGCGCAAGTCATTGTCCTCGATCCCAACATGCAAATGCATGCCGCAGATGAGCAATTGCCGGGCCAAAACCTTGTTTTCGAGCACCAATCCCTCATATCGGGTGCGTTCGGTGATGGCTTGGTTCGTCCATTTCGAAAACGGATGGGTGCCGCACGCGATGATGTTGAGTCCGTGCTCTTGCGCGATTTCGTGCACCGTTCTGCGGGCGTGCTTGAGGTACATGTGAGCTTCCTGGATGGAGGTGCAGATGGGCGTGCCCACTTCCACCTGACATTGGAGCATTTCGGTGGTGATCGTATTTCCCATTTTGTCCTTTCCGTCTTTCAGAAAGAATTCCACCGCCGAGCTGAGCTCACCGGTCTTGGGATCCACGATCATGTACTCTTCTTCGACACCGATGGTAAAGGGAAATGTGGGTTTTGACATAATGCGTGAAAGTACATCGCCGTTCTCTAACTTCAAGAAAAAATTGACGCCATGAAGCCCATTCTCCTTCTTTTTTTCACACTTTTGGTCGGAAACACCTCATTTGCTCAGGTGATGTCGCTCCGCGACCAAGCCGCATGGCGAGATTCCGTCTTGGAAAAGCGTTTGAACATCCTCCTTCCGGATCTCATGGAACGTTCGTCGATCGATGTGTGGGCGATCATCGGAGCCGAGTACAATGAAGATCCCGTTCTGAAAACCATGCTTCCGGCGACCTGGCTGAGCGCCCGGCGCACCACGATGCTGGTGATCGCGAAAAACCGCGTGACCGGCGCCATCGACCGCCTCGCCGTGGCGCGGTATGATGTCGGGAAGTCGTTCAAGTCCGCTTGGAACCCCGACACGCATCCCGATCAGTTCAAGCGATTGGCGGAACTCATATCCAGCTACCAGCCTGAGCGGATTGGAATCAATACGTCACTGCATTTCGATCACGCCAACGGACTCACCCATACCGAGCATGCCCGGATGATGGAGGCTTTGCCCGAAACGTTGCGTCGAAGAGTGGTGAGTGCCGAAGCATTGGCTGTGGGTTGGCTCGAAACCCGGATTCCGGATGAACTGGCCATGTATGCCCACATCAACGAAACGGCTCATGGCATTTTGCAGCGGGCGCTGTCGAATGAAGTCGTGATTCCGGATGTGACCACCACCACGGAAGTGCAGTGGTGGCTTCGCGAAACGGTACGATCGATGGGGCTGGAGGTGTGGTTCCACCCGAGTGTGAGTGTTCATACTGGGGAGGAAGTGATTCGCCGCGGGGATCTGATGCATATCGATTTCGGAATCACCTATTTGGGTCTGAACACGGATACGCAACGCATGGCGTATGTTCTAAGAGACGGAGAGTCGCAGATCCCTGCCGGACTGGCGGCGGCGTTCAGGAAAGGGAACCGGTTGCAGGATGTGCTAACTGGGAATTTCGCGACGGGTCGGACGGGCAATGATGTGCTCCGGCGGTCTCGCGAACAGGCCATCGCCGAAGGGCTGCGACCGAGCATCTACACGCATCCGATCGGCTACCACGGACACGCGGCCGGTGCCACCATCGGCATGTGGGACGCCCAAGGCGGCGTTCCGGGCGATGGTGATTATCCGATCTACCCGAACGCGTGTTGGAGCATCGAGCTGAACGTGACGGAGAACATCCCTGAATGGGGGAAGGATGTCAGGATCATGCTTGAGGAAGACGCCTGCTTTGATGGGAAAACGGTGAGCTACATCGCGGGGCGGCAGAAATCCCTCTACTTAATTCGGTAATTGACCCGCCCCCTGGGTTACTTCCCTTGAAGACAATTCGAGTTTTGCGGCGCATCGTTGGACCCACCCCCTGCCCCTCCCTTCGATCCCTCGTTTCACTCGGGCTCGCAAGGAGGGGTGATTTATTCTTTGAGAGCTGCGGAGATTTGGGAAAGTACTTGTTCCAGATTTAGTAACGCGGAATTCTCGAAACGTAGAATGCGGATGTTTTTCGAGCGAATCAGGGCATCACGCCAATTGTCATATTCTTGCTGAAAGCGGTGATGTTTCCCATCCAATTCAATTCCGAGTCGGACTTCAGGGCAGTAAAAGTCCAATATGAAGAACCAGGCGCCATCCGTTTTTTCTTCAAAAGAGACCACATATTGTCTTAGGAAGCGATAATCTTCAATGCGACCTTTGCGCAGATGCTGCCACAACTGCTTTTCAAATGGCGTCATGTTTCTGCGGAGTTCCCTAGCGTACCGCCATTTTCGATTCGTGTTTCCCATAAGGAAAACTCAAACTTCGCTACGACCCATGCAAGAAAAATCGTTCCTAAAACGGTTCACCCCTCCCTACTCGTAGGGAGGGGCCGGGGGAGGGTCCCCGTACTACGCTCTACCCGATAGCCGTCGTCACCGCCTCAGCCGCTTCTTTGAGCAGAACCGCCGATACCACGTTCAATCCCGAATTGTCGATGATGATCTTCGCCTCTTCGGCGTTGGTGCCTTGCAAGCGCACGATGATCGGCACTTTCGTCACTTTGGATGCGATTTCCGGATCTTTCACAGCTTCCACAATCCCATTCGCCACGCGGTCGCAGCGCACGATGCCACCGAAGATGTTGATGAGGATGGCTTTCACGTTCGGATCGCTCAGGATGATCTTGAAGCCGTTCTTCACGGTGTCCACATTCGCTCCGCCGCCCACATCCAGGAAGTTCGCAGGCTCGCCGCCAGCCAGTTTGATGATGTCCATCGTGGCCATCGCCAATCCGGCGCCGTTCACCATGCATCCCGCATTTCCATCCAACTTGATGTAGTTGAGATTGTATTTGGCCGCTTCAAGCTCGAACGGATTTTCTTCGCTCTCATCGCGCAAGGCCGCGATAGCCGGCTGACGATACAGCGCGTTTTCGTCGAAATTGATTTTGGCATCCAAGGCGAGGATGTCGTTGTCGGGCGTCAAGACCAGCGGATTCACCTCGATGATGGAGGCATCCGTCGCTTCGAAGGCTTTGTACAATTGCTGGATGAACTTCACGGCTTTTTTGAACGCGTCGCCTTCCAATCCGAGCGCGAAAGCCAAACGGCGCGCTTGGGCGGGATATAGAGGCTGACCCGGCTCAACCCATTCCTTGATGATGAGTTCGGGTGTTTCTTCGGCCACTTTTTCGATTTCCACACCGCCTTCGGTCGAGACCATGATCACGTTCTGTGAGCGTGTGCGGTCGAGCAGCATTCCGAGGTAGAATTCCTTGGCGATGTCGACGCCATCGGTCACGTACAGACGGCTCACCAATTTCCCTTCGTCGCCGGTTTGGATGGTCACCAGAACATCACCCAAGAGCGATTCTGCGGCGGCTTTCACCTCGTCCACGGAACGGGCCAGAATTACGCCTTTCGCATTGCTTTTGACGGTGCGACCTTTTCCGCGTCCGCCGGCATGGATTTGCGCTTTCACCACAAACAAACTGGTTCCGTTCGCTTTCATAGCGGTTGCGGCTGCTACAGCCTCTTCAACGGTGAAAACGGCGGTGCCGGCCGGAATGGCGACTCCATACTGCGCCAAGATCTCTTTGGCCTGATACTCGTGGATGTTCATAGAAAAACTTCGTTTGGATTGAGGCTTAAAGGTAAGGGATTTTGGAATATGTGTGGTAGATTCAACCATGTGATATCGTTTGCTTCTACCAAAGTCATCTAACAATGTCTGTCATCTCCCCCGGAACCCGTCTGCGTTGCATGATCGTGGATGATCAGCCAGAATGCGTGGCGGATTTGATATCGATGTTGAAGACGCATTCCATGTCAATCCTTGTGTCGGAAACCGCCTCTTCGGTGGATGAAGCGGTGGATAAAGCGAACCGGATTCGGCCCGATGTCCTTTTTCTGGATGTGGAATTGGGCTCTCAAACCGGATTCGATGTGATCCGTCAATTGCACGAACCCCTGCCAACCGTTGTTTTCGTATCCGGGATGTCGCATTACTCGCTTCAAGCCATCAAAGCGAATGCGGTCGATTATTTGCTCAAGCCCGTGGTAGAGGAAGAACTCGAGCAGGTGGTGGCCAAATGCATGGCGATTTCCGAACGTACCCGAAATATGGAAGCTCTTCAATTGATGGTTCGGAACGGCATTCAAACCGAAAAAGTGGATCGGATCGTCATTCCGCAGGAAAGCCGCCTCAGGGTGATCGAATTGAAGGATTTGGTCTACGTGGAAGGTGAGGGAAGTTATTCAGTTTTGGTTGACGCCACCGGCGAGAAGATCATGGTGTCGATGAGCCTTGTGGAAATCGAAGGCAAAGTCGGCGCGGACCGCTTCATCCGGTGCCATAAATCCTTCCTGGTCAACCCTGCATACATCCGCGATCTGTGGATGGGATCGGTTCCCGAGCTGCGTTTGAAGACGGACATGGTGTTGCCCGTGGCGCGGCGCCGGCTCAAAGACATCACCGATCGATTGAGAAGGGGATAAGCACTTGCTGATCGCACTTCTGCTTCTTTTTCAAATGGAGTCGCCACCGGTTGGAGTGGAAGTCTTCCGTTCGGAGAAGGGACTCAATGCGAACGCGTTGTACGGGGTTCTCACCGATCCGAACGGTTTCGTGTGGGTGCATACCGATAACGGATTGTATCGCTATGACGGACACACCTTCCGGGTGGCGCCATCAACCGCAGGTCGGGATGTGATACTGGTGAACATGGTGGATTCGGTAACCATCGCCGCCCTATCGTTCGATAACAGCATCGACCTGATTGATATCCGCAAACTGTCGTCAAGCCTGATTTTGGAGATACCGGATTCCATCAAGCTGAATTCCTTCGCAAGCACCGTGCGCCGTTTCGGAGATACGCTGTATGTGGGAACGAGTGATAATCGAATTCTTCGCCGGTTCGGCGCCGAATGGGGTACGATTAGAATCCCAAGGTTGCAAAATGGATTTGTACATAACGCAAGGATTGCGATGATTGAGCGTTCGGCGAACCACTTCATTGCGGCAACCTCCGCCGGCTCATGGTTCTTTCGGGAGCAGATTGTGGAACCGGACAATGCCTCGGCGTTCATTTCAGGGAAACCTGCTTTCTCGGATGGAAAATGGTGGATACCTGGCAGACTCATGCTCCACTCATTGGGCGCAGATGGATTCGAACCCTCGATTCTGTATCAATCTTATGGAATCAAAGGATTCGTACATCAAGCGATTTGGAGAACCCCATCAGAACTCTGGTTGGCAACCAAAGAAGATGGATTGGTCGCCATTCGATTCTCGAAATCGGGATTCACCCTCACTCGCTTGCTCGATATCAAAGAGGTATCGGGTTTGGCTCAGGATGTGAGCGGTACGATTTGGGTTTCGACTCTTCGCAATGGACTTTTCAAGTTCCATTATTGGTTCGATAGATTTACCGAAATCGAAAGTGTGAATGGAATCAGGTTAGACAAGACGGTATTCGCCGCTGACTTTCTGGTGGTTTCCGAGTTCAACGGAACTTTTCAGAGGAACAAGTCGGGTGCATTTTCCAATATTCTTCAAGGGCCCACCCATTTCGCCGAGGCAACAATTGACAATAAGGTGGTCGTAGGACAGATCGATAAAGCTTACATCGTGTCTGAAGACGGAAAGCGAACCGACATCGAGCGGATTGCGCGCGAGGCTGGGTATGTGATTCAACATCCGATCAAAGACTCTTACACCGTTGGACGTGATATCGCGCTTTCCGCGCCCAATGGTGTCTACGTTATGGACGGAATTTCCGAAACCCTGAGGCGTGTGTATCCCGGCCGTTCCACCTCGGTGGTTCTGTTAGATTCTCACCGAATTGTCGTTGGCAGGCCAAATCAATTGGAAATCATCAACAGGATGGATGGTTCAGTGATTCGAGCCGTCTCCTATCGTGTGACTGCCATCAAAAAAGTGGATTCCAACATCCTTCTTGTGGGAACAAACGGAGATGGTTTGATTCGATTCGACTCAAATAAGGGAGAAGGAAGAGTTTTGATACCCGGCGCATGGTCAACGCTACAACGAGTGAAGGAAAGGGTATTTGCAATTGTTGGGGCCGCAGGGCTTTTCATTGTCGAATTTGATGAGCAGGCAACCGAATTCAAAATGAAAGAAATTCCATTGACCCCGATTGGTTTCGCGCAACAAGTTCGGCATGTGAGACTTTCCGAGGATGGAATTCTATGGCTATCCACTTCCAATGGCATACTCAAAACGAATTTGGATGTGCTCATGAAACCAAGTCCGTCACCACAACTTAGGATTTCAGAAATCAATTCTGAAGGGATTGAGATGCTCCCGACAGATACGCTTCAGTTGTCGAGAGAGAGTGAACGGATTTCGATAGCTATCGGAATTCTTGGTGAGATGAATCCTCACATTCATAAGTTGGAATATACGACCGGAGTTATAGATTCAACCTCAAGCTGGCTCCCACTCTCTCAGCCTTCCATTGAAATCGAATCCATCCGCAAAGGGCAGACTTCTTTCCACTTCCGACTGCGAAATGTGCTCACCGATGAGACCGTCTCCAGTGTCAGCCTTTTGGTCATCAAGAAACCCTATTGGTACGAACTCCCTTGGGTGATCGCCCTCGCCATTGTGCTGGCTTTGGGGGCTACGGTCATCATGACCACCCTCACTCTTCGCCACTCACACCGAAGGAGAATGGATGTCTTGGCGCAGGAAGACCGTATGCGCGAGTTCGAGCGTATCGCCGTAACCCGTCTTCTTACCTCTCATTATCTGTTCAACGCGTTGGCGACCATACGCTCTGTAGCCCGGCGCTCTACCGACGAAGTGAATTCATATATCGGGCGGTTGTCGAAGGTGATCCGCGCGTTGATCGACCGCACTTCGCAAAACGAGGTCGACCTTCAATCCGAACTGGAATGGATCCGCGATTATCTGGCTCTTGAATCGGTGGGTCGCCAAATCGCCATCGATTTCCGCGTCTCGGTGGATGAATCCCTGGATCTGGAAGACATCCACCTTCCCGCGTTCATTCTTCAACCTATTGTCGAAAACGCGCTGGTGCATGGCGCGCTCTACCAGGATGCCGTCATTCATTGCGACATCACCAGTACCAACAACCAACTTCGCATCAGTATCCGAAACACGATCAATGCGGATTCTACCAACCCTATTCTGAGCGGGTCTTCATCTCGCGGACTCACATTCATGACCGAGCGTCTCAAGGGATGGGGGCGCTATCATGGCCTGCAACTCGACACCAATCAGGTCTTGTCAATCCAGCGCACCGACACGGAGTGGACGACCGTTCTTTCTTTGCCGTTCGTGAACTGAAACCTACCGTTTGTGAGGCGGATCGAAACGATTGTGACTATTATGTCGACCTATGGGATATCATTGACCCGTAGTTAACATGTCATATTCGTCAAGAGAGAACGTCTAAAGTAGCACGACATCACACACGGGAATCGTCAAGATCTGACGGTTCCCCTTTTTATGTGGTCGAGCAACCGGTCACAGATCGGAATACGATGTTGGCGCAACCACTCCTTATCGGCGCTCGGCTCGTGCCGCGATCGGATGAACACCGCTTGCATCCCCAATTCGATCGCCGGTTGAAGATCGCTGATCTTATCGCCCGCCATCACCGATCGACTGAAATCGATATTGAAACGTTCCGCCGCTTGAAGGAAAAGACCTTTCTCCGGTTTCCGTTCATTCAGCAACACCGGATCCAACCCTTCATGGAACTTCGGATGCCAAGGTGCCACGTACCAAGCATCCACCCAGGCGTTGTGTTTTTTCAGGTCCGCATCCACCCAAGCATGCAAAGCGTCGACCTGCTGACGCGTGAATTTCCCGCGTGCGATCCCGCTCTGGTTCGTGATCACAATCACCTTGTAGCCATTCTCATTCATCCATCGGATCGCCTCAATGGCACCGTCGCACCAGGTCCATTCCTCCGGCGTGTGCACGAAATCGTAGTCGATGTTCAGAGTGCCATCGCGGTCTAGGAAGAAAGCGTAGGACGTGGGACGATGGACGTGGGACGAGTCTTTCTTCATGATTCCGTGCGTTTCATCAATCGATACAACATGGATTTGATCCGTTCGATGGTTTGAATGATTTCTGGGCTGTTTTCGGGACGTATGATACCCAATTCAGCTGCGATTTGGAATTGAATTAGGAATTCATGCGCGCTTCCGGATGCGTAGGTCAAGAAACGATGGAATTCCTTGTTCCCAAAGCGACCATATCCCTCGGCGATATTCGAAGCGATAGATAAACAACTTCGAGTCATCTGATCCCGGTACGCGAAATCCGAGCATTTCCGAAGTGTTGGATACACATCGATAATCAATTGTTTCGAGACTCTGAACACATCTAGATCTTCAAGTTTTGTTATGGCCATACAAGTACCTCATTGTTAGTGATATCTGTAGAGAGGAGAAATTCAGCCCTTTCTTACAAATTCCGTGCTTTTTTCCACATAAGTCTTTCGTCCCACGTCCCACGTCTCCCGTCCCACGTTTTTCGTATCTTAGTTTTCATGCCCGGGCAACTCCTCCTCACCGCTTCCGATCTCGACCGTACGTTCCGGCGGTTCGCCCACCAATTCATCGAGCCTTACGACGATCTTTCGCGCTTCGCGATCATCGGCATGCAGACCCGCGGTGTGTACATCGCCAAACGAGTGCAAGGCTACATCAAAGAATCGATCGGTCATGATGTCCCCCTTGGTGTGCTGGATGTCACCTTTTACCGCGACGATTTCCGCACGAAAATGAAGATGCCCGAGGTGAAAGTCACCGAGATTCCATTCGATCTGTTCGGGATGGATGTGGTTCTGGTGGATGATGTTCTCTATACCGGTCGCACGGTTCGCGCCGCGATGGATGCCATGATGAGCTTCGGCCGCCCTCGCTCCATCCGCTTCTGCTGCATGGTCGACCGCGGCCACCGCGAACTTCCCATTTCCGCCGACATGGTCGGCATCACGGTTCCCACCCATCCTTCCGAAGAAGTGCGTGTGTTCCTGAAAGAATTGGATGGTGAAGATGCTGTATATATCGTCGAACGAATGAATCAGGAGGGCGCGTGAGCGAAGAGTCTATTTACTCCTTCAATCATCGCCACCTACTCGGATTGGCCGATTATTCGACCGCCGACATCCTTCATATTCTCGATCAGACCCATAATTTCCGGGAGATCCTGAATCGCCCGGTTCCGAAAGTCCCCACGCTGCGCGACAAGACCATCGTCAATCTGTTCTACGAAAACAGCACCCGCACGCGCATCAGCTTCGAACTCGCGCAACGCCGCATGGGAGCGGATGTGGTCAATTTCGCGGTCAATAATTCAAGCGCCAAGAAAGGCGAATCGCTCAAAGACACCATCCAGAACATCGAATCGATGAAAATCGACATGGTGGTGGTGCGGCACGAGAGTCCCGGTGCGGCGCACTTCCTCACGAAATGCGTGGATGCGGCCATCATCAATGCCGGAGACGGCGCGCATGAGCATCCCACCCAAGCGCTGCTCGACATGTATTCGATGATGGTGCGTTACGGTCGGCTCGAAGGACTGAAAGTGGCCATCATCGGCGACATCCAGCATAGCCGCGTGGTGCGTAGCAACATCATCGGGCTGACCAAAGTCGGCGCGAAAGTGCTCGTCTGCGGACCCAAAACCATGATGCCGCCCTTCGTCGAAAGCTTGGGTGTGGAAGTGACCTATGATTTGGATGAAGCCCTGGCCTGGTGCGATGTGGCCATGGCCTTAAGAATCCAGCTCGAACGGCAGGAAGGAAGCTTATTTCCGAGTCAGCGTGAATATCATGAGAGGTTCGGCATCAAGATGAGCCATCTCGAGAAATATCCGGATTTCGTGATCATGCATCCGGGTCCGATCAACCGCGGCGTCGAACTTCAGAGCGAAGTGGCCGACCACGAACGCGCCATCATATTGGACCAGGTAACGAACGGCCTGGCTGTGCGAATGGCGGTGCTGTATTTGCTGAGCGGGGGGATGAGGGTGTAAACAATAAAGGGCCTTTCGGCCCTTTATTGAGAGAATTACGGTTTACTTGAGCAGGGTGATCTTGCCTGTCAAGGTCCTGCCGGACGCTGAGATCCGATACAGATAGACCCCACTCGACAGACGAGTCGCATCGAAAGTGGCGGTATGACGTCCCGTCGGCATATTCGTATCGACCAATGTGGTGACCAATCGGCCCGTCATGTCGAACACATCCAATCTCACATGGCCATCTTGCGGCAATTCGTATTGAAACGTGGTTTGAGGGTTGAACGGGTTCGGATAATTGCGTATCGCGAATTCGGTTGGTCGTTCGTCTTCCGAATGAAAGCGATCCGCAATGGAAGGCAGTTGTTTCGAGTACGATCCCAAACTACCGCTGGTCAGTCCAACCTTAATATGGACATAGGTGATATCATAACCTTCCATCAGCTCACATTCATCACGATACTCAGTTTCACATAATAATTCTGGTGGGTTGGAATCGCTAGTAATCGCGCTGAAAATGATATCGTACAAGCCGTCATCATTCACATCAGCGATCGCCGCTCCGATGGATTGGATATTTGAAACACCAGTGAATATGGCCTCATGGATCGGCGAAACAGATTGTGGTGCACCGAGGGAATCGATACCGACGATCCGGTAGCGAATCCGATCTCGGTGACTCATCGAAACGGAAGCCACCACCATTTCCCACTGTCCATCGCCATTCAGATCACCGACGGCGATGTCACCACCGATGCTGTTGTTTGAAATGCCCGCGATGGTATAGTTTCGTATTGAGTTCGTATCTGGACAGGCATTTGTGGAACAGGTTGCGGCTTGTAGACCTTGGGCCCAATAATTCGGTATGATTTTGATTTTAAAGTCCTGCGTGACCGAGGTCTGATCTCCATCGATACCCATTAGGATGACCTCCGGTTTGCCACTGTCATCCAAATCAAACACCTCCATACCTGTTCCGACGGTGTTGCCAGAGATTCCAGGGACGTCAATTCTTCCAATGCTCGGGTGTGTATGATAACTAACATCGTAGGTGTTTACAGCAGTGGTTGGGCTGCCTGTAAAGTCGTATTGTTGTTTGAAACGGAACTCATCTGTTGACTGATCGGTATGGTTCGTCAGCATGAAGAAATCCATTCCACATGGTGCGTCCAAACAGCTGAATTCATATAGACCGATTCCACCACCCCTCGTCGTCCAACTCACTCCATTGCTTGGGAATTTTCCAAACAGATCGCCGGGATAATTCGTGGAATTGGCATTGGTGAAAAAGGTCTGGTTGGAGCCGTTTACACCAAGGTCCCAATAGCTGGTCACACGGAATGAATCGGCCCAATTTGGTATCACCACATTGCTGAAATGAAGCACATCCATATTCCCGTTGTTGTCAAAATCATAGACCGCGATATCGGACCCATTGACACCGTTGAATGGCAATATTCCGGTCGCGTGGGCGGACCAGGTCGTGGTTTTGATCTTTAAGATGGCGACCTCATATGAATCGAACATTTCCTGCAACGTCGCCACATTTCCGCTCATGGTGAAGGATGTGAAGGCTTCATCCGCTCCGAACGGATTCAACCGGGTGATGGATGCGATTCGCTCGTTCGTATCAAACGTGATGTTGATGCTGGGAAGGATTTTGTTCTTGAAGTCGTTGACCGCGAAGAGGTAATAATCGCCTTCGTATTTAAATATCCGATGATTGAACAATGGGAAACTGATGTCCGGCTCGTTGTTTGGATTCGATAAGGAGTGGTAGTACCTATTGGACACCACGCCATAGTTGTTGTAATATTGCCACTTATACAATGAAGGACTGCTTATCGCGGATGGACTTCCATAGGTGTGATCCACAATTTGCGTGACTGAGACATTGCTTAAAACAGCCCCGGATGTCACCACATCATTCAATGCATTGGAGGTGAAGAAACGTCCAACATCCAACAGATTCTGTCGAGTTTCTAATGTGGATGTATACTCGAATTCTCCACCTCCATAGTAAAATGAATATCTATCAGCTAAAGCGACAGGATAATCCCAGATAAAATATAGTTGTCCTCGAGCGCCATGTATGATGGGGGAAAAAAACTGATACACCATTTCGGATTGAGTCGGTGTGACCAAATTCTCAATCGGGTTGCCTAAGGAGTCAGACTTTGTAACATACAAATCATGAATCATCCCTACAAACCAAAGACTGGAATAGTCCTTGATTTCGGTTTGACGGTAGCCACGGTTTATGGCCAATCGGCTGATGTTATTGTAATCGTTGTATTTGCATTCGCCATTAGCGCAGTTTTCCCCTCTATTCGTATTGTTGTATTGGTAGCTGTCCCAGCCAAGTATGTCTACTGGGACATCATCAAAGGAGACCCAGCATAAGCTGTCGGCTGCTGCGGCACAGTCTGTATGAGTGGGGTATGTCGACGTATTGTTCACATAGCGCCGACCAGGACTAACATATTCTTCAAAATATTCTGGACTACTAATAACTGTGAGAATAGGCAGGTTGTTATAGCCGAAACGATTTTCAACTGCTCGTATCGTATCGATGAATACAACCATGCTATCCGGACTTGATCTGAGTTCTCGCAATCCGATTTTTTGGGGATCACGGTCCCAGTTGTAACTTAATTCCGGCTCGTCAGAGATATACCACCCGAGAATCCGTGATTTATTGGCATTGCTGTTGAACAGATCGGACAGGTATTTGCTGATCTTATCGGAGCGGAATCCCCAATTTCTTGCTTCATCTCGACCGGCATTGACATCCAGTATTACATAGAATTCTTCGCTTCCATATTCCTGGTCAATGGCATTTAAATAGTTAATTGTAGATTCAGTCAATAAATCAATATTGAAGTGTGGCCAAGGAGTGGTTTCGGGATAGCAGGAATCACACCATTGATCGACGACTGTCCACCAATAGGATATAGCCACGTTGAATCCGTTGGATTTCAAGGAGTCGATGACATCGATAGAGGGCGATATGTATGCTCCTAAAGGGAAAAATTCTTCACCGTCGATTTTCATCACGAAATTCGGAGAACCGGTGCTGGTTATGAGTTTCGGAGTGTTTTGCGCGCTTGCTGTGGTCGCCAGTATTGCTATGAGCATAAGGGCATGGATATATGAACGTAGTGTTCTCATAATGGGTCATGTTGAGGGTTAGTAAGGATGATTCCTTAACCCTATGAGCACGGTGTGGCTATTTCGGAGGTCATTGTGCCACCCATTTCGGAGCATATAGTGCCATCCGTTTCGGAGGTCATTGTGCCACTTTCCATAATGATGCGTAGCCTTGGCCTAAAAAGCTATGGCTGGGCAAAGAATCAACATTATGGA
>CAMTWZ010000015.1:0-189954 GCA_947085565.1 uncultured Bacteroidota bacterium
CGCCTTGGATGAGCAACTCAAGTCGATTCGCCGATTTCCACGACTTGAGCTTTTTCTCCAATGCCTTGGCCTGCTCCCGCGTGGGATGCTCCCGGCTCCATACCAGTCGCCACGGCCGGCAGCGAAGCGTGAACCCTTTGCTCCCTGTGAATAATCTTCCTCCCCGTAGACTCTCCCTGTCGAGGATATAAAAAAAGGGACTGACGCGTTCGCATCAGTCCCTTTCAAGCTCCCCGGGCTGGACTCGAACCAGCAACCCTGCGGTTAACAGCCGCATGCTCTGCCATTGAGCTACCGAGGAATACCCATCTTTACAGAGCCACAAATATACGGTTCTAATCCGTAATCAGTCAAATGGAATCATCATCATTTGCTGAATTCAACAACCCATGATTCGAACTCAACGCATTATTGCTAAATTGTTACGCGTGAACAAGTGTCGCCCACATCATGATTGATAATCGGCTGCAAAGGCAGCGATTCGAATACAAGTACATCACTTCGGAATCGAAAGCCGTTGCCATAAGACAATTTATCGAATCGTTTCTGGATGTGGATGCTTACGGTGCCACTCAGCCTGATTTTTCCTACCCGGTTCACAGCATCTATCTGGATTCGGAAGATCTCGCCACCTACCGCGACACGCTCAACGGAAATCGGAACCGTTTTAAACTCCGTGTCCGATTTTATGAGAATAGCGCCAGCCACCCTGTCTATCTGGAGATCAAACGACGGATGGATAAGATCATCGTCAAGCGTCGGGCAATCGTGCACCGGAATGCGGTCGAGTCGATCATCGCCGGAGAAATCCCGAAACATGAGCATCTGTTCGATCCCACCCCGGTTCAGTTTGATGCTCTTCAAGCGTTCTTTCATTTGAGAAACCGACTCGAAGCCACCCCGAAATGCCATGTGTTCTATTTCCGGGAGGCCTATCAATCGGAAGACAAATCCTCCATCCGGGTCACCTTCGACCGCCACGTACAGACCTCTCTCACCAACAAGATCAATTATGCCAGGGCTCTCGACAACGCCATCGAGTATTTCGGAAACCATGTGATCCTTGAACTAAAATTCACCGACCGTTTTCCGAGATGGTTTCAGGACGTGGTGCGAGCCTTCGACCTGCATCCCGAATCCGCCGCTAAATACGCCTCAGGAATTGCCGTGCTCAAACACAATGAACCCATGATTTTCGGAGCCATAGAATGAACGACTGGTTCCGCTTCGGGGATACCGCCCCGATCCCTACAGACTTGCCGACCTTACTCCTCGCCCTGTTCATCGCTTTCTTGTGCGGACAAGTGATGGCGTGGATTTACATGTTCACCCATTCCGGGTTGTCCTATTCCAGGACGTTCGTGAGTTCTCTCATCATCATTCCGATTACCGTGTCGATGGTGATGATGGTTCTGGATAACAACATAGTGACCGCATTCAGTCTGCTTGCGGTGTTCGCGATCGTACGTTTCCGGAACATCCTCCGTGATACGATGGATACCGTGTATATCCTGAGTCTGATCGTGGTGGGCCTGGCGGCGGGTACCCAGAAATTCACCACCGCCATCGTTGGATGCGGCACCATGTCCATCGTCTTCATCTATATATGGTTCACCAATTTTGGTGCGCGACAGAGATACGACATCTCTGTCAATTTCCATTATTCGCGAGATGTGAGCGATGTCCGATTGATCGAAGCCTTGCTTGACCGGCATAGTCTCAAATGGATCAAGGCGTCGCAAAGGGTCCGAGATGGGGTGGATGGCGTTTTCCTTTCTTATCGGTTGCTGTTGAGGGATCCGGAACAATCCGATCTGTTCGTCAGTGAGCTTGCCGCCACCAGAGGGGTGACATCGGTCAGCACGATGTCGGTCGAAGACGAATCGGAGGTATGATCATGGAACCGATTCAAGTCCCTCTCAAACAAAGAATCCGGGAATTTCGGACACGCTTTTTTCCCGTCGTGGTTTTTCTGATCGTCTTGGGTGTCGTCACGTTTCTTTGGGGATCCAAAACCCAGCAATCCTCCTTCATCGGAAAAGTGGTGGCCGACACAGCCTATGTGAGTGCGCCACTTACCGGCTTGGTGACAGTATTCACCCTTCAGGAATTCGATGTGGTGACCCAAGGGGATCTGATCGCCGTTGTCTCCGTCGTCGACAGTGCCCGGCTCCAATCCCAGATCAACGTCTTCCGTACCCAGATCGATCTGTTGAAAGCCACACAAGATCCGATTTCGGATCTGCAGCGGAACATGATCGACATGATATCATTGCAATTGGATGTGATCAATGAGAAGATCGAGTTCGAAGCTTTGAATATCCGCAAAATCCAGCTTGAGCGCACCAACGAGCGGCTCAGTGAGCTGTTCAAGCGGGAACTGATTTCAGCGCAGGCCTTGGAAGATTCCACATTGGAGCTGGCATTGGTGACCAGCGCGTATGATGCCAAACGTCGATTGATCGCGGAAATGGATAGGGAAATGAAGCGCTTGGCCAAGTACGAATCCGGGATATCGCAGAGCTCGAAAGATCCGGTCCTGTTGGGAATCGCCGCGCTTGAGGCGGAGATGGAAGCGGTGTATCAGGAATTCAAACCCATAAATCTGGTGGCGCCAATCAGCGGAACCGTGGCCCAAGTCTATGTCAGAAATGGATCGTTTATCAATGGAGGGGAGCCATTGCTTCTGATCGCATCACCCACACCCACTCATATCATCGGGTATGTGCGCCAGCCGGTTTCCGTCCGACCCGAGATCGGGATGGAGGTACAACTTCGCACACGCACCTATCCGAAGCAGATCGCACCTGCGTTCATCGAAAGAATCGGGGCGCAGATCATGATCTATGATGCGAATCTTCAACGTGGATCGGGCTTCATCGAAAGCGGAATTCCGGTTCGGATCAGTCTGGATGGTTTGGGACACCTGAACCTCATCCCCGGCGAGATCTTGGATATCCTGATCGCGAATCCTTAGGCCATCGCCTTCCCGATCCGATTCAATAGAACTTTCGCCAGCGGATGCGCAGCATCGATCCTCTCGATCCATATCTCTTCACATCCTGTCTCATCGGCTTTTCGGAACTCGGCATATAAACGGGTGGCTAAATTTTCGAGATCCCCGTTGTGCGAAATCTTATACGTTTTCCTCCCATCCTCCCATCCTCCTGTTAATTCCTCTTCCCACTTCACCCTTGCCTTCGGCGCATAATGCGCGTACTTGGTGCCGGGCGAGGCCTTCATCTTTTCATCACCCTTCATCAGTTCCTCCACGGAGATTCCGCAGACCTCGCGAATAATCTCCGCCGTGATCACTCCCGGACGCAGAATCGTGAACGGCGTTGAGCTCACATCCAGCACGGTGCTTTCCAACCCGACGTCGCATTGCCCGCCATCCACCACAGGAACGCTCGTCCCGAAATCGGCTTTCACATGTGCGGCGTTGGTTGGACTCGGCCCGCCACTTTTGTTTGCCGATGGCCCCACCAAGGGGCCTGCTTGGCGGATCAGCTCCAGAGCCAGCGCGTGGTTCGGCATCCGAACTGCGACCGTGTCCAACCCTGCGGAAACCAGTCCCGGCACACGCGACGTTTTTCGGAAGACCAGTGTCAAAGGTCCGGGCCAGAACTTCTGCATCAGTAAACGGGCTTCCGGAGAAATGTCGATCGCGAGTTGCTTCACATGCGGGTAACTACTCACGTGCACGATCAGCGGATTGTCGGCCGGCCGGCCTTTCAGTTCGAACACCTGACGAATGGCGGCTTCATTCCACGCCGATGCGCCCAAGCCGTACACGGTCTCGGTAGGGAAGGCGACCACGCCGCCATTTTTCAGCAGATCGGCAAAGGGTTCAAGCATTCTGTTCTTGCAATTTCAGGAGCATATCGGCGGCGGCGTACAGGTCGGCAACCGGTTCGAGCACCAAGCGGACCACATCGTCCTTGTTGGTGAGTTTGTATCCGTTTGGGTTCCAGGCTTCGATGCGTTTAAGCAACTCCTGGAATTTCCCATTCTGAAAATACGCGATACCGGCTTCCGAATTCCCATCCGGCAGTTCCAACCACATCCGGTTCGCGCGCACCACCACTTTGGTGACATAGAGTTTCGAGGCTAACACTTTGGTGCGGGTGGCCGCGATGAGCAACTCGCCGGCGGTGGGCAACGGACCGAAGCGATCGACAACATCCGCCCGCCATTCGTCGATCTCGTCCAGACGGTTAACCTTAGCCAAAGCCCGGTACAGATTCAGGCGTTCAATGTCGTTCTGAACATAGCGTTTCTCGAGGAGCGCGGACACATCGAACTCGACCACGGTTTCAGGTTTTTCAATCTCGTGCAGCGCGTCGGTGAACAGATCCCGGAATTCGGTTTCCTTGAGTTCCTTGACCGCGTCGTTCAGGATTTTAGTGTACAGTTCGAAACCGATGTCGCTGATGAATCCGCTTTGTTCGCCGCCGAGGATGTCGCCCGCGCCACGGATGTCCAAGTCGCGCATCGCGATGTTGAAGCCCGAGCCGAGGTCCGAGAATTCGGCCAAGGCCAGCAACCGTTTACGCGATTCCACACTGAGGTTTTCGAGCGGCGGAGTGATCAGATAACAGAAGGCTTTGCGGTTGGACCGGCCCACGCGCCCACGCAATTGGTGCAATTCCGACAAGCCGAAATGATCGGCCCGGTTGATGATGATCGTGTTCGCGTTGGAGATGTCGATGCCGTTCTCGACGATGTTCGTGGACACGAGCACATCGAATTTATAATCATAGAAATCGAGGATGATCTTTTCCAGTTCAGGTCCCGTCATTTGTCCGTGCGCATGACGCACTCTGACGTTCGGCACCAGGTCGCGGATCATTCCACCGACTTCCTCAATGTTGGCCACACGGTTGTGGATGAAGAACACTTGGCCGCTGCGGGTCATTTCGTTGAGGATCGCCTCGCGGATGAGGCCCGAATCGAAGCTGTGGATTTCCGTGTACACTGGCTGACGGTTCGGCGGAGGCGTGGTGATCACACTCAGATCGCGCGCGCCCATCAGTGAGAATTGCAAGGTGCGGGGGATGGGCGTAGCGGTGAGCGTGAGCACATCCACCGTGGCACGGAAGTTCTTCAGCTTCTCTTTGATAGTGACCCCGAAGCGTTGCTCCTCATCGATCACCAACAAGCCGAGGTCTTTGAATTTCACGTCGTTCGATACGATCCGATGCGTTCCGATCAGGATGTCTATCTCTCCACGCTCGGTCTTTTTCAGAATGGTGGTGATTTCAGCGGCTGTCCGAAAGCGGCTGATTCGCTCGATGGTCACCGGAAGATCCCGCATCCGGCGTGAAAAGGTTTTCCAGTGCTGGTCGGCCAGGATGGTGGTCGGAACCAAAATCGCAACCTGCTTCCCGTCGTTCACCGCTTTGAAGGCGGCGCGAATGGCGACTTCTGTCTTCCCGAAGCCGACATCTCCGCATACGAGGCGGTCCATCGGCATAGGCGATTCCATATCGCGTTTCACATCCTCGATGGCTTTCCATTGGTCGGGCGTCTCTTCGAATTCGAACGCGGCTTCCAGTTCGAGCTGCATCCCGCTGTCGGGACCGAACGCATGCGCCGCCTGGGCCTTGCGCTTCGCGTACAGGCGGATGAGCTCGCGGGCGATGTCCTTGACACGGCTCTTCGTCTTGGCTTTCTTGCGCTGCCATTCGCCCGATCCAAGCTTGGTGATGCCCGGGTTAGCGCCGTCCTTACCGGAATACTTTTGAAGCTTGTGCAGTGAGGAAACGTTCACATACAGGATGGAGTCGTCGGCGTATTTGACGATGACCGCCTCCTGCGCCGCGCCGCGCACCGTGATGTTCGTGAACCCGGCGAAGGTTCCGATCCCGTAATCCACGTGCACCACGTAATCACCCAGGCGAAGGTCTTTGATCTCTTTGAGGGAGAAGCCGCCGCGGTAGATTTTGCGCTTTTGCTTGGGACGATAATACCGGTTGAAGATCTGATGGTCGGTGAACACCGATAAGGATTCCGCCTCGAGGATGAACCCCTGATGCAGAGATTGGATCGAAAGTCGGACTCGGGTCGTCGATCCTTCCTGACCGATCAACTCCTCGAACCGTGTCCGTTGGGAATCGCTGTCGCACAAGATCCACGTCACATGTCCGTCTTTGCCCGACACATCCTCCAGATACGATTTGAACAATTTCAGTGCGCCATTGAAATCGGGTTGAGGCCGACCTCCCAATGAAATCGTCAGATCCGGTTTCGACTGAGACAGGAAAGCGCCGCTTTCGATGCGTGCGAATTTGGTGACTTCGCTGAAGAATTTGGCCGGAGTGATGAAGGCCGCTTCGGCGGAAGCCGCTTCCACCAAACGCCAGGTTTCCTCATAGCGAGCGCGAAGCAACGGATGATTCTGAAGTACGAGGATCGATGCGGCCGGCAGATACGACAGGATGGAGGCGCGCTCGGCTGCCGTTTTTCCGCGAATGTCGGGTATGAGGCGGCATTCGTCCAGAAAAGCGACGGATCTCTGCGAATCGGGGTCGAATTCACGGATGGAATCGACGGAATTTCCGAAAAACTCGATACGCACCGGGTAACCGCCGGTGTAGGGAAAGACATCGAGTATGCCGCCGCGTTTGGCCAATTCTCCGGGTTCGTCCACGAAATGAGCCACGGTGTACCCTTGATCGAGCAATTGCTCCCACAGGAGTTCAGGATCGAGTTCCTGTCCTTTCTTGACGGTGATCGACGCGGTGACGTACGCATCCGGCGAAGCCATCTTCTCCATGATCGCCGCGATGGGAGCGACCATGGCGGATAACGATCCGCGGCTCAGCGAATCGAGCACTTCGGAACGCTGCACCAGAACCGACGGATCCTCCACATGTTCGCGGTCGTTGGGCTTGCGTCCGGTGGGCGGAAAAAACCCGACTCCGGTCATGCCGATTTCTTCGAGATCGGCGCGGATGGCCAACGCGTCGTCTTCATCGGCGGTAAGTATCAGGAGTGGTGTGGACGGCGAACCCAACGGAGCCACAGCGATGGGAAGCATCGAACCGACGGTTTGTTCCAAGCGGACAATCTTCCGCTGGGAGAGGACATCCGTCACCGAATCATACGCGATGGGTTTGCGGACCGCTCCGAGAATGGAGTCTAGAGCCATACGAATCGGTACAGATACCTTTCCAACCACAGATTCAGCAGAAGAAGAATGAATGCGGGAATCAGGAAGTAGGCATAGAGATCGAGGCGGTCCACGAAAATCTGTTCATCCACATCGGAGCGTTCCATGGCGTTGATTTCGTCGTAAATGACTCTGAGAGCGTTGGTATCTCGGGCGCGGAAGTACTTTCCACCGGTTTTCGTGGCGATTTCGGTAAGCATAGGCTCGTCGATATCCACTTTGATGGGATGGTAGCGGCGGCCGAATACGGGATCGTCGATAGGATAGGGCGCGGTGCCTTCGGTGCTGGCCCCGATGGTGTACACCCGGATGCCGTACACGCGGGCCAGATCGGCTGCGGTCAGTGGATCGATCTCACCGGCGTTATTCTCACCATCCGTCAGAATGATGATCACTTTGCTGGCGGCTTTGGAGGTTTTCAAGCGGTTCACCGCCGTGGCGATTCCCATCCCGATGGCCGTCCCGTCCTGGATCTGATCGAGCTTGAGATCGGCGAGGGCTTGGCGCAGCAGTTTGTAATCCAGCGTGGGTGGGATCAGCGTGAAACTGTGCCGTGCGAAAACCACCAGACCGATGCGGTCCGATTCGCGGTTGGAGATGAATTCGGCGGCGGCCGTTTTTGCGGCTTGAAACCGGTTCGGACGCAAATCTTCCGCTTTCATGGAACCGGACAAATCCAAGGTTATCACGATATCGATGCCCTCGGCTTTGCGCTGGATCACTTGGTTGAGTGCGACAGGGCGCGCAAGTGCCAGAATGAGGAGGATGACGGCCAAATAGCTGATTCCTGTCAGAATTGTGGCGACAAATGTCGCATCGGAGGATATCCCGCTGGAATACAGAAGACTGCCGAAGGCTTTCTTTCTGCGAAAGACCCAATGCGCCGCGGCGAATGCGGGAATCAGCGCCAATAATCCCAACCAGTACGGTTCAAGAAAGATCATCGGGCTTCTCGTGTTGTTGTTGGAGCATCTGAATCCGCAGAAGATCCAATCTTGCTGCGGCATCGGCGAACATGCGGGCTTGTTTGTGGCACAGGTCGGCGGCGACAGCTGTCGGTTTGAATCGGGCGAATTTCACCATATCGGCCTCATCAAGCACGTAAAGGCAAGGTTGGGCCAGTTCACTGTGCAATCCGCGCTTTTTGAAAGCCGCACGAAGGTCTCTGGTGGTGCTTTCAAACGCCGGAATGCCGTGGGCGTCTTCAATGTAGCGGCGAAGGATGTCGCCTAGCTCCGAATAATAGACTTTAACCTCGTTCCGATGGATCAGATCTTGGCGCTTGAGCCGTTCCAGCTCTCCATTCAGGATGTCCAGCGGGGAAACGAATGGCGATTTTTCAACGACAACTGTCTGAACGGGTTGTTCCACGGTTCGATTCCGGTATCTGCGCACCAACCCATATGCGATGGCGCAAAGAACAAGCAATAGGAAGATGAGCCACCACCAGTTCCGGGCGAAATCATAAATGGGTTTCAATGGCTCTAATTCGGCCTGTTCCGACGGTAACAGACTTTTGAAATAGATCGGCATGGCGACCGACATCAATCTCAGTGTGTCGTCGCCGACCAGAGTGAACCGGGCGGGAGCGATGAGGGTGTCTTTGGTTCCGAAAAACTGCAAGGAAATGATCAGGCTATCGGTTCCTGGTACGGATGATACCCGACGAAACCCTCGATACTCGAGAAAATTGCCCCATAGGGCGGAATCTGGTGGAATCACATTCTTATATATGGATCCTGTCTGCACCGAAACCCGGTACTCGAAGGGTTGTCCGGCGTAGAGGGAATCGCTCGACAAAGCGATGGTCACCGATTGGGCGCTGAGTTCCCAATGACAGATCAGAGGAAGTAGGAAGAGTAGGCGCTTCATTCAGTGACGTTTCGACCGTTTGATGAAATATTCTCGAAGTGGCTCGATGTAGGATTCGGTGGTTAGAATCCGGATGTGATCGAGTTGGAGCTGTTTGAAGCGGGTTTCGATGCCAAGAAGCCGTTGTTCGCGTTCTATCGCAAATTTTTTCCGTACGGATGGGAGGAAGGTCGGCATCCATCGCACAGAACCGGATTCAGCGTCGAGCAAGGGGAGGAGTCCGAGATCGGGCATGCGTTGCTCAAGGGGATCCATCACATGGATGTTCACCAAGTCGTGTTTGCGGTTCGTGACCCGGATGGCGGCTTCGTACCCATCTGTGATGAAATCACTGGCCAGGATCACAATGGAACGCCGATTCAGCACCTTGTTTGTGAAGGTGAGAGCTTCGGAGATGTCCGTACCCTTGCCCACAGGCTGCGTGGCGTACAAATCGCGGATCAGACGCAACACATGTGTACGACCTTTGCGCGGAAAAACCACTTTCTCGATTCTGTCTGTGAACAGCACCAAACCCACCTTGTCCTTGTTGTGAATGGCGCTGAACGCCAGAACGGCGCATAATTCGGTGATCAGGTCGATTTTACGGCGCGAACCGGAACCGAAGAGTCCGCTCGGGGAGATATCCACCAATAACATGAGCGTTTGTTCGCGTTCCTCTTCGAAAACTTTGATATGGGGATCACCGGTGCGTGCGGTCACGTTCCAATCGATCTGGCGGATGTCGTCTCCATATTGGTAAGGTCTCACTTCCGAGAAAATCATGCCTCTTCCCTTGAAAGCGGAATGGTATTCTCCCCCGAACAGGTTGTTCACCAGTCCTTTTGTTCGGATTTCGAGCCTCCTTACTTGTGCGAGAATGTCTTTGGATATCATACGCTGAGTGGCAAAATTTACCGGATTTTGTGGTAATTTCGGTCATCCAATTGCGACTCATCGACGGTTTAACCAAATCACTACAATCTACCAGAGCCATGATCATCGGCGTACCCAAAGAAATCAAAACCCATGAAAATCGAGTCGCCCTTGTGCCAGCTGGCGTCGTAGAAATGACCCGTCACGGGCATACCGTTCTCGTTGAAAAAGGAGCGGGTTTGGGTAGCAGTTTTCCGGATTCCGCGTATGTCGATGCAGGCGCGTCGATTGTCGATGATGTCAAAGAGATCTGGGCCAGATCCGAAATGATCATGAAAGTGAAGGAGCCGATCGCCCGCGAATATCCGCTGATGCGTGAAGGACAAATCCTGTTCACCTATTTCCATTTCGCGGCCGAGCAGAAGCTTACCGAAGCCGTGATGGCCTCGAAATGTATCGCCATCGCCTATGAAACCGTGGAAAAAGCCGACAGATCGCTGCCATTGCTTATTCCGATGTCGGAAGTGGCCGGACGGATGTCGGTTCAGGAAGGTGCCAAGTATCTCGAGAAAGCCCAAGGCGGACGCGGAGTCCTCCTTGGCGGCATTCCGGGTGTTCCACCGGCCAATGTGCTCGTGCTTGGCGGCGGTATCGTGGGTGTGAACGCGGCTAAAATCGCTGCGGGCATGGGTGCGAACGTGTTCATCATGGATGTGAACTTGAACCGTTTGCGTTATTTGGACGACATCATGCCGAAAAACGTGACCACCGTGTTTTCCTCGGCCGGCAACATCCGCGAATACATCAAAACGATGGACCTTGTGATCGGCGCCGTGCTTATCCCAGGTGCAAAAGCACCGCATCTGATCACACGCAACATGCTGAAAACCATGATGCCGGGTTCGGTGATCGTGGATGTGGCCATCGATCAGGGCGGATGCATCGAAACGGCGAAAGCCACCACCCACGACGATCCGATCTACTTGGTGGATGAAATCGTCCACTACTGCGTAGCCAACATGCCGGGCGCTGTGCCGAACACGTCCACCAAAGGACTGACCAACGTCACTCTTCCTTATGCCATCCAGATCGCCAACAAGGGCTGGAAAGCGGCTTGCAAAGAGAACAAGGAGCTGGAATTGGGCTTGAACATCGCTTTGGGCACCATCGTGTACAAAGATGTTGCCGAAGCCTTCGGGTTTGAGTCGAAACCGGCTTCCAGCGTGCTGAACTAACCTTCTTTACAAGGTGGATTTTTTACAGCGAGCAACGGAGCAAGGGAGATATGTTTCTAGGATGCCCTAATTGGTGTCCGCCAAGAAAACTCCTTACCTCTTTTGCTCCCTGTTTAATCGTTTTTTACCCTGTGAAGGTCACCGACCGAAGTGGATCACATCCAACGGATCGATATTAGCCGCTACGTTCGACGGTAACCAGGATGCCGCCGCGCACAGCGCAATGGAGACGCCACTCACCCATAGGTAATCGACCAAGTGCGGCTCCACAGGCGCGGTGCTCATGTAGTAGTTCTCCTGATCCAGCGGAATGATGCCATAGGTGGCTTGAACCCAGCTGAACGCCATCGCAATGAGGATCCCGATCACGATGCCGACCACTCCGACGATGAGTCCCTCCGCGAGGAATATGCTCCGGATCTGTCGTGTGGTGGCGCCCATCGTTTTGAGGATTCCGATATCGCGAATCCTCTCCAACACCATCATGAGAATGGTTCCGATCAGATTGAATGCCGCGATGAGAATCATCACTCCGATCACTAAGGGCACGGTCTGCTCTTGCAGGCGGATCCAAGCAAAGATGTTCGCATAACGCAGATAGACGGTTTCCACGAAGTAGGGAAAGGGCAGGTGCTCATCCATCAAGGCTTCCACCTCACGGATTTTACTTACGTCTTTGAGTCTGACATCGACTTGATGGGCTGCAGGATGTTCCAAGTCAATCAATTGCCGCACAACATCTAAAGATGTGAGTACGAAGACATCATCGAATCTGTCGATTCCGGTCTCATAGATGCCGCTCACTCTGAATCGTCGGATTTCGGGAAGGCTTCCCGCTTCCGGTGTTCCTTTCATGGAATACAAGGTGACGAGCCCCCCGGCTTCCACACCAAGATTGCGCGCGAGTCGGGCGCCAAGCACAAGATTGGGGATTCCGTCTTCTGATGTGGCCAACGAATAGGTTCCGTTGCGGATGTATTTGCGCAGATCGGTCACATCTCCGCTTTCCGGGACACCTTTAAGGAAGGTGCCTTCCACCTGGGATTTGTGCTGGATCATCACCTGTCCCAACAGCACCGGTTGGGCGAGTTCGATTTCAGGGATGGAGGTGAGGAAGGTGACCAACGAATCGGCACGGAAGATAGGCGCATCCACCATGGAGGTGATGGTGATGTGCGATCCGAACCCGATAATCTTGTCTTGGATGGTCGACCGGAATCCGTGAACGATTGACAAGGCGATGAGAAGACCTGCGCTACCAACGGCGACGCCTGAAACGGAGATGAGCTTGGCGAACGACAAGAACGACGCGCCTTTGCGTTTGCTCGTGAAATAGCGGAGTGCGATGAACCCGGTCAGTTTCATGGGTTATTCCGGGCGCATGTGCGGGAAGAAGAGCACATCGCGGATGGATTCGGAATTGGTCATGATCATACAGAGACGGTCGATGCCGATTCCGAGTCCGGCGGTAGGAGGCATGCCGTACTCCAGAGCGCGGAGGAAGTCCTCATCCAAGCCCATGGCTTCTTCATCTCCCGCTTCGCGAAGCGAAACCTGGTCTTCGAATCGTTCGCGCTGGTCGATGGGGTCGTTAAGCTCCGAAAACGCGTTGGCGATCTCTTTTCCGTTGCAAATGGCTTCGAATCGCTCGACCAAACCGGGTTTGGTGCGATGCTTCTTCGCCAGCGGACTCATTTCGATCGGATAATCCGTGATGAAGGTGGGTTGGATGAGCGTATGCTCTACAAAGGCGCCAAATAGCTCGTCAATGATCTTGCCTTTGCCCATAGTGTCGTCCACATGCACTTTGAGGGAACGGGCCGCATTGCGAAGCTCGGCGTCGTTCATCGCGGAAATATCGACACCTGTCTTGTCACGGATCGCGTCATACATGGTGATTCGCGGCCAAG
Organism: uncultured Bacteroidota bacterium; assembly: GCA_947085565.1. Lineage (GTDB taxonomy): Bacteria > Bacteroidota > Rhodothermia > Balneolales > HLUCCA01 > CAMTWZ01. The sequence goes on from CAMTWZ010000015.1 coordinate 13,047, forward strand.
GGCGTTGGAAGTCGATCACGTGCTCGCCAACCGGGACTTTCGTATCGCCATGCAGCGCGATCGCCACGGCTTCCACCATCTGCTCCACGAAACTCATCATCCAGTCGTAATCTTTGTAAGCGACATAGAGCTCGACCTGCGTGAATTCCGGATTATGGAAACGGGACATCCCTTCGTTTCTGAAATCCTTTGAAAATTCAAATACTCCGTCGTAACCACCCACGATCAACCGCTTTAGATACAGCTCATTGGCGATGCGCAGATAGAGTTTCATGTCGAGCGCGTTGTGATGGGTGACAAATGGCCGAGCCGATGCGCCACCATACATGGGTTGCAGGATCGGAGTCTCAACCTCGAGATAACCGGCGTCGTGCATGAAGTTCCTCATCACATTAACAAGCTTCGAACGCTTCTTAAATGTTTCGCGCACATGGGGATTCACAATCAAATCAACGTATCTCATTCTGTAGCGGAGCTCCTTGTCGGCGAAGGCGTCGAAGACCACTTTCTCACCGTTTTCGAGTTCCATCTCTTTGGCGATAGGTATCGGACGTATGGCTTTGGTCAGCAATTCGAAGTGCGAGGCGTGGACCGTGATCTCGCCGGTTTGAGTGGTGAACAGGTGTCCCTTGATGCCCACGATATCTCCAAGATCGACAAGGTGTTTGAAGATCTCGTTGTAGAGCATTTCGCCGATGTCGTCGCGACGCACGTAGATCTGAATGATTCCCTCGGAGTCCTGCAGATTGAAAAACGCGGCTTTGCCCATCACGCGGCGGGTCATCATGCGTCCGGCCACGGAAACGATCTCTCCGTCTTTGAAATCGGATTTGATCGCCGTACTGGTGTGGGTCACATCGAACGAATAGGCGAAAGGCTGCACGCCTTTGGCGCGGATTTCGGAAAGTTTGTGACGGCGTTGGGCTTCCAGGTCGTTCTGGCTGGGCTCTTGAGACTGCATGAGGCGATGATTATGAATGAATTGCGGTATTTTGTGCAAAAATACGGCTTTTTGAACCGAATCTTGTGCAGGTAGAAGAGTTCCACATCCATCAAGGGCATCCAATCCATGTCGCATATTCCGCGACAGATGACGCGATCACGCTCGTTTCCCGGGTGCTTCACGGACATTCGGTGACAAAGAACGCCGCGGGAAAGCCGTTTCTGACGTCTGGGGATGGATCACTCCGTCCCTTGAGTCTCACTCATACTCAGGGATTCAGCGCCGTTTGCTGGACGCTTGAAGGCCAGGTGGGGATGGATGCGGAGGCGGCCGACCGGGTTGTGAATCCGGCGCTTCAATCCCGAATGAGGCATCCGTCAGAATCGGACGAACTCTATGCGAGTCTTATCGATGTCTGGATCATGAAAGAAAGCGTTCTGAAGCTCATCGGGACCGGACTCCGACTCGGAATGAATAAAATACACTTGGAAAGGGTGGATGCGGAACGCTTCATCGCCCGTTGGAACGGCCAGGATATTCATGGTATTTTGTTCGAGCGACACGGCATCCGTCTCAGCCTCGCCCACACATCCCATCATCTTCTATGAAATCAGCCATTTCCATTCTTTTCGTGCCTTGTTCCGTCACCGAAGCGAACCGCAAACAAGTGGTCTCCCTGTACGCGCAACTCGCCGGAGCCACATACGACACCGTGGTATTCGCGGAACGGCGCGCAGATGAGCCCGTGAAGAAGATTCCGATGCCCTCTGTCGCCGAATTCGCCACGGAAAAAGGCGCAGTGACCGTGAATGAAGCGCTGAGAAACGATTTCTGCGACGAGGATGACGATTTCTACATCGATGATGCCGCTTGGGGCCCAGACATGGCCATTTATCAACATTTGCCCTTGCTGCAAAATGTCATCAACGGATTCAGCGTGGTCAGCGTGCCCATTTGCGACTCCGATCCTGCGATTGTCCGAGAATTCGCCTATGTGATAAGTGAAATCATGGGTGGAAGAAACTCGCTCCTGGTGATCGCATCCGAATTGAATGTCTCCGAGAAGGAAAACTGGTCCAGAATCGGGCAGCACATCGAATCCAAAAGCATTTCGAACGTGTTCAATGCGTTGAACAGCGGCGATATCGACATGATCGGAGCCGAAGTCTTCATCGGCGGACTCCTGATCGCCGAAGCCTGGGGCTTGGACGTCGATTTTCTTCCCGGTACGCAACCCGGCGAGGCCCTGAACTGCGGAATCGCCACTTCCCCCGGACTCTGATGCGCATCGGGATCGTAGGCCGAGGCAAACTCGGTTCCGCGTTGGAAAAAGCATTGTCGAAAGCGGGACATGAAGTTGTGATGGATGTGCTCACATCCGAACTCATCATTCTCTGTGTTCCCGATGATGCGATCGCGGACGTATCCCGGACATATCCCGATTTTCCGATGGTGCACACCTCGGGTGCGAATCCGGCTTCAGTGATACATGGAAACGGCCCAAAAGCATCGATGCATCCCATTCAAACCGTGAAATCCGGCGCGCAAGCCGAGGTCTTCGAAGGAATCGTGATGTCGTTGGAAGGGGATGAAGAACTGTTGAAAAAAGTCGCTCGGTTGGTGACGGATGTCGGAGCGACCCCATTATTCGTCACTCCGAATCAGAAAACCGCCATTCACACCGCCGCAGTGATCGTGTCCAATTTCACTATCGCACTGCACATGGTCGCCGATCGCGTGCTTCGAGACGCCGGATTGAACGCCACCTCCGCAGACCTCTTCGAAAAACTCACCGATCAGACGATCTCGAATCTTCGGGAAGTCGGTGCGTTGGACGCACGGACGGGTCCGGCGCTACGCGGGGATATCGAAACGATGCGCAAACATTTGGCGTTGCTCGAAGGACATCCGTCCGAAATCGCGGTATACAAAGCCCTGAGTGAGATTCTGGCCGTACAAATAACATAATTTTACTCGTCGTTTTCGCTAAACCTTTGTTTATTGTCTGAATGAACAAGTTCCCAAATCTGGCGATTTCCTTGGTGATGGTACTGCAGGCATCCTGCTTGAAAGAGCGCGAGACCGTAATTCTGCCACCGTTGCCGATACAGCCGGAAGCCATACCCGCGGTATTGGCGTCTTTCCAGGGGGAGAAAGCGGTGCTCATCAATGTCTGGGCCACATGGTGTGTGCCTTGCGTGGAGGAGTTTCCGCATCTGGTGGAGCTCCGCGAGGAATTCAAAGACCAGTTGGAAGTGGTGTTCATCTCCACGGACTTTCCGGAAGATTATGAGCGTGTGAACACGTTCCTGAAAGACCAAGGCGTCTCTTGGCAGACCTATCTCAAAGACGGAAAAGACGAACCGTTCATTCTGGCCGTTCATCCGGATTGGACGGGAGCCATGCCGGCCACCGTCATCTATGCTAAAAACGGCGATCTCGTCACATTCTTCGAGAAGCCGGCCGATTATGAAACCTTCAAATCCCACATCCTAACCGCAATCAAGCCATGAAACTCATTCTCACTTTGATACTGTCCATGACCATGTTCGCCACGAACGAGATCAAGGAACTCGAAATCGGCAAGACCGGCCCGATGCTCGATTACAAGATGACCACCACCGAAGGCACGGAAATCAGCCTTTCGAGTGTGAAAAAAGCGAACGGAACACTGCTCGTGTTCACAAGCAACACGTGTCCTTGGGTGCATGCCTGGGAAAACCGTTACAACGAAGTGGCCCAGCTCGCAGCGGCGGCCAATGTCGGAGTCGTGTTCGTGAATCCGAACGAAGCCACCCGCAAAGAGGGAGAATCTCTGGCGGACATGGCTAAGCGTAAGCAGGACAAAGGGTACGCCTTCACGTATGCGCTCGACAAGGACCACAAACTGGCCGACGCATACGGCGCAACCCGCACGCCACATGTCTATCTGCTTGACAAAAACAACAAGTTGGTCTTCGTAGGAGCCATCGACGATAACAGCCGCGACCGTTCTGCCGTCGAGAAATACTACATCAAAGACGCTCTTTCGCAACTTGCTGGCGGCAAACCGATTGCCACGCCTACATCCCGCGCCTTGGGATGTACGATTAAGCGCCTCTAAACCCCCTGATTTCTTCGTATTTTGAAGGCCCTTCGGCAAAAAGCCGTGGGGCCTTTTTAGTTTCCATCATGCCAACCTGGACCCTGCACACCGAATTCAGATTCGATTCGGCCCATCTCATCGAAGGGTACGACGGAAAATGCGCGCGCCTACACGGACACACCTACCGGGTGCGGATGTCGGCGAAGTCGCATAAACTCAATCCTTCCAAGTATTTGCCGACCGCCGATATGGTCTGTGATTTCCGCGAGCTGAAATGGCCCGCACACGACAGCACCAAAGGCGGCTTAGACCACGCCTATCTCAACGACATCCTTCCTGTGAGCACCACAGCGGAGAGAATCGCCGAATACATCCATCAGGAAACGAAAAAACGACTTCCTGAAGGGATTGAACTCAAGGTCACCGTTTGGGAAACCCCGGATTCCTGGGTCGATTACACCGATGCCGATGAGTGAGTATCCGGTCATGGAGCATTTCCACACCATCCAAGGGGAAGGGGTGTATACGGGGTATTCCGCGTATTTCATCCGACTTGCAGGATGTGATGTGGGTTGCCACTGGTGCGACGTCAAAGACAGTTGGGATGCCAGCAAGCATCCAAGAATGGGCGTGGATGAGCTTGTCGCGCTCGTGGCGGCCTCTGGAGCCCCAATCGTCGTGATTACGGGCGGAGAGCCGCTCTTGCACGACTTGGGGCCTCTGACGCGAAATTTGAGAACTCTCGGAGTCCGGATCCATCTCGAAACGTCGGGAAGTTCCCCGATGAGCGGCGATATCGACTGGGTGACTCTCTCACCCAAGCGCTTCAAACCGCCCGTGGAAGGCGCCTATGCGTCGGTTCAAGAACTGAAAGTGGTGGTTCTGACTCCGAAAGACCTGCAATGGGCGGAAACCCACGCTCTGAAATGTCCGCCTGGAACGAAACTGCTTCTTCAGCCCGAATGGGATACGCCCCGAGCCATGCCATTGATCGTGAAGTATGTGAAAGCGAATCCGAAATGGTCCGTTTCGCTGCAGACCCACAAATACCTGAACGTCCCATGACGTCGGAGTTCAGCGCATATGTGGTCATCAGCGGAGCTGGGAAGGGCATAGGCCGTTCCATCGCTCTTCACTTGGCCAAAACCGGTCGTTATGCCCTGGTTCTTGTCTCCAGATCCGCTGAATCCTTGGATCAGACAGCGGCCGATTGCCGCGCCGAGGGATGCCTGGCCATCGCCGTCGCGGCGGATATTTCCCAGCCGATATCCATCGACTGGCCCTTCAACGAAGCCAAACCGGTTCACTTGATCAACAATGCCGGCGGTTATATCGGCAAGAAACTCGGTCTCACCTCATCTGAGGAAGTATATCAGCAGATTCAACAGAACCTGATGACCGCCTTTAATTTGACGAGTTCTTTGCTACCTCATATCCGTGCGAACGGACCCGGGAAAATCCTATCTGTCGGTTCGATCGCGGCAATTGACGGACTCGAGCGTGGTGGCGCTTATGCCGCTTCTAAGCACGCACTGCGCGGTTGGTCGGCCAGTCTGCGCAAAGAATTGCGTCATGAAGGGATCGCGGTTTCCTTGGTGAACATCGGACCGACCTGGTCAAGCTCTTGGGATGGCTCATCGATGGATCCGAATCGCATCATTGATCCGCATGATGTGGCCTTGATGATGGAAACCTTGCTTCAGCTTTCCCCGCGGTCGGTCGCCGAGGAAGTGCTCATCATGCCTATGCAGGGTGATTTGTGACGGCTTGGCGAAAGAGTTCGCCACATGTCGCATCGAAATCGGCGGTTGGCAAGGGCTCGAACCGGCTTCCTGTGAGTTGCTCGTAGAGGCTGATGTAGCGTTTGGAGATGTTTTCGACCACATCGGCATTCATTACTGGCATGGTCTGTCCCTCTTTGCCCATGAACCCGTACTCCATTAGCCATTCGCGGACAAATTCCTTCGACAATTGGGCTTGTTTCTCGCCTTTCTCCAAGCGATCCTCGTACCCGTCTCTGAGGAAATAGCGGGAGGAATCTGGCGTATGTACCTCATCCATCAGCACCAATCTTCCTTCGAAGAGTCCGAATTCGTATTTCGTGTCGACCAGGATCAAGCCCTGATCTGCGGCGATATCCGTGCCCCGCTGAAAGAGCATCAACGCTTTTTCCTTGACTTGGGACCATAGTTCCGCGCCAACAAGTCTTCTGGACAAGATTTCATCCTCAGAGATGTCCTCATCGTGTCCTTCGGTCGCCTTGGTGGAAGGAGTGATGATCGGCGTGATGAATTTCTCGTTCTCACGAAGGCCATTCGGCAGTTCCACACCGCAAAGTGTCCGTCTGCCGGAAGAATACGTGCGCCAGGCGTGACCTGTGAGATAACCTCGAACCACGACTTCGATCGGAATTCCTGTGCAGGCTTTCGCGATGGTCACATTCGGATGGGGGACATCGATGACATGCGTTTCAATTATATCGGAAATCTGTCGGAAATAGAATGCCGCCAATGTGTTGAGAACCTGTCCCTTATAAGGGATGAGAGCAGGAAGGATGTGGTCGAATGCGGATATCCGATCCGTGGAAACAATACCTAGGATACCAGGAGTCAGGGAATAGACATCGCGGACTTTTCCGCGATAGGGAGATCCGAAGCCGGTGATGTCGGTCCGGCCGATGCTGTTAGCCACGCTGCGTCGATTTTCTGATGATCAATTCAGGAATCACTTTGTCTTTGAGCGGAGCGATATCCGGATCTTTGAACATGGCCGCGATCCGCTGGATGGCTTGGCGACCCACCTGGTACATTTTCTGATCGATGGTGGAAAGCTCCAGATATCGCGAAATCTTGATGTTGTCGTAACCCATCACCGCCACATCCTCGGGAACGCGGAGTCCCATTTCCTTCAGGGCGTACATCGCGCCTAGGGCTTGGGCGTCGTTCGAGCAAAATAGCGCTTCGGGCATCTTGTTGCGATGCTTGAGGATTTGGATGGCTTCGTGTCCGGCTTCTTCGCTGAATCCGGCATGTTTGCGTGTGATTCCGCTCACCAGGCAGTCTTCATCCATCGGGATGCCGTATTCGCGCAACGCATCGCGGAAACCGCGTTCTCTCAGGTCGGAAATCTTGGAGATCGAGTGTGGACGAATCATCCCGATTTTCTTGAAGCCCTGCTTGATGAGGTGCTCGGCTGCCAGAAACCCGCCTTTGTAATTGTCCCAGTAGATGTAATCGTAATCGGGATGGTCTGAACCAACCAAAATCACCGGAATCGGCAAATCTTTGATTCTGCGGTGGATAAAATCAGTGATTTCGATAGAGAAGATGATCAGCGCGTCTGGAATTCCTTTTTCCAGGAACTGCTCGAAATGCTTTTCGGGGTTGTCCGAGCCCGTGTTGTAGATGATGAAATCAAGATCCATGGATTTGATCTCATCTTTGACACCCTTCAGCACTTCATTGAAAAACGGTGTTGTGAACGTGGGAACCGCTACCGATATGATCTGTGGTTCGCGCTTGGCCAGTTTTCTCGCATTCGCTTGGGGGTAGAACTCCAGATCACGGATGGCGGCTTCCACACGGGTCTTCGTCTCATCCGATACGTACGGTGATTGGTTCAATACCCTTGATACTGTCGAAATGGCTACGCCCGCGCGCTTTGCCACATCATAAATCGTTATTCTTTTTGGCATAGGATGGGTGCTTTCTATGTACTTTTAGACAGATTCGACAGAAAGTGAATTATCCAACCAATATACATCGGAACGAAATGCGTTTTTAGAGCATTTATCTGTTAAAATCGCATTAAATGAGCCAAAACATCACACAGCCCTCCGTTTATTCGGGATTGTTGCGTTTGCCGTACGACATGCTGCGTCCGGTCTATGAGAGAACGTCGATCCATCGGAGTGTGATTGATGAGGTGGAAGATGTCGAACTCAGAGCGGCGTACACTCATTGCAGAAGCATCACCCGCTCCCATGCGAAGACCTTCTACCTGGCCACACGCTTCCTACCCAACGAAAAGCAGCGCAGTATTTTCGCCATTTACGCCTTGTGCCGCTACATGGACGACCTTATTGATGAGTCCACAGACCTCATCACCGATTCCAAAGTAGACCCGGCCGCACTTTCCGGGTTGATGCGCGATTTCCAAGTCAAATTGGAGGAGGCCTACCAGACCAAGCACTCCGAAAACCTGATTCTGTTGGCTTTTTCAGATACGCTGAAATTATTCCATATCCCCATGAGTCAACCCCTTGAGCTCATGGAAGGGGTATGCATGGATCTCCACAAGAACCGGTACGACACCTTCGATGAGCTCTATGACTATTGCTACAAGGTGGCATCTGTCGTCGGACTGATGACATGTGAGGTTTTCGGCTACACCGACATCAAGGCCATAGGCCATGCGGTGGATCTCGGTATCGCCATGCAGCTCACAAACATTCTCAGGGACATCGGAGAAGATCTTGCCCGCAACCGTATCTATCTACCCAAAGAGGAATTGGATCGATTCGGTCTCCACGAATCGGATCTGTTCGATCACGTGATCGACGACCGTTTCATGGCGCTCATGGAATTCCAGATACAAAGAGCTAGACAATATTACGCCTCCGCGGATGAAGGCATTGCCATGCTCAACCCCGATTCGCGTCTGCCAGTGATTCTCGCCCGTGAAAATTACAGCCGGATATTGGACGTCATTGAGCGAAACACGTTCCAAGTGTACAAACAACGCGCGTACCTGACCACCACTCAGAAATTGAAAATATTACCCAAAGCTTGGTGGAGAGTGGCAACCCGTTGAGCTAAGATTGTAGTATCTTTCGGTTATGCTGGAGATTACAAAAGTACTTATAGCCAACCGGGGCGAAATCGCCATCAGGGTCATGCGTACCTGCCGCGAGATGGGTATATCCACTGTAGCGGTGTATTCGGATGCCGACTCTATCGCCCCTCACACACTCTACGCCGACGAATCGGTACGCATCGGCGAAGCCCCATCCTCTGCGTCTTATCTGCGCATGGATGCGATTATTGGCGCCGCGAAAGCGACAGGTGCAGATGCCATCCATCCCGGATATGGCTTCCTGAGTGAGAATGCCGCTTTCGCCCGCAGGTGTGCCGAAGAGGGAATCATTTTCATCGGTCCACCCGCATCTGCCATCGAAAAAATGGGGGATAAGACCAAAGCCCGGGAATTGATGTCTGCAGCGGGGGTGCCACTGCCTCCGGGTACCACATCCGCGCTCGATTCCGTAGATGAGGCCCGAGAAATCGCGACTCAAATCGGGTATCCCGTCCTCATCAAAGCCGCCGCAGGTGGCGGTGGGAAAGGTATGCGACTTGTCTTCAGCCCCGCGACATTTGACGATTCGGTCAGATCCGCGCAGTCAGAAGCCTTGAGCGCATTCGGCGACGGACGCGTGTACGTCGAGAAATATCTCGAAGAGCCGCGCCACGTGGAATTCCAGATCATGGCAGATACCCATGGCAATGTGATCCATCTGTTCGATCGCGAGTGCTCCATACAACGCCGGCACCAGAAACTAGTTGAAGAGGCCCCCTGCGCCATTCTTACAGACACCATGCGCGCGGAAATGGCCAATGCCGCGATTCTCGCCGCGAAAGGATGCGGATACGTGGGTGCCGGAACCATTGAATTCCTGGTGGATAAGCACCGTAAGTTCTATTTCCTGGAAATGAACACACGCTTGCAAGTCGAACATCCGGTCACAGAGCTCATCACAGGTTTGGATCTGGTCAGGATGCAGTTGGATGTGGCCATGGGCAAGCCGTTGAGTGTCGCCCAGGAAGATCTCCACATCCAAGGGCACGCTTTGGAATGCCGGATCTGCGCCGAAGATTCCAATTTCATGCCGAGCACCGGCCTTCTGGACATGTACCGAATTCCATCCGGGCCTGGTGTGAGGGTGGACGACGGTGTGCGCCAAGGACAGGATGTCTCCGTCTATTACGATCCGCTCTTGGCGAAACTTGTCGTTTGGGCGAAGACACGTGAACAGGCGATGGACAGGATGGATCGCGCCCTATCGGAATATGTGGTCCGAGGAGTGGAAACGACAATCCCGTTCTGCCGCTTCGTTATGCGTCATGAGGCTTTCAGATCCGCATCCTTCGACACGGGTTTTGTGAATCAGTATTGGCATCCTTCACAGGCCGAGGCCATGACAGATCCTCACATCCACTTGGCGGCCGCTTTGGCACTATCGACACAATCCCATAGTACCAGTTCATCGCCATCCTCGGCACCTGCCGCGGCCGAATCGGGATGGTGGATTTCCCGACGCACCTCATGAATCGTAACGAATCCCTGTTCAATGAACTTAAATCGTTGGAAACCGAACAGCGAAACCCGGAAACGATGCTCATCGATCTGGCCGACTCGCGCGAGATCGTGCGGCTGATCAACGAAGCGGACCAAGCTGTTGCGGGTTATGTGGCGCATCGCTCAGAGGAAATCGCCCAAGCCATCGACCTTGTGCAGAAAGCACTTGCCAATGGCGGACGACTGATTTACGTGGGCGCGGGCACATCCGGTCGCTTGGGAGTGATCGACGCGGCGGAATGTCCGCCAACCTTCGGCACGGAACCCTGGCAGGTGGTGGGCCTCATGGCCGGCGGTGAAGCGGCTATGTTCGTGGCACAGGAAGGAGCGGAAGACAGCGTGGAAAAAGGGAAATCGGATCTGGAGGGGATATCCGTGACTTCGAAAGATGTGATCTGCGGACTCGCAGCCTCAGGAAGAACCCCTTATGTGCTTGGTGCCCTTGAATATGCGAAATCTGTCGGAGCGGCTACGGTTATGGTCTGCTGCGTGGCTTCCCAACGGGTGAAACACGAAGGAAGCATCGATGTGATGATCGATGTGCCTGTCGGACAGGAAGTGATCATGGGCAGCACCCGCATGAAATCGGCCACCGCTCAGAAAATGGTCTGCAACATGATTACCACCGGGGCGATGATCCGCTCGGGCAAGATCTATGAGAATGTGATGGTGGATCTGAAACTGAACAATCTCAAATTAGTGGAACGTGCACGACGCATCATCATGATGTTCACTCATTTCAGCTATGAGGAGTGTGCGAGATTGCTTGATGAGGCGGATGGGCACGTCAAGACTGCGATCGTCATGGGTCTCTCAGGCCGCGATAAGGATGGATCCAAGTCCTTGCTGAACAAACATGGCGGATTCATCAGAGCGGCGTTACAGTCCATAGGCAGATAATGTCAAAGCCCGCGCCTATATTAAGCGCTTACATGTGGGTGATGTTCACCTTGGTGTACGTCATCCTATTCCTGATTGGGCTGGTCGTGTCCATCCCCATGTTACCCTTCGACCGCCATCGGAAAGCCATGAATTACTTCTTCATGATGGGAGGAAGATTGCTTCCCAGCTACAATCCTCTAATCCGCAAGGAGTATTCGGGATTTGAGCATTTGCGCACATCCGAACCGACGATCTTCGTGGCCAACCACCAAAGTTTCTTGGATATGCCGTTGTTGGCAGGTCTCCCGTTCAACATGAAATGGCTCTCCAAAGACGGGATGTTCAAAATTCCAGGTGTCGGAACGATGATGAGGTTGGGCGGACATGTTGGAATCCGTCGCGGAACCACCGGTGCGGCATTGGCCCTTGAAAAATTGAAGCCCTATGTGATGGCTTCCGTGCCGGTGATGATCTTCCCGGAAGGAACGCGCAGCAAAACGGGACAGATGTCCGCTTTCAAGAATGGAGCGTTTCTGCTGAGCAGGGAAACCCAAGCTCCGATTCAACCTTTGGTGATCCATGGAACCCATCGTTTGCTCACACCCGGAACATGGATCTTCCGCTCATCCGGAACCATCCGGTTGTCTGTGCTCAAACCCGTGCATCCCAACGAGTATGAAACCTTGGATGCGTTTCGTGAAGCGGTTTACCAGACGATGAAAGCGGAATTTGATAGGCTCGAGGCTTCATTCGGCGAAAAATAAATCGTATATTTAAGGCTTGGAGAGATGCCAGAGTGGTCGAATGGGCTCGCCTGGAAAGCGTGTGAACCCCAAAAGGGTTCCGAGGGTTCGAATCCCTCTCTCTCCGCAGATCAAACGGTTCGGGTGTTCAACACTTGGACCAGTTTGTGACTCAGCACTTGGCTGTAGAGCAATCCCTTGCTTCCCAGTGCGGTAAGAGCAAATCTCCCGGAGAATTCGGAATGTTCCACAAGCAAAGGTTTCCGATTCGCGCTGCCGACGCGGACTCCCGCCCAACGCCCGACAATCTTCACATCCAGCGGTTGCGGAAACATGGCTTGGAATCTGTCGATCAGATAGGCGTCGAACGCCGGATCAGGACCAGTATCTGAAAATTCGTGCTCGTAGGTGCTGCCGATGATCCAATGGTTCGTGTCCACTTGCACCGCATAACCGCGCGCGCTCAAGGCATTGAAATGAAGCCCGATTCCCCGGACATGGATATCCCTTAGCTGCCCTTTGATGGGATGGAGTTTGAGATGCGACCACTTGGAATCGGAAAGAATATCGGCACCTGTCGCATCCACCACGAATCTTGACGTCACGATGTGGTGATCGGGCACTTGTTCGCGGATTTCGACCCCTTCGCTGCGAAGAGCCGAAGAGATCGTCGTCATCCATAACCTGGTATCGATCGCATAGGCTTCGTGAACGATCAGCGCTCCATTTCCGCTCAGTCCATGCACATCTTCCTTCCAAGACACCCAGCCGCTCGGCCATTCCGGAAGCGAAGCTGAAATCCTAAACGCCTTTTCCAAAGTGGGGTCGATCGCCGGACGAATAATTTCCTTTCGAATCCATGGAACATCCTGCACATTCAGCTCAATACGCATGTCTTCAAACGAGCGCATACCCAGTTCAAAACCATCCGAGGGGGTTCCTTTGATTCCGGTGGCAGGATTCATCAACGCCCACCAGGCACCAGACGCTCCCGAGCCGATGGCGGATGTGTCGGTCACGATCACCTCATAGCCGGCGCGATGAAGATGCCATGCCGCTGTGAGTCCGGCAATTCCGCCTCCCCGAATCCAAACGTCTGTTTTCTTGGTCATGGCCAGATAAAAAATGCCGATATTTACCTCCAATGTACATCATCGCGCTCATTTTTTTGAATCTGCTGTTTCAGTTTCCTTCCGGTTTTCCGGAATGGGCGGCTCAGCACATCGTTTTGGCTGTCGGGTCCGATCCGACACCTGTCCGGATCGTGTGGAATCAGCAGTCTCCGCCTGTGGAAGTCGAAAGCTCATTACTGAAACGTGGATTGGCGCTGACCACATCCATCGCCGCACCGCGCATTGAAATCACGACCACGGAAACACGTTCCGGCGACATTGAACTCAGCCTGCGAAGCATGGACGCCGATGGCATCATCCTCCGATCCGAAAAACATCGGTATTCGAATCCGAAAACCGGCTGGCGAAAACACATGGACCGATATGCCGCTCCGGTGTTCATCACCGCCGCTACCGGACTCACCGTCTATCTCTTATATAATGTGCGTTCCAGGTAAGTTGGCGCTTCTTCTGGCGCTGTCAACATTCGTTCTGTCGTGCGCCACACCGATGATGCCCACAGGAGGGGATGCCGATCGTATTCCTCCGAATCTTGTCCGTTCCCAACCGACAGACGGCACCGTCGGGTTCACGGGAACCACCATCCTGCTTGATTTCGATGAGTATGTGGATCTGAACAGTTTCAGAACCGCACTGCGGTTCGAACCCAATCTGAATATCCGATACACCGTGAGGTGGAAGGGGAAGCAGGCCAGGATCCGATTGGGCGAGCCCCTGCCGGAGAACACCACCGTTGTTCTTGTTTTGGAAAAAGGAGTGAGGGATGTGCGTGGAAATTCGATTCCGACGCCGATCCGCCTCGCGTTCTCTTCGGGAGAACGGATCGACAACGGGTCGGTTACTGTCAAGGTGCTTCATCCTGAAACCGGTCGCAGAGTGGATCTGATCGATGTGTTTCTGTATCGGGGCGACACAAGTCTGGATGAACCCGCCACTTATACTTCCCAATCAGATACCGGGGGAACCGTCACCTTCAGAAATCTTCCCGAAGATACCTACCGGATGGTGGCCGTCGCTGATCTGAACAGAAACAGAATCATCGATCTTCCTCGCGAAGCGGCGTATCCCTATCGTTCCGAATTCATCGACATCACGCAAGACAGTCTGTTCAACGCAGGGCAATGGTTCGTGGCCCGCACCGATTCGAGCAAACCCGCCATGGAAGGATTAGGGCTGATGGGTCCAGACCGCCTCCGCCTCCGTTTCTCGAAATCGGTTCTACCCGGAACAGGTTCGATTGCATCACGAACAGATACTCTGAACATCCGGGCGCTGCATAGCGAAGTCAACGACAGAACTGTTTGGTATTATCACTCCGAAAGACCCTTGGTCGTGGGGCAGCGCTATGAACCCTATGAGTTGGCGATTTCCGATTCCTTGGGCAATCCGACGACATGGACTTCCTTGTTTTTGGATGCGGAGATCTTGCCCGACACCGTGCGCACACGTTTCCTTGCTCTTCAGCCAATTGTCGCGATCAACCCGACAGATTCCTTTTTCCTGGTGTTCAACCGACCAGGCAAGTTCACTCAAGTCATCGATTCTTTGGTACTCACCGCCGACAGGCAGATCGTGGATGGATTCACCACGACGGTCGATCTGAATCGGATCGTTATCGCTCCGACAAGTCCTTGGCCGGAAGGAGTGACATTGAGCGCATCGGTGTTCGATGCGACATCAGGCAGAACATCGCGGCCGAATGTCCGCATCCAGCGATTGTCAGACAGGGGAGACCTCACCGTGCATCTTCCCGATTCCACTTCCGCTTACCTTGTGAATATCCGGACTGCAAACGGCATTCTGGTTCAATCGATCACATCCACAGACAAGGTCTTGGTGCAGAATCTATCCATCGGCAGTTACGTGGTCAGCTGTCTGTTAGATGAGAATGGAAACGGACGGTTCGATACGGGACGGCTAATTCCATTCCAAGCACCTGAAGTGATGGTCTTGGAACGCCGGGTACAGATCAAGGCCGGATTCGAGTCCGAATTACGGTTCCGTTAATTCCCGTATCTTAAAAAAGCGCTTTTTCATAGGTTTAACACTGATTCATGTACGTTTCAAGACACAAGATCCGTTTCGTCACCGCCGCCTCCTTATTCGATGGGCATGATGCTTCCATCAACATCATGCGCAGAATCTTGCAGGCTTCCGGAGCGGAAGTGGTTCATCTGGGGCATAACCGGTCTGTCGCCGAAATCGTGACCTGCGCCATTCAGGAAGACGTGCAAGGCATCGCGATCAGTTCCTACCAAGGCGGACATATGGAGTATTTCGCATATATGGTGGATCTGCTGCATGAACGAGGCGCCTCGCATATCAAAGTCTTCGGCGGCGGCGGTGGTGTAATCGTACCCGATGAGATCGAAGAACTGCATCGCAAAGGCGTGCATCGCATTTTCTCCGTGGACGATGGCATGAAGATGGGACTCCAAGGCATGATCGATTTCATGATGGAAGTCTGTGATTTCGATGTGCTTGACATAAAAGCGGCGAATGTCGCCCATCTTTCGACGGCTGACGATGGAACTCTCGCCCGCGCGATCAGCGCCATCGAAGCCCATGAGTCGTTCGTCTTACCGCCGCCGACAAAAGACACCATCCCGGTGATCGGAATCACAGGAACCGGAGGGGCTGGAAAGAGTTCGCTTACCGATGAATTGGTGCGACGATTCGTCCACGCCTTTCCCGAGTTGAAGCTCGCGATCGTAAGTGTGGATCCCACCAAGTTCAAGACCGGTGGGGCGCTGTTGGGCGACCGCATTCGGATGAACAGCGTCTATCATCCGAACGTCTTCATGCGAAGCCTGGCCACGCGCGCGTCGAACCGAGCCGTTTCCGATTCCGTGGAAGGAACCATCGCTCTGTACAAATCGGCCGGCTACGATCTGATCTTGGTTGAAACCAGTGGCATCGGCCAAAGCGATCTGGAGATCATCGATCTTGCCGACATCACCCTCTATGTGATGACCAGTGAGTTCGGAGCGCCGAGCCAGTTGGAGAAGATCAACATGATCGACTTGGCGGATCTCATCGTTCTCAACAAATTCGAGAAGCGCGGATCGTTGGACGCCTTCCGCGACATCCGCAAGCAAGTGCGCCGTTCACGGAATCTTTGGAGTGCGGCCGATTCCGATCTGCCCGTGTTTCCGACCACCGCCGCACAATTCAATGACGATGGCGTTAACCGCTTGTTCGGTGCTCTTGTGGCGAAATTAGGGTGGACGTCGGATGAGTACCGACAAGTGTCGCCTGCGGAAAGCCTGTTGATCCAGTCGATTCTTCCACCCAAGCGCGTCCGTTATCTTTCCGAAATCTCCGAAGAGATCCACAATTACCACCAAATGGTTCGCGATCAGGCGACGATCGCCGAGTCGTTGCAGCACGTACGTTTCGCGCGATCCGTCGACGCCCACTCCGAGGTCTTGAAGGAGAAAGAAGCTGAGCTGTCGAAATCCATCCATCCTGACATCAAAGAGATTCTGGACGGATGGGATGTATTGAAAGCGTCGTACCGGGAAGAAGAGCTGGTCACTGTAGTTCGCGACAAGGAGATGCGCACACCTCTGTATCGCACGTCGCTTAGCGGTACGAAATTGCCACGTGTCGCATTTCCGGAATATCGATCCTGGGCGGATCGCGTTGTTTTCGCCATGAAAGAAAATCTGCCAGGAAATTTCCCTTATACCGCGGGTGTGTTTCCGTTCAAGCGTGATGAGGAAGATCCGGCGCGGATGTTCGCCGGCGAAGGAACTCCGGGTCGAACGAACAAACGGTTTCATTATCTGTCGGAAGGTCTGCCCGCGAAGCGGCTATCCACCGCGTTCGATTCGGTGACCTTGTATGGCGAGGATCCGGATCTGCGTCCGGACATTTACGGCAAAATCGGAAACTCCGGAGTGAGCGTGTGCAGCTTGGACGACATGAAAACGCTGTACCACGGTTTCCGACTCACCTCACCGGACACTTCCGTTTCGATGACGATCAACGGTCCAGCGCCGATGATTCTGGCCATGTTCATGAACACCGCCATCGATCAGGAAATTGACGCCTACCGCGCGACACATGGCGAACCTGATGAAGCCACCAAAGCGCGACTCAAAGCCTTCGCGTTGAGCACGGTGCGCGGTACGGTACAGGCCGACATCCTCAAAGAAGACCAGGCTCAGAACACCTGCATTTTTTCCACGGAGTTCGCCCTGCGGATGATGGGAGACATCCAGGAGTATTTCACGCGCAACCAAGTGCGGAACTATTACTCCGTCTCCATCTCGGGATATCACATCGCCGAAGCGGGAGCGAACCCGATCACCCAGGCCGCCTTCACCTTATCGAACGGATTCACCTACGTCGAGTATTACTTGTCGCGCGGATTGAAGATCGACGACTTCGCCCATAACCTGTCGTTCTTTTTCAGCAACGGATTGGATCCGGAATATGCGGTGATCGGCCGTGTGGCCCGGCGCATCTGGTCGATCGTGATGAAGCGCCGCTATGCGGCGAACGAGCGTTCTCAGAAACTCAAGTACCATATCCAGACGAGCGGTCGGTCGTTGCACGCCAAGGAAATCCAATTCAACGACATCCGCACCACACTACAGGCGTTGATGGCGTTGAACGACAATTGCAATTCGCTGCACACGAATGCGTACGATGAAGCCATCACCACGCCCACGGAAGAATCTGTGCGCCGGGCCTTGGCCATTCAGATGATCATCAACAAAGAGCTCGGACTCTCCAAGATCGAGAACTCCCTTCAAGGCTCATTCATCATTTCTGAACTGACGGATCTGGTTGAAGAAGCCATCCTCACGGAATTCGATCGGATCACCGATCGCGGCGGTGTGTTAGGCGCGATGGAGACGATGTACCAGCGTGGAAAGATCCAAGAGGAAAGCCTTCATTACGAAACACTCAAGCACAACGGAACTTTGCCGATCGTGGGAGTGAACATGTTCAAAGGCAAGGCGTCGGAATCGGACGACACTCCGCCGGAACTGATCCGCTCCACAGATGACGAGAAACGTGAGCAGATCGCGGCGTTGGCGGCGTTCAAGCGAAAACATGCGGACGAAGCGCCGGCCGCACTGAAGCGATTGAAGGATGTGGCCAGAAGCGGTGGTAACGTCTTCGAAGAATTGATGGAGACGGTGAAGGTGTGTTCGTTGGGACAGATCACCCACGCGCTGTACGAGGTGGGAGGTCAGTACCGCCGCAGCATGTGATCATTCGACGCGTCGGATGGCTTGAACCGTAAGACGTCTGTCACGTGAGTATCGCGAACCGACCGGTTTGCGACTCCATCAGGAGCGTGGCTCCGTAGGGTGCATCCGGAAGAATCAGACTTTTGTCGTCTTGCGACTTACGGACGGGGATGAATCGTTTCGCGCTTTGATAATCTCTATTCCACAAGGTTCCCAAGACCACGATCGAAACGATGACTAAAGACGCGCTAAACACAAGGATTCTGGAATGCCACATGGAAAGAAAATAGCGAATTTGTACTTTGCGGTATGCAACGTTGGATAGAACGGATTTCCTGGATCCTATTAACCGGGCTTTTATTTTTTCTGTGGAACACCGCCGATCGCGATTCGCAGCAGATGTCGCATCTTCTCGAAGACCAGAACTCGAGGATGGAGCATCAAACGAGTCAATTCGACTCGTTGATGTCGGTTATTCAGGCCGTATCGACGGGTGAAGACAGCGCGCTGAGAAAAGATCTTATGTCGAAACCTTCTGCGATCACAGTTCCGGGAGTTCTGGGTGGAACGATGCGGATCCATTCGGAGACCGACATCCGGATCCTCAACGATTCATGGGCTTATGCGCAGTTCGATGACGGGCATATCCAAGCTGCCGGACTTTTCTCTTATGTCCGCAATCCCGACGGAACAGTGACCTGGAAACTGATAGAGTCGAAGGTGTATTAGTGAGAAAGGATCTTATCGCCGTCTTCGTGTTTCTTCTGGCCCTTGGCATGGTCTATGCCGACCGTGCTTCTCGATTGGATGATTCCGAATCTATCGAACTCTTCCGTCCTGTGCTCATCCATCAAGATTCATCCATCGAATCCTTGATTAAAGTAATGATCGCCGACACTGCCCGCTTCGACCCGATTAATCTGAAATGGGCGGCTTTTGAATTCGGTGTGGATAGTGTAAGGGCTGGGAGATATGTCTTTGAGGAACCGACCTCTTTTTATGATTTCCTCAGGAAATTATCGCGCGGTCGGCAAGACCCGTTGCAGCTTCGGGTTTCAACGGCGCAATTCCAGAAGAACTTGTCGATAAGGATCAGCAATCAGATGAGGTTCACCGCTGCGGAGTTCGATTCGGTTTCTCGAGATTCAGCTTTTCTCGCATCGTTGGATGTGACCGCCGATCATCTGATCGGACGGCTTCTTCCGGATACCTATGAGTTCTATTGGACGGCGAGTCCGGAGCAGGTCATCACCCGGATTCATGACACCTTCAAATCCAGAGTCACTGAAAAGTATGCTTCGCGGTTGGATTCCTTGGGATGGACGGTGGACCAGGCCACCACCATGGCATCGATTATCGAATGGGAGGTGAAGCATGTTGATGAAATGGCTAGAGTAAGCGGATTGTATTGGAACCGCCTCCGAATAGGGATGCCTTTGCAGGCGGATCCGACGGTGAATTACGCGATCGGAGAGAGACGCAGATTGTTTTTTTCCGACTACCGGTTCAATCATCCTTACAACACCTATCGCCATAAGGGATTGCCACCCGGACCCTTGAACAATCCGCGCTTAGTAGCTATTGAAGCGGCGTTATATCCTGAATCCCATCCATATCTGTTCATGGTGGCCAATCCGGAAGGGTATCACACCTTCACAAAGACATTCGCAGAACACAAACTAGAATCAAGAAAGTGGACGAAGTGGCTGAATGAGCAGATCATGCGCCGCCAATTGGAGCGCGAAGCGGCTCAGAATGCTACTGCCCCGAAATAAGTTCGGCAGGCCCGTCGGGAGTGATTTTATACACCGGAACACGGCGGTTCACTCCACGGCCATTGAACTGCACCTGCGTGGATAAGCCTCGGAAAAGAGGCATCCGGGGGAGTTGGTCGGCCAGATAATCAGAATGTTGAACCAGGCTCAGGGTTTCGAGCATGTATGTCGCCAAATCGTAACCGACATATGCGAAATCGTTCGGGTCTATGGATGTCCGACCGATGTACCGGTTTCTGAATTGTTCGAGTCGGTCGCCTTTCGGAGACACGTCTACGGAGGAGGTGTGGTAGGTCGGAATCCGTTCCAAGCGTGCCGCAGAGTGATCCAGGTAACCGAGTTCCTCGTTGCCTAATATGGTGAGAGGTAGCCGCTTCGAATCGATCGAGGATAGGATGTTGTCGACGACGGAATTTGCATCGTCGCCGGAGGCGGGAATGTACACGGCATCGGCGATGAGCGAATCGGGTTGATTGGGACGTTTCACGATCAACGTATCCAATCGGCGCGAAGTGTACCGAAGGTCGGTGAATCTGGCATCCGCCAGATGAAGGACGATTTTCCCGCCAAGGCTCTCGAAGGTGCGTATGAACGCTGTGGCGTAGATGTTCGTCTCTGCATTTGGGGTGGTAAGCACAGCCACGCGGCGCAGTTTCAAAACATTGAACGCGGCGTTCGCCATCTCCACACCGGTATCTTCGATGGTGGGGTTGAATCTGAAAACATAGGAACCCGAGGATCTGAGCGTGTATGAATTCGCGAGCGGAACAAGTAGCGGAATTTTCATGGATTCGGCCAAAGAAGCCAGTTGCTCGACTTCTTCAGATCGCAGCGGACCGATGATCGCTCTGACATTATGTTTCGTGCGAAGTTCGTGAAATGCGTCTGTCAGACCATTCGCGTTGTTCGCAAAATGCAGGCTTAGTTTCAGATTCGGACTTCTTTCATTGAATTCATCCACAGCGAGCAGGATTCCCTGATAAAGACCTTGAACCACGGAGTATGTGGGTGAATTGCGGTCCGACACGGGTAAAAGTACGCCGATGGGAATGATCGTGCCCCGTGGAGCAGGAGGGAAACGATTAGCGGTTCGTTGATAGTTGAGAATCTCCCGTTTAAGCATGTCCTGGGTTACCATGGCGGCGACTTCATCGCGCTCACGAGGGCTCATATAAGTGATGACCTCCGTGAACAACCGATTGGCTTCGGCATGGATAGTTCGGATGGTGAACAATTCAGAAAGAGCCGCTGCGGTATTTCCCATCGCCAGGTGTACAACGCCCTTGCTGTATCGAATTTCAGCTCCCAAGGGAGTGCTCGGCTCTATGGATAACGCCTTGAGTCCAGATAATGCGGCTTCATATTCGCCGAGTTGGTAATAGGTTCTGGCTTCATAGAGGCGTGCAGTGGGGCCGTCAGACTCTTTGAATTTGCGCAGGGCGTCGGAGTATTCGGCAAGCTCATAGAGCTGCATCCCAAGTTCGAGTTGGGCATGCACAGACGAAGAGGTCAGACCGAAGATGAGCAAAAGAGCGATGAAGACTCTCTTATTCCCATTCGATCGTAGCCGGAGGTTTGGAACTGATGTCATAAACGACTCTGTTAACACCGCGAATCTCATTGATGATCCTATTTGACACATGGGCGAGGAAGTCATGAGGTAGGTGCGCCCAATCGGCGGTCATTCCATCCACACTGGTGACCGCGCGCAGCCCCGCGGTCATTTCGTAGGTGCGCTCATCACCCATCACGCCCACGCTTTGCACTGGAAGCAGCACGGCAAAAGCCTGCCAAACCTGGTCGTACAATCCGTGTTTCTTCAATTCGCCGATGAAGATGTGATCGACCTCGCGAAGAAGGTCTAATTTTTCCTTGGTGACATCCGAGATGATTCGGACGGCCAATCCCGGACCCGGAAACGGATGCCGGCCGATGAAATGCTCCGGAATTCCGAGGGTACGGCCCACCGAGCGGACTTCATCCTTGAAGAGTTCCCTCATCGGTTCGAGCAATTCCAGTCTCATGTCGGCTGGCAGGCCTCCGACATTATGATGGGATTTGATGGTCGCGGAAGGACCTTTGAAGGACACACTTTCAATCACGTCAGGATACAACGTGCCTTGGGCGAGAAACTTGTATCCGTGTTGCTCGCGGATAGTGTGTTCGAACACATCGATGAAGGTTTTCCCGATGCGTTTGCGCTTCGTTTCCGGATCGGATACGCCAGCGAGCTGCGTGAGGAATTGATCGGTGGCATCAACACCCACAACAGGCAGATGAAGACCGTCTTTGTATAATTTGAGGACATCCTGGTATTCGTGTTTGCGGAGCAGCCCATTATTGACGAAAACGCAAAGCAGCTGGTCGCCGATGGCTTTGTGGATGAGGACCGCGGTGACGGTGGAATCCACTCCGCCGGAAAGGCCGCAGATCACTTTGTGCGAACCCACACGCTCGCGGATCTGCCGGAGCTGGGTTTCAATGAAGGAATCAGGTGTCCAGTCTTGAGAAAGTCCGCAGATATCGACCGTGAAATTTTTGAGAAGCAATAAGCCATTCTCGGAGTGCACCACTTCAGGATGGAATTGAACACCGAAAATCTGTTTGTGCTTGTGTCTGAGCGCGGCGATCGGAGCATTTCCCGTATGGGCGATGATCGAATACTCAGGCGGAAGGATTTTGAGATGGTCGCCGTGACTCATCCAAACCAGGCACGTCGAATCGAATCCTTTGAAAAGGTCGGAACGGTCATCGATGGTGAGACGAGCCCGGCCGAATTCGCGGTGATCGGCTTTTTCCACAGAATTAGGGACAGCGGTATGGGCCAGGATCTGAAGTCCGTAGCAGATTCCGAGAATGGGCGCATCCCAATCGAAGATGTGAGGGTTGAGATGCGGAGCTCCGTCATCATTCACACTCATCGGCCCGCCAGACAAGATGATGCCACCGGGCGGTGTCTGATCGAATTCGGTCAGGTCGGCATTGAAAGGATGGATTTCACAATAAATCTGAAGCTCACGGACTCTGCGAGCGATCAATTGAGTGAATTGCGATCCGTAATCGAGAATCAGAACCCACCCCGAATGCGGCCGGATCATGCAGGTATCAGGAAATGAGGGATTGGTATTCGTCGGCGGAGAGGAGGGTGTCGATATCGGCGGCATTGTCCGGACGAACAGTGATCATCCATCCGTCACCATAAGGATCGTCATTCACAAGCTCAGGATTGTTCTCCAGCGCAGCGTTCACTTCCAAAACGGTGCCGGATACCGGCATGAAGAGTTCGGATACGGTTTTCACCGCTTCAACGGTGCCGAAGATGGCTTCCTGATCAACGGATTCACCAATGGTGTTCACATCCACAAACACGATGTCTCCGAGTTCGCCTTGGGCGAAGTCAGTGATACCGATGGTTGCGGTGCCATCGGCGTTGAGGCGTACCCACTCGTGGTCTTTCGTGTATCGTAATTCTGCTGGCAGCATGTCAGTCGACCTCAGGTTTGAAGATGAACGTTTTCTCGAGATAGTGAGTGGTGAAATTCCCGTCGATGAAGTTCGGATCTTTCATGAGTTGCTTGTGGAAAGGAATGGTGGTCTTGATTCCTTCCAACACGAATTCATCCAGGGCGCGCGACATTCGTGCAATGGCTTCCAAACGTGTGGGCGCACTTACGATGAGTTTGGCAATCATACTGTCGTAATGCGGAGGCACCACATAACCGCTGTAAACGTGGGTATCCACACGGACGCTGTGTCCGCCTGGGGGATGGAACGTGTTGATGCGTCCGGCGCTAGGACGGAACCCATTCGCAGGATCTTCGGCATTGATGCGGCATTCAATGGCATGCCCCCTGATTTTCAGGGGTTTGCGCCGAAGCGGAATTCCAGCGGCAACCTCTATCTGACTGCGGATGAGATCATATCCTGTCACTTCTTCGGTCACAGGATGCTCCACCTGGATCCGGGTATTCATTTCCATGAAATAGAAATTGGAATACTTGTCGACCAAGAATTCAATGGTTCCGGCACCGATATATTGAACGGTTTCAGCCGCGCGAATGGCGGCATTCCCCATCTTTTCACGCAATTCCGGAGTCATCACCGGTGAGGGTGCTTCCTCCAACACTTTCTGATGGCGACGTTGAAGAGAGCAATCGCGTTCACCCAAGTGAGTGATGTATCCGTGCGCATCACCAAGAATCTGAATTTCGACGTGGCGCGGTTCTTCAATGTACTTTTCGATATAGACTTCGGGGTTATTGAACGCCGCACCGGCTTCATTGCGTGCGGTATCGAACATCTTCTCGAACTCGGAAGCTTCACGGACAATCCTCATCCCGCGTCCACCGCCGCCAGCGGTGGCCTTGATGATCACAGGATATCCGATCCGTTCGGCTTCTTTCTGAGCCTGCCCCAGATCGCTGATGGTTCCGTCGGTTCCGGGAACCACAGGAACACCGTACTTGATCATGTTCTCTTTGGCCTTAGCCTT
Source organism: uncultured Bacteroidota bacterium (assembly GCA_947085565.1). Classification (GTDB taxonomy): domain Bacteria; phylum Bacteroidota; class Rhodothermia; order Balneolales; family HLUCCA01; genus CAMTWZ01. The sequence continues at coordinate 37,661 of CAMTWZ010000015.1, forward strand.
GTCGCCCATGGTTTCGATCATATGCGGAGTCGGGCCGATGAACGTGATGTTGTGTTCACCGCATATGCGGGAGAACTCGGCGTTTTCGGAAAGGAAACCATAGCCTGGATGGATGGCTTCGGCATTGGTGATTTCCGCTGCGGCCAAAATCCGTGGAATCTTGAGATAGCTTTCACGGGACGGGGCAGGACCGATGCAAACCGCCTCATCGGCGAATTTGACATGCAGGGAATCGCGATCGGCGGTCGAATACACGGCCACGGTCTTGATTCCCATTTCTTTACAGGTGCGGATGATCCGTAAGGCGATTTCCCCCCGGTTGGCGATGAGGATTTTTTTAAACATAGGGTACGGATCAGGCGGGTTCGATTTCAAACAGAGGCTGATCGAATTCGACAGGCTGTCCGTTCTTGACATGGATGGCGACCACTTTGCCGGAGACATCCGATTCGATTTCGTTCATAATCTTCATGGCTTCGATGATACACAAAGGCTGTCCTTTGGAGATCACATCGCCAACTGAAACGAACGGTTTCGCATCAGGAGACCCGGAGGCATAGAACGTTCCCACAATTGGGGACTTGATGGGAGTGGTTTTGACCGCGACAGGTGCCGCAGCAACGGGAGCTGCCGCAGGTGCGGCGGGTGCCGCAGCCGGTACCACAACCGAAGCCACTGGTGCGGGCGCCGCGGGTGCGCTCACATAAGCGGTTTCAGAACGCTTTTTGATTTTGATCTTGAAGTCACCTTCTTCGATGTATACTTCATTGACATCGGCATCTGAAATGAGTTGCAGAAGACTTTTTATGTGCTTGAGATCCATGGTGATTGGGTTAGGATTTTACACGTTCAATATATGAGCCATTGCGGGCATCTACGCGCAATTTATCGCCTTCATTGATGAACAGAGGAACGTTGATCTTGACTCCGGTCTCCAGTTCAGCTTGCTTGGTGGCGCCTTGGGCGGTGTCGCCCTTGATTCCGGGTTCGGTGTGGGTCACGGTGAGTATCACGTGGTCCGGCAATTCAGTGAACATCACTGAATCCGTCTCGGCATTGATCACGATGTACACTTGCTCGCTTTCCTTCATGAACTCCGGACGATCCACATTCCTGGAATTCACTCCAAGCTGCTCGTAGGTTTCCTGGTGCATGAAATAATAGATGTCGGCGTCGCGGTAAAGATATTGGAACGGTTGACGTTCGATACGTACGGCTTCGCAGGTCTCACCCGCGCGAAAGGTCTTGTCGAGCACTTTGCCATTGGTCACACCTTTGAGTTTCGAACGAACGAAGGCGCCGCCTTTGCCCGGTTTCACATGCAGGAACTCAATGATGGTGTAGATATCATCGGGAAATTGAAGTGTCAGACCGTTCTTGAAGTCTGCCGTCGTGACTTTTGGCATAGAGGTTGTTTAGGTGACAGGAAGTAGGAAAAATACGGCGAAGCCGACTAGCTTAAAAGTCCATATATCGTGCTGATCAACACCGCTCCTATCAGAAGAGGGCAGATGTATTTGATGAAAACCACCCAAACCGGCTTGAACCAGCTGTTTTGAAGACCGGGGTAGCCGTCTTCAATCTCGATCAACGCCTTCTGAGTGGTCCATACGTAACTGAGGAAGATGGAAATCATGAAACCACCTAATGGAAGCCCCACATCGTTGAAGGATGTGGACAGGAAATCGATCAGTCCGATGTTGAATGAAATGACGAGGGAAAGCATGAGGACTCCCAAACCGACGCCCCAAGCCGCTTTCTTGCGACTCACACCGTGCTCATCAACAAGATATGAGACCGGTACTTCCAACAGGCTGATGGTGGATGTGAGCGCAGCAAGTCCAAGCAATACAAAGAACATGACCCCGGCCGTGACCCCAGCCACAGATTCCATGCTATGGAACATCGCCGGCAGCACCTGGAAGACCAGCTGTCCGCCCGCCACAAGGTTTCCTTGCTCATTGAAAATGGTGATGCCGCTGTTCTGCGCTACGAACATGGCCGGAATGACCAAGAAACCAGCCAGAAAAGCGACCGAGAAATCGGTCAATGTCACATACATCGCTGATTCGACGATATTTTGCTTTCGACTGATGTACGAACCGTACGTGATCAGCGCGCCCATTCCGAGTGATAGGGAGAAGAATGACTGCCCCAAAGCGCTGAAAACGACAGAGCCGGTGAGTTCAGAGAAATCAGGTTTCAGGTAGGTGGTCACACCTTCCATGGCTCCCGGAAGAGTGATCACATACCCGATCATGGCCACGAGGATGATCAAAAGTGCCGGCATCATCAGCTTGGTGGCTTTTTCAATGCCTCCCGAAACGCCACCTGTGATGATCAGGATGGTGGCCAACATGAAAAGGACGGAGAAAATGGCGTTTTTGGGACCGTTGGTTAGGTCGCCGAACCAGGCGGCCCATTCGGGTTGACCCATGAAAAACATGAATTCCTCCATCACGTAACCGGCGGTCCAACCGGCCACAACCAGATAGAAGGACAGGATCATCACGCCGCAAATCAATCCCCAAAAGCCGATCAAGGGAGAGAACCAATGGTTGGATAAGGCTTTGAACGCGCCGACGGGGTTTTTCTTGGTATGGCGACCCAAAGTCAGCTCTCCGATCATCACGGGAAATCCGATGATCAGGCAGCACACGAAATAGACGATGATGAAGATGGCACCGCCGTTGTCTGCTACTTTCGCTGGAAATGCCCAGATGTTACCTAAACCGACGGCGGAGCCGGCGGCGGCGAAGATGAATCCCAGTTTCGAATTCCAACTACCTCTGCTTTCAGTTGCGTCTTTGTTCAAAAGATCCTCCTTTGGGCTTGTCGTTTAAGCGCCAATGATACAGAAACCCGAGCTATTTTCGCAGAACGATTCCCGAAATGGGTGGTAGATTCACAATGCCACCGATTTTGGCGATCGACCGATTGCCCGCATGAGGACCCGAAACCAACACATCCCAGTACCCTGGGGGCAGATGGATGATCTGGTATTGTGTCGGGTTGGCGTTCAATGACACCAGATAGGTGCGCTTGTCAGCGGTTTCTGTTCCGTCGAATGTCGCCGTGAGATGCAAGCTGTCGTCGTACCGCTGGAACTGGATATTCTCCGGTTTGGAACGCCGGAACATCTCGGATTCAGACCTGAGTCGTATCAGTCCTTTATAATAGTCCACCAACTCCTCATTCCGATCGGCATCGGTATAGACCAGATAATTGGTGATGTCGTCTTTTTCGTAACTGTTGTGATCGAACACTTTGGTGCGGGCCCATTCCTGACCGGCGTGGATCAGGGTCACTCCTTGGGAGACGAACAGATACAAGGCCGCGAGTCGGGCCACATGAAGCTCGTGGTCGTTCAATTTGACCACATCTTCACGCGAGGGGTTGCCATCGGTAATGGAAGGATTCACCGTTTTGCGGATGAAATCACCCAAAGTGTAACCGTCGTGGCTCTCCAGATAGTTCACGCTGTGCTCAGGCAGGTGATATCGTCCGTTCGGCCCCGAAAGCAAGGTTCCACGGAAATAATTTTCCAAGGATAAACGTGAGCTTTCAGGATGCCATTTTCCGAAGATGTAGCCAGGATGGGAAACGGGTTCTGAACCCTTGACTCCGTTTCTGATTTGGTCGTTCCATGTGCTCCATCCGATTTCAGAGAACATCGTCGGGTTGTAGCCCCCACCCCAAGGCTCCGCCATGAGAACCACATTCGGATTGATGGCGGTGAGCCGTTCTTTGATGGCGATCAGAGTCTCTTTATCGATGAGGTGACCCAAATCGAAACGGAATCCGTCGATGTGGAAGGTTTCCGCCCAGTACACCAATGAATCGATGATCATCTCGCGCACTCTCGGATTCTCCGTTTTCACATCGTTTCCGCAACCGCTGTCGGTTCTGTAGAAACCATCGACCGTCAATCTGAAATAATAGGCCTTGTCGAGATATTTGAGCGGATTCAGATCATAATTCGACACATGGTTGTACACCACATCCAAGATCACGGCTATCCCTTTCTTATGGATGGCTTTGACCATGTCTTTGACCGCACGATGCGTAGCCGGATCCGAATGCCGAACCGGCTCATCGGTCGACACTCCGTGCATGAAACGGGGCTCGGGCGCGAAGAACGATGTGGTCATGTATCCCCAGTGATTGCGCGCCAACGGGTTCCAATCGTTTTCTGGAGGCTCTTTGTACGCATACATGTGCAGTGGAAGAAACTCGATGGCGTTGAATCCCATGGTAAGCACATGCTCCAATCCGCCTCGAATTCCCGATTCTACGAACCCTTGATACGTTCCTGGATACTGGCTTTTCGCGCTCGGATGCATCGTGGCATCTTTGACGTGCGTTTCATACAAGATCAGATCGCGTGGATCGGCGATCGGAATCCATGTGTCGCCTTCCCAATCATAGGGCTCATCAGGCAGAAGTCGGCCCTTCGGATGCTGGAGGTGGTCGTTGGTGACGCTCACGAAATGGGCGTAGGGATCGAGAACCGCGAAATCAGAGGATTGGAAACCCACCGTATCAGGGGGTGAATCGATCCGGAATCCGTAAAACCATCCCAGAAACGCAGGTTCCAGGCGCACTTCCCAACAACCGTCGATCTCTTTGATCATCGGGATGAGTTTTCCCTTCGAATCTTCAAACCTTCGGAACAATTCGATGGTGACTTTCGGCGAGCGCGGACAAAACACGCGCACGACGATGAAATCAGCTGTGAAGCTGCATCCTAACGGAAACACCTTGTTCATGCCACTGTGCTTCCGATTTCACTATCCGGAGTGACGCTACGAAGCACGCCTTCGCGGTCTTCGGCGAAAAGAATCATCCCTTTGCTCTCGAGTCCGAGCATTTTTCGAGGTTTCAGATTGGCCACGACCACCACTTTTCGTCCGGTGATGTCTTCCGATGTGAAATGGGCCGCGATACCGGAAAGGATCTGCCTAACCTCGTATCCCATATCCACTTGAAGGCAGAGCAATTTGTCTGATTTCGCTACGGGCGCCGCAGATAGCACGGTTCCGACACGCAAATCCAGCTTGGCGAAGTCTTCATAGACGATTTCGTCTTTGGGCGCGGCATAGGGAAGTCCGTCGGGTTCGGATGCCGCCGGGGCATGAAGCTTGTCGATCTGCGCTTGGATGAGTTCGTCTTCGACTTTCGGGAAAAGGATCGCTTCGGCGGAAATCTTGGATCCTGGAGCAATCATACGCTCAAGTATGCCGTCCCAAGTCGTGGAATCGGCCACGCCGAGGTCCTTCCGTAATTGCGACATGCTGTGCGGAAGGATGGGGTCGAACAGGACCGATAGCGCCGCAGACACTTGCGCGCTCACGTACAGGGCGTTCGCACAGGACTGCGGATCGGATTTTCGTGTTTTCCACGGCTCGGTGTCTGTGAAATACTTGTTTCCCAATCGTGCCAGGTTCATGGTCGCCGAAACCGCCTCACGGAAGGAAAAAGCATCATAGTGTGCTGCGATCGTGGTTTTATGGAGTTCGATCTGCGCCAACATGTCAAGATCGATCTGACTCAGACCCGCCGGCTCGGGCACATTTCCTTCGAAGAACCGCTGCGTGAAAGACATCGTCCGGAAGATGAAGTTTCCGAGGATGTCGGCCAATTCTCCGTTCACCCGGTTCTGAAATTCCTTCCAGCTGAAATCGGAATCCTTGGTTTCCGGAAGGGTGGTGGCGATGGCGTATCGGAGCCAATCGGCCGGAAACACTTCAAGATATTCGTGGATCCAGACCGCCCAATTGCGGGATGTGGAGAGTTTTTGCCCTTCGAGGTTCAAGAATTCGTTCGCGGGTACGTTCTTCGGTAGAACGTAGCCGCCATAGGCCATGAGTGTGGCGGGGAACATCAGGCAATGGAACACGATGTTGTCTTTGCCGATGAAGTGGATCAGGTCGCTGTCCTGATCGCGCCAGTATTTCTCCCACAACTTCGGGTCGCCTTTCTGCACGGCCCATTCTTTCGTGGCTGAAATGTAGCCTATGGGCGCATCGAACCAGACATACAGCACTTTGCCTTCGGCGTCGGCCAAGGGCACGTTCACACCCCAGTTCAGGTCGCGGGTCACCGCGCGATCGCCCAATCCTGCGGTGAGCCAGCTTTTCACCTGGCCCATCACATTGGGTTTCCAATCCGTTTTGGTGGCCAACCAGGTTTCCAACTGAGGCTGAAGATCGCCCAGAGGGATGTACCAATGCTCGGTTTCCCGATACTCAGGCGCAGCACCGGTAAGCGCCGAGCGCGGATTGATCAGTTCGGATGGGGACAGCGATGAGCCACATTTCTCGCACTGATCGCCATAGGCGTCAGGATTGGCGCACACCGGACAGGTTCCTTTCACATACCGGTCTGCCAGGAATTTCTGAGCCTCAGGATCGAAAAGCTGGGATTCGGTCTTGCGTTTGAACATCCCTTTGTCATGGATGACGGTGAAAAAATCCTGAGAGGTCTCATGATGGGTCTTCGACGAAGTGCGGCCATAATAATCGAAGGATATCCCCATCCGCTCAAAGGTTTCTTTGATCAAGGCGTGGTTCTTATCGACAATATCCTGAGGAGAGACACCGGCTTTGTCGGCGGCGATGGTGATCGGCACACCGTGCTCATCCGAACCGCAGATGAAGACGATATCGGCTTGGGTGAGGCGCTTGAAACGGACATAAAGATCCGCGGGTAGATAGGCTCCGGCCAAGTGACCCAGATGCAAAGGACCGTTGGCATAGGGAAGGGCGGAGGTGACGAGCGTGCGTTTAGACATAGTCTCCTAATTTAAGGCCGATGCGTGTGGTTTTGCATCAGCGAAAACAATCCGAAACAGACGATACCGGCGGCGACCGAGACATTCAGCGAATGTTTTTTCCCGAATTGGGGGATTTCAGCGACGAGATCGGCCTTGGCAAGGACATCATCATCCAATCCGGTGACTTCGTTTCCGAAGACCACGCAATAGCGAGAGGCGGGTTCGAGGATGAGTTCATCGAGTGATCGGGAGTCGGTAGTCTGTTCCACGGCGATCAGAATCCGGTTCTCGATGCGGAGCTGAGTCAAGGTTTCTTCCGAGGTGGAGAAATAACTCCATGCGACGGATTTGTCGGCACCGAGTGCGGTTTTGTGGATTTCAGGCCGAGGCGGGGTGGGTGTGTAGCCGGAGAGCCAGATTCGTCGGATTCCGAAACCATCGGCGGTACGGAACACCGAACCGACGTTATGCAGACTTCGGATGTTATGAAGCCAGAGAACCGTATCCGGCAACTGCTCCGGAGCTTGTCGAGACGCATGGCGCTGAGCAAGTTCCCTAATCGACCATTTTCGTCTCATGTCAGTTTGAGTTCATAGAATGAATAACCAAAATACGCCCATGTTTGCGTAATTTCCCTTTTTCAATCCTATTCAGCCCATCTTGAAAACAACCTATTTATCCCAGGAAGGCTTTGACCGGCTCACAGAGGAACTTCGTGATCTGAAAACACGCGGCCGACGCGACATCGCCGCCAAAATCGACGAAGCCCGTTCCCACGGCGATCTGAGTGAGAATTCGGAGTATGAAGCCGCCAAAGAAGCCCAGGCTCATTTGGAAAAACGCATTTCAGAGCTTGAAAATGCGATGTCGAACGCCCGTGTGCTTGATGAGAAGACTGTTGACACCTCAAAGGTGTACATCCTCAGCACCGTCACTGTGCTTAACAAGCGTTCAGGCAAGGAAATGAAATACACGATGGTCTCCGCACAAGAGGCCGATTTCAATCTGAACCGCATCTCCATCGATTCACCGATCGGGTCGGCCTTGCTGGGTAAGGCCATCGGAGACGTGGTTTCCGTGAAAGCCCCGGCGGGTGTCATCGAATTTGAAATCAAAAACATCGAGAGATAAGAACCTATGAAAATCGGAGTTATTGGAACCGGCTACGTCGGGTTGGTCACAGGAGTCTGTTTCGCAGACAGCGGAAACCGAGTGATCTGTGTGGATAACAACCCCGCGAAACTCGTATCCCTTAAAAACGGTGAGATTCCCATCTATGAGCCGGGCTTGAAGCCTTTGTTCGACCGCAGTGTGCGCGAAGGCCGGCTGGAATTCACCAACAACCTCGAATATTGTGTGGATAACAGCGACATCGTGTTCCTGTGTCTGCCCACCCCGCCGGGTGAAGACGGACAAGCAGATCTCAAATATGTCTTGAACGTGGGCGAGGAGATCGGCAAGATCATCAAATCCTACAAAGTGCTGGTCAATAAGAGCACCGTGCCGGTGGGAACCGCCGAGAAAGTGACCGAGCGTGTGAAACGTCATGCGAAAACGGATTTTGATGTGGTATCGAATCCGGAATTTCTTCGCGAAGGCGCCGCAGTGGAAGATTTCATGAAGCCGGAACGCGTGGTTGTGGGAACCACATCGCCGCGGGCCATCGATCTGATGAAGCAATTGTACGATCCGTTCGTGCGCAGCGGCAACCCGGTCATCTTCATGGATGAGCGTTCTTCCGAGCTCACCAAATATGCGGCAAATGCCTTTTTGGCCACGAAAATCACGTTCATGAACGAAATCGCCAATGTGTGCGAGAAAGTGGGTGCCAACGTCGATAACATCCGACGTGGCATCGGCACCGATTCCCGTATCGGCAAGCGTTTTCTGTTCGCTGGAATCGGTTACGGTGGAAGCTGCTTCCCCAAGGATGTCCAAGCCTTGGACTACACCAGCGACGAGTACGGATACAATTTCCAGATCCTCAAGGCGGTGATGCAGGTGAACGACCGCCAGAAACTCTCCATCGTCGAGAAGATCAAGATGTTCTATCAAGGAGATCTGAAAGGTAAAACCTTCGGAGTATGGGGACTCGCATTCAAACCCGAGACCGATGATGTGCGCGAAGCGCCCGCCCTCTACATCCTTGAAGAACTTCTCAAAGCCGGCGCCCATATCAAAGCCTACGATCCGGAAGCCATGCATACCTTCAAAGTGGCCTTCGGTGAAGAACTCTCTTCGAAAGTGGATTTCGTTTCCAAACGCTCCGAAGCCATTCAAGATGTGGATGCGTTGGTGATCTGCACCGAATGGAACGAGTTCCGCACTGTGGATTTCTCCGATGTGAAAGCCTCGCTGAAAGCTCCGGTGATTTTCGACGGACGGAACCTCTATGATTTAGATCAAGCGCAAAAAGAAGGGCTAACTTATATCAGCGTTGGTAGAAAAACCATCTATGGAAAACACTAAACGCGTATTGATCCTTGGTGGAGCTGGGTTTCTCGGCTCACATCTGTGCGACAGATATTTGGCGGACGGATGGGATGTCTCTTGCATGGACAATCTCAGCACCGGAAGGATTTCGAACATCGAACATCTGATGTCGAACAAACACTTCCATTTTTTCCATCAGGATGTGACCGAGTTCATCCATGTGCCGGGGCGCTTGGATCTGATTCTGAACTTCGCATCTCCGGCTTCTCCCATCGATTATCTCGAAATGCCGATCCAGACCCTCAAAGTGGGAGCATTGGGCACTCACAAAGCGCTCGGTCTGGCCAAGGAGAAAAACGCGCGGTTTCTGCAGGCATCCACCAGCGAGGTTTACGGAGATCCGAACGTTCATCCTCAGAAAGAGGAGTATTGGGGGAATGTGAACCCGATCGGTTTCCGCGGTGTGTACGACGAAGCCAAACGTTTCGCTGAAGCCTTAGTGATGGCATATCACCGCTATCATCATGTAGACACACGAATTGTGCGAATTTTCAACACCTATGGCCCGCGGATGAGGCTCGATGATGGTCGCGCACTTCCCACGTTTATGGGTCAGGCCTTGCGAGGTGAGGACATCACGATTTTCGGTGATGGCAAACAGACACGCTCTTTCTGTTATGTGGATGACTTGATCGAAGGGATCGTGCGTCTGGCCGCCAGTGATTACGTGAATCCGGTGAATGTGGGAAACCCGACGGAGATCACCATCGAGGAGTTCGCCAAAGAGATCATCGAACTCACCGGATCGCGAAGCAAACTCGTGTATAAGCCCTTGCCCGAAGACGATCCGAAAATCCGCCAACCGGATATCACCAAAGCGAAGAATCTGTTGGGGTGGGAGCCGAAGATCGGTCGCAGCGAAGGCCTGAAACGCACCTTGGATTATTTCATGAACGAACTCAAGGCGCCGTAGGGCGCCTTTCTTTTGCGATGACCATACTAGGAATCTCTTGCTTTTATCATGACTCTGCCGCGGTGATCGTCCGCGACGGGAAGATCATCGCCGCGGCGCAAGAGGAGAGGTTCACCCGCAGGAAACACGACCCTTCGTTTCCTGAGAACGCCATCGCCTATTGCCTTGCCGAAGCCGGAATCGATATTTCCGGTGTGGATGTGGTCGCGTTTTACGACAAGCCTTTCCTCAAATTCGAGCGCTTGTTGGAAACCTATCTGGCGTATGTGCCTCGCGGACTACGCAGCGCCTTGGAAGCCTTGCCCATTTGGATCAAGGAAAAGCTCTGGATCGAAGACACCATCCGCACCAAACTGGGCTTCGAAGGGAAGATGGTGTATCTGGAGCATCATGAATCGCATGCGGCCAGCGCGTTTTTTCCATCACCGTTCGAAAAAGCGGCGATCATCACCATGGATGGCGTCGGTGAGTGGGCCACCAGCTCACTTGGCTACGGTGAAGGCAACACGATCACGCTCACCCATGAGCAGCATTTTCCCCATTCGTTGGGTTTGCTGTATTCGGCGTTCACCTATTACTGCGGTTTCAAGGTGAATTCGGGCGAATATAAGCTGATGGGGTTGGCACCGTATGGCAAGCCGGTGTACGCGGATGTGATCTTCAACGAGTTAATCGACCTCAAAGAAGACGGTTCGTTCACTCTGAACCAGCGTTTTTTCAATTACAGCACGGGCATGACGATGACGAACCGGCGCTTCGCGAAGCTGTTCGGGGCGGCGCCACGGAAGCCGGAAACTCCGATCTCGCAACGGGAGATGGATCTCGCGGCGTCGGTACAGGCCGTCACCGAAGAGGTGGTGCGACGCACGGCACGGTTCATCGTGGCTCAGACCGGATGCAGGAACGTGGTGATGGCCGGAGGCGTGGCTCTGAACTGCGTGAGCAACGGCATGCTACTAAAAGAGAAGATCGTGGATCGGCTTTGGATACAACCCGCCGCAGGAGATGCTGGCGGCGCGCTGGGAGCGGCACTGTTCGCCTGGCATCAGGTGATGGAGCAGCCGAGGGAGGTACGCGGCGAGGATGGGATGCAAGGCGCGCTCTTAGGTCCCGCATTCACCGAAAGCCAGATCCTGGATGAGCTCAGTGATACCGGAGCCGTGGTGGAATCGAAATCACTCGAGGAGATCGACACGATCATCGCCGAAGCCATCTCCGTCGGGAAGATTGTGGGATGGTTTCAGGGACGTATGGAATTCGGTCCGAGAGCCCTCGGTGCTCGATCCATCCTGGGAGATCCCCGTTCCCCCGAAATGCAGCGCGAATTGAATGTGAACATCAAGTTCAGGGAAAGTTTCCGTCCGTTCGCGCCATCCGTTCTGGCCGATCGCGCGTCGGAGTATTTTGAATTGGAGGAATCATCCCCGTACATGCTGATCGTGGCGGATGTTCGCAAAGATCGCCAAATACCCATGGATCCATCCAAATCCGGTTTCGACCGCCTGTATGAACTGCGTTCGGATCTACCCGCCATCACGCATATCGATTATTCAGCCCGGGTTCAGACGGTAAGCGCCGAGCGGCATCCGCGCTATCATTCCCTTCTGAAGGCTTTCGAAAAGCAGACGGGATGTCCGGTGCTCATCAACACCAGTTTCAATGTGAGGGGAGAGCCGATCGTGGCCACTCCCGCCGACGCCTGGCGCTGCTTCATGCGCACCAACATGGATATCCTGGTGATGGAGAATCTCATTCTGTACAAATCGGAGCAGCCGCAGTACGACCGCCACGATGAATGGAAAAAGGAGTTTCCCCTTGATTGAAGTCACCGACAAACGTGTGAGATCGTTCGGCTATCTATTCGCTTTCATCGGAATCGTTCTGATTCCCGCCCTCATTTTCTGGAAACGCGGGGAATGGACGGATTTCTCCAGTCTGTCAGCGGTGATCGGACTGGTGATGGGTTTGGAAGGCCGATTCGATCCGAAAACCCTGCGTCCGTTGTACATCGGTTGGATGAAGTTGGCGATGATCTTGAACTGGATCATGACAAGGTTGATCATCAGCTTCGTATTTTTTCTTCTGATGACGCCGATCGGCCTGATCCGCAGAATCGGCGGATCGAAAACCTCCGCGTCATTTCACAAATTCAAAGATTCCACAGTCGAATCGTATTGGATCCAAAGAGATCCGGTTCGAAAATCATCCGATAGTTATTCCAGACAGTTCTGAACCCCATGCTTACCCTTGTCATCAACTGCGGCAGTTCTTCGGTCAAATATCAGCTCATCGAAACCACATCGAGGGAAAAGAAGTGTTCCGGGCTGATCGAACGCATCGGCGCGGTCACATCCATCATCCGTCATGAACTGCCCGGACAGAAACCGATGAAGAAGACCTTTCCCATCGAGACGCACACCATGGCACTTCGAGAGATCATGGAATTTCTGATGGATGCGTCGAACGGATTGGAGCTCAAGAAGGAAGACATCACGGCGGTGGGTCACCGTGTGGTGCACGGAGGGGAGACCTTCAAGGATTCGGTCTTGATCGATGAGTCGGTGATTGAAGCCATCGAGCAGGCCATCGACTTAGCGCCCTTGCACAATCCGCCGAATTTGAAAGGGATCGAGGCGGCGCAAAGTTTCCTGCCCGAGGCCACTCACGTGGCGGTGTTCGATACCGCGTTTCATCACAGCCTTCCTGCCGAAGCCTATCTGTACGCGATTCCGAACCGGTTATACCGACGTTATAAGATCCGTAAGTACGGGTTTCATGGAACCTCGCACTATTATGTGAGTCGGCGTTTGTTCGAAGTGGCGAAAATCGACCCGCATCATTCCAATGTCATCACCTGCCATTTGGGGAACGGATGTTCCATCACGGCCATCAAGAACGGGCATAGCGTGGACACCAGCATGGGTTTCACGCCGTTGAGCGGCTTGGTGATGGGTACCCGATGCGGCGATATTGATCCATCGATCCTGTTCTATATCGTCGAAAAAGAGGAACTTCCGCTCAATCACCTTCATGCCATGCTGAATCGCAACAGCGGGTTGTTGGGAATGAGCGGTTATGCCGCCGACATGCGCGATCTGATTCAAGAAGCTGAGAACGGAGACCGCAGATGCGAACAAGCCATCGAATCGTTTTGCTACCGCGCCAAGCAATACATCGGCTCTTATGTGGCCACCTTGAACGGATGCGACGGAATCGTCTTCACAGCCGGCATTGGCGAGAATTCACCCTACATCCGGGAAAAGATTCTACGTGGCATGGAGTATTTGGGAATCGAATTGGATGTCGAGCGAAATCAGAATCCGACCGAAGAACGGGAATATCAGATTACCAAAGACGGTTCGAGAGTGAAGGCATGGGTCATTCCGACTGATGAGGAACTTGTGATCGCCTTGGATGCGGCTAAGATCGCGACCGCAGCAAGACAATCGCCATGGGTCTGAGGAGCGGAACACATATCGCCCTGATCATCCTTCTCTGTCTGAGCGCTTGCACTACGGGAAGATGGATTGTGCAGGAAAAACCTGCCAACGACATGAACGACGCAAGGCTGATCTCATCTGAACCGGTGTTGGCCGTTAAGACCCTTCCGAATCCGGATCAGCCTGTGGTGGTCTTCGAAGTGAGGAATCTGAACAAGACCCAATTTCCCCAACGCGTAGAGCAGAGGCGATTTGTTCAGAAATACCGCCCCAGATACGGACTCATGCTTTTAGGCTTGAGCGCATCCGCCGCATTGATTTACATAGCGAACACGAACGCGTTCTTGGAGGAAGGACTCACATCCAATCAGAAGCTGGGAGTGAATGTGACCGCCGGAGTTCTTGCCGCCACATCCGTTTTCAACCTCAAACCATCGGGTGATCCGGTGTTCACGGGAGAAACCCGGCTGTTGGAACAGGTAGGAATGAGCACTCGATCCGATACTCTCCCCCGACCTTTGAACTCGCCTGTGGTTCAGACACTGATCAATGCGGAGTACAAAGGTCAGTCGGTGTTGAACGGGTTGCAGAAATCGGCGACGAACCAGGAGCTTCGCATCGACATGGTCAATGAGCTGCCTTTCCGATCCTTCGAAACCTCCGATCCGGGCACCGTGAAACTTCTGATCACGACATCGGCCAGCAGTTTCACTTATGAAGTTCCTGTGGAGTCGTTTCTCAAACGATATGTGAGAGTGGCGAGAAGAAATACACCGATACGCAGCTCGCCCCAAGACCAACCCGGAAATATTGTGACCACGGTTGCAGAGGCGAGTCTGCTGCCCTGGGTGTCTTCCGAAAAAGGCTGGTATCAGGTGTTGCTGGGACTGAATCCGCTCTATATGCGGATGGAAGACGCCGCCGTGGTGTGGATGCCAGCTGGCGGTGTGGGCGGCATGGTGGTTTCCACGGGGCAGCGATTCGGGGATATCGATGTGGAAAGAGGATTGCCTCAGGGAGTCCCGCTTCAGCCGGATGCCGCGGCGGTGATCATCGCCAATGAATCGTACCAGGATCCTTTGTTCTCGAACCGTTATGCGAACCGAAGCATCGAGCTCATGAAACGCTATTATCATGAGGTATTGGGTGTCCCTTTGGACCGTATCAGAGTGGTATCGGATCTCCCATCCTCAATGTCATCTTCCTGGGCCCGATTCCAGCGAAACAACTTATGGAGTGAGTTGAATCTGAATCCGAACACATCCAGATTGTTCGTCTATTATGTCGGTAAAGGAGCCACCCTCGAAGGTAAGCCGGTCATCCTGGCCACCGACGCACCCTCAGGCACGCCAATCGACGTGGAATCGTTCATGGAGTATCTGTCCACATTGCCCTCGAAATCCACTCATGTGATATTTGAAACCGACTTCGTTCATAGTCTGGATGGCACGGTTCTGAGCGGAAACTCGCTGAAGCGGGCCTCGGATCCCTTGCTCTCCGCACGAGCGGGATGGGTGGTTTTCGCATCCGATGTGCGCCAGCCATCGAACACTTACACCACCCAGGATTTTCGTACCGATCGCATTTACGGCTTACTGACCTATTTCGTGTGCAAAGCGCTTAAGGAAGAGTATTTCACAACGACGGAAATCCAAGCGTATGTGGCGCGCAACCTCACTTTCACCTCCCGTCGCCTGCATAACCGGCCTCAAGACCCTATCTGGTTCGGCCAGACGAATCTTCGTCTTATCGACGATTTGTGATGGCGTACGTTTATATCGCGATTTCCGCGCTGCTAGCCATCCTCATCGCCCATGTTCTGAAGTTGACGGAACATAGGAAGATGCGCACGTTGCATGTGCTCACGTTGAATTATGTGTACGCGTTACTCATTCTGCCTTTCTTGCTTCCCGACGGTGTTCCGCTCATTCCGCCCATCGATGCGTTCTTTCTGTTCTCGTCGATCTTCAACGGGATCACGTTCATCACGAACTTTTTCGTGTACAGCAAATCCGTGAATCTGAACGGTGTGGGGATTTCGGTGGTGAGCATGCGAATGTCTCTGGTGATTCCGGTGGTGTTCTCTATTGTCAGATACAATGAGCCGTTTCATGCCGGCGTGGCGTTGGGTTTGATGATGGTGCTTAGCGGACTCACTCTGATGATCCTGAAACCGAATATGCCGCTGATGCAGTCCATCAAAGATGCGAAGATGTTGCTGGCCATGTTCCTGATGAGCGGATCGGCCGATATCCTGATCAAGATTTACGAACGCATCGGAAATCCGGACTTGCATGATGCTCACTTCGTCGGTGGGATCTATGTGGTGGCTCTGATCTGCGGATTGCTCGCCCTTGCCGTGAAACGTGAGCTTAATTTCACTAAAGACGAGCTTGTTACCGGAGCGTGGATCGGCATTCCGAATCTGCTCACCTTCGTATTCATGCTCAAGGCGATTGCGGTCTTACCGGCAACAGTCGCGTTTTCAATGTCTCACATCTCTGTCGTCCTTGGGGGAACCTTGTTAGGACGTTATTATTGGAAAGATTACCTGTTCCGAACCCAATGGATCGGAATCTTCATCGCCCTCGCATCCATCCTTGTCCTGATTCTGCTATGAGTTTGATCCAAACCCTCCGCACCCGCGCCGCTTCCTCACCCAAACGCATCGTCCTTCCCGAGGCGGCAGACGACCGAACCCTTCGCGCCGCCGAATTCCTCGCCTCCAACGGCATCTGCGAGCCCGTATTAGTGGGTCCCGGCGGTATTGATCCAGCCTCATCCGCTGATTTCGAACGCTATGCCAACCGGCTTTTTGTCCGACGCCAGGCCAAGGGCCTGACCCTTGACGCCGCCCGTACCCTCGCCACGGATCCCGTCATTTTCGCGGCACTCATGGTAGGGGAGGGCGACGCCGACGGCTGCGTGGCCGGTGCGGTCACCACCACCGCCGACGTGCTCCGCGCGGCGCTGTATTGCATCGGACTCGCTCCCGGAACCAGCACACTTTCCAGCGCGTTTCTCATGGAGTTCCCCGACGGCAGAGTCTTCACCTATGGCGATTGCGCCGTGGTGCCGTATCCGGATTCCAAACAACTGGCCGAAATCGCTCTCAGCAGTGCGAAAACCCATCTTCAACTCACAGGCGAAACTGCGCGCGTGGCGTTGTTGTCGTTTTCGACCAAAGGAAGCGCCAAGCATGAGCGTGTGGATTTGGTGAGCGAAGCTCTCGCCATCGCCAAAGACCGCGAACCGAATCTGTTGATCGATGGCGAACTCCAATTCGATGCGGCGCTGCTTCCGGCGATCGGTCAGCGCAAAGCGCCGGGTTCTTCCGTGGCCGGACACGCCAACGTGTTCGTGTTTCCGAACCTTGACGCAGGGAACATCGGCTACAAAATGACGGAGCGATTGGCTGGAGCTACGGCCACCGGACCCATCATCCAAGGATTGGCCAAACCCATGCATGACCTCTCACGGGGCGCATCATGGGAAGATATCGTCAATACGGTCGCCGTTGCCGCCGTTCAAGCCGCCGGTTAACGCGTGTAAACCACGTATTCCCAGGGCTGAAGGGAGAATTCGTGCTTGTTCGACATTTCGGTCTCCGTACCTGCAAAAACATCTTTGAACCGACCTGTGAATTTGTCGGATTTCACCTTGAAGGTGACCGGTGACGCGCTCAGATTCACCAAGGTGATTACCTGGCAGCCGTCTTTTTCGCGGACATAAGCCAGAACTTTGGAATCTTCCGAAGTCTTGATATGGGAGAAGCTGCCACCATGTTTACCATTGTGAAGCGCCGCGTGGGAACGCTTGAGCTCGTTCAGCGTTCTGTAGAGTGCGAAAAAACTCGAATCTGGGCGTTGAACAAGATCCTTCTCGAAAAAATCGAGGCGTTTTCGGTTACCGTATTCCTGTCCAGTATAGATGAGCGGCATGCCGGGAATCGTGTATGTGATCACCGCGAAAGCTTTGGCTCCATCGCCCATCCGCTCGAATTCCGTTCCGTTCCATGAATTCTCATCGTGATTGGAAGTGAATTGCATCCGGTAGGCATGATTCGGAAAGCGGGTGGCTTCTTGGGCAAGCAACGCCGGAATCGCCGAAGCGGCCGTATCACCTTTCGCCACACGGTTCATCATGTGGTGCATGTTCCAGCCATACGACATGTCGAATGCCTCGACGTGATGGTCCGGATTCTCCGCTTCAGCCAACATGAATACGGGTTTGATGGCATCGAGCTCTTTGCGGACACGGTTCCAGAACTCCAGCGGTACCATATCAGCCACATCGCAACGGTATCCGTCCACATCGAACTCGCGAACCCAGTACGCCAGTGCCGAAGCCATGTAATCATGTGTGCCGGGGTTGTTGTAATCCAACTGGATCACATCCGTCCAATCCGTGCCACGCGGGGGTATGAATGAGCCCGTACTGTCTTTGATGAAGAACTCGGGGTTAGACGTGGCCAAAGGATTGTCCCAAGCCGTATGATTGGCCACCCAATCCAGGATGATGTACAACCCATTGGCGTGAGCCGCGGCGACCAGGTCGCGGAAATCCTGCTCGGTTCCGAATTCCGGATTCACCGCGAAATAATCTTTGACGGCGTAGTAACTCCCCAATCCGCCCTTGCGATTCACTTCACCGATAGGGTGGATGGGCATCAGCCACAAGATTTCCACACCGAGAGATGCCAGTTCAGGAAGCTTCGATTCCAAGGCTTTGAAGGTTCCTTCCTCACTGAATTGACGAACATTCACTTCGTAAATGGATGCGTCGGTACTCCAAGCTGTGTTTTTGAAACCGGTTTCAGAAGCTTGGCAAGACGCCAAAAACAGGAGGGTTACAAGGAACGAAACGGTTCCAAAAGCCTTTATTGAGTTCATATGATGCCTTTTCTTCGTATATTAAATCTAAATAAGGTACGCGCTTAGCGCGTTCAATGTGTGAATCCCAAGGTACTGAATGAGCCAAACCGACGCATTAAATTCTTTTGTTTCCCAACCCTACAAATACGGATTCGTCACCGATGTAGAATACGAAGCTTTTCCACGTGGACTCAATGAGGAAGTGATTCGACTTCTGTCACAGAGAAAAGGTGAACCGGAGTTTATGCTCGAATTCCGCCTCAAGGCGTATCGCCATTGGCTGACCATGGTCGAACCGAAATGGCCGAATGTGACCTATCCTCAGATTGATTTCCAAGATTTGATCTATTATTCCGTTCCGAAATTCAAGCCGCAATTGAGCAGTTTGGACGAATTGGATCCGTTGATTCTGGAAACCTATGAGAAACTTGGGATTCCTCTCAATGAACAGAAACGCCTAGCCAACGTGGCTGTGGATGCCGTTTTCGACTCCATTTCTGTAGCCACCACGTTCCGTGAGAAATTGTACGAGGCCGGCGTGATTTTCTGCTCAATTTCCGAAGCGATACGCGAACACCCCGAATTGGTCAAGAAATACCTCGGGTCGGTTGTTCCCGCCGGCGATAATTACTACGCTGCGCTGAACTCTGCCGTATTCACCGACGGATCGTTCTGTTACATCCCTAAAGGTGTTAAATGTCCGATGGAACTGTCCACCTATTTCCGCATCAATAACGCGGAATCAGGACAGTTTGAACGCACTTTGATCATCGCCGAAGACGATTCCACAGTCAGTTACTTGGAAGGTTGCACCGCGCCCCAGTTCAGCACCAATCAGTTGCATGCGGCTGTCGTTGAGCTTGTGGCGATGGAAAACGCCGAAATCAAGTATTCAACGGTTCAGAACTGGTACTCCGGAGATGAGAAGGGCGTAGGAGGAATCTATAATTTTGTGACTAAACGCGGACTCTGCAAAGGTGCGCGTTCGAAGATCTCATGGACGCAGGTCGAGACCGGGTCCGCCATCACATGGAAATATCCGTCAGTGATTCTAAAAGGCGATCACTCGGTCGGTGAGTTCTACTCCGTGGCGGTCACCAACAACAGGATGCAGGCCGATACCGGAACCAAGATGATCCACATCGGCAAGCACACGAAGAGCACAATCATTTCCAAGGGGATTTCTGCAGGAGAATCGCATAACAGCTACCGCGGGTTGGTGAAAATCGCCAAAGGCGCAGAACATGCCCGCAATTATTCGGTGTGCGACTCGATGCTGATCGGTGACCAGTGCTCCGCCAATACATTCCCTTATATCGAATCGGCGAACAGCACGGCCCGAATCGAACATGAAGCCACTACTTCGAAAATCGGTGAAGACCAGATCTTCTACCTGCAACAACGCGGAATCGACGAAGAAAACGCCGTTTCGCTGATCATTAACGGGTTCGTCAAAGAAGTCTTCAAAGAGCTTCCGATGGAATTCGCCGTGGAAGCAACCAAGCTATTGAGCATCAAGCTCGAAGGCAGTGTCGGTTAATCCGCAACCAATCATCTATCCAACACATCAATTTCTGTACATGTTAATCATCAAAAATCTGCACGCTTCGGTTGAAGGTGTCGAAATCTTACGCGGTATCGATCTGAACATCAAAGCGGGTGAAGTCCATGCGGTGATGGGTCCGAACGGAAGCGGTAAAAGCACGCTTTCCAAAGTGATTGCCGGTCACCCGGCGTATGAAGTCACCCAAGGCGACATCCTATTCAATGGTCAAAGCATCCTCGAAATGGAGCCAGATGAGCGCGCCCGTCTGGGTGTTTTCCTGGCGTTCCAATACCCAGTGGAGATCCCGGGCGTGACCAACGCCATGATGCTTCGACAAGCCTATAACGGCATCCGTCGTGAAAATGGAGAGGAAGAACTCGATCCCTTGGAATTCGACGACTACCTGACGGAAAAATGTAAATTGGTGGAAATGGATTCGGCCTTGGTCGACCGTAACGTCAACGAAGGATTCTCCGGCGGTGAGAAAAAGCGCAACGAGATCTTGCAAATGGCGGTGTTGAATCCAAAACTGGCCATGCTTGATGAGACCGATTCCGGGCTGGATATCGATGCGCTCAAAGTGGTGTCGCACGGCATCAACAAGATCCGAGGCATCGACAAAGCCATACTTCTGGTGACCCACTACCAACGCATTCTCAATTACATCACCCCTGATTTCGTGCATGTGCTGGTCAAAGGCCGCATCGTCAAATCCGGTGGAAAAGAACTCGCGCTTCAGCTTGAAGACGAAGGCTACGACACCCTTCTGGAGGCCGCTGGCGTATGAACGACCAAGCCCTTCTCGTCCTCCCGGAACTGAACGACCCAGAACGCTCCGCCTCCCGCGCCGCTTTCAAGTCGATTCCGTTTCCCAATACCCGCAACGAGGAATGGCGCTTCACCTCGCTGCGCCCGCTTTGGAATCAGTCTTTCGAACACATCTCCGGAGATGAAACCAAAGCCGCGGCCCTCATCGCGGATCTGGACCTCGCAGAAACCGCCGGCCGACGCATCGTCTTCCTCAATGGCCAGTTCGATGCCACGCTGACGGATCTCTCAGACCTTCCTCAGGGCGTCTCCGTGCGGCCCTTAGCCGCTTCCGATGCCGCACTCATCGGCCAGGCCGATTCCTTCGAAAGCGATTACTTCGCTTCACTGAATTCGGGCTATTTCCAATCCGGAATCCTCATCCACATCTCAAAGTCTGTCGTTTCCTCCGATCCGATCGCGATTTACCATGTGGTGACCGACGCCCAAGCCCTGGCGCTTCCCCGCGTTCTATACATCGGCGAGATGTTTTCCGAACTCAGCCTGGTGGAAGTATTCACCGGCATTGAAGATGCCACGTATTTGCACGTCCCGTTCACGGAAGTGATCCTCAAAGACGAGGCGCGTGTGCACCATTTCCGCGTCCAGAAAGAAGGTAACGCGGGTTTGCATGTGAATCGCACCGCCAGCGTTCTCGGACGCGGCGCCGATCTTCAATCATTCACAATCTCCGTGGGAGCGAGGGTGTTCCGTAACGACATCCGTGTCGCTCTCGACGGCGAAGCCGCTCACGCCACCATCGACGGCTTGGTGCTGGTCCACGAGAACCAGCTCAGCGACACCCACTCCATTCTTGACCACCGCAAACCCAATTGCACCAGCCACCAATTGCACAAATGCATTGTCGACGGTGTGGGCACTTCGGTGTTCAATGGGAAAATTTTCGTGCGCCAGATCGCTCAAAAGACGGATTCGTACCAAGCCAATCACAATCTTCAGCTTTCCCATCATGGAATGGTTTACACCAAACCGCAGTTGGAGATATTCGCCGATGATGTGAAATGTTCTCATGGTGCCACGATCGGACAGATCGATGACGAACAGCTTTTCTATCTCAGAAGCCGCGGACTCTCAGACCAACAAACCCGTTATCTGCTCACCTTCGGTTTCGCGGCGCAGATCGTAAATGCGCTTCCGGTAGGGAGCCTTCGCGACCGCCTCACCCACGAAGTGGATCAGTTCACTCGCAAGCGTTTCGAAATAGAACCCGCCTGATGCCCGATATCAACTCCATACGCAAGGATTTCCCCATTCTGAACAGAGTGGTGAACGGCCATGTGTTGGCGTATTTGGACAATGCGGCGTCTTCACAGATGCCGACCCCCGTCATTCAGGCGCATTCGAGATATCACGAACAATATCACGCCAATGTGCACCGAGGTGTGCATACGCTCAGCCAGGAAGCCACAGAGGCGTATGAAGGTGCCAGAGACAAGATCCGAGCCTTCATCAACGCCACGACTCGCAAGGAAGTCATTCTGACATCAGGAACTACCGACAGTCTGAACCTTGTCGCTTCCAGTTATGGCGATACCTTTCTCCGAGAAGGAGATGTGATCCTGATTTCGAATATGGAACATCACGCGAACATCGTTCCTTGGATGCAGCTCGCCTCGAAGAAAAAACTCGAGGTGAAGGTGATTCCGATCACCGAATCCGGGGAAATTGACAGCGAGGCCTATGCCAAGCTGCTTACTCCGAAAGTGAAACTGGTGGCTGTGAACCATGTCTCTAACGCCCTCGGAACCGTGAATCCTGTGAAATGGATGGCTGAGGAAGCGCACTCCATCGGAGCTGTGATCGTGGTGGATGGCGCCCAGGCGGTGCCGCACATGCGCGTGGATGTCCAAGATTTGGACTGCGATTTCTATGCGTTTTCGGGACACAAGATCTGCGGTCCGACCGGTTTCGGCGTGCTATACGGCAAAGAATCGATTCTGAGCACCATGCCTCCGTATCGTACCGGTGGCGACATGATTCTCAGCGTTTCCTTCGACAAAATCATCTTCAATACTCTGCCTTATGTGTTCGAAGCCGGAACACCACCTATCGCGGCAGGGATTCAGATGGGCGCAGCCATCGATTATCTGAACTCCATCGGCATGGATACCATCGCCCGGATGGAGCATGACTTGTTGGTGTACGCCACAGATAAGCTATCTGCCATCGAAGGACTTCGAATCGTTGGTACAGCCCCCGAAAAAGCCGCCGTCATTTCTTTCGTTTTGGATGGAATCCATCCTCATGATGTTGGAACCATGCTCGATGAGGAAGGCATCGCGGTCAGAACCGGCCACCATTGCGCTCAACCGGTGATGGAACGCTACGGTATTCCTGCCACAACCCGCGCTTCGTTCGCATTTTACAACACCAAGGACGAGATCGACCGCCTCGTGGACGCTGTCAAAAAAACCATCGCCCTATTCCGATGAGTACCGACCGCACCAAACAGCTGTATCAGGAATTGGTTCTGGACCATAATAAGAACCCTCGAAATTTCCGTGAGATAGCCGACGCGAACCATGTCGCCCATGGGAACAACCCGTTGTGTGGCGACAAGCTCACCGTCTATCTTCAACTGGATTCGGAAGGCATCATCACCGATATTTCTTTCAAAGGGGAGGGATGCGCCATTTCAAAGGCATCCGCCTCAATGATGACCACCGCAGTGAAAGGAAAGAATGTGGCGGAGGCTGAACGACTTTTCCACGAGTTCCATGATATGAGCACAGGAAAACTGGATCTGACCAAAGACCCGCATCAACTCGGCAAACTCGCTGTTTTCTCAGGAGTGCGTGATTTGCCCGCGCGGGTGAAATGCGCCACCTTGGCCTGGCATACGATGGAAGCGGCCATGAACGGAGAAGAGATCATAACCACGGAATAAGAGGTCCATATGCCTAAAATCGCAGAAATCGAACGTACTCCCAACCCGAACGCCATGCGTTTCGTGCTCAAGGAACCCATTTCGCGCGGAATCACCCGCTCGTATGAATCGGCAGCCCAAGCGGAAAAAGATCCGTTCGCTTCCAAACTCTTCGAGATTCCGAACGTGATCTCGGTGTACTATGTCGACTTTTATGTGACTGTGACCCAAGACGGCGCCGCAGATTGGAACGAACTGCTTCGCAAACTGGCTCCTCCGATCCGTGAAGCCGAAGCCGTGGAAGCCCTCAGCACCGATTCCCACGAGGTCCATACCTCACAGGAAGCGCTCGACAGCGACGATCCGCGCCTTCATGCCATCAACAAGATGCTCGACGAACAGGTTCGCCCGTATCTCTTAGCGGATGGCGGCGGACTCAAAGTCCTCGGATTGGAAAACAATGTGCTCAGAGTCCACTATCAGGGAGCTTGCGGAACATGTCCCACCGCATCCTCGGGTACTCTCTACGCCATCGAGAGCATGGTTCACCGCATCGATTCGAATATCGTGGTAGAGGCTGTGTGATGATCACCATGAGTCCGACTGCGCTTCAGCGCATCCATCAGATCCGTGCGGAACAGCACTTGCCCGACCACACTCCGCTGAGAATCGGCGTGGTTGGAGGCGGCTGCTCAGGACTCTCCTACAAACTCGATTTCGATAAGGAATTCAACTCCGATCCCGCAAAAAAAGAGAAGATGTTCGATGTGGAAGGAGTGACCATCGTAGTCGATATGCGAAGTTTCCTTTATTTGGCGGGCACTCAGCTCGATTATACCGACGGCCTCCAAGGCAAAGGATTTCATTTCAATAACCCGAACGCCACACGTACCTGCTCCTGCGGCGAATCTTTCTCGGTCTGATGGAAGTGGTGAACAAAGTCGCCCAATCGGGCTTGGTCACGTTGGATCTGGAAACCCTTCATCAGGGCGTTCCTCTGGATGTGTTCGATATCAAAGACTTCCTTCACATGGAATACGTGCTAAAGGAAGCGGATTTCCGCACCGCGCTCGATACCTATGACTGGGAACAGCACCGCGGTCATGATCTCACGGTCTTATGCTCCAATGATGCGATCGTGGCCAGTTGGGCGTTCATGCTCATCGCCACGAAATGCGAAGGCGTTGTCAATCGCCTGTTTTTCGGTCCGCAGGATGTGGCCGTTTCAAGGATCTACGCAGAAGTGCTGGATACGGTGGATTGGTCCACCTATCAGGGAAAACGGGTCATCCTCAAGGGCTGCAGCGAGTTGGGTATCCCACAAAGCGTGTACATGGATGCGACCCGCCGCTTGCTTCCCTACGCCGATAGGATCATGTATGGGGAAGCCTGCTCATTTGTGCCGGTCTGGCGTGCCCCGAAATAATGGACATCCGCAAGCGCAAACAGGATCATGTGGAGCTGACCCTTGGCGGTCGTTCCGATTTTGTGAAAAGCGCCGGATTCGAACGATACGATTTCAGACATCGCGCGCTTCCTGAGCTGAATTATTCCGAGGTGGATCCCAGCACCGAGTTCCTCGGACGCAGATTCGACCTTCCTCTTTTCGTCTCCTCCATGACCGGCGGTTATGACGGCGCGACCTCAGTGAATGCGATTCTCTCGGAGTTTTGCCAGGCTCGGAATCTTCCGATGGGTGTGGGCTCCCAACGAGCCATGATTGAGAATCCGAAGTTGGAATCCACATTCAGCATCGTCCGAAAACACGCCCCAACGGCGTTCATCGCCGCGAATATAGGTGGAGTGCAGCTTGCCAACGGCTGGAATCTGGCCAAGACACGTCGCCTGATTGATTCGATTCGTGCCGATGCGGTGATCGTACACTTGAATCCGGCGCAGGAACTGGTTCAGCCTGAAGGCGACCGCGATTTCAGAGGCGTGTTTGATGGCATCAAAGCCATGGTCGAAAACGCCGGGGTACCCGTCATCGTGAAGGAAACCGGCGCTGGCATCTCCGGGGATGTGGCTGTGAAACTGATGGATGCGGGTGTGGCCGCGATCGATGTTGCCGGAGCGGGGGGAACGAGTTGGAGTAGGGTGGAGGCGTGGCGTCGGGAGGATGGCGACCACTCGCTCGATGATTGGGGTATCCCAACCGTGGAATGTCTGAAGGAAGTGGCACCGCTGAGAAGTTCCGAGTTTCAGATCATCGCATCAGGCGGGGTGCGAAGCGCCGACGATGTGCTCAAATGTCTCTGCCTCGGGGCGGATATGGCCGCTATGGCTCAGCCGTTGATCTCGATTGTGAAATCAACCGGACTCACCGGCTTGAACGCCCTCGCCGACGAACTGTCTCGCCAACTCACTTCCCGAATGCTGTTGATCGGATGCGCTTCCATCCGCGACTGCCATCCGACTCATCTGCGTATCTTACCGACATGAAATCCTACTCAGAACGTCTTGAAGAGCGGTTCGCTAACCTGGATCTCGCTTCCAGTCCGGCCTCGCTTTACGATCCAATCCGTTACACTGTGAATCTGGGAGGGAAACGTGTCCGTCCCAAATTGGTCTGCCTGGCTTGCGGATTGAATGGCTTCGACCCCTCCAACGCTGTAGATGCTGCCGTCGCCGTCGAGCTTCTGCACACGTTCACTCTCATCCATGACGACATCATGGATAACGCCGACACTCGGCGCGGGCAACCCACCGTGTTCAAGAAATGGAATCCGAATGTGGCCATCCTCTCTGGAGACGCACTATTCACGATCGCCCTCTCTCAACTCGAATCGTATTCAGGCCACCCGTGCTCCTCGAAAATCACGGCGGTTTTTCTGGCCGGGATTCTCAAAGTGTGCGAAGGACAAGCCTACGACATGGAATTCGAATCGCGCGATGATGTCACCCTGGCTGAATATCTGAACATGATCGAGCTTAAAACCTCGGTGTTGATTCAAAAAGGAATGGAGATGGGAGCTTTGGTTGCCTGTGCGGATTCCCTCCAAGTGGCACGCACCGGACAAATCGGACTCAAAGCCGGCTTGGCGTTTCAGATTCAGGATGATCTGATGGATGCGATCGCCGATCCCGAAAAATTCGGCAAAAAAGCGTGTGGAGATATCCGTGAAGGGAAAAAGACATACCTGACACTGGCTCTTTTGCAGCGCTGCACAGAGAAAGAATCGGCTTGGGTCCAATCCATTCTGCACAACAAATCCGCATCCGAGGCGGATGTCAAACGCATGCTCGAACTCTACGCCCAATACGGTATCTTTGAGCGTGCCAACGAGGAAATACGTAAGCTGTATGAAGAAGCGATGACTACTCTGAGTTATTTTCCAATGAATCCCGCCTCCCGTGAAATCAAAGACCTGTTAAATCAGTTAATGCAACGTGAATCGTAATCTTTCCATCACCCTACTTCTTCTTGTCGTTTTCTCAGTCGCATCATGCGCGAACAAGAATCAGATCCGCGCCGGAGATACTCTGGAAGTGGCTTATGAAAAAGCCCTCCGCATGTACAACAACAAGAAATATGTGGACGCAACGAGCGCTTTCGAAACCGTGCTGTCCATTGGACGCGGTTCCACCATCGCCGAAAACGCGCAATGGCTGTTGGCCGACAGTTATTTCAAGACGAAAGACTATGTGATGGCCGCCGCAGAATTCCAGCGCTATCATGGCAATTATCCGCGTTCCGAGCGGCGTGCCGAAGCCGAATTCATGGAAGGGATCTGCTATGTGAGACTGAGTCCGCGTTATAACCTCGACCAGACCGATACCTACAAGGCCATCGAAATCATGCAGCTGTTCATCGCTCGATATCCCAATTCGGACAAGACGCGCGAAGCCGCCCAGCATATCGATCAGCTGCGCGAAAAACTCGCTCAGAAACAGCATTCCGCCGGGCTTCTGTACCTTAGGCTTCAATCGTACGAAGCCGCCGCGATCTATTTCGGATTGACGATCGATCAATTCCCGGAAACCAGATGGGCCGAAATTTCCTTGGCCAAACAAGTGGAATCGTACCTGCTGTTGGCTGAGAAATCGGTCGACGCCCGCAAGAAAGAACGCTACGAACTGGTCTTGAGCAGTGTAGAGAAATACATTCAGCTCTTTCCCCGTGGTAGGAACCGCTCATTGGTGGAAACCTACAAAGACCAAGCCCGCGTCGCCCTATCCCGACTTCCAGCTTGACCTATGGATCAGCGTATCGGACTCATGGGGGGGATGTTCGATCCTCCGCATCCCGGTCACAGAGCCATCGCTGATTCGTTCTTGAGAAGTGGATATCTGGATGCGCTTTGGATTCTTCCCACCGCGCATCCTCCTCATAAACCGGCTAAAACCACATCCTTCGAGCATCGCATTGCGATGTGCCGCTTCGCCTTCGACGGACTTCCAGGATGTGTGATATCGGATATCGAATCCGAGCTTGCTTCGCCGAATTACACGCTTCATACCGTACAGCACCTGGCGGCTCAGAATCCGGAAGCGGAATTCTGCCTGTGCATCGGTTCCGATGCGTTGGAGTCGTTCCATAGCTGGTATCGGTGGGAAGACCTGATTCGAGCTGTTCCTTTGCTCGTGGCTCAACGCGCCGGGTATGACCGCGTGATTCCGAACACGATGCGGGGTATGGAGTCCAGAATCCAGTTCATCCGTCACGTACCGTTGGCGGATTCATCCACAGAGCATCGGCAAGATCCCATGTCGGGTCTGCATCCCAAAGTGAGCCGATACATCGCTCTGAACGGACTTTACCCCGGCTGATTCCGCAATTTTGCGAAAAAGTCGCTGAGCAGATGCTCGCAATCGGCTTCAAACAATCCATTGTGGACGTTGATCCGATGATTTAGTGCCGAATGATGCGCCAGATTAACCACACTTCCGCAAGCCCCCGCTTTCGGGTCCATCGCGGCATACACGATCCTGTCAATCTTCGACCAGACCAAGGCTCCGGCGCACATCGGGCACGGCTCCAAAGTGACATACAGGGTGCAGCCGGTCAGATACTTGCTCCCGAGGGTTTCGCATGCGGCGGTGATGGCCAACATTTCGGCATGTGCGGTGGGGTCTCTGAGCGCCTCGACCTGGTTCTGTCCCCGGCCGACAATTCGTCCTTCATGAACAATCACAGCCCCGACAGGCACTTCGCGCAACTGACCGGCTTTTTCAGCCAACAAGATGGCTTCGGTCATGAAGCGTTGGTCGGAATCGCTCCAAAAGGGGTGGTTATTTCGTATTTTCACAGCTTCAAAATACGAAGCCCATGACCATCAACGACATCTCAGCCAAAATCCGCAACATTCCCGACTTCCCAAAGCCAGGAATCCTGTTCAAAGACATCACTCCGCTGCTTGCGGATGCGGAGGCTTTGGCGACCACAACAAGTCTCATGGCTTCGCCTTTCGCCGGCATGAAGGTGGATTTCGTAGTTGGAATGGAATCGCGGGGATTTTTACTGGGACCGGCCATCGCCATGAAACTGGGAGCCGGTTTCATTCCTGTGCGCAAGCCTGGAAAATTGCCTTCCAAGACGATTTCCGCAAGCTATGAGCTGGAATACGGCACCGATTCCTTGGAAATGCACGAGGACGCACTTTTCAAAGGCGCCAACGTCGTGATCCATGATGACGTGGTGGCGACTGGCGGAACCGCGGTCGCCGCGACGGAATTGGTCCACCGTCTGGGTGGGAACATCGTCGGTTACAGTTTCATCATCGAACTGACCTTCCTCGACGGCGCATCGCGGTTGAACGCATTCGCACCGATCCACAGCCTGATCAAAGTCTGATCAGGGCAGAAACACCCGACGGCGCCAGAACCACTCTGTGGTCAGCAGTAGAAGCAAAAGAACGAACCAGGCAGGATGTCGAGCCACGCTCAGTTTTTCGACACGCTCCTTGGTTTCGGGTTTCATCGATTGGATCATCTGCAATATCGATTCCACTCCGGGGTCCGCTCCCAACTCGGTCAATGTTCCGCCGGTGCGCTCAGCCAATGCCTTGAGCAGGGCTTGGTCTCGAGTAAGTCTGCGAAATTCGATCTGTGAAGGACCGGTATCGACGGTTCGGCGCTCTGAAGCGATTTCCGTACCATTCACAGAAGCCCGGATTTCCACATCATGAAACCCTTCGGGCAGTGTCGGACCCGCGAAACTGTAAAATCCGCTACCAGACGCCTCCAAGCGATATACCGAGCCCAAGACTCGGGCGATGACGTCGGCGCCGTTCTGCGGCTCACCAGAGTCGTTTCTGAGCCTCACGTTGAACCGAAGCGGTGTGTCTTGCGTGAGCTGACGCGGAAAAGCCTCCACATCCATCCTCGATTCGGATTCAGAGGCCGATAACCACTGGATGAGATTCAGAAAAAATGTGCGGTTCCATTCCTGTTCGGCAGCTGTCGGACTTTGCGACAGTCTGTACCAACCCCAAGCATGTAGCACGGCCTGGCGTGGACGCTGACTTCGGCTCGTTTCCAATAAAAATCCCTGTGTGGATGACGCCAGGCGAAGCTCGTACTGTCCGCGTGTGGTGTCGGGCAGCGGACCGAACAGATACGGCATCCGATCGACTGCGATTACAGGAAGATCCGTGACGGGATGCGCCCCTTGAGCTACAGGCAGAATCAGTTTCTCGAAGATTCGTCCTGCGACGAACCTTGCCGGGCCATTCTTGAATGTGACCGGAAGCGGAGCGATCAAAGCGGGAATCCGTTGAATGGCGCGGTTTATGGCGGCGATCTGGATCGGATCTGAAGGCCAGCCGTGAATCACGAGCACATCCGCGGAATCGGCATTCAAGATGCTGAATCGCTGCATCGAGATATCCAAAGTGGGGTCGCTTCGATACACGGAGGTGATGGTTTCGATATCCGGATGGATTTCGTACACCGCATGAAGCACTCGGATCCGCTTCGATTCGACCTTCACACTGGCACGGATTCTGTTATTCGCAGTGCTTTTCTCATCCGCAAAACCATCGGCCACAACCTCGAATCGCCGCAATCCTTCTTCTTTGAGACGGAGATTGAACACCGGGGCGATGAATTGCTCATCTTCGTTGATCTGGATGGATTTCGACTCGATCTCCGCACCGTTTTCCAGTAATCTCAGGGTGACCGCAGATCCCTTGTAGCCGGTGACCACCACCCTCACCGGTACGGCAAGCTCGGAATCGGTCGAGGCATTCGGTGGAAAATCCGCATCCAACAGTGCGATGTCTTTGAATCTCGTGGTATCACCCGCGGCGATCACATGGATGGGAACGGCGTTGCGCTCAGCGATCATCAACGGATCTTTGCCGGTCGTGGCGATTCCATCAGTGATGAGAAGGATGACATCGGCCGGTTCAGCCAAAGCCAGATGCAGATTCGTGCCTACTTGGTCGGCCAGGTAGGTTGATGAAGTGAGCTGACGCACTTCAGTGGCGAAAGATCTGAATCGCAGGCTCACACCGCTGGTGTCCGCGCTTTCGAGGGCTTTGAGGGCGCTCAGAACATCGGACGAGACGGCCGACATGCTCTGAGAATCATCCGCAAGAACCAACCATTTGGGCTTTACGGTTTCATTCTTGGTGAACGTGAGCAAGGGATCCGTCAGCACATAGGCGAGGATGGCCAAACTGGCGAACCGCAGAAGAGGGAGCGCGATGTGGGGAGTCGACCGGTAACTGAGCCATGCGATCGCCGCGGAAAGCGCAAGTAAACCGGTGAGCAACATCAATCCAGGAGTCGGTGGATGATCGTCTGAGCGTCCAAACCATCCGCTTCAGCGGCATAATTGAGCACGATCCGATGGCGAAGCACAGGAACCGCCAAGGCTCGGATGTCTTCTTCAGACACATGGAATCGACCATGCGCCAAAGCTCTGGTTTTCCCGCCGAGAATAAGATTCTGCGAAGCTCTCGGGCCCGCACCCCAGCTCACATACTTGCGGATGAGATCATGGCAATCGGGATCGGATGTGCGGGTGGAACCCACCAGTTTCACCGCATAGCG
This sequence comes from uncultured Bacteroidota bacterium, assembly GCA_947085565.1. Taxonomy (GTDB): domain Bacteria; phylum Bacteroidota; class Rhodothermia; order Balneolales; family HLUCCA01; genus CAMTWZ01. Next base: position 69,394 of record CAMTWZ010000015.1, read on the forward strand.
TAACACGCTATCAGGTACGGCGACTTCGCGGGTAATCGATTGCATCTCCAGAATATCCTGGCTTTGTAGAACAGGTCTGACTTCGGCAGTCACCGAGGAGGTCGTCCGACGAATGATGTCGAGTTCTTCGTCGAAGCTCGGGTAATCCAGCTGCAAATAGAACATGAACCGGTCCAACTGAGCCTCGGGAAGGGGATAGGTGCCTTCCTGCTCGATCGGGTTCTGTGTGGCCAACACGAAGAACGGCTTTTCCAGAACATGTTTGGTTCCGGAGACCGTGACTTGGGTTTCCTGCATGGCTTCCAACAATGCCGCTTGGGTTTTCGGCGGAGTACGGTTGATCTCATCGGCCAGAACGATGTTCGCGAAAATAGGGCCTTTGATGAAGCTGAAACGCTTACGACCGGACTCAGGATCCTCTTCGATGATTTCCGTCCCGGTAATGTCTCCAGGCATCAGATCAGGGGTGAACTGGATCCGGTTGAATCGCAGACCCAAGCTGTCGGAAAGGGTACGGATGAGCAAGGTTTTCGCCAAGCCGGGAACACCGACCAAGACGCAATGTCCTTTGGAGAACAGGCTGATCAGTAGGTGTTCGATGATTTCATCCTGACCCACGATCACCTTGGCGATCTCGGATTTGAGCAGATTGAATTTCTCGGAAAACGCCTTCGCGGAGGCTTCGATCGGTTGGCTCATGGTCAGTTCAGCGCGACAGGTACTGGAATCATGTATTGGATGTGAACATCCTTGCGGATTTTCTCCATCCACGCACTCATTACAATCATTTGTTTGCGTTGCAATGCGAACGTTTCTAACAGATCGTAATCATCGGTCAAATTCGCCTGATGCGTGGGTACTCTTTTGATTAGTTTGACGATGCGGTACGCCTTCTGTCCAATCTGAGGAAGTTCGAAAACCCGTGGTTCGGATACATCACCTTCTTCGAGAACCAGTACCAAGCGATAAAGGGTGGCATCGAGAGCTTCCATCGGAATGCGACGTTCCCCGGTCTGTGGATTGATCAGCCTACCGCCGAAGCCTGATGAGCTTTTGTCGTCTGAATTACGTCGGGCGAGATTGAAGAAAGTGACACCTTCGGTTTTCAACGAATCACGGATGGTGTTCAAACGGTTGATAGCGGCTTGGTCGTCGAGTTCGGTCTGACGGATGCGCATCAGAATATGGTTGGTCTCGATTTGGTCGCCGACTCTGCGGTTCAGTCGGATGATGTGATATCCGAAGGAGGTTTTCACCACCTGGGAAATCCCACCCGGTTCCAGAGCCGATGCCGCCGCCGAAAACTCGGATACCAAATCAGACAACGGCATCATGGGAAGGGCGCCACCGTTTTTGGCGGTACCGTCTTCACCGTAGATCCTAGCCATGGCTTCGAAATCCTTACCATGATTTAGGATGGAATCACGAACCGCCACCGCTTTCTGAAAAACCGCATTCTCAGCATCCGCCAGTGGTGGCGGAATGGCTACGATTTGGGCAAGTTCGACGCTTTCAGGAATCATCGGCAAAGAATCCGTAGGGATCGAATTAAAGAACTTGACCACTTCCTGTCTGGAAATCTTGATTTTCTGCCGTTGGGTCTCGCGCACACGCTCCGAGAGCATTTCCTCGCGGAAGATCTCGCGATACTCTGCTTTGATCTGAACCATGGATTTGCCGAACATCCGCTCGATTTCCTGCTCCGATCCCACTTGCTGCATCAATGCCTGTAGACGTTGATCCAACGAACGGTTCACCTCTTCATTGGTCACCACCACGGAATCGATTTTCCCCTTCTCGACCAACACATAGTTGTCGATCATCGATTCGAGGATGTCGAACCACAATTCCTGCGAAAACTGAGCATTTGGAGCCGATTGAAGGTATTGGATCATGCGTTGATCCACATCCGATTTGAGGATGGAGTTCGAGTTCACAATCGCCACGACCATATCCACGGGCTGTGGTTTTGCCTGAGATGAAAGCGATTGAGCCTGTGTGGCAAGAGGCGTAAACAGAAGAAGAAAAAGAAGGATGCGGGTCATGGAAGGGTTTGTATGCGTACGTTGCCATCGGCTTGCGCCTTAAGCATCAGATTCAGTTCAAATGCGAGAAGTGCTTTTCTGCGCTTTTCGATAGTCAACCACTCGAAAATACGGCCTTTTACCCAACTTATATCAGGGATGGAACCCGCAGGATAGGATTCGAGAATCTGCACGAAATGGAAAAAGCCGTCCGATTCCCGGATCGATGAAATCGTGCCTTGAGGAAGACTTCCCAAACTTGCTTGAATCACGGGTACGGCACTCAACGCGGTGCTGAGCGGGCGCAGCGTCAGTTCACTGGCATTGGCTTCCGACTTGGAGAAGGCGTACCTCTGGACCACCTCCGTCCAAGGAGCGCCATCCTGAAGCTCGCGTTTTGCGGCGACCGCGAAATCCAGGCTTTGCGCGCTGAGATGACGGATGCGAACATGACGCTCGGATAACTTGAATTGATTGGAGTTCGACTCGAAATACGCCTCGACTTCCGCTTCACTCACGGTGATCTCATCGTTGAGCGTCTGAAGGGCACGATCACGGAGGGTCTCGATCAACACATCCTCGCGCTGGGTGCGGATCCGATTTTCCACATCCTTCAACTCATGAAGTCCGAGTTTTTCCGCTTCTTTCGATAACAACTTCGACAGCGCCCATCTCGAGACATAATCGTTCGTGGCGTTCAAACTGTCTGACTCCCACACCGCATAGGGTATAGCAGCCCTCACTTCGCCGTAGGTGAGTTTCGATGTGCCGACTTCCGCAAGGATACGGCTCGAGAGGGAATCCTCGACTGAGCCGCATCCCGACATGACACTCACGATGATGATGGGAATCAGTTGACGCATCCGATCACTTGATGCGTTCCGGAAAGACCGACACATTGTAACGGGCTCTCAATCCATCCAGCCATTTGCGTTCGCGGATAGGCTGGTAATCTGTGACCACTCTGAAATACGCCTCTTCGAAGGTCATCTGACGCGCAGGCTCGATGCGTTCCAAGTAGAGAATCGTCGGGCGGCCACGGAATTGGAACACTTCGGTGTATCCGCCTTCCGCCACGCCTACCAACTGCGAATGCGGCTCGCCTTCCAATGCGGTGACGATATCCTGGCGCACAATCATGCCCTGGACTTGTGTTCGGATGGAATCCGGAATGGCCCCCGCTTTCAACAGGCTCTTAGCCACGCCCATCAAGGAGTCGCTCGGTGCGGAAAAGCGTTGATAGACATACCGCGTTTCGAAAGTGTATTTATGAGGCTGTGATTCGAACAGAGCGCGCACCGCTATGGTATCGCCCTTGGAGTAATTCCAGACGGAATCTTCCGAAATCTTGAAGATCGAGAGTCCATTCAGGTAGTTCTTGCTCAATTCCGCAAAAGCAGGAAACTCCGTTTTCGTTATATCGATGATCTTCTCATCGGTTTTCGCATCGAAAAACCGCTCACGCAGCGCCACACTGTACGAATTGGTGGACGAAGTGTCGACCGAGGCCTCCACGAAACGCTTGTAATCGGCGATAGTAAACGAATTGCCTGCGATCCGATAGGCGACAGTGTTCAACAGGGGCGCGGGTACCGATAGCTTCGCGAAGGATGAACCCCGGTTGGCATTGATCAGTGATTCGAACTCATCGAAAGCTTTGCTGTTGATACTCTCTTTGGTCACTTTTCTGGCTTGCGCGATCGTGGCTGCCTTCGAATCTTTGAAATGAGGCATCTGCTGCAAGCGGGCGAGCAAATCCTGGCGTTCGGCTTCAGCGGTAGGGTAGGTGCGGACCGAATCGATCCTGATGATATGCACTCCGTAACCGCTGTAAAATGGCTCTGAAAAGCTGCCATCCGTCTTGAATTCCATCACCGGCTTGGTGAACGTTGGCAGATAACGGTTGTTATTGACCCATCCGATTTGCCCACCGGTGGGACCCGATTGACCGTCTTCGGATGCCTCGATCGCCATTTGCGCGAAATCCGAACCTTCCTTCAATTTGCGATGGATATCCCATCCTTTTTCCATCGCTTCGCTGATGGAAGCTTCATCGGCTGTGGATCCGAAAAAGATGTGCGATACCAGGCGATCAGGTGTGCTCGGACGACGATCCAAGACTTTCACCACGTGATATCCGAATCGTGTGCGGAACGGCATCGACAATGTCCCGACCGGAGTCGCATACACTGCGTCTTCGAAAGGTTTCACAGCCCAACCGGCAGAGAAATATCCCAGATCGCCACCCATGGAGCGACCTTGCTGCATCGAGGAATACACGTTCGAAAGGGAGTCGAAATCAGCGCCCGCCATCGCTTTCTCTCGGGCCTCGAGCAAGCGGGTCCATGCGCGTGCCGTATCGGCAGGGGGCGCGTTCTCATTCAACGCGATCAGAATGTGCGATGCATGGATCTCGACTTTTGAACGTGCCACAAAATCATTGAGCAATTGCTCTTTGATCCGGTTCTCCATCCAGTACGGATAGGCGGTTTGGGTCTCGTAGTCGCGCAATTCAGCCAACAGCGTTTCATCTGTGAGATATCCCGCCTCTTTGGCGGATTCGAGCTTGACACGATAGTCGGTGTACAACACCAGAAATTCGCGATGTGCCTGGATGATGTTCACAGAATCCACTTCACGGTAATTGTTTCTGGCGTATTGCTCTTTGAGCTCGTTGTAGGTGATATTCTGCTTGTTTACGACTGCGACGACAGGACTCTTGTCGGTTTTCTGAAGCGAAGCGCATGCTCCGGTCGCAACAGTGATGGCGATCAATGCCGCACTCATCGGTTTCAAAGACATAAGATTAGATGGATTAATATGGGTTACTGATAGTGTGTGAAACGAATCCGGATGCCGCCTTAGTACAGCATTCCCGCATAGGTGGCGGTCATCAGATTCGCTAAAGAACCTGCCATCACCGCTTTCATTCCGAAGGCGGCGAGTTCCGATTTACGGGTAGGAGCGATACCGCCGATGCCACCGATCTGAATGGCGATGGACGCGAAATTGGCGAATCCGCACAGCGCGAAGGTGGCCATGAAGATGGTTCTGTCAGACAGGGCTTTGACTGCGGTCAACTCCGACAAATTGATGTAGGCGATGTATTCGGTAAGCACGAGTTTGGTGCCGATCAGCGAACCGACTTGGATCGATTCGCTCCAAGGAATTCCGATGATGAAGGCGATCGGCGCGAAGACCCATCCCAGAATCATTTGAATGCTGAGAGGTACGACCGGGATGTCGAGTCCGACCCAGCCGCCGATGGTGTTCGGCAACGATCCCAGAAACATTACCACATAATTGAGCATGGCCAAAAGGGCGAAGAAGGCGAGTAGCATGGCGCCCACGTTCAAGGCCAGTCGCAATCCGTCGGAGGCCCCAGTAGCGGCCGCATCGATGCCGTTGGCATCGGTTTTCTCCACTTCCACTTTCACGCTTCCGCGGGTGATTGGCTCATCCACTTCAGGAAACAGGATTTTCGCGATGACCAACGCCGCAGGAGCGGCCATAAGACTCGCGCCGAGCAGTTGCTCGGCGAAGAGCTGGCGTCCGGCTTCGATGCTCAGGTTGTGTGCCGCCGCGAAAGAATCGCCCAGCATCATGATATACGTTGCCATCACCCCACCGGCGATGGTGGCCATGCCTCCGGTCATCACGGCAAACAGTTCGGAAGATGTCATTTTCACAACGTAGGGCTTCACGACGAGCGGAGCTTCGGTCTGTCCCACGAAGATGTTCGCGATCATGGAAAGTGATTCGGCACCGGATGTGCCCATGAGCCTCTGCATTCCCACCGCCAGGAAACGCACCACTGCCTGAAGGATTCCGTAGTGATAGAGAAGGGTGGTGAGCGCTGCGAAAAACACGATGGTGGGCAACACTTGGAAAGCGAAGAAGAACCCGAGACTTCCTTCACCGCCCGGACCCACAGCCAACGAACCAAAAATGATTTTGGAACCTTCTTCCGTGAATTTCAACACAAGCACGAAAAAGGAGGAAGCCCATTTGAAAAAAAGACTCGGCCAGCCCAATGGACTGAAAAACTGCGCCAAGTACTCTCCACGAAGGATGAAAATGGCTAAGACGGCCTGTATGCCCATTCCGATTCCCACAAGTCGCCACAAGATGGCTTTGCGATTCGCGCTGAACGCGTATGCGAGCGCAATGATGAATGCGAGACCGAGAAGTCCTCTGAGTATGTCCATGGATTGGGTTGGTTAGGATTCTGAAGTGCGTTGCGGCCGGGCGCGGCGTTGGTCGCTTGGAGGACGGAAACAATGCCGGGCTCTCGGTTCATAAGCATCCGTCTCTCCGACTAAGATGCGGCTGTCGTTTTCTACGACACGTTGGGAATAATGCGCCATCATACCGCTTTCGGTGCAGATGGCATGCAATTTGGTCACATATTCGGCAATCGCCATCAACTGCGGCATGGGTTCGAACGGCTGCCCGAGATAATCCATGTCCAAGCCGGCGATCAGAACGCGCTTTCCATCATTGGCCAGGGTGTTGGCCACTTCGATCAGACGATTATCGAAAAACTGAGCCTCGTCGATGGCCACCACTTCCGAGTTTCCCGTCAATAAAATGATCTGATCGGCGGTTTCCGCTATGATGCTAGGCAATTTCGTGCGGTTATGCGACACCACAGCCTCATCGTCATACCTCTTGTCGATGGGAGGCTTGACGATGACGACGCGTTGACCCGCGATCTGGGCGCGGCGTGCACGACGTATGAGTTCTTCAGTTTTTCCGGAAAACATCCCCCCGCATATCACTTCGATCCAGCCGACGTTTTGGGAGGAGACAATGGGTTCATGAAACATTCCGGAATATACCGTCATGATGCGGATTCTGAAAGTTGTACATATATTGCACACATGAAAGTATTTTCTCTGAAGAAAGACGAGACGCAAAGATCCGCCAATTACACCATCGATTATGCATCTCTGCTGAATCAAGCCCAATACAAAGCCGTTTTCCATGACAACGGACCCGTGCTCGTCATCGCCGGAGCAGGAACAGGAAAGACCCGAACCCTGGTCCATCGCGTGGCTCGTCTTATCGAATCCGGAATTGCTCCGCAACAGATCGCGCTGCTCACATTCACCCGCAAATCTGCCAAGGAAATGCTCGATAGGGCCGCCGATCTGCTCGACGGCCGATGCCGGATGGTGCGCGGCGGAACATTCCATTCCTTCTGCCATTCCATTCTGCAGAATCACGCCGAATCGGTCGGCTTTCGCAAAGGCTTCACGGTGATCGATGCGGACGACGCCTCAGACATCATCCAGTATTACCGTTCCGAATTGGATGTGGCCTCCAAAGACTCCATGTTCCCCAAAAAAAACACGCTCCTGACGCTGTTTTCCGCATCTGTGAACCGAAGGGAGGATATCGAAGCGCTCGTCGATTCGAGATATCCGCAATTCAGACCTCATCTGGATACGATCCGGCGAATTCAAACCCTTTTCGCGACGCACAAGAAAGAGCAGAACCAGATGGATTTCGACGACCTGCTCACCTACACTCTCGAATTACTCACCACCCGCGACGATATCCGAACCTTGGTCTCCTCCGACATCCGGCATCTGCTCATCGATGAATTCCAAGACACGAATTCACTTCAGGTGGAACTCGCCGAATGCCTGGTTTCGGTTCATAGGAACATCTTCGCGGTGGGAGACGACGCCCAAAGCATTTACGGGTTCAGAGGGTCAGACCATCGCCACATCATGGAGTTTCCGACCCGGTTCGCAGGTGCGGTCACCGTCACGTTGGAGGAAAACTACCGTTCCATGCAATCCGTGCTGAATTTGGCGAATCAGTTGTTAAGCCAAGCTCAACAGGCCTACCCGAAGCATCTGAAATCATTGAGAGGGGATGGAGACCTTCCAGGAATCGTCAAAGCGCCAACCCAAGAAGACCAATCGCGATTCATTTCCCAGATGATCCTGTCGCTTCGTGAGCAGGGAATTCCGCTTCACGAATCCGCCGTGTTGTTTCGAAACAGCCGTGATTCGTACGATCTGGAAGTCTCGCTGAACCAACGCGGCATCCCTTATGTGAAATACGGTGGCACGAAACTGACCGAAGCCGCCCATGTGAAGGATGTTCTGGCGCATCTGAAAATCATTTTGAATCCGTCGGATGGTGTGGCTTGGAATCGGGTGCTCGGACTCATCGATGGCATCGGGCCCAAAACCTCGAAATCTTTTTTTGACTGGATGCAGTCCAAAGGCTTCGAGTTCTCCTCCGGCGCTTCGTTTCCTGCCGGAAGCACTTATAAGAAGCAAGTCTCAGAACTGGTGAGCCTGCTGTCCGATCTCAAAACGAAATCCCTTTCCACTCACGAGGCTTTCGGTCAGGTCCTGGCGTACTACACGCCTTTGTGCCGCAAACGCTATGAGGATCACGACAAGCGCCTTCAGGATCTGGATGTGTTGCATCAGTTATCGCGCAATTACTCCTCCATGAGCCGGATGATCAACGAATTGAGTTTGGATCCGCTTGATGCCACCGCCGTGGACGTGGTCGGAATGGATCACATGGAGCAACCGCTGGTGCTGAGCACCATCCACAGTGCGAAAGGATTGGAATGGAATTGCGTGTTCATCATGCAATGTCTGGATGGAGTGTTGCCTTCCAGTTACTCAATTGAAGATCCCGCACAGCTCGATGAGGAGCTTCGTCTGATGTACGTGGCCGCCACACGCGCCAAAGACCATCTGTTCTTCACTTATCCAGCCATCGCGCATTCGGCCAATGGGGATTATTTCACGAAACCGAGCCGGTTTTTGGTTCTCATGAGCGAACAATTGCTCGAGCCTTGGTATCTGGTCGATGAAGGAACAACGCTACCCGTCCCTCAATTGGAATCGTAACTCTCGCGTCGCGATCCCTTGATAATCTTGTGTTGGCGACGCATATCCCAGAGTATCCATCCGATCGGAAAGGGGGGGAGCAGTACCCCGAGCACCAATTTGAGTGAGCGGGTGGTGTTTGTGGCCCGAAGGGCGACAATTCCAGCGATTCCGGCAAGCCAAAGAATGAATAAAATAAAAATTAGCAGAGCGACCAGGATGGTACCTGCGAAACCGAGTTCACTGTAAAACCACTGTATCATGGGCCTTTTTCCGTAAATTAGCACACTTATTGAATTAATCGCGCATCATGCTTCCTGTTGTCTCCATACTGGGCCGTCCCAACGTCGGTAAATCCACCTTATTCAACCGATTGGTCGGAGAACGCAAAGCCATCGTGCACGATATGCCCGGCGTTACCCGCGACCGCCACTACGGAGAAACCTTCTGGAACGGACGTGATTTCACCATCATCGACACCGGCGGATATATTCCCGATGATTCACACGTGTTTTCCATCGGCATCCGCGAGCAGGTCCACATCGCCATCGAAGAATCCGATGTTCTTGTTTTTGTTGTGGATATCACGTTGGGTATCACCGACATGGATAAGGAAGTGGCCGCAATCCTCCGCAAGAGCAAGAAGCCGTTGCTTCTGGTCGCCAACAAATCCGACAACCAGGAACGCGCATGGGGATTGTCCGAATTCTACGGACTCGGCTTCGAGGACATTTTCGCCGTTTCCGCGGTGAATGGCACCGGAACGGGTGAATTCCTTGACCGTTTGGTGGCTCTGCTTCCCGAAAAACAGGAAGAGGTGGAATCGAACATCCCAAAACTGGCGATCATCGGCCGACCGAATGTCGGAAAATCCTCTTTGGTTAACGCCTTGCTCGGTGAAGAGCGCAGCATCGTGACCGACATCGCCGGCACCACACGCGATTCCATCAACTCGATCCTCACTGTCAACGACAAAGAGTATCTGCTTGTGGATACCGCCGGTTTGCGGAAAAAAGCCCGAGTGGCCGAAAACATCGAATTCTACAGTTATATCCGCACTGAAAAAGCCATCCGAGAATGCGACATCGCCATTTTGCTGATTGATGCGGTTCAGGGTTTCGAGGCCCAAGACGCCCGCGTTCTTCTTGAAGCCGAGAAATTCAACAAAGGATTGCTCCTTGTCATTAACAAGTGGGACTTGGTCGAGAAAGAGACCAATACCCTCAAAGAATACATGGATGCCATCAAACGGAAGATTCCGAATCTGGATTATGTGCCGATTCTGAGCATTTCCGCGAACACCAAACAGCGCGTCAACAAGATCCTAGAAGAAGTGGACGCCATCCTGGAAGAACGCAAACGCAAGATTTCCACCAGTCAGCTGAACGTGTTTCTGGAGCAGATCACCCGCGCGAACCCGCTACCGACCGTGCGCGGCGTCTCTCTCAAGATGAAATACGCCACCCAGGTGAAGGCCAATCCCCCGGTATTCGCGTTCTTCATGAACAAACCGAAGGAATTGCCGGCCAATTACCGGCGTTACATGGAGAACAAACTTCGCGAAACGTTCTCTTTCAGAGGAGTTCCGATCACGATGGTTTTCAAAGAGAAATAGGAACTCGTATCTTCAGCCCGAATCGCAACTCATCGATCTTATGGCCCAAAACCTCGAAACACCGGTACTCAACGCACTTAATCCAGAGCACGCCACCGAGCGTAAATTGAATTTCCTGCAACGCACCTATGTCTGGGAGATCCTCAAAGGCATGGTCTATTCATTCAAGCAGATGTTCGCTCCGACGGTGACGATGATGTACCCTGAAGAGAAATTCAATCCGCCACCGATTTTCCGCGGTCGCCCGGTTCTGGTCGAAGACCACGACAAAGAACGTTGCGTCGCCTGCGGACTGTGCGCACGCGCCTGTCCGCCATTGGCCATCAGCATGCAAGCCGCCGAAGTGGCCGATCCCAAAGAGCGCTATCCCGAATTCTTCGAAATCAACATGTTACGCTGCATCTATTGCGGTTTCTGCGAAGATGTCTGCCCTGAAGAGGCCATCGTGATGAGCCAGGATTACGATATCGTTTTCGAAAGTCGCGAAGACGCCGTTTATGGCAAAGACCGCCTCCTCGTACCCAAAGAAGAGCTTACCACCCGATTGGATTACCTCCGCGAATACAAAAACAAGCAATTCGGTCAATTCTGGGATTTCCAGGAAGAGAACAACATCCATTCTGTCCGCAATCGCGACAAACGGTGGGAAACCAGCCTAAGCCTGGTCGAAATGCTTGAAGCACGCAATGCCAGCGAACGCGCAGCAAACTGACCGCTTGGCGGATCTCGGCTGGCTGATCGACGAACTCGAACAGCTGGCTCTGGTCAAAGACGTGGTTCCGTTCGATGAGCGTCCCGGACAGTTACCTTCCGTCACCGAACTGCTTCGCGATTGGTACGAAGAATGCCTTGGTTTCTGCACACCGACATTATTCGAGTCCGCTTCCCCGCTGAAATCAGCCGATCTTCTGGATGACATCCTTCAGGCATCCATCACCCTTCGCAAGGAATGGATTTTCAGGCTATCCGATTCGCACTACGATTGGAACCGCATCGTCTATCAGGAAGAAGGGGATACGCTCACCGCTGAAGAGCTTTGCAACAGCGTGATCCGGCAGGAGAGAGCCCTGTTCAAGGAAATCGCACAACGATTCCACACCATCCAAAAACCGGTACCCTGAGATGGACATTCAAGATCTGGATTGGGGAATCGTGGCTCTTGCGGTGATTTCCACCTATGTGGTGGCATCCTTGGACACCGTCCGAAAGCTGCATCCTGTCTTGGAAAACCGGATGTACTTCCAAGCCTCGATCTGGTTCATCCTGTCACTGATTTCCAGAGTGCTTGTGGTCTTGCCATTCTGGCCCGACTTCATCGACCCCAGTTACGTGACCGATACCTTCATCATGCTCACGATATCGAGCTTGCTGGTCGGACTTGCCATCGTGGTGCGAGAATCAAAGCCCATCGTATCGCGTTTCCCGTTGGCTTTGGCCTTCACACCATTTATGCTTGTGCCGGCACATCTTCTTGTCTCGCATACATTTGTGCTTAAACAGATTTTGTACGACATCTATGCGTTCGGAGGCATCATCGTCGGATTGCTGATCTACGGACTGAAAACCTCAACCGACAGGAGATACCAATTCGTATTGGTCGGAATTATCCTGTTCGCTGTATCGTTGACCTTAAAGTGGTTTCCGATACCGCGTTCCATCGCGCCTTGGATCCATTGGAGCCTTGTCGCGACATCCCTCATCGTCACTACGAGATCCTACAAATCCATCATTCGTCAAATTTATTCCAACTAACCGTTTATGAGTCTTCAAATAGGCAGCAATGCCCCGGATTTTCTCTTGAAGGATACCGATGGCAACGAAGTGAGCTTGCGTTCGCTCTCCAATAAAAACACAGTGGTTCTTTTTTTCCCGTTGGCATTCACAGGCGTTTGCACCAAGGAATTATGCCAGATACGCGACACTCTCAAAGAGTACGAGTCGCTAGATGCGAATGTGGTGGCAATCAGCGTCGACAGTTTCTTCACTCTGAATGAGTTCAAGAAACGGGAAAACTACAATTTCCCATTGCTCAGTGACTTCAACAAAGAGGCATCAACGGCTTACGGCGCGATCTATGAAGATTTCTTCGGCTACACTGGAGTATCCAAACGTAGCGCGTTCGTAGTCGACAAAACGGGAGTGATCCGCTACGCGGAAGTGCTTGATTTGGCAAAAGAGTTGCCAAACTTCGAAGCGGTGAAACAGACATTGGCTTCGCTGAACTGAGACGGAATGGAAGCGAGGGCAGAGAATCAAAACTCTGCCCTTTTGTTTATTTACATTGGTTTACATAATATAAATTATGTGTCATTTAGTTTCCTGTTGAAACCGATCAGAACCCCGGCCAACAACCCCCATTGAACGAAGCAGGTCATCACCGAATACGCATCGAACGGATCGTACCAAGTATCAGGCGCGAATTGCGTGGCACTACGCCATATCCACCATCCCAACAGAATGACAACTTGGATCGGAATTCCGTATTTCAAAATCCGCTCGATCACCACACCGGATTTCAATCCTACCGAGTCGCCATTGATCAGCTCGGTTCTGAACCGCCCCACTCCAAACTTTATCGCGATGATGGCGATGAACGCTCCAGAGATCATCAGTCCGAGTCCCCAGACGAAATCCTGGTTTCCGAATACCGTGGTACTCAACGCTGACGGCACTCCGAGCAGAAATCCGACTCCTACGATGCCGATGACGGCCGATTTGCGCGAAATCCCTCTGTCTATGAACAGTTTGGCGGATAATTCGATCATCGAAATCAAGGAGCTGAATGCGGCAGCACTTAAGCCCAAGAAAAACAATATCCCAATGAGGCTACCGCCGGGCATTTGCGAGAACAGCCTCGGCATCCACATGAAGGTCAAGCCTGTGGCGTTCGGACCCGAATCCTGCATCACACCAAGGATCTCACTCTCGCTCATGCTGCTTCCCAAGGTGCCGAATACGGTCGAAAAGATGATCATCGCGCAGACCAAAGACACCAAGTTGTTTCCAATCCCGGTTTGCAGCGCACTCACGGTGACATTCTCCTGACGGCGCATGTAGGCGGCGTAGGTCAGGATGAGTCCCCAACCTGCACCTGTATCCCAGGCATTCTGCGTTAGTGCCTCCAACCACACCGTTGGCGACGCCAAGGTCGACCAGCTCGGGGTGAACAAGAACACTATCCCCTGGCCACTTCCCGGCAACGTAATCACCCTGATCAGACTGATCAGCAAGATCAGCACCAGCGACGGAATAAGCACTTTGTTCACGCGTTCGATCGATTTCACACCGTTCAAAACCACCCATCCGCCCAAACCCATGGCCAAGGCGTGGAATGCGACGGGTAACCAACCCGATTGGAATCCATCCCACAAGCTCTTAGCGCCTTCCAGATCGGCGGGTAACCCGCCGCTTAGCGCCGTCCCGAAATAAAAGAAGCACCATCCGGCCACCACGCTGTAATAGAACATGATTCCCATGGCCACACAGCCTACGAAAGCGCCCATCCACGCGGTTTTGGGTCCGCCAACATGTATGAACGAACCGATTGTACCTTTGCGGCCTGCCCGACCGATCGCATACTCCGCGATGATCAGCGGTACCGACCACACCAAAAGGAACACCACCCAAGCCACCAGGAAAGCTCCAGCACCATCTTCACCACTGTTCGCGGCAGCGATTCGAGGAAATCTCCAGATGTTTCCAGTACCGACCGCGATTCCCAACACACTGACCAACATGCCCCATCGTGTGCTGAACTGTTCGATAGTTTCGTTTTTAATCATTACAAAATGGGGATTTCTGAGTAATTTTCGGGGATATGGTGAATTTTCCAGGAACGTAAGAGCATATGCAAAAAGACCACATTTATTTAAATAAAATTTTCGGCGGCATCGCCTTCGCAGGCTCGCTGATCATTTATTTTTTGACCATGCCGTTGACGACCGCGTTCTGGGATTCTCCTGAATGGACGGCCACATCCAATCTGCTTCAGATTCCGCACCCGCCTGGAGCACCTTTTTACTTACTGCTGGGCAGGATCTTCTCGATGTTCTCCCCTGCCGAGTATGTAGCACTGAGCATGAACATCTTCAGCGCGGTTGCAAGCTCCGGAACCATCTTGTTCCTGTATCTGATCATTGTCCGCTTCATCATGGAAATGAAGGGTCATCCCGACACCTATTCCGCTGTCGATAAGATCGCCCTTTACGCCGGTGCATTGATCGGAGCGTTGGCGTTTTCGGTCACAGACAGCTTCTGGATCAGCGCTGTCGAAGCCGAAACCTATGCCCTTTCGATGTTTTTCACCACTTTGGTGGTTTGGTTGGTTCTCAAATGGTCGGAAAGGCACGAGCAGCCCGGAAACGAGAGATGGCTCATTTTCATCGTCTATGTGTTCGGCTTGGCCTTCGGCGTTCACTTGCTCAGCTTGCTGGCCTTGTTTTCGATCGCATTGGTGATCTATTTCAAGAAGTATGAATTCCGCTGGGGCTCGTTCATCATCGCCGGCGTGATCAGCGTGGGCGCGTTCTTCCTGATCTATCCCATCACTGCGATTCAATTGCCGACGTTGATGGGTACGTTTTCCGATGCCACTGGCGGACTCATCGGCGCCGGCACGTTCTTCATGGTCGTATTCGGATTGGTCATCGCCGGCATCGTCTACAGCCATAAGAAACGCATGCGTGTTCTGAACATGTTTTTGCTGGCCTACGGCTGCATTCTGATCGGATATTCCACCTACTCGCTGATCATCGTCAGGTCGTTAGCCAACCCTCCCATTGACCAGAATTCCCCGGACAGCGTCAAAGACATCGTGTCCTACCTCAACCGGGAACAATACGGCTCCACTCCCATCTTTTCGGGCAACACGTTCAACAACGAGACCGGAAACATCGACCGTAGCAAGGAATCCCTGTTTCCCCGGCGTTATTCGCGTGAGGCCAGCCATCTTCGCAAGTATTCACAGTATAACAGCGACCTTCACTTTTTCTGGCAGTACCAATTGGGGCACATGTACTTCCGGTATTTCGCATGGAACTTCATCGGACGCGATAACGACGTTCAAGACGCGCAATGGGTGAGCGGATTCACCAAGACGGAATCGTCATCAGACAAAGCCCATAATGTCTATTTCTATCTGCCTTTCCTGCTCGGACTCGTCGGCATGTTCTATCATTTCCAAAGCGATTGGAAACGTGCCACAGTAGTCCTCGTGCTTTTTGTTGCCACCGGAATTGCCATTGTTATCTATCTGAACCAATTTCCGTTCCAACCGCGCGAACGCGATTATTCCTACACGGGAAGTTTCATTGCCTTCGCCATATGGATCGGAATCGGAGCGTTCTCCTTGATTCAATTGGCGGGTCAGCTCGCGAAATCCCGGGCTTTGGCCATCACCACCGCTGCGGTACTGTTTGTGAGCGTTCCGGTTTGGATGGGTTACCAGAACTGGGACGACCACGACCGCACCTTGCAATATGTGGCGCCTGATTACGCCTACAATCTGCTGAATTCCGTGGCTCCATATGCAATCATTTTCACGAACGGTGATAACGACACATTCCCACTTTGGTATCTGCAGGATATCGAGGGTGTTCGCAGAGATGTCCGCGTCGTGAATCTGAGTCTGCTGAACACGACCTGGTACATCAAGCAGATGAAAAACAAATGGAATTACGAGGCGCCGCCGGTTCCGATTTCGCTCTCCGATGAGCAAGTGGACCGCATCGAAGAGAAATTCCAATTCACTCGCCCCGATCACTTCTGGACTCCCAAAGAGGTCGTGATTCCGGTGAACAAGGAACTGCTCGCCACCACAGCGGAGAAATCGCCGAAGCAAGGGTTCCAAGTGCCTCTTTCCGATCTGGATAACGACGTCCGTTTCTACTACGAAGGAAATCTCCTCGGACAGGATTCCCAAGGAAACAAGATGTACTATACCCGTGTGCAAGACGATATGGTCATGGATATCCTTCGCACGAACCAATGGCAGCGGCCGATCTATTTCGCCATCACGGTTTCCGCCGACGGCCAGCTGAATCTGCAACCGTATTTCCGCCTCGAAGGGAAAGCCTTCCGCATTGTGCCGCGCAAACATAACGATCCGTATGGATTCGTGGATCCGTCGATCCATGGCGAACGCCTTCGGTCTTTCCGATTCCGTGAAATCGATAACGAAAACGCGTATTTCGATGAGAACATCCGTCGTATGATGGACAATTACAGAACCGTGATCACCCGTCAGGCTCAGGAATGGGCTCGCGCCGGCCAAGTGGATTCCGCATTGGTATGGCTCAGATGGGGTGAGCAGCGCATTCCGTTCACCACGATCCGTGGCGATCTAACATCGATGGTGACCTACGCTTACCGTTACTCGCAGTATGCTGACCATGAACGCGCTATCGCTTTGGCAATGAAAGCCATCCCAGATATCGAAAGTTCCATGGTGTCGAACATGTCTCGAATCGACTCTCAGGAAGCGCAATTGCTCGATCTCGACACGAAGATGCAGTCCAACCGTACCGATGTGTCGAAACGCAGACAGATTCAGGCTCAAATCCGTAGTCTGAACACGCAAAGAGAATCGCTGATCCGCGAAATCTCCTTCGATTCAAGCCGTTTCATGATCGTGCAGCATATCCTATTTGAAGCGGGTCGTACCGAAGAAGCTCTGGCCATCGGTGTGAAAGTCGGTGAATTGACCAATCAACGCATCCCCTTCCCCAGCTCGGCTTTGGAAACGAAGTTGAATGTGGAACGCATCATGGGTGATTAAAACCATCCTTTTCATTCCTATATTCGAACATGATCCAGGAAATTAATCGCGATTCCGTCATCACAAGCTTATCGGCCCTGTTCAAGACAGCCGCCAAAGAAACCGGCAATACGGTCCGTTTCGAGATCAAAGACGATGACACCCGGCGTAAGCTCGCCTTGGAAATCATTTTCAACATTAATCTGGAAGATGGCGTCACGAACATGATTTCCGTCTATTCCGACAGCGCATTTCTACAGATGCACAATTGCACTGGGTTCATCACCTCCGATTTGCTCGAACAAGTCACCTTTTTCGGCAAACAAAACGGCATGACCACCGGCCTCATCATTGAAAAACAAGCTGGCTGCAGTCTGTACGCCAATGTGAACGATGCCATCCTCAAAGGGGATTTCACCAAACTTCCACCAGAACTGATGATGTGCAGCGTCGCACTATCCCTCACCGACACTATCGATTTCGAAGGATTTACTTTTGACGAATGACCCCGGAGACGGACCCGAACTGGATCTTATCAATGATTCAGGCGTCGATATCCCCATCGACTCAACCAAAGCCTTGGCCTGCCTGCAGGCCTTGAGTGAAGGCGAAGGCGTCACCTTTTCGATGATAGAATTGGTGTATGTCACCGAAGACGAGATTGTGGATGTGAACAAACATCATCTCGGCCGCGATTATGTGACCGACATCATCTCCTTTCATTACCATGATGGCGGAGCCACACAGAATCTGGAAGGCTCACTGGTGATGTGCGCAGCGCGGATCCATGAGCAGGCACAGGAACTCAGTGTCGACGCCGAGCATGAATTCAAACGCGTTCTGATCCACGGGTTGTTGCATATCATCGGTCATGACGATTCCACTTCAGACAAAAAATCGAGCATGACCATCAAAGAAGACCACTATCTGAACCTGATTGGCTAACGCGCAACCCCATATCATCGATCTGATCGTCGTGCTGGTCAAACGCCTGCAACATGGCGACGATTTGAGCACCATGAGTGAAGATTCCGTATCTGGATACAATCCGTCGCAACTCAGTGCCGCATATTCGTGGATTTTGCAGAAATATCCGCCGAATCAGGCTTCCAAATCGCCAAGGGTGCTTCATTTCGCCGAGCGGATGATGATTTCACCCGCAGCCTACGGCTATCTGCTCGATCTGGTGAATCTGGGTGTGCTTGACGCGCTCGGACTCGAGAAAGTCATTGAAAAAGTGATGTTTCAATCTCTTGAGCAGGCGCCACTGGAAAAAATCAAAGCCATCGTGACGGAAGTCCTCTTCGACAAAGGTACCTCTCTTAGCGGCAACGAGACCATTCATTGAGCCGTACGGATTTCCCATGATCCGCAACGCCATCGACCTGGTCAAAAAACATCTACCGCCATCCCCTTCGATTCCGCCCGAAGAGCAAGTTCCCTCGCCAAGAACGCCTCCGGCTCGATCCCGTTCCTGGATGCCTTTGATCCCTCTGATTCTGGCCGTCGCGTTCTTCGCTTCCTTCTTCTGGGATCCGGTGGGGCTTCTCAGAATCCTTTCCGTGAGCGGGTGGATCGGGTTCGGAACGAACTGGTTGGCGATCACGATGCTTTTTCGTCCCAAACACAAGCGACCGTTGCTGGGACACGGACTCATTCCAGCCCAGAAAGAGCGGATTGTGGAAACGCTCTCGAACGCGGTGATCCGAAATCTGATCAATCCCGAATCCATCCGACTGAAATTGGCTTCATCCGGTCTTTTCAGCACGTATTTGGAAAAAATCCGCGACCAGACGCAGACCGTCATCCAACAGGAAGCCTTCAAAACCGATCTGAACGTGTTCATCTTGGATCAGATCCGATCGGTGGTTTCCGATGACGAGTTCAGAAACCAACTCTCGCAGTCGCTTCTGGATCATATGGATCAGGCGGTTTCCGAGTCGAAGCTCGAGAAATTCGCTTTTTCGATGTACATCAAAACGCGTCGAGAGCACTGGAATCGAATCGTCGATAATGCCTTACTCACGCTTCCCGACATGGTGGAACCCCACTTGGTGAATGTCCACGATTGGTTGGCCAAAACTACAGACGATATCAGTGGCAAAGCCAAGGATGTGGAGCTGCTCCTCATCGATACGCTGCATGACGTGATGATCCGCCTGGATTTGCGCGCTCTCATGGCTCAAAATCTGCGGAATTATGACGAAGGACGCTTGGAGACCCTCATCAAAGACGCCACTTCCGAGCAGCTTCAGCAGATCCAGTATCTGGGTGGATTGCTGGGCGCTGTCGGTGGATTGGTGATCTGGAACCCGTTCGTAGCCATTCCCGGATTACTTGCCGTCTCAGGCGTTATCTGGTTGATTGATGTCGCTATAAGCCGCTGGAAAGGCTGATGTGGATCACACCGTTCAACAAGCCAAGGTTCGAGCTTCCGGCATAGGTCAGCCTTAAGGGACCCAATCTCGTCTCTGTAGTGAACCCTATTCCGCCATTGAACAGCGCTGATCTGTTCGGCATCAACCCGATTCCTGTGAACACGAAGGCATAAGAGGCGGAATCCATCCCGAAACGAGGTTCGATTTCCGACCAAAGGTATCTGGTGGATTGAAGCTCCTGCTGCCGATAGCCTCGGAACGAGGTGGCTCCTCCGAACCGGAATAGATGATCGACGGGGATGGATTCAGCCAGCTGCACGCCTCCGGATCCCATCCATACGATGTTGGACACGGTGATGGACCAATCCAACTGTCCGAATTGGACCGATGCGCTGGATCGACGCCCGGTTCCGGTTCTGACGAAGACCTCATCGCGTGAGTCTGATGTCCAGCGTAGGGTCAGCCCCGTGAGAAACCGCGTTCCGTCGGATACGGGTACTCCAGGCGGGACTTTTCCCGCGGTGGTGGTCATCGATTCCATCCATCCACCTAAGAAATACCGCTCTGAAACCGGATATTCGCTGTTCAACGTCAAGGTTCGACTGAAAAAGGTCGAATCCTGCTGATAGAGCTTGAATCCGAGCTGGGTGAGTTTCCATCCGACTGCAAGATTCAATGAATTCTGATAGGAGCGCAAACGGTCGAATTTGAGCTCGAACCGGCTTCCCGGAGTGAACAGATGCCGGAATCGAAGATCCACCTGGCCGATGAGTTCGTTATCGGCATACCCGATCATCACATCGGAATAATTGGATGCGCGCTCCACCACGGTGAATAACACGCCATCCGCCCCTTCCCTCACGATGAGCGAGGGCTCCGAAACGGATGAAAACAGCTCGGTCTTATGGAGCCGGTTGCGGAGCCGATCCAATTCCAAGCGAGAAGCGACCGCGTCAGGCTGGAATCCGATCTGACTTAGGATGTAAGATAGCGGAAGACGCCGCGCACCTTCGAGTTGCAGAAAACGCAACTGAACCGGATCTCCAAGGGAGACGAATAGATCGATGTGGATGAGCGCCAAAGCGGAATCAACCTCGATGCGATTGAAACGAAGGTCCGAATAGAAATAGCCATGATTGTCAAAAATGGCTTGAAGCCCACCCACATAGGTGGATAAGGCCTCTTCCGAATACATGCCCTCGGGTTTGGGCAAAGAGGCGGTCTCGGTTGGCAACGGATCTGACGTCACCAACCGAATCTCACCGAAAAGAAGTTGAAACAGCAGTATTGCGAGTGGAATCACTCGATAACGCTACGCACAAATTTGGGTAATGCAAAACTGGCTTGATGCACTTCCGGCGTATAGTATTTCAAATGGGCGTCGAACGCGCCGATACCGGCATGAACCCGGGCCATCACTTCCGGCGACAATGGATCGATTCCTTTGCTTGCGAAAGCCATAGACCACATTCCGGTAGGATACAGCGGAATGAACGCCAAGTAGAGTTTCTGGACCGGAAACGCGTTCTTTAGTGCCGTGAACACGGATTTCATGCTCTCATGATAATGCTCCACCCATGGCGATTCGGTCTGACCCGAAAGAACGCCGTTCTCGTTCAGCGCGGCGTAGCATTTGTCATAGAATTCCTGCTTGAACAGATCGACAGCCGGACCCACAGGATCGGAACCGTCGATAATGATCACATCATACTTGTTCGGAACATCGTTCACGAAGGTGAGTCCGTTCTCGTAGAGCACATGCAGGCGCGGGTCGTCGAACGCGCCCACTGCTGGCATGTGAAGTTTGGATGCGCGAACCACGGCCTCATCGATCTCGACCATGTCCACATGCTCCACCGATTTGTGGCGAAGCACTTCGCGAGCCGTTCCACCGTCACCGCCACCGATGATCAGAACACGTTTGGGATTCGGATGACTGAAACAGGCCACGTGAGCGATCATCTCATGATAGACGAACTCGTCTTTCTCGGAGAGCATCACCATCCCGTCAATGGTCATCAGATTTCCCCAAGTATCGGTTTCGTACACTTCAACTTTCTGAAACGGAGTCTGTTCAGAAAAAAGGACACGGTTCACACCGACGGAGAGTCCGGTGGTGCCGTTGTAATATTCGAGATACTGAAACGCCATCTTATTTGTACCAAAGGACCGCTGCGGCGAAGACCGAGCCGTTTTTGATGGTCGTATGCTCCACACCCAGAGATTTCACGTATTTCAGCTTCCGGTTACGGTATTCGAAACCGTCGATCACCATCTGGCGAACCGTGGCTTCTACATAGCTCAATGGACGGAAATCTTCGAATTCCATGATCACACCCGGCTCTTCGGGATCTTCTGGAATGCCTACGGCGATCGCCGCGGAAAGCACTTCACCGGGCGTGGTAGAGGATAGTGCCGCATAAGCGATGGGAATCAAGCCGCCTTTGGGAAGGATGATATCATTGACTTCCTCCGCGCTTGGCGGAACAATGGAGCTCATCCGAACCAGGTTCGTATCGCCCACACCGGCATTGAGAAGGGCACGGTCGAATGCGTTCAAGGGCATGTTGCCCTCGCCTGCGCCTTTTACCAGTTTGTAGATGTTCGGGGTGGCGACCATGGGGCCTCCGAGACCAAAATTGGACATGTAAGTAAGAATTATAAAAGTTGAGAGGACAACGGCTTAGTTCAGCACGTTGAGTTTGCCGGCGTCTTTCGGTTTGAAGAGCAATTCCTCGCCCGGTCCGACTTTGAACAAACCGCGTTTCATCTCAATGCTAGAGATGTTTTTGGAGCGGAATGCGTCTTTGATGTACTCTTGGATCACCCAAGGGTCGATCGTTTCACCGCAAGTGAAAATATCCACAGCGGCGTAAGAGTACTCCGGCCAGGTGTGAATGGCGACGTGGGATTCTGCGATCACCACGGTTCCGCTTACCCCATGAGGACTAAACTTGTGAAAATTATGTGAAATGATGCTCGCTTGCGAAGCACGTGTGGCTCCCAGCAAGATCGATTCAATCGCGGCGACATCATTAAGAATATCGGGGTCGCAATCATAATATTCAACCAGGATCTGTCTGCCAAGTGCTTTCATTGACCCTTCCCAGGTTTAAAGGATGAATGGATATAAAAAAAATGCAACGCTTTTGTCCCGTCAGATTCGCAGGAAAAAGTGTCGCAATGGGCAGGGGCCGAAACCGTTACTGTTGTCAGTAAAGAACAAGCATAAATGTTCAATTCTCGTCTCTATACCAGCTTAAACGTGCAAGGATGTTAATGGTACTCAAAGATAGGGCCTTTTCAAGTTTCCGATACCCCTCACCGGGGAATAACGGTATTTTAGAAGCACTACCCTGTCAGCATTAGCACAAAGGGTTTTTTGCGTAACAGAATTTCAAATATATCATTTTTTTCCTGCAGTATGCAGTATCCCGATCATTTTTTTTCCCAAGACCACGCGCTATCCGTCTATTCCTCCCTTCTGCTTCCCCGTCGGGTGGAAGAAAAAATGCTCAAGCTGCTTCGGCAGAACAAGATCGCCAAATGGTTTTCCGGGATAGGCCAGGAAGCGATCTCTGTCGGAACCACGTTGGTGATGGATCCGAAAGACGTGATGTTCACCATGCATCGCAACCTGGGAGTGTTCACTACCCGGAATGTGGACTGGTATCCCCTCTTTTGTCAATTGTTCGGCAAGAAAGACGGGTTTACTGAAGGTCGTGAGCGTTCTTTTCATTTCGGAATTCCACAGTACGGCATCATCGGAATGATTTCTCATTTGGGAGCCATGGTGCCGGTCGCAGATGGCATGGCTTTGGCCATGAAGCTGCGTGGGGAGAAGAATGTGGTGGTTTCCTTCAGCGGCGAAGGCGGAACCAGCGAAGGGGAAATGCACGAGGCGATGAACCTGGCCGCGGTTTGGAAGCTTCCCGTCATATTCCTGGTGGAAAACAACGGATACGGGCTGTCCACCCCAACGCGTGAGCAATTCGCTTGCGAACATATCGCGGATCGCGGCATCGGTTACGGCATCCCCTCACTCATCATGGATGGTAACGATGTGAGCGCGGTGATGTCGACCATGAAGCAAGCCCGCGAACTGGCTCTATCGGGTACACCCGTTCTTGTCGAAGCCAAGACCTTCCGCATGCGCGGCCACGAGGAGGCCTCCGGTACCGCCTATATCCCAAAAGAGCTGTTCGAAGAATGGTCAGCCAAAGACCCCATCCTTCAACTCGAACGTTTTCTGATTCAGAAGAAATGGGCGGATGAGGAAGTTTTCAAAGCCATGAGAACCCAGGCGGATGTCCTTTTCACAGATCCGCTCAACAGGGCCTTGGAATGCGCGGATCCGGAAGCCGATAATGATTACCACCTCAGCCGTGTTCTGGCTCCTATGCCGGCCCCGGAGCCGTTCACGCCGCCATCCTCAACAGAAGGTCGTTTCATCGACGGCATCCAACGCGCATTGCTCCAGGCGTTCGCCGAAGACGAGCGTTATCTGATCCTTGGTCAGGATATCGCCGAATATGGCGGTGCGTTCAAAGTGACGGATGGATTTCTTGCCCGATTCGGTCGCGACCGCGTGCGCAATACTCCAATCATCGAGGCGGGAGCCATCGGAGCGGCATACGGACTCGCGTTGAGTGGCTTGCGTCCTGTCGTGGAGATGCAATTCGCCGATTTCATTTCCTGCGGATTCAACCAGATCGTGCAGAACCTGGCTCCTTCGCGTTATCGCTGGAGCGGTGAGGTTCCCATCACCATCCGATCTCCTCATGGAGCAGGAGCGGGAGCGGGACCGTTTCATTCGCAATCGCCCGAAGGCTGGTTCATGCAGCATCCTGGCTTGAAAATCGTAGTTCCCGGCACCGTGGAAGATGCGCAATTGCTCTTGTACAGCGCGTTGAGAGATCCCAATCCGGTTCTGGTCTTCGAGCATAAACGCTTGTATCGCAGCCAGAAAGGGTTGCTCTTCGACCGCATCCCGTATGAACCGATCGGGAAGGCGAAAGTGCATCGAAGCGGTTCGGATGCGAGCATCATCACCTACGGTTATGGGGTGACGTGGGCGACGGAACTCGCAGATCAATTCGCTAAAGAAGGAATATCCATCGAGATCGTTGATCTGAGATGCCTGCTGCCATTGGATGTGGACACCATCGTCGCATCCGTGAAGAAAACCGGTCGGGTTCTGCTCTTGCAAGAGCCATCCGGATTCATGGGACCGATGAGCGAGGTCGCAGCCCATATCGCGGAAAACGCATTCGAATCATTGGACGCGCCGATACTGCGCTGTTCGTCGATCGAGACACCGGTTCCTACCAATCCGGTGTTGGAGCAGGTGTATCTGCCGGTCGGTCGGGCGATGGAACAGATGAGACGGTTACTGGCGTACTAAGAGCTTGCGATGGCGCAAGATCCACTGGTGACCCTTTTTCGCTTTCTCGACAAATTTCGCGATTTCAGGATTCATCCAAAGGAATTGCTCGAAGATCGGAACCAGATCGGCCGACATGGTGCCTTCCGTGTATTCCGCCACATAGTGGTGTAGATGGTCGTTATTGAGATCCATTCCCTGTGATACATCAGATCACAGCATAGGTTCCCATGATTTCCTGAATGCGTGCGCGTCCGCGGTTGATCCGTGATTTGACCGTGCCCATGGGCAGTGAGGTGATTTCCATGATCTCCTCGTACGTCATTTGCTCCACATCGCGCATCACCAAGACATCGCGGAATTCGGTAGGGATGGATTCCAAGGCTTTGCGCACTTTGGATACCGTCATGGACAGATTCACGCTGTCATCGATCGACATCGCAGTATCGGGAAGATCGAAGGTGATTTCCTGATCCGAATCGTCGGTTTGCGTCAGGGAGACCATCTGCATCTTCTGCGAGCGTTTGTACTGATTGCGGATCAGATTCTGAGCGATGGTGTACAACCATGTGGAGAAACGGGCGATGCGCTCATAGGAATTGCGTGAGCGGAACACGCGAAGGAAGGTTTCCTGGGCAAGATCTTCGCTATCCATCTGATTCTTCGTGTAGCGGAAGATGAATTGCTGGAGCCGTTCCCGATACCGGGTGACGATGATGCCGTAGGCTTCATCATACCCTCCCTGGAACAATTCCATGAGGTCTTCATCGGGAAGCTGGTTGAATCGAATGGCGCTGGCTGTACTCATAAATCACCTGGTTCATCTGGGTTTGTGTTCCAGACACCGGCGATTCACTTCAAGCGTTCATGATTCTTTTCAACATCATCATCAAGATGACATCCGCTCCCAATTTGCTGTATCCTTTCACGGCGCGGTCGGCATCGTGCAGGGCTTCGAAGACATCCGCCCATTGTTTCGGTCTGAACAGCTTCGCGTCTTTTTGAAGGTAGAAGAAGCCACCGCGCATTCCGAGGATGGATTGGATTTCATCCGGACTCAGCCCCTTCGCAGTTTGGCGCTGATAGACCCAGAGATTGGAGAACGTGTTGTAAAAGAACGAGATTGTCTTGAACGTCTCACCGACGTCTGATACCCCTTGATGCAACAACCGTTCCGCAACGTAATAGGCGCGGTCCGTTTCCCTTCTCAATACCGCTTCTTTGAGCTCAAACACCGAAAATTCCCTTGAAACAGGGATTTTTTCACGGATCTGCGCGGCGGTAATCTTCTCTCCTGTCCTATTTTGTGTACACAGCTTATCCAATTCACTGGACACCAACTGCATGTGAGGACCCA
Source organism: uncultured Bacteroidota bacterium (assembly GCA_947085565.1). GTDB lineage: Bacteria > Bacteroidota > Rhodothermia > Balneolales > HLUCCA01 > CAMTWZ01. The sequence goes on from CAMTWZ010000015.1 coordinate 95,771, forward strand.
TCCGTTGCGCCATGAGGCGAGCAGCTTCCGGTTCCATGGTGGTACCGTGGGTGAGTAGGGCGAATTCTTCAATCCAATCAGAGAGTTCCGATTCAGGAACGGCATCGAATTTCAAGAAGACGCCATGGGGTGACTTCTGCAACGCCTTTCCGAACAAAGTGTTCCCGCCGGGTGTCTTCGCGTCGCGCAGGATCAGTATCGTCTGCGGATTCGGATTTTGCAGATAGGCCATCAAACGGGCGACATTCTCCGATCCGCTCACTTCCTTGCCGATGTCCTTTTCGGCATCGCTTCCGGGTTTCTTTTCCGCCTCTTTGGCCTCTTCCTCATCCGTTTCAGTGCCGAAAGCACCCAATGAGGGAAACATGGCCATGAATTCACGCACGATCACCAAACGCCGCTCCGCCATCATCGGGAAGCTTTTGGCGGCTTCCAGCACCCGGCTCACATCCGTTTCTGTGCCATACAGGATATCCAGGTTGAAATCACGGAGGTCTTCAGGCTGATGCCGCAGCAATTCCTCCTGAATGCGATCCGTGAAGAAGACTTCATCCCCTGCCAACACATATACCGGATGCAGCTTTCCTGCACGGATCTGTTTCACCGCTTCGTGGAATGTCTGCAGTCCGGAAACGGTGTTCTTAGTCATGGCGTTAGGCGACCGAGCATGCGCGGGAACGGAATGGTTTCACGGACGTGCTTCAAGCCGCAGATCCATGCGACGGTGCGCTCCAGTCCGAGTCCGAATCCGCTGTGAGGAACCGAGCCATAACGACGCAGATCCAAGTACCAGGAAAAGACTTCCTCAGGAAGATCATGCTCTTTGATGCGCTCCAGAAGCAGGTTGATGTCTTCTTCACGCTGTCCGCCGCCGATGATCTCGCCATAGCCTTCGGGTGCGAGCATATCCACGCCCAAGGCGATGGCATCGTTGTTCGGATCTCGTTTCATGTAGAAGGCCTTGATGGCGGATGGATATCCCCAGACCATGATCGGCGTTTCGAACTGCATGGTGAGCAGAGTTTCGTCGCTGCCTCCCAAATCATCACCGAAGGTTTTTTCTTGAGCGGATGCGCGCCATACCGGAATGTTTCTCAGATCCTCTTCGATTTCCTCGAAACGGGACTTGATTTCGCGGATGCGGGTTTCGATCTGCGTCTTGCGGAATTTCTTCGCCGAACCCATCTCCTTCTCGATGGCAGGAAGCTCCGCTTGAAGAGCCGTACGCTCTTCCAAGCGTGATTGCTCCATATCCCGAAGCAGCTGCATGGTCTTCTCGCTGCGAAGCATGTCGATGGCTTCGGTGTAGGTGATGCGCGGGAACGGCTGGGTGACCTTCTCCAGGTAGCTCAAGTCGCGATTCAGGATCTGCAACTCATGCGGACGCTTGGCCAGCACTTCCGTCACGATGAAGCGCATCATCGATTCCGCAAGATCCATGTTCATGCCCAGGTCGTAGAACGCCATTTCAGGCTCGATCATCCAGAATTCGGTGAGATGCCTGCGGGTTTTGGACTTTTCGGCGCGGAAGGTCGGTCCGAAGGTGTAGATCTTTCCGTGAGCCATCGCCATGGCTTCACCATACAGTTGTCCAGATTGAGTGAGATAGGCCTTCTGATCGAAATAATCGGTTTCAAATAGCGTGGAGGTTCCTTCGACCGCATTCCCCGTGAAAATCGGCGCATCCATCTGCACAAAACCGCGCTCCTGAAAGAAACGGTGGATGGCGAAGATGATTTCGTTCCGGATACGCATGATGGCCCACTGCCGCTGCGAACGCAGCCACAGGTGTCGGTTCTCCATCAGAAACTCGATGCCATGTTCTTTGGGCGTGATGGGATAGTCTTCGGCGATCTGAATCACCTCGGCGGAGCTCACATGCAACTCGTGTCCACCCACGCTTCGCTCATCCGCCACCACGATGCCCCTGATCCGCAACGATGATTCCTGGGTGAGCCGGTTCACCTGCGTCCATACCTCGGGCGAAACCTCGCTTTCTGACACGATGCATTGGCAAAGTCCGGATCCGTCTCGCAAAATCACAAAAGCGATGCCTTTGCCTTCACGCATGTTGTATACCCAGCCGTTGAGCGTGACGACCGCTCCCACGTGGTTTTTCAATTCGGAGATAGTGATCATGATTCAGGTACCAATAAGGTCGATGAAAAGTGTTCAGGGTTGAAAAAGGTTTCGGAAAAGTCTCTGACATCGTCCGTGGACACGGCGTCGATGTCTTCGACAAGCTCGTCCAAGGAAATGTACCGGTCGAAATAGATTTCGGATTTGGCCAGGCGCGTCATCCGGTTGTTCATGCTTTCCTGTGCCAGAAGCAGCTTTCCTTTGAGCTGGGTTTTCGCCTCGGCGAATTCTTTCTCGGGAATGCGCGTCTCCCTGAGCCTCTGGAATTCCTGATTCACCAGATCCCGCACATGAGAGGCGTATTCCTGGTCGGTTCCCACATAGACGGCGAAGAGTCCGCTGTCCAGAAACGCCTGATGAAAGGAGCTGATCGCATAGCAATACCCGTATTTCTCGCGGATATTCTGATGCAACCGGCTACTCATGCCGCCCCCGAGAACCGTGTTGGCCAACAAGAGTGAGTACCGATGGGGATCGTTGTTCGACAGCGCACGCCTACCGAGCACCATGTGCGTCTGCTCGATTTTCTTGCTCAAGGTGCTTTCCGTGGCGAAATATTCCGGCAAGGGGTTCAGATTCGGAAGCGAGGGTCCCTCCCATCGCTTGTCGAAGACATCCTGCACAAGCCGGACCACCGTTTCATGTTCAGCATTTCCCGCCACAGCCACGATCAGACTCGAAGGCTCATACTGTGTGCGCATATATCCGTAAAGATCGTCTCGGGTGAAACTCTTCACGCTGATCTCATTGCCGATGATGGGTCGACCCAGCGGATGCGGATTGAAAATCTGCCTCGTGAACTCCTCGAACACCACATCGTCCGGAGAATCGCGGTACATCTTCATCTCCTCGATCACCACTTTCTTCTCTTTCTGGAGCTCGTCTTCTGGAAATGAGGGATGCAACACCATGTCGCTGAGCACGCGGATCGCGGTTTCGAGCTCCGAATCCAAGCAACGGGCGTAATAACAGGTATGTTCGTTGGATGTGAACGCATTCAGGAACCCGCCCACAGCCTCCATGCTTTGGGCGATATCGAACGCGGAACGCGTTTCAGTGCCCTTGAAAAGCATATGCTCCAGAAAGTGAGTGATGCCCGCCTGGGCCTCGGTTTCGTGCCGACTTCCGGTTTTTACCCAGATGCCCACCGCGCAACTTCGTACGGCGGTGATTCTCTCGGTCACCACTTTCAGGCCTCCGGGAAGAACGGTTTTTTCGACGGTTTCCAATTCGTGTGTCATGGGTGTGAAAATACGCCTAAATAAGAAAAGCGTCATCACACGAGGCGACGACGCTTTTCATTAAGAACCGAAGGTAAAGCCGTCTTACTCTTTAGGAAGCAATGCTTTACGGCTAAGGCGAAGTTTTCCGCCAGCTTCCACTTTCACGAGCATGACTTCGATCTGGTCGCCTTCTTTGAGAACGTCCTCAACGCGGTTGATGCGCTTGTGATCGATTTCAGAGATGTGCAACAGACCGTCTTTGCCTGGAACGATCTCGACGAATGCGCCGAACTCTTTGATCGAGCGCACGGTACCCATGTACACGGTGCCTTCGTCGAGTTGTCCGGTGATCGCCTTGATGCGAGCCATAGCGGCTTCAGCGGCGTCTCCATTGGTCGATGCGATCGTGATGATGCCTTTTCCACCGACTTCCTCGATGTTGATCTCGGTACCGGTCTCACGCTGCAAGCCTTGGATGATCTTTCCGCCTGGTCCGATGACCGCGCCGATCAGGCTGGCATCGATTTCCATGCGGCGGAACGAAGGTGCGTATTTGGAAATCTCGGTGCGTGGCACGGAGATGGTTTCAGCCATTTTCTCAAGGATGTGCAAACGTCCTTTTTTGGCTTCCAACAATGCGTTTTCCAACACATCGAACGCGATCCCTTTGACTTTGATGTCCATCTGGCAAGCCGTGATTCCATCAACCGTTCCGGTCAATTTGAAATCCATATCGCCGAAATGGTCTTCTTCGCCTTGGATGTCGGTAAGGACGACAGGTTTTTTGCCTTTACCCACGATCAAGCCCATCGCCACACCGGCTACGGGTTTTTTCAGAGGAACACCGGCATCCATCAACGCCATGGATCCGCCGCAGACCGAGGCCATCGAGCTGGAACCGTTGGATTCGAGAATGTCGGAAACCACACGAATCGTGTAACCGAATTCTTCCGCCGATGGAATCATGATTTTCAAAGCGCGCTCGGCCAAGTTACCATGACCTACTTCGCGGCGTGAAATCGAACGCATCATTTTCACTTCACCCGTGCTGAACGGTGGAAAGTTGTAGTTGAGCATGAAGCGTTTGTTTTCGGAATCGAACAGGGTATCGACCGACTGCTCATCGCGTTTGGTTCCGAGGGTAACGGTGACCAACGACTGGGTTTCCCCACGTTGGAAGATCGCCGAGCCGTGGGTGCGTGGCAGGTAACCGACTTCGGTCCAGATCGCACGGATCTCATCCGGTTTGCGGCCGTCGATACGGTGATGCTCATCCAAGATCAGGTCGCGAAGCACGTCGCGTTGGAAATCATGGCAAAGCTCGTCGATTACGTTTTCATGATCCGGATACGATTCGGCCAGTTTCTCTTGAACTTCCTGAACGATCTCTTTGAGAGCGGCGGAGTATTCATTTTTTGCAAGTCCGGCTTTCGATTTCACATAGAAACGGTCGCCGATGATGTTCTTGATTTGGGCAAGCAACTCGTCATGGGTTTCGGCCACTGCGCTTTCACGCTTCTCTTTGCCGAACTCTTTCTGAAGTTCCAATTGGAAATCGCACAGTGTGACGATCGCCGCATGTCCGACACGGATGGCTTCGGTCATCTCTTTTTCGGAAATCTCTTTCATTTCGCCTTCCACCATCACCACGGAATCACGCGTACCACCGATCACCATATCGATGTCGGATGATGACCGGTCTTCAATGGTCGGGTTGATGATGAACTGGCCATTCACACGTCCTACGCGCACTTCGGCCATGGGTCCGTCAAAAGGAATATCGCTGACCACAATGGCTGCGGACGCTGCGAATGCGCCGAGCACATCGCCATCATTCTCACCATCGGATGAGATCACGGTGACTAAGACCTGCACTTCGTTGAAGTATCCCTCTGGAAACAACGGACGGATGGTACGGTCGATTAAACGGCTTGTGAGAATTTCTTTCTCGGAAGGACGGCTTTCGCGTTTGATGAAGCCACCTGGAAATTTACCCGCAGCTGCGTAGTTCTCGCGGAAATCCACAGACAATGGGAAAAAATCCTGTCCGGGTTTGGGTTCTTTGGCACCGACCACCGTGGCCAATACCATTGTGTCGCCTAAACGGGCGACTACGGCTCCATGGGCTTGCTTAGCGAGACGACCTGTTTCGACCGTGATCACTTTGCCTGGAGCGAATTCAATGCTTCTGAAATCTGCTTTCATGTGTTTTACGTTTTGCTTTTTTGCGTTTGCTGTATCCATGGAAGAGATGACGAGCCGACTCTGTGTCGCAGTTCCGGCTGATCAGCTCTTCCCGATACAAATAAAAAAGGCACGGGAGAATCCCGTGCCTTCTGGGTTATTTACGGATTCCGAGTGCCTGAATCAGGGTACGGTAACCTTCAATATCTTTTTTCATCAGGTAGTTGAGCAAGCGGCGACGCTTACCTACCAGTTTCAACAGCCCAAGACGGGTCGAGAAATCTTTGCTATGCTCTTTCAAATGCTCGGTGAGGCGGTTGATTCGCTCGGTGAACAATGCGATCTGCCCTTCGACGGATCCCGTGTTTTTTTCGTCTTTACCAAATTTGGTAAACAACTCTTTCTTTTCTTCTTGGCTGATGTTCATTTTGTAGTCTCCGCTTTAGATTATGCAATACTAAAGTAGATGGATGTTTCTGTTACAGACTCCAAATATACGCCATATCACGATCTTTTTCAAGTTGTTCACGAAGCGCCGGCATACCGCTGAATGCCATCTCATCGCGGATCCGTCCCAAAAAGCGCACCGTCAGCGATTGGCCGTACAAGTCGCCGTCGAATCCGATCAGATGAACTTCCACACTCAGGTCGTTTCCGTCGTTGAAGGTCGGGCGTATGCCGATATTCAGCATTCCCCGCCATACGGTACCGGAATAAACCACATCCACTGCATACACTCCGGATTTGGGGATGATCTTGCGTGATTCATGCAAACGCAGATTCGCCGTCGGAAATCCGAGGATGCGTCCGCGCTTCTTTCCATGGACCACGGTTCCGGTCAACGCATACGGTCTGCCTAGGAATGAGGCGACCAATTCCACATCACCTGATTCCCGGATGGCTTTTCGTACCGCAGTGCTGCTTACGGTGACATGACCGATCTCCTGTTTTCCCACCAATTCCACCGTGAAACCCAAGGTGGTTCCCATATTTTGGAGCTGTTCGAGTCCTCCTTCCCGGTTTCTTCCGAAATGGTGGTCGTGTCCGATGATGATGTGCGACATCCCGATCCGTTTCCATAGGATCTCTCTGATGAATTCTTCAGAGGTGAGCAATGAGAAATCCCTGGTGAACGGGATGACCACAAGTTGATCCACACCTAAGTCATCGAGTATCTGTGCGCGCTCCTCGAGTGTGGTGAGCAGTTGGATGCCGTTCGTGCCAGGCTGCAGGATATCCCTGGGATGCGGATCGAAAGAGACCACCACGCTGCGAAGATTCTTCTGCTTGGCTACGGCCACAATTCGCTCGACCAAGGCGCGATGTCCTTCATGAACACCATCGAACGTGCCCACAGTGAGCACGGTGTCATGGTTATGGGAGACGTTATCGAGATAAACCGGTTGAGCCATCGGGATCCAGATCGTGAATCAATGCATTCATTTCCAACGCGGAAGATAACACCCAGTCGCCAATAGCCGTTCGTGTGAGTCCTGCAAGATGGGCCCGTGAATTCAGCGCCAAACCCAGATCATGAGCCAAACTGCGAATGTACGTCCCTTTTCCACAGGTCACATCCAAGATCACATCCGGATGCTCATAGGATACGATGGATATGGAATGGATGGTGACAGGCCTCGCTTTGAGCTCCACAGGCTTTCCTGCCCGGGCTTTCTTGTATGCCGGAACGCCATTCACTTTCAGAGCGGAATAGATCGGCGGCATCTGCTGGATGTCTCCCACAAACTGCTCATCGAGCACGGCACGTATCCCTTCGATGGTGATGTGATCCGAGGATGAGGTTTCAACCACCTCCGTCTCGGCATCATAACTGGCCGTGGAAGTGCCGAATCGCACTTTCGCACGGTAGCCCTTGGTTTGCGCCTGGTAGGAATCGATGACTTTCGTGGCCTTGCCCACTCCAACGATGAGCACGCCATCGGCCATGGGATCTAAGGTACCTGCGTGACCCACTTTCTTGATATTGAGCAGCTTTCTCAACACTCCCACAACGCGGAAGCTTGTCCAACCCAAGGGCTTGTTCACTACGAACAAGGCTCCGATGGCGTCATTCGGCCATCTTCCCGGCCAATTCGCAGTGGTGAACACCGGAAACGGATCCGAGCTCATTCTTTATGGCGGTCGGATTCGATCTTGCGGAACAGTGTTTCGATCTTGCTCACGTATTCCGCAGTATCGTCCATGTAGAACAGGATTTCAGGGATGCGTCGAACCTGATTTCGGATGATCGCCGCCAAGGTTTTGCGGATCTCATCGGAATGGTCTTCGATGTGGGAGAACACTCGTTTGGTGTCCCCATCCGGCGTGTAAATGCTCAAATAGATTTTGGCGGTGAGCAGATCGTCGGTCACGCGAACGCCTGTCACCGTGATCATCGTTCCACTCTGATATTTCTGCAGAATGGGCGCGATGTCACGCTTGATCATCGAAGCTACTTTTTCGGTTCTGAGTCCCATCAGGACAGTTTACGTTTGGTTTCTGTGATTTCGTAGGATTCGATCACATCACCGACTTTCAAGTCATTGTAATTGTTTATGCCGATACCGCATTCGTAGCCGGTGCTCACTTCGCGGACATCGTCTTTGAAGCGCTTGAGCGACGACATGGATCCGTCGAAGATCACCACACTGTCGCGGATGAGGCGGATCTTGTTCGTGCGCGCCAGTTTGCCTTCGGTCACATAGCAACCCGCGATCGTACCCGCATTCGGCACTTTGAAGGTGTTGCGGACTTCGGCAGATCCAAGGATCTTCTCGCCGAGTTCCGGACTCAACATGCCTTCGAGAGCATCGTGGATATTGTCGAGAGCGTCGTAAATGACCGAATACAAGCGGATATCGATGGATTCGCGCTCGGCAAGTTTCCGTGCGTTCGCCGTCGGGCGCACCTGGAATCCGATGATGATCGCCGAAGATGCGGATGCGAGCAACACATCCGATTCGGAAATGGCGCCCACGCCGGTATGGATGATGTTGACTTTAGCTTCTTTGGTGCCCAGTTTCTGCAACGAACCTGACAAGGCCTCGATCGAACCGTCCACGTCACCTTTGAGGATGAGGTTGAGTTCGGCGGTCTCCCCTTCGCGAAGGCGGCGGGAAATCTCGTCGAGGGTGATGTGTTTGACGCGGCGCATGTCTTGCTCGCGTTTGAGCTGTTGGCGTTGGGTAGAGATCTCTTTGGCGGTTTTCTCATCCAAAGTGACCATGATACGGTCTCCGGCTTGTGGAATTCCGTCGAAACCTGTTAACTGGATCGGAGTGGATGGGCCCGCTTCGGTGATCCGGATTCCCTTCTCGTTTTCCATGGAACGAACGCGGCCGAAGAACGGTCCTGCAACGAACGGTTCCCCTACGCGCAGCGTACCGCGTTGAACGAGAATGTTAGCAACGACACCCTTGCCTTTGTCGATCTTGGTTTCAAGAACAATACCGTTCGCACGGCGATTCGGATTAGCCTTGAGATCCATGAGTTCGGCTTCGATCAATACTTTTTCAAGCAAGGTGTCGATACCCACACCGGTATGGGCGGATACTTCGGCGGCTTGGGCTTTACCACCCCATTCCTCAACAAGAACATTGTGGTCGGAAAGTTGTTGGCGGATGCGGTCCGTATTGGCACCGGCTTTATCAATCTTGTTCATCGCGACCACGATCGGCACCCCAGCGGCTTGCGCATGGTTGATAGCCTCGATGGTTTGCGGCATCACCATGTCGTCGGCGGCGATCACCAGGATCACAATGTCCGTGGCTTGAGCGCCGCGGGCACGCATAGCTGTGAAGGCTTCGTGACCCGGAGTATCCAGGAATGTGATCTTGCGTCCGTCAGGAAGCACCACGGCATAGGCGCCAATGTGCTGGGTGATACCACCGGCTTCACCTGCGGTGACCCGCGTTTTTCGGATGTAATCCAAAAGAGAGGTTTTTCCATGGTCAACGTGTCCCATCACCGTAACCACAGGGGCGCGTGGAATCAGGTCGGCTTCGGTGTCTTCCTCTTCAATCAAGTCTTCGGTCAATTCCTCGGCATCCACGAAACGCAATTCCGCATCATATTCGGAAGCGATCAATTCGATGGTGGATTTGTCCAACCGCTGGTTGATGGATACGAAAAGCCCGATTCCCATGCAGGAAGTGATGATCTTCGAAGCAGGAACTTCCAGAAGTTCGGCTAAATCGCTTACCGTGATGAATTCGGTGACTTCGATGATGCCTTCTTGGGAACGCGCATATTCAGCGGCTTCGGCGCGATCACTCTCGAAATCCTCGCGACGTTTCTTGCGGTTCTTTTTGCGGCTCTTGTTGGCTCCACCCTGCAGGGCGGCCATCGTTTCCTTCATTTTCTTATCGACGTCTTTCTCGTCGACACCTGTCCTGCCCGTGGCACCTTTCTTCTTCTTCTTCGAATTGCGATCGCTATCGGTCGAAGTGGTGGTACCCGCCGGTTTGGGTTTCAGGGTTTGCGTAGTCGCTGGCTTGGCATCTGTGGCCGGAGGCGTATCACCAGGTTTGCGACCAGCGGCGATGAGTTTCTTTTTCTTCTTCTTCTTGCGATCACCATCGGTATCCACCGGAGGTGTCGCGGTAATGGTGATACGACCCAATACTGTGGCACCACGAAGTCTTTCCGCACGACCGCGGATGACCTCGGCTTCCACCGGGGCTTCCGGTTCGGATGATTCCACGACGGCCGGTTCCACAACCGCAGCCGCAGGTACTACGGGTTCAGGTTCAGGCGTCGGTTCAACCACAGGCTCAGGTTTGATTTCGACCACCGGTTCCGGTATTGGAATCGGCTCAATCACAGGCTCTGGCTTGCGTTCCGGTTTCGGCTCAGGCTTCGGAAGCGGTTTGAGATCGAATTCGATCGGCGTGAGAGGCAGTGGCTCAAGGGTGTCTATCGGTGTAAGAGGAAAGTCGTTCCCTACGGAAATGACATCATTACGACCGGTTTGAATCGCATTGCGAAGGTCGTCATAATCGCCTCGGACACGGTCGTGCTCGATGTGACGGGCTTTGTCCACACCGAAAGCCTTCTCAATAGCCGAATACATCTCGAAAGACACATTCGAGTTAGGGAGATTCTGGACAGTGAAGCCGGCTTTGCTCAATGTATCGACAATCGAAGTCGTCGATACGTTGAATTCCCCAGCAACCTTGAATAATTTTTTAAAATTGTCTTGCGACATGCTTACCAATTAGTTTGTTTCGTCGTCTTCGAATTCGGCTTGGATGGTCTTGACGATTTCCTGAGCCGTTTTCAGGTCGATCTCTCCATTGGTGCGCTTGACCAACTCGGCGGCGCCCAAATCCAGAACGTCACGGGCCGTATCGCAACCAATTTCATACAGCTTGTTGACCACGGCCTCGCCAAAGTCTTCCAAAAATTCATTGATGTCGATATCGTCTTCCTCGTCCAACTCACGATATACGTCGATTTCGGTCTCGGTGAGCATGGTGGCAAGGCGGATGTTCACGCCACGGGTTCCGATGGCGCGAGACACTTGGTCGGCTGGAACGACGACTTTTGCTCGTTTACCGTCGATAGACAGATCCACAGACAAGACATCTGCGGGCTGAAGCGAGCGTTTGATGAAATCCTTCTTGTCTTTGGTGTAAGGAATCACATCGATGTTCTCGTTGCATAGTTCGCGAACAATCGAATGGATGCGGATCCCTTTCATGCCCACGCAGGCTCCTACGGCATCGACACGTTCATCATGGGAAACCACGGCGACTTTGCTGCGCTCTCCCGGCTCGCGTACCACTTTGATGATTTCGATGATGCCGTCGAACACTTCGGGAATTTCGTTCTCGAACAGTCTTTCCAGGAACACGGGCGACGTGCGTGAGATGATCACGGCAGGGTTGCCGTTTTCGCGTTTCACTTCGATCACCGCCGCGCGAATGGTATCCCCTTTGCGGTAGCGGTCTTTGTAAATTTGCTGGCTTTTCGGAAGAATCAGTTCCACACCGTTGTGGTTCACCAGAATGTCTTTGGTGCGCACCTGGTACACATCCCCAAGGATGATTTCACCAATGCGATCGGAGTAATCCAGAAACACGTTGTCTTTCTCGATCTCGCGGATGCGTTGCGCCAAGGTTTGACGGGCGGTCATCACCGCACGGCGACCGAAATCTTCGATATGCACTTCCTGAGCGAACTGATCGTACAGGTCGAGGTCCTTGTCGAACTTTCGGGCTTCGGAAATGCCGATTTCAGAAACAGGGTTTGAGATTTCGTCATCGGGCACGACTTCACGGACATGCAGAATCTGCAATTCGCCGCGGTCTGGGTTCAGAATCACTTCGAATCCTTCGTCAGAATCGTATTTCTTGCGAATCATCGAACGGAACACATCTTCCAGGATCGAAAGAAGGATGTCTCTGTTGATGCCTTTTTCCTTCGCGATTTCAGCGAAAGAGTGAATGATCAATTTGGAAATATCCGATTGCATGGGTGAGCTGCGGTTAGGATTTATTTGAATGCGGGGATGATTTTGACATCGCGACGCTCTGAGAACGGAATGGAGATCTGAGTCCCTTTCTCGTCGGTCAGGATGAAGGAGTCTTCAACGACTTCCGTGATTCGACCTTTCAGTGTGGTCGTCACTCCATCGGAATGGGATTTGACCTGTGCCATGCGGCCCAGGTTCGAAACGAACTGGCGTTTGTCGACCAATGGTCTGTCCAAACCCGGTGAAGACACGTTCAATGTGAACTTTTCCGGAATATCGGTACGGTTGTCCAAATGGAAGACGATTTCCCTGCTTAAAGAAGCACATGCGTCAATACTGACACCACCTTTTTCCGATTCAAGGTAAATCCATATTATTGGCGCAGCGGAAGCACCCTTAATCTCGATATCCACGAGATACAGGGGTTGGTCCGACAACAGTCGATTAGCCAATTCCAGTAAGATTTCGCGCAGTTCCATTGCCATTATCTGTTCACATATACAAAAAAAAGTGAGCGGTCGGCGCTCACTTTTCAGTTCCCTAAGTTAGGACTTTACGCCCTTGAAACCAAATCACTTCCTCACTTGCATTGCCATTCTGGTGCTGTTATCGTGTTCGAAAACGGTACCCAAGCCCGCGACGCAGACCGGTCGGATGTTGTCGACCACCCAAGGGCTCACATTTCTTTCTTCCGCGGGCGATTCACTCACATCCATCCGCATCGCCGTGGCCCGTACAGAGGAGGAAACTTCCCAGGGCCTCATGGATGTTAAGACCATGGCCGAAAACGAAGGAATGCTCTTTATTTTCGAAACCACGCAACCTCGTTCCTTCTGGATGGCGAACACACCACTATCTTTGGACATGCTTTTCATCGACGAATCATACATCGTGGCCAGGATCCACACCAATACCACGCCCTATTCACAGAATTCCTACGCTTCCGGAGTTCCTGTGAGATATGTGGTGGAAGTGAACGCCGGATTCACACTCAAACACGATATCACCGAAGGAGCCACCATCCGCATCCATGATTGAATTCAAGAACGTCATCAAACGGTACTCCCAACCGATTCTTTCCATACAGGAACTGAGCATCGCAGACCGCTCGAAAATCGGAATCTATGGTCCATCAGGCACAGGAAAAACCACGTTTCTGCATCTGATATCCGGACTTATCACTCCCAGCGAAGGTTCCATTTTCGTGAACGGTACGGAACTGAGCGCGCTCAGCGAATCGAAACGGGATCGTTTCAGGGCCAAACACATCGGATATGTGTTCCAAACCTTCAATCTGGTGGAAGGATACACCGCTTTGGAGAACGTGATGCTCAGCCAGGTTTTTCTGTACGGGCGCTCCGACAAATCCAAAGCCTCCGAAATGCTGGATCGTGTCGGCCTCTCCGAAAGGAAAAACCACATCCCATCCACACTATCCGTGGGTCAGCAACAGCGGGTTTGCATCGCAAGAGCATTGGTGAACGATCCTGACATCTTGCTTGCCGACGAGCCCACAGGAAGCCTGGATCCGGAATCCTCGAAACTGGTGATGGATCAGATTCTGGAATTCTCCGACGGCAGAACGCTTTTGTTGGTGAGCCATGATAACGCCGTTCTCGACCGCTTCAACGACCGCTTATCCTTGACGGAGTTCAAACCATGACCTTGTTCACCATCGTTCGGAAAAACCTTTTCAAGCGTAGCCTGAGCACGGTGCTTACCATCACTTCCGTCGCTGTGGGCGTGGGTTTGATGCTGTCTGTGGCCACCATCCAGACCCAGACGGAAGACTCCTACCGGCAGACATCTGTCGGATACGACCTGATTCTTGCGGCGAAGGGAAGCCCTATGCAGGCCACTCTGAATACCATTTACCATTTGGAGCAGTCCACGGGACTCATCCCCTATTCGGTGTATGAATCGTCTTTACGGGATCCGCGAGTGGAGCAGGTGTTTCCGTTCTATGTGGGTGATTCGTACCGCGGCATCCGCGTGATCGGAACTTCCGCGGCCTTCATCCGATTCGGAGAACCCGTGAAAGGCCGTAGTTTCCAATTCGCCCAAGGCGGACCGTTTCAAGGACTTTTTGAAGTGGTTCTGGGCTCTGAAGCCGCCCGACGCAGCGGACTCTCCCTTAACGACACTTTGGTGATTTCGCATGGACTGAGCGAGCCCGAAGCCGGTGCGGAGTCATTGGATCATGATGCCTTGCCCGTGGTCGTATCCGGAATACTGGCTCCCACCGGTACCGCCCACGACCGTGTGATATTCACTTCCTTCAGAACCACAGCGGCGCTGCACCAATCTCACGACCATGCTCACGAAGACACACTGAAGCATCTGGATGCGGTCATGATCCGCTTCAAGAATCCACAATCGGCATTGCAGGTGGCTGGAGTGATCAACTATCCCACGCCCGACAGTCCATTCATGCGTATGCAGATGGCGCGTGATCCGTTCTTCGCCTTCAAAACCGAGATCATGGCTGTGATACCGTCGCAGCAGATCTCCAATCTGCTGTCGATCGTTGGTAATGCGGAACGCGTGCTCAACTGGGTTTCACGGTTCGTCGTGGTCATCGCTTTGTTTTCGGTTCTCATCGCGCTGTACAACACCATGGAAGGTCGGCGTCGTGATCTGGCCATTTTCAGAACCTTGGGAGCCCGCAGATCCACGCTTCTGCGCGTGATGATGGCGGAATCAACCGCGATCGTGGTGGTTGGAAGCTTGGTCGGTTGGGTCGGCGGCCACCTCATCGTCGCAACCATAGCACCGTATCTGCTCGAGACCGCCGGCATCGTCATCACCGCTTGGAAGTACGATTCGTCGTCTCTGAGCGTTATCTTCGGACTGATTTCAGCGGGGATCCTCATCGGAACCATCCCTGGAATCAAAGCCTACCGCAGCGATCCGGTTCAACATCTCGCTTCTCTCTGACATGAAATTCATCTCCCTGCTGGCTATCATCGTTTTGTTCTCGGCATTCTCCCAGAGTCCGACCAGGATCTATTTCAAGGATCTGCGCAAATACAACATGGGTGCGCGCGTGATTCCCGCCGATGTGAAAGCCCTTGACGGCAAACAGGTCACCATCATCGGTTACATGGTTCCGTTCGACAGCGTCGATAAGATCGATCGATTCGTGCTGTTGCAAGCCCCGTTCATGGGCTGCTTCCACGTACCGCCGCCTCAGCCGAATGAGTCGATCTTGGTCAAAACGCGGCAATCGAACGTCAGCGTGACTAACGATCCGGTGCAGATCACAGGAACCCTCAAGATCGAGGAGAGTTATGTGGAAGGATACTTGGTCAGCCTCTACACGATGAACGGAGCCACCATCCGCGGAGCGGTCATGAAAGACGCGGAATTGGACGGATTGCCCGCCAGTTTCCACATGTTCAGCGATTTCTGAGGAAGCCGAGAAGAGTTTCCATGGCCATCGGCGAACCGGCATAGACCGGACATCGTTGATGGATGTCGTTGGGAATGATATCCAGGATGCGCATGGATCCTGTGCTGGCCACACCTCCCGCCTGCTCGATGAGCATCGCCATCGGATTTCCCTCATACATCAGCCTGAGCTTGCCTTCGGGCAGTTTCGCGCTTTCCGGGTACATGAAGATACCACCGGAGACCACCGTACGATGGATGTCGGAAACCATGGATCCGATGTAGCGCGTGGTCAAAGGCTCCACATAGCGAACATGATGCCAATATTTTTGGAGAGGTTCGCTCCATGAATAGCGATTGCCTTCGTTCACACTCAGGATTTCACCCTGTTTCGGAATCCGGATCTCCTGTTCCGAGAGGAAAAACTCGCCAAGGGAAGTGTCAAGAGTGAATTCGGAAACTCCGAGTCCGGTGGTGTAAAGCAGTTTCGTATTGGTACCGTAGAGCACGTATCCGGCGGCGACTTGCCTATTTCCGGGCTGGAGAAGGTCGACCTGGCCGGTTTCATCGGCAGGGTGGCTCACTCTTTGATAAATCGAGAAAATCGTGCCTATGGAGCCATTCACATCCGTGTTCGACGATCCGTCCAATGGATCCATGTACACGATGTATTTGGCGGAGCTTTGACGGAGCCGGATCACACCTTCGCTTTCCTCCGAGACGATCATGCACACCGAGCCGGATCGGGAAAGCGCCTGGATGAGCTGCACGTTCGCCAGAAGGTCGAGGCGTTTCACGGTCTCGCCGTGCACGTTCATGGAGCCTTCATAACCGAGGATATCCGCAAGTCCGGCACGCTTCACTTCTTTGGATATCACCTTGGACGCCAATGAGATGTCTCTCAAGAGCTGAGATAATTCCCCTTTGGCTCCGGGGAAGCGGTTCTGGCTTTTGAGGATGAACTCCTCAAGCGTGATCAGCCGTCCCATGAATGATAAAGTTCTTCGGCTTTATTCTTGAGATCGTCGATATCTCCGGTGTTATGAACGACGATATCGCACATCGGCATCAACTCCTCATCCGTCTGCTGATGACTCAGACGTTTGAGGATGTCTTCTCGCGATGATCCGTCGCGTTGCATCACTCTCCGGATGCGCTCTTCGACAGGTGCGCTGATCAAAACCACGAGATCCAAGCCCTCAGGGCGCCCGTTCGCAAGCATGATGGCGGCTTCTCGGATGAACACGTCAACCCCTTCGTTGACTGCGAATTCATCAATCTGGGCCAATCGCTTGTAGACCTCCGGATGCACCAATTGGTTTAGTAGCTCCAGTTTTTCGGATCCGAAGGCTTCGCTAGCCAGGAATGAACGATTCAGTTTTCCATTGTCGAGAAAAGCGTTTGGTCCGAAGATTTGAATCACACCCTTTCTCACTTCCTGGGAGTGAGCGATGACGTCTTTGGCCAAATGGTCCATATCCACAACAAACGCGCCGAGGTCGCGCAGATGTTCGCAGAATGTGGATTTTCCGCTTCCCATGCCACCGGTTATTCCGATACGTCTCATATCACAGTATCTCTGTTTTCCGAATCCACCAATGAAGGGTAATCCGTCGTGTAATGCAAGCCACGACTTTCCTTGCGTTGCATGGCGGAACGTATCACAAGGTAGGCCACACAGACAAGATTTCGCAACTGGCAAAGCGGCACGCTCACTTTGGTGCGCTGATAGAAGTCTTCCACTTCCTGATTCAGTAATGCGGTTCTTCGGAAAGCCCGCTGCAAACGCAGGTCGGAACGCACGATTCCCACATAATTCCACATGAGCTGTTGCAGCTCTTTCTTGTTATGTGAAATGAGGATCCACTCTTCGGTGTTCACTGTGCCGCTGTCGTCCCATTCGGGAATTTCAGGAATTCCTCTGTCAGACTGAAACACTTCGATGGCTTTGTTGGCCGCATTCTTAGCGAACACCAAGGCTTCGAGCAAGCTGTTGGAGGCCAATCGGTTCGCGCCATGCACACCGGTGCAGGCGACTTCACCGGCCGCAAAAAGTCCGTTGATGCTCGTTCTTCCATCCAGATCCGTGATCACTCCGCCGCACTGGTAATGCGCCGCAGGAACCACCGGAATCAATTGCTGGGTGATGTCGATGCCATGGGAGAGGCATTCCACATGGATGTTTGGAAAATGCTCCCTCACATCGTCGGCATCCAGGTGCGTCATGTCCAGATACACGCATTCATCTCCCCTCTTTTTAAGCTGGTCGTCGATTGCCCGGGCCACGATATCTCGCGGTGCGAGGTCCTTTCTCGGGTCGTATCTGTCCATGAAGGCTTCTCCTGAGGCGTTTCTCAAAATGGCTCCATGGCCACGGACCGCTTCCGAAATCAGAAAAGAATCGGCACCCGGCATATACAGTGAAGTGGGATGGAATTGGATGAATTCCATGTTCGCGATCCGGGCTTTCGCGCGGAAAGCCATCGCCAAACCGTCACCGGTGGCGATTTCCGGATTCGTGGTATGCTGATACACTTGCCCCGCGCCACCCGTGGCCAGCAAAGTGACTTTCGCTGTGACCCGTTCCACCACATTGGTGATCGTATTCAGGACATAAGCGCCGAAGCAATGGATATCGCTGTCGTAGCGCGTCACCAGCTTGCCGAGATGGTGCTCTGTGATGAGTTCCATCGCGAACACATGCTCCAGTATGGTGATGTTCGGATGGGTGCCAACCTGATGCAATAGCACACGTTCGATTTCACGACCGGTCATGTCGGCCGCATGCACAATACGGTTATGCGAATGCCCACCCTCACGACCCAGGTCCAGAGATCCGTTTTTAGCGGTGAATGCCGCCCCCATCTCGATCAACTGCCGGACCACGACTGGACCTTCACGCACAATCAATTCCACGGCCGGCAACTTGCAAAGTCCTGCACCGGCGGTCAATGTATCGTTGATGTGGTTCTCGAAACTGTCTGTGGAATCCATCACGGTAGCGATCCCGCCTTGCGCGTAGTTCGTGTTGGATTCCGCGCGGTTCTTTTTCGTGATGATTCCGACCGTACCGTGTTCAGCGACTTGGAGTGCGAAGTTCAATCCGGCGGATCCGCTTCCGATCACGAGATAGTCGAAATACAGGCTCATGGCAGCATCAGGTAGGCTTTGATGAATTCGTCGATGTCTCCATCCATCACTCCATCCACATCGGAGGTTTCATGCATGGTTCGATGGTCTTTCACTCGACGGTCATCGAAGACATAACTCCGGATCTGCGAGCCCCATTCGTTTTTGAGTTTTGTGCCTTCCAACTTCGCTTTGGCCGCCTCACGAATCTCTTTCTCAAGATTGTAAATGCGTGATTTGAGCAAGACCATGGCTTTCTCGCGGTTCTGCAACTGCGAACGCTCCTGCTGGCACTCGGCGACCACGCGTCCGCCTTCGGGAGGTTGGCCGTTTGATAATTTACCCGTCCAGATCAGGCGAACGCCGGTTTCCACCTTGTTCACGTTCTGTCCGCCTTTGCCACCCGCATGAAACCGTTGAAGTTCGATGTCGTCCGGATTCAGATCCAGCTTGATGTTGTCATCGATCACCGGAACCACGAAAACGGAACAGAAGGATGTGTGACGGCGGGCGTTGGAATCGAACGGCGATATGCGGACTAAACGATGAACGCCATTCTCCGCCTTGAGGAAGCCGAAAGCCAGCGGACCTTTCACCTCGATGCTTACTCCCTTGATCCCGGCGACCTCGCCGTATTGCATTTCCACGGTTTCGATGTCGTAGCCCTTGCGTTCTGCCCATCGGGTGTACATCCGGAAAAGCATCTGCGCCCAATCCTGGCTTTCGGTGCCGCCAGCGCCGGAGTTGATGGTCAGAAGAGCGTCGCGATGATCGTCTTCCTCGCCGAGCATGTTCTTGAGCTCCAATTCTTCAATGCCCTTGAGAAGCGCGGTGATCTCATCTTCGGCTTCTTTCTCCACAGACTCCCCTTCGGCTTCCATTTCCATGAAAAAGAGGAAATTTTGGCGGTGTTTGTCGAGCTCATCCCATCCCTTCACCCAATCTTTTTCGGTATTGAGATCTTTGAGCAGTTTCTGGGCGTTTTCAGGCTTGTTCCACAGATCGGGATCCTGGGCCTGCAATTCGAGTTCGGCTATGCGTAGGTGACGTTTGTCGTAGTCAAAGATACCTCCTCAACGCATCAAGGCGCTGAAAGAGCTCTTCGGTGAATTCGGTAGTGAAGTTTTGCATGGGTCAGAATATACGGCGATTCAGGTCCGCTTCGGCGGCGATGTAGCCGAAAGCGGCCCAATAACCGGTGGCGATCACTTGTTGAAGGAGCGAATCGGCTTGCGCCGCTTTTCCTTGCTCTCGGAGCCAGAATGAGAGTCCGTAACCCTCGGTGACCATCTCCAGCGGATTCGCTCTCACATCATTCATCAATTCCGAGGGATCGATCTCGCCCTTGTACATGAGCAGGCGGCGGTGATAAGAGAAACTTTCGAGGATGGTCATCTCCGGCCTAATGTTCACGAGCAGTTTTCGGGCGTCTTCGGTGCGTCCGGCACGGCTCAACGACATGAACAGCCAATCCAACGTGCTCACTATCGCATCGTCGTTCTTGCTGAACGTGAGGCAGGTTGTGAACGCTGTCGCGGCCGCATCCCAATCCCCTTTCAGATAGTGCGCGAGCCCGAGATGGTACCAGATGTTGAAACCGAGCGTGCTTACGGGGATGTTTGCGGCGTTGGGCTGTCCGTCGGGTTCCACTTCGTCGGGTTTTCCGGCGATCAGTTCGGCGGCTTTGGTCAGATCCGCGATTGCGGCATCGAAATTGCGGATGGTGATGTACCGATGTCCGCGATGGCGGTATAGTCTCGGGTCATTCGGAAAATCACGGATGCCGTTCGTGAAAATGCCGATGGCATCCTGATATCGCCACAGATAGGCGGTTCGGCGCCCCAGCCAGATCAGATTCTCGACATCGTTCGGTGCGGATTCATACTTCTGCGCGGCTTGAACCCATTGCGCCGTGTATATCGAATCGGTGACCGGATCCAGCAAAGGACGCATCAGAGGCTGACCATCCAGCGAAAACGCCTCGGCCGGAGTGCCGCTGCGGTTGTCGATCTCCGCTTCGGGTTCTTCAGCGGATCTGGAACATCCGACCCACAACACGAGCAACGCCAAGGTAAGGGCTCTCATGCTACCTGGTCCCGATATTGGATTTCATATAACCTGCGATAGATTCCGTCCTCTTTGAGAAGAAGTTCGGCATGGGTGCCTTCCTCGCGGATCTCCCCTTTGTGCATCACAAGGATCTTATCGGCATGCTGGATGGTCGACAGGCGATGTGCGATCACGATCGCGGTGCGACCTCGCATCAACGAATTGAACGCGTGGGAAACCAACGCCTCGGTTTCGGAATCGACGCTGGAAGTGGCTTCATCCAAAATCAAGATGCGCGGGTCGTACACCATCGCCCGAAGAAAACAAATCAGTTGCTTCTGCCCCATCGATAAGGACCCGCCACGCTCTTGCAAAACATAATCGAGTCCGCCCGGGAGCCTGTTGATGAAGGCATCCGCTTCGATTCGCGCACAGGCTTCGATCACTTTCGCACGGCTGATGTCCGGATTTCCAAGGGTGATGTTCTCCAGGATGCTTCCGGAAAACAAGGCATTGTCTTGTAGCACCAAACCGAATTGGGAACGGAGGTCTTTGAGTCGGAGTGAGCGGATATCCACCCCATCCAACAGGATCTCTCCGGCCTGGATGTCATAGAAACGGGTCACGAGATTGATGATAGTCGATTTTCCGGCTCCGGTGGCACCCACGAACGCCACCATAGAACCCGGTTCGGCCACGAACGAGACATTCCGCAATACCGGTTCGTTGTCTGTATAACGGAAATCCACATTCTTGAATTCGATACGCCCGTTCATGTTGCCTAGCTCTACGGGATGTTCAGGTTCTTTCACCGCAGTCTCAGTGTCCAGAACGCTGAAAATCCTTTCCGAGGAAGCCAACGCGCTCTGCATGATGTTGAATTGGTCGGACAAGTCGCGGATCGGTTGGAAAAACTGCCGAACATATTGGATGAATGCCACCAGCACTCCCAAGGTTACCACTCCCGAAAGATATTCTCCGCCGCCGTACCAGATCACCAACGCCATCGCCACGCTGGAGAGCACTTCCACCACCGGATAATAGAAGGCGAAATAGTAGATGGTCTTGATGTGGGCTTCGCGATGATCCTCATTGATCTTGTCGAAACGCTCGGCTTCGGCTTTCTCTTTTCCGAAAAGCTGAATCACCGCCAACCCGTTGATATGCTCCTGAACGAATGAGTTCAGCCGGGCGACCTGATCCCGCACTCTGAGAAACGCGACCCTAACTTTATTCTTGAATATCATGGTCGCATAGAACAGGATCGGAACCGTGGTGAGCGATACCAAAGCGAGTTCCCAATTCAGCGAGAACATGAAATACATGATGAAGAAGATTCTGAACAGATCTCCGATCATGGTCACCACGCCATTGGAGAGCAAATCGCTCAACACCTCGATATCGTTGGTGGATCGGGTGATGAGTCGCCCGATGGGATTCCGGTCGAAATATTGAACGTGAAGGTTTTGGATATGACTGAAGACGGTAGTTCTCAGATTGAACAACGCACCCTGACCGATCCAACGCGTGAGAAAGGTGGTGCACACCAAGAGTAGGAATTCGCCGACAAGGACCAAGGTGAAGAGTCCGATGAGTTTGAGCAACCCATCGGCATCCCCTTTCGCGATGTAATCATCCACCGCGATTTGTGTGATATACGGCCGTAAGGGTCCCAGCCAGGCGACCACCAGTGTGAGAACCAGCGCCACCAGGATGTACGCCTGATACGGCCTTAAAAAAGCGTAAAGCCGTCGAATCAGAGCTGAATCGACGGCTTTCGCTTTAGAATCTGTCGAACTCATCGAACGGATTTCGAGGAGTTATCGGCGGACGGTTTTCAGACGGGGTATCGCGATATTCACGACGTGGTGCCGGGCGCGGCATCGGCCTGTCGTTCCGATCGTTATTGAACGGACGTGGCTGAGGGCGGTCGAAATTGCGATCCGGTCGGTCGTTGTTAAATGGACGTGGCTGCGGGCGGTCGAAATTGCGGTCTGGTCGGTCGTTGTTGAACGGACGTGGCTGAGGGCGATCGAAGCCGCGGTCCGGACGGTCGTTGTAAGGGCGTTGCGGACGGTCGAAGCCGCGATCCGGTCTGTCGTTATATGGACGTGGCTGAGGGCGATCGAAGCCGCGGTCCGGCCTGTCGTTGTAAGGGCGTTGCGGACGGTCGAAGCCGCGATCCGGTCTGTCGTTATAGGAACGCTGCGGACGATCGCCGTATGGCCGGCGTTGCGGATAACCGCCACCGGAGCCGCCTCGGTTGTTCTGGTACGGACGACGTTGCTGAAACCCGCCCCGAGATTGGCTTTGAAACGAATCACGCTGCTGCATCGGCGGCTGGAAAATGCCTCTCTCCTGCTCCGGATCGGTCATGATCGGACGAAGTTCGGTAGCGATCCATGTGTTATCAAACACCATCTTGGCTTCTTTGAGCAAGACGAACGGATTGGTGTAACGCGCGGAGAAGTGTCCGATCACCAAGCGCTCGACATTTGCGGTTTTCGCGACAATGGCGGCTTCTTGAGCCGTTGAATGCCCGGTTTCCACGGCCTTGTCTTTCAGATTCTGTCCAAATGTCGATTCATGGTACAGAATGGTGGCGCGTTCGGCCAATTTCACGGCGTTTTCGCAAAACTGGGTATCGGTCACATAGGTGAAGACCGTTCCGTGGATGGTATGTCCCACGATATCAGCGGCTTTGACCACGGTTCCGTCTTCCAAAGTCACATCCAGCCCGTTCTTCAGGTCTTTGAACTGCTGGTCTTCAGTAATTCCCATCTGCGTGGCGAGTTCGGCATTCACTTTTCCGGGTTTGTCGCGCTCTTGGAAACGATACCCCACGCAATAGGTGGAATGTTCAAGCTTGCGCACTTCCACCGTGAAATCGGCTTCTTCGACCACCATCATATGCTCGGTACCGATCGGAATTTCGTGATAGACGATATCGAAGCATAACTCCAGATTCACCGCATCGATGGCGGCATCCAGGAATTTCTGAATCCCTTCGGGTGAGATGATATGAAGAGGCTTCTCTCGGCGCTGAAGCTGCATCGTGGTGATGAGTCCGGGTAGGCCGAAGAAATGGTCGCCATCCAGATGGCTGATGAAGATGTAATCGATTTTGGAACGCTTCATTCCGGCTTGAAGCATCCGCATCTGGCAGTTTTCACCGCAATCGAATAAAAAGATTCTGCCTTCGCGCCACATGGCTACTGAGGCTAAATGACGGTCGGCGGTGGGGGTGGCTGAACCCACGCCCAGTGGCATGATAATCATGAGATTGGCTCCTACGTGTGTGTGTTTAAGTTCCGGACTGGCCCGCTGTCAGACTGAGCAGTTCCCGGCTGTGATGTGTTGTCAGAGTTCTTCGAGTTCTTGTTCGATCAGTTGTTTGTTGTACATCGAGGCATATGCGCCTTTTCTTTTGAGTAATTCGCTATGCGATCCCGTTTCAACGATTTCTCCGTCGTGTAGGACGTAGATTCTATCCGCTTTTTTTATGCTTGAAATTCTGTGACCGACATTCACGATGGTACGGTGTTCTTCTTTTGATTGGATCTGCCGGATGATGGCGTCTTCTGTTTTCGTATCTACCGCACTGAGTGCGTCATCTAACAATAATATCCTGGGTTTACGGATGATGGCTCTGGCGATGGTTGTCCGTTGTTTCTGACCTCCGGATAACGTGACACCCCGCTCTCCAAGTATTGTCTTGAATTTTTTTTCAAATTCCAAAATGTTTTCCAAGATCTGGGCTTTTCCTGCTGCGGCTTCCACTTCAGTATCTTCAGCAGAGGCGGCTCCGAAACGGATATTCTCCCCGATCGTATTGGAGAAAAGAAATCCTTCCTGCGATACCACCCCCATCGAGGCTCTGAGTCGGGAGACGGGGATGGAACCTGATGGTTTTCCATCGATGAGAATCTCTCCGGATGTGGGTTCCCACAAACGTGGAATCAGATTCAATAAGGTGGTCTTGCCCGAACCGGTTCTTCCGACGAACGCCACATGCTCACCGGCTTGGATCTTGAACGAGACATTGCGGATGGCATCGGTGTCAGAATCCGGGTACCGGAAAGAAACGTTGCGGAACTCGATTTGGCCACGGATATCGAAAGTCTGCGCTTCTCCGGTGGTCTCGTCTGTGGGCACTTCCACATCCAGCATTTCCTGAATGCGTTTCTGTGATGCCGCCGCGCGTTGCAGCAGATTCAACGTGTATCCCAATGACGCGATAGGCCAGGTGAGATACGCCACATAAATGATGTATTCGGCGATGTTACCCACACTCAGAACTCCGGCCATCACCAGAGCGCCACCCTTCCATACCACCAGTACGACAGAACTTCCGATGAGCAGATTCAGCATCGGATGGAACAGGGATTCGACGAAATCCAGCCTCAGTTTCTTTTTCCTGTACACTTCGCTGACCTCGGCGAAGCGCGATAGCTCATACTCTTCGCGAACGTAGGCTTTGATCAACCGTATGGAGGAAAACGCCTCCTGAGCCCTACCGGCGAGTTTGGCATATTGCTCCTGGATCTCGGCAGAGCGGTCGTGGATGTATTTGCTCATCCAATACGCGAGGATCGCCAGAAACGGAAGCGGCATCAAAGCCCACCAGGTAAGCTCCACATTCACCATGAACATGATGGTGATGATGATTCCGGAACGGGTAACCGTATTCACCGCGTACATGAACGCCGGACCGAAATACTCCCTCACCCGTGCGATGTCTTCGGAAAGACGGACATAGATGTCGCCCGTGGTGTTCGTGCTCACCCAGGATTGTGGAAGCTGCTGCATCTTGGCATACACCTCGTTTCTGAGATCGTATTCGATGCCTCTGGAACTTACGATGATGGTTTGACGGGTGAGAAAAAGCAGGAAACCGTATCCGATGGATGCGATCGTCAGAAGAGTGGCCATCCAGATCAGATTCTGGCCTGCATCGTTCTGTATTCCGTCCATCGTTTGGCGGATGAGGATGGGAATCCACACCAGAAACATGTTCGAGAGCGTGAGAAAGACCACCCCCGCGACAATGCTTGCCGTGTATTTCTTGAAGAAACGATTGAAACGAAACAGGTCGAACAAATTATTCGGCTAAAACGACTTTCCAGTGTTCAGCCAATCTCAATCCGGACAGATATGACGATTCGATGCTGTTTCCACCAAGATAATCGCCGATCAGTCCCAAATGGGCATCTGTTTTTTCCAACACAAGAAAACTCTCATTCAGGATGGGAGTCAGGCAGCGTTGGTATCTCCAGAAATGGCTTTGAGTCCATGAAGGGAAACCGCTCCAAGTACCCACAAGTTTCGAAAGAGCATGTACCATTTTCTTTTCGATGTCGGCGGCGGCGTCATTTACATTCGATTCCGCGAAAGACGACGTGCTCTGAGCCACAAGCGTGGTCTCGGACGCATCAGGGCGCTTGCTTCTCTCATTGCTGATGAAGGAGATCACCTCGTGTTGGCAAGCCACGGCTTTCCAATCCGGGATTTCCCGACCGCCGTATCCGGCCATGAGAGTGATAGAGGATTCATAGACGACGTCGCTGAGTTGTCGGATCAGGAATTTGACACCCCATTCATCCTGAGAAGTCTGGATGATTCCCTGCGCCTGAGGCGCGGGTGTGGCCACGATCACAGCGTCGGCCTCGAAGACACTGCTATCGTCGAAATTCACCACCCATGAACGTTTCTTATGCCGACCCGGAGCCACCAGCGTGATGCCTCCCACTTTCTTATTGCGAACCACATCCACATAACGGCCAAGATGCTGACCCAGTGAGTTCATCCCTTTGGGAGCGATCAACATGCGCTCGCGCTCGCGGTTCGGATGTTCCGGATAGAACGAGGACCCGTCATGAAAAGCGACGTGATCGGTCCATTCCGCCAACACACCGGCCGCAATCAACTGATCGAGCCATGCGGTGTATTCGGGTCCGCCAGAAGGTAGGTAAGCCGATCCGTGGTCGAGTTTGAGTTTATGGACGTCGCCTGCGTAACGCGTGGCCAAGCGGCCGCCGTACCCTTTGCTCTTTTCAAAGACAGTGACGTGATGGCCGGCTTTGGCTAATTGGCTTCCGGCGGTGAGCCCGGAAATACCGGCTCCGATTACAGCGATGATCATAACTCGACAGATGGTTAAAAGAGGGTGACACTCGGCGATACGGCCGATTTTTCGATCAGAGCGGGCCAGTATGCCACGATATCCGCCGCTTTGGGACGTCCACCGGCGAACCCGGTCACCGAGCCCGGACCGGTCAGAATCAAAGGTGCGATTTCCATTCCCAAACGGTCCAATTCTTGTTTCGAAGACCCCGAAGCGCTGACTCTCAACTGAACCTCTTCCGGCTGTTGGAGACCTGTTCCTCCGGTGCCCTCATGGCAGGCTTGATACCCGATCAAATCGTGATGGAAGATACCAATGTTTAGCCCCAAATCATGTGCGCGCTCTTGCAAAATGCTCGCGCCGAGCTTGGCTTTTTCCACGGCATCGGGCCAGGCGTACGTCAGCGATGCCGACAATTTGTAGCCGTCGGAAAAACTGGCCGATACTTTGTAGAATGCCGTCGCAGGAAATCCTTTGATTCCGAACACTCTTACCCGATCGGGTCCGATATCTTCCACTTGGATGGAGGTGAAATCCGCCACGCAATCCGGTGTGATGTACGAGGCAGGATCTCCGATTTCATACAGGAGCTGTTCTTTGACCGTCATGCTGTGAACCCATCCATCCGAATCGGGATGTTTGGTGATGACCATCTCCCCGCTTGGAGACACCTCGGCGATGGGAAATCCGATTTTCCTGAAGGATGGAACCCGCCACCAATCGGTGAGATTGCCGCCGGAGCTCTGCGCTCCGCATTCGAGGATGTGTCCAGCGACGGTTCCTGCGGCCAACTTGTCCCAATCCTGCATCGACCATCCGAATTCGTGGATCAGTGGCGCCAGGCATAACCCGGTATCGGTTACGCGGCCTGTGACTATGATTTGGGCGCCCTGCGCCAAGGCTTGGACCATCGGTTCAGCCCCGAAGTACACATTGGCGGACAAAAAAGCGGATCGCTTCCGCTGCGCCGGCTCTCCGGTTTCCATGTGCGAGAGCCGGTGTCCGGCAAGAATCAACTCATCCATACGATCCAGGATGTCATCTCCATCCACAACCGCGATTTTCACATCCGGATAGCCACGTGATGCGGCCAAAGCCTTGATGGCGGCGACACACGCGCGAGGATTCACTCCGCCGGCATTCGACATCACCTTGACCTTCCCTTCGGCGATTTCAGGGAGAATCTGATCGATCACGTCCACAAAATCGCGCGCATACCCGAATTCGGGATTCCTTGATTTCTGTTTCTGAAGGATGGACATGGTCACTTCGGCCAGATAATCCATCATCAGATAGTCGATACCGCCGGATTTCACTTGGCGGATGGGTGCAATGGGAAGATCGCCCCAGAACCCTTGCCCGGAAGCGATACGGATAGGATGTTGTCGCATGACGGAAATATCGGCAGTTTCATCGGATTTGGGGCAATCCTGAATTATGATGCAACTAAGTTGCACATGAGATACGGGTTTCTTAAATTGTGACATGGAGAAGACGATTACCGACATCCTTCACGAGAACGAACTCAAAGCCACGACCATTAGGATCCAGGTTCTTTCCACGCTGATGGAATCACCTTCGGCGATGTCTCATCAGGCTATTTCAAATGCTTTGGCGGATGAAAGCCTCGATAAGGTGACTCTGTACAGGACCTTGAGCATCTTCACAGAGAAAGGAATTCTGCATAAGATCCCTACGGAAGATCGTAATTGGCTGTATGCCCTCTCTCCGGAAGTGGAGAAAAAAGCACACGCTCATTTCGTGTGTGACGGTTGCGAGAAAGTCTTTTGTTTTCCTGTGGCCGGAGCCGAAGAGATCGTGACCCTTCCCAAACCCGGATTTCAAATCACCTCGCAGGAACTCCTGCTGCACGGCTATTGCCCCACATGTCATGAGTAGTTCGTTCAGGAGTGTCGCTTCGCGCTCCAGCGTCTTCTTTTCCTCCATCTGCCTGGTTCATTGCTTGGCCACTCCGTTCATCGTATTGGCGGTTCCTTCTCTTTCCGTGTTTTTTTCCGACACGTTGGAATGGGTGTTGATTCTATCCGTGGTTCCTATGAGTCTGGCGGCATTTCTGCCGACGTGGTGGAAACACAAAAACCTGGGTCTGGCTGTGCGTTTCTCAGCCGGCCTCGCACTCGTTCTGATTAGTCAGTTCCTATTCCATCAGCACACGCACACCTCGTTGTCGTTGCAAGTGCCAGGTATGGCTTCCATGGCCATCGGGGCCGTTCTGATGGCCTACAGCATTTACAAGAACAACCGGCACACGCATGTCTGCGATGTGCCGGGACATGTCCATTGATCAGTTTGTGGCGTCTCTGTTGATGAATTGGCGATAAAGCTGTTCTTGGCGGCTGCTCAATGGAAGGTCTCTCCCGCGAATGAAGACTTTCTCGACTTGCGTCATGGTTTCGAGCAAGTCTCCGTTAGTGACCACCAGATTCGCGATTTTTCCTTTGGTGATGCTTCCGATGCGGTCGTCCACGCCGAAGATCTTCGCAGGATTGATCGTGATGGCTTTCACCGCCTCATCATAAGGCATGCCATAGGCTGCGGCATATCCGGCCTGAAACGGCAGGTTTCTCACATTCTCCATCTGTCCCGTGCGCAATGCCACCAATACTCCTGCCTTATGCAGAATTCCGGCGTTCTGGTAAGGACGCAGATAGTGGTCGTAACCGCGGGATGGGAGGCGGAGCACGGGTCCGACGATGACTGGAACCTTCGCGGCGGCGATCTCATCGGCCACGCGCCAGCCCTCGGCCACGCTTGTGAAGATGAATTTCACGGATGGATTATCACTCACCCATTTCAGAGCTTCACGGATATCTCCTTCGCGATCCACACGGATCATCACTGGGAGCGCCCCTCTGAACACCGCCCTCATCCCTTCCATCTGCTGGTCTTTGTCGGGACGTGTCTTTCCGGTTGGTGACGCTTCGAAGGCGCTCATCATCTCGTGATAGAATTTGGCCTTGTTCCAGGTTTCGCGCATCTCTTTGAGCTGGGTTTCGAACTGTTCCTTGAGCTGCTCATCGGTACGTTGGTCGAACCAACCTCTTCGACCGCTTACCGGCCAGTTCATCACCATCGCCGCATCGGCTTTCACAGCCATGGAATCGGGTGAATATCCGAACAGGTCGATCAAGGTCGCTGTTCCGGAGATGAGTCCGGATGTGGGCTCGGCGATGACTGTGGTCACCCCTTCCACACGATTCACAGGAATGGCTGCGGAGTTGGGATTGATAGCCGTGAACGCGCGCATGTTCGGATTGAAATTTCCGACTTCGGCATTATCGACCGTGACCGGAACCGCGGAGATTTCCACGAGTCCCAAGCTCGTGCCGGCATCGATCATTCCGGGCCAGACATGTTTGCCCGTGAGGTCAATCACCACATAATCGGCGGTGGGTTTGACATTGCTGCCCACGAATTCGATACGCTCGCCATTGATGAGGATGACGCCGTTTTGAATGGTTCCATCGCTGACGGTATGAATGGTGGCGCCCACCAGGGCGAATTTCCCAAAGCCGGGTTTTTCAGTGATTTGAGCCGCAGCGGTCGAAATCAACGCCACGCACAAAAGGACTAAGTTGAACAGGCGTTTATTCATGGGAATGCTCCATGGTTTCCATCGTGAAGAAATCAAGCACGTCTTTCATGCATGCGTCGGCATGACGACCGGATTCAGTTATTGAACTCGACTCGTATTTATCGTTCGGATTGGCCCGGAGACGCATATCCGTCCGATCCGTGAACATATCGAAGCGCTTCACGCCATCTACCCACGTACGTTCGGCGATAGCATAGATCGATAGCGGATGCGCACTCCACAATGCGAAATCCGCCTCTTTGCCGACTTCGATGCTACCCACGCGCGAGGCGATTCCCAACTGGATCGCAGGGTTGATCGTGATCATCTTGAGGGCGTCTTGCTGGGATACTCCGCCATATTTCACAGCTTTCGCGGCTTCGTGATTCAAATGGCGGATCAACTCTTCGCTGTCCGAATTGATGGAGTTGATCACTCCGTATTTGTTCAAGATGGCGGCATTGAACGAAGTGGAGTAGTACACTTCGAATTTGTAGGCCCACCAATCCGCGAAAATCGATGTGTGAGCACCGTTTTTAGCCAGTTCAGGCGCCACTTTGAAGGCTTCATTCGCGTGTTGGAAGGTGTAGTTCTTGATGCCGTACTCATTGAAGACCCGCATCAGCATGAGAATCTCGTCGGCGCGATAGGAATGGCAGTGAACTAGGATTTTCCCGTCCAAGATATCCGCCAAGACTTCGAGACGCTCGTTTTTAGCGACCCGGTTCGGTGCGGCGGCACGGCGGCGCTTGTAATCTTTTGCGGCATCGAAATGCTCACGGATCACCTGCTCCACTCCCATCCGGGTGCGAGGTACGACGCTGTTTCCTTGTCCATGCACCCGGGTCGGGTTTTCACCCAACGCGAACTTGATGGTTCTTGGCGCATTGCGCATGAGCAGATTCTCGGCGGTTTCACCATAGTGGTGCTTGAGTGTGGCCCCTTGTCCGCCGATCACATTCGCCGATCCATGCATGGCGTGGCTGATGGTGGTTCCGCCAGCCAGAGCGCGATATACGCCGATATCATACGCATTGACCACATCGGCCATGCGGACTTCAGCGGTTACCGGGCTGCTCGCCTCGTTCACACTGGCCAAAGCCAAATGCGAATGCGCATCGATGATTCCCGGCAACATGAATTTCCCCGTGGCATCCAACACATCCACACCCCGTGGTGCGGCGATATTCTTGCCGATGCGTGTGAACAGTCCGCTTTGCACAAGGACATCCGTGTTCTCCAAGGTCTCACCGGTGATGGTGATGACTGTGGCATTCTTTATCAGGACGGAACCTTTAGGTTGGGAGATGCCCGATACCGTCAGGCCGAAGGTCAATGTGAACAGTATGATGGATCTCATTGTGGAATCCTCCCGCGGTTAGCACCGGTCGCTCCGGCAGGTGTTGATTTGATTTCGGTGATTTCGCCGGCGGTCACAGTGTGCAGGATTTTGAATGATTTGTCCGTCAATGGTTTTGTAGTCACGACCATATCCGCCAAACGACCCACTCTCACTTCACCAGCAACGGTGGATGTGCCAAGAATGGTGGACGTGTTGGCGCTGAGCAACTTCACGAGATCGGCATCTGTGAGTGCGCCATCAGATACCAACAGATCCAGGTTTTTACGGAAATCGGCGGGC
Source organism: uncultured Bacteroidota bacterium (assembly GCA_947085565.1). Lineage (GTDB taxonomy): Bacteria > Bacteroidota > Rhodothermia > Balneolales > HLUCCA01 > CAMTWZ01. Next base: position 127,721 of record CAMTWZ010000015.1, read on the forward strand.
TTAAGTCCGTTGGAAGCGAAACCGACCGTCACACCGGCGTTCATCAAAGTGCGGATATTTCGCACTTGGGCGCTCCAAGCTTCGAGTTGCCGAGCGGCCCATTCCATTTTTTCGGGCTCGGTGATGTTCGAGGTATCTGGCTTTGCGCTGAAATCGATGCTGGCCAACACTGGGACATTCCGTTTGGCCAATTCAGCGGCATGGAAGGCGGCATCTCTGCCGGATACCAAAACGAATCGGAATCCGATCTCATCGGATAGACGAAGGATTCTGGCGATGTCTTCGCGATCATCGGCTACAAAGAAGAACGGGGTTTTCTTCTCCATCACGGGAAAAAGAGCCTCCAGAACAGCATCTCGCCCCACATTGGCGGCATTCGCGGTCTGTTGCGCTTTCAAAACAGTGGCATCATTGAACAGTTGACGATATCTCGAAAGAACCGCCATGGGTGTGCTAGGATAGACACCTCTCGCACCGGCAAGACTCGCTTTCGGTGCGATGTCGCGACGGTAGATCGAGGTAGCGGTACGATCTCCGTGAAGATGGAACACCGAAACCTGACCCGGAAGCATGAACCCTTGAGGAGCGATCGCCACCAGGGTGAATCCGTTGTTCCGCGCCGCTGAATATTCCGCGGCATCTTTTCTCAGCATGGGGTGAACGGATCGTTCAGGTTGGATGCCCGCACGCTCGTAACCGGGCTCGGCAGGTCGCTCCACCCTGTCGGCGGGAGATATTCTCGGAATCTCTGGCGTTCCCCAAGTGGAAAGTCCGTCGATGAAACCCGGATAGACATGGAGCGAATCGCCGCCGTCGGTCACTCTTGCGTCAAAGGGAATGGGAATATTTGAACCGACCGCCTCGACAATTCCGTTACGCCATACGACAGTGGCGTTCGTTAGGGTCGAACCGTCGGCTCGATGCAGGGTCGCTCGGGTGATCGCTTGGGCTGGTACCGCTTGCGCGCTCAACGTAGAGACCAACCCTGCCAAAAACAGAGCGGCCGAACCGCTGATAAGGAGCTTCATGACGTTGATTGATGACGTGTTGGGTGAAGCCCCTTAGTTAGCGATTCGGCCGTTGGAATGAAAGCGCCGATAAAATTAAAGAATGTAAAAGGTCAGCTCGGAATCCAATAGCAGACTTTGTCAGCACCCAAGTACTGGCCTGGCAGGCAGACAGGATCTGGCTCTTGGTCGTCATCGTCGTCATTGCCGCCACCGCCACCACCGCCGTTATCATCGCCTATCGGTGGTAGTCCAAGGGTGATCTGACGTGCAACAGCTCCCGGTCCGGCTTGGAAGGTCACCTTGTCGCCGACTTTGGGTTTGTAGCCGTTCACAGTATGACCGGCTTTCACATTGTATTGAAAAACCGCACCAGTAGCCGTTGTGATTTTTCCGGCGTTACCGGACTTGTTGGTCCAAGTGACCACGCCGGAAGCGGCTTGCGCAAAAGCTCCATTCGTGGTAAGACTTATGGATTGTTCAGACTCGAGAAAAGACGTTGATGTGGGTTGCTGACACGCCACGATCAAGAATGCGGACAGCAGGATGGTGTATTTCATGGTTGGATTCTCTTGCAAACGTAGGTAGGACTTTCTTACAAGAATATAATACTACCGGAGATAAATGGGGAGTTTGTGAATGAATTCTAATCTAAACTTGCATAACTCCGTTGTTGTATGGCGGCAGAACCGGGTTGTGGTCAGACGCATCGATAGCGGAGGATATCCTTGTTCGTGTGCTTGCCGGATCGATGATTTCATCCACCCATAAGCGTGCCGCGGCGTAGGTCGCCTCGGTTTGATGAGCGTACTTCCGGCTCAGGGTTTTCAGATACTCAGCTTTCTTTTCCTCATTGAGAACTTCGCCTTTCTTTTCCAAAGCGCTCAATTCGATCTGCAGCAACGTGTTCGCGGCTTGCGACCCTCCCATCACCGCCATGTTCGCTGTGGGCCAGGCATAAATGAATCTCGGATCATAGGCTTTCCCGCACATGGCATAATTTCCAGCCCCGTAGCTGTTGCCGATGATGAACGTGAGTTTCGGCACGACGGAGTTCGCCACAGCGTTCACCATTTTAGCCCCGTCTTTGATGATGCCACCATGTTCGCTACGCTTACCGACCATGAAACCGGTCACATCCTGCAGAAAAATCAACGGAATGCGTTTCTGATTGCAATTCAGAATGAAACGTGTGGCTTTGTCGGCACTGTCGGAATAGATGACACCTCCGATCTGCATCTCCCCTGTTTTGGTTTTCGTGATGAGTCTCTGATTGGCCACGATTCCCACATTCCACCCATCTACACGGGCGTAACCGGTGATGAGGGTTTGTCCATACCCCTTTTTGTACTCGATGAAGCTTCCCTCATCCACGATAGTGTCGAGTAGCTTGAACATGTCGTAGGGCTTGTTCCGATCATCCGGCATGATGGATGACCACAGGCTAGGATCGGTTTTCGGCGCGACGGATGCCTCACGTGTGAATCCGAGCCGTGGAAAAGGCCCCCATTTAGCGACCAAGTCGCGGATGGTGGCCAAGCAGGTGGCCTCATCCGGCATCTTGTAATCAGTGACGCCGGAGATCTCGGTGTGTGTGGTGGCACCGCCCAAGGTCTCATTATCGACTTGCTCGCCGATGGCGGCCTTCACCAGATAACTTCCTGCCAGAAACACGCTGCCTGTTCCATCCACGATCAGCGATTCGTCGCACATGATGGGCAGATATGCACCACCGGCAACACACGAACCCATGATCGCGGCAATCTGGGGAATGCCCATGGCCGACATCTTCGCATTGTTCCGGAAGATGCGTCCGAAATGCTCTTTGTCGGGAAAGATTTCGTCTTGCATGGGCAGATATACGCCGGCGGAATCCACCAGATAGATCACTGGCAGGTGGTTTTCCATCGCGATTTCCTGCGCGCGAAGATTCTTTTTCGCGGTGATGGGAAACCATGCACCGGCTTTCACAGTGGCGTCGTTGGCGACGATCAGGCATCGGCGGCCGTGGATCATGCCCATTCCTGTGATCACGCCGCCCGCGGGACATCCTCCCGCATCCTCATACATTCCGTAACCCGCCCAAAGACCGAACTCTTCGAAATCAGAGCCTGGATCGATGAGTTCCTGTATGCGTTCGCGGGCGGTTTTCTTGCCTTTCTTATGCTCGGAAGCGATCCTTGCGGCACCACCACCTTGCATAATCTTTGCGGTCAGTTCGTTGAGTGTTTCGATAGACATGACGAGAAAATACTTCCTATTATCCAATATGCTACTTCGTTATCTCTGCTTCGCTTTGGTTTTCATGCTCTCTGCGGAGACTCTCACCGCGCAACCCCGGCTCACATATGAATCGCTACGCGCTTCGAATCGTCCGGCAGGTTGGTACCGCCAGACGATCAGCATTCCGACCGTCGCCGCCGACAGTCTGGATGTGACCACTCTTTTCCGGATTCCTTATTCAAGCATTCTGTTCAAGAAATCGGATTCTGAAGATTCTCCTTTGGCTGCGGAACTGATCATCACCTTCGATGCGCTCACCGCAACCAAGCGTGCGCGAAGAAACAACGACCCGGAAACCTCCATGGGACGAGTGGTCTGGATGAGGAACGTCACCGCTCAGACCTATGAACTGAGCCGTTCAGATTCGGCCCATGTTGAAGGCGTGGTTCGCATGCGAATTCCGAATCGTTCCTTCAGAATGGTGCCGATCGTTCAAATGAATGGGATTTCTTCCCCCATGGCTGCTCTTCCTTCGCCAGAACCGCCACCCTCGCAAGCCTTCACTTTGTTTCTGGATCCGATGGAAGCCGAATTGAGGCCTTTGAATCTGGGTTCGAACATCGTGTATGGAAAGAAAACCAACTTGCTTGTGGGACTTCGCGATTCATCGGCCATTGTTGAACTATGGCGGCTGAAATCCCCGAAAGACTCGTCGCTGGTCTGGAGCGGAAACCTGAACGATAGCACAAGAATCGGGTATTTCGAGAAGGTCATGGAAGAGAATGGCTCGCTGATGGTCGCCATGCACAGTACCGACCGGAGCATCTCACTGCATCAGTTCGCGCTTCCATCTGAGAATTTCGAGAACACGCAACATCGGATCGTTGTGAGAAACAATGCCGATGTCTTGCACCAATCCGAATTCCTGCCCAGATGGTTCAACATTCCGACGAGTCTTCTGAATCTGGACACAGCCATCGACATGCTGCGTTTCACAGCGACTCCGGTGCAGGTCCGTGAAATTCGCAAAGGCACCGTTTCAGATCGTGAACGCAAGTTCAAAGCGTTCTGGAAAGGTCGTGATCCGAGTCCAGAATCAGCCTATAATGAGCTGATGGCCGAGTATTACGCTCGCATCGATCAGGCCTACGACCAATTCACCACACCGCAACGTCCCGGATTCGACTCCATCATGGGGAAAACCTGGATCCTGTATGGCAAGCCGACCCGCATCGAGCGGCGTTTCCCTGCCGATGGTGCCGCAATAGTGGTTTGGGAATATCCTGCAAGGCGATTTATATTCCGCGCAACCTCAGGATTTGGAGATTTTGAACTGGTAAGCCCGCCTTGACGAACGTGTAAATGTCTGCCACCTTAGCCCTTACCATGGGCGACTTCAACGGAATTGGTCCGGAGATCATTCTCAAGTCTGCCCACATCCTCCCTTCAGGATCCGTTGTATTCGGCTCGATCGAGGTGTTCGAACACTATTCGCGCATTCTCGGACTTCCCATGAGATCGGATATCCGCTGGGAGAACAGTGTGAGTGTGGATCCGACCGAGATCCAACCCGGAGTATTGAGTCCTGTGGCCGGAGAGGCGTCGATGGCGTGCATCCGTGCCGCTGTGAAACACTGTCTGGATGGCGGCTGCGCGGCCATGGTCACCGCTCCGATCTCCAAAGAAGCCATCTCCAAGGCCGGTTATGATGTTCCCGGACATACCGAATATCTGCAACGGCTCACCGCATCGCCTCACGTAGGCATGATTCTCGCCAGTGGCGGCTTGCGTGTCGGATTGGTCACCATCCACGTCTCCCTATCATCCATATTCACTCACATCACGAAGGATAACGTGTTGCACCACATAGTGATGCTCTACAATTCCCTGCGTCGTGATTTCGGCATCAACGCACCAAGGATCGCGGTATTGGGGCTCAATCCTCATGCTGGAGATGGTGGCGTACTGGGCAAAGAAGAGATCACAGTGATTTCGCCGGCCATCAAGGAGTCGCACGTGTTCGGAATCCAGGCTTTCGGTCCCTTCCCTGCCGACGGGTTCTTCGGAAACAAGATGTACGAGGCGTACGACGGAGTGCTCGCCATGTACCACGACCAGGGCCTCATCCCTTTCAAGACCATCGCCTTTCATGACGGGGTGAACATTACCAGCGGACTTCCCATCATCCGCACCTCGCCCGACCACGGCACCGCATTCGCCATCGCCGGAAAAGGCGTGGCCAACTCAGCATCCTTACAATCCGCAATCCAAGCATCCTTAACCATCCTTTCGAATCGGCAATGACCCTGCACAAGCACAATCAATCGATCTACACCCATTTGGCTCCCGTCTATGATGACGTCATGAAAGACGTGGATTATGAAATCTGGGCTGATTTCATCGATGACATCATTGCCACGCATTTCGAGGAAGCCCAGACCCTGCTCGAATTGGGATGCGGAACCGGAACGCTCTCCCTGCTGATGGAGGAATTCGATCTTTATGATATCACCGCCACCGATATCTCGAATGAAATGCTGGATGTGGCCCGATTCAAAGCCGATTTCAAGAACTCCAAAATCCGTTTCCAGCAGGTTGATTTCACCGATATCCGCCTCGATGAGACCTTCGACGTCGTGGTCTTGGTCTTCGACGGGATCAATTACTTGACGGAGGAAGCCGGAATCCTGCGTGTTCTGGAACAAGTGAAATCCGTGATGTATGAGGAAAGCATCTTCATTCTGGATTTCGCGACCGACACCAACTCCCGCAAGCATGCCGATCTCATGAATGATGAGGGAATTACCGCCGACCATTGGCGATTCGTTCGTGTGAGCCGCTTTCTTCACGCCGAAAAACTCCATTACAACGACTTCACCCTCGAAAAACTCAGTGAAGACAATGTGCATGTGTTGCAGCGTTACCGCGAGGTCCATGTGCAGCGCGTATACGGTTTTTCGGAAATGAAGGAGCTCATCGCCAAATCCGGTTTGCGTATCTTGAACGCATACAGCGGCTTCGATTTGGATCAAGCCAATGAAAACAGCGACCGAATCACCCTTGTCCTGCAAAAATGAACGAACGTCCCGTCATCGAATTCAAGAATGTGAGTGTGCGTTATGAGAACCGCCTGGTCTTGAACGATGTCAATTTCAGCCTTCACAACGGTGAATTCGTGTATCTGATCGGGTCGACCGGCGCCGGAAAAAGCTCATTCCTGAAATCGATTTACCGGGATGTGATTCCGCAAGTAGGCGAGATCTATGTCGACGGCGAGCTCATCACGAAGATCCCCGAGCGGAAAGTGCCTTATCTGAGACGCAAGTTGGGCATCGTATTCCAGGATTTCCAACTGCTTCCCGACCGCGACGTCTTCGACAATGTGGCTTTCGCGTTGGAAGTGACCAGTTACCCTGCGCGGAATGTGAAACAGCGCGTGTTGGAAGTGCTCAACTTGGTCGGATTGAGCAATAAACGCACCAACATGCCCAATGAATTGTCAGGCGGCGAGCAACAACGTGTGGTGATCGCCCGTGCTTTGGCCAACGAACCGCGGATTTTACTTGCCGACGAACCCACCGGAAACCTTGATCCGGAAGCCTCATCCGCCATCATGGATGTTCTCAAAATCATCAACAACCGTGGAATGGCGGTACTGATGGTGACCCACAACTACGATATCGTTCGCCAATACCCTCACCGCACAGTCAAACTCGATTCCGGAACGCTGATTGAGGATTCGCGGGTTTAGTCCCGCTATGGATTCACTCACACAAATCGTACTCGGCGCGGCAGTTGCCGAAGCCCTGGGCGGAAAAAAACTTGGAAACCGTGCCGCTCTGTGGGGGGCGTTCGCCGGGACTTTACCCGATATGGATGGACGATGTTCAACCACTGAGTTTCACCGCGATGTGCAGCCCGTCGCGGATGGGCAAAAACACATTCTCAAAATCGGGGTCATCCAACAGCTTACGGTTCGTCTGATGAACCGCCATCCCTTTGCGGGAAGACGCCTCCACCACTTCCCCCTTCCAAAAGGCGTTATCCACGGCGATCACTGCGCCGGTTCTCATCAGAGGTTTCACGAGATCCAGATAGACAGGGTAATTGTCCTTATCCGCATCCAGAAACACCAGGTCGAAGGGTGGGGATAATCGGCGGATTGAATCCAAAGCCCCACCCATCACCACCTTGATTTTCCTGCCGTGAGCGGATTCGGGTAAGAACGACGTTCCGACAGCCGCATACTTGGAATTGGTTTCCAAGGTCACTACCTCGCCGTCGTCGGGAAGCACTTCGGCGATGGAAAGCGCGGTGACACCGGTGAACATTCCGATTTCAAGCACACGCCGTGCGTTGGATAGCCGCGCGAGAAGCCGCAGCAGACCGGTGGTGACACGCCCGGTGAGCAGGTCGTCGTACCGCACCGATTCGGAGGTAGCATGGATCAAGGCTCTCACATCCGCGGATTCGGGCTGGGTAAGTGCGTCTGCGTAATCGTTCATCATGTCTTGGCGTGGAAATAACTGTAATTTAGGGAATGCGAGAGTCCCGTTTCCTCATCTGGTTTTTCACGACCTACACACGTTGGCTGTATTGGAGAACTTTCGCCAAGGTCGACATCCGAAGCGAGTACATCCCTGCTCCGACACAGAGCACCTTGTATGTTCTGAATCATCACTATTGGTTCGATGCGCTGACTCCGCTCCTGTTGAATCATCGATGTTTCCATCAAAAACTGTTGGCGATCATGGACCGGGTTCAGCTCGAAAAGCATCCGTTCTTCGCCAAACTTGGAGCCATCGCCATCGATCGCTCAAATGCCCGAAGCGCGGTCAAAACCTTGGATCAGGTTTCGGACTGGCTCAATGACACGGGAACCTGTGTTTTTTTGTATCCACAGGGAAAATTAACGGATTCGACCGAACCCATTGTGTTGGAAAGCGGAGTGGTTCGCATCATCGAAAATTCCCCGGTGGCCGATGTGGTACCGATCGGGATGCATATCCACTTCCGGAACGGACCGAAACCGGAGCTGGTCATCCGTATCGGTAAGCCCATCACATTTCCTCCAAACGCACCAAAAGCCTTGGTTTTGCAGATGGTTCAACATGCGATCAAACAGGAGTTGGAAGGGATTACAGGGAGTAAGAATTTTTAACAGGGAGCAACGGAGATGTTTTTTGCTCCCTGTTGAATTCTTACCATGTGAGCTTGTATAAAAACCGGAACCGCTGAATGAGATTGGGACGCTTATCGGCGTAGCGCATCCGCATCCGAACGAAGGGCCAGAAACGGCGCCAATGGATGCGTTCGGCATGGATGTACTCGGAAATTCCATTGGTTCGTTCGAGCAGTTCACCGGAATGGTCGTAGGATGAAGCGTCGCTGAGGAAACGGTAGTAGAACGGACCCGAATCGACCGTGCTGCGCATCACCAATTCCACATTGCGATCGGCGAAGACGAATGTGAAGCGGGTATCGGCGTTGAGTCCGAACAGATTCCGCAACGTGGCATCGGATCGGATGGATTCTGCCTTTGACTCGATGCGTTGGTTATCCACGGTGATCCACCAGGCGTTCCAAGTGGTCTTTCCCTTCTGATTCATCAGGTAATAGACAAAGGTGCCTTCATTGAAATGCACTCGGCCCCAATACCAATCCGTGAACGAATGTTTGAGCGTTTCTTCACCCACATTATGGTCGTGATAGCCCGTTCCTTCGAAAACGACGGGTTTCTCTTTGCGTCCGTCGCGGGAGATGCTGATGACGCCTTTGACTTTGGCCGCGGCCTGGCTCAGATTCCATGAGTGCGGATCAGCGGATTTGGGTTCGGCGCTGAACAGACGGGTATTCTGCGCCGGCGAGGTGAATCGAAGAATGGCGTTGAGCTTGGTGCCATCGGGCAGGCTTTCATCCAAGCGCAAGGAATACGCGATCTGATCGGCTTCCTCGAAAGCCTCCAGGCTGTGGTTTCCGATTCGGACTTTGACCTTGTGATGGTTAAATTCAGCGTCGAACGGACTGTATTGCGTGAACGAGTAGAAAATCGGCTTTCCATGATGGTACACAGACACACTGACGGCGGGATGCTGCGCCGCCAAGGCGTCGGGGTGATGCGGACGCTTCTTCACGCTGGTCATGTAACGCGGCGAGAACGGGCAACCCTCATAGAAGATCACCACAAAATGATAGGCCCCTTTGTCGTCACCGGCATCAAAGTACCACCATTCATAACTGCCCGGAACGGACTTTTTCACCGGGATATCCCCTATACCGTCTGACGATAATCTCATAGGACCAAATATACGATGCAGATCGGTCACACCGCTCTTTTGTGCGCACTCTTCTGGCACTCTTACACAACTCTAATTTTCGCATGGAATCTGCGTGTGTTCAAGGCGCTATCGCGTCGGAAACCAACCGCAGATCCGTTCATCAGCGTGTGTGTGCCGGCGAGGAATGAGGAACTCAGCATCGGAACCTGCGTCCATTCCCTTCTGGACCAAACCTATGCCCGTTACGAGGTCATGGTGCTCAACGATCGCTCCGAAGACGCCACCGGCCAAATCCTGGGTCGATTCGTGGATGACCGCCTCACCGTCATCCACGGAATCGAGAAACCTGCCGATTGGTTAGGCAAACCTTGGGCGTGCAAACAGCTCGCGGATCGCGCGAAAGGCGACATCCTGCTCTTTGTGGATGCCGATACCTGGCTGTCGAAGGATGCCTTGGAACGCACCGCTTCCGCCTTCGACACAGATCAGACAGATATGGCGACGATCTGGCCGATGCAGAAAACCGTCGGGTTCTGGGAAAACGTCGTGGTTCCCATGGTCTATTTCAGCTTGTTCACACTTTTGCCGGTCAGATATGTGAGTGACGATCCCAAATGGCTGCCGAGGTCGCTCAGGGCTCGATTCCGGCCCATGTTCGCCGCCGCTTGCGGACAGTTCATCGCCATCCGCCGAGGCATGTACGATATCATCGGAGGGCATGAGGCTGTCAAATCCGACATCGTCGAAGACGTGGCATTGTCCAAAGCCGTGAAAGCGGCATCGGGATCCGTTCGGATGTTTCATGGCGCAGAAACTGTCGGTTGCAGAATGTATAGGAGTCATTCCGAAATTTGGAACGGATTCAGAAAGAATTTCCTGGCCGGATTCGGATACAATATCCCCTTTTTCACGGTAGCCGCCTTGATCCACGTTGTGGCGTATCTGCTTCCTTTCGCTGCGCTTGGCACCCATCCCCGATTGGCGGTCATCCTCATCCTCATCCCCGTTGTGCAGCGCGTGGTTCTTGCGAAATGGTACGGTTGGAAACCGGTATATGCGCTCACCCATGCGTTGGGAGTGGTCTGGTTCCAAGTACTGGGAATCCGGGTTCTGGCGGATCGAATCTTTCGCACAAAAATGCAGTGGAAAGGCCGTACGGTTTGATATATTGCGGTATGCGCGAGCACCTCGACCGTTTTTTCAGATACTTGGTCATCGAACGAAACGTCTCTCCACACACCTTGGCGGCCTATCGGCGCGACCTGGACCAATGCCTGCGCTTCCTGTCGTCATTGCACGAAAAACCCGAGGAATTGATAGACCCCGATGCCATCACGAAATCGCATCTGCGTCTTTGGATGGGAGAGCTCAGCGACAAGAATCTGAAGAAATCCAGCATCGCCCGAAAAGTGGCCGCGATGCGCGCTTTCTTCCGATTCACACATAAGCGGGGAATCACCAAAGCAAATCCCGCGGCGACGCTCCTCACTCCGAAAAAAGACAAACGACTGCCGAAAACCATCCCTCTGATCGGACTCAATGAGATGATGGATGGAACCAGCGATTCGCAAGTCCGCGCCATTTTGGAGCTTTTTTACGGAACCGGCATGCGATTGAGTGAGCTGGTTTCGTTGAATGTGAATGATGTGGATATGCGGCTCAATCAAGTCAGTGTGATGGGAAAAGGATCTAAGCAGCGGATCATCCCGTTCGGGTCGAAGGCGGAAGCCGCTCTTTCAGATTGGATGAAGGTGCGTGTCGCCATCGATACCCCTGCGCTGTTTGTGACGCCTAAAGGTAGACGCATTTACTCCAAAGCCGTTCAACGCATGGTGGGAGCCGCGCTGCTTCCGATTTCGGAAGGCACGCAGAAGAGTCCGCACGTACTTCGACACAGCTTCGCTACGCATCTGCTCGACCGCGGGGCCGATATCCGCCTCATCAAAGAACTTCTGGGCCATGCCAATCTCGCGGCCACTCAGATTTACACACATAACAGTGTGGAACGACTCAAACAATTATATGAACACGCCCACCCTCGGGCACAACGAAAGGAGAACCCATGAACATCAAAATCACCGCCCGTCACTTCAGTGCAAGCGAGCGTCTTCAAGCGTTCGCAACAGAATCCGTCGGCAAACTCAGCAAATTTTATGATGGTATTTTGGATACGGATGTCGTCTTATCCCCTTTTGAGTCGCACGATGAGCCCCAGCAGGTCGAATTGGTGGTATCGGTGACCGGACAAACTCTTAAAGCCACCGAACGCGCCGAAACCTATGAAATCGCCATGGGTAAGGCCATCGACAACATGTCGCGCCAATTGCTCCGCTACAAGGAAAAACGCTTCGTAAAATCCTGATTTCCAACGATGCCCTTAGGTACCCATACTCCCATCCCTCGCAAAGAGCGAATCAGCGTAGAGTTTCTGATCGACCGGTTGCGCAGAAAAGTGCAGATCGAGCTGGAAGCCTGTGTCAACCCTGAAGGTTGTGCCAACCGGTTCATCGTAGAGCAAGAGCTTCATCGGCCGGGCTTGGCCATGGCCGGATTCGTCGAACTCTACACACACCAACGCATCCAAATCCTGGGAAACACGGAAAGCGAGTACCTGCGGCGTCTGAATCCGGAGGACCAGAAAAAAGCGTTTTCGAACATTCTTCAATTCGATGTTCCGGTGATTTTCCTCACTCACGGAAACGCTATTCCCCAATATCTGCTGGATATGGCCGGCGAATTCGAGATTCCCATCTTCCGCACCCCGGTGGAGACCACCAAATTCATGTTCCAACTGCGAGATTTTCTAGACGACCAGTTCGCCCTTCAGACCGTGGTTCACGGATCGATGGTGGATGTGTACGGCATCGGAATCCTCATCACCGGCAAATCGGGAATCGGAAAAAGCGAGGTGGCTCTGGATCTGGTGGAACGCGGTCATCGTCTTGTGGCCGATGACGTGGTGATGTTGACCAAGAAAAACAACAACATCATGGCCGCAGCCACCGATATGAACAAGCATTTCATGGAAATCCGCGGATTGGGGATCATCGAAGTGCTTTCCATGTTCGGAATCCGCTCCATCCGCTATCAGAAACGCTTGGAAGTGATCGTGGAACTCTTTCTTTGGGAGGAAGGCCGGCAAGTGAACCGCACCGGGCTCGAGAAAGAAATGGTCTCCATGATGGACGTGAATATTCCGATCATCCACCTGCCTATTTCACCAGGTAAGAATATCACGGTGATCGCGGAAGTGATCGCGATGAACCATTTGTTGTCGAACTACGGCTATGATGCGGCGCAGGCGTTTCAGGAGAAAATCCAGCAGCGCATCGCTGAAAAGAAAGGAAAATCGTCGTATCCGGGCCGTGCGGTCGATTATTTCGAAGGTGACATGGAATGAGCTAAGTTCTTCATATCTTTAGAGTTCCATGTCAAAATTTTATTACTACGATGCGGAGGCTTGTGAATTCAAGCACATCCAGTACTCCAACACGGAGAAGCTCGTGCATGCGACCAGCCAGTGGTTGCTGTTCGGCGTCGTGATCGCTGGTTTGCTGGTCATCGGCTTGACATTGGTCGCCGGATCGCCCGCCGAAATGGCTCTCAAAGCCGAGAACAAGGTGTTGCTTCAGCAATTGCGGATGAACCGCCATTCGTTGGAAGACTTGGATTCGAAAATCAACAGGCTTGCTGAAACCGACAACGAAATTTACCGGCAAGTGCTCGGTTTGGATCCCATCAGCTACGATCAGCGAATGGCCGGCATCGGCGGAGCCGCGATGTATGAGGAATTCGACGTGTTCAAGAGTGAAACCGCCGACATCCTGAAATGGACCAACATGACGATCGACAATCTCAAGCGCCGCGTCGATCTGCAACTGGAAAGCTTCAAGGAAGTGAAAGCCTATTACAACGCGAACCAAGAGAAGATGAGGCATATTCCTGCCATTCGTCCGATCGGCACAAACGTCGTGAGCGGGTTCGGATTCCGGATGCACCCCGTATTGAACTACCGCAGGATGCATGAAGGCATCGACTTCCGCGCTCCCATCGGCACTGATGTGTACGCCACCGGAGACGGAGTGATCGTGGAAGTCGGCATCATGAGCTCTTTCGGCCGGATGATCAAAATCGACCATGGCTTCGGATATGAGACGATTTACGCCCACCTGAACCGCACCGCACCGAACATGAGGGTCGGACGAAAAGTCAAGCGCGGTGAGCTGATCGCTTACAGCGGCGACAGTGGTTTGGTCGAAGCCCCGCACCTGCATTATGAAGTGCACAAAGACGGACGTGCGACGAACCCGATCTTCTATCTGTTTGCCGACATCACACCAGAAGAATATCTAACGTTCAGACGCATTTCCGAAGAAAATGAAAATTCGCTCGATTAACCGCCGACTCGGCTTTCTCTTAGTCGCCACCCTTCTCACTTCCTCCCTCGCCACCGCTCAAGTCCACACCGCCAAGGTGGATGCGTTTCTGAGCATCGGCCCATTTCCGACGCCATATCCCGCGTTTTCAGGAACCGATTTCAAAACCTCGGATCTTCTCTCCCATCCGCATCTGGATATCTCATCGTGGTGGCCGCAAGACGGGCAAACCTTATCGGCATTCGGACAACTCGCGACCTTCGCGCGACGCGCATCCGGCACTTCACTGGCGATCGCACCATCTAGCATTCCGCAGTCTGCCTGGCTCACCTACTACGTTCAGACCGAACGCTTCGACGAAGTGAGCATCATGGTGCAGAGTCCGGCCGCATATGAAGTCTTTGTGAACGGAAAATCCCTGTTCAAGAAAACTACGGCCGACACGACCTCGAAAAGCGGAACAATCTCGCTCCAGCAAGGCAAACACCTCGTCGTGATCAAAACCCTGCGCGAAAGCGGATCTGAAGCGGCTTGGACCCTGACATCGAATGTCTCCGCCTCAAAACATCTTCCAGCGGTGAGTTTGAATCCGGATCGGACGATGACACTCAAAGTGCTTCTCGAAGAACCCAACGTCTCCTCGGTTTCTCTCAATCATGATGGAAGCCTCGCCGCGGTGGTGACCACCAAACTGAGCGAATCGTGGATCGACATCCTCCGCACAAGCGATGGGAAATCGGTGCATTCCTACAAAGGATCGATGAGTTTCAGTGGATTGCAATGGTCACCGAACTCCCGCAGATACATCTACACCGAGCGCAGCCAGGGTTTGGCTACCGTCTGGCTTGTAGATTTGGAGAACGGTTCCACATCCGCGATCGTCAGAGGCGTGAAACAACTCGGCGGCACACGTTGGTCCAAAAACGGTACCAAATTGTATGCGACAGTGACCGAGCAAGGCGACAGCAACACCGACGGATTCAAGCACTTGCAACATCCGAACGACCGCTGGCCCACGTACAGAAACCGCAACCATATTTTGGAAATCGGCTTGGATGGAACCCAGCGCCGATTGACATGGGGGGCGCAGTCTGTCGCGCTGCTCGACGAGCATCCCACCGGCGACCGCCTTCTTGTGTCGCGCTCACGCGAAGATTTTACGGGTCGCCCCTATTCCATCACGGAAATCGGAATTCTGAACCTGGCTGATTCCAAGTACGACTCCCTGTTCAGTTCGCGGGATGTGGGAGCCATCAGTTTCTCACCAGACGGACGCACCCTGCTCATTTCCGGCGGAGCGAACGCCTTTGGCGGAATCGGGAACACCGTCGCGCAGGAACTCATCCCCAACAACTACGACACTCAGTTATTTTTGTACACCTTGGCCGATGCCAGCGTGAAACCCATCACGCGAAACTTCAATCCGAGCGTGGCGAGTGCGATATGGTCTCCAGACGGACAAACCCTTTACATCACCGCCACAGACAAAGCCTTCGTGAATCTGTACCGTTATGATGTGAGACGCGCCACCTTCACCCTTATGAGCACCGGAGTGGACATCACGGGCTCGGTCAGTCTTTCGAGAAACGGAACCACCCTCGCTTACACTGGAAACGGAGTGAACCTACCTCCGAAAGCCTATGTGATGGATGTGGCGCGGATGCGGTTCCGCGTGCTTCACGACGCGAATCCGGCCTTGTACGCGAACATGCGTTTTGGCGGCATCCAACCATGGACTTTCAAGAATGCCGAAGGAACGGACATCGACGGACATGTGTATTACCCAACCCATTTCGATCCGACCAAGACCTACCCCGTAATCGTGTATTATTATGCCGGAACCACGCCGGTGAGTCGCGATTTCGGCGGACGTTACCCGAAAGAAGTCTGGGCGGCAAACGGGTACATCGTCTATGTGCCGCAACCTAGCGGAGCGATTGGTTACGGACAGGAGTTTTCCGCCGCGCACGTCAACAATTGGGGAATCACCGTTGCTGATGAGATCATCAAAGGAACCAAAGAGTTTCTGGACGCGCATCCGTTCGCAGACAAATCCAACGTCGGAGCGATCGGAGCCTCCTATGGCGGATTCATGACCATGCTGCTTCAGACCCGCACGGATATCTACGCCGCGGCGATTTCCCATGCCGGAATCTCGAATATCACGAGTTACTGGGGCGAAGGCTATTGGGGCTATTCCTACAGCTCCATCGCCACGGCCGAATCCTTCCCGTGGAACCGTCGGGACATCTATGTGGATCAGAGCCCGATTTTCTTCGCCGACAAAGTGACCACCCCCATCCTGCTCTTGCATGGCGCCAGCGACACGAACGTGCCCTTGGGCGAAAGCTGGCAGTTCTACACCGCGTTGAAGTTATTGGGCAAGGATGTGGAACTCATCGAAGTCGCGGACCAGGACCACCATATCCTCAACCATCCGAAGCGCATCAAGTGGAGCGAAACCATCCTGGCTTGGTTCGACAAGCATCTGAAAGATCAGCCGGAGTGGTGGGAAGAGATGTATTGAGGGGCTTAATCATCCTTGTACGGATGTCTACCTGAAGCAAAACTCTTTAAACGAAAAGGTGGGGGTGAACCCCCACCCCGAGGAGATTCGCTTCAATTAATTCAGGTACGTTTATAGTGCTTTTGATAGTATTGTTCACCTAAATCCGTCGCCGTCACAACGATATGTTCTTTTGACGTATCCTGACTAATCCACTGTTCAACTACTTGGAATTTGGTCTCGAATTGGGCGTCAGATAAAGGTTCAAGTGTCGCATTTCCAAGATGTTGGTTGAATAGAGCGACCATGTTCTTTTGAAGCAGGGATTTGACGGCATTCATCGCAATTTCTGCTGATTCATCTTTCGGATACCCACAATTGGAATGGATGAACCAACCGACTTCGTATAAGCTGTAAAAATCATCGGACAAAAGCGATAGAACCTTCAATTCAAGGACTGAGAGCAAGGGTTCGTTGGATTTCATATGATTTGAATTGAACTTCTTAATCTTCCCGAGGTGGGGTTTCAGCCCCACCTTTGAACGTCTTTAGACTGAGTTCTACCCCAACCTCCCCTCCAGCACCAGGTTATACGGTGTGAATCCCATCCGCTGATAGAAGGAAATCGCGGTTTGGTTTTCAGCGGAGGCCTCGATACGCACATCGTGGATGTCCTGCGCGCGGACCCAATCCAAAAAGGCGTTCACGAGTCCCGCACCGGCACCTTTTCCACGCGTCGACGGCTGAACGAACATGCATTCCAACTCAGCGATGCGCTTGATGCGCCTATAACTGTGCGCATCAATCACCGCGCCGCACAGATAACCCACGATGTGATCGTTGAACTCGGCCACCCATGCCATCCCTTCTTTTCCGGTGATGCGGTCTGTAAAGAACCCCATCCCCTCTTCGGATCGCGTCCATTCGAAATCAAGCGTGTCGTCATACTGTGCATCGTAGCGGAACAGCAGCGAATCGAGTCGCAATACGGTGTCGAGATCTTCGATTTTCGCCGGACGGATGAGGATGTCGCTCATGTTCAATGATGTAGAAAGTGAATGGAGGCGTATTGGAGACGGTTCTCCTGGAGCTGAATCTGGGTAAAAAGGACGACAGTGTCTCCTACTCGAATCGTGGCGGTTTCCAGGTTGGGTGTCGGTTCGGCGAGCAATGTCTCGATCATCGATACGATGGAGGCTTCGGCCGAACCCACAATCAAGCGTTGTGTCTTCGGCTGATAACGTAGCACCATGTCGTTCCATTTCACAATGGTGTCTGTTGGTGTTCCGATATCGATTCGAGCGTTGTGAAGATAAGCGAAACCCAGTGTCGGAATCGCATCCGGATCATTGAGAATGGTGATCAAGCGCCTACCTGAGGTGTCCATGTTCTCATCGCGGAGTCCGACCGCGGTTTTGATGTCACGGATTCGCTCCCAATCGTCGCGTTTGGTGGAATCCAATCTGGCCAAGGTCGAATCCGCCACAAAACCCTGTAGGGATTCGGATCCATGCGTGATGTATAGATACTGCAGGATGCTGGCCGCACGCGCGGTTCCGAGCGAATCGAGCGCTTTACCGGAAGTGCCCGTTAAAGGACGCTCACTGATACCCGCATCTGTAAGAACTTGCACCAATTGCGCTTTTTGGGAGGATTTCGACACGGAGAACATCCCCCACGGACCCACCATGATAACGAGAATCACCACAGCGAGAGATATCGGGATGTACCGGATGTGCCTCGCGCGGCTGCGGATGAGCACCACGATCACAGAAATCAGCCATAACCCCGTCACAAACGCGAGATAACGGTTCTCGGTGATGCCATACGCGCTGATGCGCTCCCAGACTGCAAGCATTTGCAAAACGGAAAGCGGAAGCAGAGCCGGGTAATAAAATTTCGAGAAAAGGCGGACCCACGGATTCTCAGAGTCGTCCAGCAACGGATGCACCAGCAGGAAGGCGAAAATCCCGACGATGGAATAACAGATCACGAGCCAGGTCACCCATCCTTCCGGCCAGCTCCATTGAAAAATGATCTTGCCGAGGTAGGCGTACAGAATGAGTCCGTACAGCAGAACGATCGGAATGAGGAGATACTGGGAGAATACTTTGAGTCCGGTCGGGAAAGCGGCGGGTGCTTCGAGCTCGTCGCGGGTGGGCACACCAGAAAGGAAAAAGAGCGTATTGAAGGTGAACGCGACCCATACCAGCATGTAGCCGTAGGTTTTCGGGGAGATGTTCAGATTGAAGAGCGTGTCGAGCGAAACGATCGCGATTGAAAGCGCGAGTTGAAGCACCAGGCTGTACAAGGCGCCCAACAGGATGCGCAGGAACAGCGATTGGTTGAATCGCCAGAACTTCGCATGCATGGGCAGAAAAGCAACGATCAGGTGCGAAGTGATGAACAGCATCGCAAAGCGGTAGAAATGGTACGAATCGTTCGCGATGAGCTCTACCCCCGATGGCAAGGTGGCTCCATAGGCGATGAGCAAGGCAATCGGCAACAAGATGGCGAGCCAGCGCTTCCCTCCTGTCCAACCGGCATACTCTGCGCGAAGTTGTACCGCGAAACTCAGCGAAATGCCAAGCATCGCGACCAGTGCGACCCGACCCATCGGATGCGCTTCGAACACATCAGCGTGGATGAGGATGGTGAAACTAACCGAGGTAAGCACGGCCAGCAAGACCGTAAGCGGGAAACGCAGGAAAGTCGCCCGAATCACATTCAGGATGTGAATGAGAGAAGGAAGTTGAGGTGCCATGGAGGAAGGTATGCACAAACGTCGTCTTAACATTAACCCCCAGCTTTAGCTGGGGGAATATCGCACAATATAGGTCCTTCGCTTCGCTCAGGATGACATGGCGTCTACCGTCATGCGTCTAGCGTCTTAGGAACACCCACTCGTCGCGCCGCAGGTATTGCATTTGAGGCAGGTGCCGTTGCGCACCATGGTCATGCTTCCGCAATCGCCGCAAGCGTCGCCGGTGTAGCCCATCTGACGCGCACGCTCGAACTTCGACTGGAATCCGCCGTCATCTTTGGCGGTGGCGCTCGTTGAAGCGAACACCGGTGCGCTTTCGATAGACAAAGGCGGATACGACGCGATCGGTGCGGCGAAAGGTGCCTCATCCTCTTCCTGATCGTTTTCCATCGGACGAAGTGTGCGCTGCAGGATGTCTTCAGGTCCCACATGCGCCAAATCGTGGCGACCGAGATAGGTCACCGCCAACTCACGGAAGATGTAATCGATCACGGAAGTCGTCATCTTGATCTGCGGATTGCCCACGACCATTCCACTCGGTTCGAACTTGGTGAACACGAAGGCATCCACGAATTCTTCCAGCGGCACGCCGTGCTGCAGACCCAGCGAAATCGAAATCGCGAAGCAGTTCATCAGACTGCGGAAGGCCGCGCCTTCGCGGTGCATGTCGATGAAGATCTCGCCGATTTGTCCGTTGTCGTACTCACCGGTGCGCAGATAGACGTTTTGTCCGCCGATCTTCGATTTCTGGGTGTATCCGCCACGGCGGTTTGGCAGGCGTTTGCGCTCGGCCACATATTTGTGGATGATGCGTTCCGCGGTTTTCACGATGGCGTCTTGAACCTGGGCCACTTCCGGAGCGACCGATTCCGGCGCTTCGTCTTCGAGGTCTTCGATCACGCTGGATAGGGTGTTCAACGGCTGACTCAGTTTGGATCCGTCGCGGTATAAGGCGTTCGCCTTGAGCATTTTCTCCCAGGAGATCATGTACGCGCTCTTGATGTCCTCGACAGTGGCCTCGTTCGGCAGGTTGATCGTCTTGGAAATGGCGCCGGAGATGAACGGCTGGGCCGCGGCCATCATGTTGATGTGGCCCATGGCCGAGATGTAGCGCGTGCCTTTCTTGCCGCATTTGTTGGCGCAGTCGAAGACCGGCAAATGCTCGTCTTTGAGAAGAGGCGCGCCTTCGAGCGTCATAGTGCCGCACACGAAATCGTTGGCGTCGTCGATCTCACGCTTGGTGAAGCCAATGTGACGCAGCAGGTCGAAGCTCCAGTCCGACAATTGAGCCTCGGAAATGCCTAGCACGTCTTTGCAGAAGCCCTCGCCCAAGGTAAACTGGTTGAACGCGAATTTGAGTTCGAAAGCGCCCGGAAGTTGCTCTTCGATGGCTTGGATCTTCTCATCGGTGAAGCCTGCCGCGCGAAGGCGATCGTGACTGATGGATGCGCAGCCTTTCAGCGTGCCGTGACCTTTGGCGTATTTGATGATCGCATCCGATTCTTTCTCGGAATACCCGAGGCGTTTGAGCGCCGCAGGTACGCTCTGGTTGATGATCTTGAAGTAGCCGCCTCCAGCCAGTTTCTTGAATTTGACGAGGGCGAAATCGGGCTCGATGCCGGTGGTGTCGCAATCCATCACAAGACCGATGGTTCCGGTCGGTGCGATCACCGTCACTTGCGCGTTGCGGTAGCCATGGGCCTCACCCATCGCCAAAGCGAGGTCGGAATCTTCCTGGGCGGCTTTGAGCAGATAATCGGGGCAGATGGCCGCATCAATCGGCATAGGCTTGATGGTGAGGGCTTCATATTCGCTATCTGGCGCGCTGTAGGCCGCGCGACGGTGGTTGCGAATGACCTTGAGCATGTGCTCTTTGTTGCGCTCGTAACCGCGGAACGTGCCCAATTCCTTCGCCATTTCAGCGGAGGTGGCATATGAATGCATGTGCATGATGCTCGTAAGTGCGCCAGTAATGGCCATCGCCTCTTTCGAGTCGTACGGAATACCTTGCACCATCAGCAGTGTGCCGATGTTGGCGTAGCCCAAGCCCAAGGTGCGGAATTCATAGCTGAGCTCGGCGATTTCCTTGGATGGAAACTGCGCCATAAGCACGGAAATTTCCAGAACCACGGTCCACAGACGTGTGGTGTAGCGATAGCCGGCCACGTCGAAGGCTTCGGTTTCAGCATCATAATACTTGATGAGGTTCATCGAAGCCAAGTTGCAGGCCGTGTTGTCGAGGAACATGTACTCGGAGCAATTGTGAACCGCAATGCCATTGGCCGTGAAATGATGCGTTTCGGGCTCGGTCAGATCGAACACATCCTGACTTCCGATGTGGGTGAGCGAGGCAACGGTATCGGTGAGGGATTCGCGGTACGCGGCAACCGAACTGTTCAGAATGGCGAGTTGTGCTGCCTTCGGACTCTGCTCCATGAAACCGACATATTCTTCGAAAAGGATGCGCGAGTTTTTGCTGATTCGCAAGGAATGCATCTGTTGAACCGGATAGGCTTTCGAGCCGCCTTTTCCATCAGGCAACATTGACACCAATTCACCAGCACGACGGTTTTGGTACAACTTGGCTTTGATGCCGAAATTGAGCAACAATAGCTGGACCTGACGCAGCAACTCGAGCGAGCACGAATCAAGAGCCACATACTGCGATTTGCCGCCATAATTCGCAACGCAACCATCCGCAGTAAACAAACCACGAAGCAGGGCGGCTTGCTCATCCCGATTCAGACGGAATGTGATATCCTGCAAGCGTTTTTGTTCGCTCCCGGCATCCAGAACAGCGAATTCTTCCAATAAAGCCAAGATGCGTGGCGCACCGACCGACACGCGCAAGGTGGTGCCACCATCGTGAACATCACCGTATTTCTTGTGTTCGCCGAGATCTTCGCGAAGCTCGTTCACATGGTCGTTGGCCCATGAGAGAACCTCACCTTCTTCCCGACCCATATTCAAGAATCCGACACGACGACGGTTTCCAATCTCATCCGACTCGTTCAGATTCGTGATGCATCCGTCTCCAACAAGCAAACCGATCAGTTGGGCTGTGTTCACGGATCCGGTGGTTTCAGAACCGAATTCGCCTTTCACGAGCATCACCACATCGTCTTTGGTAAGCTGTGAGGCGGGTACGTCGCCACGGTTGAGCGTATAAACCTGGTGATCTGCGGTGAGATCAACACGGTAACCCGCCTTCGTGGTCATGGAGTATACATCGTTGTGGCCCGTCGGGAAGATGTTCTCCACCCAATGGTGTTTGCCGTCGAGGCTTTTGATTCCTCGTGATTGACCAACGATGTTGCCGATGCGTTCCAAGCCACGGTCGGTTGTGACAAACGTGTCGGCGGTTACGCACGGATTACTTGCCTTGATCGGCCCATCCGCCGGACACGTGTGCCATTCGTTGATGGTATCATGATACTGCGTGCCCGGATCGGCGCTGGCCCATGCGGCGTATGCGATATCATCCCACAATTCGCTGGCTTTGAGCGTTTTCATGGGCTTCGGCTCACGACCTTCTTTGGCGGCTTTGCGCTTCTCGATGCGACCGTAAAGGTTCCATTCCCCATACGCTTTCACAGATTCCATGAACGCGTTCGGCACACGAACGGAATTGTTGGAGTTCTGTCCGCTGACCGTGGCGTAAGCCTCTGAATTCCAATCGGTGTCGTAAGTTTCGAACTCGATGTCGGTGAAGCCTTGCGCCGCGAGCTGGATCACGCGCTCGATGTAATTCAACGGCACGAAATCGTTCTTCGCGGTTTTGATCGCCTTCGCCAGTTCCTTGTGCTTCTTGGGATCGCGGCTGACCGCGCTGTTGTACATGCGTCCTTCGATTTCCACCGGAGTATGGCACAGGCGGATGATGTTCTTCAGATGCTTTTCGGTCATCTTGGAGCCGGCCACGATCGCCGCGACTTTCTCCTCTTCCTTCACTTTCCAGGTGATATACTGCTCGATGTCAGGATGATCCAAATCCAACGTCACCATTTTCGCCGCGCGACGCGTGGTTCCGCCCGATTTGATCGCTCCTGCGGCACGGTCGCCGATTTTCAGGAAGCTCATCAAGCCGGAGGATTTACCACCCCCGCTGAGTTTCTCATTCTCGCCACGGAGGTCGGAGAAATTCGTGCCGGTTCCGGAACCGTACTTGAACAGACGCGCTTCGCGGACCCACAGATCCATGATGCCGCCTTCATTCACGAGATCGTCGCTCACCGATTGGATGAAGCATGCATGCGGCTGTGGATGCGTGTAGGCATCTTCCGATTTGCGCAATTCGCCCGTTTTTGCGTCCACATAGTAGTGGCCTTGCGCCGGACCGTTGATTCCGTACGCCCAATGCAGGCCCGTGTTGAACCACTGCGGTGAGTTCGGCGCCACCATCTGATTGGCGAGCATGTAGCACAACTCATCGTAGAACACTTTGGCATCCTGTTCGGATGTGAAATAATTGCTTTTCCATCCCCAATAGGTCCAGCAACCGGCAAGACGCGAAAACACCTCGCGAGAATCATTCTCACCGCGGAACCGCTCATTCTCCGGAAGTTTGGCCAGTGCGGCGTCATCAGCATCACGGCGCTGAAGCCATTTCGGAACACCTTTTTCATTGATGGTCTTCATCACGGCCGGAACGCCGGCTTTGCGGAAATACTTCTGGGCGATGATATCGGTGGCGACTTGCGACCATGACGCCGGCACCATCACATTGTCCATGCTGAAGACCTTCGAGCCGTCCGGGTTCTTGATCTCTGATTTGCGTGCTTCGAAAGGAATGGCATCGTAGGGTGATGCCCAGGACTCTTTGGTATAGTGGCGGTCAAACTTCATAAGGCGTTGTCTTGTTGTGCTAACTTGGGATGTAAATCGAGGTCAAAAAAAGGCAGAAAAGAAACGGGAAGCAAGTTGATGAAGGCTTTATTTTTCAACAACTTTTCCACACGGATTTTAAAAGTAGAAATAAAATCTTGTTAGAACGGATATTTGTATGCCTGTTAAAAAGATGTGGATAACTTAAATACGACATATGAATATGTATTATCAATGACTTAGGCATAGGTTTAACACTTATCCACATTATCCACAACCCACCTTGCCGAGAGGTGTTCACCGCATCCGGCCTATCATAAATCACCGATGTGGATAAGTGGATATCTCATACAAACCGTCATATCCACATCATAGATTTTGTCATACTATTTGTCAATATGGATGTACCCGGGAATGATCCCTACTCGAAAACTGTCCACAGCGGCTCCGGCAGTGGTAACCTTGTGCAGGAGTCCTGCTTGGGCGTAATTCAAGGCATCGGCAAGCCATAGGTGGCTGCCATCATAAGCGATGGCGTAGTACGATTTCTGCGATACGGTGGCGACGGCACCGGTCGTGAGATTCACGGATTTCACACCATTCGCGAGCACATGGATCTGGGAGGAAGAGGCCACGGAAAAGCCACCGGCATACGCATTCAGTGCGATTCGACGCACAATTTCTCCGGTTGACCGTTGGTGAACCACGATTTCACCGTCGTTGCGTCCCCATGTCCCGGAGCAGGAAACGATCAATCGCGAACCGATCGATGCGAGTTGGGTTGGACCCACGCACGTCTCCCACGTATCAAGCACCACATCGCTGCCGGTGCGGATCAGTGCGATCTGCCGCCCCGAACTGAAATCAGAAGCCAGGTTCTTGGCAACAAACACCGTGTCGTTCGAAATCACGATCCCTTCGGTGCCCATCCCCACATCGATCTGCTTCAACACCGCCAATGTGCTTAGATTCACTTTCGTTACGCTGTTCGAGTACAGATTGGTCAAGTACCCGTGATTCGAAGAACTTACCGCGAGATAGCGCGGGCCCGCATTCCCCGGAATGGCGATGGTTCCGACGCTGCGGTAATCGCTCTTCGCCACCACTTCGATCTTGTGACTGTTGTTTACAACGATGAAATAGCGGTCGCCGAATTCGGTAAGACTCTGGGCCACATCCCCCAGCGGGCGGGCGTTTTTGCCGAGGAACACGTCTTCAGTGACGGTCCGGCTATCCAGACGGATCTCCGTAAGCGATGCCTCCCCTCTCTGGAAGCCTCCTTGGTTCACCACGAGAATGCGCCGACCCTCGCCGTCTTTCTTTCCGGAGGTGGATGAGGTGCAGGCCTGTGCTACCAGTATTAGTAACAGGATGTGGAGGATAGGTTTCATTTGAACTGGATATGTAGGGTGAATGTATGTTGGCGCCCAGGCATAGGGTACCAGCGGATGAGTGAGTAATCGAGATCCGTGGCGTTATCCATTCGCCAAAGAGCGGTTGCGGAAAATGTTTCGAAGTGGCGGGTATGGCCGAGGCTGAGTTCCCACAAGCCCATGGCCGGCATCGGAAACCGCTCGTCTTCGGTGGTGAACCGATCTCCGGTGAACCGGTATCCGGGTGAGAACATCCATCCTTTCCATATAAGAGTCGTCTCCGCCAAGGTTTGCCATTCCGGCACATAAGCCACGCGTTTGTTCACGGATTGGTCGCCGGCAAAACGTTCTTTCGTGTATCTGGATCGGATGTAGTTCGCCTCCAGGTTGGTGTCGAAACCCACGCCATTCCAAGTGGAACGGTAACTTAGTCGCGGTTCGAGGCCAAAACTGGTCACTTCGCGTACGTTCAGAGGTCGTACGCGTCCGTCGCTTTGCGGAATCCACTGAATCCCGTCGCGGATACGAGCGGCATACAATGGGACATCCACTTCCACAGATAAAAGCTTTCCGAAGAATCCGATCTCAGCCTTATTTGCGGTTTCGGGAATCAGATCCCGATTTCCCAGGAGCGGCCAATACAGATCGTTGAAGGTCGGAACTCCGAATGAGCGTGCCAATTGCGCCCTGAAATGCGAGGCCCGCATACCGACCGCCCCGCTCCAGAACGCGCCGTAGAACGAATCATGATCGACACGTAACGTGCCTGACGCACCGTTTCTAACCGCTGTGATCGAAATCGCGGACTCATAACGCACCGGTGGCGCATATTCGGTGAAGTCGATTGAAGTGACCCGTGATTCCGTCTGAATCCGAATTCCCGGCATGGCCCAGAACAGCCTGACTCCACCGATCGACACCTCCGACCGACTGTCCACATTCGAGGCCGCATCCAGATAATCCAGACGCTGCTGCGTCGCGATCGCATCCACGCCGATCCATCCGCGAGCGTAGCGAAACGACGTACCCGCGTTCACCCTGCGGAGGATGTCGGTTTGCGTGGCTTGGGCGATTCCGGCGGAAATCGGTCCAGGAATCTCGCTATCGGCTCCACTGAGCCACAGATTCAGATATCGGACTCGATTCGGACGTTCGTGCCGCATCGACATCATCAGTGAGGTGAGTTCATTGGATGCGTTTTCGCGCCGTCGATCCACGATCGGGAACCGGAACACATCCTTATAGAAAAAGTCATTGCGCGTTTGGCGGCGAAATGCGCCTAATGACACGTCGGTTTCCTGGATTTTGAAAGCGGTTTTCCCTCCAAATGTCAGACTGCCGAAACTACCCACACCCGTGTGAATCGTGGTCGGATCGTCGAAGCTCTGATGAATCTCGATGATGCCGCCAATGGCCGCGTTTCCATATTCCGCGCTGCCACCCCCTCGGTTCACCACCACTTCAGACATCAGGAACGACGGATAGAGCGAGAGATCTGTGACACCGACCATACCGTGGTTGAGTCCCCATCCGTTCCATAATACTTGCGTCTGAGACGCCGCGAAGCCGCGGAATCCTGCGGTTTGAAGCACCCCGGGACCGTAGCCACGAAGCAGGATTCCAGATTTCAGCAACGACTCACCAAGCGTGAGTGATGAGTGAACCGTCCGGATGGGGATGCGGTCGATGCGATAGGCCATCATGGAATCGGGCCGACCGAGGCGCACATCCGTGATGCGAACTTCAGGCAAAAGAAGCGTGTCCCGGATCTGTGCGATGACAGTCGGGGGCAGCAAGAGCCAATAAAGCAGATAGGTGGTATATATAGGTCTCATTTCGTCAGTCCTTTTAATCCCGAAAGGATGACGGCAACGGATCTGGTGTGGCAGGTCTCCTGGCTTGTTCCCTTGCTTGGGCGGCCTTCCCATCCCGACGATGTCGGGACAGTGGCTAAAGGATGCTTGGCAAGTAAATGGAACGTACAGTTGCGGGTACAGCCCCCGATTTGAACGGGGTTCCCTTTTCATCCGCCGAAGCGGAACCACGACCCGTGTCGTTATCTTCATGATACGGGTCATCCATTCGCCAAAACAAATTAACTTGTCGACTACTTTTCCACATCCCCATGAAAACCATCCTCACATCCATCCAAGTGTTGCTGATCTTGTCGGCATGCGGTAAAGATCTCGACACCAAGCACATCGAAGCGGCCGAATTGATCGCCGGACTCGCATTCACCGACAGCGAGCGCGATTCGCTGATTCTGGATGTCCGTGAGCAGCGTGATTTTATCCTGGCCATGCGCACGTTGGGTGTTCGGAACGATGAATCGCCGGCCTTGGTGTTCAATCCGTTGCCTGCACGGTTCTATCCGGATCAACGCCAGGTTCCGATCCGGTATGTGTTGGGGGCGGTGGGTCCGCGCCCGGCGAATCTGGAAGAACTGGCCTATGAGCCGGTCAGCGTTCTTGCCGAGCGCATCCGCACGCGCCAAATCACCTCCGAAGAGCTCACGAGGATGTACATCGACCGCATCAAACGCTTGGATACGCAATTGCAGGCGGTCATCACGCTGTTGGAAACGGAAGCCTTGGAAAAAGCACGTCTCGCGGATTCTGAAATCGCGGCGGGTCGTTACCGCGGGCCCTTGCATGGCATTCCCTACGGAGCGAAAGACCTGCTGGCCTATCCGGGTTATCCCACCACGTGGGGCGCGACACCTTACAAAGACCAGGTGATCGATCGCAAAGCTACGGTGATCTTGAAACTGGAATCTGCTGGAGCCATTCTTCTGGCCAAAACTACGCTGGGCGCCTTGGCCTGGGGCGATGTCTGGTTTGGCGGAACCACGAAAAACCCTTGGAACCTGGAGCAAGGAAGCAGCGGCTCATCGGCCGGCTCCACTTCCACCGTATCGGCCGGGCTCCTACCCTTCGCGATCGGCTCCGAAACTTGGGGTTCGATCGTGTCACCGTCCACGCGCACACGAGTGACCGGGCTCAGACCCACCTTCGGGCGTGTGAGTCGGCATGGAGCGATGGCGCTGAGCTGGAGCATGGACAAGCTGGGTCCCATCTGCCGCGACGCGCAAGACTGCGCCATCATCTTCGATGTGATCCGCGGATCTGACGGCTACGACCGCAGTGTGATCGACGCCTCCTTCAATTTCGATGCGAGAGCCGCATTGACGGACATCCGCGTCGGTGTTGTCGAAGAATGGTTCAAAGAGGAACCGACGGATGTGTTGGATGCGATGCGAGCCCAAGGCGTGACGATGATCCCTGTGACCTTTCCAACCATGAACGTCGAGCCACTGTCGCTGATTCTCACCGTGGAGGCTTCCGCCGCCTTTGAAGAGCTTACCCTGAGCAATCGCGATGATTTGTTGGTTCGCCAAGTTCGCAATGCATGGCCGAACGTTTTCCGCGCCGGACGATTCATCCCCGCTGTGGATTACCTGCAAGCCAACCGCCTTCGCACACGGCTCATCGAGGAGACGCATCGCGCGCTGGCATCGGTGGATGTCGTGATCGTTCCGAGCTTCGCGGGCGATCAATTGCTGCTGACGAACCTCACGGGTCATCCCGCGCTCGTCATGCCCACCAAAGACGGAAAATCCGTCACATTCGTTGGTCAATTGTTCGGAGAGGCGAAATTGATCAGAGCCGCGATGGTTTGGCAAGCCGCAAGTGATTTCCACACACAACAACCTCCCGATTTCTCTGTTACAAAACCATGATATTGAGTTTTTTCTTTTTGCTTTGGATCGCCCCGCCGGCGCATCTTCCCGAAGCATCGTTCAACCCTGCAAAAAGCCGTGAGCAAATCACATTCCTTGCCTCAGATGAGTTGCTAGGTCGGATGACGGGTGAACCCGGTCTTGATACCGCCGCCGCCTACATCGCCCGGCATTTCAGGAAGCACAATCTCAAACCGAATCCGCAGACCGGCACCTACTTCCAGCCCTTCTCCATCCACAACACCAGTGCGACGGATGTGGGCGAAGTTCGGCAATCCGGAAGCGCGACACCGGTGACTTCCCTGGCAGTGATTTCAGGTCCAGCCACCGACAAACGCTTCAGCGCAGTGTATCTGACAGTGGTGAACGATTCCGTGCTGAGGCGTGTGGATGTGCGTGGAAAACTCGTGGTTTCCGATTTCCCGAGCGAGGGACCGTTCCAAGCGCGGTTCGTGCAAGCGAACAGGATGCGTGCGATCTTGGCTCAGGCTGGAGCCCTGGGTTGGATCCAATGGATTAGCGGCGATCCGACACCTTCGCGGCTGGCCGCATTCCTGCGTAATTCCAGCAGCCTCGAGGCTCCCTCCTCTTTTCTTCACATCATCGCGGATGCCACCGGCAAATTCGCTTCCGGGGATGTGCATGTGAAGACACCAGGCGTGACGACCACCACCATGAAAACCCAGAATGTGGTTGGCATCATTGAAGGATCCGACCCCGTCTTGAAGAACGAATATGTGTTGCTGATGGCACATTACGACCATCTTGGGGCGCGGCGGACCACCGTGACCGGCAACGACACCATCTTCAACGGAGCCCGCGACAATGCCATGGGAGTTGTGGCTTTGCTGCATGCCGCGGAGGCCTTCACCAAGGTCAAACCACGCAGATCGCTCATCATCATACCGGTCAGTGCGGAAGAAATGGGCTTGATCGGAAGCCGTTATTACGTGGAGAATCCCATCATCCCATTGGAGAAAACCGTGTATGTGAGCAACATCGACGGGGCGGGATACAACGTGACCGATGCGGTGACCGTGATCGGATTGGAGCGCACAACGGCATCCGACCATTACAAAGCGGCGGCGGCGGCTTACGGATTACGCATCTGGGATGATCCTGCGGGTGAGCAAGGACTGTTCAACCGATCCGATAACGTCAATTTCGCGCGTAAGGGCATTCCGGCTCCCACATTCACCGCCGGATTCACCGCCTTCGACGACGAAATCATGAAATATTATCATCGGGCCGCTGATCAGGCCGATGAAAACTTCGATTTCAATTACCTTCACAAGTATGTATCCGTATTTGTGTACGCCACCAGACTGATCGCTGATGCCGACGAGCGCATTCGTTGGAAATCGGGCGACATCTACGAACCAGCCTTCAACACTCTTTATTCAGCCAACTGATATGAAATTCGCAATCCCTCTCCTAATTTTTATTTTCATCGGAAACTGCGTTTCCATTCAAAGAAGTCCTGTTTCCAGTAAAAAACGGGCGTACGCATACTCTTGGCAGCAGGAACTGAAGATGGGCAAAGAATACGATCCGCAGATTGTCGCGGAGTTCGGTTTGTTGAGCGATCCCGGTCTGGCGAGTTATGTGACCGCTGTGGGCGAGAGCGTTCTCAGAGAAAGCCACTTGCGTCGTGAAGGAACTCCGGCCATGTTCGCGAACTCTCCGTTCACCTTCCGCGTGCTGGATTCACCGGTGGTCAACGCTTTCGCGATTCCCGGCGGATACAATTATGTGACGCGGGGCATCCTCGCTCATTTGGAGAACGAAGCCCAGTTGGCGATGGTGTTAGGTCATGAAGTGGCCCACGTGGCGGCGCGACATTCCTCCCAGCAAGCTCTCAAACAGACTGCAGGAAGCATTCTGGTGATTGGTGGCGCGGTGCTGACCGAAACCGTATTGGGAGGCGGCGGACAGGAATTCATGTCCTTGGGCGGAGGCGCCGCACAGTTGCTACTGCTGAGCTATTCGCGCGATGCGGAAAGCGAATCGGATCGCCTTGGCGTCGAATACTCGGCCCGTGCCGGTTATCTGGCCGCTGAAGGTGCGAAATTCTTCACAAGCCTGAAACGCATTTCCACGGCATCGGGACAGAGAATCCCTACCCACCTGTCGTCACACCCCGATCCGGGCGATCGTGAAAAAGACATCGCCAAGCGTTCAGATCGTTTCAAAGAACAAGGCTTTGAACAGAAAATCATCGGTCGCGACCGCTATCTCTCGGCCATCGACGGCATCATGCTCGGCGATAATCCTCGTCACGGTTTTGTAAAGGATAATGCGTTCCTACATCCGGACATGAAATTCAAGTTCTCCATTCCCTCGGGTTGGGGTACTCAGAACACGAAAAGTGCTGTGATCTTGTATTCGTCTGACCAGAAAGCCGTGGTTCAGTTCACTCAAGTGAATGATGCGGCGACGACGGCCGAAGTGGTCGACAAGATCGCAAGCATGCAAGGAGTCAAGGTGATCGATCGGCAGGCTGTCGCTGGATCGGCAACCGAGTCTTTCCGCTTGATCGCAGAAGCCTCCGACAAAAGCGGCAAAGTGTATCGCCTTCATGTGGTTTCTGCCAAACTGGATGGGAAGATCTACCGTTTTCTGGGTCAGACCTTGGCCTCGGATTACAATACCTTCGCATCCGCATTTCAGATCCCATCAAGCAGCTTTTCGACATTGACGGATCCGGTGGCTCTGGCCATCAAACCGACCCGACTGCGAATTTACACAACACCGCGGCAGGATAAATTCCGCAATTTCCTTCCTAATCCGATGCCGGTGAATATCACAGCCGACGAGATGGCCATCATGAACCAGTTGTATCTGGATGATGTGGTTCCCGCCGGCGTGAAAATCAAACTTCCTACAGCGAATTAATTCGGCTCCAAAGCGGCGGTAAGCACCGCTTTGATGTCTTCGAGGTGGTAACGGGTGGCGTCTTCACGGGCGCGCCCGATCGCAGCATCGATGGAACGGCTCAGATCGCGCAGATTGCCACGGACCAGAGCGCGGGTTTCGCCACTCACTCCTACCGTGCCCATGCGGGTGACCATCACATCGACGTAGGTCCGTTGCAGATTTCTGCGGTACAGATCGATGGTGATGTTGGAGGATCGCAGCTCAGACCAGATTCCGCGGCGAAGGTCGGAAAGCATGTCGGTCACCCGGTACACCTGGCTGGCAGGATACAGTGTTTCAAGTTCCGCCATGCGGTTCAGGCGCGAATCTGTCACCAGATTGTTCAGAACACTGCGCTGACTCGCCATCACACGGTCGCTCACTCCGGAAGGCTCCACAAGGCGGAGAATATCGGTGCGAAGCAACCAGGTGGGCGTGGAGAACCCTTCCTTGAGAAGGAAATTCAAGGCTTCCACCTGTTCGGAGCGCGGAATGGGCGTGAAGATCTCGCCTGCCTGTCCGGCGCGTTTCTGATGCGTGTAGACACCGCCTACCGACACGGAAACATGGTTCAGGTATCTGAGGCGTTGCGCGATCACTTGACCGTAGATTTCATTCAGAAGCGTGTAGTCATTGCCTTCGATGATGGTGGCGTCTTTGAGATAGCCCATGATGGTCTGCAAGTTGCGCAGGCCATATGTGGAGGCTTTCACGGCGTTATCGCCGAGCGCTTCGGTCAGTTGCGAGGGATCGATCGCGGATGGGTTACCAAAACGAAGCATCGGGTTGGTGTCTTGTTGGCGCACCAAGGGCTCGAGAAATCGCTTCTCATCTACCGGACTGCTGGCTTCCGGTAGCGGCTTATACCCCCATTCGATGGAGAAATGATCGTAGATCGAAACCATCGGCGTGGTGCGAACATCATCGCCGGGCTGAGCCACATAGTTATTCCGGGCGTAATCCATGATCGACGGCGTGGTTCCGTACTTGCGGGTGAAAGTCGGGCTGCGAAGGCTGTCGACAGGAACCGAAGCGCTGGCTTTCATGTTGTGCGGTAGACCGAGAGTGTGACCCACTTCGTGAGCCACCACATAACGCACCAATTCCCCCATCAGCTCATTCGAAAACGGAAACTTACGGGCTTGGAAATCGGCCGGAGACGCTTGGATGAAATACCAATTCTTCAGCAGATTCATCACATTGTGATACATCAGAATGGATGAGGAGATGATTTCTCCCGTGCGCGGGTCGTTGTTATGCGGCCCGACGGCATTTTCCGTGGTGGATGGAACCCAACGGACCATCGGATAGCGGATGTCTTCGGGGCTGAATTCCGGATCTTCCTCTTTGGTGGGAGCGCGTTTGCCGATGATGGCGTTCGTGAATCCTGCATGTTCGAAAGCAGGCTGCCAGTCTTCAATGCCTTGGATCACATATGGAACGAGCCATTCGGGCGTGCCCGCATCCACATGGAAGGTGATCGGTTTGATGGGGTCGGATAGCGCGGCTTCCGGATTTTTCTTGTCCAATCTCCACCGTGTGATGAATCGGACGGCATCAGCGTAGTGCGCATCCGAACTGTAATCGATGGTTCCGACAGAGAAATAACCCACACGCTCGTCCAACAAGCGCGGACGCATCGGCACTTCCGGCAATTTGAGCATGGAGTGGTTCATCAACACGGAAACCGTGAGTGGAGCCACATCCCGCTCGATGGTCATCGTGGAACGGATTTCGATGTTCTGAGGATAGGAATTCGCGCTGTCGATGTAACTGCGCGACGGGTCGATTCTGCGGCCCTGATAACGGCGGCGTGGTGAGAGTTCGGCCACATCGGTGGTGTAGAGCGAGGTCACATCCACCACAACCGCAGACGAATCGCGGTTGTACACTTCAATTTCAAATGCGGCGATGATCGACTCGAAATTCGCGGCATTCACGGATCGGTAAATGGCTTTGGTCGAATCCGCCGAAATCTGCGCGCTGATGGCGCGAAGCAGGATCTTGTTCTGGTCTTTGGTCCAACGAACGAGGTAATTGCCGTTCTGCTGTCCGCCGAATCCTTGGTTGACCTGTGTGGCCGCCATCCGGCTCACCAGAAGCATCTCTTTGTTCAATTCGCTGACCGGAATCTCAAAAAAGAGCTTCGGGCCAACGCGATGCACGGTGAACAACCCTTTTGAGGTTTCCGCTGTGGGTGGGATGACCGATGCGTAGGTTTTCGCACGGGGCGCGGTACTTGCCGACGGCGGCGTAGCGGCCGGTGATGGGGTTACCGCAGTTTTCGTAGTCGACGCGCAAGCACCCAAAGTGAGCGCCAATGCGAATAGTAAGGTTGATCTCATATGCCTTCGAAATGGTGAATCCGCAAAGAAACCACCATTCCGAGGATATTAAAAGCCGGTGATCGGCTTATTACAAACCTTTACTCGAGGTCGGTGTTCAACTTGTATCGAGCGATGCGGTTGTTCATCTTGTCGGCCACATACACCACTTGGCGGAAGTAAGCTACTCCGCTCGGCTGGTTGAAGGATCGCGGACCGTTCCCGCGCCCACCGAAAGATACCAACAAGGTTTTGGTGGATGTGGATCCCACCGGCGGATTCACCCCTTCCAATCCGTTCGACTGGAACAGATATAAGCTGTCTCTGACCGAATCGACCACATAAATGAAATTCCGCCCGTCTGCAGAGAAAGCGATATCGGCAGGATTCGTGAACCGGTTCTGATCATAGAGAAAACGCGTGGCTTTGGACGTGTCGCGAGCCAAAAGCGTGGTACGAGGTTGATATTCGGTCCCGTTCACGGTTTCCACAACATTCACCCAAAGCAAGCGGTACGGGATGGATGTCCCTTGCGCACCCTGAGCCAACAGGAAGTTCATGTCGGAAGACATGTTATCGCGCTGAGGCGGCGCGATGAATGATGCCACGGCGTTCAGCCCCACGCCGGAAAGCAGCGAAGGAACCGTTGGCGATAGCGAGCGGATCTGACCCACGTTTTCCATCTTACCGTTTCGGACACCGCCCACGATTTTCTCCGTGAAAATCAGAACGGTGTTATCGGCGGCTTGAGGTGTGCCAGTCGGGTTTGCCGGGCCACGGCGCGCCACATAGATGCTGTTGTCGGCGAGTACCGCGACCGAGGTGATTTCAACAAGCTCTTCGGAGGTCGGGCTGCCTTTGACCAATCGCGCGCGTTGGGCGGATGTGGTCGAGCGACTGTTATCCATGAACGGCTGAATAAGAATGTCCACGACTTGAACGGGTCCTTCCTGATTCAAGCCTCTGAGTTTGTAGACTGCCGCCAAATCCCATCTGATGGCAGGATTGAGCGAAGCGATGATGGTGTCGTAGCGTGCCGTGACATACAGATTCAGCTTACGATCCATGGTCACAGCGGCCGCGCCACGCAGCGGGTACGACCTGTATCGTCGACCGGCACGATCCATCACGTGGACTCCATCCGCATCCGTCACATAAACGAGTTCATCGTAACCCACGAACACATCCGTTGGCCGGTTGAAGCCTGTCCAGAACGGAGTGAGAGCGGCGAAACCGACATCTTCGGTCACCAAACGGGGATCACGGCGACCTTCACGGAAAATCTCGTCGGTGGTCGAATCCTGTTTGGTTCCGAACAAGGCATCGCATCCGCTGAATAACAAGGGCGCGAAAAGAAGTGCTAAGAGTGATCTGTTCATCATAATCCGATTAGAAGGCTGACCCGATGCAAGGAACCGAGACGGTCGCGGGTGGTGAAACCATAATTGAGCGACAGCTCACGACCCACTAGAGGAACGCGCACGCCGGCTCCGAATGAGGGAAGCGCGGCTTCATCCACGCCCAATTCATACCCTGAGCGGAGGAAGAACTGTCGCATGAAACGGAATTCCGTTCCCAAACTGAGTCTTTCCGAGTTATCGGATGGATTGGTGAGCTGAGCTGTAAGCAGCACGTTGTACATCTCCCCTTTCAGAATATCGTAAGCGGCGCCGAGGGTGAAGGTGGTTGGAGGGGATACGCGTTCGAAATCGGTTTCGGTGACATCACCATCAAGAGTGGGACGGGTGGTTTTTCCGTCCGGATTAGCGTCGAACCCGAAATTGTTCACTCCCACGGCGAACCGGAGTCCGGTGTCTCCGACTCTGTAAAAAAAGCCCATATCCACCATCGGTGCGGAAAACTGAATGTTTTCGATGCGCTCGGTGGCGTATTTGGCGGTCACTCCATAGGAAAAGAGCGACGTCAGTTGTTGGGAGTAGGTGAGCCCCAGAGCCATGTGCAATGTGCGGAAGGAACGACCAGTGCCGAACGGATCGAATTCCGTGGTCTCCTTCAATTCACCAGAATCAAGGTACTGAAGCGACACACCCACAGCGCGGCTTCCGAAACGATGCACATAACTCGAGTAGAGCATCGCAATATCCGCGAAATATTGGGTGTGCGACAGATAGACCTGCGATCGCGGCATTTGCGATGCCAACGCCGGGTTCCAATACAGCGAGGAGCCGTCGAGTGCGTCAGCCACACTGGAGTTGCCCATGGCCGCCGAACGCGGATCTATGGAGATTTTCAGAAACTGAAATCCGGAGGTGCCGCTTCGGGATGAACCCAAAGCGGGTAGGATCGCTTGCCCGTAGGTGGCGGATGAGGCCATGACTAAGGCAAAGGCGAGAAGGAGTGGTTTGCGATTCACTGAGTTCATACTAGAAATTCACCGCTACGCCGAACATGATGTGACGCTGCTCAAGGAAGTTTGCCGGATTCAGATACGAAGGGGCGCTGTTGTTCCTCGGATCCACATATCGCGGATCACGCACGTTGCTCGGCAGATCATAACTGCGATTGTCGCGCAAGGCGGCCAGTCGTACCGGATCCGTAGGATAATCGGTCTTGTAGGCTTTTCCGGTCACGGGATTGATGATTGCCGCATTCTTATTGTTGAAAAGATTCGATACCTCAAGAAATGCGGTCAATTTGGTTTTTCCGAAGTAATGCCATTTCTGGAAGTTCAGATCTGTCCAGAACCATGGCTCGCCGATCTTGCTGAATCGCTTGTTGGGATCGGAATTCACTTCGTAGATCGGACGCCAATCGGATTGACCGGTCACCGGGTTGCGCTCATTGCCTTTGAAAAGGAACGGAGTATAACGCTGTCCGCTTCGGTACGTGGCCGACATATACAGCTTCATCTGATTCAATACTTTGATATCAAACAATGGATCGTTTTTCCGGTCGTAGGTGAAGGTTACGTTACCCTTGATGTCCCAAGGACGATCCCAAGCCAGTGGCGTTTCGATGTTGTTACCGATGCTTTGTCCGCCGACGATGATGTTCTGAAGCGCGTCGTTGGTTGTGGAGCTGAGTCCTTCCGCACGCGAATAGGTGATCGACATCTGTCCATAAAACCAATCTTGGTGACGCTTGATGTAAGCCGCTTCCAAACCGCGAACCCTCGCAAAGTCACCATTCACACGGTAAGCCCGTTCCACATCGCGACCGGTCGCATCCCGCACGATGATTCTCTCCGAAGTGATGAAATCGTACTTGTCGCGCCAGAAGGCTGACACGTTCAACGCATCGTTGGATGTGAGCTGGTTCCGAACTCCGATTTCATACGACACATCCACTTCCTGATTCAGGTTCGGATTACCCAGATTGGCCAGGAAGCTGCGGTTCTGGTAGTACGGATCCAAGCCGGCGTAGAGGAAGGTTGGATGCGGAGTACGCGCCTGATGACCGTAGTTGAAAAAGAGGACTTGGTTTTCACGGACCGGGAAAGAGACGCTCATTCGCGGCAATAACCGCATTTTGAAACGTCTACCGAAGAAATTATAAGTGCTGTTGTAATAAGCGGTTCTGATTTGATCCGGAATCAACGCATCCGGATTTTTTACGGCTTCATCCACATAATCGCCGGGGAACCAGTAATCCAAGCGCATACCGATATTTGCGATCAGACCTTGGTAACGGATCTGGTCACTCACATAGAACGCGCCTTTGGTCGGTTTCACGCGCCAGATGTCGGAAGACTCACCCAAGCGGAAGGTTTCCGTGAACACGCCAGAGGAGATTTCTATCGGCGCGCCCACCCATGGACGGTTGATGTCGATCCACTGATAATCCTGAAATTTGACTTCGAAACCGACATTGATGCGGTTCTCACGCTTGCCCAAGAAACGGGTCAACGTGCCCTTTAAGGTAGTTTCTTCCGCAAAGTGATCATGCCATAGGGCTGCGATGCCACCGTTGTTTGAGAATCCGGGACCGGGCAGCACGTAATAGAATTCGCGGGTGAAGTTATCGAACAGTCGAACAGGGGCGACCACGATACTTGCAGGATCGAACTCCCCGTCCACTTGGGTCGGACGCCAGTAGCGGCCGTTCGCATCTGCTCGTAATCTTGTGAATAGACGGCTCAGCTGAATATCATAAAACGTGGATGCATTCAGAGTATGAGTCCATTTCACATAACTCAGGTTCGAGTCGTGAGCGTAGGTATTGGCTTTGTCCAGATCCTGAGCGAAGAAGAACTGATACCCAGGACGGATCTGCACATCATCGCCGGTTATCTGCAACATCCGCGTGTTCTGATTCACTGTGAGTGAGCGCTTATACGCCGATTCCAACCGCATATTCGGCTTGATGCGATACGTCAGTTTGAGCATTCCGCTCCAACGGTTGTCTTGCCGTGGAGACCAGAACGAATTGCTGATGATGGAGGTGCTCACTTGATCGGCCGTATTCCGCATGAATTCGTTCGTGGTGAACATCTGGCTCGACATGAAGAACCTCATTTTACCGGGAATTTTGAGTCCTAACGCCGGCAGCAACACAGAGGTAATGGGTTCGGGACCGCCCATGGTCATTTCATAGGTATCCGTGAAATAGTTCGCGGTGGCAGTGGTCATGCGTCCCGGATTGTCACGCTTATGACTGAAATAGCCCGCCAACTTATCCCCGCCATCCTGCGTTCTGACTGACACGATACCTGAGGTGGCGTCACCGAATTCCGCGCCGGCTCCGCCGGTGGTCACCTCCACATCCGCATAGGCGTTCGCTCCAAGATCCAGTCCGAATCCGGTTCCAGCCAAAGGATCGGCTGCGGAAACCCCGTCAATCATGAAACCGGTTTCATAGGCGCGTCCGCCGCGAATGTACACCCCGGAAGGATCTTTCACCACACCGGCTTGCTGACCTACGATGTCGTCCACCCGACGCAACGACGCGGCTTGAATCTGTTCACGTCCTACGCGGAGCGTGCTTGAGGATTGTTCAATGTCGAAAATGGGTTTCTCCCCTACCACAACCACATCCTGACTCAACGTCAGCACCTGCTCTTTGAGACGGATGTTCAAGGTGGTGGTTTGTCCGGCGGTGATGCGGATCGCGGTATGCATCACGCGTTCAAAACCGACATAGGTGAATTCCACGGTGTATTCACCCGGACGGATCGCCCGTATGATGTAATTACCGTCTAGATCTGACGCAGCACCGAAACTGGTTCCGCGGATGAAGATGTTCACACCGGTAAGCGGCTCGTTGGTGCCCTCTTCCAGGATTCTACCCGCGAGGTTGCCGGTCTGCGCCGATGCCACAGAGCCTAAAAGGAACACGAAAAAGCAGAAAAGTAGATATCGTTGCATCATGATCGGTTAATTCTGAAATCCAAGCTGATTGACGACGATGAACTGGATCATCGCCTGGATGTCGGCTGGATTGATGGTAGCGGCGTCCAACCCGAGGAACGCCATGTCTCTGTCGGCACTCATCACGGCGATCGCCGGATTTCCGGTGTAGGGCGCCGATCCGATGAGTTGTCTTACTCTGAATACAGCGTTATACAGTACGAATGAGCCTCCTGTTGGCACCAATGGAGAGACACCCGTGATGTTCCCTGCCCCAATTCTGCCACCGGGCGCGGTAAGAATGCTGACTGCGGTGAGTGCGGTGTTCGATTGGATGAGGAAACCTTGTGCGCCAGTCACCCCGGGTACGCCGAGCCGATCAAACGGAAGAAAGGTGAACACCGGATCTGTGGCCGGCAAGGTTTTGGTGGGCATGTTGATGAACATCTTTCCACCGCGACGGAAGAAATCTACGGTCATCTCGAGGGCATAGGTGATGTTTCGATCCATATTGTCGGATACCCAATAGATGTAATCCCACTTGGCAAAGGTTTTATTCATCGTGGGATCGAACGTCTTTTGAAAGGCCGCACTCAGAGGAGCTTTGAAGCCACCCGAGGCTGATCCATCCGTGGTATGGATCACATCCACCCTGGTGATACCGGCTTGGGCAAGCCACGCTCTGTGATTGTTCAGTCGGGTTTGCGTGTTAGGATTCGAATCGTCGTTGATGATCAAGACTCGGCTGGTCTGGCGTTTCACATACCAGGTTTTACGTTCGATTCGGCTTTTAGCGCCGGCCTGATCCACCGCTCTGGCATAGAACGTATTGTTACTGTTCATCAGAATGCCGTTGAGTTGGATGGCACTCGTTACATAGGACTTGCCCAAGAACACATTTCCGGAAGCGCTGGCTCCCGAGCCGTTGGCGATGTTCACGGTCACGAAGGTGACTCCATCCGGAACGGATACCCATCCGTTCACCGTGTCGTTCACTGCGATTTCGATGTAATCCAGATTCGCGTTACCGTCCGGGTCAGACGCATTCCATCCGAAGCTGAACACATGGAACGTGGTGTCGCTTGGTTGCTCTACGACGTTGAAGCGCACATCCGGAGGGGAATTGACGATCGGAAAGGTCAACGAGGGTGGCGAAGGGTCTTTACCTCCCTTGTTATCGATGGAACGCACGGTGAACAACACATTCGCAGTCGAATTTCCACTGGGAATGGGCAAGACGAAAGTGGAATCGGTGGTTTTTGTGAATCGCCATCCCGTATTGTTGATGTTGAATTCGTAGCCGGTAACGAACCCGTCAGGATCATCACCCCACCAGCGGATGCGGACCTGCGAATTGAGGCGGTTGTCGTCAGGCCGATTCACTCCATCCAAGGTGAGATAGGTCTTAGGCAGGAGGTTATCCTTGACTGTTCCTTGCACACCGGTGTCTTTGCAAGACACGGTCAGCAGGCTGGCGGCGATGAGGATGGATAGGATACGGTGGGTCATGGGAAAAAGCATAAAAACTGGGACGCGGTCAGGCGCCCCAGAATGATCGGTATTATTTGATCAAGGTCATTTTGCGGGTGAACGTGCGGTTACCGGCTTCCAAGCGATACACATAGATGCCACTTGCGAGGGCGCGACCATCCACAGTGATCGAGTAGGTTCCGGCCGAACGCAGTTCATTCACCATCACCGCGACTTCACGTCCGAGCATGTCGTACATGGTCAGCTTCACTTGCGCGTCTTGCGGCAAGGAGAAGTTGATGACCGTGGTCGGATTGAACGGATTCGGATAGTTCTGAGAAAGGCTGAATTCTTTCGGAAGGTTGTTGTCTTCGATCGAGGTCGGGGTCAACTTTTTCAGGTTGATGGTGCGGAATATCGGTGTGAAACCGGTGGCGTTGGCATAGGTCGAAACCTGCACCGTGTCTTTTCCATCGGTCACTCTCACGGTCCATGCGAACGCACGGGTTTCGTTTTGTGCCATACCCACGGCATCCATCAACTCATTGAGTGTGGCTTGGCTCAGGGTCACTTCACCCAATGTGCCCAAATTGTTGCTCGACACAGTGGCCAGAGGCGTGCTGAAATTCGGAGCACCGGTTTGAGGTCTGGTCGCGATCACGAACATGTAGCGTACGGCATCGCCGTCAGCATCTGTCGAGGTCGCATCCCATGACGGAGTCAACGGGCCATTGACATCGAAAGACGCATTATCTGCAGGCGACAAGAACGGGAAGGTTCTCGATGGAACCGTCAGATTTCCGGTGGTCTGAAGATCCGCCAAGGTGCGGATGGCCAGTTTCGGGTTGCTGAACGACCACTGTGCGATTCCGCGCAGAGACGTCAGATTCGCTCCCAGAACCAAGTTCCGGTTGAACTGCGGCAGGAAGTTGGTGCGGACTTCCAATGGTGTGTA
The DNA here is from genome assembly GCA_947085565.1 of uncultured Bacteroidota bacterium. Classification (GTDB taxonomy): domain Bacteria; phylum Bacteroidota; class Rhodothermia; order Balneolales; family HLUCCA01; genus CAMTWZ01. The sequence goes on from CAMTWZ010000015.1 coordinate 169,782, forward strand.
TTGGAAACGATCGTCCACACGAAGTGCGGATTGTCCGGAATTGGCGAATGACCACTCTCCGTTGTCAGCGGCAGGTGCGTCCGGATTGCGTGAGGCGATGGCGACATTCTCGAAGCGAACCAACATCCCGAGGTATTCCCAACCGCGATTTCCTGTGGCGAATATTCCGGTTGTGAGCAACGGCGCGAGGTTGTTGAAGTTCGGATTGGCATTCGCCTGTACTGTGTAGGTCACGTTCGACAGATAATTCATGTCAAACACGCGAAGCACTTCAGCAGAGGTGATGGTCACCACATCGCCTTTAAGCAGTCTGCGGGTCGTCGCATTGTTGATCAGCGGAATCCCGGAGTACATCTGGTTACTGGTCTGAACCACGATGAAACCGTCTGCTGAGTCAGCAACAACCGTAGCGCTGATGTTCATCGGCAATACGCCCAGTCCTATGAGTGGACTTGCCCCACGAAGACCGTTTGACGTCTGTTGAATGGTCGCGATGGAGTTGATCGCATTGTCCAATACGATGAAGTTGGTGTTGGCAGCGGAGAATCGACCCGAGATGCCATTGCTCAATGTCGCATCAATGACAAACGAGACGGAAGTGAGATTGGCGAAGGTCGGGAAGGTGAAACTGTAGCTGTTTCCGGTGCCCTTGACCAAGTTGGCGGTCACTGCCGAAGCACCTGTAGCCGTATAGGTGATGCTCGCGGATGTGATGGTCACACCTTCGTTCGGTGAAGCGATGTTCAATGAAACGGTGACCTGCTCAGAGCTAGTCGGCGTTTGGTCGTTGATCGTGAAGGCGGAGAATTCCGGCGGGAAACCGACGACGACAAGGTCATTCGGCCAGCCTTCAGGAGTCAAACGCACGAAGGTTCCTTCCTGATCACCTGGTACCCAAACCACTCCATCATCCCAAGGCACGATTTTGAAGGTGTTCGCGCCGGTGTTATCGACGTTGAAGCTGTTCACGACAATGAAACCGCTCAAATCAACCACCGTTCCTGGTACAGGTGGAACGTACGGTCCGTCTATGGGTCTGCGGTTGTTGTATCCGGTACGGTACGCGGCACGGTCGTTACGGAAACGAAGCGATGTATCGGTGGTAGGCAAAATGGCATTCTCATTACCGACGTACATCCATGGGCGAGCCGTATTGGCGACCAAGCGGTTGATCACTCTGGTGCCTTCCACTTTCACATACCGGTTCACATACTTGGTATAGTTTTCGATGCGACCTTCGAAGGTTCCATCCGGCAGTCTTCTGTTGATCTCTTCCACTGAAACGACGGTAGGCTGAAGCAAGGGCTGGTACTTATTGAATTGGCTGTCTTCGAACACGTTACCGACCAAGGTGACGGCCGTGGTGTTGAATTGCGAACCCCAGCTGGTACCTTGAGCGAAGTACGACATGCGTCCTTCGATGGTGAGGATGTCGCCGCGGTTCAACTGTTCGATGAGTTCGAAACGGACCGCATCCACGATCTGGATGTACATCCCGTCCAAGCCCATGGAATGCGCGTTCGTATCCACAACGAAGGTATGGATTCGCCCGATGCTGTTGGTTCCCGCAGTAAAGGATGCCAAACCGGAGTTACGTGGATAGGACACGACGACTGCAGTGAATTTCACAAGGGTTCCACCTGAAACACCAAGCGGGTGCTGGTTGATCTGGCTGAATGCCGTCAAATTAGCGTAGGTATTCAGCTGGCGGATGTTCACATCCAAAGCCTGAGAGAACAGGGCTCCCGGCAGACTTAGTAGGATCACCGTCAGAAGGATGGTAAGTCGATTCATCATGGTTGATTGGGTTTGGTTAGGGTTTTAATCTATTTGAGAATCACAAGCTTACCGGTCTGGATCTGTCCGGAAGCTTTGTCTTGAACGGTATATAGATACAGGCCGGTGGTCAGATTCTGATTCGCATCCGACAGAAGGTCCCAAGCATGCTCGCCTCCGGGCAGAAGCCGGCGGTTCACGCTGAAATCCTGGTACCAGCGCGTGTCTCCGATGTAGGTGTTGGCGTCATGGTTCAAGGTCGCCACGATCTCCCCTGCCAAGGTGTACACGCGAATCTGGGCTTTCTCAGGAAGATTGTAGAACATGATCTTACGGGTGAACGGCGTGGCTCCGTCCCAAGCGGCATTGATCCGATATGGATTGGGATACACGCCAACCGCCTCGGAAAAATCCTCATTGACCGTGGTTCCTGGAAATACTCTCACCGCATTGGCGTTGATGCTGGTTTCCAAGGATGGAACTCCGTCTCCCCCTCTGTCGAACGCGGTCACAGCGAACAGATACTGCCAACCGTTGAGCATTCCGTCGATTTCGTAGCGGTAATGATATTGGGTAGCATCGCCCGGGAACGTGACCGGTGCAGGAAGCCGGACCGCCGCGAAGCCAGTGTTGAATCCGAATTCATTCCCCGGAATATCGAACTCTCGGATGAGCTGGGCGTTGGTGGAGATTCTTCCTGAGAGATCATCTCCCAAATTGGTTCTGTAAATCCGGTATCCTTCGAAATCAGCGATGTTGGAAACAGGATCGATGCTTGCTTCGGAGCTGTTGTCCCAATACAAGACGGTTTTGCCGGCTTCCAATTCGATCTTGAGTTTCGGTACGCGTGGCGGCTCAGGAACCAAGAAACGACGACGGACGCCGTTCACTTCCTGTCCTTCGAAAAGCCGATACGCCCAATCGATCGCTTCGACCAATGGTGCGCGGGTAATGACATTATCCGTGGATTTGCCTGAACCCAGGGTTTGAAATTGCGACGGTTTCAAGGCTGTCACAAAGGCGAAATACACTGTATAACTCTCTCCGGCTTCGATGGATGGGAACGGTCCGATGGAGATGAGCTGCTTCACGCTTCGCGAATTGCTGTTGGTGCGAAGTAATTGGCGGTTTTCATTCAAAGGCCAATCACTGGCCATTTTGTTGAAGCGCTCCAGATCGTCAGCCGGACCCTGAAACGCTCCCGTTCCAGCGCTGAATTCCCAGAAAGCCGGCCGCACTTTCGGAACCCTGTATCCGTTGGCAAGCACTTCGGCCGCATGATTCGGATGGAAGTCCATACCTCGGTATTCCGCGCCGAGAACCACCACCGATGCGTAAGTGTTCAAACTCGGATTGTCTGTTGAATTCGCATCGAAGCCGTATGTGGCGTATTGGGAATCGAGATACCCTAAGCCCGTCTTGTTAAAGAAGTTGGTACCCGTCTCGAGAGTGGTGTTGACGTTTCGCACCACCATATCGGCATAAATCCCGACGTGAACGCTGTCCCATCTGAAATTACTCGCATTGCGGATGGTGTATTTCACGATGCTCAGATTCTCCGTGAACCCGAAATTCCAACTGAATACCTCCTGTTTCACATCGGCGAAGAGCGGTTCCTGATGGTTCGCGATGGGTGTGGCGCCGACAATGACCCTGCGATCTGAGAATTCTGAAATCAGATCCTGGTGACTGATCGCCAGCGGTGAAAATAACGGTGACTCGGGCAATGAGGATTGCTCCAAGATGATGGTGCCATCGTTGGTGAATTCGAAACCTGCCGCTCCCGGACTGTATGCCGTGGATGCGGTAGTGATCGCGGATGTGGAGACCACGGTTGCGCCACCACCACGGATCGCGCCGATCCATATGCCCGCTTCGAACAAGTGCTCGGTACCTGAGCCGCGAGGATATTCCATGCTGGGAAGACCGGAAGGTTGGTTACGAACGTTGGGACGCCCGTAGGTTCCCACGTTCGTGATGGACAGTCCCATATTGTTCACTGTCGTGGCTTTCCGATCGAATACCTGCTGCGCTTGCGCTTCAGTGATCGAAAATACCAACAGGAGGATGCTAAAAGTCAGAAATCTCATGTAGAAGGATATTCAGAAGGATCTTCAAACTCTAAGGTAGCGGTTTTGTCCTAATGTTGTACTCGCTCCATGTTAATCTATGTTTACAATTACTCAGTCATCTACCGGTTATGCCTATCTTGATAGTTCAACTTCAATTCAGACTGTGATGCGCATGCTCAAAAAGTTCTCAAGCACTAAAGTACTCTCTTTCCTAACGCTGCTGTTCGTGGCGATTCCTACTTCCTCGATTCAGGCTCAGGTCTTCGAGTCGTTCGAATCCAGCGCAAAGTCAGGCTATACGGCGAACACCGTTGATCTGCCATCAGGTACATGGTTCTTAAGTGAAGCCCTGATTGGTAGCGATGCCAATGACGTAAAGAAATCCGGGACATTTGCCGTCCGTATGGGTGCTGTCGGCGCTAAATTGCAAATGCAATTTAACAAAGATGGTGTCGGTGAAGTCAGTTTCTGGTATTCCATTTCCAATTTCTCGGGAGATAAAACTCGAGCGCCAGCCGTTTTGCAACTGAGAAGATCAACCAATGGTGGAGTTAGCTGGCAACCGGTTGGAAACCCGTTTCCAGCTACCACCGAAATGATTCAAGCGGTATTTCAAATCAATGCGCCCGGAAATCATCGGTTCGAAGTTGAGATTGTGGAGGGAAGTCCAACCGGCACCCGTAACCGCCGTGTGAACATCGACGATTTCCGGATCACCAATTATGTCCATCTTTCAGAGACACCGACTATCACTGCCGAAATCAACGGTTCCGCGGTGGCTAAAGGCTCGACCTTCTCCTTCCCGGCAACCGCAGTGGGGTTGTCTCGCGCCGTCACCCTCACGTTGAGAAACACAGGGTCTCAAACCCTTGTCCTTTCAGATGCGACGTTCGGAGGAACTGGCTTCCGATTGGGATCCAGCCTGAATGGGGTTAGCATCCCTTCGCTGGGAAACCGATCGTTTCAACTGATTTTTGAGCCGACTGTTCTGAAAACCTATCAGGATTCCATCCGAATCGCGTCGAACGATCCTGTGAATCCCACGTTCACCATCAAACTCACAGGACCGACATTCGATTCCAGGGCACCCATCTCCATCGCACAAGCACGCTCACTTCCGCTCGGGACGAATGTCACTGTGACCGGATGGATCACGGTCGGCGCGCAGCTCGGTGGTCCGGCGTATTTCCAAGATGCCACCGGCGGATTGGCGGCGTTCTGGCCAGCCTTGCATAGTGCCGTGCAGAACGGTGATTCGGTTGTGATTTCAGGTCCTCTTGGCGAATTCGGGAACACTCCTGGTGTGGTGGGCGACGGTCTGCGCCAGATTTCTGTACCTACCGGTTCAACTGATCAAATATTATTCACAGTTCATCCTTCCGGTCGCAAAGTCCAATCGCCGAAAGCGGTTACGATCAACCAGCTCAAATCCGGTAACGTGGAAGCGCAACTGGTCGCTCTGGAGAATGTCACCATCGTCACTATTGTGAATTTTGTCCCTTCCAACACTCCATTTGTCGGATCGTTCCAAGCGAACGTGAACTACGGTCTCAGGGATGCGAGCGGAAACACAACTCTTCTTCGAATTGATAACGACACAGATTTGGTGGGCGCTACGGCACCATCCGGAGCCATAGATATCGTTGGTGTTGTCGGACGTTTCCGAGGCGAGTATCAGATCGTTCCTCGATCATCCGCTGATATGAACGTCGAGATCTTCGAAATCCCCTACGAGAACGTCCCCAAATCGCAGACTTTCGAAGCCGTCACTTGGAACATCGAGTGGTTCGGCAGCGCAGGCAATGGTCCGACCGACGTCGAACTCCAATTCACCAACGTCTTGCGTGTGATCCGCACGATTGACGCCGACCTGTACGCCCTGCAGGAAATCTCGAACAACGCGCAGTTCAACCGACTGGTCGATTCGCTTCGGACGAACGGCTACCGTGGGTTCGTCGCTCCGTACAGCCAAACTCAAAAAACGGCTTACTTATATAAGACTTCAACCGTGGATTCGCTCCTTGCCGATTTCACAGGAACCGAGGGTCAATGGGGAGGCGGACGCTGGCCGTATTTCTTCCTGTTCAACGCCACCATCAACGGGGTCACTCAACGCATCCGCGCCATAAACATCCATGCCAAAGCCTTCGCCACGCAGGCAGATTACAACGAGCGCACCTCCGATTCGCAAATCCTGAAAGCCTACATGGATCAGTTCCCAAATCAGAATCTGCTCCTTCTCGGCGATTTCAACGATGATGTGACTTTCTCCACATTCAACAATCTGATCTCGCCGTACATCAACTTCGTGCAAGACACCAATTACAAGGTCATCACCAAATCGCTGAGCGACCGCGGACTAACCTCCTACAGCTCGTTAAGCAACATCGACCATATCGTGGCGAATGTCCGCATGAAACAGTTCCATCTCAATGGAACCGAGCGCATCGAAAACCCGAGCTATGTGGGAAACTATCTTTCCACCACATCCGATCACTTCCCGGTCTGGACCCGCTTCGCCTTCGCCGATCTGGTTTCCGTGGAAGATCGATTGAATGAATCGCCGGCGGCATTCAGCCTCGAAAGGAATTATCCGAATCCGTTCAATCCTTCGACGGTGATTGGGTTTACTATTGGGGCGATTCATGAATCGCCCGTACAAGTAAGATTGTCCATCTATGACATGCTCGGCCGCGAAGTCGCCGTTCTGGTGGATGGAGTGAGGAACGCCGGTTTCCATGAAGTCACCTTCGACGCGCGCGCCTTGAGCTCCGGGATGTACATCTACCGACTCTCGACGCCTCAGGGATCCGTCAGCCGGGTCATGACGCTCCTTAAATAGGATGATCATACCATCCAAGCACAGAGCCAGCCTATGGCTTTGTGTTCTTCTTGCGTTCAGCGGCGCATGGACCTCCGTCCAAGCCGATCCCGGTACCGTGATGTCCATCGCCGAAGCCAGAACACGTCCGTTCGGAACGCGGGTGACCGTTGCCGGACGCGTAACGGTCGGGAATGAGTTCGGTGGTCCGAGCGTCTTCCAAGATGCCACAGGCGGATTGTCCGCGTTCCACATCCCCTTGCATACGGCCGCATCCATCGGCGATTCACTTGTGATCACGGGTCCGCTCACGGAGTTCAATCCGAACAACGGTCCTGTAGGCACCTACCTGTTCCAGATCGCAGCCCGGGCTGGCGACAGCGACATCCAATTCACCGTCTTCAAGAACAATCCCAAACCGGTCGCCGCAAAGACCATCACGATCCAGCAGATGAACGCGGGTGGCTATGAATCCCAGCTGGTCACGATCCGGAATGTCACCATCCTGCAAACCGGTTCGTTCCGAGGAAACACCAATTACACCATCCAGCGAGATGGCGTTTCGGCGGTGCTTCGAATCGCAAACAACACCAACACCATCGGTGAGACGATTCCAACCGGACCGGTCGACATCACCGGTGTGATCGACCGCTTCAACAGCGTATATCAGCTCAAACCACGGTTCTCGAAAGATCTCGGAATCGAACCTTTCGTGGATCCGGGTGCGGACATTCCCTTCAGCCACACCCTCGATGTGGTGACCTGGAACATCGAATGGTTCGGTCATTCACAAAATGGCCCGACCAACAAAGAGCTTCAGTTCCAGAATGTGAAATCGGTGATCACCACCTTGGATGCGGACATCTACGCACTCCAGGAAATCGCGAATCCGCAGCAGTTCAACCGTTTGGTTCAGGAATTGGAAGACTATGGCGGATTTCTGGCCAGCTTCTCACAGGATCAGAAAACGGCCTATCTGTTCAAACGCATCACCATCGATTCATTGAATTCAGGAATGATCACCACCGGGATGATCAGTTATGATTTCGGTAGCGGGCGCTTCCCGTTGATGTTCCATTTCAACGCGAACATCCAAGGGAAATCACGCGAAATCCATGCCTTCAATATCCACGCCAAGGCCTTCTCCGATCAAGAATCCTACAACCGCCGATTCAGGGCTTCAGCGCAAATGAAACAGTACCTGGATGAACGGCACGTGCAGCAACCCCACATTTTCCTAGGTGATTTCAACGACAATGTGACGGTGAGCACCTACGCCGGACAAGTCTCTCCCTACCAGAATTTCGTGGACGACGCGAATTATCTGATTCCCACGAAACGGCTGAGTGAGCGAGGAGCCACCTCCTATCGCACAAGTTCCATGATCGACCATATCGTGATCGGTAGAGCGCTGTTCGCCGATTATTTGGAAGGGGCCGAAAAAGTCGCGACTCCCACCCATATCAACAATTATTTCTCGACGACATCCGACCATTCGCCGGTTTTGGTCCGGTTCGTTTTCAATGAAACCGTGTCCATCGAGAATCCGGCCGAGAAAGAGGGTCCGGTTGCCCTCGAGCTGAGGCAGAATGTTCCGAATCCGTTCAATCCTTTGACGCTAATCGGGTTTGACGTTGGGGCGATTCATGAATCGCCCGTACAAGTCAGATTATCCGTATTCGATCTCCTAGGACGCGAAGTGGCGGTCATCGTCAATGAGCAGAAATCAGCCGGATATCATGAGGCCAGATTCGACGCCTCCGCCCTCAGCTCAGGGATGTACATCTACAGACTCACCACCCCGCTCGGGACCGTGAGCAGGAAGATGATGTTGGTGAAGTAGTTTGTTGTGTTGTTTGCTGTTTGTTGTAATTCCTATGTACTGGGTTCTTACAACCAACAACCAACAACCAACAACTAACAACTAACCACTAACAGACATCTTCCGTTTGATTGCGTTGCCATGCACATCGGCCAGGGTCGTAACGGGAATGGAGGCTATGCCTTGGATTTCCAAGGTCGCGCCGCCCACTTCTCCCAACAGATGCGCCGGAACGCCTGCCGCATTGAAATGGGAGACGATGTTGGCCTGATTCTCCGGGATGAGGCTGATCACCACTCCGGATTGCGCTTCGCTGAACAGCACTTCGCGCGACACACCCCCCAGAGATTCGAGATCCACTCGGGCTCCGGTATTGCCGAAGATGCAGGATTCAGCCAAGGTGGTGGCTAAACCGCCGTCGGAGATGTCATGCGCCGAAGCGATCCATCCATTCCGGATGGCTGCCAGCAAGGCGTCTTGCAAGGATTTTTCGAAATTCAGATCAATCTCGGGCGCATCGCCGGTCACCATCTTGTAACACCAACTCAGATATTCGCTTCCACCCAGACCTTTTCTTGGCGCGCCGATGTACGCGATCACATGACCGTCGGCTTTGAATCCGGCTGTGGTCGCATCACGCTCCACATTCTCCACAAGTCCGAGCATGCCGATGGTCGGCGTCGGAAATACCGCGGAAACCGGCGTCTCATTGTAAAAACTCACGTTACCGCCCGTCACCGGAGTGTCGAGCACTCGGCAGGCATCGCCCATGCCTCCCACCGCTTCCTGAAACACCCAATAATTCTCGGGTTTGTACGGATTTCCGAAATTCAGGCAGTTGGTGATCGCCAGCGGCTTCCCTCCTGCGCAGACCACGTTCCGAGCCGCTTCAGCGACCGCGATCTGTCCGCCACGGCGCGGATTCAGATACACGAAGCGTCCGTTACAATCGGTTTTCACCGCCAATCCTTTTTCAGATCCTTTCAGGCGGATGACGGCCGCATCCGACGGACCCGGACCAATCACCGTGTTCGTCCGCACCATGGTGTCATATTGCTCGAAAATCCAACGTTTCGAAGCGATGTTCGGCGCGCTCATCAGTTCAAGAATCCGTTCGCTGAGCGGGGTCGAATCCACCAATGAATCCACATCAAAGGCCTGTTTTTCATAGAGATAGGCCGGTTTCACCGCTTCGCGGATATAGACGGGCGCTCCGCCGCCAAGCACGAGCGAATCAGCGGGGATGCGGGCTTTGATTTCGCCGTCTTTCCAATATTCGACATGCTGGGTATCTGTCACTTCCCCGATCACCACCGCGTGAAGGTCCCATTTCGCATAGACGTCCAGAATCTCCTGCTCTCGCCCTTTGTGAGCCACCACGAGCATGCGCTCCTGGCTTTCCGAAAGCAGCAATTCATAGGCCGTCATGCCTTCTTCGCGCATCGGGACCCGATCCAGGTTGATCTTCATCCCAACCTTGCCCTTGGCGCTCATTTCCGAGGAGGAACAGGAAATACCCGCCGCTCCCATGTCCTGCATGCCCACAATGGCTCCGGTCTGCAGAGCTTCCAAAGAGGCTTCCAACAACAATTTCTCCGTAAACGGATCGCCCACTTGCACGCTCGGGCGTTTTTTCTCGCTTTCCTCGCTGATTTCGACCGAGGCGAAGGTCGCACCATGAATTCCATCACGACCCGTGCTGCTACCGACGATGATCACCGGATTTCCTACTCCCTCGGCAATGGCGGAGACGGTTTTACCCACTTCCACGATGCCCACGCTCATGGCGTTCACCAGCGGATTTCCCTCATAACTGTCATCGAAATAAATCTCGCCGGCCACCGTCGGAACGCCGAAACTGTTCCCGTAATCGCCGATGCCGCGCACCACTCCATCTAATAGATACCGAACGCGGGGTTGGTCGAGCGAGCCGAAACGCAAACTGTTCAAGGATGCGATGGGTCGCGCACCCATCGTGAAAATATCGCGGTGGATACCACCCACACCGGTCGCAGCCCCTTGATAAGGCTCCACGGCGGATGGATGGTTGTGCGATTCGATCTTAAAGGCGCAGGCGAGTCCGTCGCCGATATCGACCAATCCGGCGTTCTCCTCTCCAGCGCCAACCAACAAGGCTTTCCCGTCGCGTGGAAGGGTTTTAAGCACCCGGATGGAGTTCTTATAGGAACAGTGCTCGCTCCACATCACCGAATAGACGCCAAGCTCGGTAAAGGTCGGGAAACGCCCCAGATACCCCTGTATTTTTTGAAATTCGTCGGCGGTGAGGCCGTGTTCGATGGCTAATTCGAGGGTGACGGTAGGTTCGGTTTTCATGCGGGTGAAAATACAGGGATTTCCTGTGAAAAATTCTTCCTCCCTGTGATAAACCCCCTTATTTGATCAATGTCGTCATGATCGACTGACTCATTCCCGACGCTTCCAACATCACCACATAATTTCCCGAGCTCAGATTCGACGCATCCCAACTCACCATGTGCTCACCTGATGTGAACATGGCGTTCTGAAGCGTCTGAACATAACGGCCACTCGAATCATAAACCGTCAGGCGCACGGGTCCGCTTTGATCAATCTCGAAGCGGATAGTGGTGCTCGGGTTGAACGGATTCGCATAGTTCTGATGCAGGCGGATGCCATCCGGACTCAGACTTCCAGTCTCTTTTTGTATGGATAATCCATTGTCTGTCAATGCGACAACACCCAGCTTATTCATTCCTGTTTGCGCATTCCAAACATCGGTATTTGCAAAGCGGATGGCATATTCAACTCGGTTCTCGAGGCGGGTATCCGGCACATGCAAAAACACATCATGCACACCAAGGGTAAGTTCGGATGCTGCGATCACCGCCAGAAGTTCCACATTCGATTCCCAACGACGGATGTCCGTTTGAATTTGAACTCTTTTTTCCGCGCCGGATGTGGTGTGACGAAAAACCAGATACGCATTGCGGTGGACGAAAGCCCTGGCGAATCCGACATTATCCAATAGGATTCTGACTTTGACATCGGGACCCTCTTGGGTGAAATTCGCTGAACGAAGCACAAACCGATACCCGAGTTTTTTTAGCATTTCAGGGAAATGACCCGATGAAATCCATCCGTTGATCACCGAGAGGTGATAATCACGGTTCACGATCGACCAATTCACCGCGTTCATCTCCACCAAGGCATTGGAACCATTCGTTCTTGGTGCATTCAGACCGTTGGTCTCGCCAGACATCGGCAAGTATTTCGATTCATTGGCCATGTAGTTGAAATCGGCTGAACCTACCGGACTGGTGAACTGTCCGCTGATTCGGTACGTGCCCATATCTCCCCAGACATTGAGAAACGCGTCGTTGAAAAAGCCGAGCCTCGCATTTGGAGATCCGGAATAGGCGGTTTGCTCGGTGAGCTGAGACATGCCGTACATGACCTGCTTGATCTGGGGATATCGCACTTGAATCGGAATTTCAACTGGTGTGGCAGCCAACATCGCATCGATGATCTCCTTGCGATTGGCCCATTGCTGCGCGTTGATGGAGCCATCGGTTCCGAATTCCGCGGAGTTGGTGTAGTACCACTCGCCCCAAGTCCCCACAAAGCCGGCCTGATTCGCCACAATCACATCCCGATTACGCTCCAAAATCGGAGCCAACTGCTCGATGTGCTTCAGAATCTGCGCTTTTGTCGGTTGTTGTGGCGTGGTACCCTGACTGTTGGTATAGGAGAAACGGATCAGGATTTTCAATCCCGCATTGCGGATGCGATCGAAATCGATCTGAATATTGTCGAGATAGGTTTGTGAGATGTCCGAATTCAGATACGCGTTCATCAGAAAGTAACGGTAGATCACCGACACCTTGTCGGCTCCATCCCTCCAACCCCGTAAGGTGGCTTCACTCAGGTTCGAGAAATTCGGAGTGTTGTAATAGGTCGCGTTGGTGATCGAATATTTCTGCAAACCTCGCTCCGGGTTGGCGATGATCTCATCCGATTCCACATATAGGAAGGAATTGGCGGATTGAGCGTTCAAGGCGGATGCACTCATCTGAAGCATCAGAAGGACAGCAAGCTGGGCAAGTAACGGTTTCATTGCTTTTCAGACTTTGGACTTGGTTGGATGATTCCTGAGTAATATTACACAATTCCAACTAATAACGAAATCATTTTAACACTTTACGTAATAAAATGAACTTTCATTCGTAATTCAAAGCCTGATAGCCGTAGGCAGCTCCTCCATCGAAGCCACCACCACATCTGCCACGCCGAGCGGGTCTTCGTTCGTGTCGGTCAGCCACACCGTCTTCCAGCCGAAGTTTTTCGCTCCGATGATGTCGCTGGAATAGGAATCACCCACGTAGAGGATGTCTGACGGCTCAAATCCTGTCAACTTCGTGGCATGGTCGAAAATGCAGGCTGAGGGCTTCATGCACCCCACTTCTTCCGATATCACATAGATGTCGGAATAGGTGTCCAAATTGAATTTCTTTCGCTTAGCGGTCTGCACTTCGGCGAATCCGTTGGTCAGAAATCCAACCGGGTAACGCTCTTTCACCGCATCCAGAGCCTGTTTGGCCCCGGGCATCCATGTCCACAATTCACGGTAATACTTCATGTACTGCCGACTGATGGCCTCCTGAAACGATTCCGGAATGCCCAATTCGGTCATCATGATAAAAAAACGCAAGTGTTGTAGCTCCTGACGGGTGATGTCGCCATGACCATACTGCTCCCACAACGAACGGTTGATGTGGCCATAGGTCGACCATAGAACCTCGATGGGAACTTTTTGGAGCACGGGCATCATGGAACGGACTTCCTGCAAGGCGGCACGCTCCGCCTGACGATGATTCAACAGAGTATCATCGATATCGAAAAACACAAAACGACAGGTCACACAATCCTATATTTTCTTAACGGAAGGCCGGAAAATAGTATCTTTGACCGGTTACCTAACATCAAATTTCGAAAAATAACACAATGGGAAAATGGATCGCACTTGGGGCAGTACTTGTCCTTGTTTTCTGGGGAATGTCCATTAACAACAGCCTGGTCACCGCCGAAGAAGGCGTGAACGAGGCTTGGGCACAGGTGAATACGGCGTATCAACGTCGTGCAGACCTCATTCCTAACTTGGTGAACACCGTCAAAGGCGCCGCCAATTTCGAGCAGGAAACCCTGACCGCGGTCATCGAAGCGCGCAGCAAGGCTTCATCGATTCAACTCACCGCCGACGCTCTCAAAGATCCTGTAGCTGTCAAAGCGTTTCAAGATGCCCAAGCCGGTCTGCGTTCTTCCCTGTCGCGCTTGATGGTGGTCGCCGAGAATTATCCGCAGCTGCAAGCCACCCAAGCCTTCCGCGATCTGCAAGTGCAGCTCGAAGGCACGGAAAACCGCATTTCCACCGAGCGTAACCGCTTCAACACCACAGTTCGCACCTATAACACGCAACTGCGCCAGTTTCCGCGCAATATCATCGCCGGACTCATCGGCTTCGATCAGAAAGCGTATTTCGAAGCGGCTGAAGGGTCGGACCAAGCTCCTACAGTCAATTTCTGATGAACATCGAAGACGCGATTTCGGCCGAGCAGGAAGCCCGTGTGGTGGAAGCCATCCGACTGGCTGAACTCAACACCTCGGGCGAGGTGAAGGTACATCTGGAACGCTTCTGCAAGGGCGATGCGCTCGACCGCGCCAAAGTGAAATTCGCCAAGCTGAATCTGCACAAAACCGAGCTTCGCAATGCCGTGCTGGTCTATGTGGCCATCGAAGACCGCAAAGCCGCCATTTTCGGGGATGAAGGCATCCACTGCAAAGTGACCACCGAGTATTGGAAAGAAGAGTTGGACGTGATGCTGGCCCATTTCAAAAATGGGGATATCGTCGGCGGACTCATCCAGGTCGTCACCGACATCGGCGAAAAACTCAAAGCTGAATTCCCTTACGACACGAAAACCGACATCAACGAGGTAGGAAATGAGATCACTCGCTAAGCTGTGGTTTGTGGTTGGGTTGTTGGTTCTTTGTTGTGGGATGGAAGTGAGAGCCCAGGACTTCCCTGCCAGCCCGACCGGCATGGTGAATGATTACGGGGGGATGCTATCCACATCCGAGCGCAACGCCCTTGAACAGCGCCTTCGCGCCTACCGCGATTCGACCAGCAATGTGATCGTGGTCACCACCATCGAAAATCTGCAAGGCATCGACATCGAATCGTTCGCCTTGAAAATGTTCAACGATTGGAAAATGTGGGAAAGCGACCGCAGAAACGGCGTTCTCTTCCTCATTTCGCGCGACGACCGCCAGATGCGCATCGAAGTGGGGTACGGTCTGGAAGCCGTGGTACCCGACATCCTCGCCGGACGCATCATCAACGATATCCTCCGTCCCGGTTTCAGGGATGGAAACGTCGCAGGAGCGCTCACCCAAGCCACTGATGCCGTCATGCGATTGGCCTCTGGAGAATTTACTGCGGTTCCGCAACGGCAATCGTCCGGAAATCCCGATGACTTCAAAAACCTCGGGTTTCTGGTCATCATGATCATCTACATCGTCTTCCAACTGGCCACATCCTCGCGTCGCCGTCGCAGTCATCACCTCGGTGGCAACGGCATCATCATCATGCATGGATTGGCAAACATGCTCGGCAACCGAGGCGGTGGCTTCGGTGGTGGTGGCTTCGGCGGATTTGGAGGCGGAGGCGGCTTCGGATCTGGCGGCGGAGGAGCTTCCGGCGGATGGTGATCCTCACCTCCCTCCTGCTTATTTGGTTTCAGCCCCCGGCCGACACGCTTCGCGTTCTTCCCGATGTGGTCTTGGAAGCCACACGCGCCGGATACAGCGAACAAACTGCGCCTTATGCGGTCTTCCGCGCGGAACGGACCACCGACCAGCGACTCTCCCAACCCATTCAAGGCCTCGACCGCCTGCTCAACGGCTTTCCCGGTCTGCAGATCCAGAACCGTGAAACCCTGGCCTTGGGCGAACGCATCCAGATCCGCGGCATGGGCTGGCGATCGCCGTTCGGAGTCCGCGGCATCACCGTCATCCTCGACGGCATTCCACTCACCGCGCCCGACGGACAGACCATTCTGGAAGTCATCGATCCGCAGTCCATCACCAGCGCGGAGCTTATTCGTGGTCCGACAGCCATCCAATGGGGATCGGGAAGCGGTGGCACGCTGCTGCTGTCGACCCGGCAGTCAACGCCTTCCACGATGGGCCTCCTATCGGTTGGAGAGCATCGAACCGTGACGCATCATGTTTCATTGAGTGATACACTGATGAACGTGTATGCATCCATCCATCACTCGGACGGATTTCGTAAACATAACAACCAGTCGGCTTTGCGCTTCGGGACAGTCCTCCGTTCACGCAAAACCGTAACCATGCTGCATGGCGCGTATGTCCCTTTTGCGGAAAATCCTGGGCCGTTGGATGCGGCGACATCGGCGAGCCGTCCTACATCCGTCTTTCCGATGCAACAAAACCGGGATGCGGGGAAATCCTTCTTCCATCTGCAGGGCGGAACGCGGTTCGCCTCTGATGTGGGTGATGTGACCACCTACGCCACGCTTCGCACCGTCACCAATCCGCTCATCGCGAACATCGTGGATCTGAGCCGCTATTCGGGCGGCATCCGCTATGATGCGCCGCGCATCGGCCGACTGAGAGTGGGCATCGACGCCGCCTTCCAAAGCGACAATCGCCAGAGCCTCACCAACACGGGTTCCAACGGTAAGTACCGTCGCGGCACGCTTACCATCGATCAGAATGAAACCTGGCTCGGCGCCACGCCTTACGCCACGCACACGCTCAATCTCGGCTCCTGGCTGGTGGAAAGCGGCGTGCGGATCGACCTTTTGCGCGTCAGTGCGGGGTCCACGTACGAGCTGCTCATCCCCAACGCCTCGTTGGGTGTCTCACGCGCCTTCCGTGGCGCGACCTGGTTCGCGAATGTCCGCACCGGCTCGGAAGCCCCCACCCTGAACGAACTCTCGAACAGCGGCGTACCGAAACTGAACCCTGAATCGACCGTCGGCACCGAAACCGGACTGCGTGCCGTGCTTTTCAACGCGATGTTCGTCGATCTGGCCGCTTACCGGATGCGCGTGAGCCGACGCATCACCCCGTTCCAGACCGCCGAGGGCGGCGACCGCACCTTCTTCCGCAACAGCGGCGAAGCCACGCATGAGGGCGTGGAGGGCGCGTTGACCATCCTGTTCAGTGAGGAAGTCCGATTCACCTCCTCGGTGCAGTCGAACCGGTTCCGATTCCGCAGCGGAAACCGGATTCCGGGCCTGGCCGAATTCGTGGCCACGTCCTCGCTTCAGATCCGCTCCAACGGATTCACCGTGGCGGCGGATTTGATTTCCGTGGGCGACCAATACGCCAACGAGGCAAACACCCTGAGAAACGCCGGACGCACCACCGGCGATCTGGCCATAGCCAAAGCGTTCGATGTTGAAGAGGGTCAGTTTGTGATCTCGGTTCGTGTGCAGAACCTCACC
The DNA here is from genome assembly GCA_947085565.1 of uncultured Bacteroidota bacterium. Taxonomy (GTDB): domain Bacteria; phylum Bacteroidota; class Rhodothermia; order Balneolales; family HLUCCA01; genus CAMTWZ01. The sequence goes on from CAMTWZ010000015.1 coordinate 186,783, forward strand.
GATGCGCGGTACAACGGTTCGGTGGTCGTCAATCCGTTCAACGCGCGGGCATTCGAACCGGCCCCGGGGCGGATGGGGTTCGTGACGGTGGGTTACCGGTTCTGACGAATCCTCACATCCCCGTACCACGCCTCTGCGCTTCCCTTCGTGTTCTCGGAATCGGTCATGATCGCCACTCCGTTCACTTTGGTGGGTTCCGAGCCGAAACACATCCTATAGTCGTCCATCAGATTGCGGCGTTCCTCTTTCCAAACGCCGGCGGAGGCGTTTCCGCTCTGAACCGCGATCATGCACACGCTTGAGGAATACGTGTTTTTGACATGGCTTCCTTGTGGAATCTTATTGGCCCAGATGTAATTGATGGCGCGGAACGGAACCTCGTTGAACAAGGCGCTCATCGTCCTGTAGGCCATTCGTTCGGTGAATGGCGCGTCGGGGTCGACCTCGAAGGTGACATAGATCCGCGCGGCGTAATCATCGCCCGCCCGGGTGCGCTCATCGCCTTTGGGAAGTACCCCCGGCCACGGTCCAACTCCATTCGATGACGGGTGTGGCGGCCGGATCGACATTGACGCGACGGATGAGTCACGACGCCGATGCCGAGCTTTTCGCGTTCATCACAGTCCGACCATCTTTGCGCGTGAGGGTGTACCGCGTGGTGCCATACGACGCCCCGAACGAATACGGCTCCTACTGCGCGGAATCCATCGTCAAGCGGATGTCAGGCGGTGATGCGAGGAGAAAAAGGAGAAAAAAGAAGTGGATCATGATCAGATAACGACGTTCATGGGGTTTTCGGTTCCGACATGATGGTACAGATTTCGGAACGAATCTTCTTGCCACTTGGTCTTGAAGCATTTACATTTGAACTATGTCAACCCATGGAAAAACCACAAAGAACATCGATACCCGAAACGAATCGGACTAGTGGAAGGAATTGACTGAAACGGACATCGCATCCGTTCATAAAGGACTCTCGGATTTGGACTGCGCTAAAACAGTGACCACACAACAGCTGCTATCCAAACTTCGAGATGCCAAAACAGAGACCTGACTACAATGTAATTTGGTCTGAAGAATCTTTGGTTCAGCTAATCAAAATTCGAGAAGAGTTGTCATTGGCAGATTGTCATTTGAAGTGCCCGTTTTGGGGCTGAGATAAAATAAAGCCCGGAGGATGTCCCCCGGGCGAGTCGATGTCGGTTATATTGGCCGTCTATTCCATCCAAAGAATCGAAGACCATGTATCGACACCTTGACCTGACCGAAAGGTACTGCATCGCCGCGCAACTGGAAAACGGCATCAACGCCACCCTAATCGCCCGAGATCTTGGCCGCGACCCGACCAGCATCCGCCGGGAAATCGCCCGGGCTGGCGGCCGACACGGCTACGACGCCCGCTCGGCCCATTCCCTGTATATGGCCACCAGGGCCGCCCCTCGCGGCGCATACCGGTTCACTGGCGTGCGCAAGGAGTTGGCTTTGGATCTACTTGGTCAGACGGATCTGGAGCCGATGGGAATCGGCCCACGACTACGCCTGCTTCACGGGCCGGACATGGGCGTGTCCGGCTCGACCATCTACCGGCACATCTACGCCGACGCTGCCACTGGCGGAGAGTTGTGGAAACTTCTTCGAACTGCGCGAATGCGGCCCAAACCCCGATCCAAGGTCAAAAAAGTCCGCCAAATCATCGAAGACAGAAAAAGGATCGCTCAGCGGCCAGCCGTAGTGGACGAGCTAAAGCGACTCGGCGACCTGGAGCGAGACACCATCGTCGGACCGTCCAACCGCGGTGCCATCTTGACCATCGTGGACCGCAAGAGCGATTATTGCTGGCTGGCGCAGACCCACGGTCGCGAGGCGCACGGTGTACATGAGGCCACCCTAGATCTTCTGCGTGAGCACCGGGAAAAACTGCATACGATCACCAACGACAATGGCGGAGAGTTCGCTAAGCACAAATGTACCGGCAAAACACTGAAGCTGGGTATCTACTTCGCCGACCCGTATGCGACCAACCAGAGGGCGCGAATCGAACGGCTCAACAAACTCATTCGACAATACATCCCAAAGGGCAGGGATGTGCGGTTTGTCCAACCCAAGGAATTGCGTTGGATAGCCGACAGACTCAACAACAGGCCCCGAGAAAAACTTGGGTATTTGACTCCGAATGAAGTATTCTTAGCCAAAGCGGTTGATATGCCCGACACCGACTCAACCTAAACTAACGACGGGCACTTCAAATGACAATCTGCCATAGATCTAAAGCCCTAGCTATATTGGTAATTGAACCGACTCTATGTACCTGATCATTACAACTCATCCCCAAAACGCTATAGTCAAGTAAGCGATCAAATGCCGTTTTCAAATTATTCATCGCTTGACTTGGTGGTGGCAGAGGCGTTACACCATTAGGTGGGTTAACAACATCAATTCCTTCATTACTTGCAACGTATGAGACAAGAGCAACGAAGGCAAGATTTTGCAACATTCTGCTGTTTACATCAACAGTTGCCCTATCTAAACTGCACTCATTTGAGGTGATTGGGTTGACAATTAGGGATAATGTTGCAGTATTTGCAATTTGGTTAAATAAATTTCTCGTCAATATTATATCATCATTATGTTGACTAAAGTAGACGATATTGATCATCGATTCTATGCTCAGTCCTTTGTTACTATTTAATGATTTAAACCCATTAAAAGTTAGACCGAGATGCTGAGTCAAATGCAATGTTTGTGTAAATCTTTGGTTGGGCATGTCCATCGCTTCATTCAGTGAGATCTGTGCGTTTGTTATTATTGCATTTACGTGTAGTATAAAGAATAGAGTATATATTTTTGTTTTCATAAAAAGGGGTTAATTAATTTGTAACATTTATACTAAATTCATCTTCATTGCTTTTCTCACATTCGTCCGTAGCAATAACTTTAATTACATATGTACCCGAACTATGAAATCGAACAGTTGCAATACTCCCAATTTTCGGGTTGTTATTTTTGTAATTGAGATTTATGCTCATATTTATAGAACCCTTTGCATAACCCCCGAGCTTGACATTGTCCCCATGAATCCTTATATTATGACATAACGAAAGCCGCCATTCAACCTTCATCCTTCCGCCATGTCCTCGACCAATCAACTCAGCTTCGGCGACGGCCTTCTGTC
>CAMTWZ010000016.1:0-133556 GCA_947085565.1 uncultured Bacteroidota bacterium
TCCCATCGGATCGAACTCAATGGGGAGTCATTGAGAAAAAAACAAAAGTTTGAAACAGTAACGATCAACACGTAACATCACACTTGGAAAGTGGCACCATATGCTCCGAAATGAGTGGCACAGTATGACCGAAATAGCCACGGTGACCCCGAAATGTTACACGATGAGTCGAAAAATTACTTACTCGTAACGCGAATCAAGCCATACAATATGTGCTGAGTGGCGGGATGAGGGTGTGAGGAGATGACTCATATTGTATTTGCAATAGTAGATTCGTAGTTTCCCCGCATGACATCCAAAATTGAAAGGGAACGCGAGTTTCATAACCAGCGATTCGGTAGCGGCGATGAAGAGCGGATTCCCATCGCGAAATATTACAGCATTAACCGATTTCAAGATGAGCACTTCAATGGCTTGGTTTTATCCGACTGCAAGGGCGCAGATTTGTTGGATTACGGTTGCGCCATGGGCGCGACGGCCTTGGAGTGGACTCGGAATGGCGCCAATGTGATTGGAATCGACATCTCAGACGAAGCAATTCGTATCGCCAGAAAGATGGCCATTCAAGAAGGAGTGAAAATCCGATTTGAGGCAATGGACGCCGAAAAGATGAGTCCGTTTACAGATCACAGCTTTGATATGGTGGTCGGACGAGGCATTCTTCACCATTTGGATCTTGATAAATCGTTGAGTGAAATTGCCAGAGTGTTACGGCAAGAGGGTGTTGCGATTTTCATTGAGCCAATGGGGCACAATCCATTCATCAATTTGTTCCGATGGCTGACACCCAGCATACGCACGCCCGACGAACATCCGATAGTATTTGCCGATTTTGATATCTCGCGTCGGAATTTCAAGGATGTGAAGGTCACTTTTTACCACATCACCACTTTATTTGCGGTTCCGTTGCGAAAAACACGGTTTTTTGATCCCGTTTTAGGCTTTTTGCACCGGCTCGATCAAAAACTTATGATGTGGCTACCTTTCACCCGCCGTTTGGCATGGACAATCGTTTGGGAAATGAGAGAGCCGCGGATCTCGCACGAATGAAATCCGTGAGTGCGGCTGCTTTTGAATTCCAATTCCAAGTTTTTGCGAATTCGAACGCGCAGGATCGGATGGATTCCTGAAGGGCGGCATCATCCGTCAATTTCAAAATATGGTCAACAGCCTGTGTATCTGTTTCGAACACCATCACATGGCGTCCGTTTTCAACCGGAATCCCTTCGATTCCGATGGGTGTGGTGATCACCGGCAACCCGCTGCCGAAAGCTTCCATCACTTTCATTTTGATGCCGGAACCGCTGAACAACGGTGCGATCATCACAGTGGATTGCTGACGTAGTTGTTCGCCGTCGTCAACAAAACCCAGAAATCGTACGGAATCCGATTCGAAATGTGAGATGATGGATGTCGGAATATCCTTTCCCGCGATGTGGAATTGGAGCTGTGGTCGTAATTCTGAAACGTTCGGCCAAACCGATTCCAAAAACCAGATCAATCCATCGATATTTGGCTTCCATGCCCAACCCGCCATGGCTAATAGTTGATCAGGCTTGCGTTCTACACATTTTGATGACGGGATATCAATCCCAGGTGAAGCTTCGTGGAACAACTGATTCGGGCAAAGTTGCTTGAAATCCGAGATATCCTTACTTGAAATAGACGTGACCCCATCCACTTTCGACATGGCGTTGCGCTCGAATCGCTTCATGAATTGACTTTGCAGCCAATAGAAGAGACGGATAGCGCGATTGGATGAGCTCTGACTGTTCCGATACAACAACACATGTTCATTATTGACCTGTCTGAGCAGAATCGGAACCGATGGAAATTTGGATCGGCAGAGATCAATGAACTGCGCGGTTTGAATGCCTTCCAACAGAATCACATCCGGGGTCAGATTTACCTTTTCTAGTGCGGCTCTCATTCGTCCCACATCCATCCGATGCTGAACGGAGATGGGTTGGGCCGTGACGATGGATCGGATAGCGCTCAGCAATCCGTAGGATGTAAATCCAGCATCAACTGAAAACACATGCGCAAAATTTGTCAGGATAGCCTCATTTTGAGTATGAAGATTGGATCGGAAACCGGCGATGCAAACCGTATGCCCGAAATCAGCCATCGCTTTTGCACTCTGAAAGACGTATAACGCACCTCCATCATGTGGCGGGGCAGGTAGTCTCGGAACAATGAAAAGGATGGTCATGGTCGCAGTACGTTGGCAGATAAACTTCGGAAGGCTGACATAAGTCCCTCATCGAAGTGTCCCAAATCAAAACGATGCACGTGTTGCTTGACCATATCGTTTAACCTCATAAGATATGTTGGATCTGCTTCCAACTGCTTGATTCTCAAAAATACATCGTGTGCGGAATTGTATTGTAACTCAGCGAATGGAACGATTTCTGGAGACCCACCTGAGGCATGGACAAATGGAAGGCATCCAGCTACGGCGGCTTCTAAAGTCGCAATGCCAAAATGTTCGAATTGTCGAGTATTCACATAATAGCGGTTTCGACGAAACAACGAATTCATCTCCGATTGAGCGATATCCGAGTGCACAGTAATCTTACCTAGCGAACGTGATGAAATATCATGAATCCGGTTCGTGTAGTCTGTATCAACACTCAACCCTGCGACATCAATAGGCAAAGGACAATCGGTTAATGCAGCTTCAAGAAACGGTACAATCTCCTTGTCGGGTGCGAATCTTCCAGCAATGAGAACTCGGGGTTCCCTGTCAAGTGCTGATTCAACTTTTTCGGATTGTGTGACAAAGGATGGATAGAGGACAACAGGTTGAATACCATAACAATTCGATACGATTCCGGCCATGTACGAGGAGTTCGTCAAAGTGAGATTCCGCTGGAAGTTTGCTGTATCGGCGGAAGCCACAATTCTATTTATCGCATCATACACCCGATGTCTCAATCGGCTCTTCGCACTCACTACTGATTCAGAAGCAAGGCGGTGTTTTTTCAACAGATCTACACCCACATAGAAAGGGTGGTGGATGTACTGAAGGGTGGGAATTCCTAAATGGATTTCGTTGTACGTTGAAATTCCAATGTCAAAGTTAGCGGACCGTCTTCGAGCAGAATGATGAAGCCATGCGAGTCGAGCCATGGCTTGAGGCCCCTCTTTTGGTACAAAGAAGGGTAAACGTGCAATTTGCAATTGGAAGCGCTCAGAATCGATTTTATATCCAAGAATTCGAACATCATTGGCCACCTCGGCTTGATGAAATGTAAGTAGGGTAATACTGACTTCCGGATCACGCATCAAGCATCCAATCACGTGCAAACACACCAGCTCGGCTCCGCCGATCTTTCGCAAGTCTGGGTGAACAACAAGAATAGTCATCCGATAAGCCTGGTTAGACTCGAATACAATGTGCTGGCAAACACATCAGCACTAAACTGAGGGGCACGACGAAGTCCTCGGGTTTGCAAATCAGACCACAACATCCCATCAGCGATTAGGGATGTAATTTGATTCGCCAATGCATCGACATTACCCTCGGGGAAAATAAGACCAGCATCCCCAATAACATTTGGTATGGCACCCGAATCCGAGCCAATCACTGGCACACCGCAAGCCATCGCCTCGACCAATACTCGTCCAAACTGCTCTTTCCAATATGGCATCGATCGTGATGGTAGAACCAAAACATCGAAGGATCGGAGGAAGTTGCCGACATTCTCAGGTGCGGTGCTCGGATGAAATTGGGTGATGGATTCGATTCCCAAAGTCGCGACGAGTTTACGCAGAGAGACTTCTATCGGTCCTGAACCAAGCAATACCAATTCGATATTCAATTTGGGTTGGATTTGGGCTGCAGCTTGGACGAGGGTGTCTATACCCTTCATTTCCAATAGGCGGCCAATGTATCCGATTCGAAATGGACGAGCGGCAGGCCAATCGGTTTTGACAATCCCAGAGGTAAAGGTATCTAAATCGACCCCGAAGAATAATGGTTCTGAGACTCCAGGTCGTTTCTGTTCATAAAAAAGTTGGGCTTCTGGATTGGCACAGTAAATTACCGAAGTCGACTTAAGAACGTATTTCAAAAGTCCATCATAGATGAAAGGATATGAATATCCACCGATTCGATCCGGAAGCAAGTTGTACCAAGAATAGAATGTCATCGGGGTTTTTGGTGCCACACGATTCCGTATCCATGTTACTTGTGCCGCGAACACACTGAACGGTTCTTCAAAACAGAGGATGACATCGGGGTTTGCATCACGGATTGCATCACTTAATCCACGAGTAAAAAAAGCACGATTTTCATATCCAGGGGAGACTACGGGAAGAGCGCGAATGGGAAACGAGATGTCTGTTTGCTCGAATTGGATTGATCTCTGAGTCTCAATCCATCTCTGTGCAGTAATCGCGCTGATCTTCAGCCCGTGTAGAGTAGCAAGTCGTTCCCATTTTCTATGATTAACACGCAACAGAAGCGTCTTGTCTATGAGTAATAATTTCATTTAGCAGTTCGTCTGTTGAAAAGATGTTTTACAATGGAAATTAATTCAGATGGGAGGACCAAACGTACGGACACTGTAAGTATTGGTATGAGCAGTATTGCGAGAAGAAGTCGTTGAAAAGGAAACAGCGATGGGCTTAAAAGATACACAATTGAGATTGTGACGGCCGATGTCAATACCAGCTTTCCAACAATGTTGAACAATCGGCGAAATGATAAGATGTCCCGAATGACGAAGCTTTGAAAACCGAAGTAGATGGTCTCGGTCAAAATGGTCGCCCAAGCCGCTCCGTAAAATCCGTAGAGGGTTATAGACACCCAATAAATTCCAATGAGTATGATAAATTCTGCGGCCAAGTATCGATTTGCCAGGGATTGGCGACCTATTGCAGAAATCAGTGATCCAGTCAAGTAGTTCGCTGAAATTGGAACGATAGCCCAAATAATGACTCGAATTGACGGAATGGCATCAATATAACCGATTCCAAATATAAAAGGAATAAACCACTCTCCGAACAGCGATATCAATAGAGCAGTCGATACCGAAATCACAAATAGAAAACGAACGCTTGTGATGAGTGTATCTCCTATCCTATCACGAACGTTTTGGGATCTGACGAATTCCGGTAGCAGCGGTGCAGTGAGCAATGATGGAATTAAACCATAGGCCTCAACCAACCTGTACCCGGAATTATAGTATCCAACCCAGTCAGATCGGCCGCCAAGGTATTGAAGAAATACTGATGAGATTCGAATCCTGTAACTCAGAATTAAATTCATGAATGCAAAAGGCATGGCTTCGCGAATCATTCTTCCAGTAGAAACGGGAATTTGTTCGAATGGGGTCGAGATAAGCAATTCTTGGCGAAGTCTGAATTGAAGATAAATGGTTAGCGCCAATGCCAACATATAGCCTACAGCGAAAGCAGGTAGAAACTCATCAAGGGTACCATAAATCAACAAAGCGGAAAAACCGAAAGTAGTTGCGAGGCCTTTTTCTAACAAGATTGAGTAGGCTTCATAACGGAAGCGGTCACTTGCCCGAAAGTAGGAACGGTAATGCATGATCATTGCAAGCGACGCCATCATCACAAATACCCAACCCAGATTCCAAAGTCGGATGTTGGTGTCATGTGCGATGGCAACATAAATGAACAAGACTAGAAAGGAGACTAAAAAAGAGAGTAGTTTGATTCTTAATGCCGTTGAATAGTGGACCAAGAAACTAGTCGGATGAGAGCTCAGATATCGAATCGTATGAACGTCGATTCCACCCTCGAACGTTGCTAAAACCATGCCACACAGAGCAATTAAATACGAATACTCGCCGAACGCTTCTGACCCGAGTTTTCGGATCGTAAATACGATGAACAGAAACCACGCGGGTTTGGTAATAAGATTGGCAAGTCCCAACCAGCCAACATTACTCAGTAGTGATCCGTTTTGTGGATTGTTCAAGAGTTTGGTGACGGTTTAAAATCAAATAAATAAGGCCAACGGTATACCAAAAAGGGACAGCTACTTTGTCCATCAGTAGAAAGCCGTTAAAAAAGGCGTGAATCAAATAGGACAATACTCCTGCCATTGAACCCAGCAAAATATGAGCGACATCCGGATCGCTAATAGTCTTGTATGCGCGGATTCCGTTTCGAAAAAGGAAGTAAAACAAGCTAAGCCAAGCAATGAGCCCAAAAAGTCCTGTTTCTGCCCATAATTGTAGATACTCATTATGCGCTTGTGCGAACATTTCTGAAATTTCTGTTCGAAAAAGCGGATCTCGATACTCATAATAGTTGATTGGATAGGTTCCATAACCCACGCCAGTCCATGGTTTGCTCTTAATCATGTTAGCAGCAGCCACCCACCGGTTAATACGCTCCAAATTCGATACATTGCGCTCAATATCCGTCATTGAGCTCATTGTTTTTTGAATCTCGTCCTGAATATCAAATCTGGTCAAAAACATTCCGATCAACAAGCCGATTGCTGCGCCTGCCAACAGTAATTTCAGATTGAACAGGTTGCGAAACTTAAAGAGCATTATAAAAGCGATAACTCCGAGAACACTGACCCATGACGCACGTGTTTGCGAAAAGAAGATTGCAATGAGTGATACGGATGCTACGGCGGAGCTGAGAAGGCGTAATCCAGGAATTCGGGAGGGTTCGATCGCCAAAACTGCGGCTATGCCGAATGTGATGGTGATAAACGCTGCATACGTACCATGTTCCTCATAAAAGGGCAACATCACAATGTTTACAGCGAAAGCGCTGAACCCTAATGAGGCATGATTGACTAAGGTATAAACACATAATAGCAAGGTAATCCAAAATAAAAGTCGCAGAGAGCCTAGAACCATATCCACCGTGTGAAACTCACGGTTTAACATGAATATCATGGCGGAAGCATAGAATGCAGTCACTATGGTCAGTTTGGCAGTCACCACGGGGTATGTAGAGGTGATGACCGACATGCTCAACGCCAAGAAGAACAACCACAATGCTAATCGAATAGGTTTAACTGCGGCGTTAAGAGGGACAGGGTCGGAGAAGACACATACTTTCACTAACCAAGCAACGAAAACCAACCCGAGAAGTGGTTCCGTTGGAAACTGTATTTCCGTCGAGATTGCCGAAATAAAAACTGGTGTCGAAATAGGGAAGGAAATCAGTAGCAAATACACACCGATTCTTGGCGCAGAGGATGCCAAGTAGTATAAAATGACCAAAAACGGTAGAAGAACTACGAGAGTTTTGGACAAGACACCGATTAGCACGCATGCAATACCAGCCAGTAACGCCCATAGTATTCCCTTATGATGCTGTTCTGGAACACCTTCGGGTATCAACCAGGAGGTCATGCCGATCCGGGTCTTCCGAATATCGAACGAGCCGCATCCAAGAATTCTTCTAATCGTGCACGTTGACCCACATCTTGCTGTAACGTCATCCAAACGCGCTCATAAATGATGATATAGCCAATAACGAGTATCAAAACCCCGCCCACACTAAATAAAACATAAATCGCCCTGGCTGGTCGGCTTTTCTTCTCGGCAACAACCGGCCGATCCAACACGACCACAACTGGCGTTTCACGTTGTTCTTCAAGTTTTGCTTGTTCGAATAAGGGGGTCAAAAATTCCAGCATTCGCTGTTGAATCATGACCTCACGGTAAAAACGAATCGAAGTCACACCGGCATCAGGGATGGATTTAATTCGATTATCAAATTGATCAATCTCAAAACGCAATCGTGACAGTATTGGATCATTTGGGGGGAGGGTGCGGCTTAGATATTGTAATTCCACTTCTCGGGATATTTTTTGTGTATACAAATCTGCAACGCCTCCCAATGATGAGATTCCTTGGTCAGGAATCATAAAGAACTCACTTTCAGTGAAGTGGTTCTTCAGAGAATCTTCCGTTTGTGACAGTTTAGCACGGATTTCAAAAATCCTAGACTCCAAGAATTCTCGATTTGCTCTAGCCTCATTTGCTCCAAGTATGGCACTCCGTTTGTTCAATAATTGGACAAAATAATTGGCGATTCCAACAGCAATCTCAGGATCTTGATCCTCAACGGTAATAGCTATGAAGTCATTTCTGTCAATCCCAATCGACACGTTACTCAAAAAAGATTCATGAACGCGCTCCCATGGTAAGTCTGAGGCTAATTCATACCTCTCCCTAATCTGAAATGAATCGACAATGGCTTGAGTCACTTCTCGGCTATTCAAAACAGCCAGAAAATTATATCCACCCATGGAACTCAATCCACTTTGCCCGCCAATAGCAAGCCGTTGCAATGCTGATCTCGCACCCGCACCCGATAAACCAATTAGATCAGGTGTTTTGGGAGGCATTATGGTCACGGTTGAGGCATACCAAACCGGCAATAAAAGGACCACTATAACCGAAATAATTGAAGACGCTACAAATGCGGTCAAGAGCAAGCGCCCCCATTTGGCAAGTAGAGTTAAATAATCGAAAAAGTGGAAGTCGCGATTCATTGTTAACGAGTCGTTAAGATGATGGCTGTTGTTATCAGGCTAGCCACTGTAGTCACAATGGAGAGGTAGAATTGATTGCGGCTTAACGACAGTTGTCGCTCTTGAAGCTGATTTTCTCTAAATGTCGTCAGACTTTCGTAAGGCACTCGATCCACAAAGATCATGTCTCCCGAATCTAATGAAACCTCGTTGGGCTTGAACCATGCGCTACTACCTGTTTTGATGACGAAAATGCGATCTTTTTCTGCGGAGAGAGAGAATCCACCCGCTGATTCCAAATATTCATTCACGGTCTTACCCTGTCGGAAAGAATAATAACCGGTTTGATTCACCTGTCCGAAAACCAGAATTGACCCCTCATCCCTTGGAATGACAAGTCGGTCTCCATCATACAGACGAATGCGTCTAGTTGTCGCTGAATCAGTAGCATCTAAAAAAAGTAACCTTCTGCTTAGGGCAAACTCCGAATTAAGGTATTCCACACCCTCAGTCATTTGATCTGAAGTACGCCTTAATCGTTGAAAACGAAGGTCGTAATCGAGTCGGCGTAACTCCTTTTCACCGGTACGATTCAGAAATGACGAACGACCATGAGCCTGAGGGGTCATGCCTCCACTCAATCGTAGGATGTCAGCCACGGTTGTCTGGCCATCAATTATCGGGTAAATCCCAGGTTTGAGTACTTCGCCACCCACCCAAACAGAGGCATTGCCCCGGAAGTTTGTCAGTGTCCCGACGATCACCCTGTCATTAGGAGCTAGGATTATCTTTGAACTCAAATCGGATAAAACCTGTACCGAATTTCCACTTTTCCGAATTACAACAATGTTAGTAGAATCGCTCTCAGAACTGAACCCCCCAGCCATTCTTACAAGCGAAGAAATCGAATCACCTACTCGAAACACAGATTGAAACGGAAAACGGACACCACCGGAAATGGAGATTTTGGGAGTACCGTCACTGATTCGGAAAACGCGGATTTGAGCGCCGTCTAGTACAAACGGATTAGCATCCAGATCGCCACCATGGAAATAGCTTACCAAATCAGCATACCTTTTTTGGCCCCTAGAGTCGATGATTTCTATGTTTCGTAGGTCGTAATGTATTAGGGCTTTATTGTCGCCTATATCAATACGATGGGTTTCACTTTGGACCAGTGGATTACTGTTCAAGTCTAGTAGTCCACCCATCAGAATCGGAATAACTATCGCATCTACTCGTGTACGCGCTGGGTACTGGTAGCGACCAGGTGAAGGAATGTCACCAAAGACGTGAACATTCACGTTCTTGGGTCGATCCAATGTGACTGAGATGATAGAGTTGCGAAATTGACGTCCCACCAACTCTTCAATTTTGCGACTCCCTTCGATAAGCGTCAAGCCACCAACATTCACTGTTCCAACGCTGGGAATGACAATGTCACCCATCACATTTACAATCAAACCTCGCCAAATCGATGGGATTGCCCCCTTTACCTCAACGGATAGAAGATCGTTTGAACCCAGAACGTAGATAGAGGGGTCTATAAACCCTTCTGGCGCGAGTTCTCCGGATATCCTCAATCCAATCTCGTCAACATAATAACCGGTGGCGTTTCGATTACGCTCTGTTGTTGTGGTGGTGCCGCTAGTGGATTGCGCCACGGTGGTAGGTACCATCCATGGGAATGCGGCGGCGAGTAGAACCCATTTCATCAGTTTCATTTTTGACATAAAGCTTTCATGACCATGTGACCAAACATGAGATGCATGTCTTCACAGTATTGCATATCGTTTGAGGGTATCCACACGGCATGGTGTGCCATGGGTTTGAGTTTGCCGCCGTCGTAGCCAACCACAGCGAGGCTGATCCCCCCGTTGGTGTTCGCATACTCGACAGCCTTGAGTACATTCGGAGAATTGCCGCTTCCGCTGATGGCGATCACCAGGTCGCCAGGTCGCATCACAGATTTCAACTGACCTGCGAAAATCTCGTCATAGCCGATGTCGTTGCCGTAGGCGGTCACAAGCCCGAGGTTATCGGCTAACGAAATGCCGCAGAATGGCTTCCCTGTGGCCAAGCGCACCATTTTGTTCCAGTCGGTGATGTAATGCGATGCGGCGTACGCACTACCGCCGTTTCCGCATGTGATGATCTTGCTTCCCCGATCGAATGCGGCACGAATCACATCGATTCCGTGCTGAAACGATGCGGGGTCAAGGCTGTCAAAAACGTCCCGTAGGCCGCTCAAGTAACCGGTAACCGAAAAAGTTGAATCAGACATTGGGTTGATAAAATACGATTTGGCTGCCATTCCGGTCGAAATGGAAACGAACAGGTTGTAGGTCTGAAAGGGCGCGTCGGATGGCTTCATGCTTGTCGACCGGTGCGAAGAACATCATGAATCCACCGTTTCCGGCGCCGAGCAATTTTCCACCCTCGGCTCCGTGGTTGAGTCCGATCTGGTACCAGTTGTCGATTTGCGCATCACTGATTCCATTCGAAATCTGCTTCTTGAGAACCCAGTTCTCATGGAGCAGTTCCCCGATATTCGACACAGATCCGGATTCCAACTCTTGCTTCATCTCATATGCCAAGGCCACCATTCTACGCATGAGTGCTTTTCGGTCGGCTTGCTTGAGCGCCTCCGACTGCCGCGCTAGGATTTCCGACGCGCTTCGAGTGCGGCCTGTGAAAAACACGAGCATGGATGCTTCAAATTTATCCAAAATAGCCGGCTGACAGATCACAGGATCCACAGAAACGGATTCGTCCGGATGGAAGCGGATCAGATTCAATCCTCCAACCGCTGCGGCATATTGATCTTGTTTGCCGATAGGTTCTCCGCAACGCTCGATCTCGATCACACAGGCTTGCTTGGCCAAGGTGGTTTTGGACACAAATTGGTTTTTATACGCATACAAGGCATGCAGCAACGCCACGGTGTAGCTGCTCGACGATCCCAATCCGGAACCTCTCGACGGAATATCCGCCATTCCCGCGATTTCGATACCACCTTGGATGTCCATCATGGTCAAGGCTTCGCGCACCAACGGATGGGCGATCTCGGATACCGAATTCACTGCTTCGGTTTTGGAATAGCTTAGTCGGATCTGCCCGTCGAATTTTCTATTGATGGCGATGTATATGTATTTGTCGATGCTTGTAGACAATACGGCACCTGTCTCTTCACGATAGAAGGATGCCATATCGCTACCACCACCGACAAAGCTCATCCGAAGTGGGGTTTTGCTCAGAATCATGAACTTGATCCGTTAAGAATGCGGAATTGGGCCCGCTCGGCACTGCGCTGAATCAACATTGATTCGTCTAACTCCCGGGAAGCAATCATTTGTTCAATCTCTTTTGTCTTTAAGCCGCGCCACGAGTACTCTTGATGGAGTCGAATCATCCGCTCGTTGTGATCCACATCCACAAAGATGCTCATGGAGTTCAAAGATAGCAATTCCGAGCTCAGGAATGACAGAACTCCCTCAACGATGAGGATGTCGTCGGGTCGGATCGTCACGCTCATGCGATTCGGTAGAACTGTGCGCGTCTTGCGGTCATAGTACGGTAGGGTTACGGTAACGGGAATTGTCGATTCCAACACGGATCTGAGAAATCGACTTGCTGAGTCAAGATCGAAACGACTTTCGACACCGAGTCCCTCATGTCGTTCATGCACGGGTTTCAGCCATCCATCCAAACAGATGATGTGTGCGTTTCTGCCAACCTGTGCGAATTGTTCACGCAATATCTGAGCCAATGTGCTTTTTCCGCTTCGAGAAAGACCACCAATCATCAGGAGCCGTCGGTTATCTAATGATTCGAGTATGGGTATAAGCTTGGCGCGCAACTCGCCGTGCCCGGTCAAGATGAAGCGGACCGCGGTGGCAAGATCTGCCATCACATAGTCGGGCTCGGCATCGAATTTGCCATCTTGTCCAGCGTAACCGGTTCGTAAAAGAATGCTTTTGAGTCCGGCACGTCTTGCGGTTTCCATATCGATGGTTGTATCGCCTACCATCCAGCTTCGAGTTCGATCTATGCAGAGATCTGAAACTGCGGTATCCACCATCCCTGTTTCTGGCTTTCTGCACGCACAGGCGAATTTCAGCTCGGGAATCTCATTCTCGAACCCGGAATCAGGGTGATGCGGACAGGCGATAATTCGATCAAGGTACGCCCCATGCTCGCCCAATAGCGTTTCAAGCCGGGCATGGATTCGCTCCAAGCCCGGCATTGTGACCTCACCACGGGCGATGATCGGCTGATTTGTGATCACAACCGAGACAAGACCGGATTGGTTGATTTTTTTGACCGCATCCGCAACGCCATCATAGAGTTCAATCTGCGCCGGTTCCCGGATCAAGCCTTTTTCCACGTTCAATGTGCCATCACGATCCAAAAAAATGGCCTGTCGTGCCGATCGTGAAGACAAGCGCTCAGTAACTCCGTTTCGTATGTCGGCTTCCACTTTACCCAATCTCTCCGGAGTACCCATGTCTTTCACATACTCGACCGATTCATAACCGAAAAGCCGCTTTCCACGGGCTAACGCATTCGGGAAAAGATGCTTTGCGATGTCTGGTTTGGCTTGATCCGATTCAAATCCGTCGAGCAATTCTCTTTCCATCACATACAGAGCGGCATTCACACGGTTCCGAATCAGCGAACCTGCCGGATGGGGATAAGGATGGATGGCATTTACCCATCTATCCGGATGCATTTCCACCAAATCCGAATCATATGGATGGGAATTGGGATGAACAAAAAGTGTGGCGTCCGCATGTTGTCGATCGTGGGTGTTCCACAGGGTGTTAAGGTCGACATCCACGTAAGTGTCGCCATACAAAACTAAAAATCGGTCGTCGAGTTTTGTGAGAGCATCCATCAACGCTCCAGCGGTTCCTTTGGGTTCGGATTCCACATGCACATGGATTCGAGAACCGAAGTGCGATGAAATCACTTCGTGCCGATGATGGGCCAATACAAGAATGTTTGAAAAGCCCTGAAGCAGGCATGAATCGACCAAGTGCTCCAAAACGGGCTTCCCCAACAAGGGGACCATGGGTTTAGGGATGTCACCATAAATGGAACGCAGTCGGGTGCCGAACCCGCCGGCAAGGATGACGGCCTGCCGACTCATTGAAATTTGGTGCACACGATGGTTCGGATGCGGCGAACGGCCACATCCACGACATACGACAGATACAAGAAGGTGCTGAAGATCGGATTCATGCCCATCTCATTGCGGTAGGTATCCCAGACCGTAAGCTGGTGTTTCCATCGAAAGGTGGAAAGTGATCCCTCCGTATCGCGATAATGCGCGAGGTTCTTGGGGTAGAGTTTCGCCACAACGCCCCGTTGCAGAATGAATAGCCACCATAGCAATTCTTCACCATGCGACTTTCCATGATGATCGAGAATGTCTTCTGTGAGCAGGTCGCGTTCCACGATCACCGTCAGGGTTCCGATACCCCGAGTGGCCATCATGCGCCAAAATGAATAAGACTTGTATGCGGAATGGGGACACATCACGCGGCTTCCGTCAGCCGACATGCCACTGTAATAGGTATAGGTGAAAACATTACTTGTGGTTTCCATGAACCCGACTTGCTCTTCGAGTTTGGTTGGCATCCAAATGTCATCTCCGTCCAAAAACGCGATAAAGCGACCCTTGGCTTGACGAATGCCCGTCGCTCGGGCGTGAGCAGGTCCTCGATCATTCACATTATGGATGTAACGAACTCGAGAATCGTGCAGTTCAACCTCTTTTATGATGGATACTGTGGCATCTTTGGAGCCTCCGTCAACAACGAGCAACTCGAAATCACCACGGGTTTGTGCCAAAACCGATTCGATTGCGAAGCGAATGTACTTCGATGAATTGAATGCCGGCATGATGATGCTGATCGTGGGTGTTGTCATTCGCGCGATTCGAAGATCCAAGGGTTCGAGATCAACCAGGCTACGGTGTCTTCAACCGATTCTCGTATGCTGAATGTGGGCTTCCATCCCGTAGAGAGGATTTTTTCAATATTCAGATAGACGAAAGGATTGTCGCCTATCCAACCGCGAGCTCCGGTACCGAAACGAAGTTCAGGTTGGAGTGACATGGCGTTGCAAATCCAGGATGCGGAATCTTTCACTTGACAATATTCCGGTGCACCAAGATGGTAGACCTGATATCGCTTCGAAGCTTGGTTGGCTGTACGGAGAGTGTCGCCGGTGTGTAATACGGCATTCACACAATCATGAACATGCAAGTAGCTCTTTTTGGGAGATCCATCACCGATAATGTTCAGATGGTTCGGGTCTGCCAATAATTGCTTCACAAAATCATAAACATGTCCGTGAGGATAACGCGGTCCTAAAATCGAAACGAAGCGATACACATATCCTTCGAAACCAAACCCTTCACAATAACTTGAAATGAGTCCTTCGCAAGCCATTTTAGAGGCGCCATATAAGGATGTCTGGTCAGGAATCGCGCAGGTTTCGGGTGTCGGAAATTCCGTGGGCTCACCAAGGGCTGCGGCTGTCGATGAAAACAGGATGCGTTTCACGCCAGATTCACGCATCGCTTCTAACACATTGAACGTGGCGAGGGTATTTTGCTCCAAATCTTTCCGTGGTGAGGCGAGACCGCCACGGATATCCGCATTCGCCGCAAAATGTATCACAGCATCGCATCCGATCACCGCCTCCGTGATGGCGGAGGGGTCCAATAATTCAGCTTCAATCATGCTGAACTTCGGATTGCGATACGCATCCGCTAAAAATGGGCGCTGACCAGTTGAGAAATTGTCGAATCCGACGACCTCATGTCCAAGTCCGAGCAATCGATCTGTGATGTGGCTTCCGATAAAGCCGGCCGCGCCGGTGACGAGGTATTTCAAAATGGGTGAAAAAAGGTGATTATATCGGTTAAAAGGTATGAAATCGAGCTCAATTTCTTTTACCCCCGTCTCGTCACAATGATACCCGAAATTACGACCAATGATCCCACCATCTGCAAGGCAGCCAAGGGTTCGCCCATCAGAAAGTACCCGATAAGCACACCAAGCACCGGAACCAAGTTCTGATAGGTGGCGGTTCTGACCGCTCCGACCTGATTCAAGGCGTGGTTCCAGATGATGTACGCGATACCGACACTCAACAACCCGCTGTATAAGGCACCCATCCAGGCGCTGAACGGAATGGCGGCATACTCCAGAACCATCAGATCCGGAATCGCGGCAAGAACCAGAACACCACCTCCGCTCACCATCGACATCACGGTGAGTTGCAACGGCGCATAGCGTTTTAGAAAATCTTTGGATAAGACCGTGTAGGTGCCGAAAACCAGCGCCGAACCGAGAGTGAGCATGTCTCCATAAAGCGTTCCGGACCCGAAACTCAGTTCTTTCCCGCTTCCTGTGAGAATGAGGATGATGCCGCCGAAAGTCAGGCTTACACCGATGGTTCGGAAGCGCGTCATTTTCTCATCGAAGAAAAAGTGCGACACCAAAGCCACCCACACCGGGATGGTTCCCAACATCACAGAGGCGTTCGCCGAGTGCGTCAGATTCAATCCGAAGATGAAAAAGAGCTGATAGGCGGTGTTTCCGAGCAATCCCAATGCGAAAAGCGCCGGCACGTCTTTCCAGGGAACAGGCTTGAATCCGCCTTTCCCCACCAGGATCCCCACCATCAGAACGATGGATATGGCGAAGCGGAAGGCGTTGAAACTCATCGGATCGATATACGGCAGACTCGACTTGACGATGGAAAAATTAGCCGCCCAGACCAGGGCGACCAACAGCAAGAGCCCCTCGATCGGGGTGATCCGAATTTTTTTCATGAACGGAAAATACCATGAAACGAAACGGGCTTCTAATCCGTTGATATGCTGAGTATATTATGACTTACAGTCAATTACTAAAGCCATGGGAATACAAGAACGCAAAGAACGGGAGCGGGAAACACGACGCAGCATGATCATTGATGCCGCTGAACGTGTGATTTTCGCCAACCGTATAGACACCTCCACGATGGAGCAGATCGCCGAGGAGGCGGAACTCAGCAAGGGCACTCTATACCTGTATTTCAAGAGTAAGACGGATCTCTACTTGGCGATTCAGGAACGCGGAATGTCAATCCTGGCTGATAAACTCGCCCGTGTTCTCGGAGAAAAGCGAAAAGGAATAGAGTTGCTCAAGCGCTTCGGAGAAGTCTATTTCGATTATGCGAACCAATATCCGAACTATTTCAACGCCGAGATGTTCTGCCGTTCCCATGAGTTCATCGAGGAGGTCACCGCCAGTGAACTTTTTCAATGCACCCGTGAAAAACGCATTGAAATCGTGAATTTCCTGATCCGAGGCATTCAGATCGGATTGCAAGACGGCAGTATCCGCCGTGACGTGAAGCCGGAAGAACTCTCACTTATGCTGTATGCCAGCCTCAATGGCATGATCCAAGTGTATATGCTGCGTCGCCAAGCCGAGAAACACGACCTTTTTCCGGAAGTCAAGCTCGACCTTGATCACGTAGTACAGGATTTCATCCGGATTCTTCTGGATGGCCTGTCGCCACACACACTGACTGATAGTCAGTCCGTGTACGCAACCCAAGCGCTTATCCCATCGTAGGGCAAGTCCGTTTCCCCAATCCTATCTCTTCTAATGTCATCACTCCGTAAGACGGTGTTGGTTTTTCTGCTGACCGTCGCTTCATCTGCAGCACCGGCTTTCGCTCAGCCGGTCATCACTCTTGACCAAGCCATCGCCACTTCGTTGGCCAATAATCCGGACCTTCGCATCGCCAAACTCGCTGTCGACGATTCCCAGCAATTGGTGATGCTCGCATGGGCTGAAGTGATGCCTACCATCACATCCTCCATCAACTACACACGCAGCATCGAACTGCCCGTGCAGTTTTTGCCTGGTGAGTTCTTCGGTGGCGCCCCTGGGACACTGGTTCCGATCAAGTTCGGTGCCGACAACTCCTGGCAGGGCGGATTCACCGTGAACCAGACCCTCTTCCGCGGTGATGCGATCGTGGCGGTTACCAGCGGAAGCGTCTATCGCCTCGCCGCTCGTGAAAATGAACGTGCCACCGCTCAACGCACCGTGACCGCAACCCGCGCCGCTTACTATGCGGTCTTGGCCGCTCAGGCGCACCTTGCTGTGGCGGATGCCTCCATCAACCGCTTGCGCACCAATTTGGACGAGAACCGTGCTCGTGCCGCCGCCGGACTCCTCGACGAGTACGATGTGCTTCGCCTCGAAGTGCAGTTGGCCAACGAACAACCGATGCAAGCCGAAGCGCGGGATGCACTCGGTGCCGCATATCGTGCACTGAACCAAATCATGGGCTTGCCTGTGGATACGCCCTTCAAGGTGAAAGGCAATCTGGCGACGCTGGATGTCTTCGCCATGACCGCGGATGAAGTCAATTCCGAGCTGATGTCGGTCGACCGCTTGGTCCCGATCGTTCCAGTGGATCAGGTGGATGTCTCAGCCAATCGCGGCGATCTCCGTTCCTTGGATGTTCAACGGCGCTTGAAAGACCGCGAGATATTCGCCTTGAAAACCGAATTCCTTCCGAACATCACCGCATCTTACAATCGCCAATGGAGTGACGCCTTCAACGGGAATGTGGCCACCCCACACGACTGGAATCGGTTTCAAACGATTTCCGTGAATGCGAGTCTGCCGTTGTTCAACGGGATGCGTCGCGTGTCGAACACTAAGCGCGCGCAAATCCAACGCAGAACGCTGGATGAGCAGATCCGCAACGCTGAGCAAGGTGCCCGCAATGAGGTGGTCACTTCCTGGCAGCGTCTGCAACGGATTTTCGAAACCGCATCTTCCCGCCGCCAAGCGGTGGATCAATCAAAGCGCGGATACGACATCGCTCTTGCCCGTTTCCGCAACGGCGTTGGCACACAGCTCGATGTGAACGAAGCCGAATACCAATACCAACTCGCCGAACTCAATTACGCCTTGATGGTGTTTGAATACCTCAGCGCCAAAGCCAACTACGACCAGTCCCGCGGCGTCGTGCCGTTTGTCGATACTCAACGCAACTAAATCATGAAATCCATCCTCTATTTTCTCCCCGTCGCCCTTGTCATCGCTTCCTGTGGTTCTGATCCGGCCGAAACGGCGTCTGTGGAATCCTTCGAAAGAACGGTGAACGTGAATGTCGATACGGTACGCACATCGAATTTTGTGAATCACATCAATGTGATCGGGACGGTGAAATCGACCGGCGACATCACTGTTTCCGCTGAAGTGGGTGGCATCATCACCCGATTGGCGCTTCGCGAGGGTGCCCGGTTCAAGCAAGGAGACCTTATCCTCAAAATCGACGACAGCTCCCTTCTTCAGGAACTTGAAATCGCCAAAGCGAACGCCTCCACAGCTCGGGAAGCGTTCGAGCGCGCATCCGCCTTGTGGAAAGAGAACCGTATCGGTTCGGAACTGGCGGTGCTGACGGCCGAGAACCAAGCCAAACAGGCACAAGCCAATCTGGACATGATGAGGATCCGTCTTTCGAAATCGAGCGTGATCGCGCCTTTCGATGGTGTCTTGGAAAAGCGCTTCATCGAACAAGGCGAAATGGCCGCTCCGGGTACCCGACTCGTCCGCCTCATCCGTACCAGCGATCTTCAAGTGGAAGCCGGCGTGCCCGCTCGCTATGCCGGACAAGTCAGAGTCGGCGACGCCGTCACCGTGAAGATCGATGTCCTCGGTGGTAAGACATATCAAGGACGTGTGACCTCCGTCGGATCTTCGGTCGATTCCGGATCACGCACCTTCAAAGTGGTCGTGGGCGTTCTCGGAAACACATCCGACCTCAAAGTGGATCTCGTCGCCGAATTGCGCCTCGAGATCGGCAGCCGTTCCGGTGTGATCGTGGTTAGCCAAGAATTTGTGCAACGCGATGAAAGAGGCTACAAAGTCTATACTGTGATTGACGATAATGGTACGGCACGGGCCAAAACCACCTATGTGACACTCGGTGCCGATGCGGACAACCGAGTGGTGATCGAGACGGGTCTGAAGCCTGGAGATGTGGTCATCACCCGTGGCTCGGTATTCGCAGAGAACAATATCAAACTCAATATCCAACCCGCACTCTGATGAGCAATATCAACGGGAACGGACACGCAGGTCCGAATAAGCTCGACAACAAGGAATTCGGAATCTCGTCATTCGCCATCGACTCGAGTACGGTGGTGATGGTGATGATGGTGATCTTGTTCCTCATCGGTCTGTACAGCTACATCACG
This sequence comes from uncultured Bacteroidota bacterium, assembly GCA_947085565.1. Lineage (GTDB taxonomy): Bacteria > Bacteroidota > Rhodothermia > Balneolales > HLUCCA01 > CAMTWZ01. The sequence continues at coordinate 19,770 of CAMTWZ010000016.1, forward strand.
CTTCCAAAAGAAGCCCAGCCCGATATCGCCATCCCCTATGTGGTGGTTTCAACCGTGTATCCGGGGGTTTCTCCGGCGGATGTCGAGAATCTGGTCACCCAGCGCATCGAAGATGAGCTCAATTCCATCGCCGACATCAAGAAAATGACATCCACCACGGTGGAAGGGTATTCGAACGTGGTTTTGGAGTTCGATACGGAAGTGAATCTGGACGAAGCGCTTCAGAAAGTGCGCGAGAAAGTGGATTTGGCCAAATCGAAACTGCCATCCGACGTGGAAGAGCCGACCGTCGCTGAAATCAATCTTTCGCAATTCCCCATCATGCAGGTGAATATCGCGGGTGATTATGACTTAGAAAGGCTGAAGCAGGTCGCAGAGAACCTTCAAGACAATTTGGAAGCCATTCCGGGTGTGCTTGAAGCGAAATTGGCCGGTGGACTCGAGCGCGAAGTCTACGTGAATCTCGATCTGGCCAAGATGAAATACTACGGAATCGAATTCAAGGATGTGATCGAGGCGATTCAGTTCGAGAATGTCACCATCCCAGGTGGAAACGTGGAAGTGGGTTCCAAGAAATTCCTGGTGAGAGTGCCCGGTGAGTATTCCAATCCGGCGGAATTGGCCGACATCGTGCTGAAAGCCCCGAACGATATTCCTATTTATTTGCGGGATGTGGCCGTGGTTGATTTCGGTTACAAAGATCGCGAATCGTTCGCCCGCCTGAACGACAATCCGGTGATCACGCTCTCGATCGTGAAGCGGACCGGTGTGAACATCATCGACATCACCGACCGTGTGAAACGCCTCTTGGAGAAAGAAGAGGCCAATTTTCCGCCCGGAACCACCTACAACATCACCAACGAGACGGCGAAGATGATCCGTGACACGGTGAATTCGCTCGAGAACAACATCATTTCAGGACTTATTCTGGTCGTGGGAGTGTTGCTCTTCTTCATGGGTGTGCGCAACGCGTTCTTCGTGGGCATCGCCATACCTTTGTCGATGTTCGTGTCGTTCATCGTCTTCATGGTGATGGGAATCACATTGAACATGATCGTACTTTTTTCACTGATTCTCGCCTTGGGGATGCTTGTCGATAACGCCATCGTGGTGGTGGAGAACATCTATCGTTATCTGGAAGAAGGATACGGACGTGTCGAGGCCGCGAAAAAAGGAGTGGGCGAAGTCGCATTCCCGATTATTTCCGGAACCGTCACCACTCTCGCAGCCTTCACGCCATTGATGTTCTGGCCAGGAATCATCGGTGATTTCATGGGATATCTGCCCCTGACGCTCATCATCACTCTGTCGAGCTCTCTTTTCGTCGGACTCGTGATCAACCCCGTGATCTGCGCCCTCTTCATGCGTGTGGATGGATCCCCGACCGATAAACCGCTCACCCGTCGTGGCAAGTGGATTGTCGGATCCATGACCCTCGCCCTGTTCCTGATTCTCATGGTATCGAACCCTGTGATGTGGTCGATGCTGGCAGGCACGGCAATCGTATTGTATTTCCTTCACACCAAGGTGATGTCGCCCGCGGGACGCTGGTGGCAGACTGTGGGCATGGAGCGCCTGATCGAGCGCTACAAACGCACCTTGGATTGGGCGATGGATCATCCGGCAACCGTGATCGTAAGTGCGGTGTTCGTGCTGGTGTTGAGCTTGCCGATGTTCATCACATTCAATGCAGGCTCTGAACTGTTTCCATCCTCCATCCCGCCGAATGCGGCTTATGTGCAGATCGAAACACCGGTCGGAACTCTGGCGACCGAAACCGACCGGGTGGTGAATTTGTACGAAAAGCAGATTCAGACCATTCCTGGGATCATGGATGTGGAGTCTGTAGTGGCGACATCCGGCTCCAAGATTTCCGGTGGCGATATGGGCGGCGGTTCGTCTTCCACCCATTTGGGAACCGTGGTTGTGAACTTCAAGGATTTCAACAAGCGGGAGACCGATGCTTTCGCATCGTTGGCCTACATGCAGAATGAGTTTGAGAAACTCGCGCTGGGTGCGAAAGTGGTGGTCGAACTTCCGGCGAACGGTCCGCCGACCGGAAAAGCCGTGAACCTGGAAATCGTCGGCAAAGACATCGAGGTGTTGGAAGAGCTCTCCGCCAAGATTCTGGCTACCATCCGAAATCATCCCGTTTCACAGAAACTGGAAGGATTGGATACCGATCTGCCGGATCGACGTCCCGAGTTGGTGGTCCGGGTGAATCGCGAACGCGCCGCCACTTTCGGTCTGAACACCAACAAAGTGGGCTCGACTGTCAGAAATGCGATCAATGGCGTGGAAGTCTCGAAATATCGTGACGGAAACGATGAATACGATATCGTGGCCCGTCTTGACGACCGCTATCGCTCATCGCTGGATGCGGTTGGCGACTTGTTCATCATGGCTGAAGGCGGCCGGCAAGTTCCGATCTCGGAAGTCGCGCAGTGGTATGTGGCCGACGGCTTGGGGGGCATCAACCGAAAAGACACCGAACGCGTGATCACCGTCTCTTCCGATGTGAGAACAGGATACAACCAGAACGAAGTGCTTGCCGAAGTGCAGGCTGTGGTGGCCCCTTTGTTGAATGAGCTTCCAAGAGGATATTTCATGCGCTGGACCGGTCAGCAGGAAGAACAGATGGAAACCATGGAATTCCTCGGTGCGGCATTCATGTTCGCAGTGCTTCTGATTGTCTTCACCTTGGTCGCACAATTCAACAGTGTTGGGAAAGCCTTGATCGTGATGTCAACCGTGGTCATGGCGATCTCCGGAGTACTCTATGCGTTGGTGATCCTTCAAATGCCGTTTGTGATTGTGATGACCGGTATCGGAGTGATCACATTGGCGGGTGTGGTGGTGAACAATGCCATCGTGCTCATCGATTATGTGGATATGCTGCGCTCGCGCGACGGGTATGAGCTTCGTCCGGCATTGATCAAAGCGGGTTCCGTACGTCTTCGTCCGGTGCTTCTTACAGCGATCACCACCGTACTCGGACTCGTGCCGCTCGCAATCGGATTCAACCTCGACTTTCTGACGCTCTACTCGAATCCGTCCCTCTTCTTCTCGGATTTGGGGACGTACCTGTATTGGGGTGGCGAGCAAGCCGCTTGGTGGGCGCCGATGGCGGTATCCGTCATTGCCGGACTCAGTTTCTCCACTGTGCTTACCTTGGTATTCGTACCCACGGTATATCTTACCGTAGATAAGTTCGTGCGCATATGGAACCGGAATGTCTATGGCATCCAGAAGGGGATGGACTCCGCTCATGGATCCGTTGAAAAATCCAGCGTGCATTCGAAAAGAGAAGCCGATATCTTGGCGGTCAATCCGAACTAAGTCGCGCACATGATTCAACGTCCGCAAACTCTGCTTATAACCGTTTCCATCCTGCTGAACTCCTTCCTGCCCTTCAGCGCCACTGCGGGCCGCTTCTACGCGGATCCGCACGGCTGGTGGGCGTATGCCTTTCTCAGCGCATTGATCCTGGGCATCGGTTCAGCCGCGTTTTCCATCAGCCTGTTCAAGACCCGCCCAAATCAGGCCCGATGGATATTCAGATCCATACTGTTCCAATGCATAGTAGCTGGTTTGGCCGTGGGAGTGATCGCTTCGATGGGAGCATTTTCCGAATCGATGGTATCTGAGGCGATATCCGCATCCTTGGCGAGCCTTGCCCTGATTCTGCTGTGGGTTGCGCGCCGTCAGGTTCTCAGAGACGAGGCCTTAGTGAACTCCATCGACCGCATCCGTTAGGATGAACACCAAAACGATCGGGTTGCTGGCCATCGGGTTGGCTACCTTCGCCACCGCGCCGATCGTGGTCCGATTGGCCGGGCCGGGCGCCGATCCCATCGCCATCACCACCATCCGAACGGTTCTTGCGGCGCTCATTCTGCTGCCGATCTGGTGGTATCACAAAGAAGGGCGCGCCAGCACACCGAAAACCGCCAACCACACTTGGAAATGGAGTTTACTTGCCGGACTCTTTCTTTCCTCGCATTTCGCATTGTGGGTGATGTCGTTGGGGTACACCTCTGTGGCGTCGGCATCCGTCCTGGTCACATCTCATCCTGTATTGCTGATTCTCATCGAATCGTTGCTGATGGGAGTGGTGTTTCGACGCTTGACATGGATCGGTGTTTTCATTGCGTTTTCGGGTAGTATGATGTTGGCGCTCACCGATCAATCCGCCACATCCACCTATTCGAATCCGATCCTGGGGAACAGTCTCGCGTTCGCCGCTGCGCTCATGTTCGTGGGCTACATCCTCATCAGCCAGAAGATCCGGCGACACCACACATGGTTGGATTATGTGACCCGGGTGTACCTGACCACGGCCGCCGTCACGCTCACGCTCTATCTCATTCTGGGCAAGACCTCGATCGAGCTCACACCCGCTGTCTGGCTCTCGGGAATACTGCTCGCGTTCGGCGCCCAACTCATCGGACATGGGGCCTTGAATTACGCCGTGAAATCCATCTCCCCGACCTTGCTTTCCACGTTGATTCTGGCTGAGCCGGTATTCGCCACGGTTCTTGCCGTATTCATTTTTGCCGAAGTTCCCACATTGCTGGCCTCCGTCGCCATGGGACTCACGCTCACAGGCATCCTCGTGAGTTGGTGGGGACGCAGAAACGATGTGACCTGATTCTTGTCTATCTTGCCAGCGACCAGCCAACAACCTGCTGAACATGACAAGGGAACTTAGAATCTGGATCGGTCTGATTCTCGTCGGCTTATTGCTCGCCGTTCTCATGCGTTCGATCTCCGGTTTGCTACACGATGAGCTGGGAATCAAAGTGACGGAGCCCATTGAACGGGATTTCGAGCAGATCGCAGAATCCGGAGTGATACGCCTCATCACCCGATACAACAGCCAAACCTATTTTTTGCAGGATGGCGTGGAGCGCGGGTTCGAATTCGAATTTCTTTCCGCGTTCGCCCGTGAACACGGATTAAGAGTCGAAGTGGTGATCCCAACCGGCGATGAGCAGCCCATCGATCTTCTGAATCGAGGCGACGGGGATGTGATCGCGGCCAATTTCACGGTCACCAAAGAACGGCAACGGCACGTCGCCTTCTCGCATCCCTACAATCTGGTCACCGAAATCCTGGTGGTTCATCAAGACAGTCTGGATAAGTATTCATCGCTGGATTCTCTTCGCGGGGTTTCCATCCATGTCCGTAAAAACAGCTCTTATTACACCAGTTTGAGGAATCTTGTGGATGATGGATTGGAGCTGAGAATCGAGACTGTGCCCGAACCGACCGAAACCCAGGTACTGATCGGACTGGTGTCCTCGGGGCAGATTCAAGCGACTGTCGCCGACGACAATCTCTTCGAAGCGGCCTCCATCTATGTGAGGAATGTGGCCGCTGGTCCGCCGGTTTCCGAAACCAAGCCCATCGCTTGGGCCATCCGTCGAAATTCCCCGGAATTGGAAAAACGAATGAACGAATTCATCTCCACGCATTTCCGCGTGAGAGATGAGGATGGGGAATTGCGTCGATCCGAGCTGATCAACGTGCTGCGCGCACGTTATTATGAGAATCCGCGCGCGGTGCTGTTCAACCGGTATCAGGTGCGTCGCAAACTCGCATCGGGAAGTCTTTCGCCGTACGATTCTCTGGCCAAGAGAGTCGGCGCCGACGTAGGAATCGATTGGAAACTGATCATCGCCATCGCCGCCCAGGAATCACGTTTCGATCCGATGGCGGTCAGTTGGAAAGGCGCCGTCGGGTTGATGCAGATCATGCCGGCGTATTCGGAGGTGGATTCGGATACCGCACTATTCGATGTGGAAGCGAATATGCGTGAAGGAGCCCGCATCTTGAAGCAACATGTATCGCATTTCGCTTACCTCGACAGTCTGAACCAGCTCCGGTTCGCACTCGCCAGTTATAACGCCGGCATCGGACATGTCGCCGATGCGCGACGTTTGGCCATCGACTTGAACCGAAATCCGAACGATTGGGATGGCGTGCAAGACGGGTTTCTACGCCTGATGGATCGCAACCATCATCGGCACGCCACCTATGGTTTTGTGAGAGGCACGGAGACCGTGAATTACGTGAACAGCGTGCTGAACCGGTACAAGAGTTACCGGCAACTTACCTCACCTTGATCACGATCATCGTGATATCATCGCTGTAGCGATCATGCGTGAACCGTCTCACATCACTCACGATGGCGGTTTGGATGTTCGTGGCATCCAGAGCCCGGTTCATGGAGATAATCTCCATGAGGCGGTCTTCCCCATATTCCTCATCCACCTCGTTCAACGCTTCGGTCACTCCATCGGTGTAGAGAACCAAGACATCCCCGCTTCGCAGAACCACCTCTCCTTCCACATAAGGCGTGAAGGTTGGCAAAGCGCCCAACAGCATGCCACCTGTGGATAATGCGATCGGCGCTTCACCCGATCTGAAGACATAGGGTGGGTTATGGCCGGCATTCACATACCGTAGTATGTGAGTACGCGCATCATATCGCGCCCAAAAAAAGCTGATGAACTTGTCGCTGGGGGTATTCTTATAGATGATATCGTTGATTTTGCCCGTCACATCCCCCAAATCAGTGATCACCGGGGTAAGCACATGCAACATCGCCTGCAGATTCGCCATCAGAAGCGAAGCGGGTATCCCTTTACCGGTCACATCCGCGATGGCAAGGTAGACATCCTCACCCCGACAGATGATGTCGTAATAATCGCCACCCACTTGCTGACTTGACACATTCATCGCCGCCAAATCCAACGTCTGCACCGTGGGGATGGGTTGCGGAAGGAGTTTTTCCTGAATGGTGCGCGCGATGCTCAGCTCCTCTTCAATCCGCTCTTTCTCAATTCTTTCCTGGAGCAGCAACGTTTTCTGAATCGACAATAATGCCAGATTGCCCAGTGAGCTCAGAAAATTGAAATCCGACTCTGTGTACGGATCGTTGGTCGCACGCTTGCCCACGCCCAATACGGCGAACTCATCCTGTAAGCGAAGGGTGACCATCGCTTCAATCTGGTTCGCCTCCAAAAGCGGGATTTGCTGACGAAGTTGATCACCCACCCGGATGTTCGATTCCGTAGTGGTGAGCAATCTCCGGAGGCAGGACTCATCGGGAGCGGTTTTCATTCCATTCATCACCAGCAATTCCGGTTCACCATTTCCCCTCTTTTTCACAAAAAAGAAGGTCCGGATGAACATCTGCCCGAGCAGCGCGAATTTGAAGATTTTCAGAATCGGTTCACGGTCCACCGTGGCATTGAACTCTTTGCTCAGATCGAACAGAGTATGGAGCTCTTGGACTTTCCGGTCGAGTTGGAGGTTGGTGGATCGCAATTGTCCGACCAGCAAGGAATTTGCGATCGCGACCGCAGAGATGTTCACCAGGTTTTCCAAGAAATCCACCTCACGGGCATTGAAAGGCTCGCCCGTGGCTTTCGAACCGATGCTCAGGTAACCCATGTGCTGAGCCCTTGTGCGGATTTGAAACAGGCCTGTGAGGCCGTTTTCGGCGAATACCGCCGGATAATTCGGATGATCTGGCGGGATGTGAATGGCATCCGGAAATACATCAGCCCCGGGTAATGGAACCACCTGATCCTCGAAAAGTCCGGTCTTTCCCTTGCTTTTACGAACCACATGCTTTTTCTGGAGCGGGTCCAGAAGAATGATCACCGCTTTAGTGGCGAAGAGTTTGCCCATCGATATGAGAAGCAGATTGTTCATCACAAAACCGAGATCTGTGCTCTCGATAAGCAAACGGCTCGTATCGAGTAGGGTTTTTAACTCGAAACGGGCATGCCAACTGTCGAGATGATCGGATTCAGGTGACAAAACTCAGAATTTTTTAGTCATCACAATCTCATTCAAAGCACCCTCATGCCGATATTCGACTCGATCCATGAGCTTATGAATGAGATAAACACCGACCCCGCCGCGTTTTTTCAATTTGATACGCTCTTCGACATTCGGTTCCGAATAGGTTTCCGGATCATACCGTTTCCCCTTGTCGCTGATGATGATGTGCAATCCGTCCGATTCACAGAATACCTTGATGGTCACCGTCTGGGTTTCATCGAACTGATACGCGTGTTTGATGATGTTCGTGTACGCTTCATCCACAGCCAACCGAATCTCATCCGTGTTCGTCACGGTGAATCCGCACTCGGCAGCGCACTTGGCCACGAAGTTCCTCACGTGAGCGATGTTCTCCGTTGTGGCGCGAACCAACAGGCTTTGTTCCTTCGTGGTTGACACAGAGGTTATGGCTGAGTGAACTTTTCGTGAGCGTCCTTTTCGTCGTCAAGAATGTCGTAAAGCGCCGGAAAACCGAGCAGATCGAACACATTGAACACTTTCGAAGACATGTTGGTCAGTTTGATGTCGCCACCCATGGAACGGACATCCTCGATATACGCCATGAAGACTCCGAGTCCGGCACTGGAGATGTAACTCAAGAAAGCGCAGTTGACAATGATCTTGTTCCGGTTCTTGGAAATCAAACTCTTGAACGCATCCTCAAGCTGAGAAGCGGTATGCGCATCCAATTCCCCATTCAAATGCAAAATGTCGATGTCGGCCCGGTTTCCGGTTGTGATAGTGAACAAGCTCATGGATTTCTGGTGGATTTCTCTTCTTGGGTAAACACAAGAAAGCCTTGCGTTTACGATGATGATTGGAAAAGTTACAAAAAATAAGGCGCCACGTCGTCAGACATGGCGCCTTTAACTATTCATCAAGAGAGACGCTACTTGAGCGCCACGGAACTTAATGATAAAATCATGCACAATCTATGATTTGTTAATTAAAAGTTGATAATATCTGCGGTTATCTCGCTTGGATCGGGTATGACCTGATGCCGTATTGCTTGTTGATTCGTTCGGATTCGTTCAATGCGGCGCTATACCCATCATAGCCGGTAAGCCTGACCACGAACTTGTAAATCGTTGTGGCATTCGGATTTTCAAAATAAGTCACGTTGGAGAATCCGTTCGATTTCCATGCTTCAGATTGAGTTTTCGCCCCATCGAGGGTGGTGAATGCCCCGACCTGGATATGATGCGGGATGGATGCTGTTTGTGCGGCGGGTTTCTGTGTGGTCGGAGCGGGATCCGCAGCCGCAGGCGTCGGTTGCGCAGGCGCCGCAGTGTCGGCTTTTGTAGGCAACACACCACCCTTGGCGATGATTTCGCTTTCCTTACGGATCTGTGCCATCGCTTCTTCCACTTTTACATTCTCGATGTTCTGAAGATCCGCGAGTTTTTTGTTTTCCGAATTCACAATCTCGTCAGGGTCGGGCCCGCAAGCGGAAATCACCGCGAGAAGCAGGATTGAAAAAAAGACTCTCTTCATCGCTTGATGTCCACCCATGCGTTTACTCCATATTTCTGTTTGACATGATTGGCCAGAGCGTCGGCAGAGGATTTTGACTCCATCCGGCCGAGCCTTACCCTGAACCATACTTCACCGGTTGCAGCATTTCCTGTGGATTCCATATAGGTTTGCCCAAAACCGCGTTTTTTCCAGACATCCACCAACGCCTCGGCTTTGGTTTCAGAGCGCCAAGCGCCCACTTGAACCGTCGAATTGCCCGTCTCGGTGAATCTGAGCGTGGAAATGTCCAAATTTGAAGCGGTGCCATTTCCCTGCTTCGTTTCACCTTCGACTTCGGATGCGATTTCGGCCTGACGCAACGCCCTCGCATTTTCAAGCGAATCGCGACGAGCCTGCTCTTCCTTACGCAGGTCTTCTTCAGACTTGCCACAGGCGATGAATGAGATGCTGATGCAGACCAACACGAGAGTTGTCGATAATCGTCTCATAATCGGTATTCCGTACCTTTGTGTGAATGGATTCTCTGAATGTAAACCGTTTTCCACATCAATTCCCAATTATCAGAACGCAGTTATGGCTTTTCTTATCATCGCTTCAGACCATACCGATAACGACGCCCTAGCCCGCCGGCTTGCTGCTCGGCCAGATCACCTGCTTGTGGCCAAAGCCAAAGAATCTGAAGGAATTCTGCAATTCGCAGGGGCCACTGTTGACGAAAAGGGAAGAGTGAGCGGTTCCGTTCTCGTGGTCAATGTGCCAACCAAAGAAGACGCGGCGGCACTGGCTGAGGCGGATGTGTACTGGTCGGCAAAGGTATGGGCCTCTTATACCGTCCAGGAAATCAGAGTCGCGATTCCGACACCTCACATATAAACGTTGAACCCGGCGGAGAAGGTGTTGAACGGAATCCCGGCCACATCCAACCAATGATGACCGACGGAAAACCGAACCGGTCCGCGATGTACGCCGATGCTCAGCCGGTTATTGGTGACTGAACCGTAATAATGCGGCATGTATCCGCCATAATACTGGATGGATATGGGGCGGATCGGATACAGGTCAGCATGTATCGCGGCCTCCATGCCATCGAAACGGTCGCCTCCGATCATCACGTTCCGATATCCCAATGAAAAACCGGCATCCCCAGAGGTGAAGAAACGGAATTTGCGTCCCGCCATCAGATTGAACTGATAGATGCCGTAAGGCGCATCAAGCTCTTTGAGGTATTCGAATTGAGTGTCCAATAGCCAGTATCCGAGATGCCATTTCACCTCGGCGGCTTTCTGGTCCATCGCCAACGAACCCTGGGGTAGAGACAGATTCAATCGCATCTCCAACATGGATGTTTTCACGGGTCCGTCTGTGGCGAACGTCCGTATGCCACGACCCAGCCCTGTCGACGAATACGGATACGGAGTGTAGCGCAACCGAGGCTCGTTCAGATAGATCGGCCTGAAATAGAAAAGCTCAGGCAATACGTCTATCGTCAAATCGATCAACGCGAACGCAAGCCCGGAGTCCGAATCCTCACTCTCACCTTTCATGCGTTTTCGAGCTTCTTCCGTACGGGATTGGCCATAGGCCGGAACTCCTGCGAGAAGGGTTGCGAATAAGGCGATGACGAAAAATCGGATGTGCGTTTTCATGTCTTCACGCTACGGATGTGATTTAATGCAAGATACGCAAGTCCTTATTTTTCAATATCACATAATGATGTTAGCTTGATTGCCGACGTCAAAACCCATATATTTGTTTGAACAAATAATATCACGGCATGGCACGTATCGAAGATGAAATCAAACAGACGAAATTCCGTTCGGAAGGGCAGAAGCTCGTCATCAATCTGATCTACACGTACAATCAGATCAGCGGCCGCATGTCGAATGTGTTGCAGCCACATGGGTTGACCATGCAGCAGTACAACATTTTGAGAATCCTCAAAGGTCAGTACCCGAACCCATCCACGAACAACCTGGTGAAAGAGCGGATGCTGGATCGGAATTCGGATGTCACCCGGCTGATCGACAGGATGATCAAGATCGGATTGGTGACGCGCGGATCGTGCGAGCAGGATCGTCGGCGGGTGGATATCCTCATCACGGAGAAGGGATTGGGTGTTTTGGATTCGATCCATGCCACGGAAACGGATCTGGATGAGCTACCGAATCATCTGAGTGCGGAGGAGCAGAAAACCATGAATGTGCTTTTGGATAAACTGAGAGGCTGAGATGCGACATCACCATGTGTGGGAGCAGGGCGTTGGAGACCGTGTATGGATTCTGTTTCATGGAACGGGCGGGAATGAATCGGATCTGATTCCGATTGTGCGCCGGTTGGATCTTGACGGATCGATCTTGGGCATCAGAGGGAACGTGCTGGAACGCGGCATGCCGCGGTTTTTCCGCAGGTTGCAGGAAGGTGTTTTCGATGAGGAGGATATCCGGGTTCGGGCCAAGAATTTGGCCGACTTCATTGCGGAGATGTCGCACAAGTACGGCTTCAGCGCGGAGCAGAGTGTGGCTCTGGGGTATTCGAATGGCGCGAACATCATCAGCGCGTTGAACTTCTTGGAAACGCCGGTGTTCGATGCGTCGGTGTTGATGCGGCCCATGGTACCGATCGCGCCCGGGGAGGGGGTGGATCTGACAGGCAAGCGGGTACTGATGTTGGCTGGTGACCGAGACCCGCTGTCGCCACCGGGCGAGCCAGATCGGCTCGCCGCCATCTACCAAGCGCTGGGTGCGGAGCTCACGCGAGCCGACATCCCGGCGGGGCACGAACTCACTTCCTTCGACCTGAAGCACATCGCCGACTGGCTGTGACCCCATCCGGGCTCGAACCGGAATCTAAAACTTAGGAGGTTTTCGTTCTATCCTGTTGAACTATGGAGTCGGGTTTCCAAGTTACGGAACTGAAGGTTAACATGCCCGTACTCGCACACCCATGAAACATATCCACCTTTCCATCTTTTTATTGATGCCTTTGATGGCAAAATCGCAAACGCTGGTGACCGGAACCGTTCGTGACGCATCATCACAGGCACCGCTCACCTCGGCCACACTGCAAGTCTCGGGCACATATCGAGGTACGGTTTCCAATCCCGAAGGGATGTTCGAACTCAGTATTCCTTCGTTTCCTGCGATGCTGATCATCCGTTACATCGGGTACGACACCGATTCGTTGAGATTGGAAACCGCGCCGACGGCTCCGCTCGATATCCGGTTGCGCCCCTCGCAAGTGCGAATGCGTGAGATCGTGGTGACCGGAGACGACCCCGCATTGGACATCATGCGTCGGGTGATCCAGAACAAGCGTGTCTGGCGGGCGAATCTGTTCTCGTATCAGGCGGAGGCGTATACGCGTCAACGATTGGAAAACGACACCTCCATCGTCAGCATTTCCGAGAGTCTTTCGGATGCCTATTGGGATTGGAAGCGCGGAACCCGGGAAATCGTCCGATACAAGCAGCAGACCTCGAACATCGATCCGAGTTCGAACTTCGCCGCCGCGACCTTCATCCCGAATCTCTATGACGACAACATCACCATTTCCGGGTTTGAGTTGGTCGGCCCCACACATCCCGACGCATTGGATTATTATCATTTCAAATTGGAAGGATTCCGGCAGCAGGACAATGCCACGGTTTTCGATATCCTCATTTCCCCGAAGCGGAAACTCCAGCCAACATTTGAGGGAAGAATTTCCATTTTGGATGAGGAATTCGCGATGATTTTTGCGGATGTGAAACCCTCCGAATCGGTCCGATTTCCGCCACCGATCCAGGAATTCGGCCTTCGCTACATCCAACAATTCAGCAATTTCGGTTCAGAGTTCTGGTTGCCGGTAGACGTACGGATCGAAGGAACCATTGAAATAGGATTTCCAGGTTTGCGTTTTCCGCCGTTCAAGTTCAATCAGCAATCTCGGTTGGACAATTATCTCATCAACAACGGCATTCCCGATGTCTTTTTCGAAACCACCCGCCGGCTTACCGTCGATTCATTATCCGTGGCCCAAGGGAAACTCAACCCGCGCATAGGAATGGCGATTCCTCTGGATGCGCGCGAAAAATATGCTTACGACACGGTTGACAGCACCATGACCATCGAGAAAGCGTTCCGACCGAAAGGAGCATTGGCACGCTTCGTTTCAATTGAGGATGACGACTCGCCACGGAAGGAGAAATCGGGTCTTGCGAAAGTGGTTGACGGTTTCGCCCCGGATCTGTACTACAACCGGACTGCCGGCGCGCATGTGGGACTCAGTTACACGATACCCATGTCTAATTCGCCGGTGGATATTCGGATGGGTGGAGGCTACAACACCAATGCCGAACGAGCCTTCTACAATGCGGGAATCAAGCGGTCGAAACGCAAACCACTCATGTGGGATGTGGGTTATTCCTACGGAATCGCAACGCGCTTCGCCGACTCGATGTATCCGCAATGGATGACCAGTGCGCTTCCGCTTTTCGGACTTCCCGATTACCATGCCGTCTATACCTCCGAACGGATTTCCGCGGATATGACCTATCGCCGAGGGCGCGGGTCTTCACGACGCGATCGGCGCCGGCCCGTGTCGAACATCGAACTCGGAGTTGGTGTAACCCAAGATCGAGCTGTCTCTTTGCAGACGTTGAGATCGGTACGTTTTTCATTGGCTTCCGCAGGAGTCGGAGCTCCTTTCGGAATCACGGGTCAAGACAATTTCCGATTTGATATCGAACATTCCGACAGAGCCTGGGCCAGCGAGGCCACGTTCACCCGGTTTTCGGCGGTCATCGATCACCGGTTCGAAACCTGGCTGAGAAGAAGATTCCTGCCGAATGTTTTAGATATGAAACTCATCGCAGGAACCGCCTTAGGTGACCTTCCCGTGCAGCGACACCACGTGTTGGATGGAAGCCTTACCGCATTCACGCCGTTCGGAGGACTCAAAACCCTTCGCTCCGCCGCCTATGATGCCAAAGATGTGTTGGCGATCCATTGGGAGCATAATTTCAGAACCGTTCCGTTCGAACTTTTGGGATGGGATCGTATCACAGAGAAAGGAGTGGGAGTGATCGTCTTCGGAGCATCGGCCAAAACCTGGCGGCCCGACAATCACCATCATGAAATCGGGGTTTCCATCAACAGTCTGTTCGGAATCATGCGTTTGGATGCCGCATATCGGTTAGATCGCCCAGGATTCTTCGCAGGACTCAGTTTGGCGAGAATCTTTTAACTTGGTTCATCAACATATGAACCCATGCGAGCTATTCATCTCCTGATTTTCGGACTTTTCCTCCTTCCTATCGCCACTAATTCCCAAACGGTGGATCAGTGGCGGGCGTACGCATCCCATATTTCCGTTCAGGAGGTCGTCAATGATACCCAGGGTGGATTGTGGGTGACAACAACTGGTGGATTGTTTCACCGCGCGGCTTCGGGAGTCATCACACAGTATTCCAAAATCGATGGATTGTACGCAACGAACCCCACAAGCATGGCGTATGATCCGGCACAGGGGCGCATCTGGCTTGGATACCCTGACGGAACGTATTCCTCATTGACGATCTCGACAGGAGTGATCCGAACCTTCAGCGATATCCAGAGAAACACCCGTTTTCAAACCAAGAAGATCAACAGACTGAGGATTTATGGAAATGAGGTGCTGATTGCGACGGATTTCGGATTGGTGGTTGTCAACGCAAACACCGGCCTCGTATCCGACTCCTACACCAACCCAGGTGATTTCGGATCCGGAGTGAAAATCTGGGATGCTTTGAAGCGGGGCAACAGTTACCTCCTGGCGACAGACAAAGGCTTGGCTTCGGGCGACCGCCAGGTCGGCGATTTGCTTGTTTCCAGATCTTGGACCACATTCCCGACCACCACCCCCGTGATCGCTCTCGGTGCGCATAATGACATTGTCTATCTCACCTATGGATCGACCAACGCGACCTTCAACGGAACGGCGATCCAGTCTACGGCGGCGTGGCCTTTTGTAGTGGCAAGGTATCAGAATCTGTCAGACGGGCGATTGGCGGCCATCTCCAATTCGATGATCGTGCTTTTGTCAAATTCCGGACTCACACCCCCGATCACGAAACCAGGAGCCATTTTCACATCCATCACACCGCTGGGTTCGGATCTGATTGTCGGAACCCGAAACGATGGATTGATGATCTACAGAAATTCCGAGTTTGTAGGCGGATACGAATTGAACACGCCCTACTTGAATCTTTTCAGTCAGCTGCATGTGTCGGATGGGGTTTTGGCCGTAGCGACCAGTTCTACGCCAGCGCAGTTCAGTATCGGATTTCAAACCACCGGTTATTCGTTGAAAAAAGGCGAGAAGTGGACGAATCACAATTCCGAAACCGATGCGTTCTTCACTCAGAATGGCTTGAACAGCGTGTTCAGGGTTTCCTCCAATTCAAGCCATTTTTTCTTTGGAAGTTTCGGATACGGGATCATCCGTCGCGACAAAGTCACCGGAGAGCAGGTCTTATATAATCGGACCAATGGGAATCTGCCCGGATTCGATGGTGCAGCCAATTTCATCATCAGCAGCGGGTTGTCGCCCGACACGAAAGGGAACATGTGGTCGGCGATATGGGCGAATACCACCGAACCTTTGGTGAAATATGACAAGGTGACGGAACAGTGGCGACGGTATCCGGTATCCTCCAAAGTCCCCTTTCAAACCGTTTATTGGAATCTGATGATGGATTCGTTCGATCAGGCGTGGGTCACCCTCCTGACACCGAGCCTGTTGGGTCGAGGGCTCTTGGTCGTGAAATACGACGATGCCGGAAACGAGCAATCATTCCGATTGACAACCGCCGACACCGAAGGTGCGCTTCCCAATGATAAAGTGAAAGCGGTTGTGCAAGATCAGCGTGGTGAAGTATGGGTGGGAACCGACCGAGGCGTGGTGAGGTATCTTTTTCCTGATCGTATCATCACTGGCACGGCGCAAGAGAGGAGGGGAACTCCGCTGATCAACCAAGATCCGACCGTAAGCGACCGGATCCTGCTTCGCGACATCCAGGTGTCGGCGATGGCGGTGAATCCATCCAATCAGAAATGGATCGGTACCGAAGATGATGGACTATGGTTGGTTTCCGCCAATGGCGGAGCCGTTATCAAGCATTTCACAACGGAAAATTCGCCATTGTTGTCGAACAAGATTGTATCTATCGCCATCGATCCGCAAACAGGTGAAGTCTATATCGCGACGGACATCGGAATGGTAAGCTATCTGGCGGAATCGGTGGAGGGGCAACGCCGGATGGATGATCTCACGGTGTACCCGAATCCGTTCAGTTACAGCGCCCGCGACGGGCAACTGATCTACATCGAGGGACTGAAGGATGATTCCACGGTTCACATCCTCGCTGTCGACGGTATGTTGGTGCGTCGTCTGGATGTTCGTGGTGGTCGGATCTCTTGGGATGGGAAAGACATCAACGGAAATCGACTGGCGACGGGTATCTATTCGGTGATCGCCACCCATGAGAGCGGATCGAAGGGATCGGGCAAGATTCTATTGATGCCCTGAAACAAAAAAGGCGACCCGAGGGCCGCCTTTTTCAATTCTGTTCCGAATCGTTCACTCAGTTACGAGGAGCGAATGGGAATGGGTTCAGAGGTATGGTTTCCGCTCTGCGGTTGGCGCGGCAGCCTTTGCCGTTGGTATCGTCCACTGCGCAAGGAATTGGAGCCTTACCAAGACCGCGTGATTCGATGCGGTTCTCAGCCACACCGTTGGTCACGTAGAACTGACGTACTGCGTTCGCGCGGCGAACAGACAGACGCAAGTTATACTGGTCTCCACCCACGTGGTCAGTGTAAGCGTCCACACGCACTTTGAAGTTCGGTGCGGCTTTGAGCTTGTTCACGTTCGCGGTGAGCGACTGGGCGGCTTGGGTGTCGATGTTCGAAAGATCGAAACCGAAGTTCACGGTATCCAAAGTGCGGATAAACACCGGATCAGCGGCATTCAACGGGTTCGTTCCCATTTGGATTTCCTGACCGTCGGCGAAACCGTCGCCATCGGAATCCGGATTGTTCGGATTGGTTTTATGCTTGGTGACTTCATCAAAATCGCTCAAGCCATCGCCGTCGGAATCCGCGCTGAGCGGGTTGGTGCGGTGAACGTTGATCTCATCGCCGTCGGAGAGACCGTCGCCATCGGTGTCGGCTTTCAAAGGATCGGTTTTGTGAACATTCACTTCGTCTCCGTCGGAGAGTCCGTCGCCATCCGTGTCACGGTTGAGCGGGTTGGTTTTGTGCTTCATGACTTCGTCGAAATCATTGAGGCCGTCGCCATCGGTATCTGCGCTTAGTGGATTGGTTTTGTGAACGCGAAGTTCATCAAAGTCGCTGAGTCCATCTTTGTCGGTATCACGGGCACGAAGCTGGTCGTCCGTCAAAGAATTCAGGAATTCCAAAGTCATTGGATTTGGCTCGAGAGATGCCGGATCAACAACAGCTCGTTTTGGGCAAGCCATGACAACCATAGCAAGTGCTATGGTCAGTAGGTGGCGGTAGTGGGTACGTATCATCGGTGTAGTTATAGGATTTGAGTGATTAGCATTGGCTTTGGTGTCAAAATAGTATATAAACGCCAAAATTCACAAACGAACGAACGATTAAAATATTGAATATTTACCACAAACAGCGTTATATTTATTTTCTCAGAGGGGTTATAGCTCAGCTGGCTAGAGCGCTTGCATGGCATGCAAGAGGTCCGGGGTTCGAATCCCCGTAGCTCCACAATAAGGCTTTCCGAGTTTCGGGGAGCCTTTTTTTGTGGAACAACCCTTCGTTGACGGGGTTTATATTGCGTACATTCAACTACTTGGATCAGCGTAATCCCATATGAAACGAATCTTTTCTACTGTAAGCATCTTGCTGCTCTGCGGGCCGCTGGTGGCACAACAACAACCCGGAGACGTCATTGTGGATGTGCGTTTGATGGAGGCCGTGACCAAGGCCCAAGTCATCTCCCTTTCCACTCTGGGTGTGGATGTGAGAGGCCGTGGCCAACGAGTCATGGAATTGGTTCTTCAAAACCGCACATCGTTGCATGTGAGAGGCTTGTATCTGTATATCAGGGTGTCCTCTTCGAGCGTCGGGGTGATCGCTGAAGCGGATTCCAAACAGGAGAATCCGTTCAGTCTCCGGCCGAATCAACTTATGGTCGCTGATAACAATCGTCTTTATGACGGTTTTCCGGATATTCCGGAACAGGTGCATTTCCAAGGCGACCTCACTTCCGACGGCAAGAAATTCATCGAATCTTTGGAAGGGGCCACGCGCCTGCCAGATGCCGTGTACACTGTCAATATCTCGCTCTATCAAGGGAACAATCGGTTGAATGGAGGCACGTTGCTGTCGAGTGTCACGCAAAGCATCGGATCTCAACCCATCACCAATGTGATTGATTTCAATTTGCTCACACCTGGCGGCCCTATCGGTACTGGGGAAACCATCACCTCGCCCCAGCCTTCGTTTCGGTGGGACGGACCCGCCAACACCATGTATCGATTGATCGTTGTTCAAGATCCGGGTAGAGGGCAATCGCCTGAAGCCCTCCTTCAAGCGGCGGTCTCCACCGAGCCGGTCAGTGGCCAATCCTCGGTAGGAACTCTTCTGGAGTACGAGATGATCGATGTGGTGATCACATCGAACAACTATTTCTATCCTTCATCGGGTGTGAAGCGCTTGCAATCCGGTGCGAAGTATTATTGGCAGGTGATCGCCCAGATCCGGACGAGTCGAGGTACGGATAATCGACCTTCCGGTATTTATGAATTTACGTTGACCAACCCCCAAGCGTCACAGAATGCCGAAATCCAAAGTATCACCATTCCTCTGGCGAGTTCGATAAGTCCTGAAGTGGCAGCCGCCATCCAGCAACTCATCCAAAACGGATACAAGCTCGACAAATTGAACGTGGACGGCCGCGAACTTACCGGTATACCCTTGCAGACCTTCCTGGAAGAGTTTGTCGAGAAAATCAAACGGGGTGAGATTATCATCGTGAAACAATGAGCACGTTCATCAGCAGCGGCGTTCTGACCGCAATCGTTTTGATATTGGGTTTCATAGGTACCGATTCGGATTCGGATTCGAAAGTCCGAGAGATGCAAGCGAACCGGGCACCCGCCCGCCCTCTGGCCATCGTGCGCAGATTCAGACCCATGGTTCAGATCCGCGATACCGGAAATGTGGAATGGGTGGAAGCGAAAGTGGCGTTTCAGTTATTCGATAAAGACACGCTACGTACCGAGAAAGACGGCTATGCGGTGCTTCAGTTGGTGGATAACAGTTTGGCGAGGGTTCGGCCGAATTCGGTTCTGGTGATCCGAGGCGAACCGAACGCGCGCAACGGATTGAATTCGCGGATCCATGTGGAAAGCGGTGAGGTGAACCTGAGAGTGGAAGGGCGCGTGAGCCAATATGAGGTGGCCACACCTTCGGCGGTCGCCGCGGTGAAAGGAACCGAATTCACCACTCGAATACTCAGCGACGGCAGTTCCGAATTCACAGTTTTTTCCGGCGTGGTGGAGGTCACCGCGAATGCGTCAGGCCGAACTCAAAGTCTCACACGCCGCCGCAGAGCCGTGGTGGATGCCGATGGCAATGGCATTGTGACCAACACCATCAGCAATCAGGAAATCCGCCGCTCACAGAATGAATACACTCAACTGGATACGTCTGCGAAACCCAAAGTCATCAGAATCCGGTTCATCAACGCATCCGGTCAAGTTCAAGAAGTCGAAGTCCAGTATTTCGAGAAACCATAAACCCAGACCCCTCACCAAGGTCTTCATTCCATGTCGTGTCATTCGTTATCAGTCTTGTTCGTACTGATGTTTTTCCTCGACGTAGGAGTGGTGCATTCGCAACGCATTGTCCATACCGCGCCACTCTCGGTTCCATCGGGAAGTGGAGTAAACATCGAATTCCAAATCGCCGGAACCACCACTGAATCGGTTGTTGAAACAGTGTTGTACTATCGATTCCAAGGGGATGTGGCCTACCGAAGATTACGGGCGGTTTCAACCGGCGGCACCTTCACGGCAACCATCCCGATGATCAATGAAAATGCCGGGTATCTGGAATATTATTTCGTGGCGGAGTTGAGCTCGGGCGGGATTCTGAATCTCCCGACCATCAATCCATCCGATAATCCCTTCCAAGTGAACATCAGGCGGCTGGTGCAAGACGGACCGATGATCACCGAAGTGTCGGATATCCAATTCCGTGTGATGTCGCCTCTTCCCGGCACGCCGATGATCGAGGATGATCTTCTGATCGCGATCGCGCTGTTTCCTTTGGAGGAAAGCGCGGATACCGACTCCATCCGGATCCGGTTGAACGGGATGGATGTGACCGCGCAGGCGGATGTCGGCCCCTATCTGCTCACGTATGCCCCGGAGAGACTTGATTTGGGAACGTACAATGTGGAAATCTTTTTCCGGAACGGGAACCGGATCACTCCGGTGACGCAATGGACATTCACCGTGGTTTCGGCTCAATCGCAGTTTGGCCTAGAGACCCGCCGCCCGCGTCCCTTCAACGGCGACATCGAACTCACATCGAGATCCCAATCCACTGGAGGCATGTCCTATGATTTCGTGCGAGGTTCGGCGAACCTTCGCGGTTCCGTAGGTTGGTTCTCGTACAGCGGAAATGGACTGATCACCAGCCAGGAAGATCCCAGGTTGCAACCTCAGAACCGGTATGGCATTCAATTCGCCGCGAAGCATTATCTGAATGTGGAAGCGGGCCATGTCTATCCGAACATGAATCCGTTGTTGCTGGCCGGCCGGCGCGTGTATGGTGTGAACGCGAATGTCACCGCACTTTACAGATTGATGAACCTTCAATTCGTGTATGGTGAATTGAATCGAAAAGTCCCCACGCTGTACAACAACATCACCGCGACCATTGATTCCACCGATTTCGGCGGCACGATATTCCGAGACACCACATACTCGTTGCTCTTCCAGCCCGGCGGCACCGGTACCTATAAACGAAACATCCTTGCCTCGCGACTGTCTTTCGGAAGCGGTCGCTATGCCCAGTTCGGCATCAATGCGCTGAAAGTGAAAGACGACATCCATTCCATCGCCGTTGTCGATTCCCTCAACGACGCCGATAACCGCCCCTTCCTCGACCGGATGAGCGCACAGCAACGCGCCGCCCTTTTGCAGAACCCCGCGGCCTTCCAAGTCGAGCTGTCCAACCCCACACCTCAAGACAATATCGTGGCCGGTGTCGATTTCAAAGTGAATCTGCACGGCGGACGCATCCAATTCACCTCCGACGCCGCTGTGAGCGCGCTCAACACCAACATCGCGCCCGGGCCCCTGTCCCAGAAATATGCCGAAGACCTTGGTTTTGAAATCGACAGCGATATTCTCAACCGGCTCGAAAGCATTTCCTGGCTGTTCGTCATCAACGAGAACATGTCGGCATTGCCTATCCGATTCCGAAACGATGAGGGCGAAGTCTTCATCCCGAAGGGCATTTTCGCCTATCAGAACCGGCTCTCGCTGAATTACTTCAAGCATAATTTCACTCTGCAGCAACGCTGGATCGGTCCTGATTTCATCTCTCTGGCCAACAACGGCATCCGCCGCGATGTGGCCGGGTACACCGTATCCGACCGCTTCCGTTTGCTAAAAAACACGCTGTATGTGAACCTTCAGGCGGAAAAACTCTGGGACGATCTGGCGCAACAACTCAATTCCCGCACTTACACATCCAATTATGCAGTTTCCACGAGCTGGTATCCGGTCAATTTCAAAATTCCCAGTGTCACGCTCTCTATTCGCCGGCAGTTCCGCGACAACAACATCTCTCCACGAAACGCACTCATCGCTCCCCGACTTCTGGATGTCGCTGTTCGCCATCTCGAAATCCAATCGCTCTCGCCCGATACCTTGGTAACGACGTTGGCCACTCCGCGTCTGAACAAAACCTGGCAAGTAAGCACGGGTTTGTCGCGTCAGTTCACATTTTTCGACATGTCGCACAATGTCACGTTGAATTTGTCGACCATCCAAACCGAAGACACCTATTTCCGATATGGCGACTTCAACACGCAAACCTATTCGCTGGGCGTTCAATCCGATTTCGTGACACTGCCTCTTCGGACCAACCTGAACCTGGGTTATACCAATGCCGATGCGCAGAGCAACTTGAACAAGCTGAATCTCTTCGCGCTGGTTTTCGGAGGAAATTATTTCATGCTTGAGAATGCTCTTATGCTAACCGCTGAAGCCTCGGTGATCAGTTCCAAATCGCTATCCACGAAGATCATCATCAACAACAACGGTACGCCGGTGAACGCGTTCGATGATTTTTACGAGCCCGATTTCAGTGACCGCGACGAAACACGAAGCATCAACTACATCGGATCGGCCGGTGCGGAATACCGGTTTCTGCAACGCCATGTGATCGCGGCCAGCGCCAGCCTCACGACCATCCGCACAAGAGCGGAATCGGCCGTGGCTGTGCCTAGCGACTACTTCCTGCAAGTCCGATACGTTTTCAAATTCTGATGGCAATGCGTTCCGCCCGTTCCAAAGCCTTGGTTTCCGTCGCGCTCAGCGTCGGAGTCTGGATGGTGGGCTGGTTCATCATTTCCACTCCGCCGGTCAGAAATCTCGAACTCAACGCGCTGGATCTGCTGTATGAGTTCCGCGGACAGAATGATGTGAGCGAGTCGCCCATCGTTTTGGTGGCCATCAGTGAGCAATCGTCGTTGGAATTCGATGAAAAATGGCCATGGCCCACGCATCTGTACGCGCGGCTCATCCGAAATCTGAATCGTGCCGGTGCGAAAGCCATCGCGATCGATGTGATTTTCGATAAAGGTGATATTTACGACCCGGCGAACGATACCCTCTTCGCTCAAGCCATGTCCGAATTCGGAAATGTGGTCTTGGCGGGAAATCTGCTCACCGAATCGCAGCGGGCGTTCGACCAAGTGGGATCCATCAGGGTCGAATCCAAGCAGTTGGTGCAGCCAACGGAAATGCTACGAGAGGCGAATCCGAATCCTTGGGGATATGTGGAGGTGGAACGTGATCGGGATGGCTTCCTGCGTCGATACGGCACCATCAAGACGCATCTGGATCAGACGATCCTCCCTTTAGGGATGGAAGCCTTGCGCATCGCGTACGACATTCCGCGCGATAGCATCATCGATACCCGACGCGAAATCAGGTTCGGCCCTTGGGTGATCCCGAAAGTGACGCCCACCACGTTCATGATCAATTTCAACGGCCCGAGATCCACATTTCCCGAATTCAATTTTTCTGATGTGGTGGACGATGAGGAGTATTTCACGTCTTCTGAAGATGAGGAGTTCCAAGTCAACGCCTTCGACGACCCTGATTTCGGACTGCTTTATCAGGACGTGTTCCGCGACAAAATCGTGATCGTTGGTGCCACCATGCCGGAGCTGCAAGACTTTTACGCCACACCGTACGCGGCTAGCGGAAACATGCCCGGGTATGAGACTCACGCCAACGCGATGCAGACGATCCTTTCCGAAAACGCCTATCAGCGGGTCAATAACAACATCCTTTTGATTATGAGCCTGATCACCACTTTGCTGCTCGTCATCATCACGATGTACACTTCCGCGAAATGGGCCTTGCTCTGGGGGTTCCTGTTCATCAGCGGAGTGCTCGCCGCAGGCTATAACAGCTTCATCGAATATCGGTGGATATTGGAAATGACGCCGTTTCTTGTTCCCGCGGTTCTCGGGTATATCGGTAGCGTGACGTACACCTATATCGTGGAACAGCGTGAAAAAAGCCGGATTCGGAATCTTTTCGGAACCTATGTCTCACCGGAGCTGGTCACGTTGATGGTGGAAAGCGCCGAAGAGCCGAAACTGGGTGGCGATACCTCCACCATCACTGCTTTTTTTTCCGACATCCAGAATTTCTCGACATTTTCGGAGCAGCTTCCGCCTGATCGCCTGGTCCAGCTGATGAACGAATATCTCTCCGCCATGACCGACATCGTTCTGGAAGAAGGTGGCACGCTCGACAAATACATCGGAGATGCGATTGTCGCTTTCTGGGGTGCGCCGGTTCCCATGGCCGATCATGCGGCGAAAGCAGCCCGCGCCACGCAGCGGATCATGCTCAAACAGCTTGAACTCTGCGAAAAATGGAAATCGGATGGAAACTGGCCGGACGTGGTATATGGGATGCGGACCCGGATTGGACTCAACAGCGGCTTGGCCATCACGGGCAACGTGGGATCTTCCAAGCGCTTCAATTACACCATGATGGGCGATACCGTGAACCTCGCCGCACGATGCGAGAGCGGCGCGAAGAGTTACGGCGTTCACACCATGGTGACCGACGAAACCCGGACCCTTGCGCAAGTCCACAGTTCCGAACTCGTTTTCCGCCGCTTGGACAAGATCATCGTCAAAGGGCGATCGCACCCGGTAGTGGTCTGCGAAATCCTCGGATTCGACGACCGCATCTCCCGAGCTCGAAAAGAAGCCGTCGCGATCTTCGAGCAAGGACTCGAAGCCTACTGGGCTCAGAATTGGGATGAAGCCCTTCGCTGCTTCGCGATTTCGCAAAAAGAGGAAGAGCAGTTGCCCAATCCGTCCACGATCATGAGCGCTCGCGCCGAATCCATGAAAATGAATCCACCGGATTCTGATTGGGACGGCGTTTATGTGATGAAGACGAAGTGATTTCTGCGTAAATTACACGCTTGGGGTAAGTCTCATACGACCAGCTCTCTCTGAACTCCGCCAGGACCGGAAGGTAGCAACGGTAGGAGATCGTAGCGGTGCGATATGAGGGGCTTACCCCATTTTTATTTTCCGCCGATGTGCGCCGCGATCATTTCTCCATGCGTGCGCGTATTCTCGATGAACCACTTTCCGGTGTTGTACCCGCCGATGATCACCCCGGCCAGATACAATCCGGGGCGATTGGTCTCCAACGTGGCTTCGTCGTACATCGGCGTACGGAACTCATCGTCTCGAAACGTCACACCCGCTTTTTCAAGAAATCCGAAATCGGGCTGATAACCGGTCATCGCAAGCACGAAATCATTCTCCAAGGTTTTGATGCCGTCGGGAGTTGCGATCGTGGCAGTGCTGGGTGTGATTTCCTTCACCTCGCTGTTGAAATACGCTTTGATGGTGCCTTCTTTGATGCGGTTTTCGATGTCCGGCCGCACCCAGTATTTCACACCTTCCTTGAGCGCGGGTTCGCGCACCACCAAGGTTACATCCGAACCGCATCGGTAGGTTTCCAAAGCCACATCCACCGCTGAATTTCCGCCTCCGACCACCATCACTTTCTGAAACGCGTACGGATGGGGTTCATCGTAATAATGTTTCACCTTGGGAAGATCTTCACCAGGCACATTCATCTGATACGGATCGCTGTAAAAGCCGCTGGAGATGATCACCCGCTCGGCTTCGTAGCGGCTTTTGTCTGTGGTCACCACATAAGAGCCCGCCTCACCGGTTAAGCCGGTCACGGTTTCATACAGACGCACGGGAAGGGAAAAACTCTCGCTCACACGGCGGTAATATTCCAAGGCTTCGCGCCGGGTGGGTTTCACACCGTGCGATATGAACGGAACGCCACCGATTTCTAGCCTGTCGGACGTCGAGAAGAAGGTCATGTTCGTCGGGTAGTGGAACAGCGAATTCACCAGACATCCTTTCTCGATGATCTGAAACGGGATGTTCCTCTTTTGAAGCGCGATGCCGCAGGCGAGTCCCACCGGACCCGCACCTATGATGATGACCATGATCTATAAGTTCCTATCGTAACGGTATTCAAAACTGAAATTCACTTCGTGCAAGGCGCGGATCACCGGCATTCGCGTGAATCCGGTGGCCTCATACATCTTGTGGGCAGTGAGAAGCCGGGTGTCGGTCCATAAGTGGATGCGGGTGAATCCGCGGCGTCGGGCTTCTTCAAACGCGAATTCGGTCATCATTCGTCCGATTCCCTTCCCCCGCATCTCTTTCTTGAGATAGACACGGCTCAGATACGGACCCTCGGCTCCCACTTTCACGGCGATGCAGCCCACTCTTTGCCCTTCATCCCACACGGTGAACAGGCGATGCTCGGTGCCGACATACCATTTCTCGAACTCCGCGAAATCCGGAAGCTCTTCATCGGGCTGGAAAATCCATCCATATTCTCCAAACACCGCACCGATGATGCCGATGAGTTCGGGAATGTCTTCTTTTGTGGCTGGAAGGATGCGTGTCATGCGGGTTTCAAGGCCTTCTCAAGAAGAATCGCGGTGTGTTCGCCTTTCCGGCCCAATCCGTCTGACAGTTGATGCCGGCACGAAAATCCGTGCGCGCAGATCGCAGTGTCTTCACTGAGTTTGCGGACGGCCGGGAACAGGGAGGTTTCTCCGATCCGCATGGAAATGTCGTAATGATGCTCTTCGTAGCCGAAACTTCCGGCCATGCCGCAACACCCGGTTTTCAGATCCATCGGGAGATAACCGGCGATCGACAAGGCGTCGAGCACGGGCTGAGTGCCTACCAACGCCTTCGCATGGCAATGTCCGTGAACAGCGACGGCACGTTCCGACGCGTCGAAGATGCCATCCGTCTTATGCGCGTTTTCGTTGACAAACTCTTCAAACAGATAAGAGACCTGCGCCAATCGTTTCGCATCCTCCAATTCCGAGTCAGGTACCAGATCCAGGAACTCATCACGCAAGGTGAGGATTTCAGAGGGCTCCTGCCCGATCACCGGTACACCTTTCAACGCGTAACTCCTCAACTCCGCCACGGTACGCCGAGCCACCCGTTTCGCATCCTTCAGAAACCCTTTCGACAGATAGGTGCGCCCGCTCTGGTGCGGTGCGGTGATCACCACCCTGTACCCCATGGCTTCGAGAACCCGCACCATCGCGATGCCGATCTCCGGCTCATGATAGTTCATGAACAGATCGTTCAGAATCACCACCATCTCGCCATCCGGATTCGCGACCTGCCGCTGCCTGTCCCAAGCCGCCAGGGTTTGGGTGGCGAAGCGGGGTAAGCCACGCTCCGAGGTGATTCCGAACACCGTCTTATAAACTTCTTTCGCGGGGTTCGACCCATTCACCAGATTCACCAATTTCGGAAAGAGCGCCGCCAACGGATACAACCGCTCCGGAAACGCGAAAAACTGCTCTCCCAAGGTGCTTCCGTTGCGCTCATGCCATCCCTGCAGGAATTCGGCTTTCATCCGCGCCATGTCCACGTTCGCCGGACATTCCGTCTTGCACGCTTTGCAACTCAGGCACAGACTCAATCCTTCTTTGAGATCTTCGGAGGCGAAGGCATCAGGTCCCGTTCCGCGGAACAGCTGCCGGAACAGATTCGCCCGGCCACGGGTCGAGTCTTTTTCGTCTCCGGTGGCCATGTAAGAGGGACACATCGTCCCACCACTATCGGCAAGTTTCCGGCACACTCCGGCGCCGTTGCATCGGTTCAACACTTCGATGAAACCGCCGGACTCATCGCGCCATTCGAACTGGGAGTCGATGTGCGGGGCTTTATCGCCCGGGTAAAATCGCAGATCCGCATCCATCGGTTTCGGATGCACGATTTTTCCAGGATTGAAAATGGCTTTGGGATCCCAGATCTGTTTCACCCGCTCGAACAGGTTGATCATCTCGCGTCCAAGAACGCGCTCGAGATAGGGCGCGCGAACGCGTCCGTCGCCGTGCTCGCCGGAAAGCGAGCCGCGGTATTTCTTGATGAGATCGGCGACGTCCAGCGCCATCGCTTTCATCATGTCCATGCCTTCCGGAATGGTGAGATTCAACTCCGGACGCAAATGCAGCTCGCCCACCGAGGCGTGCGCGTAATACACGCAGCGCACGCCATAACGCGCGCACATGGCTTCGATGTCGCGGATGTACGCGGGGAGATCCTCGACGCGCACCGCTGTGTCTTCCATGAACTCCGGCGTCTTGGTTTCGGCCCAGACTCCCATCAGAAGTCCGAGTCCGGCTTTGCGAAGCTCCCAAACGCGGCTTTTTTCGCCGATGTCGGTCAAGATCGGCGCGGCATAAGCGCCGCAGGTTTCCAGCATCAGAGATTGGCATGATGCGGCGGCGGCGAAAATCTCGTCCAGATCGTCGCCTTCGAATTGGATCGCCAGAATGGCTTCCGGATCGCCGGAAAGGAAGAATCGGTTCCGGTTCTGTTCGGTGTTGTTCTTCGTGGCGTCGAGAACAATCTTATCGACCAGTTCAACCGCACTTGGACCCTGTTTCACAGCATGAACGGTGGCTTCCATCGCGGCGTCGAGGCTTGTGAAATGCGGAATCACCAGCACGCTGTGTTTGGGAAGATCCACCAAGCGCACATCGGCTTCCACGGTCATGGCCAAGGTGCCTTCGCTACCGCATAAGATTTCGGCGAAATTGAACGGACGTCCGCCCGCAGTGAAGGGCTCCATTTCCAAGAGCCGGTCCAGAGCGTATCCTGTGTTGCGTCGGATGATGTCGGGGTGGGGGGAACGGTCGCGGATCAGCCCGGCGTGCTCTTCCAACAGCGCAAGCATCTGGCGGTAGATGCTGCCTTCGAAGGTGGCCAGTTTGGTTTTTTTGGCCAATTCATCGGCCGTCAGCGGACCGAATTCCACTACGCTTCCGTCGCTTAGCACTGCCCGGATCCGTGTGGTGTGCTCTCGCGTGGTTCGATGTTTAAGCGAAAAGGAACCGGCCGAATTGTTGCCGATCATCCCGCCGATCATGCATCGCGAAGTGGTGGAGGTATCGGGACCGAATTGCAATTTGTGAGGTGCGGCCGCGCGGTTCAGCGTGTCGCGAATCACTCCTGGCTGCACCGTCGCCATCTGTGATTCCGGATCCAAAGCCAAGATTCGAACCATGTGCCGACCCGTATCCATCACGATTCCGCCTCCGGTGGTTTGTCCTGCCAGGCTCGTGCCCGCGGCCCGCGCCGTGATCGGAATCCCGTTTTTCGCCGCATGAACCACGATATCGATGATGTCGGCTTCCGTTTTCGGAAACGCTACGGCCTGAGGAAGTTCTTCGTACATCGACGCGTCATTGGCATACAAGCGTCGGGTGAGGAGGTCGGTCTGTACCATGTCGCAAGTTACAAACGGAGGGTGTCCAAAACCCTCACGCTTTCAGGTCCGCATTCAAATAAAAGGTCCAATGCGCAGGCGCCGGGCAGAAATCCACCCAAATGATGGTCATAGTCGGGATGGATGAACGGAACTTCACGCATCCATGGCTTGATGTGCTGGTAATTCCGGCTTCCGGGCTCATGATAGATGGTGGAAAAATCCTGGGGAGCCGGAAATCCGGTATCGGAAACCCAAAGCGGCTGATAAGGGATTTCCAACACAGTGAACAACCAACGCAGCCAGTCGTCGGCCGGACCGAAAATCCGCGCCTCCACTTCCGGCGCGTAAAAATCGAAATACGCGCTGTTCGCATACGCGTAATGCAGGGTTTTCATGAGCTTGTCGTCCAGATGCACCCATTCCATTCCCTGACTGGTTCGGATGCGGCCTCTGCGAAGCCTGGATTTGCGCGAATACGGCACCGTATCGTCGAAATAAACGACATCGCTGTTCATCCACGTGGCCAGATCGTGCAGATCCGGAAACGGTCCGGGCAACAGCACCGCCGCCGAAGTCATCTCAGGCGTCCGCTTTGGTGAACCGGAGTTCGTCGGTTTCGGTGACTTGCTCTCCAAGTTGCGCTTCCATTTCGGAACGCAGCTTTTGGATGGTGAGTCCACTGGTGAGGATCCCGTTCTGCGCGCTTGAAATCCGTCCGTTCTCTTCCGAAACCACGATCACAAACACATTGTTGCTCTCGCTCACGCCCAATGCCGCACGGTGACGCGTGCCCATGGTGCTGGAAATGTTCGGATTCTCGGATATCGGCAGATATGCGCTCACCGACATGATCCTGTCGTTCCTGATGATGATGGCACCATCATGCAACGGTGTGTCTTTGCTGAAAATGGTCTGAAGCAGTTTGCTGTTCACGCGCGCATCGATCTTTACGCCCACATTCACCAGATCGTGCAAGGTCGCCGATTTCGCGAACACGATGAGCGCTCCGATTTTCTGCCTGGAAAGCTGCTTCACCGCATCGATCACTTCATCGATCACGGAATCGGACTCACGGCGTTGGAAAAAGCGGTCGAGGCTGGTGTTTTGTCCGATGCTGTACAATAGTTTGCGGATTTCAGGCTGGAAAATGATGAGTAATGCCAGGATGCCGACATTCGTGATGCTTCTGACGATAAACTGAATGGTTGAAAACCCGAGAACGCTCACACCGGCGTTCACCAGGAAGATGATGACCAGTCCGATGAAGACCGGAACCGCGAACGAACCCCGTATCCACCGGTACACATAGACCAGTGACAGCGCAATAATCGAGACTTCGATCAGGTCGAGGAGTCCGAAATCAAGGATGCCGATGGGGAAGAATTTCATGAAAGCGCAGTATAAACCAAAATGCAGTCACTTGCCTCTTGAACATCATGCACGCGAAGGATTTTCGCGCCTTTGACGAGGGCATGGTAATGCGCGGCGAGCGTTCCGGCGAGGCGGCCGTTCACGGGGCGCTGATTCAAGATCGCGCCGATCATCGATTTGCGCGATGCGCCAACCAAGACGGGACGCGGACCGGAAGTGAGCAGGTCCAGATTCCTAAGCAGAGCCAGATTCTGCTCCAGGGTTTTTCCGAATCCGAAGCCCGGATCCATAATCACTTGCGGAACTCCGGCGCTTTCGGCCCGTGCCGCCGCCGATTCCAGGAAACCGAAGACCTCGCCAACCACATCGTCGTAATGCGGCGCGGATTGCATGGTTTTCGGGTCGCCGATGGAGTGCATCACCACCAGCGGGCGTTGGTATCGGGCGCAGAGCTCAACGAAACGCGGTTCCTTACGCAGGCCCGAGACGTCGTTGAGGATATGGACGCCGCTGTGGAGGGCTTCTTCGGCGATGGCGTATTTCGTGGTATCGATCGAGAACAGAAGATTCGGAAAGGCCGCGAGAGCCCGCTCGATCACGGGCAGCACACGTCGCGCTTCCTCGATTTCGCTGACGGGGTCGGAGCCTGGCCGGGTGGATTCGCCACCGATATCGATGATGGATGCGCCCTCGGCCTGCATCCGTCGGATGCGCTCCATGGCGGCATCCGCATCGACATACATCCCGCCATCGGAAAAAGAATCGGGTGTGCAGTTCAGCACACCCATCACCAACGGTTTCGTGAGCGGTATTACCAATCCTGAACGATATCGTCTACAGTTTTGGATTTCGTCGCCCAAGCATCGGCATCAGGCAAGGCGTCTTTGGACTCGTTGATCACATGGTCATCCCATTTCTCAGCCAAGCGCGCGTTCCATTCGATGTAATGCTCTTGATCGGCCGGAACTTCATCATCCGGATAAATGGCTTCGACCGGACACTCGGAACGGCACGCATCGCAATCGATGCACTCGTCCGGGTTGATAACCAAAAAGTTGGGACCTTCGCGGAATGCATCGACAGGACAAACCGCTGCGCAGTTCGTG
The DNA here is from genome assembly GCA_947085565.1 of uncultured Bacteroidota bacterium. GTDB lineage: Bacteria > Bacteroidota > Rhodothermia > Balneolales > HLUCCA01 > CAMTWZ01. The sequence goes on from CAMTWZ010000016.1 coordinate 51,696, forward strand.
TATTTGCAGTTCACACAGGCTTCAGTTACGACATATGCCATGATGGAGACGTTGAAAAAAGGTTCTGAATGGATAGGAAAGCGAAAATATCTTCCAATGCATTTAGATGCAATCTGAATATAGGGCTTATCCGAGCCGTTTCCGGTAAAAAGCGACCAATCGGGCATCACTCGCCCCGAATTGATACATCAGCCAGATCGCACTGAAAACGGCCTGAAGCCGCACAATCCCGTGCTGAAGATATCTGCGGGCGGAGGTGACCGCCACCCCGCGCATCAGCTCGAACCGATGGGTTTTTTTCATGCGGATCACGATCTCCTGATCTTCCATGACGGTTCGGTCGGTGCGGAAGCCGCCGATGTCGGAGAACGCCTCGGCGGTGATGAACAAGGTTTGATCGCCGAAGCGGAACCAGTCTACATCGAAGCGGGTGAACCACGCATAACTTTTCAAAAGCCAGTGTGGATGGTCGAAGGCGAGCCGGTAACAGCCCCCATCCGCACCGAAATGGATCGCGGCATGGATGTCGTCTCGGAATGTGGGCGGTGGCAGCGTGTCGGCATGCACGAAGTAAAGCACCATGCGTGTGGCTACTTCGGCGCCGGCGTTCATCTGGTTGGCGCGTCCGCGCGGGGCGTCGATCACCACGGCTCCGGCGTCTTCAGCGAGGCGGGAGGTGTCGTCGGTGCTTCCCCCATCCGCCACGATGACTTCATCCGCGCCATGCGACAGGAAAAACGCAACGCGCTCGGCGATGATCTCCGCTTCGTTCAACGTGGGAATGATGACGCTCAGTCCAGCAACCATGGATGATCCTCGATCAGGGCGTGGTAATCGTCGATGGTGTCGAGGTCGCGCAAGGTTTCCAATCGGGCGACGCTCATCCCAAGCGATTTGAAATCGGCCAGAGTGTCGTGTAGCACGGTTTCAGAGCTCCAGGTTTTGTTCTGGAAGATGGCTCGCACCGGACTTGTGAGCCCTAGCAGGGTGTATCCGCCGTCTTCGGCCGGACCCACCACCGCCTCGTGCGTATCCAAGGCTCGAAACGCCTCGTGCAGATGGGAGGAGGTGAGGCCGGGGCAGTCCGTCCCGATAATGACCACTTTCCGGATGCCGTCTTTGAACGCATCCGCGAAAGCGGCCGCCATCCGCTCTCCCAGATCGCCCGGAACCTGCGAAAATCTTCGGAAACCGGCGTTCGACCACAAATCCTCTTGCGGCACATCACCCGCGATCCACACTCTCACCGGGAATCCGCTTCGCGACGCACTTTCTCTTGTATGTGCAAGCAACTTTAAGTAAGTGCGGTAAGTGATGTCGTCTCCGAGGGATGCGGCGAGCCGGGTTTTCACGTGTCCGCGCTCGGGAGTGCGGGCGAAGATGAGGATCGCGCACTCGTTCACACCACAGCGCCTCCGCAACTGCTTCCGCTTCCTGCGGTGCAGCCGTAGCAATGCTGATTGAAACGGATCTCGCGGGCGCTGAGCGCGGCCACATCGAAATCCCTCACATGCTGAGGAGCGCCTGTCTCGAGATTCATCCCCAACATCTGATTGAAATCGCAGTCATACAGATAGCCATCCCAACCGATGGAGATCGTATTCCGGCACATCACGCCCATCGCCGCGGCGGGATTGAACGCATTCACGAGCTTGGTCATGTAGTCTTCGAGATTCTCGGTGACGATTAGGAAATCGAGATACCGGCTGATGGGCATGTTCGTGATCACGAAGAGAGAATTGAATTCGATGCCGTGCTTGGCGAACAGCGCTTTCTTGAAATCGGCTTCGAGCCGTTCCTGGGAGGCGGGCAGGAACGCGCCGAACGGGTTATAGACCAGATTCAGGCGCAAGCCGGAGCCCGGTTTTCCGTAGCCCACGGCATTGAGCATGTTCAAGGCTTCGATCGATGCGTCGAACACGCCGTCGCCGCGCTGGCGGTCGGTCTGCGCGGCTTGGTAATAGGGCAGTGATGAAACCACTTCCACGCCATGATCGGCATAAAACTGAGGCAATTCGCGGTAATTCGCATTCACGGTGAGGATGGTGAGATTGCAACGAACCATCACGTGGCGACCCTGTTTCACGATCTCCTCCACGAACCATCGGAAATTCGGGTTCATTTCGGGCGCGCCGCCGGTAAGGTCCACCGTGTGGATGTCGGATGCGGCCAGGGCATCAAGGCAGGTCTGCATCGTTTCGCGCGTCATGATTTCTTTGCGATCGGGACCCGCATCCACATGGCAATGCTTGCAGGTCTGATTGCACATATAGCCCACGTTTACCTGGAAAATGTCGATTCCAGTGGCTTTGAGAGGATGAAGTCCGCTAATAGCGAGTTTTTCCTGGAATGAGGGATGCGCAAGCTCGTTCAGAATCCGCAATTGGGTGGATTCGTCGGAAAGTCGGTGTCCGGTGGCGTGAAGACTCTTCATCCGATCACATACTCAATTTCTTGGCCTTATTCATCATCTGAACGCCGTGAACCAAAGATGCACCGCCTCGAATGGCCGCCGCCACATGCACCGCTTCCATCATCATGGCCTCGTTCGCACCCTTTTCGAAAGAATCGGTGGTGTAGGCGTCGATGCAGTACGGACATTGAACCGTATGAGCCACAGCCAAGGCGATCAGCGATTTCTCTCGCTCTGTCAGGGCGCCTTCAGCGAAGACATCGCCGTACCAGGCGAAGAATTTCTTGGCGAGATTGGGTTCGAATTCGGCGATGGAACCGAATTTGGCGAGGTCGGAAGGGTTGTAATAACTCATGGTTTTCAGTGATCGGTTTTCAGTAGAAGAAGTAGGAAGTAGGAAGTAGGAAGTAGGAAGTAGGAAGAGACTCAACGATGAAGGTACGTTGGGAACTCAATAAAAATATCAGGTTCAAGAAGGCGTTATCTTAGAGTTGTTCAACATTCAACATTCAACATCACATCTATCATGACGTTTCGTTCCGCACTTTGGATTGCAACCATTATTCTTTTTCCACTCTTCGCCAATGCGCAAGGCAAATCGGGTGACTTCGGCGCCGGAATCATCCTCGGTGAACCTACCGGCATCTCCGCCAAACTGTGGAATAGCAACGACCGGGCCTTCGATATGGCGATCGCATGGAGCATCGGCCGCAACGACCGCTTCCATCTGCATAGCGATTATCTGATCCATCGATTCGACCTGATCAGCGTGGAAGCGGGCAAACTACCGTTGTATTACGGACTCGGAGGCCGCATAGGCTTTGGCGACCAGGTAGATCTTGGATTGCGGATTCCTCTGGGAATCGCGTACATGCTGCCCAACGACCCATTCGAATTCTTCTTTGAAATCGTGCCGGTTCTGAACCTGTATCCGGGTACCGATTTCGACGCGAACGGAGGCTTCGGCGTACGCTATTATTTCGGCAAAGTCCGCTAAGCCGAAATTTTCCTCTATATTCGGCGCAGTCATATCAGTTCACTCTAATCGATTGCGCCTGTGAAAAAGCTCGGCCTTACGTTCGGCTTATCCGTCGTCATCCTCATTGTTTCCGGCTGGTTCGGAGTTTTCTCTTTCTCCGAAAATCCAACGGAAACCTATTCAGGATTCGGAACCTGGATCAGCATCATCCCGCCTTTGGTGGCCATCGCGCTGGCTTTGATAACACGTGAAGTGATCATCTCGCTGTTTGCCGGGATCTGGATCGGCGCCATCTTCATCACACAATGGAATCCTTTCGCAGGCACGGCGTTCTCCCTCGAAACCATCGTGAAGGTGTCGTCGAACCCGGAGCACATGTCAATCATCATTTTCAGTCTTCTTCTCGGCGGGATGGTGGGTGTGATGTCGCGCGGAGGTGGAACCAAAGGCGTCGTGAATGTGCTTGGCGGCTTGGCCAAGAACCGCGCACAAGGACAATTGTTCACCACACTGTCTGCCTTCGTCATCTTTTTCGATGATTATGCGAACACGCTCATCCGTGGCAACTCGCTGCGTCCGATGACCGACCGCCTCCTCATTTCGCGAGAAAAACTGGCTTATATCGTGGATTCGACCGCGGCGCCGGTCGCTGTTCTGGCCGTCATCACCACATGGATCGGCTTCGAAATCACTCAGATCCAAAGTGCGCTGGGCACCTTGGCCAGCCAGACCGCGGATCCCGTTCTTGCGGCGCAGCTTCAGGCCGGCGCAGACAACGCGTTCACCATCTTCCTGCATTCTCTGCCTTACCTGTTCTATCCGGTTCTGGCCCTGGCGATGGTGTTCCTCATCGTCATCATGAAACGCGATTTCGGTCCGATGTACGAGGCCGAGCGTCGCGCATTCACAGGCGGCGGCGTGCTTCGCCCCGGGTCGATGCCGGCCGCAGACACGAACATGGCCTCGCTTCAGCCTGACGAACACAAACCCCAGCGCTGGTACAATGCCTTGATACCAGTGGCCGTGGTGGTTGCCGTCGCTCTGATCGGGCTCACTATCACCGGCATGCAGAACCGCGACGCGGGAACCACCGGCCTGATGAGTGTCATCGGAAACGCCGATCCTTTCAAAGCGTTGATGTGGGCCTCATTCTTGGGATGCGTGGTCGCCATCTTAATGGTGGTTTCACAAAGAATCCTGACCCTGCAAGAAGCGGTGGAATCGTTGGTGGGAGGGATGCAGTCGATGCTGATGGCCATCCTGATCTTGGTGATGGCCTGGGGCTTGGGCGAGATCACCGTTGGCGTGGGCACGGGCACCTTTCTGTCCAGCATGCTGAGCGATTCGTTTCCGCTTGCCCTATTGCCGGGCTTGGTGTTCATCATCGCTTCGGCGACCGCCTTTTCCACCGGGACCTCTTGGGGAACCATGGCCATTCTTTTCCCAGTCGTGATTCCGATGGCGGTGTCTATGGGGGCGGGAGTCGGCTTCGCCGGTGGCGAGCATTATAACATCCTGCTCGGATGCGTGAGTTCGGTGATGGGTGGCGCGGTCTTTGGCGACCACTGTTCACCGATTTCCGACACTACGGTACTCAGCGCGATGTCGTCGGCTTGTGATCTGATCGATCATGTTCGAACCCAATTGCCGTATGCCTTGGTGGTGGCCTTTGTGGCACTCATTGTGGGCGAAATCCCCGCCGCGTTCGAACTCATCAACCCGGTAGTCGGGATGGTGGTCGGAATCGTGATCCTGTATGGAGTGCTCAAGATCTTCGGGAAGAATCCGGAGGCGGCGTAGGACAGTAATTGGTAGTTTGTAGTAGGTAATTGGTAAAGACGTGGTGCTGAGCTACCAATTACCAATTACAGTCTTCTACAGTGCACCTGCACCAATCCCTTCTCGAATGACTTCACTGACACGAGCTCGAGAGGAAGTTCGGGCCGCCCGTCGCGGAAGAGCTTCGTGCCGTTTCCGACTCATGGCTGGGTCCCGTATTTGGCTTGCAGGAAATCGATGCTGGCACGCATGATCTTTTTCAGCTCGTTCTGATCGATATCCGACAGTTTCTTGATGTAGATACAGGCCTTGCCCATCTTGAACTTTCCGAGATTCGCGAGAAGAGGTTCATGGTCTGGATGTCCGGTGTACACATACAGCGAAATAGCCGCTTTGCGCGGCGAAAAACCTACAAGTGGCCAATCGCCTTGCTGGCTGCTTCGGTCGGACTTGTAATGATACTGGCCGAAACCGATCATGGTCGGTCCCCACATCTTGGGCTCGAACCCGGTGAACTCGCGCATCAGATTCAGAAGCTCGATGCTGTCAGTGCGCTTTTGCTCGGTATCTGCGAACTCCTGGATGAAAGCGAGGACATCCGCGTCGGTTTGCTTGGTCTTGATTTCAGGCATGGGATGATGTGAGAAGGGAGATGCGGGATGCGGGATGAAAGATGCAAGAGGCAAGAGGCAAGAGGCGAGAGGCGAGAGGCAAGAGGCATCGGTCGCCAAATTTAACTCTTGATTGGCCCGCGCAAGCCCGAAAACGCGAAAATCATTCCTAAAAAAATCTGTGGAATCTGTGCTTGATGAAGCGTTTTATTCGTAGTCAATCATCGATTGCGACCAGCCAGGGGCGATTTTCCTAACAAAAGTGATGCTTGCGGACGGCATCACTCTACCAATCACCAATCTCTCACATCAACCTCTCCAACTTCCCCTTCCTCTTCACGATATTCTTATAATCCCACTGGATCTCGGCCGATTTCGCCAACCAGCGATGCAAGTCGACCAAATCAATCTCATCAACCGACATGTATCTCTTTTCCGCGGCTTGGAAACTGCCTTCGTTCGAGAGTCCGGGCTCGTCGAACGACCGTCCACTCCAAAACAGCAATCGGATGCAGCCCTTCAGCTTGCTGTATCCCACAATCGGATTTCCATCCAAGAACCAAACCGGATGCGCATGCCAGATTTTTCCCTCGGCATGTGGCAAGATCCTCGGTATTTCGCGAAGTAAGACGTCGCAAATGGATTTGTCGGGCTCGAGGAGGGTTGCGTGGTAGTGTATCATGTTTTCAGTTGTCGGTATTCATCCAGCATTCAGCATCCAGCATCACGCATTCTGGTGCGTCACCATCCAATTGATGCCATACCGATCCTGGAATGCTCCATAATAAGCCCCGAAGAACATATCCTGCATGGGCATGTCGATCTTGCCACCTTCCGATAACTCATTGAACAGGCGATCAGCCTCTTCGCGCGATTCCGGCTCCAGGTTGATGTGCATATTGTTTCCGGAGGTGAGGGTGAATCCGAATTCCTTGGGGGCATCGGTCCCCATCAGGACGTGTCCGCCGAGCAACGGAAGCTCCACATGAAGCACCATGTTTTTGATGTGGTCGTCCATCGGCGGATGTTCATGATCATGCGGCACATCACCTAACCGCGTGATTCCATCCACGAATTCGGTACGGAACACCTTCCTGTAAAAAAGGAAGACCTCTTCGGTGTTGCCCGGGAAGTTCAGATAAAACGAGACGCGTGCGCGATTGTCGGGCTTGTACTTCTTGCGAAGCGCGAATTGCACGCTAATGTACTCGTCCAGGTTCTCCATTCCGGCGGTGATGCCTTCTTTGAAGCCCATTTCGATGATTTTCTCAAGATCGGTGAGCGTCTCAAACGATAGCACCATGCTCACGACCGTATGGTCCCCCTTGTCGTGGAAGGTGTTCTCCCAATGGTTCCGGGGCATGTCGGCAATCATGTTTCCATCCGCATCACAGAATCCGTCGATCGCGGAAAAACTCGTTTTCGGAAGGATGGTGAGGTACTCGACCTTGCTCCAGTGTTCCTGGCCATCCGGACTCACCATCGCATACAGCCAATGTCCTCCCTCGCGGAAATCCATCGATTTGGTTCTCGCCACCCAGGGGTTAGGTCCCCACCATTGGTCGAGGATGTCGGCTTCGGTCCAAGCCGACCACACCTGATCGGTCGGTGCGTTGAATGACCGCTCGATGCGGATGGTTTGGGTCGATTTGTCAACATCGAAGTCGAAAATGAATACAGGATTCATGGTTTTCTGTTTTTTATGGTGTTGAGAACGCTGTCGAGCTGTGTGAAGCGCGTCGCCATCAGGGTTTTGAATTGCGTAAGCCAACGTTCGATATCAGCCATTTTTTCGGCGTTGAGGTGGTAATGGATTTCCCGGCCTTGAAGGTCTTGCCGGACAATCTCGCACTCCGTGAGCACTTGCAAGTGCTTCGACACGGCTTGCCGACTGCTGTCGAAATGCTGGGCAATGGCGGATGGGGTCATCGCCCCGACCGTCAGCAACAGGATGATGGCCCGGCGTGTGGGATCGGCGATGGCTTGAAATACGTCTCGGCGGGTTTCCATGATGTAATATGCAATGATTTGGTTGCAAATATAAGCGCAATGATTTGGTTGCGCAAATGAAAGTTATTTTAGATGATGAAGCGATGAAGGGGCCAATCGAATGTGTAGCTCTATTCTTCGATCCGTCGTTCCGTATCCATTCGTTGATGAAGTACCCGAATGATGTCTATCACACCGTGATCCACCTTGTAGAAAATGAGATGAGATTTGACTTTCGAGCTTCGGTAACCCTCTCTAACATCGCTTATATCCTTGCCCGAAAAAGGGTGCGAACACAAGAATTCAAACTCTTCGACGATCACTTGGACGTAACGATCGGCTTGCTCTGATGACCAGTATTTGTATGTGTGAAGCCAGATCGCCTCAATGTCCTCAGTGGCTATAGCGCTGAGGTTATACGTCACGGGGGAGATGCTTTTTGTGAATATTTTTCAATAAGGTCTCCGCATCAACCTTACCTATAAATCCAGACTTCTCTCCAATTTCGAGCTCCTGAATTAGCTCGATTCGTTTGCGTTCTTCAAGTTCAAAAAGCCTCAATGCAGATCGAACGACTTCGCTAGCAGAGGAAAAACGACCTGATTGTACTTGTTCTTGGATGAAAGAATCGAAATGGTCGCCTAGTAATATGGATGTGTTTTTTGCCATGAATAAAATGTACCAATGATTGGTATTTTTCCAAAACTTTCCAACATTCAACCCATCATTACGCCTACCTTCGGCAGGCAAGCTCTGGGCAGGCGCGGAACTCGAATTGGGAAGGGAAAAAGATCGGCCTCACTTCTCCATCCCCGAATACTTCTCATACACCGCCCGATACCCGAACCATCTCGCGATCGGCGCGACGGTCATCATCATCAGATTCTGGATTCCGACCGGGATGTCGGCCAGATAAGCTTTGCTGTCGAGATATCGAAGCGTCACCAATTCCTGAATCAAGCCATATTTCCCATTTTTGCCCTTGCCGTCGGCGGCGAGTCCGGCCAGGTTTTCGATGAGATATTCGAAATCCAGCGCGGGCGTGACGGAGTGGATGTAGGTCACCGGCTCAGCCTCATCATTGTAATGATTATGCGGGATGGTTTTCGGAAGGGTGATGGATTCGCCTGCGGCTAGGATCTTGGTCTGACCATCCACCAAGACCGTCAGCCGACCCGAAACCACCTCGAAGCTCTCATCCTGAAGCACATGGAAATGCCTTGGCACCAACGGACCCCGGCTTCGGATCGTCGCTTTCATCGAAACACGTTCTCCGTTCGAGTCTGTCGCGGTTTCGAGAAACTCGTACGAATCGCCGGTGGTGGGGATGGTGATGAGTTGACCTTTGGTGGGCATGGGTAGAACTTCCTACTCAGATCGTATAATCGCCCGCCGCTTCGGGCTGATAGATGATATCGTCGATGCGGATGTTCGTGATGCCGGCCGGAACGATCCACTGGATCTCATCACCGACAGAGTAACCGATCAAGGCTGTGGCGATCGGTGAAAAAATGGAAATCTTGTTCTGCGTGTAATTGGCCTGTTCCGGATACACAATCTGAAACTGAACCTGTTTATTGTTATTCAGGAAACTGAGTTTCACGATGGTGTTCATCGTCACCACGTTCGGGGGCATGTCTTCGGGCTCCACAATTCGCGCGGATTCGAGCTCACTCATCAGTTTATCCGCTTCTGTTTGATTGATGGATCTGGATTGCCTGGCGTCGTTGACGCTCTTTTTGATACGGGTATAATCGAGTCTATTTAAAATAAGAGGGTTCATGAGTAGATGATTCATTGATTGATCAGCGACTTGAAAATTACGAATTAAATGCAGTAAAAACAATTAGTAAGAGGGTGGTCGGTTGTCGGATGCGGATGAATTTCAATATTCACTCTACCTCAATCTTTCCAAACTCATCCTCGCCACATTCAGGGCGCGGAGTTCGCTTTTGCGTTTGGTGGCGTGACCTTCCATGCGCGCTAGGATATTCCGCAATAATTGCACGGCGGCTGTGATGTTCGGACCTTTGTTGAGCATCACGCATTCCGCTTGTGCAGACAGCGCGGCATCGCTGATTTCCGCGCGGGTGGGGATGCCCGTTTTTGCAAGGTTATCGAGCACTTGCGTGGCCCAGATCACGGGGATGTGGGCGGCTTCGCACAACCACAAGATTTCATTCTGAACTTCGGAGATTCGCTCGAATCCGATCTCGACGGCGAGGTCGCCCCGGGCCACCATCACGCCAACCCGACTCCGTTCCATACCCGCGATCAGGATGTCGGGAAGGTTATCGAACGCTTCCTGGTTCTCGATCTTATAGACGACACCGAGTCGATCGGCATTGTGACGTTCCAACTGATCGTGCAGAAAGCGGACGTCGGCCGCGTTTCGAACGAACGAATACCCCATAAGATCGGCATGTCGGCAAACGAAGGGCAGATCGGTGATGTCTTTGTCGGTGAGGGATGGCATATTCAGCCGAGTGCCGGGCAGGTTGATGCCTTTGTGAGAGCCGATCTTGGGTTTGTAGCACTCGAGCACCTCAAGTTCGAGTTGATCCGCCTGCCGGTCGATGATGCGCGCCTTCACCATTCCGTCATCGAAGAGAACAAGGTCGTCGATATGGGCGTCATCTACCACTGAGTCGAGATCGACCGGTATCACCCGCTCTGTTTTGAGGAGCTGGATGCTTGATGAGGCTTTGCGCAGGAAAATCCGGTCGCCGATTTGAACCGGAAGGCTGTTTTTCACCTTTCCGAAATCATCATGGTAAACGATGGTGGAGGTGCGAAGCTTGGGTCCGGAAAGGTCCATGTATATCGGAATCTTCATTTCGGTGTGCCGCTCGAAGTCGCGGATGTGCTCGACCATGGCGCCCCAATCATCCTGCGTGCCATGACTCAGATTGATTCGAGCGATGTCCATGCCATGACGGGCGAGCTCGTGGATGATGCTGGGGTCGTCGGCCGCTTCGGCGGGTAAAGTGACCATGATGCGCGTGCGCGGATCGCCATCGGATGTCTGGAACAGGGTGGAGGTGTGGGCGCGCAGAAGATTGATACTGCGCGTATATCCGATGATTTCAACGGCAGGTTCGAGCGTGAACGGGTTACCTCGGATCAGACTCAGATTGCGCACTACGTTGAACAGATTGCTGAACACATAGCCCTCCGCCGTGCGAAGCGAGGATAGCCCCAGGTCGGAAAGTGTGCCTTGGTATTTGCGAAGATCCGTGCTGCGAAGGATCAGATAGCGGATCAGATTCTTGGCGCTTAAGCGGTAGTCGGGGTGGACAGCCGCAGTGAGTTCGTTGATGAGCTCTTCGCTGTTGATGATGTCGGCCAGGATTTCGCTGAGTTCGGTTTCCAGCTCAAAAGTGTCCATGATGGTGTTCGGTTCAAAGAGGATATGCCCTATGTTATGAACCGACTGTGAAGTCTTTATGAACAAAAGTCATGCAAGGGCCACGATCAGACTCGTCACGAGCTGAACAAAGATCATCGGTGCCCAAATTCGCTCGATCTTGCTCGGAGTGATCGTATTCAGGATGGTTCAGACGAGGCAGAACGCGACGACGAACCAGATGGCGTAGTCGGAAAACGGCTTGATGCCAGAGAATAGAAGACCGGCTTTCGATAAGACAATTCCCGCCCATCGATGCGGCGCCCCATGGGAGTCCGGCGGCGAGTGCTACCTGAAATAGAACGATGATGCCGGTCAGTGCAGTGAAGATATCCTTGTTGTCGGTTTTCGGTTCTCTGTTTTCAGTGATCTCGTGGTACATTTTCGAGATCGGTCACTGATAACCGAAAACTGTAAACTGAATACAGCATACTTGTGCGCGGGTCGGGAAGTGGTCGTTTCTGCCCTTGGAAAACCCGTTTCGCCGACAGATCGAAGCAAGCCGAGTTTCCATGATGTCGATTATCTATTGAATGTGAAAATCCTCGATGAAGCGCTGTTGAATCGGTGCTCCGAGTTTGTCTACATCTCGGCATTACATTCGGAGCGGTATCCGGATTTGGCCTATTTCTCATCGCATCATGCGTTCGAGAAAAGACTGATGGAAGCGGAGATCACCCATCACATCGTGAAACCGCCCGCCTTGTTCTGTGCTTTCAATGAAATGATTCCGATGGCGCGCAAAGGCTTGCTTGTCCAATTCGGGAAGGGGGATCATCTCACGAATCCGATCCATGAGGAGGATGTGGCACAGATCGCGGTATCAGGCATCGGCGGACAAAATTCCATCATCGAAGCCGGAGGTCCAGAAACGTTCACGCGTCGGCAGTTGGTGGAACGCATCCAGTCGATCATCGCTCCGAAGAAGACTGTGAAAACCGTGCCGACGGGATTGGTAAAAATCTCACTTCCGCTTCTTAAACTTCTCGATCGGAACACCTATGATAAGCTGGCATTCATCACCACGGTGATGGAGGTGGAAACGATCGCACCGTGTATAGGATCACAGAGTTTCGAATCGTACTTCGAAGCGTCGAATTCATCTCGAGAATTCACAATTTAAAACTCAACATTTAAAATTTCACAAACATGCGCTGCCCCTGGTGCCTTTCCTTTCAAGAATACATCGACTATCACGATACCGAGTGGGGCGTGCCGGCTTACGATGACAGGACGCAATTCGAATTCCTCGTACTCGAAAGTGCCCAAGCCGGCCTCTCGTGGGCCACGATCTTAAAACGTCGCGGGGGGTATAGGAGAGCGTTTGCGGAGTTCGATCCCGAGGTTGTGGCTCTTTTTGATGCCGCTAAGGTCGAGGATTTGATGCTGGATGCGGGCATCATCCGCAATCGGGCCAAGATATTGGCTACCATCAACAATGCGGCGCGGTTTGGGGAAATTCAGCGTGAGTTCGGCTCGTTTTCGAACTACATATGGGGCTTTGTCGGCGGCAAACCCATCATCAATCGATGGGAAACGATGAGCCAAGTGCCGGCCACATCCCCCGAATCAGACGCCTTGGCCAATGACCTCAAGAAGCGCGGATTCAAATTCCTCGGAAGCACCATCTTGTACGCGCACATGCAAGCCACGGGCCTGGTGAATGATCATCTTGTCAGTTGCCCGAGGTGGTCGGAAGTGACAAGTAGGAAGTAGAAAGTAGGAAGGGCGGATGGCATCCGTCCGGATTAAAGTAGGTGCCCAATTCGTTACGTAATTTCTCTGTGAAATCTGTGCGCCGCGAGCCGTTTTAGGCTTAGTCAATCATTGAATCCAGCAAAACCACCGCGATTTTCCTATCGAAAGTCTAACTTGCGGACAGTACAACTCTATTCCACGCTAATCGCTACGCGACGAGCTCTTTCAGCGCTTTGCTCAATCTCTCAAGACTTTCCTCTTTCCCGATCCTCGCCAGAAACTCGAACAGATCCGGACCGAACGTTTTCCCCGTCAGAGCCAGGCGCAGAGGTTGCATCAGCTTGCCCAATCCGAGACCCTTTTCCGTTGCAAGAGCATGCAGCGCATCGTGCAGGGGCTGAGCTTCGAACGGATCCATCCCCGCCACGCGCTCAACATATGCGGCTACCAGCTCGCTCGATCCCGGCTTCCAGGCTTTGGCCACGTCTTCCGGCTTGAACGCACCCGGCGCCACATAGAAATATTGGATGTTGTCCGCCATTTCGTGGATACCGCTCACCCGGTCGGTCATGATGCCGAGCACCGCCGCGTTTTCAGCGTCCGTGTGCGATAGGAATGTTGTGATGAAGGCGTCATCCAAGTCGTCCTTATGCCTCACGATCCAATCTTTGAGCGAGGATAACAATTGCTCCGGCGTACGCGCCCGGAAATACTGCTCGTTATACCAAAGCAGCTTTTTCATGTTGAACACGGCGCCGGCTTTGCTCACGCGCTCGAGCGAAAACTCGGAAATGAGCTGGTCCATGGTCATCATTTCGCGGTCGTCGCCGGGGTTCCATCCCAAAAACGCAAGGAAATTGATAAGCGCTTCCGGCTCATAAAAGCCTTTCACGTAATCGCGCACGTTCACCGGAATTCCGAGCTCTTCGGCGTTCCGTTTCGACAACTTTCCGCCCGCCGGACTCATGATCAGCGGCAAATGCGCCATCACTGGGGGTGTCCATCCGAAATACTGATACAGCAGGATGTGTTTCGGCGCCGAGCTCAGCCATTCTTCCCCGCGGATGACGTGCGACACTTCCATGGTGTGATCATCGACCACGTTCGCGAGGTGATAGGTGGGAAGTCCGTCCGATTTCATCAGCACCTGGTCGTCCAACATCCCGCTATCGAAAGAAACGGTTCCGCGGATGAGGTCATCGAATTTGATGGTGTCGCGGCGCGGCACTTTCAGCCGGATCACATGCTCTTCGCCCGCTTCCAACCTGCGCTTGACCTCTTCTTGAGGTAGCGTGAGGCTGTTTTTCATGCTCTGACGCGTGATGGCGTCGTATTTCGGGGATGGATTTCCGCTCTTGATGAGGCGCTCGCGCATGGCCTCGATCTCGTCGGTGGTGTCGAAGGCGAAGTACGCATGTCCCGCTTCCACCAATTGCTCGGCGTATTTGCGATACAGGGCTGAACGCTCGCTCTGGCGATATGGTGCGCAAGGTCCGCCTTGAACCGGACCCTCATCCACGGTCAGTCCGGCCCACTCCAAAGAGGTGGTGATGTCTTTTTCAGCCGTATCCACATAGCGGTTCTGGTCGGTGTCTTCAATGCGGAGGATGAAGGTGCCGCCGTGATGTTTTGCGAACAGGTAATTGAACAGGGCTGTGCGCAAACCGCCGATGTGAAGCATGCCGGTTGGCGATGGCGCGAAACGGACTCTGATGTTGGATTTCATAGCCTCAAAGATACGGAGGATTCCTTTTTGTATATTAAAACCATAACGCAACCATTATGGAACCATTATGCCAGTGAACATCACCATCAAAGGAATTCCGGACGATCTTCATAAGAAATTGAAAGAGCAAGCGGCGGCGAATCGCAGGAGTATTAATAGTGAGATTTTGATGAAAATTGAACATGGCCTTCGTGTTCCCATATTTCCTGTGACACATCCACCCACAATCAAACGAGAAGCGGCGGATGAGATCCGATATGTGCATCATTTTATCATCACGAATGAGCAAATCGATGAATGGAAGCGCGAGGGTGGGGGATGATTATCGCCTAATGGCAACTTTCCCCGCTCATTACCGGACTGATCATCGGGATTCCCAATTCCATCCCTCTCAGCACCATCAGAATCCCTAAAAGCAGCGCAAGCCAAGGCATGGCCTTGTGCAATTTGCCGCGGAAGCTGGCGCTGAGTTTCATTCCCGCCACGGTCATGGCCAGCATCGCGGGGATGGTTCCGAGTCCGAAAAGGGTCATGTACAAGGTGCTTTTCAGCGGATCAGCCACGGTCAACGCTCCGGCCAATCCCACATACACGAAGCCGCAGGGAAGGATGCCGTTCAGCATTCCGATCGCGAGCATGTGGAAACGGGTTTTACCGTGCCATAACGGACGCATTTTCTCGGAGAGGAATCTGGTGATGTTTGGCATTCGGATGCGTCGGCCGAACCGATGCTTGTTCAAGGTGTAGATCGCGGCGAGAATCACGACTACGCCTGTGGCGATGGATAAGCCTTGCTGCAACCCGGTGAGCCGCACCACGCTTCCGGCCAAGCCCATGCCTAACCCGAGGATGGAATACGTAAGTACTCTTCCCAGATTGTAACTGAGCGGAAACCGGGGCACCGCCAAGGCGATGGGACCGCACATTCCGATGCAGTGTAGGCTTCCGAAGAGTCCGACAATGAATCCGGAAATCAGAAACGAATCGATCATCTCCAGATCGGGATTTCGGAATAAACCGGAATTTCGTTCAAGGTCCATTCCGCGCGGATGATCCAACGACCCGGCATGAGATCCGCGATAGGAATCGCGTTCAGCGGTAGGTCGTACATCCGGTCGAGTTTCTGATCGCTCGTGCGGTACAGTTGCAGCGTTCCGGCCACTGTTCCCTCAGGTAACGCGATGTATAAGGTGTCTTTTGTGGTGTTGATAGACCAATCAAGCTTGTATTCGGCCTGCTGGCCACGATCTCGTCGCTCCATATGCGTGTCGTAGCCGATCGTGCGCTCATAATAGTCGTCATACACAAGATCCACATTGGTGGACGAAGTGTACCACACTGTGAAAACGGTACTCGACATGAAGACGATGAGGGCGACGATGATGCCGTAGGCCCAGAGATTTCCTGAGGTGTTTGCGTTCATTTGGTTTGGGGTCCGATGAATGACGATTTGATTCTTTCCAATTCCACATCCCCCGACATCACGGCGATTTCGACTTCGGTTGATGGACCAGTAAGTGCTGATTCAGGCAGAATAAGCAGGAATCGTCCTTTTTTGATGGCTTGGGGTTCGAGAATGGTGAATTCACCGATGCTGCGGATCTCGCCTTCACTCGGTGTGATGAGCTTGAGCTGAACCGGCATGGTTTCGAAGGTTTTGTTCAAGACGGTCACAGAATACATATTGCTGTAACGCGAGCCTTCCAACTGGCCAAACAACACACCTGGCGTGCGCAAAATGATGCTCTGCGTTTCAGAACGCATCGAGAAAAGCACGATGAATAAGCTGAAAACGACGGTCAGCACTCCTGTGTACGCCATGATCCGCGGCGTGAGGAAGGTTTTCTTCCCGGTTTTAATGCCGTTGAGCGAGGCGTAACGGATGAGTCCGCGCGGCTCTTCGATCTTGTCCATGATCGAGTCGCACGCGTCGATGCAGGCCGTGCAATGCGTGCATTCGAGCTGAATCCCATTCCGGATGTCGATGCCCATCGGACAAACCCTCACACATTCGTGGCAGTCGATGCATGCGCCGTACGAAACGGTCGCATTGGCGTAGCGCTCTTTCGGATTCGCGCGCATTTCACCGCGCTTGAAATCGTACGCCACACTGAGTGAATCCTCATCTACCATGACAGACTGATACCGCCCAAAAGGACATACGAAATGGCAGACCTGTTCCCGGAATCGGGCGAAGACCAGATAGAAAATGATGGAGAAGATCGTGATGGAGAGGAGTCCGACCCAATGATCGGCAATCGGATCGGTGATGATCTTCCATAACGCATCCTTTCCGATGATATAAGAAAGGAACAAGTTGGCGATCACGAACGATATGCCAAAGAAGACACCCTGCTTGATGACTTTCTTCGTCACTTTTTCCTTCGACCACGTTTGCTTTTCAAGTCGGATTTGAGCGGATCTGTCTCCTTCGATCCAATATTCGATGCGTCTGAAGACCATTTCCATGAAAATCGTCTGCGGACAAGCCCATCCGCACCAAAAACGTCCATAAATGGCGGTGAACAGGACCAAAGAAAGCAGAGCAGACAGCCCGCCAAGGGCAAGCAGGTAGAAGTCGGCAGGGAAGAACGCCATGCCGAACACGATGAATTTCCGCTCGAGGATGTTCAGGAGCAGAATAGGTTGACCGTTGACGGTCAGAAAAGGACCGGCGAAAAAAAGGCCTAAGAGAAATACCGCCACCACCTCCCGGGCGCGAGTGAAGCGTCCGGAAGGTTTTTTGGCGAATACCCAAGCTCGTTTTCCGTCTTCCGCGATCGACCCGATGCTGTCACGATAGGCTTCTTCATCAGGTTCGATGGCACGGTTGAGGGAATCTGTGTACATCTGGGATCAGGATGGACAGGCGATTTCCCGGGCAGGATCGATCGGTTTGGCATTGGCTGGGTTGCTTCCGTTCAGAGAAAGGATGTAACTCGCCAAAAGGTGCAGTTGCTCGTCGTTGAGCACCGCGCCGCCGCCGTAGGGAGGCATGCCCAGTTCCGGAAATCCGGACTTGGTTGAAATGATGATGCTTGTGAGATCGCACCCGTGCACGTTGTAGTTGTCTGTCAGGTTCGGTCCTACCAATCCTTCGCCATTGCCGCCATGGCAGGCGTGGCAGATGGTTCCGTAAATGGTTTTGCCTTTGGCAAGGCTGGCATCATCGGTAAGTGCGACCAGAGTGGTGTAATCCATCGCCGGACCTGTCTGATGCGCCGGGGTGGCTGTGACGCCAGCCGCGGCGATTTCCGCATTGTATTCATCCACATCGCTCGGTCCGCCGAAGACGTGGTAATAGGCCATGTACACCACCGCGAACACGATGGTGAAATAGAAGCCGAGCACCCACCAGCGGGGCATGTGGTTGTCGAGTTCGCGGATACCGTCGTACTCGTGGTTTAGGAGGATGTCCTTTTCGTCATCCCATATGTCGGATTTTTCTTGCTTGCTCATGTGGCCTCCTTGTCGTCAAGAGGAAGGGAGGATGCGTGTTCCACCGTGTCTTTGTCCATCCCCACCACGATGGCGATCATGGAGAAAAAGAAAACGACGAACAGCACCAACGTGATGATCGGATAGATCTCTACGTTGCTGATGGAGTTGAGAACTTGTTTATACATACGGTGATCTCCTTATTTGGATGGGACGGTTGTGGCCTTGCGGATATCCGTACCCATGCGTTGCATGTAAGCGATCAGTGCGATGATCTGCTTGTTGGCATCGGCATCGGAGAATCCCTGTGCGCGGAGTGCCGCAGCGATCTGCTCGGCCTGAGCTTTCGCATCCTGAATGATCGCGGGATCATTGTCGGCATAGGTGTAAGGGACATTCAGCGTTTTAAGCGCCCAGATTTTGGATGGCAACACATCGAAGTTTGTATCGCGGGTGTACATCCACGGTGAACCTGGCATGATCGAGCCCGGCGACGTGCTTTGAGGATCACGCATGTGCAGGTAATGCCAAGAATCCGGATACTTGCCACCTATTCGGTGGAGATCCGGACCTGTGCGTTTGGATCCCCACAGGAACGGATGATCATAGACGAATTCACCTGCTTTGGAATAATCGCCGTAACGGGCGGTTTCTGAACGGAACGGACGGATCATCTGCGAGTGGCAGTTGTTGCAGCCGTCGCTGATGTAGATGTCTCGACCCGCCAGCTCGAGCGGCGTGTACGGTTTCACGGAATCGATCTTCGGCACATTCGAGTCAACCATGGCTGTCGGAATGAATTCCACGATACCGCCGATCAGGATGACAACCAGCACCAATACGGATAATAGCGCAGGCTTGCCTTCCAACCAACGGTGAAACGCTTTCTGTGTGACCGCCGGGCGAACCTCTGCCGTCTTATCCATCGCCGGAGCTTGGTCTTCTTCCGTTGCCAGGAACGTACCCGATTTCGCCGTTTTCCAAAGGTTGATAACCGCGAAGAGCGATCCTACGATGAACAAGGCTCCTCCCACGGTGCGAAGAATATACATCGGCATGATCTGGGTCACGGTTTCCAGGAAGTTCGGATAACGAAGCAGTCCGTCGGCGGTGAATTCTTTCCACATCAGGCTCTGCATGATGCCACCCACATACATCGGTATCACATAAAACAGGATGCCGAGTGTGGCGAACCAGAAGTGCGTGTTTGCCAAACGCTTGCTGTACAATGGCACTCCGTAAATGCGCGGAATGATGTAGTAAAGGATGGCGAACGTCAATCCACCATTCCATGCCAAGGCACCCAAATGCACGTGCGCGATGATGTAGTCGGTGTAGTGGGCGATGGCGTTCACGGTTTTCAAGGACAGCACTGGGCCTTCAAAGGTGCTCATGCCGTATGCCGTCACACCTACAACCATGAATTTGAGAACGGGGCTCTCTCGAACGCGGTCGTACGCGCCACGTAAGGTGAGCAAGCCGTTGATCATCCCACCCCAGCTCGGAGCGATCAGCATGATGCTGAACACGGTTCCCAATGATTGCGCCCAATTCGGAAGGGAAGTGTATAGCAGGTGGTGCGGCCCAGCCCAAATATAGATGAAGATCAGCGACCAGAAATGCACGATAGACAGTTTGTAGCTGTACACCGGACGGTTCGCCGCCTTCGGAATGAAGTAATACATGATGCCAAGGAATGGCGTTGTCAGGAAGAACGCCACTGCGTTATGCCCGTACCACCACTGTACCAAAGCGTCTTGAACGCCGGCGAAGATCGGATACGATTTGACGAAGCTGGCAGGAATCGCCAAGGAATTGACGATATGGAGCACGGCTACGGTGATAAACGTGGCGATGTAAAACCAAATCGCGACATAGATGTGCTTCTCTCGTCGATTGAAGATGGTCAGCATCATATTCAGTCCGAAGATCACCCAAACCAGGGCGATCGCGATGTCCATGAACCACTCCAACTCCGCATATTCTTTGCTGGTCGTGATTCCGAGTGGAAGTGTGATCACCGCACCCACGATGATCGCCTGCCAACCCCAGAAGTTGATTGCGCTCAGTTTCGCGCTCCACATCGGTGCTTTCAGCAATCGGGGCAGTGAATAGTAAATGCCGAGGAAAATCGCATTTCCCGCGAACGCAAATACAACGGCATTGGTGTGAAGGGGTCGCAGTCTTCCGTAGGTGAGCTCGGCAATACCACCCAGAAACTCAGGATAGATGAGTTTCAAGGCGATGATGAGCCCGACGAGAAAACCGATGATTCCCCAGATCACGGTCGCAATCGCAAAATTGCGGACGATCTTGTTGTCGTAGTGGAAGGTTTCCATCATGGTTTTGGTTTTTTGTCTGGTGCAGGTGCTGTTGAGTCGAATAACATTCGGATGGAGGGGGTTTTGTCGTCTTCGAATTGCCCGTTTTTCACCGCCCAGAGAAACGCGAAGAAGAACCCGACTGCGATGGTCAGGCTGAATCCGATTAGGATGATGAGAATGCCCATGTCAGAGTCCTTTGCTTTTTGCGGTAAGCCAGGTGGCCCCCGTGGTGAATGCGATGATGGTGATTGAACTCACAGGCATCAATATGGCCGAAATGATCGGCGTGAGCAGGCCTTGTACTGCGAAACTCAATCCTACCACATTGTAAGCGAACGAGAGGCCATAGGCGGCATAAATCACAAACATGGCCCGCTTGGTGAACCCGAGAAAGGCCGGAAGCTTGGTCAGTTCGTTTCCTTTGAGAATGGCATCGGATGCGGGTGTGAAGGCATGGATGTCGTCGGTGACGGCGATCCCCGCATGAGCCGCGCGTAAGGCCGCACCGTCGTTGAGCCCGTCGCCGATCATGGCCACTTTGGTGTGCATCTTCATGTTCTGAACGATGGTGAGCTTGTCTTCCGGAGATTGGTCGAAACGGACCGACGCGATATCGGGCAGTCCTGCCATCATGGCTTGCTCTTCGCGGCTGCTGTCTCCGCTCACCACATGCATCTCATAGCCGTCATAACGCATTTTCTGTAACATGGGCGAGAGTCCGTTGCGCACACTGTGCCTGATTTCCGCGACTCCGCGATAATGACCGTCGAAAGCCAGATAGATCACACTGGAACTGGATGGCGCTTGCGCCGGCATCCCGATCACGCCGCAATGCGATAACCAAGAGAAAGATCCCATAAGGATGTCGCGACCTTCTACCCAGGCCCTTATTCCATTTCCTTTTTCTTCGAGATAGGTATCTGCCTGCAACCGGGTCTGAACATTCAGCCAAGCGTCAAACCGTTGCCCGAGGGGATGCGTGGTGTTGCGAAGCACGGCATGGATGCGCTCTTTTTCGAGCTCGGAAAGCGGTTCACCGGAAAAACGTACCGTTGCCGACGCGTCGGTGAGGGTGCCGGTTTTGTCGAAGAGCACGGTGCGGATGCGGGAGAGCTGCTCCACCACCAGAGTGTTCTTGGTATAGAAAAAATGCCTGCCAAGATGCCGGCGTACCGCGCTGAGTGTGAACGGTGCGGCCATCGCCAGGGCACATGGACACGCAATGATAAGGACCGAAGCGAGGACCATGGGTGCTTTCGCCGGATCGATCGTGAACCAGATGGTGGTGGATACCGCCGCGATCACCATCACCACGCTTGTAAAATAGGGACTGATGCGGTCGGCGATACCCATCACAGAACGGGATCCATCCTCACTCACGCTGTCGCGGTTCCATAACCGGGTGAGATAACTCTGCGAAGTCGCCCGTGTCACGATCAACGAGGCCGCTGTGCCTATGATTCGTCCACCGGCGTAAATCACATCCCCTTTCATTTTTCTGACGGGGGTCGATTCGCCCGTCACGAAGCTGAAATCGACCTCGCAGGTTTCCGATTCGAGAAGACTGTCGCAAGGAACCAGTTCCATGTTGCGGATGAACAGATGGTCGCCCGGCTTGAGATGCGCCACCGCCCCGGAAACCAGCCGATCCTGCTCTAACCGATGCACGGCAAGCGGGAAATACGCCTCATAGGTGCGGTTGAACGACAATGCGTTGTAAGTGTGGCTTTGAACGGCTTTTCCAGTGAGCAGGAAGAAGATGAGTCCGGTGAAGGAATCGAAATATCCGGGGCCATGGCCCGAGGTCACATCCCAGACGCTTTGCGCATACAGCGCGATGATGCCCAGCGCGATGGGGACATCCAAGGTCACATACCTCTGTTTGAGGCTCTGCCAGGCGCCGGTGATGTAATCGGATGCGCTGTACAGAAGAACCGGAAGCGATAAGAGGATGTTCAACGTGGTGAACACGGAGCGCAGGGTGTCGTCAAGCAGTTCGGGCGCGAAATATTCGGGTAGGCTGAACAGCATCACATTCCCGAAGGCGAAGGCCGCCAACCCTAATTTCATCCATTGCCGACGCTGCGGAAGCGTCTGTTCGCGTTTGCCAACTCCTTCCGAGGCCAGCGACAACGTGGGTTCATATCCGATTTTGCGCAGCAACCTTACCACATCGGCCAAAGAAACCTCCGCGTGGTTGAATCGCACGGCCACCGTCCGATTCGGAAAATCAACCCGCGATGACATGATGCCCGCATTCAACCGTGGCAGATGCTCCAGCAACCAGATGCACGAGCTGCAATGGATCGAGGGCACTTGGAAGGTGATGTGGGTCTGCCGGTTGTCTTGAAACTCCACCAACCGCCGAATCACCGATTCATCATTCAAATAACTCAAATCTTCCTGCGAATGGCGCTTCTGCGATACGCCCGGGGTCGATTCCAACTCATAATACCCACCCATTCCCGAAGATTGAAGCAACTCGTACACCGTTTCACACCCCTGGCAGCAGAACTCCTCGTCGGGTTCGCAACGCTCTCCACAATGGCTGCATAAGGTGGTTGTGGCAGTGGCGCTCAAGCGAACCTCAATCGAAGGTTGAACCATTGATCACTCATGTTGTCACTGGCATCGGCGATGGTGGTATCCATCATCCACTGACGGATCTTGGAGCGGTTCTGGCTCCAGAAATGATGAAAAGGACAGGGCTCGATGTGCCCGCATCCGCGGATGCCCAACAGGCACGATTCGAAGAACTCCTGTCCGTCGATCACACTCACCACTTCATAGATTGTGATGGCGGCGGGCGGTTTCAGCAAAAATACACCGCCGTTCAACCCGCGCCGCGTTTCCACGATGCCCGATGGCGTGAGCTTGGCCAAGGTCTGCGACAGATACGCCGCAGGACATTTCAGCGGCTTCGCCAGCTCGGCGGCTGACACGGCTTTCCCGCTCTCCTGACGCGATAGCGCGATCAATGCGGAGATGGCATATTGGGACCCGTTCGACAACAACTGCATAAAATCTAATATCTATGTACGATATTAGATTTTAAGAAGTATATGGGTCGAAGTCAAAAAAAGAGATGGTTTATTTGAGTCTCAGATCGAAGAGATCTTTGCGCCGGTCTTTGAGATTACGCACGCTTCCGTGGTTGTGCAATTCACGCAGCAGGTCCAAGTCCACATCCACGATCAGGGTCATTTCCGTGTTCGGAGTGGCTTCGGCTTTGATGCCGTTGGTGGGGAAGGAGAAGTCAGACGGAGTGAATACCGAGGCTTGGGCATACTGCAAATCCATGTTGTTCACTTTGGGAAGGTTGCCCACGCTGCCGGTCACCGCCACATAGCATTCGTTTTCGACGGCGCGGGCCATGGCGCATCGCTGCACGCGCGTGTATCCGTTCTGAGTGTCGGTTTGGAAAGGAACGAACAGGATCTGCATACCTTGGTCGGCCATCAACCGCGATAATTCCGGAAATTCCACATCATAGCAAATGAGGATTCCGATTTTTCCGGAATCCGTCTCGAAGACGTTCAACGTGTTTCCACCCACCATCCCCCAGTAACTCACTTCGCTCGGGGTGATGTGGATTTTCTCGTACATCTCGTGCGATCCGTCTCTGCGGCACAGATATCCCACGTTGTACAAGGTGCCGTTTCTCAGGGTCGGCATGCTTCCCGTGATGATGTTCACATTATAGGAGATGGCGAATTCTTTGCACTTGTCGCGGATGGGCTCGGTGTATTCAGCCAATTTTCGGATGGCTTCGGCTTCGGGGAGGTGGTTGTAATCGGCCATGAGCGGCGCATTGAACAACTCGGGGAACATCACGAAGTCGGCTTTGTAATCGGAAACCGCGTCAACGAAGAACTCCATCTGTTCGAACAAGGCGTCGAGATCGGCAAGCGGGCGCATCATCCATTGGACCAATCCGATGCGGACTTGCACTTTCTCGGGTTTGAGCAAGTACTCTTCTTTGGCATGATAGATGTTGTTCCATTCCAAAAGGGTGGCAAATTCCTGCGATCCCTTATCGCCGGGCATGTACTCTTTAAGGACTTTGATCACCCGGAAGTCGTTGCTCAGCTGGAACGTGAGCACGGGATCGAATACCTCCTTCTGCTGCACTTTCTTGATATATTCTTTCGGCTTGAGCGTGTCGCTGTAGTGGTTGTAGTTGGGGATGCGTCCGCCGAAAATAATGGATTTGAGATTGAGCTGCTCGCAGAGCTCTTTGCGGGCATCATAAAGACGCCGACCTAAGCGCAAGCCTCGATAATGGGGATGGATGAACACATCGATGCCGTAGAGCACATCGCCTTCCGGATCATGAGTGTTGAATGTGAACGAACCGGTGACTTGCTTATAGGTGTGGTCGTCTCCGAATTTGTTGTAATCCACGACGATGGAAAGCGCACAACCTACCAATTCGTCGTCGGCGAAAATCACGAACTGACCTTCCGGGAATGCGGTCAGCAGTTTTCTGATCTGAGGCTGTTTCCAATATGATCCCGCCCAATCGTGGTAGCAGCGGATCATCATCTCTTTCAATTCGGCGTAATCTTCCGCGCGCAAGTTCCGAAGTTCGATCTTACCGATTTCTTTCATTCAATGAATTTCTTGAACACGACGATGCTGTTGTGTCCGCCAAAACCGAACGTGTTGCTCATCGCCACGTTGACTTCCTTATTGAAAGGCTTACCCGTCACGATATTCAGTCCGGTGGGGAGATTCGGATCGATATCGACGGTGTTGATGGTGGGAGGAACGACGCCTTCGCGGATGGCCATCACGGAAGCGATGCCCTCAACGGCCCCGGCGGCTCCGAGAAGATGACCGGTCTGCGATTTGGTTCCGCTGATATGCAGCTTGGAAATATGATCGCCGAACAGGTTTTTGATGGCGATGAGTTCGCTGATGTCGCCAACCGGTGTGGATGTGGCATGAGCGTTGATGTAATCGACATCGGAAGGAGTGAGGTTAGCGTCTTCCAGAGCCAGTTTCATCGCGCGGAAGGCGCCATCGCCTTCGGGATGGGTGGCGGAAAGGTGGTAGGCATCGGCCGTCATCGCACCGCCGACCACTTCGCACAGGATGTTCGCACCGCGCGCTTTGGCGTGCTCATATTCTTCAAGGATGAGCGCGCCGGCGCCCTCTCCCATCACGAATCCGTCGCGGTTCACATCCCAAGGGCGCGAAGCGCTCGCCGGATCGTCGTTACGGGTGGAAAGAGCACGCATCACAGAGAAACCGCCCATGGCGGCGCCGGTGATCGCGGCTTCGGATCCGCCGCTCACCACCATCTTGATCTTGCCCCAGCGGATGTAATTGAGCGCATCCACCATCGCCGAATTCGACGAAGCGCAAGCGGTGATCACGGTGAAGTTCATGCCCTGAAGGCCGTATTTGATTGAAATCACGCCCGAAGCCATGTTCGGAATAGTGCGTGGAATGTAATAGGGTGAGAAACGCGGGGTTCCGTCGCCGCGCACAAATTCGGACACCTGGTCTTCGAAGGTGGTGAACCCGCCTTGGCCGGTTCCCCAGATCACGCCGATCTGCGTGCGGTCGGCGGTTTCCAAGTCCACTTTCGCGTGCTCGAGAGCTTCACCTACGGCCACGATGGCATATTGGGAAAACGGATCGTACTTCTTGATCTCGCCACGATCCATGTAATTCAACGGATCGAAACCTTTCAGTTCACACGCGAATTTGGTCTTGAACTTTTCTGTGTTGTATCGGGTGATGGGTGCTGCGCCGCTGGTGCCTTTTCGGAGGGCTGTCCAGTAGTCTTGCAAATTCAAACCCAAGGGAGTCACAGCTCCCATCCCGGTGATCACTACACGTTTCATGCGAAAGATTGATTTAGGCTAATAGGTCTTCCAAGATACGACCTAATGCCGTACAAAAACGGGCAACCATCCCGCAAAAATGGTAAAGCGCTTTGGAAGCGCTTTTCCGAGCTTTAATGGACCTTTATCCGGAGCCGTACTTTATGAAATCATGTCGTGCCCAAACCATGGATGGTAACGAGGCGGTAGCCTCTGTTGCATATCGAACCAACGAGTTCATCGCCATTTATCCGATCACACCCGCATCCACCATGGCCGAATGGTGCGATCAATGGGCCTCTGAGGGGATGAAAAACCTGTGGGGCGACACCCCGCGCATCGTGGAGCTCCAATCGGAAGGCGGCGCGGCCGGAACCTTG
Source organism: uncultured Bacteroidota bacterium (assembly GCA_947085565.1). Lineage (GTDB taxonomy): Bacteria > Bacteroidota > Rhodothermia > Balneolales > HLUCCA01 > CAMTWZ01. Next base: position 78,273 of record CAMTWZ010000016.1, read on the forward strand.
CACGGCGCGGTGCAGAACGGAATGCTGGGTACCACGTTCACAGCCAGCCAAGGTCTGCTGCTGATGATTCCGAATATGTATAAAATGGCAGGGGAGCGGATGCCGGCCGTGATTCATGTCGCCGCTAGGTCGCTGGCCACATCCGCCCTCTCCATCTTTGGCGATCATAGCGACGTGATGGCCGTTCGAGGCACCGGTTTCGGTATGATGTTTTCAAAAAGCGTGCAGGAAGCCGCCGATATGGCGCTCATCAGCCAAGCGGTTTCTCTGAAATCGACGCTGCCGTTCCTGAATATTTTGGATGGATTCCGGACCTCGCACGAAGTTCACAAACTCGAACCCATCAGCGATGAATTGATTACGAAAATGCTTGATCCGGTGGATATCGAGCGGTTCAGGAATCGGGAAATGTCGCCGGAGCACCCTGTGTTACGCGGAACCGCGCACAACCCCGATACGTTTTTCCAAATCCGCGAAGCCGTGAACCCGTGGTACGACTCCACTCCGGTGATCGCGAAGCTGGTGATGGATGAGTTCGCGGCGATCACGGGTCGAGCGTATTCGCTGTTCGATTACGAAGGCGCGCCGGATGCCGAACGGCTCATTATCATCATGGGATCTGCCGCGGAAACCGTGGCCGATACGGTGCATTATATGAATGCGAATGGCGAGAACGTCGGTGTGTTGAATGTGCGCCTGTTCCGTCCGTTTTCAGCCACCGCGTTTCTGGACGCGATTCCGGAATCCGTGCGATACATCGCGGTTCTCGATCGCACGAAAGAGCCAGGAAGCGCGGGCGAACCTCTGTATCAGGATGTGGTGACCGCTTGGGACAGTGTTCCCGGCATTCGCAAACCCCATGTGATTTCGGGTCGGTACGGACTCTCCTCAAAGGAATTCACACCCGCCATGGTGATGTCTATTTTTGATGAACTCAGCAAACCCGAGCCGAAATCCCGATTCACCATCGGCATCGATGATGATGTGACCCATCTGAGTCTGGAGTATGATCCGACGGTCGATATCGAGCCCAAAGACGTGAAACGCGCCATTTTCTGGGGTTTGGGCGCCGATGGAACCGTGGGTGCGAACAAGAACTCCATCAAGATCATCGGCGAGCAGACCGCGTTCGACGCCCAGGGCTATTTCGTCTATGATTCCAAGAAATCGGGATCACGCACGGTTTCGCATTTGCGCTTCGGCACGAAACCCATCCGCGCACCCTATCTGGTGAGCAAGGCCGATTTCATCGCGGTGCATCAGTTCGGTCTGCTCGATCGCGTGGATACGCTCGAAGCCGCCCAACCCGGCGCCACTTTCCTGCTGAATTCCCCCTATCCTCTCGAACTTACGTGGGATAAACTGCCTGGGAAGGTCCGTCATCAGATCCGTGAGAAAAACCTCAAATGCCATGTGGTGGATGCCTACGCCTTGGCCAAGGAACTCGGTTTGGGCTCGCGCATCAACACCATCATGCAGACCTGTTTCTTCGCGATTTCCGGTGTGTTGCCGTCTGATGAAGCCATCAAACACCTCAAAACCGCCACGAAAAAAACCTATGGCAAACGTGGCGATGCGATCGTGAAACAGAATTTCGAAGCCATCGACAGGTCCATCGGCGCGATGAGCGTGCTGCCGGTTCCCGATATGGATGTGTTCATACCAGACGGAGTGTTGACCGATCTTTCGCAGCTTCCCGAGGAAATCCGCATGCTCACCGTGCCGTTGATGGCCGGACAGGGCGATTCGCTACCCGTGAGCGCCTTCCCGACCGACGGAACCTGGCCCACCGGCACCGCGCAGTATGAGAAACGCCAGATCGCCCTCGAGCTTCCGGTCTGGAACACGGAAACCTGCATCCAGTGTGGAAAATGCGTGATGGCGTGTCCACACAGCGTGATCCGCGCCAAAGTGATGGACGAAGAAGCCAAGAACGCCGCTCCAGACGGTTTTGGCATCATGCCTGCGAAATGGCGCGAGCTTCCCGGAATGTATTACACGCTTCAGATTTCGGCCGACGATTGCACGGGATGCACCCTTTGCGAAGTGGTATGTCCGGTGAAAGACAAAGCCATCACTATGGTTCCGGCCGAGCAGGAACGCGACCACGCGCTCCAAAATTGGGAGTATTTCCAAACATTGCCGGATGTGACCGATCACAATCATCCGCACGATTTGTCGTTCACGAAAGTGAAAGACGTGCAACTGCTTCCGCCTTATTTCGAATTTCCCGGCGCATGCGCCGGATGCGGTGAGACGCCCTATCTCAAGCTCATCACGCAATTGTATGGCGACCGCATGATCGTGGCCAATGCCACGGGCTGCTCCAGCATTTACGGCGGCAACCTACCCACCACGCCCTGGTCGAAAGACAAGTATGGTCGGGGTCCGGCATGGAACAACTCCCTGTTCGAAGACAATGCCGAATTCGGATTGGGAATGCGCCTGGCGCTGGAAGTGAAGCAGCAACGCGCGAGAACCTTATTGAACGAATTCCGCGCTGAAATCGGAAGCGATTTCGTGGATGAGATCCTGAATGCGAAATTGGGCACCCAGTCTGAAGTGAGAGAACAGCGCAAGCGCATCAGCGACCTCAAACTCCGGATTTCCGATAAAGAAGGACTCCGTTGGAAAGATCTGCTCCGCCTGGCGGATGTGATGGTCGAACCCGTGGTCTGGATCATCGGTGGCGACGGATGGGCGTACGACATCGGGTATGGCGGTTTGGATCATGTGATCGCGAGTCGAAACAACGTGAATATCATGGTGCTCGACACCGAAGTCTATTCGAACACCGGCGGACAGTCGTCGAAATCGACCGGACTCGGCGTCATCGCCAAATTCGCCGCGGGTGGGAAAGATGTTCCGAAGAAAGACTTGTCGAAAATGGCCATGGCTTACGGCTATGTGTATGTGGCCCGGATCGCGATGGGCGCGGACGAAAACCAAGCACTGAAAGCCATCCGCGAAGCGGTCGAGTATGATGGTCCGTCGATCATCATCGCATACGGACCATGCATCGCGCATGGAATGGACATGGCGGATGGTCCGTCGCAACAGGAGAAAGCGGTGAAAAGCGGCTACTGGCCGTTGTTCCGATACGATCCGCGGTTGGAGAATAAGATGCAGATCGACTCAAAACCGCCGAGCATCCCCATCATTGAATATCTCAAGCACGAAACGAGGTTCAAGCGCCTCATCGAAAGCGAAGCTTCAACGGAGAATCAAGACCTGATCAACGCGGCGCAAGAATACGTCAATAAGCAGTGGGAGGGGCTGGGAAGAGTGAATTAAGGGCCTCGGCGCAGCGCCGCCTGATTCACATGCCGCTCCTCATGCGCGAGGATGATCTCGAACAGAACATCCATCCGATACACCACCAATCGGCTGGCGGGTGAGACCACGATTGCGCCACGCTCCATTTGCCGGGCGCCGGTTGCCGGTTCAGCGCCTCGGCGTCGAGACCTCCGAAGAGGTCTTCGACCCGGGTGGTGATGGCGTCGATGCGTGCGCGCGCCAGTGTCGGCGCCCTCGCTGCGCCCCTGGCTCACAACTCCTTCAACGCCCCCAGCAGCCCCTGAAGCGATTTTTTCGCATCGCCGAAGTACATGTACGCGTTCGGCAGGTAGAACAGGTCGTTGTCGATACCCGCGAAACCGGTGTTCATGCTTCGTTTGAGAATGACCACGGCTTTCGCTTTGTCCACATCCAGAATTGGCATGCCGAAGATCGGGCTGGCCGGGTTCGTCCGCGCCGCCGGGTTCACCACATCATTCGCGCCGACCACCAGCACCACGTCGGTGCTTTCGAGCTCTGGGTTGATGTCGTCCATGTCGTACAATTGCGGATAAGGCACGTTCGCTTCAGCCAAAAGCACGTTCATGTGGCCGGGCATGCGTCCGGCGACCGGATGAATGCCATACTTCACATCCACATTCTTGGCTTCCAGGAAGGCACCCACTTCGCGGATCACGTGCTGGGCTTGAGCCACGGCCAAGCCGTATCCGGGCACGATAACGACGCGACTCGCATAGGCCGTCATCACGGCGACATCATCGGCTTTCACTTCGCGGATGGATTTGCTACCGTCTCCCGTCGCGGCTACCGCAGAACCCCCATCCGCCCCGAAGGCGCCGAAGAGGACGTTCGCCAGAGATCGGTTCATCGCTTTGCACATGATCATCGTCAGGATGAAGCCCGACGCGCCGACCAAGGCTCCGCTCACGATCAGCAAGGAATTATTCAGCACGAATCCGGTTGCGGATGCGGCCACCCCCGACAACGAGTTCAAGAGCGAAATCACCACCGGCATATCGGCACCGCCGATCGGAAGCACGAACATCACTCCGAGCGCGAATGACAGGATGGCGATGCCACCTATGATCCACAAATTTGTAGGCTCGAAGACCAGGTAGATCGATGCGAACAAGGCCAAGGCGGCAAGCACCGCGTTAAGGGGTTTTTGTCCGCTGAAGGTGATCGGATTGCCCGGCAGTTTACCGGCCAATTTGCCATAGGCCATGATGGATCCGGTGAAGGTCACCGCGCCGATAAAGACCGACATCCCGACCGTAAATAATCCGTCAGGACTCAAGATCAGAGGATCTCTCAGATATTCGCCACCGGCTACAAGCACCGAAGCGCCGCCGCCGAGTCCGTTCAGCAGGGCCACCATTTCGGGCATGCCGGTCATTTCGACTGTGCGTGCGATATAGACCCCGATCGCCGAACCGACGATCATCCCCGCGATGATCCATTGGAAGTGTAGGATCTGATGGTCGAACAAGGTGACCACGATCCCGATGAGCATACCGATCGCCGCCCATTGGTTGCCTTGGCGCGCGGTGGCCGGAGAGCCGAGTTTTTTCAGGCCGGAGATGAAGAGGCCGGTCGCGACCAGATAAGCGAGTTGAATGAAGGTATCCACGGCTTATTCTCCTTTCTTTTTGAACATGTGCAGCATCCGGTCGGTGACCATGAAGCCGCCCACGACGTTGATCATGGCGAACACGATGCCCAGGAAACCGATCACGGAACCGAGAGTTCCGCCCGCGTGTCCGGCGAGCACCAGCGCCCCGATGATGGTGATGCCGGAAATGGCGTTCGAGCCCGACATCAGCGGCGTGTGCAGCGTGGTCGGCACTTTCGAGATCACTTCGAAGCCCACATAGCAGGCCAGCACGAAGATGAAGAGGTTGGAAATGAGATCCATGTTAAGCGACTCCTAATAGCGATTTGATGGTCGGGCTCTTCCATTCACCTGCATGGGTGATGGTGGTTTGCTCAATGACTTCATCCGTGAAATCCAAGTTCACAGCGCCGTCTTTGACCATGAGTTTGAGAAGGGCGAGCACGTTTTTCGAGTACAATTGGCTGGCGTGCAATGGCATGCCGCTGGGGATGTTCAACGGGCCGAGAATCTGCACATGATTGTGGTTCACGGTTTGTCCGGGAACCGTCAGTTCGCAGTTTCCACCTTGTTCAGCGGCAAGGTCCACGATTACGGAACCGGGAGCCATGCTTTCGACCATCTCTTTGGTGATGAGTTTCGGAGCCGGTTTTCCGGGGATGAGCGCCGTGGTGATCACGAAATCCATCGCTTTCACACGGGCCGCGAGCGCGTCTTTCTGGCGCTGCTTGTTCTCGGCCGACAATTCCTTCGCATAACCGCCTTTGGTTTCGGTGTCGTCGGGAACCAGGTCCACGTCCACGAATTTTGCGCCGAGGCTTTCCACCTGTTCTTTCACCGCAGGGCGCACATCAAACGCTTCCACCACCGCGCCCAAGCGGCGGGCCGTGGCGATGGCTTGCAATCCGGCCACACCTGCGCCCAAGATCAGACATTTGGAGGGCGCGATGGTGCCGGCCGCGGTCATCATCATCGGTAGGTATTTGCCCAAGTGGCTGGCCGCCATCAAGACCGCCTTGTAACCGGCGATGGAGCTCATGGAGCTGAGCGCGTCCATGTTTTGAGCACGGGTGATGCGTGGCACGGCTTCCATCCCCATGGCGGTGACGCCCTGCGCCCGAAGCGCCTCTGCGATGTCGCGGTTCTGCACCGCCCAAAGGAATGAGATGAGGATGGAGCCGCTTTTGAGCTGCTTCACTTCATCCAAGGTGGGTGTCGCCACTTTCAAAACCACATCCGAACTGCTTAGTACGGATTTCGAGATGGTGGCGCCGGCGGCCTCATAGGCGGCGTCGGTGAAGTAAGACGCGATGCCTGCATTGCTTTCGATGTGAACGGAAACGCCCAGTTTGACAAGCTGGGCTACTGAATCGGGGTTCAAGGCAACCCGGTTCTCTCCGGGCTGTGTCTCCTTGGGGACTCCAAAAACGACCATGTGATTTAGATGCTTAATGATAGATGATGCCGCATCGCATTGTACCAAATTCTGCACTAACTTGGAAGTCATTCCTGAACCAACTTCGCACTCTAAGTCTTAGCACCATGGCTTTCACCTACCTGGATTGGCTCTCCGTTGTCATTTACGTCCTCGTCACCATCGGCATCACTCTGTACTTCCGAAAACGTGCGAGTCAGAATACGACCGAGTTTTTCCTGTCGGGCCGCAACATGAAATGGTGGGTAGTCGGCACTTCGATGGTGGCTACCACCTTCGCTGCAGATACGCCGCTGGCGGTGACCGAGCTCGTCGCCCAGAACGGAATCGCAGGCAACTGGCTCTGGTGGAACATGCTCTTCGGCGCGATGCTCACCGTGTTTTTCTTCGCGCGACTGTGGCGCCGAAGCGGCGTTCTGACGGATGTGGAATTCGTCGAACTCCGATACAGCGGGAAAGAAGCGGCGTGGCTCCGCGGCATCAAAGCCGTCTTTTTCGGCTTCTTCATGAACGGAGTGATTCTGGCTTGGGTCACCTTGGCCATGGAAACCGTCATCAACATCCTGTTTCCCGGAATTACGCTGTTCGGACAAACCTCCTTCCACTTTATCGGTCTGCACATTTCCGCGCCGCTGGCCATCGTCGGACTCATCATCATCTTCGTAGCCATCTATTCGCTCACTTCCGGCCTGTTGGGCGTCGCGTTCACGGATGTGTTCCAGTTCGGTATCGCGATGACGGGAACCATCGTCCTGGCTTATTATGCGCTCGATATTCCGGAAATCGGCGGACTCTCAGGCTTGATCGAGAAGCTTCCTCCATCCACGTTCAACTTCTTCCCGACGATCGGATCCACCGCCGAAGGTGTCGGTGTGCTCGCCCTCAGCGGCGCGGCGTTCTTCGCCTACATCGGCGTTCAGTGGTGGAGCAGCTGGTACCCGGGCGCCGAGCCGGGCGGCGGCGGTTATGTGGCCCAGCGAATGATGAGCGCCAAAGACGAAAAAAACTCTCTGTACGCCTCGCTTTGGTTCACCATCGCTCATTATTGCATTCGTCCGTGGCCCTGGATCATCGTGGCTCTTGTGTCGCTCGTGCTGTATCCGAATTTGGAAAACCCGCGTGAAGGATTTGTGATGGTGATGCGGGATGTGCTTCCATCCGGCCTGCTCGGATTGCTGTTCACCGCCTTCCTCGCCGCGTTCACCTCCACCTTCGCCGCTCAATTGAACTGGGGCACATCCTATCTCATCAATGACCTGTGGGCGCGCTTCATCAAGCCGAATGAAAATCAGAAGCATTACATTTTCGTCTCGCGCATCGTGACGGCGCTTTTGGCTGTGGCGGCCTTCGTCATCACCACGCAACTGAATTCCATCGCCCAGGCGTGGGGATTGGTGATTTCGGCCTCCGCCGGATTGGGGCTGGTCTTGATTCTCCGCTGGTATTGGTGGCGTGTGAACGCTTGGAGTGAGCTGGCGGCCACGCTCACGCCGATCGCCTTGGTGGTGTTGGCGATGCTTGGAGTGATTCCATCCGAAATATTCCAAAAATTCCCTGAAAACCTCTTCTATGTGGTGGGAATCACGACTCCGGTCTGGTTGCTGGTCACCTTTTTGACCAAGCCGACCGATTCCGCGAAGTTGGATGCGTTCTATACGAGGGTTCGTCCTGGCGGACCGGGATGGAAAGCGGTCGGTGTTCGCAATCCTTCCGTCAAACCCGACAGCGGACTGATTCCATTGCTCTTTGACTGGATCGCCGGAGTGGTGCTGGTGTACATGATTCTTTTCGGAGTCGGAAACCTCTTGTTCGGAACGACATTGAACGCGGTGCTTTGTTTGGGAACTGCGGCTTTGGCGGCCGGATATATCTACTGGGACTTGAATAAACGCGGTTTTGACACCGTCATGGACCAAAAGTAAACTAGTATATTCAGGGTATCGTGAAAGACTACCCACTCAGCATCATATGCGTCTTCCATAACCAGAGGGAAGAGGCCGAAGCGACGCTCACAAGCCTGTACGAGGACATCACCATCCCGTTCGAGATGATCATCATCGACAACGGGTCGGATGATGGCACGAACACGGCGATCGAGTCGGTGTTGGAACATTACCACCACGACACGACCTATTTCTTCGCGAATCCCGAACACCGCGGCCACGCCCTCTGCATCAACGACGCCCTTGCCAACGCCACGTGTCCCATCGTCTGGGTGCCTGGCATCCTCACCGGCTTCAACGCACGCAGCCTGGCCGCCGCCGTTGGCGACCTCCTCCGCTCGCAAGCTCCTTTCGTGGTCTGCGGCGGCGAAGTGCCCATCCGTCCCGATCGCTGGATCCAAGCCATCTCCGACCATACCCTTCCTCCCGACGCGGCCTTCCTTGTCCGCCTCGACGCCATCTCCCCCTCGCATCGGTTTTTGAATCCGTTCCTGTCGCGGGCGATGTTCCCCGAATGGATCATCCGTACCGATTCCGCCGGCTTGGTGATCTCCAGCAAAGAACCCATCAGCGATTGCACCATTCCGTTCCTGTCCGATGCCGATCGCAACGAGATGTTCCTGAGCCTGGTCCGCAGCGGCCGCTGGAAATTGGCCGATATCACCGAGGTGTACAAGTCCGTGAAATCTTCCGCGGCGGTGCGTCTTGGCAACGATGTCTCCACCATCGAAAGGCTCATCCGCGATGGCGAGATCCAGACCGCGCTCGACGCCGTCGACAAACTGCTCGCCCACGAACCCGAGCGCGTCGATGCCATCCAACTCAAGATCAAATGCCTCGAACGCCTCCGCAAGTACGTGGAAGCCGCCGAACTCAAGCGCAAAATCAGAAGCGGCGCCGGTAATGAACCCGCCATCATCAAAAAATCGCTGATCATGGTGGTCGATCCGTCCGAAGATCCCGGCGATGTGATCGAGGAAGTGATCGATGACGTCGCGCCTCTCGCTTCTGACGTCGCGCCTCTCGCTTCTGACCCCGCGCCAACCCGCATCTCCATCGTCATCCCTACCTCCACCGATCGCAAGTCCATCCTCGAGCAAACGCTCGTGGCCTTGCATGCTCACGCGGGCGGACCCGATCGCGAGCTGATCCTGATCAACAACGGTGCCATCGACGACACCGCCGAGTATCTGCGCCAACTCGAAGAATCCGGATTCATGAACGCATCTGTGATCACCAATGAGTCGAACCGAGGTTTTGCCGCTGCGGCGAACCAGGGCATCGACCAAGCGCAAGGCGCGACCGTGATCGTGATGCACAATGATGTGATTCTGCTGGATGACGCCATCGGCAAACTCGCCGATCTGCTGGATTCTGATGCGACGATCGCTGCGGCGGGTCCGGTAACCGACCATACCGACAACGACCCTCAGCAGGCGAATGCCGCTCGGAACGCATCCGCGATGGAAGTGACCTATCTCGACAGTTTCTGCATGGCGTTCCGCAAATCGGATGCGCTCCGTTTCGACGAATCTTTTGGTTTGGCCTGGTTCGAAGACATCGACTTCTCGCTCGCCGCCGCCGGCGATGTCCGCCGCGTGGTCGCAGATCCGTCGATATGGGTACATCACACCGGCGGAACCACCACATCCGACCTCGGACTCACCTCCCAATCGGTCCCGTTCTGGAAAAACTCGGATCTTTTCCATCGCAAATGGAACTACGGCTATCTCATGCATCCCAACGAGGCCGATTCCGAAGTCATCGAAAGATTGATCCTGATCGGTGAGCGCATCAACCCGTTCTTCCCGGAAGAGCCGTATATCGCACTCATCAAAGTGGCCCTAACCAGCGAAGTGAAGCAGGAAATCCTCACCGGAGATTGGTCGGTACCGCAACTTCAGGCATTCATCCGTTTGATGATGGCGATCGATGCGCGCGACATCCTCCGCACGCTCGAAGACAAACTCAACGGCTATGCGCCCGACATCGCCTTCACCGAAATGCTCATCCAGTATTATTTCAGTCTTTCCGTGTTTTCACGATGCAAGATGTATCTGGAACGGATCGACGACGACAGCAAAACCTTGGGCATGTATCTGTTCCTGCTGAAGATCATCCATGCGGAAAGGGATATGGAGCAGGCGGCGGAACTTGCGACCGTTCTGACCGGCTATTGCCCGGTGAATCCGGAATTGCTGATGATTTCCGCACAGATTCACGATTATTACAGACACGCCGAAGAAGCAGAAACCTTTCGGTCACTATCCCGCCAACTCAATCCAACTCTCGCATGAACGTTCACGTGACGTCGGAGACGGGGCGCCTGAATGGCGTGATCGTCCATACGCCCGGACGCGAAGTCTCCCTGGTTCATCCAGACACGAAAGACGATCTCCTTTTCGACGACATCATTTACGAATCCGAAGCCCGTTCCGAACATTTGGGCATGAAAGCGCTCTTTGAAGCCGCCGTTCCGGAAGGAGGGAAGGTGTTCGAAATTATGGATCTGTTCCGAGATGTGTTCAAGGATGCGGATGTGCGCACGCAGTTTGTCGATGCGATGATCAAGCGCCAGCCCGAGTTGCGCATGGCACCGTTCCGAAGCGCATTGTTGGACTTATCGGGCGATTCTCTCACCCGCTTCGCGGTGGAAGGTCAGGCGGCGGAGCTTAAAGGCCTCGTGCTGAACCCATCCCCGAATCTGCTTTTCACACGCGACCTGGCGGCCGTGGTGCGCGACGGCATCGTGGTGTCGCGTGCGGCGAAAACGGCCCGCATCCGCGAATCCATCCTCATGGAAATGCTGGTGCAGCACCATCCGATCTTTTCGACGGTGAAGCAGAAGGCGATCCGCATTCCGGTGCACGATACCATCGAAGGCGGCGACATCCTCGTCGCGTCGGAAGACGTGGTACTCATCGGGATGAGCGAGCGCACCTCCTTCAGCGGTTTGATGCAGGCCGCCGACCAGCTTCTGACTCTCGGCGTGAAGCATGTGCTCATCGTCGACATTCCGAAACAGCGCTCGTCGATGCACCTCGACACCATTTTCACCTTCGCGCATCCGAACGAATGTGTGGCCTTTTCGCCCGCCATCCAAGACCGCAGCCAGAACGTGGTGTTGCTCAACAAAGACGGCGACCGCATTTTGAACCGCCTCATGCCGAGCCTGAAATATGCTCTTCAGGAATGCTTGGAGCGTGATATCACGTTCATCGAATGCGGCGGACCCGATGTGCTCAACCAACATCGCGAGCAATGGTCGGATGGCGCCAATCTCTTCTGCCTCGCTCCGGGCGTGGTGGTGGGTTACGAGCGGAACACGAACACCTTCAAATCCATGGAAGAACATGGGTACACGGTTATCACCCAAGATGAATTCCTTTCCCGTTACAGCGATTCGCCGTTCATGCCGGATGCGTCGATGCGTCTGGCTGTCACCTTTATCGGGCACGAATTGTGCCGCGGACGTGGAGGAGCGCGATGCATGACGATGCCGATCAGCCGGTTCTGAAAACCATCCTCATCCACGGCGGATTGTTCCTCGCGACGGTCGCGACGGTGAGTTTTCAGGGAATGCAGTTCGTCGGACAAACCGGTGTCACCCTCGAATTTTGGCCCTTGCTCAAGCAAGGACTCGTATTCGCGCTATTGCTGTTAGCCTTTCTCGGTGCGCATGAATTCGGGCATTATTTCGCGGCGGTCTATCACAAAGTGAAGGTCACCCTGCCGTACTTCATCCCTTTGCCCTTGCTGTTCATCGGCACGTTCGGGGCCGTCATCCGCATCAAAGAGCCGGTGTACAGCACTAAGAAATTGTACGATATCGGAATCGCGGGTCCTTTGGCCGGGTTCGTGGTTTCGCTGGTCATCCTTCTCATCGGGTTCGCGACCATGCCCGGACCCGAGCATATCAAGAATTTCGCGGGACACGAAGAAATCATCGCCTATGTGGAAGCCACCGGTCAATGGCCCGGCGAAGCGACGCCGAGTCCGGAAGGCGAAACCCTGGTCTTGGGCAATACCTTGCTGTATGTGTGGCTCGCCTCCTTTTTCGACAACGTGCCTCCCATGTGGGAAATGTACCATTACCCCTTCCTGTTCGCGGGCTGGCTCGGACTCTTTTTCACCGCTTTGAACTTGATGCCTTTGGGTCAGTTGGATGGGGGACATATCCTGTATTCCCTGCTCGGATCCAAGCGTCATGCCATCGCTGCGCGGGTTGTGTTCGCCGCCTTGGTGATGTTCGCGGGCGTCGGCGTGGTTCCCTTCACCTATGAACTCATCTCGCAGTGGGACACCGCGTACGCCACTCTGAGTTGGTCGATGTGGGGCTTGGCCAGTTTCGCGATGCTTCAGAAAGCCTACAAAGGCGACATGCGATGGTCGATTCCGGCTTGGCTCGTCTCGTTCGGCGGCGCCATCCTGTATTCGTATACCGTCTCGGGTTTTGATGCCGCGGCAGGCTACCTGATGTGGGGCGTTTGGTCGCTGTTCATCCTGTTCGGAAGCGGCATCGAACATCCTCCCGTGATGGTGGAAGAAGAGCTATCGCGCGGACGGAAAATCCTCGGATGGCTGTCGATGGGGGTTTTCGTGGTGTGCATCACGATGAGTCCGATATCGATCTTGTTTTAAGTAGGAAGGTAGAGGTAGGAAGTAGGAAGAGCATAATCCGCATCGAAAAGAAGGTTAACTTACATCCCCAACCCAATCCTTCTATGAATCGACTCATACCCACTTATTTCGTTCTCATCCTTCTTATCGCCTCCTGCTCTTCCGAACCCAAGGTTGAGCCGCAAGCCGTTGTTGAAGCTCCGACCACTCTCCGCGGCATTGTGGAGCTTGCGATCGTGCAGGACCGCTATGAAGACGCCCTCACTGCGCTGGCCGCGGCGGATTCCACCGCGGCCGAGTGGAAAGAGCTATTGTTCGCATCGCACCTCACCTATGGCCGCTGGATCATGAACAATCAGAACACGCAGCAAATGGGTCAGACCATGCCCCAGGCGCTTCGTCATCTGCGTCGCGCGCAACAATTGTTTCCGGGTGAGCCGCAATCTCAGGAACTCATCAATCTGATCGAAGGCGTTTACAAACAGATGAACCGCCCCATCCCTGAAGGGGTGGCCGCTCCCTGACCATGGCTGAAGACAAACCCGTCAAACGATCCATTTCCATCCAGAACCGCAAAGCGCGGTTCGAATTCCAGATCGACAAGACCTGGGAGGCCGGACTCGTGCTGCAAGGCACCGAGGTGAAATCGTTGCGTGCGGGAAATGCCAGCTTCACAGATGCTTTCGCCTACATGAAAGATGGCGAATTGTGGCTCAAAGACCTGTATATCAAGGAATTCGAGCAGGGCAGTTACAACAACCACGACACGCGGCGGATCAGAAAGCTGTTATTGAACCGCGCCGAATTGGAGAAGATCGATCGTGCCTTGAAGGAAAAAGGATATACGATCGTGCCCTTGGCGCTGTATTTCAAGAAGGGAAAGGCGAAAGTCGAAATCGGCTTGGCCAAAGGCAAAAAGCTCTACGACAAACGAGCCACGATCGCCGAGCGCGATGTGAAGCGCGAACTCGACCGCCTGAAAAAACACTGACCTCCCATAAGCCGGATTCTGTAATCCATCTGCCGCGAACGGCTTCAGGACGGTGACCATTTATCTGGTCCTGACGTCACCATCAGGATCTAGCAACCTACCCGACCGCATCACGACTGGCAACGCATACGGTCATACTTGGTTTTGCACCCCGTGAGGTTTACATCGCCTCGGATGTCACCACCCGAGCGGTGGGCTCTTACTCCACCATTTCACCCTTACCGAGAGCTTACGCCCCAGGCGGTATCCTTTCTGTTGCACTGGCTGTCATCCGACCGAAATCAGATGCCTTCCCGTTAGGAAGCACGGTGCCAGCAGGTGTCCGGACTTTCCTCCCACCCGACGAATCGGACAGGCGGTCACCGGGAGATCAGTTTTTGAAATTCTTTTCCGCTTCTTCAAAGAACGAGGTGTCCATCACGATACGGCCGCTATGCTCGTCGATGATGATTTTGTGCTTCTTACGCACTTCGATCTGGGTCTGCGGCGGCAACATCATGCCCAGGCAGGATCCTTTCTTGTCCATCGCCACGACGGCGATTCCGTTGTTCAAGCCATTGCGCAAGCGCTCGTAGCTGCGAAGGTAGCGCTCTTCCACTTCTTTCGCGGCTTGCACACGCTTCACGGTCAATTCGTCTTCTTCGGTTTGTGTCTTGGCTATAACGATCGACAAGTTGGCTTTCTTGCTGTCGTAATCGGCTTGAACCGCGGCCAAAGTGGTTTGCGCGGTAGCAAGATCGGCGGTCGCATCGGTCACCAGATAGCGGAGCTCTTCCAGGCGTGAGCGCGAATTCTCCAGAGTCTGCTTTTGGGAATCGATCTCTTTGGAGAGGGCATCGTATTCGCGGTTGTTGCGGACCGTCATCTGCTGCTCTTCATATTTGCGGATGAGCGCGTCGGCATCTTTGGTTTCCATCTCCAAGTTCTTGCGTTCCTGCTCATGCTCCACCAACGCGGCGTTCAAATGCGAAACCTTGCTCGCCAAACGCGCGATGTCGGTCTCCATGTCAAGGAGTTCTTCCGGAAGGTCGCCACGAAGGCGTTTGAGTTCGTCAAGCCGGGAATCGATGAATTGCAGATTGGCCAATCGTTGTAACACGTCTGTCATACGGATGCGGTGGGTTTGGAATCGATGATGGATGGAGTGGGTTCAAGTGGATTGGTGACGCACGCGGTGGCGCGAACCATCAGTTCCGGAAAAGCCTGACTCAGGCGCTCCCGCAACCGCTCGACGACCGGGAATTCCGTCTCATAATGGCCAGCATCGACCAATAGGAATTCTTCGTCGCCGTGGAAAAAATCGTGGTACTTGATGTCGGCCGTCACAAAGGCTTGGGCGCCGGCCGCTTTGGCGGCACTGATGAGCCCCGAACCCGATCCGCCGCAGACCGCCACGCGCTCGATCCGCGCCGGCGATCCGGAACTGCGGATGTGCTTGGCATCCAGACATTGACTCGCATGCCGGCGAAACTCGTCGGAATCCATGGGTCGCGACAAGGTTCCGATCACGCCGAAGCCGGTGGATTCGGCACCGGGTGCTAAAAAGGTGGGATCCGTCAAGCCGATCGCCTCCGCCAGAACATAAGAAACGCCGTTCATGGCGGCGTCTAAGTTGGTATGGGAAGCGTAGATAAGGGAGTTGTTGCGGATCAGCGTGTACAGGAGTCGGCCGATGGGTTCATCCGGATTGATCCGCGCCAGCTTCTGAAAGATGATCGGATGATGCGCCACGATCATGTTCAATCGCTGGGAATGCGCTTCGGCGACAACCTCTTCGGTCACATCCAGGCATGTGAGGATGCCGGTGACCTCTTGCTTCGGCGAGCCGACCAAAAGGCCGGAATTGTCATACTCCAACTGGGTGCGTTCAGGTGCCCAGGTATTCAGAAACTCAATGATGGTGGATGCGTGTATGACTTGCCTCACGGCCGAACGTCTGAAAAAAACATGAATGAAGGGTTAAAAATACGATAAATCCGGATAGCTTCATAACTTTGTGCCATGTCCACACTTCGCTCCCGGATTGATGAGGTGCGAGCCCGCATCCGCAACGCGGCCCTGTCCAGCGGCCGAAATCCAGACGACATCCAACTCGTCGCCGTCTCCAAGACCTATCCCGTGGCGTTGATCCATGAAGCCGCCGCTTGCGGTGTGCGTGTGTTCGGGGAGAACCGGGTTCAGGAACTGGTTCCGAAGATGGAGGAAGGTCCAGCCGACGCCGAGTGGCACATGATCGGCACCCTGCAAACCAACAAGATCAAATATCTGGCGAATCGCGTCGATTGGATCGATTCGGTGCCTTCGCTCAAAGCCCTTGAAGAGATTCAGAAACGGGCCGCCGCGGCCGATCGCGTGATCCAGGTACTCATTCAGGTGAACATCAGCGATGAAGATCAAAAGAGCGGATGCGATCCGTTAGATCTTCCGGCGCTTCTCACCGCCGCGGAAACGATGCCGAATGTGCGTGTGCGCGGGTTGATGGGTATCGCTTCGCTGGAAGCCGATCTGGCGGTGGTCCGACCACAGTTCCGGAGGCTGAGAGAGCTGCGCGACAGGCTGATGGGCCCCGATGCCCACCTGTCGATGGGAATGAGCCACGATTTGGAAATCGCCGTTGAAGAAGGGGCAACAATGGTGCGGGTAGGCTCGTCGATATTCGGTCAACGTACTGTATTTTAAAGCCAAAAAGGAGAACCTATGGGTGTGTTTGAAATGGTCGCCATCATCGTGACTGTCTCCGTGTTCGGAGGAACGATTTCAAAATGGTTGGAGACCCGGAAAGGGAGCTTGGGCGGGGATGCCGCCAAGCGCTTGGAACGTCAGGAACAGGAGCTGGAAGCCTTGAAAAAACGCATCCGCAATCTGGAAACCATCGTGGCACTGGATCCGTCGGAGCGCCTCGGCGCATCGACCGATGAGCCCTTGTCGCTCGAGGCCTATGAAGACCGTCTCGAGAACCAACTCGCCAAACAGAAAAAACGCACCCGCTAACCATGGACGCACCTGAATTTGTGATCGCCGCGATCGCGATCGTCGCCGGAACAAGCTTCACCATCTTCCTGTTCCACAACCTGTTTTCGTTCGCCAGATTCCTGGTCTCTAACAGGAAAGGCGTGAAAGGGGATGGGACCACGGTCACCAAAGCCGAGCTCGACGAGCTAAGAGGCCGGTTGGAGCGCCGCATCCAGACTTTGGAAGCCATCGTGATCGATGAGCAACCTGCGCGGCTGGTCGGCCATGAGACGGAACCCGATGACTATGCATATCCGACATCCGGATTAAAAAACAAACTGAAAACACGTTAACTTGGACGCATGAAACTTACAGCCCTCGAAATCAAACAACAGAAGTTCGAGAAATCGCTCCGTGGTTACGATCCCAATGAAGTGAACGCCTTTTTGAACATGGTGTCGTTGGAATGGGAAAACATCGTGACCCGCCAACGCGACATGGAGCGCGATCTCGCCCAAATGAAAGACAAATTGAAGCACTACGAGCGGGTCGAATCGGCCTTGCACGAGACGCTTCAAGCGGCGAAAGAATCGGCCGAGCAACGTCTCAGCGGAGCCAAGAACGAAGCGAAAGGCCGCATCGAGAAAGCCGAGTTGGAAGCCGAATCCATTTTGCGCGATGCGCAGCAGCAACGTCAGGTCGTGCGCCAAGATATCCAGCGCCTGATCGAACGCCGCGATGAAATCGTGCGCGGCATCAAATCGTACTTGGATATGGCCACACAATCGGTGAACGCCTTCGCTCGCGACGACGCCTCCGTCTATGCGCTTCCCAAAGAAGCGGGCGACCCGGCCCCGGCGAAACCGAAATCGAAAGCCAAATCCACAGAACCTCTTCCCACCGGCACCGACGATATCGATGCCATCATCGACGACATCGCATGAAACATGATACCGTATCCGCGTTCCGTTCCAAACGCGACGAAGCCCTGGCCTACATCCAGTCCAAAACCGATTTCCGTCCGGAATACCTCATCATCCTGGGTACGGGTCTGGGCCGTTTGGCCAGTCAGATCCAGGTGAACATCTCCATTCCATATGACGAGATTCCTCATTTTCCGGTCTCCACGGTGGAGAGTCATGCAGGCCGCCTCCTGTTCGGCACCCTCAGCGGCAAGAACGTGGTGGCCATGCAAGGTCGCTTTCATTTCTATGAAGGCTACAGCATGCAGCAGATCGTGTTTCCGGTTCGCGTGCTCAAGGCGTTGAGCGTACACACGCTCCTGGTGTCGAATGCGTGCGGTGGTATGAATCCGAATTTCCGTCGCGGCGACATCATGTGCATCACCGATCATATCAACCTGATCGGCGACAATCCGCTGATCGGAGCGAACGATAATGAGCTGGGTCCGCGGTTTCCCGACATGAGCGAGCCCTACACGCGCTCGCTCATCGACATGGCAGACACCGTGGCCCTGGCCAAAGGCATCAAGATGCATCACGGCGTTTATGTGGCGGTATCCGGACCCAACCTCGAAACCCGCGCCGAGTATCGCTTCCTTCGCCAGATCGGCGGAGATGTGGTGGGGATGAGTACCGTTCCTGAAGTGATCACCGCCGTGCACATGGGCATGAAGGTGCTGGGTATTTCCGTGATCACCGACGAATGCTTCCCCGATTCGCTCAAAGCCGTCGAGATGAAAGAGATTTTGGAAGCGGCCGATATGGCCGAACCCAAGATGACGTCCGTCATCATGGGAGTACTTGAACACCTCTGAGTCCGTTTATCGCCTATGAAAGACGACGAGATCTGGGATGAACACCGCTGGGAACGGCATATCAACGATGCCGAAGAGAAGAGTGAGCAACTGCGCCAGTATCTCGAATCGACCTTGGGCAAAGAACCGCCCCGCTGGTTCCGGCTTCTCGACGATCCCGATATGCCCGATGTGGTGGATCAATACATCGAAGAAGAGCTGATGTTTGAAGAAGCCTACTTCCCGGATGACGACGACGATTGGGAAGAGGACGAAGATGAAGACGATGTCTTCATGTCGGATGATTCCGAAATCGACGACACCGACGAAGACGACTTCCCTGATGAGATTGACGATGAGGAAGGCGAGGAATGGAAAGCCGCCAGTGAGGAGTACGCCTTATCCGATTATGGAGACATCCAGAAATGGGGCGTGTACACCCGTGCTCACGACATCACTCTGGAGCTCTTCCATTATGCGAAATCCTTCCCGAAAGCCAATGAAGAGCCCCAGTTCGTGGAGATGGGCTCGTATCTGCTGCAGATGAGCGCCAAGCTGGCCGGCGGATATTCGTTCGGATTCGATGTGGATTCGATCGGCGGTAACATCGTCTATTGCCGCAGATCGTTAGACGCCGCGAATCGTGCGCTGGAACTGCTCCAAGCCCAGAAGCTCAAGCCGCACATGGCCGAGTTTCCTTATGCCGACCTTCATGGCCGCCTCTTCGAACTGCGCAACGATATCGGTATCTATATCCAGGAACTCAGAGACCGGTTCAAGAGCGGGTTATAAGCCTCACTCCCAGATCGCGACCTCGAAACGTCCTTTGGAATCGGCGGCGCCTCGGAACATCCCTTCCGAATTGAAGATCATGGCGATCTCGCCGGTTTTGCTCACGGAAATGATGCCGCCGTCGCCGGGCTTGAGTTTGTGGAAGATGACATTCTCGGCCGCTTGAATCAATGTTTTGCCACCATATTCCATTTGTGCGGATATCTGATGGGCGACCACATGACGGATGAATTCTTCGCCCGTGCCCGTCGCTGAAATCGCCGCTGTTGCATTGTTGGCATAGGTACCTGCGCCGATCACGGGCACATCGCCAACCCGGCCGAACCGTTTGTTGGTCATACCACCGGTGGATGTGGCCGCAGCCAGGTTACCGGCTTTGTCCAACGCCACCGCGCCTACGGTACCGTAGCGCGACTCCAGGCTCGCCGTCACTTTCTCCAACTCCCGGCGCTTCGCGCTATCCAAGGCACGGCGACGGTGTTCGGTGTCGAAAAACGAGTTTGGTACCCGCTCCACACCCGCTTGATCCGCAAATTTCTCGGCTCCAGCGCCGATCATAAACACATGCGGAGTATCTTCCATCACTTTGCGCGCCAGAGAGATGGGATTTCTGACCGTGGTGATGCCGGCTACCGCGCCGCACGACAGATCGCGTCCGTCCATGATCGCCGCATCAAGCTCGTGAACGCCATCGGCGGTGTACACGGCGCCGCGTCCGGCGTTGAACCTCGGATCTTCCTCAAGGATGCGGACCACCGCTTCGACCACATCCAGACTAGGTTTTCCTTCCATCAGCATGGACTTTCCGGCCTCGAGCGCCGCGGTGAGCGATGCCTCGTAATCTAGGCGTACGCTGTCAGGAAGATCCTTTGAAATCACTCCGGCTCCGCCATGGATGGCGATCGCCCATTCTGGTGCAGGGGATGTGGCCTCCGGCGAAGCGCAGCCAATGAGAAGGATCGGAAGTAGGAAGATGTATCGCATGATGAAATGATGAAATGATGCAGGGGCCGACCCACGTGTCGGCCCCTGCTACGTGTCGGCCCGTAATATAAGGTTCGACCCAAGTGTCGACCCGACAATCGTCGCAAATCAATATCTTCCTCCCATGAACCCGAAAGTAGACCAATACCTGATCGACGGCTGCATGCGTTGCGATTTCGGCGCCACGCCCCGATGCAAAGTGCATCGCTGGAGGGAAGAGCTGGACATGTTGCGCCAAATTGTGTTGGCGAGCGGACTCACCGAAGAGATCAAATGGGGCGTTCCGGTGTACACGCTGAACGGGAAAAACGTGGTCAACATCGGCGCATTGAGGGAAACCTGCACCATCGGATTCTTCAAAGGGGCGCTGATGTCAGACCCGCACGGCCTGCTCATGCGGCAAGCCAACATCCAGCAAAGCCGGGTCATTTTTTTCACCTCGGTGGATGAGATCGTCAGGGTGAAAGACAAATTGGCCGACACCATCCGCGAAGCGATCGAGGTCGAAAATAGTGGTGTGAAATTCGTTCCGGTGATCAATCCGGAGCCCATTCCCGACGAGTTGCTTCAAGCGTTCGAAGAAGATCCGGTGTTCGAGCGGGCGTTTTACGCATTAACTCCCGGCCGTCAGCGAGGCTACATCATCCATATCTCCTCATCACCGCGCGTGCAGACGCGCCTGGAGCGCATCGAGAAAAGCAAGCTTCCGATTTTCAACGGAATCGGGATTCATGACAAGTATCATAGTTGAGATTCGATCGCATCAAGCCGCATACTACCTTAAACTCAGCTCCGTTAAGTACAAAACCCAACCAAGGAACCCATCCCATGAAATGCCCGACCTGCCAAGTGAACCTCGTAATGACCGATCGTAGCGGAATCGAAATCGATTATTGTCCGGAATGCCGCGGCGTGTGGCTCGACCGTGGGGAATTGGACAAGATTATCGAGCGTTCGGCTCCCGCTGCTTCGATCACCCAACCAACCGCCGCACGACCGGTTTCCATGGACAGAGACTACCGCTATGACAAAGACCATGTAAGGGGAGACTCCTACAAGAGGAAGCCCAAGAGCGTGCTCGGCCAGATCTTCGATTTCTAAGTGGGAATCATGCACATCCTTTCTGTCGATGTGTAACTCATTCCGAGTTGGCTTTCCGCACCTTGAACCATCGGGGAAATTCATCCTCGATGTAGATTCAAGACCATGAATACAACGGAACTGAAAGGCAATTGGAACGAGCAGAAAGGCAAACTCAAACAAGCGTACGCTACCCTCACAGACGATGATCTGATGTTCGCCGACGGGAAAAAAGACGAAATGATCGGCAAACTTCAGAAAAAACTCGGCAAATCGAAAGAAGACCTTCACAAGGTGATGAACGGGAAGTAGGTTATGCGGCGAATGGGGTTGCTAAGCCCCTTCATCTGGCTGTTCGCGCAAGGCTTTTACCGATGGCGGCAGTATCGGTGGGTGCGGATGTTGGCGAACTTGTAAATCCGCAGACGATTCCATATTATTTTATATCGCAATATGAAATAATTTAATCGCCGTGAAACCACAAGACATCGTTGTACTGCTGAAAATCATCGCATTGAACACCGATCAGTGGCAGCAGATTCCACTCGCGCTATCGCTGAAAATGAGTCAGGGAGAAGTGAGTCAGTCGGTGGCCCGATCCAAATATGCGGAACTGCTCGATTTTACCGGAAAGCAGGTGATGCGCCAATCGTTGATGGATTTTCTTCAATACGGGTTGGCCGTCGTATTCCCAGCCAAGCCCGGAGCTATGGTGAGGGGCATACCAACGGCTCACTCTGCCGCACCATTGAAGAACGAAATCGAGAGCGGAGACGATTACGTGTGGCCTCATGCCCAAGGTCAAGTGCGCGGACAAGGAATAACTCCCCTGTATTCCACTGTTCCGGATGCGGCATTGGAAGATGAAGCCCTCTATGAATTATTGGCTTTGACTGATGCCTTGCGCGTGGGTCGGGCAAGAGAGAGACATCTGGCGATTCACGAATTGAAGAGGCGGATATGTTGAAGAATGCGGTCATCAATCGGGGAGTGATCCGTAAAATCGCTATAGCACTCGGACCACTGAATGAACATGTCGTGTTTGTGGGCGGTGCGACGGTCGGATTATATATTGATGATCCTGCGGCGGAGGATGTGCGTCCTACAAAGGATGTGGACATCAGCTTATCCATTGCAACCTTGGGCGAGTTGGAAGCCATCAGAGAAGATTTGACGAGAAAAGGGTTTAAACAGTCGTCTGAAGACCATGTGATCTGCCGGTTTCGATATGAAGACATCAAGGTGGATGTGATGAATACGAAAGCAGTCGGATGGGCACCCGCCAATCCTTGGTTCGCCCCCGGTTTCGCTCGTTGCGAAACAATAGACATTGAAGACCAACACGTTCAGATCTTACCATTACCCTATTTCTTAGCGTCGAAATTCATTGCTTTGAAGGTCGTGGCAGTCAGGAGCCGAGAACTAGCCACGATTTAGAGGACATTATCTATGTCTTCGATAACCGCACCGACATCGTTGAACAACTGTCAGCAGCACCCGAGGATGTGAAACCGTACTTGATCGCGCAGTTACAAAACATAGTATCAAATTGGCAAATGCAGGAAGCAATCTTCGGAAACCTGTACTTTGAAACGCGCGAAGTGCGTTACAAGCGATTGATGAATGGGATTCTTCAAATCGTTGATAAAGGCTGATCCGCAAAGGGCTAACCCTCGCACATTTTCATTCCTAAATCCGGCACGATTCCTGTAAGATTTTCCGAAAAGTCGCCTCTATATAGGTATGAGAGTCGACACCACCTCCTTCCCCTTCGCCCGCTACCCCGCGGTGCGCGTATGCCTGTGCCTGATCTCCGGTATCGTGGCCGAGTTGCCCGTCACCCTCACCTGGATGCTCGCCACCATCGCCGTTCAGGCGATGGCGGAATGGGGACTCCACCTGAAATTCTCCTCGCCGCGTTATATCGCGGCTGTCGCACACTCGCTCTGGCTGATGGTGATGGCGGGGAGTTATGTTGGCGAGGCGGGTCGGCCTGAACCCTTCCCCAGCTCGCCGCTCGATCCCTTCGTGGGCGACACGATCCTCGTCGAAGGCCGCATCCGAAGCAGCAACATCACCAGCACCGGCCGCTTCGCCATGGTGCTCGACCTCCCCACCGGCGAAGCCCTCCGCCTCAGCGCCGACTCCCTCGACCTGCGGCGTTACCGTACGGGCGTCTCCGTCGCCGCATCCATCCGCCTAAACTCCTTCCCGAAAAGACGAAACCCCAACGAGTTCGATTACGGCGCCTGGCTGCGCAACCAAGGTATTTCCCATGTCGGAAGTCTCGCATCCGTGCCTCGCATCCTTTCCGACACGAAACGGCACCTTTTGGCCGACCGCATCCGGGCGAACTTTTCCCCAGCCAACCAGGAACTCGCCCTGGCCATCCTCCTCGGACAAAAAAACGAACTCGATCCCGCCCAGCGCCTCAGTTTCTCCCGCTCCGGACTCTCACACCTCATGGCTGTCTCCGGCATGCACGTCGGCTTCCTGCTCGCCCCGCTTTGGTTCCTGATTCCGTATGTCTGGATCCGTCCACGCGGACGCGAAGCCGCCTTCGCGCTCATCGTTGTGGTCATGATCGGCTACGCCGCGCTCACCGGCTTCACCGCCTCGGTGAACCGCGCCGGACTCATGGCCATCCTCTTCGCCTATGCCCGGCTGTTCGGCCGACTCAGCGACGGCATCAACATCCTCGCCGGCGTGGCCGCCATCCTTCTGCTCATCAAACCCTCATACCTGTTCGATGTCGGTTTCCAACTCTCCTTCACCGCGGTCGCTACACTCATGCTCATCATGCCCGTGGTTCAGCAAGCCATGCCCTATCATTGGCGGGAGCGATGGTTCGGGAAACTGATCATGTTTCTGAGCGTGAGCATGGTGGTTCAGATCGGCTTGTATCCCATTCTCGCCTGGTATTTCGGCGAATTCGCGTGGCTTGGACCGGTCGCCAACCTCGCCGGTGTTCCGCTCACCCAATTCCTGTTTCTATGGGGATTCGCGGCGGTTCCGTTCAGTGTTCTGATGCCGGATTGGGGCTGGATCTTCAATTACCCGGCCGACCTCGCCGCTTCGGGCTTGGCCCTCACCGCCACTTGGATGGAACAGATGCCCGGGGCCTGGACCGCAGTGCCCAAACCATCGGGTTGGTTGTTTGTGGTTTGGTTGTTGGGTTGTGGAGTGATTGCCTCGTGGTCCTCAAAGAGGAGAAGATGGACTTGGGTCATTGCTATTGTGGCCATCTGGCCTCTTCATACTTCCTACTTCCTACTTCTACCCAGTCAGAAAAGTCTCGATATCCTGGTCTATGACGTGGGACAGGGAGATGCGGTCTTAGTCCAAACCCCATCCGGCCACACCATTCTTTACGATACCGGGATGTATTCCCCGGGGCGCAATTCCGGGAAAGACGTCATCCTTCCCGATCTCGCCGCGCGCGGAATCTCCCACATCGACCTGATCATCCTTTCGCATCCGCATGCCGATCACACCGGCGGCATGCATTCGCTGATCGACGGAATTCCGATAAGGCGCATCGTTCACGCCGATTTTCCCTCGAAATCGGCCTTCGAACTGGGATGGCGGCAGAAAGCGCGCGAGAAGGGAATTCCTGTGGATGCGGGCCGACGCGGGATGGAGGTGAGTCCGGACCCCGCCGTGAAGATGCTCATCCTGCATCCCGATTCCGTGATGTATGGAAGCGACCCGAACCCGTATTCCGTGGTCGTGAAGCTGGTGTTCGGAACCACATCCTTTCTGTTCACCGGCGATGCGGACATCGGGGCAGAAGAGGTACTCATCGCCCGCTACGACACTCTGCTGAGAGCGGATGTACTGAAAGCGGGTCATCACGGAAGCAAGACCAGCAGTGGCATCCCCTTCATCGAAACGGTCCGCCCGAGCCACATCGCCGTCAGTCTGGCCCTGCGCAACCGGTACAAGCATCCGCATGCCGAAGCCGTGCGACGAATGCGCCATTCGGATGCGGAAATCCGTTTCACAAGTCGGAACCGAGCCCTACATTACGCCTCCGACGGCACACACATCACCCAAATAGACTGGTGAACCTTAACGAACTAAAAATGACATTCTACACGAGCATGCCTGAATCGCTTAAATCGTTTTACAATGATGAATTATCCAAGTCTGCTGATGCATTCAGCTTAGGACACTTCCGCCAAAGTTGGCGTCATTTAGAACGAGCGCACATCCTTGGCCAGCCTTATCCGGTCGCGCATTCCCTCGTACATTGGAAAATGTTCAAGTTTGGTGTTCAGACCAAAAATGCAAAAGAAGTTATCGGTCAAATTCCCCGATTACTGGTTGGCGGGGTTAAATCATTTGTCGGACATATTCCAGTGGGCAACACCGGTGGAGCGGATGTCCCTCCGTTAAAGCCCATGGAGATTCCGGATGACTTAAAGAAAATTATCGATTCAACTAAGTCATAAATGGGGCATTCTCACTCCCACAATCACAGCCATGCGACCGAAAATCTGACCATCGCATTTTGGCTAAACACCGGCTTCGCGATGCTTGAGCTAGTCGGCGGATTTTACACGAACAGTGTGGCCATCATGAGCGATGCCCTGCACGATTTCGGGGACAGCCTCTCGCTCGGACTTGCCTATTACCTGCAGAAAAAATCCGAAAAAGGGAAAGACAAAGTCTACACCTATGGCTACAAGCGGTATTCACTATTGGGTGCGTTCATAACCAGCATCGTACTGGTCGTTGGATCCGTTTTCATTCTTAGTGAGGCCGTTCAGCGCCTTGCAGAACCCCAACAGCCAGACACGTATGGAATGATGATCTTGGCCGTGATCGGCATCGGTGTGAATGGAGCGGCCATGCTTCGGCTCAAAAAAGGGACATCACTCAGCGAAAAAGCCGTGTCGCTGCACTTTCTTGAAGATGTGTTGGGATGGGTCGCCGTGCTGATCGGCGCCATTGTGATGTCGTTCGCCAACATCCCGATCCTGGATCCGCTACTCTCCATTGGCATCGCACTGTTCATTTTGATCAATGTGTACAAGAACATCCGTTCTGTGCTGAAAATCATCTTGCAGGCAGTTCCAGAGCATTTATCCGAAACCGAAATCAAAAAGCAATTGTCCGAGTTCACCGATATCCGCGAGATTCACGACATCCATAGTTGGAGCATGGATGGGGAATACAATGTGGTGACCTTTCATGCGGTGTTGCTTGAAAACAAAACCCAATTGGAATTGGAAGAACTCAAGAGCAAGATCAAATCAACCCTTCGAAAAGCAGATATCCAGCACATCACCATTGAATTTGAAATTCAGGAATGTGATGCGGAGGGGGATAAGGATGGACACGAGCATGAGTAATTAATGACGCTGATAACGTTAGATATATGTTGATCAACATTGCCATGCGAATCGATTGGTAAACCGGTTGATTTCGAGATACCGTATTCGTAACATGTTTGCAATGGGATCCGATATTTACAGTGTGCGTTTTCGGCCTCTTGCCATATTGATGTGCATCACTCTGCTACTGATGTCGATAGAGCCATGCAGTTTTGCCCAGGAATCGCATCCCGACGTAATCGCCACCAAAATGGCGGCTTCACTTGATGCGGGGGCAGAGACACAAAACGGTTCCTCCGCAGAAAACGACCTTTGTTGTAACTGCTGCAACAGCACAACCCATCTCACATTCCTCACGAACTTGGTTCGTTTGACGGATCTGCAGCCGATGCCATCATCCGCTAAAGTCGGTATGGTTACACTGCAGATTTACGGATTCGACGGAACGATCTGGCATCCACCTCAAGCGACCGCCTGACTCACTGATTCATCAGGTTTTGAACACCGGAGCGGCTCCGGATTTCCATCAGGTCGGTTAACAGGTTTGTCACGTGTTAGATACTATCATTCGATTCAGCATTCGAAATAAGGCCTTTGTCGCGATCATGACGTTAGGGTTGATTGCTTGGGGTGTTTGGAGCGCCCTTCGCCTTCATATCGATGTTATGCCGGACATCACCAACAATCAAGTCCAGGTCATATCGGTATGTCCGACCCTGGCAGGGCAGGAAGTGGAGCAATTGGTCACATTTCCTGTCGAACAAAGCCTCGCCAATCTGCCCGATCTGGACGAAATTCGAAGTATCTCGAGATTCGGACTCTCCGTGGTAACGATCGTGTTCGAGGAGGACGTCGACATCTACTTCGCACGACAACTGGTCCATGAACGTCTTGACGGCGTCGCAGATCAGATGCCTCCGGGTGCGTGTACCTTAGACATGGCTCCTTTGAGCACAGGTCTGGGTGAAGTGTACCAATACATTCTGCATCCAGAAGATGGTAGCGAAGACAAGTACGATGCGAAAGACTTGCGCACCATGCAAGACTGGATTGTAGCCCGTCAACTCTATGGAATTCCGGGCGTGGCTGAAGTCAATAGTTTTGGAGGCGAGTTGAAGCAATACGAGGTGGCAGTTGATCCGAACCGACTTAAGGCGATGGGGATCAGTCTGATTGATTTGTTTGATGCGCTGGAACGCAACAATCAAAACACGGGTGGCGCATACATAGACAAAAAACCGGATGCCTATTTCATTCGCGGGATCGGTTTGGTCACGTCGTTGGAAGATGTTGCCTCCATCGCCGTGAGCACATCCGGGCCCACTCAAGTATTCGTTCGAGATGTAGCCACAGTCCGTTTCGGAAGCGCCGTGCGTTATGGAGCACTGACCTACAATGGCGAAGTGGACGCCGTGGGCGGTGTGGTGATGATGCTAAAAGGCCATAATGCCCATGAGGTGATTGGTGCGATCAAAGAACGATTGCCAGCCATCCAACAATCTTTGCCGGATGATGTGATCCTCGAAGCCTATTTGGATCGAACCGATCTAGTGGATCGTACAATTCGGACGGTCCGCACCAACCTCATGGAAGGTGCCTTGATCGTCATTTTTGTTCTTGTGCTGTTCTTGGGCAATGCGAGAGCCGGATTAATCGTCTCGTCTGCTATACCGTTGTCTATGCTGTTTGCTTTGGGCATGATGAACCTGTTTGGCGTGAGTGCGAATCTGATGAGTCTAGGAGCGATCGATTTCGGATTGATCGTCGATGGGTCGGTCATCGTGGTGGAAGCCGCTCTACATCATCTGGGAATTCGAAAGTCAACGCATCGACTCAGTCGCATTGAAATGGATGAACAGGTGTTCAACGCCACATCCAAGATCCGTCAAAGTGCGGCGTTCGGTGAGATCATTATCCTCATCGTGTACTTGCCAATCCTGGCTTTATCGGGAGTGGAGGGAAAAATGTTCGCACCAATGGCGCAGACCGTCGGCTTTGCGATTCTCGGAGCTCTCATCTTGTCGATGACCTACATTCCGATGATGTGTGCCCGATTCCTGACACGTGATCCCATCCCAAAAAACATATTTTCCGACAGGTTTATGGCTCGGATCCAACGTGGCTACGGACGTCTGTTCAACCGGCTCCTTCGAATTCGCGGACTGGTTGTAGGTTTTGTTGTGGCCTTGTTCGCAGGAAGCCTTTTGCTATTCTCAACACTCGGGGGCGAGTTCATCCCACGACTGAATGAAGGGGATTATGCGTTCCACTGCATACTGCCACTAGGGTCATCGCTGAGCCAAAGTGTGGAGACTTCGATGCATGCCGCCCGGCTCATCCGCGAATTCAATGAAGTCAAGATGGTGGTGGGTAAGACGGGAGCAGCTGAAGTGCCGACAGATCCGATGCCACCTAATGCCACTGATCTGATGATCATTCTGAAACCGGAATCAGATTGGACGTCGGGTCGAAGTTACGATGAACTTGCGGATGCGATCTTGGAACGGCTCGAAACGATTCCGGGTGTGTTCTTTGAAAAGAACCAACCCATACAAATGCGGTTCAACGAGCTCATGACCGGGGTTCGGCAGGATATCGCCGTTAAATTGTTCGGCGAAAATCTGGACACACTCGCTGTCTATGCCGATCGGATCGCACAATCGATTCGGAATGTACCCGGTGTGACCGAACCGCAAGTGGAGCAAGTGGCCGGATTGCCTCAGATTGAAATTGTTTACGACAGGAATCGTGCCGCACAATACGGGTTGGATATCGCGGATCTCAACCGAGTGGTGAGCATCGCTTTCGCAGGTCAGAGCGCAGGAGTGGTGTACGAAAACGAGCGTCGCTTCGACTTGACAGTGCGACTTGACGGATCATATCGTAGCAGCATCGAAGATATCGGGAATCTGCAAGTGCCGACTCGATATGGCACTCAGATTCCACTTTCGCAAGTCGCCGACATCGGGTATCGTCAGGGGCCGGCTCAGATCAGTCGTGAAGACGGTCGACGTCGAATCGTCGTGTCATTCAATGTCGATGGCAGCGATATGCAGACAGTCATGGATGAGGTACGTACTGTGATCGACACTGAGGTGGATCTTCCATCGGGCTATTTCATCACATTTGGTGGGCAATTTGAGAACCTGCGAAATGCCAGCAATCGACTCGCCATCGCGATACCGATCGCATTGGCGCTCATTTTCTCGCTGCTGTATGCCACCTTCCGGTCCGCGTCCCAATCCGCTCTCATATTCATGTCCATTCCAATGAGTGCAATCGGTGGGATCGTGGCGCTCTATCTGCGCGGAATGCCATTCAGCATCAGTGCGGGAGTTGGGTTCATCGCCCTTTTCGGTGTCGCCGTACTCAATGGCATCGTATTGGTTGGCACGTTCAATCAGTTAGAAAAAGATGGGATTCGCAATGTGTTGCGACGAATCAAAATGGGTACCCGAATCCGCCTACGACCCGTGCTGATGACAGCCGCAGTGGCAAGTCTAGGTTTTCTTCCGATGGCGTTGAGCACCGGCGCTGGTGCCGAAGTGCAGAAACCTTTGGCCACAGTGGTGATCGGGGGTCTGACGACAGCCACTCTGCTGACGCTGTTCGTCATTCCGATGCTGTATT
The DNA here is from genome assembly GCA_947085565.1 of uncultured Bacteroidota bacterium. Classification (GTDB taxonomy): domain Bacteria; phylum Bacteroidota; class Rhodothermia; order Balneolales; family HLUCCA01; genus CAMTWZ01. The sequence goes on from CAMTWZ010000016.1 coordinate 108,704, forward strand.
TGAGTTTATTGCGGCGCAAACACTACGCGCCACATTCGGTTTCCTCTGTCAAACGATTGTACATCATCGCGATCGGGTGGATGGTTGTCAGCGCTTCACCGGTATTCGCACAAGAACGGATTTCGGTGGACGAGGCGGTGAACCGAGCCCTTCGTTCCAATTTGGAGCTCCGAGTCAGCGACCAAGACATTCGCAGAGCGGGCTACATGGTCCGCACTGCGGTTGATATTCCTCCGATTAATATATTCATGGAAAAGGACGATATGCGTCCGTCAGATCCGGGTGGTGTGCTCAAAATCGGAATGGAGCAATCACTGGATTGGCCCGGAGTGTATGGAGCTCGCAAAAACCTTGCGAAGCAAGAACATGAGCTTTCACGCCTCTCGAAATCATCCCTGGATGCCGAAGTAAAGCGTGATGTCCATGAAGCCTATTTCAGGCTTTGGTATTTACAAGAAAAGCGCACTCTCAATCAGCGAATGGATAGCCTCTATACCCAATTGAGAGCGGTGACGGAGCGTCTCGTTCAGTCGGGTGATGCTCCTGGAATCGATCGAATCGCTGCCGAAGCGCGCATGCAGGAGATTCGTGTTCTGGTTACCCAAGACAGCCTAGAATTGTTGTCGCAGCAACGCCATTTGATGGGGTTGCTGAACAGCAATGAACCAGTGCTGCCATTGGCACAGCCCATGTCTCGGTTGCCGACACCGGAACTCGGGCTCGAAACCCATCCGGTGGTTTCGTTGCAAAAACAAGCGATCGCAGTGTCCGAAGCCATGGTTTTGATTCAGCGACGAAGCGCAATGCCGAGTTTTTCAGTTCGCGCATTCAGCCAACGTTTGTGGAATGCGCCCGATCCATTGAGCGGCGTATCACTTACTGTGTCGGTACCCTTGTTCGGACTTGGATCTCAGCAGAACCGGATTCGGGCCGCTATTGCCAATACCGAGGTTGAGCAGACACGCCTGGATGTGGTGAACCAAAAAATCGAACTGGTTCGGAATCAATCAACCATCAATTTGGAGAAAGACCGTCTTCTGCTTCAGTACTATGAAGTGACGGGTCTGCGTCATGCAGAAGAATTGCTCAATGGGTCCACTCTCAGTTACAACATAGGTGAAATCGGCTATGCCGATTTGAGTCGGTACTTGGACCAAGCCATCGACATCCGTCAAAACCACCTCAGCGCATTGGACCGCTACAATCAGTCCGTGATTCAACTCAATTACATTTATCGGAATTAAGCCATGAAAATCTCATCCTATCCCATCGTATTCATCATCCTGTCCATGTTATCGTCCTGTGCTTCACAACAGGAGGAAGAACATGCTCATGAATCGGAGTCAGAGCCATCGGAAATCGCATCGGAAACTCACACCGAAGACGCAGACGTTGCCATGCTCTCAATAGAGCAGATCGCCACTGCTGACATCCGCTTAGGTTTACTAGAACGACGCAGCATGACAGGTACTATCAGCGCCAATGGTACACTCAGAGTCCCGAACCGGCATAAAGGATCGGTTTCGGCAGTGTACGGAGGCATCATCCGCACATTGAATATCGAGCTAGGGGATGCGGTAAAAGCAGGTGAAGTGATCGCCACCATCGCCGATCCCCAATTTTTACTTCTTCAAGAACAATACCTATCTGCTGTGAGTCAACGCAAACTCGCAGAGCAGAATATGCAACGAGAACAGACCCTCGTCGATGGGCAGGTTGGCGCAGGTAAGAATTTGGAAGCCGCTATTGCGGAACTGGATTTACTAGAGACAAGGCTAGCATCACTGAAAGAACAATTGCAATTGGTTGGGGTGGATGCGTCCAAGCTCAGTGCGGCCACTATCTTGTCAGAATTGCCACTAAAAAGTCCTATCAATGGAACGGTTCTGTCGATCCATGCCACGCTAGGACAATATGTTGAAGCCTCTTTGCCAATCGCCGAGATTGTGGACAATCAATCCTTGCATTTGGATCTCCATATTTTCGAACGGGATCTGCCGTCCATCCGATCCAGACAGAAAATCGTTTTCACACCGACCAATAACCCGACGTCCACATATCAAGCGGTGGTTGTGAACATTGGATCCGCATTTCAGAATGAAAGCAAAACCATTGCCATTCATTGTGATGTCGTTGGCGACAAAAAAGGGCTAATTGATGGAATGAATGTCACTGCTGTGGTGAGTTTGACGAATGAAGATGTTCTTGCCGTGCCGGATGAAGCCATTGTAGGGGTAGGTGAGAATAGTCACATTTTCATAGAAACCTCTTCATCAGAAGAAAATCATCGTGCGTTCAGGCGAATCCAAATCGTTCGAGGGACTTCAAATTCTGGCTACACGACCATCTCGCCAGTGGAACAATTGACAGATCTTACTCAAGTGGTTGTCAAAGGTGCTTTCTTCGTGCAAGCTGTGATGAATAAAAGCGAGGGACATGGCCACTGAAAATGTCGAAACCGAGCCCTACATTACAGGTCAGACGGAACCCACATCACGCTAATCGACTGGTAATCATGAGCTCACAGGAACGAATCCCTTTTGAAGAGGCTTTAAAGAAGCTGGAAACCATTGTGACCCAGCTTCAAGACGGGAGCGTGTCTCTCGAAGAGTCCGTGAAGTTGTACGAAGAAGGCATCGCCCTTTCGAAATACTGCTCCACCATACTAGAAGAAGCTGAGTTACGTATAGAAAAAGTGAACTCCGCCTGATTCAACCCGTCCTTATGCCTCAAAAAGCCATACCCGGTCCCCTATTAGCCACCATCGATTCCCCCGAAGACCTACGCAGACTTTCCTCCGAGCAGCTTGAGGCGGTTTGCGCGGAACTCAGAGAATACATCATTGACGTGGTATCGGTCCATGGCGGCCATTTCGGCGCTAGCCTGGGCGTCGTCGAACTCACCACAGCGATTCATTACGCGTTCAACACTCCCGACGATCTTCTGGTCTGGGATGTGGGACATCAGGCCTACGGCCACAAAATTCTGACCGGCCGGCGCGACGTGTTCGATACGAATCGGAAATATCACGGCATCGCCGGTTTCCCGAAACGCAGCGAAAGCGAATACGACACGTTCGGCGTGGGACATTCCAGCACATCCATATCCGCCGCCTTGGGCATGGCGGTAGCGTCGCAGAAAAAGGGACAGGCGCGTCAGACTGTGGCCGTGATCGGCGACGGATCGATGACCGCCGGACAGGCCTTCGAAGCCTTGAACAACGCCGGCGCAATGAAAAGCAATGTGTTGGTGATCTTGAACGACAACAACATGGGCATCGACCCGAATGTCGGCGCCTTGAAAGAATATCTGGCCGATATCACAACCTCGCGCAGTTTCAACCGCCTCCGCGACGAGATTTACGACATGCTTGGCCATTTCAAGCAGGCGGGGGAGAAAATGCGCAAACTGGCATCCCGCCTTGAAACGACTCTGATGACGGCGCTGACACCCGGATCCCTGTTCCGCGCGCTCGGGTTCAAATATTATGGTCCTGTGGATGGGCACAATGTCAAAGCCCTGGTCAAGATGCTGAAAGACATCCAGTCCATTCCCGGTCCGAAACTGCTTCATGTGGTCACGGTGAAAGGGAAAGGCTTCTTGCCCGCCGAGCGCGATCAGGTGAAATGGCACGCTTCCGGGAGTCCGTTCGACAAAGTGACCGGCGCATCGCTCGTTGTGAAACCCGCCATCCCGTCGCCTCGGAAATATCAGGACGTGTTCGCCGATACGCTCATCGAGCTGGCCAAGCAGGATGAGCGCATTTACGGAATCACCGCGGCCATGCCAAGCGGTACCGGATTATTGAAAATGATGAACGAAATGCCCGACCGGTGCTTCGATGTGGGCATCGCCGAGCAGCACGCCGTCACTTTCGCGGCGGGAATGGCCACGCAAGGACTCAAACCTTTCGTCGGCATTTATTCCTCCTTCCTGCAGCGCGGCTTCGACCAAGTGGTTCACGACGTGCTCATCCAGAAACTTCCGGTCGTGTTCTGCCTGGATCGCGCCGGACTCGTCGGCGCCGACGGTCCCACCCACCACGGATTGTACGACATCGCCTATCTTCGGGCGATTCCCAACATCGTGCTGGCGTCGCCCATGAACGAAGTGGAACTTCGCGACATGATGCATGCCGCCGCGGCGTATGAAGACGGCGCGTTCGCCATCCGCTATCCGCGCGGGGAAGGACAAGGACTCGAATTCCCATCCCAGCCCTCACCCCTCGAAATCGGAAAAGGCGTGGTGCTTCGCGAAGGACATGATGTGGCGGTACTCTGCTACGGACCGCTCACCAACGAAGCCTTGAAAGCCGCAGACGCGTTGAATCAGGAAGGGATTTCGCCCGGAATCGTGAACATGCGCTTCGCGAAACCCTTGGACACGGAATTGTTGGACGACCTTGCCAAACGATATTCGCGGTTCATCACGATTGAAGACGGAACACGATTGGGCGGATTCGGGTCCGCCATCGCGGAGGTTGTCGTCGAGAAACATCCCGGAATCCGAGTCACGATTCTCGGCGTTCCGGACCGTATCGTGGAGCACGGCTCACCGGCTGAATTGTATCGGGAAGTCGGTTTGGATGCGGAAGGAATTACCGCGGAAATCAGGCGTTCACGGCCCGTGCTATCAACTGCCGCGCACTTGTGAGTGCGGCGTCGGTCACCGATTCGCCGCTCATCAGAACCGCCACTTCGCGGATATGCTCTTCGGCGGAAAGCGGTCGGATCGTCGTCAGCGTGCGGTCGCCGCGTTCGTCCTTCGCCACCACATAATGCGTATGCGCTTGTGAAGCGATCTGCGGTTGATGCGTGATGGCCAAAATCTGGCAGGTGCGGCTCAGGGCGCGCATGGTCTGACCCACTTTCTCAGCGATGGCGCCGGAAATACCTGTGTCGATTTCGTCGAAAATCATGACCGGGAGCCGCTGTTCGCGCGCGATCACCGATTTCAGGGCCAGCATGATGCGGCTAATCTCGCCGCCGGAGGCGGTCTTGGCCAACGGCTTCGGCGCCTCTCCACGGTTCGTGGAAATGAAGAACCTCACATCGGAGGCGCCGAATTCCGTTGGCTGCGCCAGCGTTTCCTGCCGCACTTCGAACACGGCATAGGGCAGGCCGAGCGTAGCGAGGACCTCCACCAGTGCGGCGGAAAGCTGGCGCCCCGAGTCGGCGCGGGCTTGAGTCAGTTCTTTGCCCGCCAATCCCAACCGCGCCGACTCGGCCTCCAACCGCCCGGCGAGCTTGCTGATCTCCACATCGAAGTTCTCCGCCAGATGGATCTCGCGCCGCAACTCCTCCATCCAGACCAACAGCTCTTCCGGGGTTTTTCCATACTTCTTCTCCAAGCGGCGAAGCTCGGATTGTCGTCCACGCAAATACTCCAACCGCGCCGGGTTGTGCTCGATCGTGCTCCGATATCGTTCCGAATACCGCACCGCCTCATCGATGCTGATCTTCGCCGCGCTGAATTCCTGGTGGAATGGCGCGAATCCGGGCTCGATCTCCGACAGATCCAGCAAGGCTTTCTCCATCCTCGCCAACATCTCCATCACGTTCGGTTCGGCTTCCGCGCCGATAGACGCCACCAATCCGGCTTTCATGTCCAATTCCTCGGCCGAATCAAGCAATCGCATTTCTTGGATCATCGACCCGATCTCATCGGCATCGATCCGGGCGGCTTCCAACTCCTTGAGCTGATATTGGGACAGCTCCAGCTTCTGCGTGAGTTCGGCTTCGCGCTTCCTAAGGCGGTTCAGTTCCGATTTTACGGTCTGTACGGTCACATACTGGGCCTGCCACTGTTCCAAGGCGGGTTTCACAGTCGGCAAGGCATCGATCACTTTGCGATGCTCTTCCTCGCGCAGGAAAAGCTGGTGGTCATGCTGTCCGTGCAGGTCCACGAGCAGATCTCCGACCTGCTTGAGCACCGAAACGGTGACCGGTGTGTCGTTGATGAAGGCTCGACTTCCGCTTTCGCGGACTTCCCGACGCAACAGAAGCGTCGTGGAAGGCTCGATTCCGGCATCCTCGAGCATAGCCCGAAGCTGCGGATCATCGGGGATTCGGATACTGATTTCGGCAATGGCTTTCGCGGCGCCGGTGCGGATGCTCTCCGTCTCGGCACGCTCTCCCAACACCAAGTTCAATGCCCCGATGATAATGGATTTCCCCGCACCGGTTTGTCCGGTCAGGATACTGAGCCCCGAACTGAACGAGACATCAAGCTCGTCGATCAAGGCGTAATCTTTGATATATAAGGATTCGATCACGGCGTATTATGGCTGAATTGAAGTTAACACAAACCTCCTATCTGTATAGAGGCGGAAAACCGGAATTCCTTACAAAGAAAGTGCCTGTTTCTCCATAATTTCCTTTCTTATGCCGAGAAAATCGACCAAATCCGCAAAATCCGCCCTTCTGATCCCGGTCATGCCCTTGCGGGATACCGTGATTTTCCCGAACACCATGTTTCCCGTGCTGGTTGGCCGGGAGCAATCGGTGCAAGCCATCCGCCTGGCTTCGGAATCCGATAAACGCATCCTGCTTCTCACCCAGAAGAACCCGGAACAGGAAGACCCGTCTTTGGAAGATCTCAATACGGTCGGAACCTTGGCCCAGATCGTCCAGATCCTGAATCTTCCGAATGGATTGATGAAAGTGCTCGTGAATGGCTTGGCCACCGCGTCCATGGTTTCCGGAGTGACCCAGAAAGGGATGTTTCTCGCCGAAATGGCGATCGAGGAAACACCGACGGTCAAAAGCGAACGCGTATTGACATCCTTGGTCCGCAAAACCCGTGAGAAATTCGAGAAATATGTCCTGGTGAATCCGGAACTGCCCGAAGAACTGCTTCTCAGCTTCAGCCAGATCGATCAGCCCATGCATCTGGTCTATTACATGGCCAGTTATCTGGATCTGGAACTCGAAGCCAAGCAAAGTCTGCTCGAAGCGCAACCCTTGGAAGCGAAATTCCGCGAGGTGCTTCAGTTCATCACCGGCGAATTGCAGATGCTCGAGGTCTCCAACGAGATCAACGAGAAAGTGCAGGAAGACATCCAGGAATCGCAACGCAAATTCTTCATCCAAGAGCAGATCCGCGCTCTTCAGGAAGAGTTGGATGAGGATGGATTCGCCGATCCCGAACTGGCCCGACTCAAGGAGCTGATCGACAAGCTTCCGATAAGCGAACAGGCCCGCACGAAAGTGCTGGAAGAGATGGATCGTCTGAAAAAGACACCTCAGATGTCGCCCGAGTACACGGTGGCGCGCAACTATGTGGATTGGATCATTTCCATGCCTTGGGGTGTGTTTTCCGAAGACAATCTGGAGATCAGCGCGGTAGAAAGCGCGCTCAACGCCGATCACTACGGCTTGGAAAAACCCAAGGAACGCATTCTCGAACACATCGCCGTTCTGAATCTGGTGAAGCGGATGAAGGGCCAGATTCTGTGTTTCGTGGGTCCGCCTGGGACCGGAAAAACTTCGTTGGCGAAATCCATCGCCGAAGCCATGGGTCGGAAGATGGTCCGTATTTCCGTCGGCGGAGTGAATGATGAGGCCGAGATCCGCGGACACCGCAAAACCTACATCGGCTCCATGCCTGGACGCATCATCCAATCGATCAAAAAAGCCGGAACCATGAATCCGGTGATCATCCTGGATGAGATCGACAAACTGTCGCATGATTTCCGTGGCGACCCGTCGTCGGCGGTGCTCGAAGTGCTCGATCCGGAACAGAACGATACCTTCAACGACCATTATCTGGATGTCGATTTCGATCTGTCGAATGTGATGTTCATCACCACGGCGAATGTGGCCAGCAACATCCAGCCGGCCCTTCTCGACCGTATGGAAGTGATCAATCTGCCGGGCTATCTGGAGCATGACAAATTGGAGATCGCGCGCCATCACATGATTCCCAAATTGCTCAAGGCGCACGGACTCACACCCAAGAATATCGCCTTCAAAGACGATGCGGTGATGGAAATCATCCGAAAATACACCGTCGAATCCGGGGTCCGGCAATTGGAACAGCAGATCGCCGCCGTGCTCCGTAAAGTGGCGAAAGAGGAAGTCTCGGTTCGCGCCACGGGCAACAAATCCAAGAAACGGACGATCGGTCTGGCCGACATCCCGACATTGCTGGGCGTGGAAAAGTATCGCGACCGCGATCTGGATAAGCGCGACAAGATCGGAAGCGTGAACGGATTGGCTTGGACCAGCACTGGCGGTTCCATTCTGCAGATCGATGTGGCTTCCATGAAAGGAAAGCCGAAGCTCACGTTGACCGGCCAGCTTGGAGACGTGATGAAGGAATCGGCGCAGGCGGCGCTCACCTTCATCCGCAGCAACATGGAGCCTTTCGGAATCGCGCCCGATTATTTCGAAACACACGAATTCCATCTGCATATTCCGGAAGGCGCCATTCCGAAAGACGGTCCGAGCGCGGGCTTGGCCATGGCGCTGGCGATTCTGTCGCAGGCCACGGGTCGCCCGTTGCGACATGATGTGGCCATGACCGGCGAGATCACCCTCCGCGGCGAAGTGTATGCCATCGGCGGACTCAATGAGAAGCTGCTGGCCGCGCAACGCAACCGCATCCAGAAAGTGCTCATTCCCAAAGACAACGAGCGCGATCTGGTCGAAATCCCCGCGCGTGTGAAAGAAGGATTGGTCATCGTTTCGGTGAACACGCTCGACGAAGCACTGCCTCACGTCTTCCGAATCCTAAGCTGAGAACCTCCGTATCGGGCGCATCCTATGGATGCAATCAAGACCGATATGGAACAACCTCTCAACGAACGCATCGTCATCAAGATCGACGGGCGAATGCTCTTTTTGAATGTGACGGACATCGACTGCGTGAAAGCTGCCGGCAACTATGTGGAAATCCACATCCACGGGAAAAAGCATTTGACTCGGGAAACCATGAACGGCATCGAATCGCGTTTGCCAGCCGATACGTTTCTGAGGATTCACCGTTCGACCATCGTCAACAAGAACCGGATCTCCGAAATGAAGGCCTGGTTCCATGGCGATTATCAGATCAAACTCAGCACCGGATCGGTGGTGTATCTGAGCCGCGGCTACCGCCACCAGCTGCGACGGTTGCTTTTATAGCATTCTGTCAGGTTCGATGCCTCATCTCTGCCGAGCGGCATCTATCTGTATCGATTGGAAGCCGGTGGCACCATTCTTGCGAAGAGGATGCTATTCTTGAAATAGCATGAAAATCTCCATCTTCCAACTGATCGCCAGACTTTACGAAATCGCCCGTCCTTACCGCGGGCGTTTTCTTTTGGCGATGGGTTTCACGCTTCTGGGCTCGATGCTTTGGCTGGTTGTCCCTCTCGGACTCCGCGAACTGCTGGATGCCGTTTTCGAAGCCGGCGACCGCAGCCTGCTGAACTGGCTCGCGCTCGGCTTGATCAGCCTGTTTCTGGTGCAAGTCATTTTCGGCTTCCTCGGAAGCTATTGGCTTGAATGGATCGGCGAAAAGCTGATCACCGATCTGCGTCGTCAATTGTATGCGCATCTTCAACGGCTCGGACTCCGGTTCTTCTCCGAGCAGCGCCTCGGCGACATCACCTCCCGGCTCACCAACGATGTGGCTTCCGTTCGAACCGCCGCCACGAGCAGCATCGTGGATGCGCTCACGCAAACCATTTCCTTGGTAGGTTCCATCGGACTGATGGTGGTCTTGAACTGGCGGCTGAGCCTGGCCATCTTCATCACGGTTCCGATCGTGAGTCTGGCCACTCGGTATTACGGGGAGAGAATCCGCAAACTTTCGAGAACCGTCCAAGACCGTCTCGCAGATACCACCGCCGTCGCTGAAGAAGCCTTGGCCGCGATCCGTGTGGTGAAATCGTTCGCCCGCGAGCCCTTCGAAATCGACCGTTACAACACAGCCACGGATGTACTCTTCGACACCGCTCGCAAACGCGCCTTGCTAAGCAATCTATTCTGGTCGTCGATCGGACTCATTTTCATGGGCGTGATGATCGGCATCTTCTGGTTTGGCGGCATCGAAGTGCTGAACGGGCGGCTCACCACCGGAGATCTGGTGGCGTTCATTTTCTATGCGTTCAACATCGCCCGTTCGGTGGGAGGGATGTCGCGGCTTTACACCTCGTTTAACACCGCGGCGGGCGCGTCGGAGCGGATCTTTGAACTGCTCGATGAAGTACCGGAAGTCGCGGATGCTCCCGATTCCACATCCATGCCGTTGATCAGAGGCGAGGTTCGCTTCGAGAACGTCGGATTCCGCTATTCGGAGATGGCCGAAGTGCTCAAAGGAGTGTCGTTTACTGCGGCGCCGGGTGAGGTCGTGGCATTGGTGGGACCGTCGGGAGCCGGGAAAACCACGCTGATGAACCTGATCCCACGCTTTTATGACGTCACTGATGGAGCCGTACTTATTGATGGAATCGATATTCGGACGGTCACCCAAGACAGTCTTCGTGCGCAGATCGCCCTGGTTCCGCAGGATGTGCATCTTTTCGGATCGTCGATCTTGGAGAACATCCGCTATGGCCGCCTCGACGCCACCGACCAGGAAGTGATGGCGGCGGCTGTCGCGGCGAATGCCGACACGTTCATCCGGAGTTTCGCGGACGGGTACGCATCCACCGTGGGCGAACGCGGGGTGAAACTCAGCGGCGGTCAGCGTCAGCGGATCGCCATCGCCCGTGCCATTCTGCGGGATCCGAAAATCCTGCTGCTGGATGAGGCCACATCCGCACTCGATTCTGAATCTGAAGCGGCAGTGCAAGCCGCCCTCGAACGGCTGATGGTAGGACGCACCTCCTTCATCATCGCCCACCGCTTATCGACGGTGCGCCATGCCGATCGGATTCTGGTATTGGATGCGGGTTGCATTGTCGAATCAGGCACACATGAAGCCCTGATCCAGAAATCAGGGCTTTATCAGCGGTTGTACGAGCTTCAATTCAGGGAATCCAAAGCAGAGTCAAGTGAATAAAAAATGAGAATCATCGGTCAAGAATGGTAACCCGCCCAAGGAGTAGTTTATGGGAAAGGATTCACGTTTATGACACTTCTATCTAAATACGCCACTGAAGGCCCCCGATACACGTCGTACCCGACCGCGCTGAATCTCGCCCCGATTCAGGATATCGTGCCATGGCTTGATGCTGTGCGCAAGGTCAACCTCGAATCGCATGAGATGTCGCTGTATCTGCACATCCCGTTCTGCAAATCATTGTGCTGGTATTGCGGTTGCCACAAAGTGATCAGCCGCAACCCGCAAGACGCCGACGATTATCTCGATGCCCTCGAGATGGAAATGGCCTTGCTGCAGCCGATGTTGAACGACCATAACCGAGTGGTTCAATTGCACCTCGGTGGCGGAACACCCAATGCGTTGAACATCGATCAGTTCCGCCGATTGGGGCTGATGATCCGCACCCATTTCCATCTTGCAGATGAACTTGAGTTCAGCGTGGAGATCGATCCGCGTCTGTTCACCTTCGAACAGGCCAAGGTGATGGCTGAAATCGGAGTGAACCGCGTATCGCTAGGTGTGCAGGACATACAGACCGATGTGCAGGAAGCGATTCATCGTATCCAACCTTCGTGGATGATCAATGATTCCGTGAAATACCTCCGCGAGGTCGGAATCAACGGCATCAACATGGATCTGATTTACGGATTGCCGCATCAATCCCGAGAATCCATGCGCAAAACCTTGGATCATGTGGTCGGTTTGTGTCCGAGCCGGTTCGCGATCTATCATTATGCCCATATTCCATCCCGGTTTCCTTCACAGAAATTGATCCATTCGGTATGGCTTCCATCTTCGGAAATCAAGTTGGGTATTTTGGAGGATGTGATCGATCGCCTCACCAAAGAAGGATATGATTACATCGGCATGGATCATTTCGCATTACGTGGCGATGATCTTTCGATCGCACGGAAAAACGGAACTCTGCAACGCAATTTCCAAGGATATTCCACTCATGGAGGTGCCCATGTCTACGGATTGGGGATCTCATCCATCAGTCAGGTCGGCGGACTCATGTGGCAGAATCACAAAGAATTGGATACCTATGCCAGTTCGGTGCGCAAGGGGATCCATCCTTGGGCGAAGGGGTATGTGCTTACCCAAGATGACCGCATCCGCAGAGATGTGATCATGGGAATCATGTGCTCAGGAACAGTGGATTGGGCAGAACTCGGCAAAACCTACCATTATGATGTGGAACGGTTGCTGATGCGGGAAAATCTCCGCTTGATTCCGCTCATCGCTGATGGATTGGTGGATGTGTCGCAAGGACAACTCAGGGTGACCGCCGAAGGCCGGTATTATTTGCGGAACATCGCCATGATCTTCGATGCGCATCTGAGTGCGATGCAGGAAGTCCGGTTTTCCAAAACCCTTTGAAAACTGTGCGCCCGACGGGGGTCGAACCCATAACCTTTGGCTTCGGAGGCCAACGCTCTATCCATTGAGCTACGGGCGCAGATTCCTAAAATACGGACATTCAAGCGGAATGTCAGCGGATGAGCATCGCGTCGCCGAAAGAATAAAAGCGGTACTTGCGCTCAATGGCATGCGCGTAGATCCGTTTCAGCTCGTCCACTCCCGTCAATGAGGAAACCAGAAATAACAATGTGCTTTTGGGCAGATGGAAATTCGTGATGAGGGCATCCACCGCTTTCCATTCATAACCGGGCGTGATGAAGATGGAGGTGTCGCCTGAGGCGGCTACGAAACGCCGACCGGGTTTCACCAGCGATTCCAACACACGGGTTGTGGTGGTTCCAACAGCCGTGAAATGTGTAGCCCGGTTGAGTTGTTCCGCCGTATTGGCATCGATGGAAGTCCATTCCGAGTGCATCACGTGGTCTTCGATGCGGTCGGTTTTCACCGGTGCGAAGGTTCCCAATCCCACGTGCAGGGTCACTTCCGCGATATCGTGGCGCTGGCGTAGCGCGTCGAGCAGCTCTTCTGTGAAGTGGAGCCCAGCGGTGGGCGCCGCTTTGCTTCCTTCGGGTTTGGCATAGACGGTCTGATATTCCTCGGCCAAGGCTTCATCCGGCTTGATATAGGGCGGAAAAGGCGTCTGTCGGAATGGATCCAACACCGGATGATCGATATCGACTCCGAATCGCAGAATCCGCAACCCGTCATCGGTAACGGAAAGGGTTTCTACCTCGATGCCATCCGCCCATTTGATGGTTTTTCCTGGTTTGAACCGCCGACCCGGCCGAACCATCGCTTCGCAGACTCTCGGATTGATCTGCCGAAGGATAAAGATCTCGGAGTTTCCATTCACCAACCGCGCTTTCTCGACCCTGCTGTTGTTCAAAACCAGAGTGGTCTCGGGATGCAGCCAATCTCCCAAATTGCGGAACACATCATCATAGATGCGGGATGTGGCTCGGTCATACACCAGAAGACGGGCGCTGTCGCGCGGATGCGCGGGTTCCTGGGCGATCAGTTCTTCGGGGAGATGGAAATCGAAATCGGATAATGTGACAGTATGCATCGCCAAAGGTATGCCGTTTTCGGAACTTTTTGGAATTGAACAGGTTTTGTTCGTTCATTATCGAAACCATCCAAATAAGAGTTTATGAATCGTATCGCTTTGGTGCTCGCAGTGTTCATTTCGGTTTCGTGCAGCAAGAAAATGCCGACCGCACCGGTGGACGATAACCCACCTTCCGGGAATGTCACATACTCGGCCACCATCCAACCGATGTTCAATTCGCGATGCGTTTCCTGCCATAGCGCATCGGTCCCGCAATCCGGAGTGAATCTGAGCAATTATGCCGCCACGATGGCCAGCCGCGGCGTTTTATACAACGCTTTGATTGTGAATCCAGGAAACGCCGACCAAAGCGGATTGTATGACAAGTTGCTTGCAAGTCCCCGGTTTGGAAGCCGGATGCCTCAAGGTGGTTCGCTCTCTGCGCAGCAGATCGCCGATGTGCGGGCGTGGATTAATGCCGGAGCTCTGAACAACTGATGAAAGCTTGGGCCGCACTTCTGATTTTGCTGGTGAGCGGCCTGCAGGTGCGTGCACAGGTGTTCGAGACACGGAACGGATATGCCGAGTTCGAGTCGAAGGCGTCGGTCGAGTCGTTCAAAGGCATATCACGATACCTCGCCGGACAGCTTTCCATCGCCGACTCCACCCTCGATTTCTACCTCGACCTGAACACCATCGCCACAGGGATCACACTGCGCGATCGTCAGATGCGCGAGAATTTCCTGGAGACCGAGAAATTTCCTTTCGCCGAATTCACAGGTAAGTTTTACAACAAAATCGATCTGACCAGCGAGACCCCCCAAAAAGTCTTCGTGAGAGGCAAATTCACCATCCATGGCGTGAGCCGGGAATTGGATGTGGTGGCCACCCTCACACCCAAAGGCAGGAACAATTTGTCGGCTACAGCTACCTGGCCGTTGAAATTATCTGATTACGGAATCGAAGTACCCAGTCTGTTGTTCTACCGGCTGAACGAAACCCTCACACTCACGATCAACGTCGATCTGCGCAGGAAACCATGAAAACCCTTTTTATCGCTTCGATGCTGTTTTTCGCGTCGGCTCCACTTCACGCCCAAATGGTGCGCGAGCGTGTGGTTGCCGACCGACCCGTGGAGAATACCTTTTTCTCCCAGAAGATGGCGATTCTGCAAACCACGGAATCCATCTCCAAGCAGGAAATGCTGTTTTCGATCATGCATGTGTTCGGTCCGATGAATGCCGGCGTGAATGAATTCTGGGGTTTGGATACCTATGCCAACATCCGGCTCGGACTCGAATACGGATTCACGGATGATTTGGCCTTCGGTATCGGTCGCTCGAAGTACGACAAGTCGGTGGATGTGAGGACGAAATACCGGTTACTCAAGCAGATGGAATCCGGTTCGGTTCCTGTTTCCGTGGCACTGATCGCCAATACAGCGATCGATACCCGTGAGCGTGCGGATGACCCGGTGTTTGGCGACAGGCTCAGTTTCATGGGGTCGGCCTTAGTGGCCCGGAAATTTTCGGATGCCTTCAGCGCTCAGATTTCACCCACAGTCACGCATTTCAACCTGGTGCGCGCCGACCAAGAGAACACCGCCATTTCGTTGGGAATGATGACGAGATATCGGTACAAGCCGAACCGTGCCGTCGGCTTGGAAGCCACTCCGGTGCTCTTGGGAGCCAATTCGGGCAGTGTGATGCATTATGCCGTGAACTACGAGATGGAAACCGGCGGACATGTTTTTCAGTTGTTTGTGTCGGTGGGCGATGGCCTCATTGAGCAGTATGCCATCACCCGGAGCTATTCCAAACCACTTCGGTTCGGGTTCAATGTGAATCGTATCTTTAGGATAGGCGAGCGCTACTGACGCAACGATTCGGATTCGGGTGCGTAGGCGCTGTCCTCATAAGGTCATCTTACCCCACTTTTCGAATGGTTTTGTTACGCAGTTTCATTGAAAGCACGAAAATCGCTTGGATCGCCCTTTGGGCGAACAAGATGCGTGCAGGGCTCACCACATTCGGAATTGTGATCGGTATCGTTTCAGTTACCACGATGGCCACATTGATCGATGGGATCAATCGATCTTTCGAGTCGAGCCTCAAAATGCTCGGCACCAATGTGTTGTATATCCAGAAATGGCCGTGGAGTTTTGGTCCCGAGTACAACTGGTGGGATTTCATCAACCGCCGCGATATGGAAGTCCGTTACGCGCAGCGACTCGAAGAGCTATCCACCACGGCCCAAGCGGTGGCGGCCATCATGTATCAGCAAGACATCCTGCGGTTTGAGTCGAAATCGGTGGAACGGGCCGATCTGCGCGGAGTCACTCCATCATACGCCATCACCGGAGCGGTGGAGTTGCAATCAGGACGTTTTTTTTCGGACGATGAAGCCGCCCGCGCCGCGAATCTCATCGTGATCGGTACCGACATCGCCGAAGCTTTGTTTGAGGATCGCGACCCGATCGGGCAGATGATCAAAGTGGGAGGTTTGCGATTCGAAGTGATCGGCGTTCTGACCAAACAGGGTAAATTCCTGGGTTTGGAGAGTTTTGATGGTCAGGCCATCATGCCGATCAACACCTTCGGAAAAATGTATGGATTCCGCCGGTTTGTACAGATCCAGGCGAAGTTCGAAACCGCGGAACTGCTTGAAGAGGGTGAGTTTGAATTTGAAGGGTTGATGCGACGGATCCGTAGTCTGGAGCCGGGAGTTCCCAGCGATTTCTCCATCAACAAGCTGGACATGTTCCGCGAGCAGTATGCCGTGATGACCGGTGCCATTTACGGAATCGGCATCTTTCTGACCGCGCTTTCTCTTTTTGTGGGTGGCATCGGTGTGATGAACATCATGTTCGTCTCGGTGAAAGAGCGGACAAAGGAAGTCGGCATCCGTAAAGCCATCGGTGCGAAAAGCCGCGAAATCTTGTGGCAGTTTCTCACAGAATCGGTCGTTATTTGCCTGTTTGGCGGACTGATCGGTGTTTTGCTCTCCGTGGGAACCACGGCCTTGGTCAACAATCTTTTCGTCGCCTATCTGAGCTGGAACACCGTGGTCCTGGCTTTTGTCATCTGCGCGTTCACTGGCTTGATTTTCGGCTTTCTTCCGGCCTGGCGCGCTGCGAAATCCGATCCGATCGAATCCCTCCGTTACGAATAGGATCCCGAAATGAATATCATCGAAGTCTTCCGTTTGGCAATCAGCGCCCTTGCCGCGAACATCATCCGATCCTTGTTGACGATCCTGGCGATCGTGGTGGGAGTCTTCGCGGTAATCAGCTCTTCGACCGCGGTTTCCGTGATCGACAATTACTTCAAAGAGACCTTGACACTGTTTGGTGGATCAGTAATCCAGGTGAGCACGCGACCGACGGTTCAAGTGGGGAATAACAGCCAGTACCGGAACCGCCCGTACATCACTTTCGATATGTTTGAAGAGCTGAAGAAGTTGTCGCGCACGGCGGGATCCATGAATCCGGAAGCCCGGTTCACCTGGACCCGCATCGAATACGACGGCAAGGTCACCAATCCCGATATCGTGGTGTATGGCAGCAACGAATTCTGGATCAGCAACAATGCGTACGAAGTCGCGGAAGGGCGTGATTTGTCGACCGAGGATGTCCTGAATTCGCGTCCGGTGGTTCTATTGGGTGAAGAGATCCGCAAAAGACTGTTCGATTCGAAACAGGCGGTGAATGAGCGGATCCGGATCGATGGTCAGTGGTACACTGTGATCGGGGTGGTTGCGCCGAAGGGAAGCGCGTTCGGCGAATCGCTCGACAAGTTCGTTTTGGCTCCATATACCCGGCTCGGATCGATCTACGGCTTCTATCGCAACATCGACATCCAGGCTCAGGCCCCGAACCTGACGATGGTTCAGGAAACCATCGATGAGATGATCGGGAATCTGCGCGTGGTGCGCGGCATCGCTCCCGGTGAAGAGAATAATTTCGAAGTCTCCACCAACGACTCGCTTCAAGGCACGTTCGACGGACTCACAAGCATTTTGTACATCTTCGGATTGGTGGTGGGCGGTGTCTGCCTTTTGGGCGCCGGAATCGGGGTGATGAACATCATGCTCGTTTCGGTGACAGAGCGAACCCGCGAAATCGGCATCCGCAAATCCATCGGAGCCACGCGCAAAGCCATCGTTCAGCAATTCCTGCTCGAAACCATCGTGATTTGCCAGATCGGTGGACTCATCGGCATCGTGGTCGGTGTGGCAGGTGGAAACTTGCTGGCCTACGCAATGGAAACCTCTGTGGTGATTCCCTGGGGAGCGGTGATTTCCGGTGTGATCGGAATGACCGTGATCGGTTTGGTTTTCGGTGTGTATCCGGCGGTGAAAGCCTCCCGTCTGGATCCCATCATTTGTTTACGTTATGAATAACACTTAAAGAAGTAGCAATGACAGCCTCTGCAAAAAAAACACTCTACACTATCGGCGGTATTTTCGCCGTGGTCATCCTTCTTGGAATCGTGGCCCGTACAGCGGGGTGGATCGGCGGTGAACCTGCCGGCGTTCTGGTGGAAACCGCGAAGTCAGAATTGAAAACCATCACCCAGTTGGTATCCGCATCCGGGACGGTGCGTCCGGAAGTGGAAATAATCATTTCGCCGGATGTGTCTGGAGAGATCATCGAACTGACGGTCAGGGAAGGGGATGTGGTTCGCCAGGGTGATTTGTTGGTCCGCATCCGTCCGGATCTGTATCAGGCGCGCATCGATGAGCTTCGCGCCTCGGTCATGAACACGAAAGCGCGCGAGCAGCAAGCCCGGGCGAGCATGTTGCGTGCGGAGCTGACCTATCATAGGCAAAAGCAGTTGTTTGATGCGAATGTGATCGCGGAGATCGATTACATCACCGCGAAGACCAATTATGATGCGGAAACGGCCAGTCACAGAGCCTCTGAATTCACGGTTCAGAGCGCGGAAGCTCAGCTTCGCAGAGCAGAAGAGGAATTGCGCCAGACAGTGATCCGCGCGCCGATGAGCGGAACCATCAGCAAGTTGAATGTGGAGCGTGGCGAGCGCGTGGTGGGCTCGCAGCAGATGACCGGAACCGAGATCATGCGCATCGCCCGGTTGGAGCAGATGGAAGTGGAAGTGCGCGTGAACGAGAACGATATTGTGAAAGTAACTCTCGGCGATACGGCCCGGATCATGATCGACGCGTATCCGAACCGCAGCATCCGTGGTGTGGTCACGGAAATCGCGAATTCCGCAGTGACCCGTGGCGCGGGTACCACCGAGCAGATCTCCGAATATCCGGTCAAGATCAGAGTCATCACTCCGCACAACATCTCCAATCAGCCGGCTAAACTTCAAGAGGCTTCCACTGAGGAAGTGGATCTTCAGTCGGTGATTCCGAATCTCAAGCCGGGAATGTCCGCTTCGGTGGATGTGGAGACCAAAACGGTGATGAATGTGATCGCTGTCCCGATTCAAGCGGTGACCGTCCGTGATTTCTCAAAGCTGACTCCCGATTCCGCGAAGGTCGATACCTTGAAAACCGGTGATAAACCCAAAGAAGACAACCGCCGCGTGGTGTTTGTGGTCGCCGATGGGAAAGTCGCCATGACCGAAGTTCAGACCGGAGTCAACGACGACCGCTTCATCCAGATCTTGCGCGGAATCGACGCCGGAACCGAAATCGTGACAGGCAGTTACCGCGTTCTTTCGAGGGATTTGAAAGACAAAGATAATATCCACAAGGCAGCCGATAAGAACGAAAAGAAGAGGCCTTAACGGCTTTGGCAGAGTTCAACCAGGACGCCTTCGCACGATTTCGGATGAAGGAAGGCGATCCGCTTGTTGTCGGCCCCGAGTTTGGGCACGGGTGTGATCAGCACGAAGCCCGACTCGGCCAACCGCTTCAGTTCCGCATCCAGATCATCGACTTCAAAGGCCACGTGGTGCAACCCGGGGCCTTTTTTTTGGATGTAGGTTGCGATCACCGATTCGGGTGAGGTGGCGCCTAATAATTCCACTTTCGATTCGCCTGTTTGGAAGAAAGCTGTCTCCACATTCTCGCTCGCCACGATTTCGCGTTTGTAGCAAGGTGTGTTTAGCAGTGTTTCGTAGGTTTTGATGGAGGTGTCCAAATCGCGGACAGCGATGCCCACATGATCGATTTTCATATCATCCTCGTTTTTTGAAATGTGTCAAAAGGTCGTCGACCGAACGGGTATTCAGTATATGGTCTTTGCTGAATCCCGCTTTACGTGCGATGCCCACGCCGAAACGTACATCGTCGATGCCTTCGGTATCGTGGGCGTCGGGGCAGATGGCCGACATCAATCCGGCTTCGCGCGCTTTCCTGCCATGGCGCCAATCGAGGTCCAAGCGATATGGACTCGCGTTGATTTCGATTGCCACACCTGCCGCGGCGGCGTGCTCGATGAGGGCGTCCATGTCGAACGGATTCCCATCCCGCTTGAGCAGCAATCGTCCGGTCGGGTGACCGATGATTCGGCAATATTTATTGTCGACGGCGCGCTTGAAGCGGTTCAGCATGGCCTCGGGCGCCATGTCGAGCGAGGAATGCACGCTGGCGATGATGAAATCGAACCCGGATAGGATCTCATCCGGATAATCAAGGCTTCCATCGATGAGGATGTCCGACTCGATGCCTTTGAAGACATGGAACGGGATGCCGTTCTTGTCGAAACTCTCGTTCAGCTCGTCGATTTCGGCCCATTGCGCATAGACGCGCTTGGCATCGAGTCCGTTCGCATACGCCGCGGCGCGGGAGTGATCCGTGAGGCCGAGGTAGGAATATCCGGCGCTGATGCAGGCCAGCGCCATGTCTTTGATGGAATACGACCCGTCGCTCCAGGTGCTGTGCGCATGCAGCACGCCGCGGATGTCGGTTGTGTCGACCAAATCCGCCGCCTTATTCGACTTGATCCACTCGAATTCGCCACGGTCTTCGCGAAGCTCAGGCGGAATGAAGTCCAAATCCACATGTCTGTAAATATCGGCTTCGGACGCGAATGGAACCGGCTGGTTGTCGTCGAGCTCTCCGGTTGGCGTAAGTTTGTACAAACCATATTCATTCAGCGTCATGCCCCGGTCGCGCGCGCGCTGACGCACCGCCACGTTATGCGCTTTGCTGCCCGTGAAATACATCATGGCGGCGGGGAAGGAGGCACTTGGAACAATTTTCACATCCACTTGTCGGCCGGAAGTGGTTCGCACCGAACATTTCGAATCGCCACGACTCAAGACTTCCAACACCATCGGATGCGCCACGAACAAATCAAACAGTCCGACGACGGATTCCGGCGTGGCGGCGACCAGGATATCGATGTCGCCGATGGTTTCCAGCTTGCGCCGCAGGGAACCGGCGATTTCGAGGCGCTCGACACCTGGGAAGCCCGCCAACTCGTCGGCGATGGACTGCGCGATGGCTTCGGCCTCATCCTGGCGACAGCGATCGGCGAAGGTCATCATCCACTCAATGGATTTCAGGATTTTATCGGCGGATTTGGCTCCCATTCCGTCCAAAGCCGCAACACGTCCGTCGACGCAGGCCGCTTTCAGCTCATCGAGCTCGGTGATGCCCAGCGCGGTGTGGATCTTGTGGATTTTCTTGGGTCCGAGGCCGGAAATATCGAGCCATTTGAGCAATCCGGCGGGAATGGATGCGGTGAGTTCGTCGAGAACGGGGATGCGTCCGGTGGTGACATACGCCGTGATGTCGCTGGCGATCGATGCCCCGATTCCGGGAATGGAGGTGAGGGTGCCCGCTTCCACATGCTGAAAAACAGGTTTTTCGTAGGTTTCGACGGTGCGCGAGGCCTTGTCGAAGGCGATGGCTTTGAACTCGTTGGCGCCCGCCAGGCGAAGCAACGTTCCGATTTCTTCGAGGCGCGCAGCGATATCTTTGTTTGTGGCGGACATGAGATGAAGTTAGTGCTTTATTGAATATCTTCAGACGGTAACGAAAGCGCTTACATCAACCATTGAGTCATGAAAAAACCTCGTCTGTCCATCGCCGACATCTGGAACATGAGTTTCGGATTCCTGGGTATTCAATTCGGATTCGCGCTGCAGAATGCGAACGCCAGCCGCATCTTGCAAACCTTCGGGGCGGATGTGGAGCATTTGTCGTGGTTTTGGCTGGTGGCGCCGCTCACGGGCATGATCGTTCAGCCCATCGTCGGCTATTATTCGGACCGGACGTGGACCCGCCTCGGCCGTCGTCGGCCGTATTTCTTGGCGGGAGCTTTGGCCGCGTCGATCGCGCTCATCCTCATGCCGAATTCGCCCATGCTGGCAGCGGTGATTCCGGCCATGTTCATCGGCGCGGGCTTGCTGATGATCTTGGATGCGTCCATGAACGTGGCGATGGAGCCGTTCCGGGCTTTGGTAGCCGATAAGCTGCCATCCGACCAACGCACACTCGGGTTTTCCATACAGACCACGCTGATCGGGATCGGAGCCGTGCTGGGATCCTGGCTGCCGTATGTGCTCACCAACTGGATGGGCATCAGCGGTGAAGCCGGCGACGGACTCGTTCCGCCCAACGTCATCATTTCCTTCTATGTCGGTGCGTTCGTGTTCATGGCCACCATAGTATGGACGGTTTTCCGCACCACGGAATATTCGCCCGAAGAACTTGCCGCATTCGATGCGGAAGAACCTGTTGTGGAAAAAGCCCCGAGCCGTGGGCTGATGGACATCGTGGATGACTTCCGCACCATGCCCAAAACCATGAAACAATTGGGATTGGTGCAGTTCTTCTCCTGGTTCGCGCTATTCGGGATGTGGGTGTTCAGCACCCCGGCCATTGCGATGCATGTGTACGGGGCGGACGGGCCCTCATCACCGCTGTACAACGAAGCAGGGAACTGGGTCGGCGTTCTGTTCGGGGTGTACAACGGCGTATCGGCTGTCGTGGCCTTGCTCTTGCTGCCGGCGATGGCGAAGAGATTCGGTCGACGCGGCACGCACGCCATCTGCCTGGCGCTCGGCGGATTTGGGCTGATCTCCATCTACTTCATCACCGATCCGATGTGGCTCATTTTGTCGATGATCGGCGTCGGTTTCGCGTGGGCGAGCATCCTGGCCATGCCGTACGCCATATTGGCGGGCTCCATCCCGGCGCACAAGATGGGCATCTACATGGGGATCTTCAACTTCTTCATCACCTTGCCGCAGATCATCAATGGCATCATCGGCGGACCAGTGGTCAAATACCTCTATGGCGGGGAAGCGATTTTCGCGCTGGTCACCTCAGGCGTCTTGATGATTGTCGGCGCGGTGTCTGTGATCAAGGTGGAGGATGTGGATGAGGGACGGTAGGCCGGAAAATTTTAAATGTTGAATTTTAAATGTTGGGTTTAGAATTCGGAGCATTGTGTCGAGCTTCTACGGTCTACGGTCTACGGTCTACGGTCTACGGTCTACGGTCTACGGTCTACGGTCTACCGTCAATACAGCTTATCCAGTGGCGATGTGATCGCGCCGGCACCTTTGGAAAGCACATGGGTGTAGATCATCGTGGTTTTGACGTCGTTGTGGCCGAGTAATTCTTGCAGCGTTCGGATGTCGTAGCCGTTTTGGAGCAAATGCGTGGCGAAACTGTGGCGGAACGGGAGAATTTTAAATGTTGAATTTTAAATGTTGAATTAGGAGATCCTGTTAATGGATTGGTATCACGGAACTGAAAACTGACAACCGAAAACTTTCCGGCAGTGATTCGGGAAGAACGGTGAATCGATCTTTTTGTCCTTTGCCGGAGCGGACGCAAATCTGTTTGTAGGCGAAATCGATGTCCTGAATGCGGAGGCGGAGGGCTTCGTGGAGGCGGAGTCCGGAGAGAAATTTTAAATGTTGAATTTTAAATGTTGAATGTTGAGGCAATGCTGGGTTATTGGGTTGGTAATCGGTTATCAGGGAACTGAAAACCGACAACCGACAACTGAAAACCAATTCATGGCGCACATCGCCTGATTTTGCGTCGAGGCGGCGACTTGTTTAACAGAGGCGAGATGATTCAGGTAGGCGACCACTTCCTTTTCGCCGAGGTATTGGGGGTGGACCTTCTTGTGAAACACGATGAAACGGTAGGCCCAGGACACATAGGATTTTTCGGTCGAGCGGCTGTAGTGTTTGCGTCGGATCGCCAGGCGGATCTGATAGAGGAGTTTGTCTTCTTTCTTCATGGGATGATGTGTTGGGAGGGGATGGGGGCACAAAAGGGGGGACCATGGACATTGAAAAGACGTCATAAAAAGTCGGAAACCCAAGCGCGACTTGTGTGAAAACTGTGCATGCGTCGCGGAGGCCGAATAACGGCCCGTGGATGGGGATTATCCGGACAAGCGAGCGAGGATATCAAATCCAGAAATCAGCGTTCAACGCGGTATAGTAGCGAAGAGAGGATGGTGAGAGCCGGTCGATTCGGAGTGATTGAAGGCGAAAAACGAGTTTTCTCTTGCGCATTAACGATAAATCAAGTATCGTACTAGACGGCAATCCAGCCGGATAAGGAATAGTTAGGCAACCTGGTTACTTTCTACCCAATTATATGACACTCAAAAGCAGTATTTCGTTATTATTGCTTCTCGTCTCAATGGGTGCCTACTCCAAGAATGATGATGGCCCTGACTTCACCGGCGAATGGTATATAGTTGGGCATTCTAGTGTTAGCGAAGCGGGTTGGTTTACATATTGGAAAATAACCAACCTCAACAATGTGTATGCCCACTACAGAGATCCAGAATACAGTATGAGCCTAAAAATGATCAAGGAAGTCGATGATCGGTTTATACTGGAATCGGAGCAATTATATCGACCAATACAAATTGGCAGTATAATTGTATGGCAGGAAGATACGATTGAGTTTAGCAGTGGTCTGAAAATGATTCGTCTGACTGGTTCTACAGAGTCCACGCTAAACCCAATAGATTTCCACGAGTATTTTACTAGTACGATATGGAGATATGACCATGATGGTATAACAAAAACTTTATATCTCAGCGATTCTTTGAACGAATCAGGATTTCATTCGGTTGATATAATTATTGAATCTGGAGCATTGAGTTCTTCTGTCAGAAATGCTAGTTGGAGTTTGGAATCATTTAATAATCAGTATGTTTTCTCATACAATCAAGTTGTAGATGGATTCACAATAATCATTACCGGTTCAAATGAAGATGGACTATCTGGAAGGCAATTTAATGGGGTCAAGTGAATTTTCTGGGGACTGAATCGAAGTAGGTAACTTCGGTTCATGGATAAAGATGTCTTCAAATACGTTCTGCCGGAGCAGTTGGTCGAGCACTTCGATATCGAATCGGTCACCGAACTGCCCATTCCCGGCACCAAAAGA
>CAMTWZ010000017.1:0-70293 GCA_947085565.1 uncultured Bacteroidota bacterium
GAATCGGGAATCGGGAATCGGGAATCGGGAATCGGGAATCGGGAATCGGGAATCGGGAATCGGGAATCGGGAATCGGGAATCGGGAATCGGGAATCGGGAATCGGGAATCGGGAATCGGGAATCGGGAATCGGGAAGATGGTTCAGCAAACGGGAAATTCAAACAAATAACGTAGAATTCCTCTTTTCAATATCCTACTATCCTACTATCCTACCTTGATATGGGAAGACGGAACCCGAAGGCCGTGAACTCGCGGATGAACCCACCCGGATCCAAGTAAACGTCCGCATAAAGTACGAACTCCCTGAAAAACTCGGCTCCGGCCCGAAAACGAAACGGATATCGGTAGCGGTGTATTGAGCCATCGACATTGAGGCCAGGCCGCACCAAACGCCGATCCATAAAATGATTCTCTTTCCCATCTCTTCCTACTTCCTACTTCCTACTTCCTACTTCTTCCTCAACACAACGCCTGCGATGATGGTCAAGCTAATCACGATCGCGGTGAGGGCGAAGGGCAGTCCGAAGGCGATTCCGAAAAGAAATCCACCCCAGGTGGGTCCGATCGTCCTTCCCAATCCGCCCAAGCCTTGGGCCGCGCCCATGATGGTTCCCACACGCGCCGGGTCGGCCGCTTTCGACAATAAACTGGTGATGGTGGGTGCGTTCAGACTGTTTCCCACGGTCATGATCACCAGATACACGGTGAGATGCCAGACTTCCGAAGTGAGTGTGATCATGAAGAGGCCGATCACCATGAGGATATTTCCGGCCAGAAAGAGATTTTCTTCGCGGAATTTCTTCGTTAGCGGCTTGATGAGGAAGCCTTGGACCGTGACCGCGATGATGCCGATGAAAAAGAACTGGACGCCGACATCTTCCGCATTCATGCTCAACACCGCCTCGCAAAACAGCGGAAACGAGCTGTATAGAGCGGCCTGACCGAAACTCAGCAGGAAAAAACTCGCGAACATCCAACGAACTTTCATGTTGTCGAGCGGAAGGTCTTTCCAATATTGGAGGGTGAAAAAGCCGCTCCGCTGATTTCCGGAGGCGGCGTGCGCACCCGGAACCACGGTTTCTTCGAGCTTGAACCACACCAGCACGAAGCTCGCCGAAGACAGAAGCGCCGCGGCATAGGCCGGAAGGCTGAGTCGATGTTCACCGATGAAGGCCGCCACGGTATTCCATTCCATCATAATGAACAATTGCTGGAATTTCGGATGGATGAGAGCCGTGGCGATCGCCGGACCCAGAACAAATCCCAATCCGAATGCCGCGCCTAACAGGCCCATTCCTCGGGCGCGGTTCTCGGGCGTGGTCGAATCGGCGATGTAAGCCTGCGCTGCGGAGATGTTCCCTCCCATCACGCCGGCGATGAACCGGGCGACGAAGAGCACGGTGAGCGTTTCCGCAAGTCCGAACACCACGTAGGCCACAGCGGCGCCAGCGGTGGAAAAGAGCATGACCGGACGCCGCCCGATCCGGTCGCTCAGACTGCCCCAGATCGGCGAAAAGATGAGCTGGGCCACGGAAAACACGCTGTACAGCATCCCGACCTGAATCGGCGTCGCCCCGAAATCGCTCGC
The DNA here is from genome assembly GCA_947085565.1 of uncultured Bacteroidota bacterium. Lineage (GTDB taxonomy): Bacteria > Bacteroidota > Rhodothermia > Balneolales > HLUCCA01 > CAMTWZ01. The sequence goes on from CAMTWZ010000017.1 coordinate 1,590, forward strand.
GTAGAACGGCAACAATGGCAATATCACACCGAAACCGATCAGATCGACCAGAATGATCAGGAATACCGTGACAAGCCGGTGATTACGCATTCCGTGCGGCCTCGATCGTGGCGTCGAGATCGGCGTAACTCAGGGCGTTCGACAAAAACCACGACTCGAACGCCGCCGGTGGCAGATATATGCCCTGCTTGAGCATGCCATGGAAAAAGGCGTTGAACCGGGGGATGTCCGTCGCCATCACGTCCTCATAATTGGAAACAGGTTTCGCGCTGAAGAAGACGCTGATCATCGACCCGATCCGCTGAAGCGTGTGCGGAATGTTCCGCTCGGTGAGCACACGGGTGAGTCCTGCGCCGAGGTAGGCGCATTTCGCGTCGAGTTCGTCGTAATGGGATGGGTTCGCATGCAGCTCGCGAAGCAGCGCAAGACCGGCCGACATCGCCAGCGGATTTCCCGATAAGGTTCCGGCCTGATACACCGGTCCGACGGGTGAGACCATCTCCATCACTTCGGCGCGACCGCCATATGCGCCGACAGGCAACCCGGCGCCGATGATTTTTCCGTACGTCACCAGGTCGGCATTCACTTCGAAGACTTCCTGAGCACCACCGCGGGCCAGGCGGAATCCGGTCATCACCTCATCGAAAATGAGAAGAGCGCCATGTTGGTCGCACAGCGAGCGAAGGCCTTCGAGGAAGCCGGCTTCCGGCAAAACGCAGCCCATGTTTCCGGCCACGGGTTCGACGATGACGGCGGCGATCTGTCCGTCGTTTTCACGGAATAGCCGACGCACATCAAGGATGTCGTTGTAGCGCGCGGTGAGGGTGTCGGCCGCGGTTCCTGGCGTCACTCCGGGCGAACTCGGAGTTCCGAAGGTGGCCGCGCCGGATCCGGCTTTGATGAGAAAGCTATCGGCGTGACCGTGGTAACATCCCACGAATTTGATGAATTTCGAGCGACCCGTGAAACCCCGTGCCAAACGGATGGCGCTCATGCACGCTTCCGTTCCCGAATTCACCATGCGGATTTTCTCCACATTCGGAACCATGTCGCAAATGAGTTCTGCCATTTCGACTTCCAGGCGGGTCGGCGCGCCGAACGAGGTGGAACGGGTGGCCGCGTCCCTCACCGCTTCCACGACGGACGGATAGGCGTGCCCGAGGAGCATGGGTCCCCAAGAGCCGATGTAATCGATATATCGATTGCCGTCTTCATCGTACAGATAGGCGCCATCGGCACGTTGGAAGAAAACGGGAGAGCCGCCTACGGCGTTGAAAGCGCGCACCGGAGAATTCACCCCGCCGGGGATGACGGCCTTGGCCCGGGAAAACAGTTGATCAGAGTTGGGAAGCATATGTGGGAAGTAGGAAGGGTGAAGTAGGAAGGGTGAAGATCTTAGTACTTCCTACTTCCTACTTCCATCTAAAAGTTTTGCCGCCTGCTTCGCGAAGTACGTCGCGATCAGATCCGCGCCGGCGCGTTTGAAGCCGAGCAACGTTTCGAGGATGGCTTTGTCTTCGTTGATCCAGCCGTTGACGGATGCGGCTTTGATCATGGCGTATTCGCCGCTTACCTGGTACACGGCCACGGGAATGGTGACCGTATCGGCCACGGCGCGAACCACATCCAGATACGGCATTCCGGGCTTCACCATCACGATGTCGGCGCCTTCGGCCACATCCAGCTCTACTTCGCGGATGGCTTCGAGGATGTTCGCGGGATTCATCTGATAGCTTTTTTTGTCGCCGAAACCGGGAGCGGAATCGAGCGCGTCGCGGAACGGGCCATAGAAACAAGACGCGTATTTCGCGCTGTAAGCGAGGATGCCGACGTCGGGAAAGCCGGCGTCTTCGAGGGCGAAGCGGATGGCGCCGATGCGGCCATCCATCATGTCGCTCGGGGCGACGAAATCGGCACCGGCCTCGGCATGGCTCACCGACATCTGCGCTAAGATCTCGACGGTTTCGTCGTTCACGATCTGTCCGTCGCGCACAATGCCGTCGTGTCCGAAGTTGGAGAACGGATCCAGGGCGACGTCTGTCATCACCACCATGTCGGGCACGGCGGCCTTGATGGCGCGGATGGAGCGCTGCATGAGTCCGTCGGGATTGAGCGCCTCGGTACCGGCGTTGTCTTTGAGCTCGTCGGGGACCTTGGTAAAGAGAAGGACGGCGCGGATGCCGAGAGCGTACAATTCCTTCGCTTCGGTGAGGATGTTGTCTAACGACAACCGGTCGACGCCGGGCATGGATAAGATGGGATCGCGCACATCGGAGCCTTCCACGATGAACAGCGGCGCGATGAAATCACTGGCGCTGAGATGGTTCTCCTGGACGAGGTCGCGTATGGCGGCCGAACGTCGCAGGCGGCGGGGTCGGGATTCGAGGATCATGGAGGAAGTTACCGAGAAAGAGGGAGAGATGCTGTCCGCAAGTGTCACTCTATTACTAACTTTTGCGCTTGCTCTATTCTTGTTAAGCCATACAATATCCTCGAAAACAAACCAGAATCCACGGTTTTTAAAAAACAGCTACCGCTCGCTAATTGATTTTTATTTAGAACAACTTACCGACAGAAGTCCTTTAAAAATATCAAACAACCTACCAATCTCTCGGCGTTTTCAGCACTTCCACCAATTCCGCCTCGGGGGTTCCCGGTTCGGGATGGTAGTCATACTCCCATCTCGCCTGCGGCGGAAGACTCATGAGGATGGATTCGATGCGGCCGTCGGTTTTCAGTCCGAACAAAGTGCCCCTGTCGTGGATGAGGTTGAACTCGGCGTAACGCCCGCGGCGGATTTCCTGCCAATACCGCTGTTTCGCGGTAAATGGGGTATGCTGGCGACGCTCCACGATCGGAATGTAGGCTTCGATGAACGCTTCGGCATTTACGTCGGCCAGGCGCAGCCAATCGTTTTTATCGTGCTTCTGGTCCGGACGCTTGTAATCGTAAAAAATGCCCCCGATGCCGCGCGTCTCGCCACGATGCGTGTTCACGAAATATTGGTCGCAATTCGCCTTGAATTCGGGATAGAACGCGGTGTCGATGCGGTCGCAGGCTTCACGGTGTTTCCTGTGGAAATGCGCCGCGTCATCCTTGAACAGATAATAGGGTGTGAGGTCGGCGCCTCCACCGAACCATGCGTCGCCTTCGACCTCGAAATAGCGGTAATTGGCATGCACCGTCGGGACGAACGGATTGATCGGATGGATCACCAGCGAGATTCCGCACGCTGAAAACTGTCCACCTTTCACTCCGAAATGCGCGCGCATCGCCTCCGGAAGCTCCCCATGCACATTGGAGATGTTCACTCCGCCTTTTTCGAAGACGTTTCCGCCGGAAATCACGCGTGTGCGCCCGCCTCCGCCACCCGGACGTTCCCAAAGATCTTCACGGAATTTGGCTTTGCCATCGACAGCCTCCAATGCGGAGCAGATGGCGTCTTGGGCATGGATGATGAAAGTGTTGAAGCGTTCTAACAAATTTGTTAGTAGTTAGTTGTTTGTTGTGGAAATCGACGTGCGAGGTGCGAAGCGCGAAGTAAGACGCCCCTCCTTGCGATTCCGAGTGAAACGAAGAATCGGAGGGAGGGGCCGGGGGTGGGTTCATACTGAGCGTCGTGCATTTCGAAACTCGGCATAAGGTACAAATCCCCTATCATCCATTAAACCAAAAGATCATCATGACCCTTCTATTACTATTTCTATTTCTGAGCCCGGCCCAGGCCGTTTTCCTGCCCGCCGACACTCTCCAGACGCTTGGCTTATTGCTTACCTGGTAGCAGGGTCCCACATCCACCATCACCATCGATTGGCACACTCATGCGCATTCGCGCATTCCGACGGTGGAATACCGCGCCGCTGGTGTGAAATCATGGATGTGATGATGAATACCTCCGTCACCGCCCATAAGCGCACCAAACCCATGTTGGGAAACCGGGTGGATGCGAACGGAAACGTGTTCACCGGGGATGGAAGCCTAGGGAGTGGGTACGCGTCCGATCGGAGGCGAAAAAGACACCACGGCGTGGATCCGTCATGGTACTTGGAACGGGCCACTTCCGAGCGGCACTTCATCACGATTCAGGGAAAGATGAAGCACTTCCTGATGGTGAATGAGGCCGGCGAGTATATCGATGAATTTCCCCGGACGCCGCATTTTGAGCGTGGGAAGCACAAGCTGGCGCCGAGGTGGTAACCCACCCCTGCCCCTCCCTCCGACCCCTCGTTTCACTCGGGTTCGCAAAGAGGGGTGATCAACTTCGCACCTCGCACATCGCACTTGACACCATTTTAGATATATTCCTTCCAGTCACCTAACAATCTCTTTCGTCAATTAAATCAGTCAAGTATGGCTCGTGTTCCGACCGATAAGTCCGACAATACGTCGTCCGAAATCATCCAGCAGCGGCTGGATTTCATTGAAGCGGCTTCGGGCAGAACATTCACGCACATCCGTCATCATTCCATTCCGCCGGAACAGACCCGCGGTAATATTGAGAATTTCACGGGGGTGTGTCAGGTTCCATTGGGGATCGCGGGTCCGTTGCGAGTGAACGGTGAGCACGCCCAGGGCGACTTTCTCATTCCCTTGGCAACGACGGAAGGCACCTTGGTCGCTTCTTACAACCGGGGCATCAAAGTATTGAATTTGTGTGGAGGTGTGGATGTGGCGGTTGTCGCTGAAAGCATGCAACGCGCTCCGGTTTTCGCGTTCGGAAGCGCGAAGCGTGCGCGGGATTTCTCGACCTGGGTGCTGACGAACATGGACACCATCCGTCAAGTGGCGGAATCCACCACTCGGATCGGCAAGTTGATCGGCATCGATCCGTACCTGACCAACCGCTATGTGTATCTGCGTTTCAATTACACCACGGGCGATGCGGCCGGGCAGAACATGGTCGGAAAAGCCACTTTCGCCGCCTGTCATTGGATTTTGGACCAGATTGATGATGTCGAACATTTCTATCTGGAAGCCAATTTCGCGACGGACAAAAAAGCGTCTCAGGTGAACATGATGCGGGGCAGATTGTCATTTGAAGTGCCCGTTTTGGGGCTGAGATAAAATAAAGCCCGGAGGATGTCCCCCGGGCGAGTCGATGTCGGTTATATTGGCCGTCTATTCCTTCCAAAGAATCGAAGACCATGTATCGACACCTTGACCTGTCCGAAAGGTACTGCATCGCCGCGCAACTCAAAAACGGCATCAAAGCCACCCTAATCGCTCGGGCCGGCGGTCGACACAGCTACGACGCCCGCTCGGCCCATTCCCTGTATATGTCCAACAGGGCCGCGCCTCGCGGGGCATACCGGTTCACCGGCGTATGCAAGGATCTGGCCCTGTTTCTGCTGAAGCAGACGGATTTGGAACCGAAGGGAATCGGTCCGCGACTGCGGCTTTTGTTCGGACCAGACATGGGTGTGTCCGGCTCGACCATCTACCGGTACATCTACGCCGACGCGGCCGCAGGCGGGCAGTTGTGGCGTCATCTGCGCACAGCGCGAGTACGACCAAAGCCACGCCCCAAGGTCAAAAAAATCCGCCAAATCATCGAAGACAGAAAACGGATTAGTCAGCGGCCAGCCGAAGTGGACCAGCTCGGGCGAATCGGTGATCTTGAGCGTGACACCATTGTCGGACGATCCAACCGGGGTGCCATCCTGACCATCGTGGACCGCAAGTGCGATTATTGTTGGTTGGCGCAGACCCACGATCGCCAGGCGCAAGGCGTACACGAGGCCACCCTGACCCCGCTACGTAAGCACCGGCATAAACTGCGCACGATTACCAACGACAATGGCGGGGAGTTCGCAAAGCACAAGCGTACCGGCAAAACATTGAAGCTGGGTATTTACTTCGCTGACCCGTATGCGACCAACCAGAGGGCACAAATCGAACGGCTCAACAAACTCATTCGACAATACATCCCCAAAGGCAGGGATGTCCGGTTTGTCCAACCCAAAGAGTTGCGATGGATCGCCGATAGTCTCAACAACAGTCCCCGAGAAAAACTTGGGTATTTGACTCCGAATGAAGTATTCTCAGCCAAATCGGTTGATATGCCCGACACCGACTCAGCCTAAACTACAGGCGGGCACTTCAAACGACAATGTGCCTAACCGCACCGCCATTCTCGTTGCGCTGCTGTTGGCCCTGATCATCACCGGCATCGAAGCCGTATCCGTTTTCGGGGTGGACAATCTGTTTGTACCGTTGGTCGGTTTTCTGGGCCTGACTCGCTTATTGATGTTTTCGACCGACCTTCTCATCGGAAATCTCGTGATTCTGCTGGCGGTGTTCATCGTTCTGGCGGCCACGAACCGTTGGCGCCACCTCACCATCTCGGGCATGATCGGACTCACGCTCATGCTTTATGCCATTTATTCCTGGGGCGGATGGGTGTGGTTCATCCAATCGATGTGGTACAGCCTCACCTTCACCTTGGGCGTGAACTTGAACCGCTTCCGCCATCTCGGAACCAATGTCTCCACCCGCGAACGAACCCGTGGATTGTTCGAAATCTCGGCAGTGTTCCACTTTTCAGCGGTTCCGTTGTTCATCCTTCTGATGAACCGGCTGATGCCGCACCCCGATCTGTACAGCTTATTCACTGCCATGATCGGCTTGGTGACGGGGATGTCCTATTTCCAATTCTCCACCCATCTGTTGAAGCGATTCAAAATCGGGTTCATCCCCCGAGGATGGCCCACGTTGGCGTATCGCACGGTTTTCGCAGGTGCCGGAAGCCTGTTCATCTACATCCTGGCCGCATCCGGCGAAGCCGGATTAATCCATTCCGCATGGCATCATCTGACCATCACAGCGGTAGGAACAGGATTGCTGGCGATTCTGCTACGCACGCTCGTGCGGAGGTATCATTGTCCGAACTGCGGACGAACCGTCGTCACTCCCGTCCATTGCAAACAAGACACCGAGCCGGTAGGCGGAATCCGATATTTCGGGATGTGGCAGGGCGTTCTCGTGAGCATGATGGTGATGGCGGGGGTGTTGTTTGTGGTTAGTCGGTAGTTGGTAATCAGTAATTGGTAATTGGTACCCCCTAAATCAGCTCGAGGGTACTAACTACTGACTACCAATTACCATCTACTTCTTTCCCCAGCTCTTCACCGCATCCACAAAAGCTTGGGCATTCTCCACCGGTACGTTCGGAGTGATGCCATGCCCGAGGTTCACGACATAGCGTTGCGCGCCGAAGCGGTCGATCATCCGATGCACATCTTTGGTGATCTGTTCGGGGGATGCGAGCAGCTTCGACGGATCGAAGTTTCCTTGCAGCGTGATGTTTCCACCTGTGGCCTGACGCGCAAATTCCGGACTCACCGTCCAATCCAAGCCCAAGGCCGCCGCGCCGGGAATCGACGCCAGTTGATCGAGCGCGTACCAGCTTCCTTTCGCAAACAAGATGACCGGCGCGCCTTGCACACCTTTTGTGATTTTTTCGAGATAAGGCAACGCATAGGTGTTGAAATCGTCCGGACTCAGCAACCCCGCCCACGAATCGAAAACCTGCACGGCTTGCGCTCCAGCGCGGATTTTCGCGTTCAAATAGGCGATCGTGGTGTCGGCAAGCACATCCAGCACATGATGCGCGGCTACCGGATACTTGTAACAGAACTCTTTGGCTTTGCCGAAATCCTTAGAACCGCGTCCTTCGATCATGTAACAGAGGAGCGTCCACGGTGCGCCGGCGAAGCCGATGAGTGGCACGCGTCCGGCGAGCTCGGCGCGCGTAAGCGTCACCGCTTCCATCACATAATGCAGACGGTCTTCGACATCAGGAACCGAAACCGCCATGGCCTGATCCACCGTGCGGATCGGATTCGGCAGGCGCGGACCTTCCCCTTCATTCAGCGTCACCTCGAACCCCAGAGCTTGCGGCACCACGAGGATGTCCGAAAACAGGATCGCGGCATCGACACCCAGTCGATTGATCGGTTGGATAGTAATCTCCGCGGCGAGCTCGGGAGTCTCCACCCGTGTGAAAAAGTCGTACTTATCGCGCAGAGCGATGTATTCGGGAAGGTAGCGACCGGCTTGGCGCATCATCCAGACAGGAGGCCTCGCGACTTCTATCCCGGCTAGGGCGTCTAAGAATAGAAATTGGCTCATGGGCTTCGGCGTGAAAATTTTAAATTGTAAATTTTAAATGGTGTGCTTCTAAGCATCTAATTGGGCAACAGAACTATACCAATTTTAAATTGTAAATTTTAAATTATACAGAGCCATTAAATAATTGTCTTTGTTGAACATAGTTCTGAATGAGCAATGCGTTATTTAGATGGCCAAAAACATAAAATTTAAAATTTATCATTTAAAATTTTCTTAGAAGTTTCGAGCACACCCCGAAAACTCGCCTCACTCGATACTGTGCAGGAGCAAGGAAGAAGTTCCGAGGCCGTTGTCGGTCCGATCGCGATGTAAGGAACGTGCAAGGTATCCATCCATCCCAAATTCTTAAACTGCTTCACGGCGGATGGAGAGAAAAAAGCGACCGCATCGATCTTTTCTGATGGACGTTCTGCCTCAACAGGAACGGTCTCATACACCACCCACTCTTGCATCCTGCATCCCGCTTCAAGCATCACGCTTCTTAATTCAGGTCGATGTGGATTCCCGCAGATATGAAGCACATCGCCGGTCACTCCGGAGTCGATCATGAAGCGGGCCAAATCCTCGCCCGTGGTTCCGGGGGAGATGCGATGCGGGATGTCGCCTAATGCCGAGGCGGTGGAGGGGCCGACGCACCAGATCGTTCGATGCTCTAACAAATGAAGCAAATTTGCGGCACGTAAAGCTTCTACCGCGTTTCGACTTGTGAAGGCAATGTTAGTTGTTCGTTGTTTGTTGTTTGTTGAAGGTCCTTCCCCTTCGCTTTGCTCAGGATGACACACCTCTCCTTGCGAGCCGGAGAGTGAATCGAGGTGCGATGCGCGAGGCGCGATGTAAGGTCCTTCGCTTTGCTCAGGGTCAGGATGACACACCCCTCCTTGCGAGCCGGAGTGAAACGACGGATCGGAGGGAGGGGCCGGGGGTGGGTCCCCACGGAGTGCCGCACCAAACACGACACTCGTTAAAGGCAAGAACACCACACTCAGCCCCATCTCAGCGCCCAGCTCACGCTCGCCGGGTCGCTCTTCGCGGGTGATCAGGATCGTAGCGCCCATCCGGCTCCCAGCTCGAGAATGCGTTTCGCGGCGTCGCGGCCGATGGCGTCAGCGTCGGTGATGTCGCCTTCGGCGGAAATGTCATAGCGATCGCGTCCGTCGGGCGTCAATACATTGCCTCTGAGGCGGATGCTCCCCGCGCTCAGTTCAGCCAGGGCGCCGATCGGCGCGCTGCAGCCACCGTTGAGCGTGTTCAGGAAGGCGCGTTCAGCGCGCACGCAGGCCGAAGTCGCCTCATGGTTCAGCTCGTGAAGCACAACTCTTAGTTCCTCATCTTCTTCTCTTGCTACTACCGCTACCGCGCCTTGGGCCGGAGCCGGAAGCATCCAATCGAGGATTTGTGTCACGCGGTCTTCCAAACCGAGGCGTTTCAATCCGGCCAGGGCGAAGATGGCGCCGTCCCAGTCGGAGTTTTCGAGCTTTTTGAGTCGTGTGGGCACATTACCCCGCAGATCGGTGGTGCTGTGGCCGGGGTGGCGATGGAGCCACTGGCCGGCGCGTCGGACAGAGCCGGTGGCGACCAACCCTGCGTCGAGCTCCAAAAACTCGAGCCCGTTGCGGGCGACGAGGGCGTCGCGCGGGTCTTCGCGTTCTAAAACTGCCGCGACACGCAATCCGGCCGTGGCGTCGGTGGGGATGTCTTTGTGCGAATGGACGGCGATGTGGATGGAGCCGCTCAGCAGCGCGTCATCCAGCACTTTCGTGAACACGCCCTTCCCTCCCATCAGCGGAAGCGGCGTATCCAGCACCAGGTCGCCTTCCGATTTCATGGAAAGGATGTCGACCTCATGCCCCAATCCCCTCAGCGCATCGGCGACGGTGTTCGCCTGCCACATCGCCAGGAGCGAATCACGGGTTCCGAGCCGTATCCTCATAAATTCGGATTGATCTTGAACAGGCTATGCACCATCTTGGTGATGTCTTCCGGATGCTCGTGATCTTCTTTGAGGTGATCGATCGAGTACGCCAATATCTTGTTCACGATCCGGCGGGTGAGCTGATCGGCCAGAACGGCATCATCCGCGGAAAATTTATGTCGGATGCGGGCCAATTCATCGGAGCGGATGTCATCCAGCCGACGTGTGAGCGCACGGATGGTCGGTACCAGGCGCTGTTCGTTCATCCATTTTTCGAACTCACGGACTTCGTCTTCCACGATGGCTTCCACGAGTGGCACATTGGCCTGACGCTCTTTGTACGTGGCGTCGAGGCGGTCGTTCAACATGTCCATGTTCACAATCAGGAAATGATCGTTTTCGGAAATGGACGGATCCACATTCCGCGGAACCGCCAAATCCATGAACACTTTGCAGTTTTTCTGCGACATATCGACCAACGAGCGCGTGATCACCGGCTCGGGCGCACCCGTGGCCACAATCACGAGATCATGCTCGTAAATGGCGGAGGCGAGCACTTCCCAAGGACGCACATCCACCTCGTACTTCCCGGCAATGAGTTCGGCGCGTTCCTGACTCCGATTGATGAGGGTGATGCGTCCGACGCCCTGAGCCACCAGGTTTTTGCAGGTCACTTTGCCAATTTCGCCGGTCCCGACCAGCAGGACATGTTTATCGTGAAGCGTGCCCAGCGCATGCGCCGAGGCCTGAACCGCCGCATACGCCACGGTGGCGGCACCCGAACCCAGCGAGGTCTCCGCACGTGAGCGTTTGTGCGCACGGAAAACGGATTGCATGAGCCGATGCGTAGTAGCGTCGATCGAATGGGATGAGGAGGCGATTTCGTAGGCCTGTTTCACCTGCTGGATGATCTGCAGGTCGCCTAGGATCTGAGCGTCGAGTCCCACCGCGACGTGGAAGAAATGCCGCACGGCGTCTTCCCCTTTTTTCACGAATCCGAATTTCTCGACTTCCTGACGCGTGCCGTTCGAGAATTTCACCATCAGTCCGAACAGCACTTCGGCGCGGTCGCCACGGGTGAAGATTTCGGTGCGGTTGCAGGTCGACAACACGATCATACTGTCGAGTCCCAGCGATTCGGCTTCCTTCAACAGGCTTTTCACGGCGTCTTCCGACAATGCGAAGCGCTCTCGGATGCTCACATCCGCATACCAGTGGCTGATGCCAACAACAATAAAATCAGACAGTAACGACATGCGCGATTCTGAGTTTGACTTCTTCGGCCATGGCTTTGATGAATTCGGGATGATCGTTCAATCCCTTGGTCACCACGATTTTCTCGACATGCTTGCCGCGTTCCTCGATTTCCTCGCGAAGCTCGATGCCCAGTTCATGCAGGGTTTCGATATGATCGGTGACGAAGGCCACGGGCACCATCAGCAAATGCTTCACGCCGTACTCGATCAGCCGGAAGACGAGGTCTTCGGTGTTGGGCTGCGTCCATTTCGACGGACCCACACGACTCTGATAGCACGTCCAGTAATTCTCGGTGCGACCGCGAAGATCCATGATCGCCTCCACGGTGTCGACGATCTGGTCGGTGTACGGGTCGCCGCTGGCCACTTCCGCGATCGGCGTTCCGTGCGCGGTAAATAAGATGTGAACTTTGGCGCGTTCTTCGGGCGTGAATTCCTTCATCGCCTGCTCGATGCGGTCGTTCACCGCATTCAGGAAATTGGGCTGAAGGTGATACGATTTCACAGTGTATTCGCTCCAGGACGGATTCTTTCCGGCGGATGCGAACTGGTGGCGGATGGTTTCCCAATCGCGAAACGATGAACCGGTCGTGGTCCATGAAAAGTGCGGATACAGGGGCATCAGCACCACTTGCTCGATACCGTCATCCATCATTTCCTGCATGATGTCGGATGCGAAAGGCACCCAATAGCGCATCGCGGTGTACACCTTCGTTTCAAATTCCGGAAGGTCGGATTTCAGGAACTTCTCCAAGGTGCGGCGCTGGAGTTCGGTGAGTCCGTTGATGGGCGAACAGCAATCGCTGATGAATTTGTTCTTGCGATTCGGACAATACGAACTGCCGGTGCATCCTTTCGGACACGCGTTGATATCGCGGTACTTCGCCGCGATCTTCTTGTACCGAAGCGTGGAAATGGTGGAAGCGAGGGCGTTTTGAACGCGTCCGCCGCCGAGTTTGATGATGTCTTCGTCGCTGAAAAGGTTGTACAGGAACTGCTTGACGGCGGGTTCGGAGGTGGGTCCGCCCAGGTTCATCAGCACAACGCCGAGTTTCGGTTTAGCCATAGATGGGGGAAGAAACGGCGGTAATGTGAAGATTGTGTGAATACGTTGACCGTGGGCGGTAGGCAGTAGACCGAAAAGAGCTTGCCCTGAGCCTAGCGAAGGGGGGTGTCATACTGAGGGAGCGCAGCGACCCAAGAGCTATATTAGACTTTAACACCCCTAAAGAACAAATCACCCAGCTTGTTGCATTAAACAGCTATTAACTCGTGCTCCGTACAATCAATTCTTAATTCGGTGTTATGTAATTTGGACTGTAACAGTTTACAATAATGATGTCCGTTGATGTGTTGGTATTTCACACAGGTAAAACACATTCTTTGAACGGTGATGATATCCGCCTTATGTAACTCGTGAATGAGTTTTAGTAAGCCCGAAAGGATAATTTCTTTTTGCTCGTTTGAAAGCGTGGACAAAGGTTTCTCAATGGCAAAGGTAAAGTTTGACGACTTCTCGGCCGCCTGCTTCCCTTTGCTGGTCAACCCTATGATGTAGCTTCGTGTATCTTCGGGGTCGTCAATTTTCTGGATAAGTCCTTTTTGAAGTAATAATTTCACACTATCGCTGATGGTGGCTTTGGTCATATTAAACTCCTGAGCCAAGTAACTCACCTTGCACATTTCGTCCGAATGAAAGAGTAGGAAAATCAAAATCTGAATTTGTATAGGACTTAGAGCATTATCTCTGCTTTCGTTCCAAAGCAAAACCCGAAATGCTTCCGATATCCGCTCTAAAGCCACTACAATTTTGCTTTCAACTTTTTTATTTTGTTGGTTAAGGTTAAATGGTGATTTCATTTAATTGCAGTTTTCCATTTCGTAAATAAAGTAACCCTTGCTTTCTATTTCTGCCTCCCATTCTTTCCGTAAGGTTTCTATATGGCAAAACCTACATTCATCTGATGTAAGTGGTTGTCCGTCTTGTCCTTTTGTTTTAAGATACACTTTTCCATAGCCGTAAATTATGGCTTTATCTTTTACATTTTCCGGTGCTATAATGTCAAAGTGCATTACACTACCGTCTTTTTTTGTTACATAGGTGTCCCAAACTGCTACTTTCATCGTATTAGATTTATTTGCTTATGCTGATACCTCAAATGCGAACAACACAAGGAATATTGAACAAAATATTCTCATTGTCTCAAAATAAATAATGCCCCACAAAGATAGGTATCCTAACTATGTGGGGCAAAATATTTAGCCTTTTACATCCGCCATAGACGCCCCAAAATTGAGATGAAGTACATTCCCAATTGGTGTCAGCAAGGCTGGAACAGATTTTACGCCTTTGCCTTCTGCTTCGGCAATTCGGTTTTTTTGTTCACCTAAGTGAACTATTTCAACTTTGTCGCTACCGATAAGCGATACGATGTCTTGCTCTGCACTAACGCATACAGGGCAACCTGCATGGTAAAAAACTGACTTTGTCATTTTGATATAAATTTAAGTTATACGGCAACATTGCCACTGCAATATAGTTAGGAATCCTAACAATGCAAGAGCCTTTTTTCTTGCCCGGTTGGTGGATGGGCCGGGGGGCGGTTGGGCAAAATAATCTGTACTGCAATTTGTGTTGACTTGCGCGGAGGGTTGGCTCTTTGTCTGTCGGTTTACCGTTCGCTTGTTATCGGTTGTGTCGTCCTTTAGGGTCACGACTTGAATACCCCCCATGCGAGCCAGAGATTATCCTATCTTTTAATCGCTTGAATCTGGATAACACAAAAGCAGAAGCGATAAGGTCCACTGATTTTTTATCTTTGACTTATGAGCAAAGAACACGACAAATTGATGACGGACCTGCGACGACTTATTGAATCGCAGAATTTTAACTCAGAAGCCGACATGCGAACGTTTATGGACAGCATGATCGGGCAACAAATCCCTTCACGTCCGAAAAAGGCGTTAAGCCCTCAGGAACAAGCACAAGACTTGGTTTTTGCCGCTTATGATCTTCCCCCTGCCAAAGCCAAACGGAATATTGAAAAGGCGCTTCAACTGGACAGCAATTGCATAGAAGCGTACGAGTTTCTTGGCTCATTAGAGGCCTTTGCAGAAATCGCGATCACGTTTTATGAGAAAGGAATCGCCATCGGCAGACGCGTTTTCGGGGGCAGCTACTTGGAAGAACATAAAGGAGCATTTTGGGGGTTTCACGAAACACGACCTTTCATGCGTTGCATGCAACACTATGCAGACTGCCTTTATACAATGGGCAAAGTAAACGAATGTGTCGCGATATTTGAAGAGATGATTGACCTTAATCCCAGCGATAATCAAGGAGTCAGAGACCAGCTTCTGCTTTATTTGATTCAACTTGATGAGAGGGAAAAGTTCAAGAGGTATGCCAAGATGTTTAAAGACGACGACATGGCGTTTGCACTTTTCAATCGGGCTCTGTTTGACTTCAAAACAGAAGGAGAAACCGATAAAGCCAACAAACAACTTCAAAAAGCATGTAAGCGGAACCCGTTTGTGGCTTCTAAGCTTCTCGCTAAAAAACCAGCTACCGAGCTTCCCGACCATTTCAGCATCGGTAGCGAAGATGAAGCTGACTACTACGCTTACTTCGCAAAGCCTATTTGGCAACAAACGGATGGTGCGACGGCATGGCTGAAAAAACGTTGATCAACGTACCTCACACCCGATCCAACTCCTCAAGCAAGGCCGGGCGGTTCGGATAGCGCTCACGAAGTTCGGCGATGATGCCGGCGACGGCAGCAGGCCCCGCCCACTTCTTGACTTTCCGGATGGTCTGCGCGGTTTCCTGATACCTTTTCCGTTCTTTGTGGTGCACAAGCCCCTCAGCCAACACGTTTCGATAGAGCACCAAAATCTCGTCGGCATAGTCGGGCACCAAGATTCGTTCATATTCCTGAAGTCGACTCAAGCTTGCATGTTGGTTCAGTAAATCCATAAGTCGCCGCTTCCATCCTTCTTCACGATAGATTCTGGCAACCCGATCGACTTCAACCCAATGCATCTTTTGGTGATCCCGAATGAGTTCCTCAACAAAGCTTTCCCAGTTTTCCGCTCCCACAGCCGATTTCATGGTCTGATACATGACCGATTGATTCCGATGATGTCCCATATATAGGAGTCGCGCATATTTGATGACGGATTCGGTGTCATGCCTGGCCTTGGCAATCTCCAACAGCAGCTCTTGCCAATCGGTCACACACCCCGGACGCTCTTTTTCATCGAATCGGATGCCATCGTTTGCGATCTCAATCGCACGATCATACATCTGCCGATTCATGGCATCGACGATGGCTTCGCGACGAATGGTCGGATTGTTCAGATGCGTCTGGATGTACCTCGAAACGGTTTTCTCGTCTTTCGTTTTGCGGAGAATATCCAGAATGAGGCATTGTGCCTCCTCCCTCCGCCACACCGATTTGGCATCTTGATTCAATAGATCCAGCACAGTCTGTGTTTCGGATTCATTGCGAGACACATTGGCCGCGAGTCGCATCATGTCCAGATGCCAATCCCAGTCGATGAACACCTCTTTTTTGTATGTCGACAGGGCATATTTATAAATGGAAATCCGCATCGTTTCGGTCAGTTCGGATTGCGATATTCGGGTGAGTAAATCCAGAGCCTGACGGATGCATCCACCCAAATCCCCATTGCTGTCATCGGTATAAGCGAAGGCTTTGGTCAGCTCCTCGACCACTGTCGTCGCGATGAAGAATGCGGACGCAGGTTCATCCTGAGCCAGAAACTGCTCCGCATCGTCCAAATAAATATCGATTCCCATCGCCACCCGCCCCGTCATATTCCACGCGATGAACTTTGGCCTCCCCGACATCGACCTCAACATGTCTTTGATCTCGCGACTGATCTCTGATTTCGATTCGATGGGGATCATTCTCCGAATCACAGGCGCTCGTTGGGTTGGTTCACGTTTTGGGGATGATGTCTTTTTCGGAGCCTCCGGTAATACCGATGTGATTTCACCCAACCGAGCCTGTAACAGCACCGCGACCGTGTGTTTGCAGATGGGACCTAACACATAAGGGCAGGTGCAGACGTGATCCGTAAGCATCAAATCCTTGATCCAAACATCCACTTGATAGGCATCCGTACCGGAAACTTCGGCGCGGATGTGGCCGTTCGCCCGACGGTCCAATGGTCCGACAAGTCCTTTTTTGTAGTAGGTCCATCCCCGTTTCAGGATGACCACATCCACAAATTGTTCCAAATGATCGAGGTGAAATCGCATCGTGTGAAATTAATTGAATCTTAGAGAATTCGGCCATGAAATCATGCACAGATTTCACATAAGTCGCGCTTGTGACTAAATTTAATCACTATTAAGCGTCGTTCGTTCTCGAAGATGACATGAATATGACTACATTTGGTCAAAAATATCCAAATGATATCACGAATCTATATCGACACTTCCATAGTAGGTGGTTACTTTGACGAAGAATTCAAAGAGGCTACCGGTCTGCTATTCAAGCGTCTCGAAAACAGAGAAATAAAGTCGCAAAACTCGCTGATATGTATTTCGACGCTGTGCAGATGATGCGTGACATCCGAGATAAGATCAGCCAGGAAACCCATGGCATGACCTTTGAACAGTACAAGGCCTACATCAAGTCCAATTTGAAAGAACACAAAGAAAAGCATGTTGGGCAGTAGCTTACGAATCATGTCCACCCTTCATCTTCCCTTTAAATTCACGAAGAAGCTGATTCAGCAGCCTGAGAGCGGAATGGGCTATCAGATCGTGAAGGTGACGCTTCAAGATGAATGATTCGGGATGTCGTTGCAAACTCGTAAACTCAACCCATGAACTTCCCGCACGACTTGGAAAAAGCCATTTTCCTGCAGAACAACTCTCCGGTCAACGATTTCCTGGGCCTCACGCCGCGAGAGGTCCATTTCCTAGTGTATCAACCCTATTCGGAGTCTTCGCCGGTGAGACTGAGGTCGGACATCGATTCCGACACTCTGGACCGTATTCCTCTTTTCCGGATCGCTGAAGACTACATGCGGATCATCCGTCGTGACAGGGAAATCAAACTGACTCCGCTCGGAGCCTTACCCAAGAAAGTGATGGTTGAGCTGTATGAAAAACGCCATTTGCTTGATGATGGGATCGAAAGCGGATTGAATAAACTGTCGAAAGAGGCGGATTGCATCGCCATCAGCAGCATGCGGCATGTGCTTGAACTCGCCGGCCTAGTGAAGAAGATCAGAGGGCGACTCAGCCTGACCAAAAAGGGTCTTTCCTTGATGGCGGATGATCAACGAACGCCGCTGTTCGTCACCTTCATCACGACGTTCACCGAACAGTTCAACTGGGGGTTCAACGACCGGTATGATGTCGGTCAGATCGGTCAAATGGCTTGGGCCTTTTCCATCTTCGCTCTTCACAAGTTTGGAGATCAGAAACGTACCCTCGATTTCTATTCATCCATTGTTTTGACCGCATTTCCGTCTTTTCTGCTTGAATTCACGGAGTCGTACCGGCCCAAGGAAGATCAATTCAAACTTTGCTTGGGCGTCCGCACTTTCGAACGGTTTTTGCTTTGGTTCGGACTTGTTGAAGTGGATCAAAAACGAGCTTTCCTTGATGTGGATTCTGATTTGTTTTGGAGGTCAGACACGTTGAACAAGGTTTTCCGTTTCAAGTAGACCCGCTCGGAATATCATTTATGTTATCCATATCCACCTGAAATTCATTAGTTTGGGAACATGACATTGCAATCCACCCAGATTCAACAAGTGAAAGACGCGTGCGCTTTGTACAACGTGCGGACGCTTTTCGCATTTGGATCGGTGACGAACGACAAATTCAATGACGATAGTGATGTCGATCTGGTTGTGGATATTTCAGAAACAGACCCTTTCAAATACTCAGACAATTATTTCAGCCTTAAGAGTCGATTGGAAGTCATCTTCAATCGCCAAATCGATCTACTTGAGCAACGTGCCATCCGAAATCCATTCCTGAAGAAGGAAATTGATCGGACCAAAGTTCTCCTTTATGGCACCTGAGATTGCGTCATCGCTGGCAGATATCAAGCAAGCCATACTTGAAATCAACGGCTTTCTGCCAGGTAGCAAGGACTACTTTGAGTTCAAAAAGGATGTCAAGACGAAAAGGGCAGTCGAACTCAATATTGAAATCATCGGAGAGGCTGTAAATCGAATCCTTAAGGTGGATCCGCAATTTCAGCTAACGAATGCACGGAAGATTGTGGATACTCGAAACAGGATCAGTCACGGTTATGACACGGTATCGGAAGAAATCCTATGGGCGATTGTGAATAAGGACATCCCCACTCTTGAAATCGAAGTGAATCAGCTAGTCGATACGTTTAAAGCATCCATCCAAGAAGGCCTCGACAGTGGTATTGCGACGTCGTTCGACCCGGAATCGCATCTGGCTGAGCTGAAAGCCCGGAGTAAATCACGCGGTTGAGGTCGTTTTACAGAGCTATTTTATTGACTCCGCACCGTTAAATTGCAGGTATGATAAAGAGAGCTTCTCGAATTACGATCAATAGTGGTCACTGTGGTGGCATACCCTGCATTCGAGGTCTGCGCATCCGCGTCATTGATATCCTTGATCTATTGGCGAATGGATTGACTCATCAGCAAATTGTGGATGAGTTTCCTGTTCTGGAGACGGAAGACGTTGTTGCTGCGATTGCTTCTGCCAGGAATAAGATCGCTAACTAGCTCACTGGCCTACCTGTTGTTAGGCTCAACTGTAAAGGATTTCTTGACAGTTCACTTCTGAATGAACCGGTCACAGTTCGTGACCAGTTTCCTATCACTTGAGATCACAATCTGTGACCTCAAGACTTCCAATCTAAGATCGCATAGTGCGACCTTAAGGATTTCTCGTTCACCCTCCTTGCTAGCCGAAGCGTAGCGAGGACGGAGGGAGGGGCAGGGGCGTAGCGAAGTGTGGGTCCCCATGAAGCTACGTTCAACTACGAAATTCTGATGATGGCCATCAACTTCTCTGCCGATACCGACTCGGCATGTTCCTCAGCTTCATTTTTATAATAAGCGTCAATCACAGCTCGCTCTTCATCGGTCAGCGGTTCCGAAGCCTTTGATGTCCGACGACGCCCGATTGGATAATCGGTGTCTGTTGTGGGCGACTTGGGTTGTGATTTCGTCGAATGTGGCATGAGAATGGAGTTTAGTTGAACCTACATCAAACCGATTTGAGACGCAAACAGAATCGTTCCGGAATCTGTGCCTCAAATCCATTCTTGATTCATTTCAGTACTTTAAAAGCTGACTACATCCAACGCCCTCTGAAATCTAGCCCCCGGTTTCAACCGAGGGCTGGCAACCCATGTTCACCCTCCGCATGGTGTTCGAAGCCATGGGCTCCACCTCGGTCCGGACGCTGCTCAACTCCGGAAATGTGACCTTCGACACGGATCGCGCCGACCTCGGCACCCTTGAACGCGATATCGAGCCTCATCCTGATTTGCGCTTGTATGTGACGTTCTTGCGGTCGGGCGAGCGGATCACAACCGTGGTCGACCTGCGCGACTCGCACACCATCAAAGCGATTGAGGATCTCGAACGCCGCTTCGGGAAAGACCTGACGACGCGGAATTGGAATACGGTGTAATCGGTAATCAGTAATCGGGAATCGGTAATCAAACCGATTCCATCCTTCATATCTTCATCGCGGTTTGCGGCATCCACAATCATATCATTGACCAACATGGACAAGACAACGACGGCTTTCATCAGGACCATTCTCTCCCAAAAAGTCTTTGAATGGTTTATCGCTGGCGTAATCATTGTGAACAGCGCTCTGATCGGAGTGGAGACCTATGTTTCAACGCCACTGATTCAGTTCGTTCAACATCTGGCTCTTGGAATTTTCACGATTGAAATCCTCATGAGATGGATTGCGAGGGAAAACATCAAGTCCTTTTTCTCGGATGGGTGGAATATCTTCGACCTGAGCATCGTGTTGATCAGCTACATCCCGGAGTCGCTTTTTGCCGAATCTTCGATCGCAACGGCGATACGGGTACTTCGTGTGTTCCGGATTTTCCGGTTGTTGCGCGCCTTTCCAGAGCTCAAGATCATGACATCGGTGCTCATCCGCTCCCTGTCCACCTTGTTCTACAACGGGCTGTTCTTCTTCATTTTCATGTATCTGTTCGCCATCATCGGCATCACCCTGTTCAAACTTCCCACACCCGAAACAGCCGATGTTGCCACACAAAGCGCATTGACCGACTATTTGAGCAAGGTCCCCAATGCGCCCGGAATTGCTCCCGACCCGTATGGATCGTTGGGCGAAACCATGTTCACCCTTTTCCGGATCCTTACAGGAGAAGATTGGACGGATCTGCGCTACAACCTGGTGCAAGCGAGCCAAATGAATGTGATCGATACCCCCGAAGCGATCATCACATTCTACCATGTCACTTGGTTTGTGGTGGCCACGTTTCTGCTGTTGAATCTGCTTGTCGGAGCCATTTTGAACAACTATCAGATCGTGATGGCTGAAATCCGAAATAAGAAGGAGTGAACATCCCACCTCCCCACTAAGATCTGCCCGGTATGCCCGCGCCCCTTCGCCTGGCGCAAGAAGTGGGAGAAGGTATGGGATGAGGTGAAATACTGCAGCGAGCGCTGCAGACAGAGTAATTGCTGAATACAACCAAACCGCAATTTATGTCCTGCTTTAGATCGGAAAGGTTATTGATGTGTGTTCCGATACTGGATAACATGGTTTGAAAGAAAAAATCCACCATCAATCGGTGTCAAGAATAGTGTATTCGATATGTCGTGCCGTTGCACCGATATATGAAACCTTAGTAAACCATTCTTTCTGAGAAGGAAATGAGGTCAATGTCCCGACTCAAAAAAATAATTCGAGTACTAACACCGCCACTGAACTGGAGGCTTCCTGTTTTAGTAGCATCGGGTGTTTTTTTTGGAATCGGTTCATATGCTCTGGTAGTATCAAATGTCGTCAGCTATATGTCCGATGCACCTGAAACCTGTATCAACTGCCATGTGATGGGCACTCAATATGTCACGTGGTTTCATAGTTCGCACAGAGAGAATGCCACCTGTAATGATTGCCATGTGCCTCAAGATAATATTCTGAAGCATTATGCTTTCAAGGCACAGGACGGAATTCGGCATGCTTATATGTTCACCATGGGAGACATTCCCGATCCTATCATCATGCATGAAGCCGGACAAAAAGTAGTTCAGGCCAACTGCCAGAGGTGCCATGACCATACCAATCAGCATGTCACATCCGGGCAGGTAAGCTGGGTGGAAGTCCAAAAAGGGGAAGGACGACTATGCTGGGATTGCCACCGCGACGTACCGCATGGTACGGTCAGAAGTTCGGCCTCGGTAAGCCAATCCATAATTCCAGTTCCACAATCTCCTATGCCCGAGTGGCTAAAAAAATTGACCAAGTAATCAAACCATCTTTTTTTATGAAAACCATATCAGAATCCATCAGTGAAAAACCTTGGTTGGGCTGGGCACTATTCTTCGGAACAATGATTTTTGTCTTTCTACTTGGAATCTTCACTTATACCATCATTGAAAACCGTACTGCAGGTCAGTTCGCCTATGTAACCTCTACCGATATTGAGCCGCTTGATCCAAGAGCCGAGGCTTGGGGCAGATTTTTCCCGCGTCAGTTTAATACCTATGCGCAGATGTCGGACACCACATTCAGAAGCAAGCACCTTGGCTCTCAGCGCCGGGATTTGCTGGAAGATAGTCCCGCTTTTGTCATCCTGTTTGCCGGCTTTGGCTTTTCACGGGATTACAACCTCTCCAGAGGACACTATTATTCGGTAAGTGATGTGCAGCAAACCCTGCGCACCGGGGCTCCGATGAATCCGGGTGACGGACCGATGCCGGCAACCTGCTGGACCTGTAAGAGTCCGGATGTTCCCCGACTGATGGCTAAATACGGTGTTGAAGAGTTCTACTCCAAAACACTTGCTGAGGTAGGTCATGAAATTCATAATCCCATCAACTGCGCGACCTGTCACAATGCACAGGACATGTCTCTGAAAGCTTCTCTGCCCACACTTGCGGAAACGTTCCAACGCATGGGCAAGGATATGAACACCGTCTCGCATCAGGAAATGAGATCGTTAACATGTGCACAGTGCCACGTGGAGTATTATTTCGGTAAGAAAAACTATCTCGTTTTTCCGTGGGATGAAGGTATGAGAGCGGAGGATATCGCCCTTTATTATGATAAAAGAGAATTTGCAGACTGGATTCATCCCTTAAGCCGTGCTCCAATGATTAAGGCACAACACCCGGATTATGAAGTATTCACCACAGGGATTCATTACCAGCGCGGAGTCTCCTGCTCAGATTGCCACATGCCCTATAAAGCTGAGGGTGGGATGAAATTCACTGATCATAAAATTCAGAGTCCTCTGAATAATATCTCGGCGGCCTGCCAAACCTGTCACAGGCAAAGCGAATCCGAGCTGATCCGAAACGTATATGATCGGCAAGATATGGTGAAGGAAGTTCGTGTTAAATTGGAGGATGTTCTTGTAAGAGCACATCTTGAGGCAGAATTTGCGTGGAAACTTGGTGCGACCGAAGCTCAGATGGCTGCAGCCCTACACCTGATCAGACACGCTCAGTGGAGATGGGACTATGCGGCGGCAACTCACGGTGGTTCTTTTCACGCGCCTCTGGAGCTCACAAGAACGATCGGCGACGGGCTGAATCTGGCTCACGAAGCACGTCACAAGCTTACACAAGTCTTATTCGAACTGGGGCACCGTGGGCCGGTACCATTGCCTAATGTCTCAACCAAACGGCTGGCACAAGAGTACATCGGTATCGATCTTGAAAAATTGCAAGCAAATAAAGAACGATTCCTGAAGGAAGTTGTACCACAGTGGCTGCAAACGTCACTCGAGCGCCAGGCTCGTTGGGAAAATAATAGAAATGACCCTAATCACAGTGGTTCCTATCTGAAGAATTGAGTTATAGATTGGAGCCTGAATCAATGGATTTGGGCTCTTGATCTCAACATAAGTGACTAAAAAAATCGGACCACCTAAGTCACATTCATTAACCGTGTTATGGAAACAAGAAAAAAAAGACCCGTATGGGTCAGTCCTTGGGATTACGCAGAAGGTTGGTTATTCGTGGCTGGACTGCTGCTCACCGGTTTGGCGCTCCAGCTAATAAAGGGTGGTCTTACACGAGAGGCTCTTTCTTGGCCGGTAAATGGAATTATCGGCTTACTGCTTACCGTATCCATTGTGATCGGATGGATTTTTTTCAGAAAAAACAATCTGATTAACTGGCTTTCAAGGGTGCCGGCTGCAATCACATCCATCACCATGATTACTTTCCTGGTTTTGTTGATGGGATTTACTCTACAGGAAGACGCGAAAAATCCATTATGGGTGCAAAAACTAGGCTTGTCTAATATGACAAGCTCATGGCCATTCCTGCTTGGGATTGTCTTTTTCCTGTGTGCTCTTGGCATGGCTACCATGAAGAGATTGACTCCATTCAGTGGTCGAAATATTGGATTCTTCCTGAATCACGCCGGCCTATACATCATCGTGCTTGCAGGCATACTCGGTGCGGCCGACCTGAATCGATTTACGATGCATTTACAGGAGGGGGAAGTCGTATGGTTCGCGAATGACGATCATGGGCATCAAATCCCGATGCCATTGGCACTTGAGCTTAAAAGTTTCAACATGGAGGAATTCAATCCGAAAGTGACCGTGATCAACCCGGCAGATAACAGCATGATTCAAGAAGCGATCCCAGATATGTTCGAAATCAAAGACGGAAACCGAGGAACAATTTTGGGTTATGATATCGAAATTAAAAAATTCATGATGTTGTCTTCCATGATCGAAGACCGGTATGAGGCGGTAAATAATTTTGGTGCCGCGCCCTCCGCTTTTGTCCACGTAACGGCTCCTGACGGTTCCGTAAAAGAGGGATGGGTCTCAAGCGGTAGTTTTATGATGCCGCACCGTTTTCTTGAGCTAAATAAAATGTATTCACTAGCAATGACCCTGCCGCAGTCAAGTCATTACAGTTCAGATGTAATGATCTATACACAATCCGGAGATGTTTATGAACAACGAATAGAAGTAAATCATCCTGTTTCTGTAGAGGGATGGAAACTCTATCAATACAGTTATGATGATCGGTTCGGCAGGTGGTCGCCTACCTCGGTTATCGAGGTCATCCGTGACCCATGGTTGCCCGTGGTTTATACCGGCATATTCATGGTGCTGATAGGCTCCATCTATTTGATGACTCAGGGAAAAGCCCCGGAAAAATATGAAGGAGATGAATGATGATGCCTTTTGATCCCACCCTTTTTACTGCAAGTCCGATTCTTTTGTGGATACTTGCTATGTCCGTATTCTTCTTCTCCGAAAAGAGCAGAGCGCTCAACGTGATCGCTCATTTGCTGTACATATCAGGAGTCTTAATTCTCACTCTGTTTGCCATTTTGTTGTGGCAGGAATTGGACAGGCCTCCATTACGAACCCTCGGGGAAACAAGGTTGTGGTATGCTCTTTTTCTGCCTCTAACGGGATACATCACCTATCTGCGCTGGAACTATAGATGGATTATCTACTACAGCGGGTTCATGGCGATTGTATTTCTAGGCATAAATCTGATCTATCCGGATAATTATGACCGTACCCTGATGCCGGCCTTACAAAGCGTCTGGTTCATTCCGCATGTGATCGTCTATATTTTTGCTTATGCCATTCTTGGCGTGTCTGCCCTTGTCGCAATAAAAGGCCTGTACACGGAGTATTTTGGAAAGGGAAAGGATTGGTCACCGCAGTTGGCCGATAATCTTGTCTATCTGGGATTAGGGTTTCTTACTTTGGGCCTTCTATTCGGGGCTCTGTGGGGTAAAGATGCCTGGGGGCACTATTGGACTTGGGATCCCAAAGAAACTTGGGCATTTCTCACCTGGATCGGGTACTTGGCCTACATCCATTTCAGATATCATAAACCCCAAAAAGTGATCTCGGCAATGTGGATTCTGGCACTTGCCTTTGTATTTCTGCTCATTTGCTGGTTTGGCGTCAATTATCTGCCATCAGCTGCAAATTCGGTTCATACATACACCCAATAACCGTTTAATTATGCAAAAGGCACTTTTCCTTCTATTCATCTTGCTATTTCAGACCTTGTGCACGTTACCCTTGCTGGCACAACAAGAAAATCCTGTTTTTACAGTTGACCTCGAAATCCGTCCGAGGTTTGAAATCAGGAATGGTTTCAAAGCCCCGATGCCAGTGGATTCAAAACCGGCCGCCTTTACGGAGCAGCGGTCCCGTGTCCACCTGAATTACAGCTCCTCGGATATTGCTGTAAGGTTGGTTATGCAAGATGTCCGTATTTGGGGAAATCATCCTCAGATATATAAAAACGATCCCGCCCTGAGCAATTTGTATGAAGCTTGGGCGGAATACAATTTCACACCGGATTGGAATATCCGTGTTGGACGACAAGCGCTAAATTATGATAATGCCCGCTTTTTGGGGGATTTGGATTGGGTGCAACAGGGGCGCAGTCATGATGCTTTATTGCTTGGATACCGTGGTACTTGGAATGTTGATGCGGGGTTTACCTGGAATCAATCCAATATTGTTGAACCGACCCACTTGACGGGCAGTTTTTATGCTATACCCGGTAATCATAAAAGCATGCAGTTTCTGTGGATGAACCGCTCTTGGGAATCCACCAATTTAAGTTTGCTTCTCCATAATGATGGGCGACAAGTTGCAGTCGACAGTAGTACGGCATGGCGACAGACGGCAGGTTTTTATGCCACACAAAAAACAGGGGACGTTACTTTACGATCTGAGTTCTACTATCAGCTTGGAAAGGATGCCGGAAAGAAGGATGTTGCCGCATGGATGGCACATTTTGAAGCGCAATGGAAACGGTATGTAGTCGGACTGGATTATCTCAGTGGAACAAGTCTCTCTTCGGACGGCAACAATTCCTTTGAACCATTGTACGGTACCAATCATAAATTTTACGGCTTCATGGATTATTTCCATGTGGGGAGTCCACATCGTCAACCGGGAAATATGTACAATACCGGGCTTATTAATCTCTATCAAAAAGCCAGTTTTCCGGTTACGGAACAGTTGACACTGCATACGCACCTGCATCAGTTTGTCTCGCCGGTTTCTATTTATGATGCCCAAAACCAAAGCATGGACGCCTATCTCGGAACCGAACTCGACCTGATGTTCACCGTCCGTCTTGCACCACAAGCCATGCTGACCGGCGGCTACTCGCATATGTTCATGACCGATTCCATGATTCGGATCAAAGGGGGTTATAAAACGGCAGATATCAACGGCTGGGCTTGGGTAATGCTGCGAATCGCGCCGAGAGTGTTTAGTACTAAGTAATTTAATTGATCGCTCTGACATACCTTAATAAAACGTGCGAAAATGCACGCTTCGCCTGGATCGGGACTGCCCCTTGCTCAAGATTCGAAAATTCAGACACTCCTGATTTTTAACCGTCAGAGACAGAAACACTTTTTGAGAGAACTATCGCAGATCCGTCAACATCTCGGAATCGAGACCATATCGAATTCCTACATCCACTTCCTGATCATGAAAGCGACAGGGCTCAACTTCTCCGAGATGCTCGTCGATGCCGTCACCCTCGTCGTGTTCTTCGCAAGCGCGGTCATCAGCATCCGGCCGAACATTTTGATGACGATAGAAAAATAGTGTATTGGAATCACAAGTGGCCTTGGGGTATATTGAGGCATGAAATCATCCCAGAGTCCTTTCCAAAAAATCAACGACGACAGACAGTTCATCATCGAATGTTATTCCGAGATGTTGTCGCGCATCGGTGAACACGATATTCTGCCGCTGATCCATGGCGATCCGCAACAAACCCCTCAAATCGATATCGAATCGATCGCTGTTGACAAGGTGATCCAAGCGTTGAGCATCTACTTCCAATTGATGACCTTGGTGGAAGAGAACGCCGCCACGCAGTACCGTCGGAAAATCGACATCACCTCCATTCGTGGTTCGTGGGCCGAAACACTGCAGCAGTGGAAAGTTCGTGGCATCGGGGAAGAGGAGATGTTGCAGGCCATTTCCAACACGAGTGTCATACCTGTTCTCACGGCTCATCCGACTGAAGCCAAACGGGTGACGGTCATCGAAATCCATCGTGAATTGTATCTCTTGCTGGTGGAGAGGGAGAACGCCTCGCTCAGCAAACTCGAACAGTATGCGATCCGAGAGCGGATTACCCATCTTCTGGAAAGATGGTGGCGCACCGGGGAAATCTACCTTCAGAAACCCGACATCCGCGATGAAAGAGCCAATACCATGTATTACTTGAGCAAGATTTTCCCGACGGTGCTGGAAAAAAGCGATCAGCAACTGAAAGGCTCTTGGATCGAATTGGGATTTACCCCGAGCCGAATTCAGAATCCCGATCTGTTTCCGAAAATCCACTTCGGTAGCTGGGTCGGTGGCGATCGCGACGGCCACCCGTTCGTAACCCCAGGAATCACCCGCGAGACCTTGCTGATGCACCGCAAAAGCGCGCTCTCTCTCATCCATTCCAAACTGGAGAAGTTGGCGAGTAAGCTTTCCGTCTCAGGCATCAGTAATCCGGTTCCTGATTCTCTATCGGAAGCCATTCGAATGAAAACCACCTTGTTGGGTGAGGCCGGCGCGAGCGCTGTGCAACGCAATCTTCACGAGCCTTGGAGGCAGTTCGTGAATTTATTGTTGGTTCAACTCGATAACACGATCGCCGAAACCAGCGCCGATTCACACGTTCGATACCGCTCAAGCCAAGCACTGACCGACGATCTGTCTTTCCTCAGAACTGTGCTCACGGACAATGGCCTGAGCGGCTTGTCTCAAGACCTGCTCTTTCCGATCGAGCGGATGGTGGCCTGTTTCGGATTCCATCTGGCGAAATTGGACATCCGTCAGAACAGCGCGTTCCACGACAAAGCCATTTCACAGATTCTGAAGACCGACTTCGAAAACTGGGATGAAGACAAACGGGTGAGCGTGCTCAACGAACTGCTCGACAGTCCGTCTCCGATCACCGATATCACGGTCTCGTACGGGGCGGAAGCCGACAACGTGCTGGATGTGTACCGAGTGGTTCGACATCACATCGATCATTACGGATCAGAGGGCATCGGCTCGTTCATCATCAGCATGACCCGCAATCTGAGCGATCTTCTTGTGGTGTACCTGCTGATGCGGGAGACGCAGCTGCTGAACACCAACATCCAGGTGGTTCCGTTGTTGGAAACCATCGAGGATCTGCAGAAAGGTCCAGCGATATTGGACGCGTTCTTGCGTCATCCGATCACCAAGCGGAAATCATCCGGTTTCTCACATAAACAGGAAGTGATGCTGGGATACAGCGATAGCAACAAAGACGGCGGAACCATCGCGAGCAAATGGAATCTGTACAAGGCGGAAAAAGAACTGTCTGAGGTTGGAAAGGCACATCACACAGAGATGTATTTCTTCCACGGAACGGGGGGCACCATCAGTCGGGGCGGAAGCAAATATCACCGCTTTTTGGAAAGCATGCCTGCCCACACGGTGAATGGCACCATCAAGATCACCGTGCAGGGAGAAACGGTCGCGCAGCAGTTCGGAAATCCGTTGACGGCCACATACAACTTGACCGCGCTGTCCTCTGGCGTGGCCGCACACGTCATGAAAGACAAAATGAATGTCGGCGATGCGGCATACCCATTCAACACCATGGAGTTCTTGGCCAACACATCCTTGAAGCATTACCGGGAGTTCATTGAAACACCAGGATTCATTGAGTTCTACAGCAAAGTGACCTGCATCGATGTTCTCGAGAAAAGCAAGATCGGATCGCGGCCGGCACGCCGAACCGGATCCAGAACCCTGCGCGACCTGAGAGCCATACCGTGGGTATTCAGCTGGAATCTTTCTCGGACCACCATCACGGGTTGGTATGGATTGGGTTCGGCGTTGTTGGCGCTCAAAACGCAGCACCCCGCAGCCTTTGAGGAATTGAAAACCTCGGTGAACGATTGGGCCTTCTTCAAATTTCTCATGATTCAAACCGAAACCAATCTGATTCTTTCGAACATCGAAATGATGAAGCTGTATTCCAGCTTGGATGAGAATTCCGCTCAAAGAGACGGGTTCATGAAGCTGATTCTGACCGACCATGAGCTCGGGTTCGCCATGATTGAAGAGATCTTCGGCAAACCGGCTCCATTACGACGTGAAGGGCAGTATGACAACCAGAAATGGCGGAACCAAAAATTGGTCATCCTCCATCGACTCCACATCAAGTACCTTCTTTTATGGAGATCCATCCAAGACGAACACCATCCTGACAAGGAAAAGTGGCTCACCAAACTGCTGAGCATCATCAATTCCATTTCAAGCGGATTGAAAAACACAGGGTGAGGGCTGATCGCTTTTTTTCGCATCTTACAGGATGCGATACATTATCTACATCCTTCCCCTGCTGCTGCTACCGGCGCTTCAGGCCCAAACCGTCTCTATCACCTTCGAGGTGAACATGAGTTGGGAAATCATTCAAAACCGCTTCAATCCCCTCACGGAAACCGTCGATATTGCCGGTTCTTTCAACGGATGGGGATCCACAGGTCACCGTTTGTCGGATGCGAACAACGATTCGATATACAACGTGACAATAACCGGATTCACGCCCGGAACCACCATCCAGTTCAAATTCCGGCAGAACGGATTGTGGGACGGCTCCGAGGAATTCCCCGGCGGCGGACCGAACCGCACCTATCTCGTTCCTTCCTCGAATTCAACCTACAGCCGATGGTACAGCGACCGCACCCCGACTTCCACCCCGCTTGTGGCCAGTTTCGGAACGTCGAGCAACCACATCCGCCCGGGTGGAACGGTCCGATTCACGGACGCGTCGGCCGGTCGGCCAAGCACCTACGCATGGAGTTTCCCGGGCGGCACGCCGGCCACATCCTCGCAGCGCGATCCTTCGGTGACCTACGCGGAAGCGGGCCTGTACGACGTGCGTCTCATCGTCTCCGGTAGTGGTCGCATCGACACCCTCATCGCCCCGCAATACATCTTGGTGAGTGAATCCGCGCCTTTGCCGAGCTCCGGGCCGATCGTCCGCAACTGGCGCGAAGACCTCTTCTATGAAATCTTCGTGCGCAGCTTTTCCGATTCAGATGGCGATGGCGTGGGCGATTTCCGCGGTCTCACCGCGCGTCTGCCTTACCTCGAAGAGCTGGGCATCACTGGCATCTGGCTGATGCCGATTCATCCGTCACCCAGCGACCATGGCTACGACGTCACCGATTACCGCGGCGTGAATCCGCAATACGGCACAAAGGATGATTTCAAGAGGTTCTTGGAAGCCGCCCAAGCCCGTGGCATCAAAGTGATTCTCGATTATGTGATGAACCATTCGTCGAGTCAGCATCCTTGGTTCGTACAATCGGCCGCGAACAACCCGACCTATCGCAATTACTACCGCTGGTCGACTACGAACCCAGGCATCACTGGTCCATGGGGACAGCAAGTCTGGCATTCGCGAAATTCCGCGTTCTACTACGGCATCTTCACCTCCGGCATGCCCGACATCAACTACGATCACGCCCCGGTCAAAGACTCCATCTTCGCCGCCGCCCGTTATTGGCTGCAGGATGTGGGAGTGGATGGATTCCGGCTGGATGCGGTCCTCTATTTGGATGAGGATGGAAACACGCTTCAGAACACTCCGGGCACATTTCAGCTTTTGCAGGAATTCAAAGCCGCTACGGCATCGGCCAATCCGAACTCCTTTCTTGTGGGCGAAGCCTGGACCCAATCGAGCACTATCCGAAATTATGTGATCAACAACCGGTTGGATTACGCCTTCGAATTCGATCTGGCCACACGCTTGCTTGATGCGGTGAATTCGCGAAGCGCCACCACATTGGCCAATCATCTGAACTACATCAACACCTTGTACGGAGCCGGAAAATGGGGCAGCTTTCTCACCAACCACGATCAGAACCGTGTGTTCGATGTGTTGGGAGGCGATGCGGCCAAGCTGAAAACCGCCGCCGGACTCTTACTCAGCGTACCCGGAGTTCCTTACCTGTATTACGGTGAGGAAGTGGGCGCTTCTGGCGTGAAACCAGATCCGAACATCCGTCGGCCGCTGAATTGGGCGACCGTGAAAGCGCAACAGGCCGATCCGGCGTCGTTATGGTCCACCTACCGCGATCATATTTCCATCCGCCAGAAAGACGGCTTCTACTTGCACCCCAACCATACCGCTTATGCCGCCGGATCGCTTCTCACGCAAGTGTACACGAATGCGGGCATGACAACAAACGGTATCGTGTTCACCAACTTGGGTACGGGCAGCCTTTCGGCAAGCACTGCAGGAACCGCGGCATGGAGCAAGATTTCGGAAGTACTCACCGGCGCCACACTTGCCGTGGATCGAGTCATGGGCGACTCCCTGCGCATGCCTACCGTGACCTCATTGTCGAATGTGTCGATCGCCGCAGGAAAAACACGCATCTGGTCTGTGAGTTACGCCACAGGGACATCGATCGACCGACCGGGTTCGCCAGAGCGGGGTCAAGCCATCGAGCTGTTGCCGGCGTATCCAAATCCGTTCAATCCCAGCACGCAGATCGGATATAGAGTACAGACGCAAGATCTTGCGTCTGTACCTGTGAGCCTGCGGATCTATGATATCCTGGGCCGCGAAGTCGCCGTTCTTGTCAACGAAGCGATGCCGGCCGGCTCTCATACGGTGACGTTCGATGCGTCCAACTTGGCCAGTGGAATCTACCTCGTGAGGTTTGAAGCGGGTGGAATGGTGCGATCTAGGAATATCGCTTTGATCAAGTAGGTCCTTCGCCGCTTTGCGGCTCAGGATGACAAGGCATCGCTTGGTTTACACTCCCCAGCTAAAGCTGGGGGTCATCGTAAAGAGCTCTTCACTGATTCCTGATTCCTGATTCCTGATTCCCGATTCCCGATTCCCGATTCCTGATTCCCGATTTTCACATCATCCGCTTCCGCTTCGTCAAAAACGCCAATAGCGCCAGTGTGTAATCGCCTTCCGTGTCGATCGGCTCATAATCGATATGGGCTTCCTGACAGGTGCGTTTGAACGCGGCGGTGTAGGCTTCCATCTCACGGCGGTAACTTTCGCGGATATCGGATGGAATCACATCCAGTTTTTGTCCGGTTTCAAGATCTTCCATCATCAATCGTCCGTCGGCGAAATCGAACAAGCGCTCGCTTCGACCTTCCATCAGATGGAATAGAATCACTTCATGATGGCGGTAACGCAGATGTTTGAGGGATTCGAGCAACGCGTCTTGCCGGGCCGGATCGTCGAAAAGATCGGTAAGCACCACTACCAGACTTCGACGGTGGATCTGTTCGGCAAGTTGATGCAGGGCCATCGCCGCGGAGGTTTTTTTCTGTCCGGATGCGGGACGCTCAACAGCATGAGGCTGAAGCAGTTCGAACAGATAGCGCAGATGCCGGTAACTCGATTTCGCGGGGATGATGGTGTGCAGCTTTTCGTCGAAAGTGGCCAATCCGCAGGCGTCTCGCTGGCGATGCATCAGATACAGCATCGCGGCACCCAGATAGGCTCCGTACTGCCGTTTGGTGAGCTCTCCAAAGTGCTTGAAATCCATCGACGTGCTGGTGTCGAGCACCACATAACAGCGCAGATTCGTCTCCTCTTCGTACTGCTTCACATAAAAACGCTCCGACTTGCCATACACTTTCCAATCGACGTGGCGCAGATCGTCTCCGGGGTTATAAGGCCGATGCTCCGCGAACTCCACGCTGAATCCGTAAAACGGACTCTTATGCAAACCCGTGATGAACCCCTCGACAATCTGCCGGGCTTTCATCTCCAAAGGCGATAAGCGTGATTGTAATTCTGGGGATAACATTTGTAATCAGTAATCGGGAATCAGTAATCGGGAATCGGTAATAGTCTTGTCTCTTGTCTCTTGTCTCTTGTCTCTTAACCCTTGTCTCTCATTGCAGCTTGTCGTACTCCCCGATGTGACTCGGATCAATCTCCAACAACAAGTTATAGGCCTGTAGCCTCTCATTCGGCTCGGCATCCAGAAACACCGCGGTGATTTCGCGATACTTGGTATCGAAAAACAGGTCGAACGCATACGTTTCCGTGGTGGCGCGTTTCGCGTCGCGGATGAGCGTGAGCGCTTCGAGGATGTTGGCGCGCGCCTGTTCGGGATCTTGGGTGAAGAGATCGAGTCCGTGCCTGTGATAACGGTAAATCGCTTTGCGGAGTCCTTCGGCGCCGGTTCCGGTGAAGCCGTTGATCAGGTAAAAGCGGTTGCGGCGTGAACTGCCTCCCGCCTGCCAAGCCAGACTTCCCGAACCTTGGGCCACATCCACTATTCCTTGGGCTTTGCGGAAGAATTCACTGCCTCCGAGCTCTGAGAACGAATCCAGATCCAGAGCCATCAGGAAATAAGAGTAAAAATCGAGCACCGACCCGATATCATGAAACACCTGCGGATCGTGAATGATGTTCTGGTTTCGATTGAAGACGAAGCGCCAGCTCTCATCGTTCACGGCCAGAAGCGGTGTCAACTGCAGCGTGTTGTAGATGGGCCGTTCACTGCTGATGATAAGAATCGCCTCGAAATTATTGTTCGACTCGCTCTGCAAGATCACTTGCAGATTCATCCGAAGTCGTTCATGCTCTTGAAAGGTGAACTCGGTCCATTTGCGCTGATTGATGTAATTCTCGAACAAGGGAACCAACTCATCGAGGTAATCGAGGGATGTGTTGGTGATCTGCGAACGGTTCAGCGTCACCTTCGCAGAGAATTCCTGTGCGGAAACCGGAGCGGCCGCTAAAAAAACAGCGATTGCAAGCAGTATTACGGGTCTGATCATAGTATCAAGATAACGAAGTTCAGGCATGCACAATTTTAGGAACGAAATTGATGTAAGATTTTCCGGTTTTCCGCCTCTTAACAGATATGAACCTTTTCTTTTCGCTGTTATTGTGGCAAGTCTTCACGACCAACCCGGTGGATCCCCGCTTCGGCGTGGCCGGCGCAGCCATTACCCATGATCGCGCCTTCGGCATGCCCGAACTGACGGAGCTCACTGCGACAGCGGCTTGGAACCTGTTCAAGATTCCGGTTGAGATAGGCGTTTCATCGTTCGGTTTCAGCCTGTATCGGGAATCCCGAATTCGAGGTGGTGTCGGGTTCACGCATGGGGACCTGCGTGCTGGCGCCATCCTCGAAACCCGGGTCTTTTCTCCTCGCGGATTCATACCCATCCGACGTCATTCCGTTTCGGCGAACGCCCGGTTTCCGCTGACCGACGACATCCTCGCCGGAGTGATACTTGAGAATCTGAATGCGGCGGCCGACATCCCGCAAGTGTTCGCCACCGCGATCGTGTTCTCTGCGCATCCGAATGTGAAGATCGAAGCCGGAGTTTGGAAAGACGTGACGTTTCCGGCCGATGGCCGGTTGCGGCTTCGATGGGCACCCCACCCCGCGCTGGAAATCACCTTCGGCCGACATACGGATCCCGCGCAATGGAACGCCTCTGTCGTTATCCGAACGACATCGGCGCATGTCGGATTTCATTTCAGAAACCATCCTGTTCTGGGATGGAGCCACTCGCAGGAGCTGATATGGCTCTGGTGATGATTATGATTCTACTGATGCAGGTCGGCGCGATGAACGACGACCTCGACGACCCAGAAAGCCAGGCCCGATGGCTGAACGATCTGTCGATGAATCCGCTGGATCCCAACTCGGCTTCGGCGGACGAACTCTCCCGCCTTCCCGGCATCGATCCCCGCCTCGCCCGTGCCATTGTCGCCTACCGCACCCGACGCGGCGCTTTCCGCGACATTTCCGAGATGGCGCGGGTTCCCGGGATCGACGCCGAACTCGTCGAAGCCATCCGCCCGTATGTGCGGATCCGCTGGCGCGACGCCTGGAATCCCACCGGGGCCGCGTTCCTGCGCCATGGCCAGTTCCGTGGCCACGCCACCGCCGGACCGTTTTCCGTGTTCCACAGCGATTCGAGGCGGTTTGGGAGCTTTTCGAGTCCGACTCTCACGCTTATCGCCGGCGATCACCGCGTCTCCACCGGGTTGGGTCTGGTTCAACATCATGGTTTCCGGGCGGAAAACTCGGTATTCGGCCATAACCGCCACGGAACACGGATCCGCGGAAACACCTCTTCAAGCACTTCAGGTGGAACCACCCTCGCAGGAACCGTGAGAGCGCGCGGATTCGAGCTCAGCGCCTTTGAAACCGGCGGAAGGCTTCATCACACCTTCGGCGATTATGGCGCCGCGATCACGACCTCTTCCGGCGCCATTTCGCACGATGGCAGTTTCAGCTCGGCGACAGTTCCGGTCGGTTTCGCCTATGAAATCGCAACGCATGAGGGAAAGACGGCATGGATGGTCGAAAGTCGGATTGTGGCGGCGCGGCGGTTCCGGATCCATGTGCGTCAGTACAGAATCGGCACCGGATACGATGCACCGCACGGTATGATCGCGGTGCGCTTCGGGAAAAAGCCCATGGGAGAAACGGGATTGGGCGTGGGACTCAAGTGGAACGGCTGGCATGCAGGGGTGCTTGAAGCGCGATCGAAAAATCGCGATTACCCGGAAACCGACATCTCGTACCGGCTTGGATATTCCGATTCGAAAAAGAGCGTGGATTGGACGAACGACAGGATTCGGGGCGTGGCGCGGTTCGGAGCTTCGGGTTCGTTGCGTGGGGAAGTCGGACTTGAGAAGCGAGGACGAAGCGTGGGAGGGAGAACGGTGCTTGAAGTCGAGCCCGCCAAGGGGTACAAGGTATGGGCGATGCTCGGGGTATTTGATGCGGAGGCGTACACCGAACGGTTGTATGGTTGGGAGCCTGACGGATACCGGCGGGGCAAGATCGTGCTATGGTATGGGAGGGGGCGGAGGGGGGTGGTTTCGGTGCAGGCGGAACCGTGGAAAGGGCTGGTGATCAGCGCGAAGTACGGCGTTACGCACTACGCCGACCGCTGGGGACCTGACGCCGTGAAAAGCGAAGCGGTGATCCAAATGGATTGGGGGTTTTGAAAAGGGCGTTTTAACAGGGAGCAACGGAGAAAAGGAGTTTTTTTCTTTGGAAGCCTTGGCCAGTGCCCGCCCATAAATAACCGTCTCCTTTACTCCGTTGCTCCCTGTTAAAATATCTTCCTCCCTTTGAAACTCACCCTCCCTGCCGCTTCGCCAGTATCCGTCTCAACAACCCCGGCGCCAGTTTCGAGAGCCAGATTCCCAGCACCTCGAATCCTCCGATCCAGATCTCCGGCTTTTTCTTCTCCAAGGCCTTAACCGCTTTGCGCGCAAATACATCCGGGTCCATCCCCTTTTCCTGATTCACATCCATTCTGCCATATTTGGTGCCATCCGGACCTACCGCGTTCACCGAAACCTCGGTGCGGATGTAGCCTGGGCATACCAACGACACCGAAATTCCGGTGCCGGCCAATTCCGCCCGCAACGAATCGAAATAGCCGTGAAGCGCATGCTTCGAGGCGGCATAGCTGGTGCGGATCGGCGTTCCGAGTTTGCCGACCACGCTCGAAATGACCACGATGTGTCCGTGTTTCCGCTCCAAGAAATGCGGCAGCAGGTGACGCGTCAGCTCCACGGTTCCGAAATAGTTCACATCGAACAGAGCCTTCTCCACATCCAATCGGGTTTCCACGGCGCGGGAGCGCTGACTGATGCCGGCGTTGTTCACCACCACATCCACGCTCCCTTTCCATTCCACCGCCCTTGCCACAGCTGCGGGAATCGACATATGGTCGGCCACATCCAAAGGCAAAATCAAACACCGACTTTCTGGCAGATCGCACGCCGAACGAACGCGTTCCAACTCGCCCGTCCGCCGCGCCGAAAGAATAAGAGATGCCCCGCGTCGGGCGTATTCCTTAGCCAAGGCCTCACCGATGCCGGAAGAGGCACCGGTGATCCAAATCGTGGTATCTTTGCTCATGGCTTGAATCTATCGAATTTCACCGACCCATGCTCCTGATCCTGGAAGACGAAACCCAAACCGCCGACATGCTCTCCTCCTTTCTGGAACTCAACGGTTTCCAGACGGCGGTGGCGTACGACGGACATCAGGCCATCGACCTTCTTTCCTCATCCGCAGAAAAATTCCGCCTCGCGATTCTGGACATCATGGTTCCGGGTCCCGACGGCAAAGCCGTGTGCCGGTTCATCCGCTCGCATCCTGCGCTGAAAAGCATCCCCGTCATTTTTCTCACCGCGCGCGATGAGGAGCAGGATGAGATCGAAGGGCTCTCCATCGGCGCCGACGATTACATCCCCAAACCGGCCAGCCTGAACCTGATTCTGGCGCATGTGCAGACACAATTGCGTCGGCGTGAGGCCGGAACCAAGGTCTATCTGCATTTGGGAGAGGTCACACTCGACCAGAACCGTCGCGAGGCGACGCTTCAAGGTCAACCCTTGGATCTGACTGGAACCGAATACACGATCCTACATCTGCTTGCGGCCAACCCGAACCGCGTGTTCTCGCGCCAGGAAATCCTGAACCGGATTTCGGACGGGAAAGACGTCTTCGACCGCACCGTCGACGCGCACATCAAAAACCTCCGCATGAAACTGGGTTCGGAAGGCGCGCGCATCAAAACCGTGCGCGGCGTGGGTTACGGAGTCAAAAAATGAACATCCGCGCCAAACTCTCGCTCACGTTCGTGCTGCTGATGATCTTCGGCGTGACCGCCATCAGCAGTTATGCGATCCTGTTCATCCGCAACGACATGCTGGAATCGGGTTTGGAAACCATGAACCGACATGCCGTATGGATGGCGTTATCGGTGAGCGAACTGCCCGATGACGACCAGTTTCGTTCTAAAGTCGGTGTTTTGGCCGCCACCGCCGGGTACGATGTGGGATTGTATGATGCCGAGAGCTCCCTGTTTTTCGAGTACGGAATAGGCCGCGAACTGGACGAAGAGCGGGTGTATGTGTTCAAAGACATTCCCGGAAGTCGGAATGCGGCGATCAGGCTCGAACTGAGTCTGCCCAAAGAAACCCTGTATGAGCCCGTGAAAACCATGCGGTGGATCATTTACACAGGGATGTTCATCTCCATCGGTATCATTCTTCTAGTGAGCAACCGAGTGGCCACATCCCTATCCAGGCCTATCCGCGCGCTGAACGACGCCGCGTTGAGAATCGCCGACGGGGATGTGACCCATCAGATCGACCTCGATCGACGCGATGAGTTCGGAACCTTGGCCGCCTCCATCAACCGGATGTCGGAACGGCTTCACGCCGACATGGCCGAATTGGAGGCCGCTTCCGAACGTCAATCCCAATTTTATGCGGACATCTCGCACGAGATCCGCAACCCGCTTCATACGCTCATGGCCTCGCTCGACATGGCGCGGATGGAACAAATTCCTGCCGAAAAACGCGTTCAATATCTGGAAAACGCGCGGCATCAGACGGATCGGCTCAGTCGCCTGTTCAACGACCTGCTCACTTTGCAACGGTTTGATGCGGATGCGGCTTTCGTCACCCGTCAACGCACCGAACTGAATCCCATCCTTCAAAAAATCGGCGGAATCTATGCGGATATGGCCCGAGAAAAAGGCTTGCACCTCGATATTCCCGAAACCGATGCGATAGTGATGGCGGATGCCGGAAAATTGGAACAGGTGCTGGATAACCTGATCTCGAACGCGGTGAAGTATGTGAACCAGGGTCGGGTCTGGGTGGTGGTGAATCCGACATCCGACGGGGTTGAACTGAGAGTGGGTGATACGGGTCCGGGCATCGCGCCGGAGCACATCCCGCATCTGTTCGACCGGTTTTACCGCACCGACAAGGCCCGTTCCCGCGACAGCGGCGGCACCGGCTTGGGCTTGGCCATTGTGAAAAGCATCCTGGATGCGCATGGCTCGGAAATCCATGTCGTATCCAATGGCGGGAATGGAACCGAATTCTCGTTCACGCTACCCTCTCCAAACCTGAATAGATGACACTCGACACGTTCCGCGCGCATTGCCTGTCTTTCGATGGCGTCACAGAATCCTTCCCCTTCGGTGGAGATGCGTTGGTGTTCAAAGTCTATGGAAAGATGTTCGCCTTGTGCGATGCGGACCTGTTCGAAGGCATCAATCTGAAATGGCCGCCCGAGGTGAACATCGAGCGCCGCGAGGAATACCCCGAAACGGTGATTCCGGGTTACCACATGAGCAAGGTGCACTGGAGTACGGTGAGGATGGATGGGATGATCCAAGACCGGATCTTGAAAGAGTGGGTGCGCGAGTCGTACGACATCGTACTCGCCTCCATCCCGCTAAAAAACCGCGGAACTTAGCGCTCCACAAGCAGAAGTACGTTGGCGACAGCTCGTTCTCCGGTCATATCGGACGGCTTGTTCACCACGTTTCCTTTCACCACCATCGCTGTGGAGCCGCCTCCATCCAGATTGAGCGCATCCCAAGCGCCGAGCGAAAGCAGGAATTCAGCCATGTCGTGAAATGTCATTCCGATGCTTGCCTCCTGCCGGCCATCGACCGTGCATAACCAGATTCTCGTCTGTTCACGATTCACGGCCACGAAGGTTCGAGGGTGCCGCGCGTTCATGAAACTCGCTCCGACGCGGTCGCGTTCCTCATTCAAAGACGTCACAGGCTGACCGTTTTCCAAGATCATCCCTCCTCCGCCGATGGCTTGACGGAGTCCGGCCAGATGCGGCTCTTGGAACCCGAGCCAGACTCGGATGGTGTCGCCGCCAGACAAGTCGCGCCACTTCCAATATTGCGCCGTTTCGGGGCCGATGGAGAGCATCGGTCCGACCACGGCCTGCGGCCCGTAACCCGGTTCCCTCTCATGGATCACATAAGCGTCATCGCCGATGGATTTGAGATGAAACACGAATCCGGTGCTGTCGCTTCGGACGCGGTCGGTGGCATGGGTGGTGTACCAAACCGCGTGGTGCTGATTGCGGAGACGGTTCACCCCGTTGAGTTTGAGAGTATCGGCATTCGGCGAAAGCACATACCCGGCGAAGGTCGGTCGCTCAAAGGTGATGCGTCCATCCTCCAAAACCATGAGATGGGTTCGTGCCGTGGGTGTGGCGTGGATGAATTCCCCATCGGTGACTTGATAGCTTATCGGCCAGGTGGTTTGGAAGCTGAAAAAATCAGCGTTGATTGCGGCCAAGACTCTTGAATAACGCAAATCGGCATCACTGGCCTGTGAACTGGTGCGTTTGAGCCCACCCGAGCGCCAAGCCACCAGCTCCGCGGTGCTTTGATTGCGGTTGATTTCAACCACATCGATCGCAAGTGGGCCGTCTAAGGCATAATGCCGATAAACCACTCCATGAGCTACTGAAACACCTTCGCTCGCATAGTCTGTGGCACGGTAATCCGTCTCCAGCGTGAGCAGGAGAAGTACGATGATTAGCCTGGGTAGATGGACGAACGAAGGATGCATGGACCCTAAAGGTCCGAAACCACTTTGACATCTCCAACAATTCTTGACGACCAAATTCGCAAATCATCCAGCCAGATGTAAAAGGTTGGCAATAAGATCATGGAAACGATCGTCGAGAAGGCCAAACCTCCGACAATGGCCCGAGCCATCGGGAAGTACGGTGGGCCATCGCCGCCGATTTGGGTATCACCGATGCAAAGAGGCAACAGTCCGAGGATGGTGGTTCCGGCCGTCATCA
The DNA here is from genome assembly GCA_947085565.1 of uncultured Bacteroidota bacterium. Taxonomy (GTDB): domain Bacteria; phylum Bacteroidota; class Rhodothermia; order Balneolales; family HLUCCA01; genus CAMTWZ01. The sequence goes on from CAMTWZ010000017.1 coordinate 42,766, forward strand.
GAATGGGGCGCATACGGTTCATTCCTCCGGTGATGATGGCTTCCGATCTCGACAAACCTTCGGCGCGCAACTGGTTGATGTGATCGATCAACACGATTCCATTGTTCACCACCACTCCCATCAGAATCAGAATGCCGATCATCGCCATGAGATCGAAAGTGGTTCCGGTAAACATGAAGAACCAGAACACGCCGATGACGGCAAAACCGATGGATGTGATGATGCTGGCCGGATACAACGTGCTTTCGAAGAGCGACGCCATCACCAGATAGATCAATGCCAACGCAAGCAGGATGTTGACCACCATCTGATTCATGGCACTCTCGCTTTCTCGGAAACTGCGTCCGTAACTCCATCCATACCCGGGTGGATAGGAAATCTGATCCATCACGGGTTGGATTCGCTTGCGAGCCTCATCCATCGTGATTCCATCCAAAGTTGCGGATATGCCTATGGATGTCTGCCGGTCTTCGCGGTTGATCTGAACCGGCCCCTTGCGCATCTCATAACCGGCGATGGCCGCCAACGTGATGGTCTCATCACCTCTGCGACTGATCGGAAGCTGCATGAGTTGCTCGATGGTCTCACGATCGCCCTCACGGAAACCGACCAACACATCCACCTCGCCTTGTGAACTCCGTACCCGTTTGAGATTCTGCCCCCTCATGCCGCTCGACACCAATCGGGCGACGTCCGAAGACGTCATTCCGAGCGCTCGGGCACGATCGCGATCCACGATCAATCGAACTTCTTCCGTGCCAGATTCGGCGGTGGTCTGCACATCGGTAAGTCCTTTGATGGCCCGGACCCGCCGGATCACCTCTTCGCCAAGCACCAACAGCTCTTCGCTGGAATCGCCGATCAGATTCACTCTCATCGATTCGTTGCCGGTCTGACTGATGAACTCGAACGCCGGCCGAGCCACGCTCAATTTCGGCACATTCTCGCGGATTCGCTTCTTAATCTCTTCCGTGCTCAACGTCCGGTCTTTCTCGTCGATCAGCAGGATGGTCGACGTGGCGTAATTGGTGGTCAGAAAAGTGTACACTTTGTCAATCTGGTACTCTTCCTTGTTGGCGTAGAGAAACGTCTCCACGGTATCCACAGCTTCGGCCACCTTATCCAGAGAATAGGTTCCGTTGATGTTGTAAATCAGACGGAGTTCGGTGCCGCCGTCTTCGGGGAACATATCCACCTTGACGAACTGTCCGGGAATCGCGACACTCGCGATGATCAGAAACACGATACCTGTGGAAGTCCAAGGATGCCCGATGAGCCAGGTCAGTATTCTGCCATAAAATCTTTGGAAGCGGTGCAGCCAATCCTGTTCATTTTCGGTCACTTCGGGAGTGAAACGTGAAGTGAGCAGAGGAATCAGCGTGAGTGATATCACCAAAGAGGAACACAGCGCCAGAACGATGGTGACAGCGACGTGCTTCAGAAATATGGCCGTCATATCGGTCTGACTGATGATATTCGGCAGAAACACGATGATGGTGGTGAGTGTTCCGGCGATCACCGCCATGGACACTTCCTTCACCGCTCGAATCGTCACCTCTTTTCGATCACCCCCCATCCGTTGATGCCGATGGATGTTTTCAGTGACCACGACCGCGTTATCGACCAACATCCCCACGGCCAGCATCAAGCCCATCATGCTGAGGATATTGAGTGACATGCCCAAGAAATACAACCCGCCCACCGTGATGGTGAGTGACAACGGAACGGCGATGGATACGATGAGTGTGGCGGAAACGCTTCTGAGAAAAACAAAAAGGACGATCGTGGAAAGCAATGCGCCGACAAGCCCTGCTTTGAGAAGTTCACTCAGTGAGCTTTTGATTCCCTCCGCTTGGTTGTTCAATTCGAAAATCTGGATGCCCCGCATTTCGGGATGTTTCCTGATTTCAGTGAGTTCGGCAACCACCGCATCCACGGTCGCGACCGTATTTCCACCGCTTTCCTTGAATATATCCACGCCGATGGCGGGCTTACGGTCCAGCCGACGCATGAATTGGACTTCCGGCGGAGCGAATCGGATATCGGCCACATCTCGCAATCGCAGTCCGTTCTCTTGAATCACAAGATTGTTGAAATCCTCCAAATCACGCAATTCCCCGACAGGACGAACCACAAATCGGGATTCGTTATCCGTGATGGTTCCCGCCGTAACCGAGAAATTCGCCTCTTGCAACAGTCTCATCAATTCGGCGAGATTCACATTATGGGTGACCAAGCGGCTCGAAATCAGATCGATTTGAATCTGCTTCTTATCGACCCCATACAATTCCACTTTCGAGACACCTTCAATGCGCTCGAGCTTGGATTTCAGCTGACGGTTGAGCTTTTCGTAGGAGTTGGACAAATCCTGTTCACTGGAAATACGCAATGTGAGTACTTCCTGATCGTTCGCACTGAACGTACGAACCAGAATCCTCTCCAAATCAGCCGGCAAAAGATGTCTTATTCCATCGATTTTCTCCCTTATTTCGATGGATTTCACCCTCACGTTGGTTCCCATCTCCATCCGAAGGAAAAACGTTGCGTTGTTCTCACTCGAAGATGAGTTCAAAGACTGGATTCCGCTTACTGTGGAGAGAACTTCCTCGATCGGTCGTGTGATCAGACGCTCCACCTCGCCAGGGGTGGAACCCCTATAGGGAACTTCCACCATGACACCGGGAAAGGTGATGTCAGGGAAGTATTCCAATGGAACCAACCGCGAGGAAATCAGACCGACCACCACCAAGCTGGTAAAAATCATCAGAATGGTGATGGGGCGTTTGATCGAATAGGCAGCAAGTGACATAAGACCCTAGTTCGATGTGAAGGTTTTACGGTCGAGGATGGAATACATCACCGGAATGACCACCAACGTGAGTAACGTGGATACTACAAGTCCACCGATGACAGTGATTCCCATCGGAGCGCGGATTTCCGCGCCTTCGCCCACACCCAATGAAAGCGGAAGCAGGCCGAGAACAGTGGTCAGCGTCGTCATCAGAATCGGACGCAGGCGTGAGCGGCCGGCCTCGCGGATCGCTTCAAGCTTTTCCACGCCCCGTGCGCGCATCTGATTGATCAGATCAATCAATACGATGGCATTGTTCACCACGATACCCGCAAGCAGGATCAGTCCGATGAATACAACGACACTGATCGTGGAACCCGTGAGCCACAGCGCCCAAACCGCTCCGATCAATGCCATGGGAATGGTAAAGAGAATCACGAATGGATGAATCAGCGACTCAAACTGGGAGGCCATCACCAAATAGACCAGAAAGACTGCCAAGGTCAATGCGATCACCAGAGAATTGAATGCCGAGTCCATTTCCTGGCTTTGTCCAGCCATTCTTGCATAAATACCTTCCGGCATCGGAACCGTTGCCATGATCGACTCCAATCGAGTGATGGCCTCACCAAGGTCGCCTTCCGCCAAATTCGCACTCACCACAGCGACCCTTTGTTGAGAGCTGCGACGGATTTCAGACGGGCCTATCGCCGTTTCGATGGTGGCGATCGCATCCAGCGGAATCGCACGACCTTGAGGCGTCTGAATCATGTAGCGCCGGATCTCATCCAAGGAAGCTCGGTCGTTTTCACGGCTTCGCACGAGAACATCGATCTTGCGATCGCGCCAGGAATACCGGGTTGCGACATCGCCCTTGATGTTCGTCACCATCAGATTGGCCACATCCGCCAGATTCAAACCGAGCGCGGAGACTTTCTCGCGGTCGAACACCACCTGGATTTCAGGATACCCTTGTTCCATGCTCGATTTCACATCCGCGAATTTGGAGTCGGATCGCATCAGCCTTGCGATGGCATCTGAAGTTGACTTCAATTGATTCAAATCAAATCCTGTGATTTCAACTTCGATGGGTGTGCGAAAGGAAAAAAGTGCGGGTCTGTCGAATTTGTATTGCAATCCGGGGATGGTCTGCAACGCCGTGCGAAGGCTGTTCATGGAGTTCTCCTCTGAAAGAACTCCGGATCCAGGCTTCAAGCTCACGCTCACCTCGCCCCAGTTTTCTCCTCCGTTGTCCGGATTCGCATCCATTCGATTTCCTGAACCGGCAACTGCGAATGTTCTGGCGATGGAAGAATCGCCCATGGCCGCATCTTGCACTTTCCGCATCACTTCATCCGTTTTCTCCAACGGAGTGCCGGGAGGAAGCCGTAACTGCACTTCATATTCACCCTGCGACAAGGATGGTATCAGTTCCACGCCAATCAGAGGAATCATCAACAGGCTTCCGATGAACATCCCCACCGCGGTCATCAAAACGATCGCCTTATTCCTCAATGACCAACCGATCACCAAGGGATATAGGTTCTCCAGCGTCGCATAGACTTTCTCGAAAAGTGTCAGGAATGGGTTGATCACGAACATCAGACCTTTGCCAATCCAACCGATCCCTTTTTTCGTCGTCGTGAACGCCACTTGGAAAAAGGAATAGAACACGAAAACCCGGATGGCTCGACGTATCTGTCCGAACTTCGTGGTCGGTTCACGAAGTTTGAGCGGTTCGATACTCGATTCAGACTTGTTGATGGATGAGAGCATAGGAATCAGAGTCAGTGCCACAAGCAGCGAAGCCAAAAGGGAAAAGGTGACGGTGAGAGCTTGATCTCTGAAAAGCTGACCGGCGATACCATCCACAAACACCAGCGGAAAGAATACCGCTACGGTGGTCAGTGTGGAAGCGATCACCGCATTGCCTACTTCCGAGGCGCCGTCTCGGGCAGCCTCCACCACAGATTTTCCGTTCGCCCGATGCCGTGAGATATTTTCGAGAACCACGATGGAGTTATCCACCAGCATCCCGATTCCAAGTGCGATTCCACCCAAAGACATGATGTTCAAGGTGATGTCATACCCATACATCAGATTGAAGGTCGCAACCACCGACACCGGAATCGAAACGCCGATGATGATCGTTGATTTGAGATCCCTTAGAAAGACAAAAAGCACCACGATGGCCAACAACCCACCGATAATACCGGCGTTTGTCACATCGTCCACCGCTTGACGAATGAAAGTGGACTGGTCATACACCATGTCAAGCTGCAAATCCTGCGGAAGCATTTTGCGCAGTTGACCCAGGCGAAACGTGACCGCATCCGCCACGGTTACGGTATTCGCATCGCCTTCCTTGTAAATGGCCACTTCGACGGCTTCTTTACCATTCAACCTGGAAATGGCTTCGCGTTCCTTGTACCCCTGAACCACCTGCGCCACATCTCGAAGGTACAAGGGCTTGCCATCCCGTTGAGCAATCACCAAATCACTGATCTCATCCACCGTTTTGAACTCATTCAGTGTACGAACCAGATATTGCTGGGTGCCTTCCTCGAGGCGGCCACCCGACATATTGATGTTCTCGTTACGAAGCGTGTTGACCAACTGACGGGCAGTGATTCCCAACTGGGCAAGGCGGCGTTGGTCGATGAGGACTTGGATCTCTTCTTCGAGTCCGCCACTGATTTTGACCGAGGCCACGCCCGGAGCGGCTTCAATGTCTTTCTTCACCTGCTCATCGGCGAACCGACGAAGAAATTTCAACGCTTGAATCGGATCTTCGTCTGATTCCGTGTAAAGCGCGAATCGCATCACCGGATCCAATGTCGGATCAAACCGAAGAATGACCGGACGCTCCACTTCCAGCGGCAAGAAAATGGCATCCAGCTTCTCGCGCACATCCATGCTCGCATAGTCCATATTCGTTCCCCATGCGAATTCAAGAGTCACATCCGATTGACCAGTTCTTGAAATACTTCGCACCTGCGACACATTCTTGACCGCGCCGAGAATTTCCTCGATGGGTTTAGAAACGAGGTTTTCAACTTCGGCCGGAGCCGCACCCTCATACCCGGTTCGAATCGTAAGCGTCGGGTAACTGAGATCCGGAAGCAGGTTCAACTTCAACCGACTCAAGGAAACCGCTCCGAAGAGCATGATTCCGATCGTGAACATGAGGATGGTAACACGCCGACGTGTCGAGGCATGGACAAGGTACATCTTGCTTTCCTTGAGGCTTTAGAGGGAACCGATGACGAAGACTTTCGAACTATCCCGGAGGCTGTTCTGGCCAACGGTAACCACGGAAGTTCCTAATTCGAGTCCGCTAAGGATCTCGACTTTGGTTCCATTGGTGTATCCCACATTCACATTGCGTTTATGCACCAGCGAATCTTTCACCACATACACAGAGGTGCGACCATCTTCGCTGATCAACGAGCCTTTGGGTACGACCATGGTCTGATAACGGACATCGAACACGATCCGGACCCTGGAGAACATCCCCGGTTTCAGACGGGTGGATGGATCTTTCACATACACCGTGACTTTGAACGTACCCGTTGTACGATCCACGATCGGGCTGATCCGTTCCACACGGCCTTTGAATTCGGCCTGAGGAAGTGCGTCGATGTCGAGCAATGTGGATTGCCCCACTCTGATTTTCGCCATTTCATGCTCAGGAACATGGATGATCGCTTGAAGGGGATCCATATCCGTGATTCTGAACAGCGCTTGGTTCATGGTCACCATATTGCCGGTTTTGATCATCCGCTCGGATACGATGCCATCGATGGAAGCGCGGATCGTCGAGTTGGTCACGTTCAATCGGGCAAGCTCCAAAGTCGCTTTCTGTGATTCCATTTCGAATTTCACGCGTTCGAAAGCTTCCGCGCTGATCAGATTCCTTTCGAACATCTCCTTGTTCCGATTGTAATCATTTTGAAGCCTTGAAAGATTGGCCTCCGCCCGGGCGACTTCCAACCGATATTGATCTTCATCCATGACAGCGAGAGCTTGACCGGCTTTTACCCAATCGCCCTCTTCAACCAGAATCGATTTGATGATTCCTGAAATCTTGGCGACCACCTGGGCTTCGTTTTCCGCCTCCAGGGTAGCGGTTGTGGCGTAATACGCGGCGACATCACCAAGAACGACTTTGGCGGTTTCCACCGGAATCGCTTCGATATCGGTTTTTTTCGCATCTGCGGTTTTGGATTTGTCTCCGCAGGAGACCAGAATGAATGAGAAGAGCAGAGTGAGAGCGAGGTGCTGGCGCATAAGGTTCGACTTGGTGGCTAAGTGAGGGCGCTCCTACGCCATGCCCGAAGCATCAGTTTCACTTCATCCCCTAAACTGAACCTCTCTCCATTGCTTGAAGAGATAAGCCACCTTCATCCGCTGGTATTTCCCAGTGGATGTGACCGGAATCTCTGTTCCGAACACCACGACTTTCGGGGATTTCGAGAAAGGCAGCAACGACCTGCAATGCTGAAGGATCGACTCGGAATCATGCTCACAACCCTCTTGCATCACCACATAGGCGCCCACTTCCTCGCCGTACCAGTCGTTTTCAAACCCGACGCAAATCGCGGATTTCACCCCCGGGGCTTTGGCCAACACTTCATCGATTTCCAACGGTGCGAGATTCACGCCACCTCGGATGATCAGCTCTTTCATCCGGCCGGTGATGAAATAAAACCTGCGCCCTTTGGAATCGGTTTGAGCAAATCCTTCGTCACCACTCCGGAACCACCCATGGGTGAAGGCCTTTTCGTTGGCTTCCGGGTTCGCGTAATATTCCTTCATCACGTTGTATCCGCGGATGACGATTTCGCCACGCTCGCCGTCCGGAAGCGGATTGCCCGACTCATCGTGTATAGCCATTTCGTTGACAGGAAGCGCCACGCCGATACTCGGATAGCCTGAATCCCTCATCCACATGGAGTGTTCCTCATCCGAAAGATCCAACGGTAGATAGCACGAATAGCAGGTGGTTTCCGAAAGTCCGTATCCATGGATGATCCGAAGGCCGAACGTGTCTTCGAAAGTGCGAGCCACGCTTACGGTGAGCGGACCAGCACCGCAAATCACATGACGCAATGGGGTTTGAGCGGGGCGTTGGGCCATCTGATTGAGAAACTGCAGAAGTGTCGGCACCACGCTCACGATATGGACATTCTCCTGCTCCACGAGTTGGAAGAATCGTGTGGCATGGAATTTCCGAGTGAGCACCACCGAACCACCGGCGAAGAACGGGGTGACCAGAGTGACCACGGTTCCGTTCACGTGATGGATGGGGAGCACGCACATCATCCGCGTCTCTTCGTCGATGCGATGCCATCTGGAAATCGCACGGGCGTCTTCAAGCAGATTGGCCTGGGTGAGAAGCACCCCTTTGGGATTGCCCGTGGTGCCGGAGGTGTACACGATCAGGGCATCCATCCCGATGTGAGTGGAGGGGAACTCGAGGTTGGAGCGCGAAGCGACGAGTTCGGTGGAATGAGGCAGGTCTGGGGCGATGGAGGCGAGCCGGGGTTGCGCGTCGGCGGCCACGTACGCCCACTTCACGAGGCCATGGGTAAGGATGTAGCGGATGCGGTCGTCGTCTTCGCCCAAGTTCACGGGAACGACGGTGAGCCCGGCGTACCACGCCGCGAAATCATAGACCACGGTATGCCAATGGTTGGTGGCCATCGTTGCGATTCTGTCGCCGGGCTGGAGGCCTGATTCGAGCAGGGCGGTGGCGCAGGCTCGGGACATCTCCACAAAATCAGAATAGGAAAACTCCAGGCGTTCGCCCGAGTCGTCGATGTAGGTCAGCCAAGTTCGATGATCACCCGCTCGATCCGAAATCCATTCACGTATGGAATCAATCCCAAGCGGCTCATGGACTTGAGAGGAAGTCGACCTGGCGTGACCGATGTTTTTCTCTAGCGACATCCCCGAATGTAGCCGTTTCCCTCGGCCTTGCAAAAGGCCATCTCGTAACACGGTCTTCCCATTAAAATAACATTGAGTTAACACTGCGGCGTGAACTTGGTGCAGTCGAAAAAACCAACGCTCATCTCATCCACATCTCATGACGTCCTTAAAATCTTCTTTCTTTCTGCTTCTGGTCGCAGTGGTTTCCTTCGCAGGTTGCAAAAGCAATACCGGTACTAAAAACACGGAAACCACTTATGTCGAACTCACAGGTGATTTGACCACCCGCACGCTCACCGCAAACAACAAATACCTGATCAAAGGTCAGGTGTTTATTCGCAGTGGACAAGTGGTCACCATCGAACCAGGCACCATCCTTTTCGGCGACAAACGCACTCGCGGAACACTCGTCGTAGGAATCGGCGGACAGTTGATCGCCAACGGCACCGCTACCGCGCCAATCGTGTTCACTTCCAATCAAGCAGCTGGAATCCGTGACCGCGGCGACTGGGGCGGACTCGTGATTTTGGGTCGGGCCAATGTGAACCAACCATCCCCTGCGATTGAAGGAATCACCCCATCCATCGTTTTCGGAACGCTCAACAGCACGGCATTTGACAACGAATCTTCCGGTTCACTCCGTTATGTGCGAGTGGAGTTCGCAGGAGTCGAGCTTTCGCCAAACAACGAAACCAATTCGATCACCTTCGGTGGTGTGGGTCGCGGAACCGTGGTTGAGAATGTGATGGTGTCCTTCGGCGGCGACGACGGATTCGAATGGTTCGGTGGCACCGTGAACGGCAAAAACCTGATTTCCTTCGCCACTTGGGATGACGATTTCGACTGCGATTTCGGCTGGAACGGAAACGTTCAATTCGGCTTGGTGATTCGCTACCCGGGTTTTGCCGACCAATCGCAATCCAATGGAGTCGAATGCGATAACGGTGTGAACGACAACGATGTTCAACCGCTCACCACCGGAACCTTCTCCAACCTTACAGTGCTGGGACCGATCAAAACCGGTTCCACCATTTCGAATGCGAACTATGCCCACGCCATCGACTTGCGCCGTCGTGTAGCCGCTTCCATCTTCAACTCCGTGTTCACCGGCTTCCCACTTGGAATCCGTTACAATCAGCCTTCCGTTCTTGCTAACTACCAAGCAGGAACCGGAGTCTTGGCCAACAATATGATGTTCGCAACCAGTGAAGCCAACGCCTACCGTAATGGAACCGGCGTCACCGTTGCCGATGTGAAAGCCAACTTTGATGCGGCCAACACCATGATCGTTGGCGCTTTCGCGGATGCGGCCCATACCGCAGCCGGAATCAATCCGGATTGGTTCTTCGGTGCCCGCCTGGCCGATGCATACCCGGCAGCACCCACCTTCACGGTGACCAGCGGCACCATTCTGACGGGAGCCTCCTTCACCAACGCCAAGTTCAACGAAGCCAACCGCACCGCATTCTTCGACAAGACGGTGGCTTTCCGTGGCGCGTTCGGCGCGACGAACTGGACCTCCGGTTGGGCTCAATTCAACCCAGTGAACGCAGTGTATTGATGAGATTACCCTTCCTAATTGCGATTCTGACCTCACTCACCTTCTGCTCCAAAGCGCCTGATTCGGTCGAATCATTCGCGGCGGAGCAGGTCTTGAGTCCCGACGATCGGCATCAGCTTATGATGCCGATCGTTCGTCATATTGGGGATGGGCTCGAACTCGAACTCATCCATGTCGATTCCACTACTGGTTTCACCTACTTCATGGTCACCAGAGCCGCAAAAAGCCTCTACGAGAAGCGCATCGCCATCGGCGGCAAACTCAAGACCGATTCAGCCGACTCCCTCATCCACTTCGAAGAAATCTTCCGCACCTGGAAAATGACCGAAGACCAGCTCAAGCCGAAATCGGCACTTCTGTTCAGATTGATGATCGAAGGCAAGGATCTGAGCCCTTGGTATCCTGAAAACTCAGGAGCCGAGGAATACATCGAATTTCCGAATTCAACCATCACTTACGACCCGCAACTGCGGAAATGGACAACCACCGCAAACTGATCATGAAAACTACCCTCCTCTCCCTGCTCTTTTTACTCCCCTTCACGGCTTTCGCACAATCCACCGGCTCCATTTCAGGCGTCGTCATAGATGCTGAAAACAAAGAGGCGGTGATTGGCGCTTATGTCCTGATCAAGGATCTCGGAATCGGCGGCGTCACCGACATCGACGGCCACTACACCATCCGGAACGTCCCGGTGGGAAAACACATCGTCACCGTCTCTTATGTGGGATACAATACCATCACGTTGACGGATGTGACCATTACCCAAGGACAGCGCTACACCCTGAACCTGATGCTTGAAAAGGGAAATGCGCAGTTGGATGAGGTGACCATCGTCGCTTATCGTCAATCGAGCACGGTCGAATCCGTGATCAACGAAATGCGCCGCGTTCCCCAGGTCGCCGTGGGGGTGTCGAGCCAGCAGATGTCGCGCTCCCAAGACAACAACGCCGCACAAGTGATGCGCAGAGTGCCCGGAATCACCATCGTGGAGAACCGCTTCGTGATGATCCGCGGACTGAGCGAACGCTATAACAACGTGATGATCAACAATGTGTCGGCCCCGAGCACCGAAGTGGACAAGCGCACGTTCTCCTTCGACCTGATCTCTTCCGGATCCTTGGACAAGATGCTCATCTTCAAATCAGGCACTCCCGATCTCCCAGGTGATTTCGCCGGCGGCGTGATCAAGCTCTACACTGTAAACGATGTTGAAAAGAGCTTCGTTAAAGTCAATTTCGGTCTCGGTTACCGATACGGCACCACGGGCAAAGACTACTACCAATCGCAGGGCTCACCCACGGATTTCCTCGGCTTCGATAACGGGTTCCGCCGCCTTCCTTCCAACTTCCCATCCTCCAACACCTTGCAGAATTCTCCTCGGAATTCTCCCATCCGGATCGATGCGGCACATTCGCTGTCCAATAACTTCGTCCCCGAAAAGCATACGTCATGGGCCGACCAATCCATGGGCATCACCTTCGGCAACACACGTAAATTCGGTGGAAAAGAGCTGTCCAACATCACCGCGATCGGGTACTCTACCGGATATCAGTCATTCAACCGCGAATTCAAGCGGTATTTCGAATGGACGGATGAATCGCAAGACATCCTTCAACGCTTCGCTTATCAGGATCGCAATTATCAGAAAGACAACAAGATCAACCTGATGTCGAATTGGAAATTGCAGATCAATCCGACCAACAGCATCCAATTCAAAAATCTGTTCAATCAGATCGGGGAGAATGAGACCATCATCCGCGAAGGAGCTGATTACATCCAGCGTCCCGGTGATGATCTGCGCAATTATTTGTTGGGATACCGGAGCCGGTCGATCTACACCGGTCAGTTGGAAGGCATCCACAACAACTTGCGTTGGGTCGTAGGGGGAAGTTATTTGAATGAAGACGAGCCGGATTTGCGCCGCTTCCGCACCTTCCGCCCTCAGGTGGGATCCGAGACATACATGATGCAGATGCCCCCCTCATCGAACCTGTTCGATACCGGACGCTATTACGGCCAGCTTCATGAGTATTCATTGAATCACGGACTCGATTACACCTACCGCGCCATCAAAGCCGGTTATGTGGTGGATTGGCGCGACCGTTCCTTCAACTCACGGTACATGTCGTATCTGTATCCGGGATTCTTCAATCCGGATGTGCGCGAAACCCTGATCCGCCTGCCATTGAATGAGATCTTCAGTGAAGAGAATGTCAAGAATGTGGATGGATTCGTGCTGGAAGAAGGCACCCGTCCGATTGATTCTTACACCGCATCCACGCTTACCAGCGCGGGATATGTGAGCGCTCAGATTCCATTAAACAGTTTGACCGTGATCGGCGGAGTTCGATTGGAGCATAACCTGATGTCGATGGATAGCCAAGACGATTTCCAAATGCTTTCCGTTCGCAACCCGATGCTCTCCCTGCTTCCTTTCCTGAACACCACATACCAAGCCAGTGAGCGTACTCAAATCCGTATGGCATACGGACGCACAGTGAACCGACCCGAATTCCGCGAATTGGCTCCGTTCGTATTCTATGATTACAAGTTGGATGGCGGACGTGTGGGCAATCCCGGTCTTCGCAACGCCACCATCGACAACCTCGACCTTCGTTTCGAGCGTTATCCGCGTCTGGGCGAATCCATCACCGTGGGTGTTTTCTACAAGTTCTTCAACAATCCGATTGAGAATAAGACCATCGTGAGCACAGAAACTCCCTTCTTCGGTTATGTGAACGCAGACTACGCCACCAGCTATGGTCTGGAAGTCGAGGTGAGAAAATCGTTGCAAGGATTCACCAACAGCCAGTTTCTTGACCGCTTTTCAGTGAATATGAATGCCTCTCTCATTCACACACAAGTGAACTTGGGCGGAATCGCGGAAGCGGAGAGCCAAGTGCGTGCGTTGCAGGGCCAGTCGCCATACATTCTCAATGCGGCCCTGTACTATGAGAATGTTCGCGGCGGACTCTCAGGAAATCTGGCATACAACGTGGTTGGTCCGCGTATTTATTCGGTGGGTGATGTCTTATACCCAACGATCTACGAAATGCCGCGCCACAGCTTGGATCTGACCGTGACCCAGAAATTGGCCAGGAACGTGTCCGCCAAAGTTGGAATCACCGATATCCTGAATTCACCTTACAGATTCTACCAAGATTCCGACCGGAACACGAAAATCGACTTGAACAGAGATCACGCGATTTCCACCTATACACGTGGACAAGCCGTCAGCTTCTCTGTGACCTACGATTTCTGAGCTCTTGCGAACACTCCGAGTGGCAACGGAACGCCGCTTCGGGGTGTGAGCATCAGTTCGCCGATCTCGATTTCCGACTGGCTGCCCAACGACTGTCTCAGTAAGTTGCCCGCCACGATCGATGAGAATCCGAGAGAATAGGTGTTCAGCACGATGAAATGCTCTTTCGGATCCAGCAGCTTCACCACATCTGTCATCAATTCATACACGCTGTCTTCCAGCTTCCATTTCTCACCTTTGGGGCCGTGTCCGTAAGCCGGCGGATCCAAAATGATACCGTGATAGGTGTTGCCGCGGCGCACTTCCTTCTGAACGAATTTCACCGCATCATCCACCATCCAACGGATGTCGGTCAATCCGTTCAATTGCATGTTGTCGTTGGCCCAGGTCACCACTTGCTTGATGGAATCGACATGCGTGACCGTGGCACCAGCTGCCCTCGCGGCGATCGAGGCCGCTCCGGTATAAGCGAACAGATTCAGGAACCGAGGGTTGGGCGTTTTCAGCGCCTTGATGCGTTCGGCGATGTACTCCCAATTCACCGCCTGTTCGGGAAACACGCCCACATGCTTGAATGAGGTGAATGCCAACCTTAGTTTGAAATCCAGATTCGGGCTCTTATATCGGATATTCCATCGATCCGGAAGTGCTTTCGGCCGGCGCCAATCGCCGGTGGACGGTGATCGGCCCACAAACGTCACATCCGCTTTTTTCCAATCGGAATCGGGTAAAGCGGGCTTCCACAGAGCTTGCGGTTCCGGACGAATCAGGGTAACGGAGCCGAATCGCTCCATTTTCAGGAAGTTGCCGGAGTCGATCAACTCGTAATCGGACCAGTATTCTGGTGTGAGAGGCGAAATGGTCAAAATGCTGGATGCTGGATGCTGGATGCTGGATGCTGGATGCTGGATGCTGGATGCTGGATGCTGGATGCTGGATGCCAAAGTTACGAAGTTTGATCCTCTTCACATTTTCACGCTTTCACGCTTTCACGCTTTCACGCTTTCACGCTTTCACGCTTTCACGCTTTCACGCTTTCACGCTTTCACGCTTTCACGCTTTCACGCTTTCACGCTTTCACATTTCCACACTATCCCGGTCTCTCAATCTCAAACACCTCTCCCAACCGACTCCACTGGGCCCCGGCAAGGCGTGCCACCGGATTGAGCTTGTGCACGTCGATGCGGGTTCCATCCATCACGGCGTCATCCACGCCTACCTGCACCACTTCACCGAAAATGGCGTCGCATCCGCCTTCACCCTCGCCGAAGGAGATCATCTTGTGCAAACGGCACTCGAAATTGACCGGACTCTCTTTCACACGGAACGCCCTCACGATTTTCGAGGGGATGGGGGTGAGTCCGCTCACTTCGAATTCATCCACGCCATGATCATACTTTCCCGAGCAGGCATTCACCGCCGGCGCCATCTGTTCGGTGACCACCGAAATCACAAATTCGCCGGTTTCTTTGATGTTCTTCACGGTATCCTTCAATTCCTCATATTTCTTGAATCGCAGAGGGAAAAACGCCAGAATCATCGGATTGTAGCACACCACATTGAAGAAGCTGAAGGGCGCGAGATTCCGATGTCCGGTCGCGCTGATGCTGCTCACCAAAGCGATCGGCCGCGGAACTACAGCTCCGATCAACAGCCGGTAACCTTCTTTAGGGTCTTTTAAAAAAAGGGGATTGTATTCAGGCATGATCGATCCAAGAGTACTGGTAAATCCCATCATCCATCGCTTTCGCGGCCATGGTGAGCTTGAGCGGATGGAATGTGTCCACCATCACGGCATATTCTTCGGTCTTTTCCTTGCCGATGCTCTTTTCGACCGTTCCGGGATGCGGCCCGTGCGGAATCCCTCCCGGATGATGTGTGATGCTGGCATATTCGATATTCTTCCTGCTCATGAATTCGCCCTCCACGTAGTACAGGACCTCATCCGAATCCACATTCGAATGATTGTACGGCGCCGGAATGGCCAACGGATGATAATCGTACTTGCGCGGACAAAAACTGCAAATCACATAATTATGCCCTTCGAAGGTCTGGTGAACGGGAGGCGGCTGATGCACTCGTCCGGTGATGGGCTCGAAATCCTTCATGTTGAAAATCCACGGATACAGGTACCCATCCCATCCCACCACATCGAATGGATGATGCTCGAAGATATAATGATGAAAGCGCCCCTGTTTCTTAATGCGGACCTCGAACTCACCCGTCTGATCGAAATGCAACGGACCTTCGGGCCGACGGATATCCCGCTCGCAGAACGGACTGTTCTCCATGAACTGTCCCCATTTCGAGAGATAGCGCTTGGGGACTTCAATGGGACCCGTGCTGTCGATGCATAGCATTCGCGCTTCTTTGCTGGTGAACACGATCTCGTGCGTGGTTCCGCGCGGAATGTACACGTAATCGAAAGGTTTGAACGGCAGACGTCCGAAGACGCTCTGCACATGTCCCTCCCCTTCGTGGATGAACAGCATCTCGTCGTGCTCGCCGTTGCGGTAGAAGTAGTTCATGTGTTCGGTGGGTCGACACAGCGACAACTGCACATCATTGTTGAACAGCACCACCACACGTCCCGAAACCGGATCTCCACCCGCTTTCATGTTGTGGGTAAGCAGATGGTGATGGCGCAACAGGCCTTCCTTCCATTCTTCCACGGTCACTTCCGCACCTTGCTCCACGCGTTTCACCGTCGTCGGCGGATGGGAATGATACAGCAGGGATGAATGTCCGCTGAATCCTTCCGCACCGAACAACTCCTCTGCATAAAGACTTCCATCCGGCTTGCGGAACTGCGTGTGGCGCTTATGTGGGATGGAGCCGAGGGAATGATAAATCATTTAAAATTTTAAATTTGAAATTATAAAGTATGTGAACTCAGAGTTGGCACGATCATAGGTTGCCTCTACGGTCCTGCTCCCGCTCGATCGCTTCGAACAGCGCCTTGAAATTCCCGACTCCGAACCCTCGTGCGCCTTTGCGCTGGATGATTTCGAAGAAGAGCGTAGGCCGGTCGCCAACGGGCTTGGTGAAGATCTGCAGCAAGTAGCCTTCTTCATCCCGGTCAACCAGAATCCCTAATTTTTCCAACACATCGATGGGTTCATCGATCTTGCCCACTCGCTCGGTCAACGTCTTGTAATAGCTGGTGGGCACGGTCAGAAATTCGACGCCATTGGCTTGCAATGCGGTGACGGTTGAAATCACATCCGGGGTGAGCAAAGCCACGTGCTGCACCCCCGGACCGCCATAATAATCCAAATATTCCTGGATTTGGGATTTGCGCAGACCATCCGCCGGTTCGTTGATGGGGAATTTGATGCGGCCACGTCCGCCGGCCATCACCTTCGACATCAAAGCCGAATATTCTGTGGCGATGTCGTTGTCGTCGAAATGGATGTACTGGGTGAATCCCATCACATTCTTATAGAAATCGACCCAATGCTCCATCTTGCCCAATTCCACATTGCCGACGCAATGATCCACGAAATGCAGGCCGACCGATTTTCCCGGATTCTTCGACGCACGCGGCTCATAACCCGGCATATACAGACCTTTGTACCGGCTGCGATCCACAAAACTGTGAAGAGTGTCTCCGTAGGTATAAATCGCGGCTTTCAGAAAGGTGCCGTTCTCATCCGTGAATTCGCGTGGTTCCATGGCCGCGCGCGCGCCACGCTTCACGCATTCGCGATAGGCGGTCTCCACATCTTTCACAGCCATGGAAATGTCTTTCACCCCATCACCATGGATTTTGATGAACTCGGCGATCGGTGAATCTCCCGTCATCGGGGAAGTGAGCACGAACCGGATGTTGCCCTGTTGCAGCACCCAGGAGGCCCGGTCGCGCACTCCCGTCTCCAATCCGGCATAGGCCACCAACTCGAATCCGAACACGGTCTGATAGAAATGCGCGGCCTGTTTGCCATTACTCACATAGAGCTCGATGGCATCTATATCGACCAGACCGAGGTGGTCATCATAAGCCGCTTCAAGGGGCCTTTCAGGCGAATCAAATTTGGAAATAAGCATGGCGAATGTTTATGGTAGCGCTTTTCTGATGAATGAGGACAAGTTACGGAAATTGGTTTTCTCGAACGAACTCCGGATTTTGATACGATGCGTTTCCTACCTGTCATTCTCACACTTTTTCTGGTCACCTGCACGCCCGATGATCGCTCCGGATCGGTTCGAACCGTTTCCGACAGCACGGAAAAAAGTGTTGAAACCGATGAATATGGCATCCCCTTGGAGCTGTTCGACTCCACCACTCGCATCATCCGCCGCAACGATACCTTTTCCGGTGTCCTAAGTTCATTCGGCATTGAAAATACCGTGGTCCAACAGGCCATCCAAGCCACTCGAGGGAAGTTCGATGTGAGGAAAATCCTAGTCGGGCGGTCCGTAACTCATTATTCCCCGCTCAACGCCAGCGCTCCAGCGCTGGTCATTTACGAAATCGATCCCACCAGCTTCGTCATCTTCTCTTTTTCGGATAACGTGGGTGTGGAAGTCCGTAAACGGAATATCCAGATCCGCCAACGTCTCGTGGAAGGCGTGATCAAAGGCTCGCTCTACGAAACCTTGATGCGCCAAGGCGCTTCTCCTGCTCTCGCTGTGGCACTTTCCGAAGTCTATGCTTGGCAGATCGATTTCTACCGGATTCAGCGCGGCGACGCATTCAAGGTGTATTTCGAAGAAGAAGTGATGGGTGGGAAAAGCATCGGTGTCGGACAAATCCAATCCGCCTGGTTCAAGCACGCCGGTAAGGAATTCTACGCTCTGTATTTCGAGCAAGATGGAAAAGGGGATTTCTTTGATCTCGAAGGCAATTCCCTGCGCAAAGCTTTTCTCAAAGCTCCACTCTCCTTTTCCCGAATCAGCTCCCGATTCACGAATAACCGGTTCCATCCGATCCTCAAACGCAACATCCCCCATCATGGCACAGATTACGCAGCGCCGACCGGTACACCGATCCGTGCCGTGGGCGACGCTGTGGTCACCAGAGCGAGCTTCGACAACGCCAACGGGAATCATGTCCGCCTAAGACATAATGGCACGTACGAAACCGGCTACCTCCATATGTCGCGCATCGCGACAGGAATACGCCCCGGAACCCGGGTTTCCCAAGGTCAGATCATCGGTTATGTGGGTAGCACAGGGCTTGCCACCGGCCCACACCTCTGCTACCGGTTTTGGGTGAATGGCAAACCCGCTGATCCCTATACCATCGAATCACCTTCCTCCAATCCGATTTCAGACGAATACCGCGTGGCGTTCAATCAGTTCAAAGCCGAAAAAGTGGCTGAACTCAATCGCCCAGCCTTGTTGGCGCATCCGGGAAACCGGACGATGGGCCTGACCGAGGCTGCCATCGTCCCGGTTCCCAAAGAAAGCATTTTCAGCGCGCCGTAAATTCGCCGAACAGGTCGAACGCCTCCGCATCGGTGATCTCCACCGGGTAGATGCCTCCCACTTCCAACTCTTTGGGCAGAAATCCGTCCGTGGCGCTTTGGATGCACACTTCGTTGTCCACTTCCGGGCAATCGAATTCCGTCCGCCCCCAAACCACGCCATCCTCGATGCGGTCGATCATCACCGGCATCACCGTTCCGATCAACTCATGGTTCTTGATCAGCGAAATCTCCTCCTGAGCCGCCATCAACGCTTTCACACGACGTTGCTTCTCTTTCTGGCTGATGGGATCCCCTAAGCCGAAGGCCGTGGTCGCATCTTCTTGGGAATAAGAGAAACAGCCCAAACGATCGAATTGCGCCGTTTGAATGAACCCGAGCATTTCCTCGAAATTCTGCTTGGTCTCCGACGGATACCCCACGATCATGGTGGTTCGCAACCGGATTCCCGGCACTTCGCTTCGGATCTGCGCGATGAGCTCTTCCAATCGCGGACGAGTGATTCCACGACGCATCGACTTGAGCACCTCCGTGGATCCATGCTGAATAGGCATGTCGATGTACTTGACGATGTTGTCGCGCTCACGCATCACCGGAAGGATGTGCTCAGGAAACTTCGCCGGATACGCATACAACAGACGGATCCATTCGAATCCGATATCCGACAAACGCAGAAGAAGTTCATCCAGGCAACGCTTTCCGTACAAGTCCAATCCGTAGTACGTCGTGTCTTGACCGATCACGATTAACTCCTTCACACCTTTTTTCCGTAGCAGAGTGGCTTCCGAAATCAATTGATCCATGGGTGTGGAAATGTGTCCGCCACGCATCAACGGAATCGCACAGAAAGAACACGGATTGTCACAACCTTCGGAAATCTTCAGATAAGCGAAATGAGACGGAGTGCTCATCTTCCTCTCTCCCACAAGCTCTTTGCGATAATCGCCGCCCAAGGCCCGGATCACGTCCGGAATGCTCTTATGCGAGCTTCCGAAATACGCGTCGACCTCCGGAATATCGGCCTGCAATTCGGGCGCATACCGGTCGGAAAGACAGCCCATCACCATCACCTGATCCAACTTACCCTGCTTTTTGAGTGTGACTCCATCCAGGATATGATCGATGCTCTCTTTTTTCGCGGCATCGATGAATCCGCAGGTATTGATCAACAATACGCTGGCGTCTTCGACCCGATCCACCAATTCAAAGCGGTTGGCTTGGGCCTGGGCCATGAAAAATTCGGAATCGACGGTATTCTTAGAACATCCTAATGTGTCGACATAGATACGGGGAATGCGCGTCTTCATAAATTGTGTTTTGTGAGGCGTAAGGTACGGATTCAGGAACAAACCCTGTTCATGACCGGTTAATACGTCTTTAGCATTCTCCCTTGGAACTACCCGTACTGTCTTTTAGCAAAATCGCCCGCCGACACATCCTTAAAAAGGGTGGCTCCGTGCATCTCACCCGTCATCCGAAAGCGGGTAGAACAGGGTATTCTCCCGACTTGCTTCTGGCCGTTCCCGAAATTCCGGATCATGCCTCCAGTTGCACGGTCATCCGCACCGATGGAATCACTGCCTACATCTCCTCTTCGCTTTCCGTCGACAAATACGAGCAGATCGATATCTGGCTCACGCGCAGATATTGGTTCTTCGTCACGCTGAGAGCGAGAATCACGCTCTATAAGCGACTCACCGACTGATCCAGCTCAACGTCCTCTCTTCGAAGTGATCCATTTCGGCAGACAGGCCCACCGTGACCCGGATGCAATGCGGCAATCCGAACGCAGGTAATCGACGCACAATCACCCCATCTTCAAGCAGATATTGCGTCAATTCGATGGCTTCTTTCTCCGTCGGCATCACCATCATCACTGAATTCGCATAAGAGGTCACGTAAGGGATGCGAATCGAGTCGAAGAACCGATACATGCGTTCTCGCCCATTCACGACGAGTTGTTGCGTCATGCGCAAAAACTCATCGTCTTCCAATGCCGCCAAGCCCGCCGCCTGAGCCGGAGTGGACGGCTCGAAAGGCAGCTTCACCTTCATCAGATTCGAAATCAGGGCTTCGTGAGCGAATCCATACCCGATGCGGAAACCGGCCAATCCATACGCTTTCGAAAACGTGCGAAGAGTGATCACATTATCGAGCCGATACCGCATCGAATCCGGAAAATCGGGACGGTCGCAAGCGAACTCGAAATAAGCCTCATCCAAGATCACCAACACATGCTCCGGAACGCGCTTCATGAAGCGCTCGAACTCCGTGATCGTGAAATAGGTGCCGGTCGGATTGTTCGGATTCGCCAGATAAATGAGCTTGGTGTCTTCGCGGATCTCATCGGCGATGGCATCCAGGTCGAACCGGTAATCGGAAGTGAGAGGCACTTGGCGTAGGCGGATTCCCCGACTGTTCGCCAGTACGATGAATCCGATGAAAGTAGCTGATGCGGTGATCGCCTCCTCATGATCCAAGAAAAAAGTGCGAGTGATCAGCGACATGATGCCTTCCGATCCGCTTCCGGCGATCACATTCTCCGGCTTGATGGAAAACCGATCCGCCAAAGCTTGTCTCAGCGCCATGGCCGCCGGATCCGGATAATTCATGATGGCCGACATCGACGCCTGCGCCGCGGCTAACGCACTCGGGCTGCATCCCAATCGGTTCTCATTCGATGCGAGTTTGGATATCCGTTTCGGATGGTAGGCCGCCACCACTTCTTCAATGGTTTTTCCGGCGACATAAGGCTTCAGATCGAGAATATGGCGGGGTACGAGCACGAATTTAAAAGATTGGTGAAGAGGAATCGACGTAAAGTTACTACTTTTGAAACCATCAATTCAGAAACAGAAAAGCGCTTTTTTCATCTCATGCACGTCAAACAGGAAGAGGTCATCCTCAGCATTCCCTCGTACTTACGCCAATTCGTGGTGCGTCAGCATTACGACGAGTACACCCCGCAAGACCACGCCGTCTGGAGATATGTGATGCATCGGAATCTGGATTTCCTCCAAGCGCATGCGCATCCCGCCTACTTCGACGGACTCAAAAAAACCGGAATCGGCATCGATCGGATTCCCCATATCGATGAGATGAACACCTCATTGTCGGCGATTGGCTGGAGGGCTGTCGTGGTCGACGGATTCGTGCCACCTGCCGCGTTCATGGAATTCCAAGCCCATAAGATCCTGGTGATTTCCGCGGAAATCCGAAACGCCAAACACATCCTCTACACGCCAGCACCCGACATCATCCATGAAGCGGCGGGGCATGCTCCGATCATCGCCGAACCCAAGTATGCCGACTTCCTGCAACGCTTCGGCGAGTATGGATCGAAAGCCGTTTTCTCCAAAGCGGATTACGACATCTATGAGGCCATCCGCCACCTTTCTATCCTGAAAGAATTTCCGGGGACTTCACCCGCCGACCTGAAAGCCGCCGAAGACGACCTGGCCGCGAAAACAGCCGCAAACACCGATCCTTCCGAATCGGCCTTGCTCTCGCGTTTGCACTGGTGGACCGTCGAATACGGACTGATGGGAACCCCTCAGAACTTCACCATCTTCGGAGCCGGAATCCTTTCCTCGGTGGGAGAAAGCCAGGCCTGCCTCGCTCCATCCGTGAAAAAACTCCCGCTCGGCGTCGATTGCACCCATGTGAATTACGACATCACCACCATGCAGCCTCAACTTTTCGTGGCCCGTGATTTCGACCACCTCATCGACACCCTCGAAGCCTTCGCCGATACCATGTGTTTCCGCAAAGGCGGAGTCGAGAGCGCCGCAAAAATCCGAGATTCCGCCCAGGTCGGAACTCTGGTTCTCGACTCCGGACTCCAGATCTCCGGCGTATTCACCCACACCGATGCGTCGTTCCTTCGCACTCACGGCGGCACTTCCCTTGCATACAAGGATTCGCAATTGGTCGGGCATGGTGTCGAAACCCATTCTGACGGCTTCAGCACACCCCTCGGCCGCTTACGCGGCCTCGACATGCCCCTGCGCAACGCGGATGAAGGAGATCTGCTCCGATGTTCCATCGCCGTCGGCCAAAGCTGCACACTGCCGTTCACGAGCGGATATGTCGTGAAAGGAACCTTGGTCCGCATCGTCCGAAAAGAAGGAAAAAACCTGCTGTTCTGTTTCAGGAATTGCACCGTGACTGATCCGGCCGGCGAAGTGGTTTTCCATCCAGAATGGGGTGGGTTCGACATGGCCGTTGGTGAAAGCATCATTTCCGCTTACTCGGGGAGCGCCGATAAGGAAGCCTTTGATGTCTATCCACCTAAATCCACGAAAACCGCGATCAAAGTGCGTTACTCCGATGAAGAACGGCGTTTGTTCAACCTGTATGAATCCATACGCACCCTGCGTGAATCCGGAGATTTCACAGTGGATGAAGCCGAACGGATTCTGGATTCACTCGACCAATCCTTTTCCGACTCCTGGCTCGCGTATTTCGAACACTTCGAGCTCGTGCGCCACCACGCGGAAGCGAGCGCTCTTGCTGTGCGGATCGACAGGCATCTGACCCTTCTCCGCCAAAAAAACGAAGAGCTGGACGATCTCATCGGCGCGGGGTACCACTTTCTGGCGTAACTTCACCGGATGAAAACCTATCTGGTAACCGGGGCGAGCCGCGGCATCGGAAACGCCACCGTACGGGCTTTGGCCGAAGCAGGCCACCGTGTGATCGCGACCGCGCGCTCAGAGAAGCCTCTGAACGAGTTGGCCAAGGCCTACCCGAAGAACGTGGTGGCCATCAGCGCCGACCTTGGGAAAGAATCGGGAATCCAAGCGTTGACCGGATTGGGGCCATTGGATGGAGTGGCGCATGCCGCGGGGTTGCTCATCAATAAGCCCTTCCACGAACTCACCGATGGGGATTGGCAGTCGCTGTGGGAGGTGAACGTGATGTCGGCGGTTCGCTTATTGCGCAATCTTTCTGCCGATTTGACTCCTCTTTCCCACGTCGTGCTGATCGGAAGCATGGGCGGCGCGCAAGGAACCTCGAAATATCCGGGGCTCAGCGCTTATAGCGCCACCAAAGGAGCCCTTTCGATTCTGACAGAATGCCTCGCCACGGAATGGAGCCCCAGGCGAATAACCGTAAACTGCCTCGCATTGGGTGCGGTTCAAACCGATATGCTCGCTGAAGCCTTTCCGGGGTACGAAGCACCCGTCACTGCCAAACAGATGGGCAACCATATCGCTCACTTTCTGACTACCTCAGGCGCACTCTATAACGGCAAAATACTGCAAGTAGCGCTTCACAACCCTTGAATTGGTATATTCGACCCATGAATAAAGTCCTATTGACCCTTTTCGCCTCGTGCCTGTTCCTCACGACCAGCGCGAATGCCCAAAGCCTCCAAAGCTTGGCTAAAAACACATTGATCGGTACCGCTAACGGGACTCTTCTCGGACTCGGAACCATGGCCCTCACCGATTCGCCCGACTTGGCCCCCATCCGCATCGGTATCGGCATGGGCACTTTGTACGGTCTCGGTGTCGGTGTGTACGATCTCAGTGTCTATGAAGTCGGATCCGGGTACCGTGTGCAGGGGATATTCAATTCCGCCGAATACACCGGTTTGATCGTGTTACTGGATACTTTTTACGGTGGCGTCACCGGTGGAATCGTCGGTACTGCAATTACATTGATGGTGAACAAACCCCTTGTAAAAGGACTCCAATACGGCACAGGTGCTGGCGTCTGGGCCGGATTCGCCTTTGGCTTAGTGGATGCCTTCTATCTTAGTAGTTCCCCTGCCGGATCGCTCGGCTACTCATTGAACATTGAGACAAGTCCCAATTCCAGCATCTCTTTCATCCAACCGAATCTCTATACCGCACCCGTTGTTTCAAACGGAAGGATGGGACACGTGAACGAGATCGGCCTCGACGTAGCGAAACTTACGATCCGCTTGTGATACTCGCGAACGCGCGGAACAGGGCACGAACCGTTTCCATGTGTCCTGACGTGGACAGATGAAAACCGTCTGAGCTGAGGTTCCAAGGCCCGACCGGCCGACCTAAACGCTGGCCGTACGGATCCACAACCACACCTGTCTTGCCGGAAAGCACTTCACGGACATGATGCAGGTCCGATTCCAAGATCGTCCCTTCGAATAGAGGGGATTCCTTCATCAGTTCCGGATCCGCTGGCGGAGGGGTGATCCAAACCACAGGGTTTTTCGTCACTTCCCCGGCCATGCTTTCCATGGCGGAAATATTCTCCCAGAACTCCGCAAGAGAGACCAGATTCCGGTTCGGAACGCCGTGCAAGCGCATCGCATCCAACGAACCCAATGCGATGATCACCCAATCGGGTTTCTCAAGGATCACATCCCGTTCAAAAGTTCTCAGACTATCGAGCGATGTGTATCCCGAAACCGCGGCGTTCACGCATCGGAAACCGCCTTCCGTTCCGATTTCCAACACATGCCGAAGAATTTCAAACCAGCCTTGGGAATCTTCGGTGAGTCCGTCGCCAACTGCCACAATCGTGCCTTTTTCGCCGAAGGGCATCGCATTCAATCCATCCACGATCGCATCTTCTTTCAACAGCTCCAAAGCGGCATGCTTCGCAGCCATATCATAGCGGATGCGGGCCTCCATCAATTCATCTTCCGAAATGCCGATGAATCCGGCCTCGCCCTTCAAGGTGCGGGCACCAGGCAGCAATGGAAATCGTTTTTTAAGATTCAGGATGGGGAGAAGCAACTGTTTGACCAGTGTGGCTTCTATCGCCGAAGTTGGATCAGACATTGTGTTTCAAAAACGACTGCCATGAGCTGTCTTCACGGTAACCGTCAACGACGTCCGGAAGTGACTGAAATTGATAAGATCCCATCAGACTGTGGATTTCCGCTTCCAACACCTGGATGCAATTGGTGATGAGATCGCTGCGGAACCCGCGTTCGCCAAGACGGATGACCATCTCCAGTGATACGATGCGACCGATGATCTGGCCCAACTCTACGAGCTTGCGCTGAACCAGCTTTCCATCCAGCGTAAAGTCCAACAATGGTTTGAGACGATCGGCGGCATGCTTGGAGATATCCAATGTCGACAGGTATTCGTACAGATTGACCATCTGAACCTTGCGCATGGCTTTCATCACCGACTCTGAAATCTGCTGATACAGAATGTCGTTCGAGCCTTCGAATATTTGGAACGGTCGGCTGTCAACCACCGCCCGACCTGCGATGTGATCTAAACGGTACCCTTTCGCACCGACTAACTGGAGCAGCGATTGCGAAGCTTCCTGCATGTAATCGGTGAGAACGGTTTTGATGGAATTCGCCTCCACATCCATCCGGGAGACATCTTTATCCATCGGTGCGTTTTCCGTGGTGTAGGCGCACATCGCCGAACATACCGTAAACTGCGCCTGCAGCTTGGAAAGGCGTTTCTTGACTTGATCGTAAGTGAACAGACTTGCTCCACCGACCATGCGGGTTTTGCAGTGGTCTATGCCTTCATCCATCATCCGCTTCAGGAAACCCATCCCCATGCCAGGGAATTGCAATCGACTGCGGTGAAGGATGTCAAGCATCATGGTGACGCCCGTGGTTTTCGGCTCGAGCTTGTAATTGAGCGGGATTTCGGCGTTGATCTTATTGCGTCCATAAGGAAGCATGTACAAACCAAGATTCTGATACACCTCTTCGACTTCGACACCACGCAAAGAGGCGTCATGCACGAAGAAATCGATATCGCGAGCCAAGGTTCCGTCATCATTGCGTTTGCGGGCGGTCAACAGCCAGAAATCGGCCCAACCTGTAAGCCCGGCCCAATGCTTTGTTCCTTTTAGATGGTAATTCCCATCCTTGACAGTGTACGAGGTTTGCATTTTGAGAGCGTCGGAACCGAAATCGGGTTCCGTGATCATCAAACCACCCATGTTTTTCTGCTTGATGAACCGCTCGAAAACAGGACCCTTCACAGAATCGGGTCCATAAATGGACAGGGGCTGCAAAAAGAGTGCGCCATTGATACCGACCAGCAAAGAAAGGGGAAGGGATTCGTAAGAAGTGGCTTCTAAAACGGAAAGGGCCTCGGCAACATTGCCACCTCGGCCATCATACTCCTTGGGGATGAACACCGACAGAGGGGCGCATTCCATGAAATCGCGCATGATGAACGGAGGCAAACCGCGATGGAGACTGAGTTCTTCGATATTGGAGCGCTCATTGAAAAGCCGGTTCAATGTTGAACGATAATGTTCGATGAACTCAGTGAAGGAAAGATCCTTTACAGAAGGTTGGTCGAATGGATAAATGCGCAAATGTGACAATTTTTAAGGACTTGTGAGCGGGACGGTTGTCGGGAAAGGTACAAAAAAAATAGCCGTGCTCTCAGAACACGGCTATTGGCAACATCGTTGCCTCTTGTAAAAAAAAGATGAGGTGGCGACCTACTCTTCCGCGAATTGCAGTACCATCGGCGCAGAGGAGCTTAACGGCCGTGTTCGGAATGGGAACGGGTGTGGCCTCCTCGCCAAAGCCACCTCATCAAAAAGTGGACATCAACGGGTA
>CAMTWZ010000018.1:0-135550 GCA_947085565.1 uncultured Bacteroidota bacterium
ACCGGGGTCTAGCGAAGGTGATGAGTTGGAAATATTGGGAATCCTGGTCGATGATTATGAGAAATCGCATTTCCGGATTGACTCACCAGATCCTGTGGAAGCGGTCAAATTCAGAATGGATCAGTTGGGGTTGACGCAGAAAGACCTGGCAGATCTAATCGGATCGAAATCAAGAGCCAGCGAGATTTTGTCTGGAAAGCGTGCGATGTCGCTGAGAGTCATTCGGTTATTGAATGCTAAGCTCCGCATACCGGCAGACGTGCTCATTGGCGACGTTGAGCCGGTTACATAACAAGCGTTTCGTTCGGACTCGCCTCGGTTTCGGGATTCGCGGGTGGCGTTTGCTTCAAAGGGTAAATCCATTAACTTAGTTCGAACGGCTCGCCGCACAAACGCAAAGCCGTTATACCACACAGTCCTTGTCAATATTTAGTTACTTGTTCGGTAAATCAAACAGTTTTATCCGATCGTATGCTCCTCGCTTCTTGTCTTCTGGGTGTGGCTCAATGCCTAAAATGGTAATTTCTTTGCGGTTGGGTCCATATGCCCAATAGAAACGACGTGCAGTTTTGCCCTGATCCAAGTATGATTGCCATATTTTCACACCATACCTCTTGCTCATTGGCTCAATTTCATGGGTTTTGAGTCCTGGATGTTTCGGGTTTACGCTCAGGTTTGCAATCGCTTTACCAAATCGGGTAAATAACTCGTATTCATCAGCACTCAATGTATTACTCTTGCGCTTTTGGAGTAAATCCTGCCAAAATGATTCCATGTCGGGTACACCCATTCGAATTGTGTAGCCGGTCATTTAGTCCAACAATTCGTTTAGTTCCTTCAAATCAACCGGTTCGGAAGCTTTTTCCATTTTGAACTGCTCAACTGTGCGATCCACCATCGCTAAAGTTTTCTTCGAAATATCCTCGGGGTGAACCAATACACGCGGACTTAATTCAATAGTACCATCCATTTTTTCGCGGACACGATAGTACATGGTTTGTGCTCCGCGCAGAGTAATGCGCTTTTTCGAATCTAAGCGTGCGTCGTATTCTTTTGTTGCTTGTGCCATGTGAAATTGGGTTTGAATCAGTACTACGGTTCAATATACGACATTGTGGGATATCCCACAATTATTGTAATTATGTAAGGTTTATCTGCTGGAATGTAAGAATTGTGTGGTATAACAAGCGTTTCGCTTCGCGGTCCCGATGAATCGGGATCGTGCGGACTCGCCTCGATTACGGGGTTTGCGGCGGGCGTTTGCACAAAAGAGTAAATCGATTAACTTAATCCGAACGGCTCTCCGCACAATCGAAAAGCCGTTAATTGGCAGAATTCGACTTATGCTTCGTTTCGAGGTTGTATCGATTAAAATTAGCGGCCGGATTATTGAAATGTCACTAGAAAATCGGAGATCGTACAAATTCTCAGGTTACCAACGCTCTCAAGAACCAGTAAATCATGGTCGCCGGTAATCAGGTAATCGGCTTTTCCATCAATACCCAGAGAAAGCAGAAAGTTGTCTTTCGGGTCCCGGCACAAATCAACGGGTGTTCGAACTTCCACCATTTCGCTATAATCTTCAATTACTTCAAGAAGATCAGTCAAATCTTCAAGGGTGAAATACTTTCGCAATTTGGGTCGGCGGACGACTTCCACGAATTATCGCAGCAGTTCGTTACTGAAAAGAATCTGACAATGATGTTCGAACATGAGTGAATCCAGCTTGTCATAGTTTCCTGAGATGAGGAAACTAACCCACAAATTGGTATCCAGAATAATCCGCTTCATTTAGAGGAATAGCGGCGGGCTCGGACTTTCTCAACTTCAGATGTTATGGATTCTAAGTCAGGAGCTTGACTGGCTTGGCTGCGAAGGTTCTTCAGGACACTTCGGAATGCACTGGGTTTATTGTCCCTGATGGCAATCAGGTTCTGGTCAGCAAGACTGCGAAGCAATTTCCTTGCTTTGGGATTCAGGATATCGATTTTCAGTGTTTCCATACCTGAAAAGTACTAAATCGCTCGATCGTGCGGAAATGAATTTCTCAGAGCGGTGAAATCATATGATCTGCCATTCAACAAGCGTTTCGCTTCGCGGTCCCGATGAATCGGGATCGTGCGGACTCGCCTTGGTTTCGGGGTTTGCGGCGGGCGTTTGCTTCAAGGGGTAAATCCATAAACTTAATCCGAACGGCTCGCCGCACAAACGCAAAGCCGTTACATGCCCTAAGAACTCCATTGCCCAACTCATCGGGTTGCATTGTTCCGCTCTGCTATTGCATGGATACCGTGTATCTATTAACTTGTGGGCATGATTAAATCATTCAACGATAAAGCGACACACGATTTATTTCATGGTTTATCGAGCGCAAAAGTTCGCAAGTTGCCAACTCAGGTAAAAGAGTCAGCCATCTACAAGCTCGATATTCTCAATGCCGCCACATCCTTGGATGATTTGCGTTCACCACCGGGTAATCGGCTTGAACCGTTGCACGGCGATTTACAGGAATTTCACAGCATCCGAATAAACATCCAATGGCGTATCATCTTTCGATGGGTTGACGGTCAAGCCCACGATGTACAAATCATCGATTATCATTAATAACCCAGTTCATCATGATCCCCACCAATAGAATAGCGACACATCCCGGAACCATTCTTCTCAAAGAGTATTTGGAGCCAATGGGAGTTAGTCAGAAACAGTTATCTACACATTTGGGCATTCCCATTCAACGTGTCAACGAAATAGTGAAAGGTAAACGAGGCATATCCCCGGATACCGCTTGGCTATTTTCGCAAGCGTTCAATACGTCGCCTGAATTCTGGTTAAATCTGCAAGTCATGCACGACTTGAGTGTTCATCGTCCTGCGAAGAAGGTTAAAACGTTAACACTGGCCTAAAAATCCCGGAATTATCAGGACCTTGTGTTATCCATTTATTAGTGTGTTGTCCTAGAAGTAAATAGCTCAATCGGGCATGTAACAAGCGTTTCGCTTCGCGGTCCCGATGAATCGGGATCGTGCGGACTCGCCTCGGTTTCGGGGTTATCTGGGGGCGTTTGCACAAAAGTGTAAATCGATTAACTTAATCCGAACGGCTCTCCGCTCAATCGCAAAGCCGTTAGTGTGCTGATGAAAACTTTGAAGTTGACTTCGCGTTTAGTCTCATCAAATTGAGTGAAACCTACAGATTCATCGATTCCCATGGAAAGAACAGTCATCCAGCAAATCAATCAACTATCGAAAAGCGAGAAATTGCTTCTGGTTGAAGCGCTTTGGGATTCATTTTTTTGAGGATCTTGATATTTGAAGAAGATGTCTTTTGACAACGTTGACTGAAATAAACCTTGAATGTCTATGAATGAAGAGTATGAAATTGAGAGAAGTCCACTTTGCCAGGTCATTACCGATAAGGGTAAAAAAGTTAGAGTCGAGATCTATCGTGGTGGCGGAAGTGATTGGCACCTTGAAGTAGTGGATGAATTTGGCAACTCCACGGTTTGGGAAGATCAATTTCCTACAGATGCTGAGGCATTAGAGGAGGTCAGAGCCACAATAAAGATTGAGGGCATTGGAGCCCTCATTGGCGATGCTGAGTCGGTTGCATAACAAGCGCATCAACCCGGACGCGGCCCCGGGCATCAAAACGTGATTTGACTTACTCGTAGGTATCGCCGTTACTTAACCCAAGGCCACAGTGCACAACGCGGCCGTAGCATGGTATCAGGTATGGTCATGCACAACGAATAACTGCTATTTCATGGATATCGTCTGGATCGGACTGGCTTTTCTGCTCGGTGTTCTTTTGAACCGCTATCACATCCCGCCGCTCGTGGGGTACCTCTTGGCAGGGATGGGCTTGTCGTTCACATCCTATGAGCCCAGTTTCATGCTTCATGAAATCGCTCATCTGGGGGTTCTTTTCCTGCTTTTCACCGTTGGGTTGCACATCAGCCTGAAGAACATCCTGCAGAAAGAGGTGCTGGGTGTGGGACTGATCCATATAGCGGCATCCACCCTGATATTCGTCCCGGTCAGCCTTGTGTTCGGTCTGAGTGCGGAGGCGGCTGTGCTTGTGGCGATCACGCTCGGTTTTTCCAGCACGGTGCTGGCCGCCAAAGGTCTGGAGACCCGGAATGAGCTCGGTTCCTTCTATGGCCGCCTTTCCCTTGGCATTTTGATCGTCCAGGATCTCGTGGCGATCGGCATCATCGCCTATGTCGGCGGCGGTACGCCTTCGCCCTGGGCCGCCATCCTGTTGGGCCTCCCGCTGCTCCGCCCGCTTCTCTCCAGACTCCTTTACTTGGTTGAGCGGGAAGAACTCCTGCTTCTGATGGCGCTTTCCCTTGCCGTGGGCGGGAGCGCACTGTTCGAAGCGGTGAACCTGAGCGGGGAACTTGGCGCCCTGGTTATGGGCATGCTTTTGGTGAATGACGACAAGGCCGACCAGCTTGAAAAGAAGATCTGGGGGATAAAGGAGGCCTTTCTGGTAGGCTTCTTTCTGGAGATCGGTCTGGGCGGCCTGCCCGATTCCGGCGGGTTCACCCTGATCGGTATGATGCTGCTGCTCCTGCCAGTGAAGGCGGTGCTCTTTTTCGGACTCTTCATGTGGTTCAAGCTGCGGGCCAGAACCGGATTCCTGGCGACAGTCACCCTTACGGCATACAGTGAATTCACGCTCATCGCCGGCGCGGTAGCAGCCTCCGTCGGCATCATACCGGCGGAAATGATCCTTGTTCTCGGGCTGCTGACGGCGGTCTCATATGTGATCAACTCGGTTGTGGTTCGTTATGAGGATCCTCTTTGGCAGAGATACGGTACCTTTCTGCTCCGATTTGAACGAAAAGTGAAACACCCCGACCATCAGCCGGTGTCTCTGGGTGCCTCTGAATATCTGGTCATCGGTCTTGGTCAAACTGGGCAGGCGGCTCTCCGGTATTTCAAGGGAAAGGGGGAGCCTGCGGTAGGGATCGACATCGATCCGGAACGGGTAAAACAGTTATTGGACGATGGGTATCGCGTTCTTTGCGCAGATGCCCAGGATGCGATCTTCTGGGAACAGCTCGACATGCCCATGCTCAACGCCATCCTTTTGACCATGTCGGGCGAGATCCACACGAAGGTATTCATCATTCAGCAGCTCAGAAGGAAGAACTACGCGGGTGCCGTCAGAGCCTTGAGCCAGAACGAACGGGAAGATGCGGCGATCCGGCAGGCGGGTGCGGAACCTGTTTCGGTGCCGGCCACCCAGATGGGTGAGAAAATGGCGGTACTGAGCATGTCGGCAGACGTGTCTTGATGCCTACTGCAGCTACCCCTTCACATGATGCTTCTCGTCCACTTCTCTGACCGCCAGGTTGCATAGGAACCCGATGAGAAGCAAGCCGGCCATGATGTACATGGTGATGGAGTAGGCCTGCGCGGCCGGGATGCCGGCGTCCAGCTGCGCTTGACGGATGTAGTTCACAAGCACCGGCCCGAGGATTCCCGCGGTGGACCACGCGGTGAGCAATCGTCCGTGGATGGCTCCCACTTCGAAGGTTCCGAACAGATCGCGCAGATAGGCGGGGATGGTGCCGAATCCGCCTCCGTACATGGTCATGATGATTGCGAAACCGGCGATGAAGAATCCGGCGGTTTCAAATCGCCCGAGCGTGGGAATCAGCGAATACAGGGTGAATCCGAGTCCGAAATAAATGGCGTACACCATTTTCCGGCCGATTTTGTCGGACAACGACGACCAAAAGAACCGTCCGATCAGGTTGAAAAAGCTGAGCAAGGCCACAAACAGGGCGGCGGATTCGACCGTGATGGAGTTGGGAAACATTTCCTGAATCATGGGCGAAGCTTGGCCCAACACGCCGATTCCGGCGGTCACATTCACGCAAAGCATCACCCAGAGCAGCCAGAACTGCTTGGTCTTGATCGCGGTGTCCGCATCCACATGATGCGGGGTGATCATTTTTCCGACGTGGTTCGACGGGACATATCCCTCCGGTTTCCATCCCGCGGCGGGAACACGGATGAACATCACACCCACCATCATCAGGCAGAAATAGATGGTCCCCATCACCAGCATCGATTCCCAGACACCGACCGAGGTTGCCGAACTGAAATGCTCGATGAGGGTGACGCCAAGCGGGGAGCCGATCATGGCGCCGCCTCCGAAGCCCATGATGGCCATGCCGGTGGCCATGCCGGGTCGGTCTGGGAACCATTTTATCAAGGTGGATACCGGTGAGATGTACCCGATGCCGAGTCCGATGCCTCCAAGAACGCCGTAACCGAGGTACACCAGCCAGATATTGTGCAGATACACGCCGATCGAGGAGACGAAGAAGCCGCCGCTGAAACACATGGCCGAGACGAACATCGCTTTGCGTGGACCTTCTCTCTCCAACCATTTTCCGAACAAGGCGGCGGAGAGTCCCAGAAAGACGATGGCGATGGAGAAGATCCAGCCGATGGTGGTCAGGGGCCAGTCGTCGGGGGCAGATTGAGTGACGCCGACCACCTTCGATAACGGAAGATTGAACACGCTGAAGGAATAGACCTGGCCGATGGAAAGATGGATGGCCAGTGCGGCGGGTGGAATGAGCCAACGGCTGCGTCCGGGTTTGGCCACGGAATGGGCTCGGTCAAGAAAGGAAAACACGAAATTCGAAAAGCTATAAGGATGTACGGTGTTAATAGACGGTAATTCCGACGTCGCTGAAGATTCGTTTAGCATTCGCGACGAGTTCGAAATCCGGTTCTGGGGTATGTTCAAGTTTGTATTCCAGCCCGAGCTGTTTCCATTTGTAAGCACCCATCGAGTGAAATGGCAGCACTTCGACCCGTTTGATGTTTTTCATCGGCTTGATGAAGTCTGCCAAAGCGGCCATGTCTTCGGAATCATCCGTGTACCCGGGCACCAGCACGTAACGTAACCAAACGGGTTTGTTCAGGTCCGATAGCCGTTGGGCGAAATCGAGGGTGGGTTGAAGATCGACGCCGGTGAGTTCTTTGTACTTGTCGGGACGGATGTGCTTGATATCGAGCAGCACAAGGTCGGTGAGTTCGAGCAGGCGGTCATCCGCACGTCGACCCGGATATCCGGAAGTGTCCAACGCGGTATGCAGCCCCATTTTCTTGCATCCTTCGAAGATCGAAGTCACGAATTCGGGCTGACTCAAAGGTTCGCCTCCCGAAAGGGTCACTCCTCCACCGGTGGCTTTCAGGAAGTCGAGATTGCGGGCGATCGCTCTCAGTTCGGTGAACGAGTCGGTTTGGATGCCGCATTTGTATGGCCTCGCATCCGGGTTATGGCAGTACAAGCACGACAGCGGGCATCCTTGTAAGAAGATGACCCGCCGCACGCCCGGCCCATCCAGTGTTCCGGCAGATTCCACGGAGTGGATGTAGCCCGTCGCATTGATCATGATTATCCGGCGTGATGGAAGGTCCGTGAAACCACATCCATCTGCTGTTCGCGCGTGAGTTTGTTGAAGTTGACGGCATATCCTGATACCCGGACGGTCAGCTGAGGATATTTCTCAGGATGTTCCATGGCATCGAGCAGCGTTTCACGATCGAATACGTTCACGTTGATGTGATGCCCGCCTTCGGCGAAGTACGCATCCAGCATTCCGGTGAGATTGCTGATGCGGTCGTCTTCCGTTCTTCCGAGAGCCTTCGGAACAATCGAGAACGTGTACGAGATGCCATCCTGGGCATATTCATAAGGCAGTTTGGCAACTGAAATCATGCTTGCGCCAGCACCGTTCTTGTCGCGGCCGTGCATCGGGTTGGCGCCTGGGGCGAAGGGTTCTCCGCGCTTGCGTCCGTCGGGCGTGTCGCCGGTCATTTTGCCGTACACTACGTTCGAGGTGATTGTGAGCACCGACTGCGTAGCCACCGCATTGCGGTAGGTGGGCTGCTTCAGCAGTTTTTCCATGAATATTTTCACCAGGTCGCGGGCGATCTGATCCACGCGGTCGTCATCGTTTCCGAAGGTCGGGAAGTCTCCCTCGGTTTCGAAGGCGGTTGCAAGACCTTTCTCATCGCGGATGATGCGCACTTTCGCATACTTGATGGCGCTTAGCGAATCGGCCACCACAGACAGGCCGGCGATGCCGCAGGCCATGGTGCGAAGCACATCCCGGTCGTGAAGGGCCATTTCGAGCCGCTCGTAGTAGTATTTGTCGTGCATGTAATGGATGATGTTCAAGGCATTCATGTACACGTTGGCCAACCAATCCATCATCACATCGAAGCGACTCATCACCTCATCATAGGTGAGGATGTCGTCGGTGATAGGTTGGATCATCGGGGCGATCTGCTCGCCTGAGATCTCATCCCGGCCACCGTTGATGGCGTAGAGCAGCGTTTTGGCAAGGTTGGCACGCGCTCCGAAGAACTGCAACTGCTTGCCGATCCGCATGGCGGAGACGCAGCAGGCGATGCCGTAATCATCACCCCAGTACGGGCGCATCAGATCATCATTCTCATATTGAAGAGACGATGTGCGGATGGAGGCATCGGTGCAGAAGCGTTTGAAGCCGTCAGGGAGGCGGGTGGACCATAGGATGGTCAGGTTGGGTTCGGGTGCAGCGCCGAGGTTGAGCAAGGTTTGCAGGAAGCGGAACGACGATTTTGTGACCAAGGTCCGGCCATCGGTTCCCATCCCGCCAATCACTTCGGTGACCCAGGTCGGGTCGCCGGAGAACAGTTGGTTGTACTCGGGCGGACGCATGAACCGCACCATGCGCAGTTTCATCACGAAATGATCGATCAGTTCCTGAGCGCCGACTTCATCAAGGGTGCCTTCGTTCAGATCGCGTTGGATGTAGATATCCAAGAAGGTCGATACCCGGCCCAGCGACATGGCCGCACCGTTCTGCTCTTTGATGGCGCCAAGGTAGGCGAAGTACAGCCATTGGATGGCTTCTTCCGCGGTTTGGGCCGGATTTGAAATATCGTACCCGTACGAAGCGGCCATTTTCTTGAGTTCGCTCAATGAGCGGATCTGCTCGCTGATCTCTTCGCGAAGGCGTGTGATCTCTTCGGTGATGGTGTTCATTTCCAACGAGCGATGTTGCGCCGTTTTGTCTTCGATCAGACGGTCGACGCCATAAAGGGCGACGCGGCGGTAATCACCGATGATTCGTCCGCGGGCGTAAGCATCCGGCAGGCCGGTGATGATGCCCGACGAGCGTGCTTTTTTGATTTCGGAGGTGTACGCATCAAAAACCCCTTCATTGTGGGATTTCCGAAGCGTGTCGAAGGCTTTTTGTGTGGCGTCGGAGAAGGTGAAGCCATTGCTTTCCAGGGCCATTTTCGCCATTCTCACGCCACCGAACGGCATGAGCGCGCGTTTCAGAGGCTTGTCGGTTTGCAAGCCGACGATCCGCTCAAGCTCCTTGTCCACATATCCCGGAGCATGCGTGGTGATGCCGGAAACCACTTCCGTATCCGCATCGAGCACCCCTTTTTTCTGCTCCAGTTTCATCAACTCAAGCACTTCATGCCATAGGAGGTTGGTCTTGTCGGTCGGGGTTTTCAGGAAGTGATGGTCGCCGGTGTAAGGGGTGTAGTTTTTTTGGATGAAATCACGCACATCCACTTCGTGATTCCAGAGGCCTTTTTTGAATCCTCTGTAGTGGCTTGGAGCATCTTCGTTAAGGAAAGGAAGATGGAAGCTGTCGGTTTGGGACGTTGTTTTCATAATATCCACCAATGAAAAAGTGACTGAATGTTCGTGGTGAAGATCATAAACATCCTTCTTCACCTTGTTCTTAAAATAAGACCCTTTGAGTTGGTCGGAAAGTAAAATCGGTACGAGATATCGAGTGTTTTCAATATGTTAGCCAAATCTGTAATCGAGGTGTTTCCAGTCATTTGGAAAAGCGCTTCCCGATTTTTGGCATGATGAATTAGGAGAAGAGATGCGCAAAAAAGGTCAACCGATGGGGCTTCGGTGCGGGTTAGCGCAATATGGCGTTAGCTGAATTACGACGAAAACGGTAAACTGAAGGAGTTAAAACAGTTGACCATGCTCGATATTCTCGCCGATTTCGTGTTAATGCTTCACTTCGCCGTCGTGCTCTTTGTGGTCGGGGGGCTGGTTCTTGTTGTCGCGGGCAATTTCTTGGGTTGGAATTGGGTCAACTTGCTTTGGTTCCGACTTTTGCATCTGGTCGCAATCGGCACTGTTGTCGCGCAAGCCTGGTTCGGAGTCACCTGTTCGCTAACAATTCTTGAATCCTGGTTGCGGATGCAGACTGGCGCGGAGGGCTATCAAACAGGATTCATCGAGCACTGGCTGCATCAGTTGCTATTCTACGAGGCTCAAAGCTGGGTCTTCACGCTCGCTTACACGGTGTTCGGGTTGATGGTGGTCGCGTCTTGGTGGGTTTTTCCACCGAAGCGTGGGCATCTTGGTGTATTTGGCAAGGGCTTTGCATATTCTGACAAGATGAATCTAAGGGCATTTTTTCGACAACTATTTCTGACATGCCTCACTGTATCCCTTCTCGCGCTTTCTTGGGGAATTCTCGATGGCGGCGTTCGACAGTTCCCGCTCTCCATTTCCATCGGGCAACAAATCGAAACGGTTGTGCAGATGGTTTGCGGGTTGCTCACGCTATTGATTGCAATCACATCCTTTTGGTGGCGCGAATGGGCTGAGTACGTTCAAATGGCTTGGGTTGGCTCAGTAACATCTACAGCCGCGCTTTCGGCATTGGTTTGGGGTCCACCCATGCCACTGATATCATTGGTATTCGGTGCGCTCACACTTCTACTCTCACTGGGCACAGTCTGGGTGTTGCGACGTCTATCTAAGCCGCTTCCGTCTTATAACTATACTGCAACTTATGCGACACCAGAAGACTGAGCACCGCGAAACCGGTGAACAGGAAAAACCCGATTTGCAGGCTCGATTCGTTCGTTGTGAGCATGTCCACCTGCGTCACGATGCTTTCCAAGTCTTTGAGCTGTTCCGAAATGATCCCTGAAAAGCCGATGTAGGCCATGAAGATGGCGACCACCATCACATCCGCCATCGTCCATTTCGCGGTTTTGAAGATCATGAATTTGACGATGGCATTCTGTCTGAGTCTCTGCGAAAAGATGAACAGGACGGATGAAGTCAGCTTCAGCACCGGGAAAATCACGCTGAACAACAGCACGAAAATTCCGACAACGGCGACTTCCAATTTGCCGTTCACGATCATAACATGGACCACTTCC
This sequence comes from uncultured Bacteroidota bacterium, assembly GCA_947085565.1. GTDB lineage: Bacteria > Bacteroidota > Rhodothermia > Balneolales > HLUCCA01 > CAMTWZ01. Next base: position 11,235 of record CAMTWZ010000018.1, read on the forward strand.
AGAATGCTCTTGCTCTTGAAATACAGGATCTGGTCTTTGAAGGATATGGATTCGCCTAACAGATGGAAGTCCATTGTGGAAATTCGAGCGTCGATGTCGATCATGGGTAGCATCACACCGATGGTCAGCAAAACTGCGCAACTGATGCTCAACAGCAGGAACTCATAGGCATTCAGGCTGCTGGAAAATATCGTGATCGCGGCCATCATGGCGAGAATGAAGAAAATCGTGAAGGTATAAGGTCTCTGCTGTTGTTTGAGGATGTCGATCTTCGTTTTGATCGCGGCTATGCCGTCTTCTTTGGTGGACTGTCCGTGCCGTTCGAGGATGATATCGTAGGTTGTGTAATCGATCTCTGAGAAGGTGGAATCGGAATATTCGTTCAATTTCTGAACCACGAATTCCTTGACCATCGCCTTGTTGTCCGAATCTTTGATGAAGCTGACGATGGATTCGGTAAGCAGCGGGATGTCCTGTTTCATTCTTCCGAAGACATCGGTGTATGCCGCCACGCGTCCTTTGAAAAAACCACTGAGCGAACCCTCGTTCACCTTATAGAAACTTTCTTCGAGCTTGTCGACCGATGCCGTGAGGAATTCGACGATCCGGCCACGGACTTTGGACTCGTCCATATCCTCGAAATCGAACTCGTTCACACGGTTGATGACAATGGTTGTGAGGTTGGCTTTCCAAATGTCGACGCTGAAGATGCCGTATTTCACCAGGGAAAGCTCCACCAGATCCTCATTCAGTAGCCGCTTCCTGGATTCCATCTGATAGACCATCACGGTGGAAAAGCACAGAAGCAGAAGCAGAATGAGCAGCCCGATGCTCTTGGTGGATGTCAACATCGGCTCGAAAATTACAGGTGAGGGGAAGAACGGTGCAAATCAATATACTCACTAACCCCGGGTATTAACCCGGGGTCTGCCACCTTCGCTTATCGCGAATTACTCTCCCAACTCCTGCCTCAATTCCAGTATCAACTGCCGGTGCTCGGTCATGTCATCATCCTTCAGGATTTCTTCGATTTCGCGCGGTTTTGGAAGTTCATCGACCGAGTTGATGCCGAAATGCTTCAGAAACACGGCGGATGTGCGGTATAAGAGCGGTTTCCCGGGGGCGTCTTTGCGTCCGGCCACATCCACCAGCTTTTTCTCGAGCAATTGACGGATGATGTATCCCGAATCCACCCCGCGGATGGCATCCACTTCCGGCTTGGTGATGGGCTGCTTGTAGGCCATGATGGCCAAGGTCTCGATGGCGGAAGACGACAGTTTTCGGTTCGCGTTGTCGTGCTGGATATGCGCCAGATACGGATGGAACACCTCGTGCGTGGCGTGCGAATAGCCACCGCCGGCATGGCGGATGGTGAACGAGAGTCTGGCATCGGCATAACGCTTATTCAGGCCTTGAACCATGCCTTCAACTTCGGTGGGTAGGATTTCCAACGACGGATCTTCACTGATCAAGGCTTTGACGATGGTTTCGGCGGATAATGGCTCTGCACTTGCGAAAATCAGCGCTTCGACGATGTGAGGCAGGGTGATGTCACCGTGTTGCATGGATCACTCCATAAGCGCGTTTCAGGTTCATGATGCGCTGGTACGATTCGTCGATGCGAGCCTCGGAAATACGTCCGGTTTCCACCAGCATCTTGATGGTCTTGAACGCGCGCTCGGCGATGTCGGGCTCATACTGATGCGTGTTGTTGCCGAAGGTTAGGATATCGATTCCGGCGTTGATTCCGAGTTCGATGGCTTGCTCGAGTCCGTAAAAATCAGCCACGGCTTTCATCTGCATGTCGTCGGAATAGATCACTCCGTCGAAGCTGAGTTCGTTGCGAAGCATTCCGGTGAGTACGCGCTTGGACAAGGTTCCGGGATGCTCTTTGTCGAAGTTCGAATTGAAGATGTGCGCGGTCATGATCGCATCCAGCTCGCCGGCTTCGATGGCGCGGCGGTACGGAATGAGTTCGGAGGCGGCCCAAGTCTCGGTGACGTCCGCCATCCCCACATGCGAGTCGTTCCAGGCGCTGCCGTGACCCGGAAAATGCTTGAAGGTGGTGACGATGCCATGCTCTTTGTGCACGGCGGTGACGATGCGCGCATGTGTGGCCACGATCTCGGGATCGGCGCTGTAACTGCGCTCGAGTTTGCCGATCACGGGGTTATCCGGATTCGAGTTCACATCCGCCACCGGCGCGAAATTCACGTTGATGCCCACCGATTTGAGCGTGCGGGCGGTGCGATCGGCATAAAAGCGCGTGGAATCGGTGTTGTTGATGCGACCTAAGTACTGCGCGGATACCGACGCCGGGAAACCATAGGTGGTTTTGAGGCGGTTCACACGTCCGCCTTCCTGGTCGATGGCGACCAAGAGCGGGATTTTCGAGAATTTCTGGAGCGAATCGACCAACGCTTTGAGCTGCGCCGGCGAAGCCACGTTCCGATCCGCTTTTTTCAATTCCACATCGAAATCGAAGAAGATCACGCTTCCGAGATGGGTTTCGCGGATGATGCGTGCGATGCTGCTGTCGGAGGTGGCCACGGTACCGCGGAAGCCGACCATCAGCATCTGGCCGATTTTTTCATCAAGCGTGGGACCCGCGGGCGGCGGTTGAGAGCAACTGGTGGTTGCGATGGCCAAGAAAAAACAGAGTAGGATTGTTCTCATGTGGATGCGGGCTTGAGTTGGAGTCCGGCGTGGATGCCGAGTCTGGAACCGATCTGGGTTCCGATGAGCAGAAGGAGGATGAAGGCGAAGGCCTGTGAGGGTTCGGGGAAATCACCTTGTAGAATCACTTGGATGGCCGGCGGAAGCACCATCAGCACGCCAAGCAGATATGGAAACCACAGATACAGTCCGGTTTTCCGCAGGTAGCGTTTCGCGATGGTGCGGGTCAAGGTGGCGTACACGGCGCCATAGAGCCCCATCACCACCCAACCGATGCCGTTCGGAAACAGTGTGAAAGGAAGGAAGCCGCTGCTGAGCATATGGGTGACCGCACCCAGCATGAAGGATGCAGTGACGTAGGAGAAAAGTCGTGGGCCGTTAGGTGTTTCTGCGGTCATGATCAGGGAATGCGGTTCTGCCGAGGGAGGATCCATTGCGCGGGATCCACGTTCGTCTGGCCTTTTCTGATCATCAAAAATACGCTTTCTCCTTTCGATGACGATGAGGTTCCGGCATATCCGATCAGTTCGCCGGCGCGGACATACGAATTAGGGCGTACCACAACTTCGCTCAGATTTCCATAAATCGATTTGTATTCGCCGTGGAACAGGATTACGAGGTTGCCATACTCGGGAACGACCAAGTGTCCGCCGGCGCTGGAAAAACCTTCGTGGATGGCATACACGGGTTCTCGTGAGCCTGTGGCCACTTCAATTCCTGGATTCGGAACCCGGGTTTTGTACACCGGATCCACGATGTCGCCGAAAGGTACCGAGATGGCGCCACGTTGAACGGGCCATTGCAAACGGCCTTTGCTCGCGGCGAACGAGGCTTGGATGCTGGCGACGGAGCTGCCGGTCGGTGCGGCGGTGGGAACCGGAGTGGGTGTGGAATAGCGTCGCACTTCCTCTTCGCGCTTGGTCGCGTCGGTGATGCGTTGCGCTTCGGCGAGCCGGCGCAAGCGCTCGGCTTCGAGTTCGGCGATCCGCGCGGCTTCCGCCCTCTGGATGCGCTCTTCTTCGGCGATGGCATCGGCCAATGCGCGGTTCAGGTTCTGAATCTGCTTCTTGGTGTCGTCTAAACGCTGCTGGGTGTTCCGTCGGTCGCGCTGCAAGGCTTGGATAGTGCGGTTCTGCTCCAGGCGGCGGGCTTCCATCCGGCTGCGTTCGCGCTGACTGTCGTCCAAGCTTTTCTGATTTTCCTGCCGCGATACCAATAACTCGTTTTTGCGCAGTTGGAGCTGGGCTTGAGCGGTTCGAACGGCGGCGGCCTGTTTCTGGCGGTGCTCTTCGAAACGGCGCAGGTAATAGGCCCGCGCCAACATCTGATCGACACTTCCCGCGCTCAGAATCAGGGCCAGATCCGGAATTCGGCCGTGTTTGTACACGTAGGTCAGGTTTTTCTTGTACGACGTGATCAGTTGGTTGAGCTCGGCCTGACGCTTGGCCACTTCTTTTTCAGTGAGGGTGATGTCGCCCTGGATGTTGCGCTGTTCATTGGCCAATTCGCGCAGCACTTCGTCGCGAAGGCTGATTTCGCGCTGAAGATCCCGGTAAAGCCGGTAAAGCTGATTGTAGCGCATCCCCACTTCGGAGATCTGCTTTTCAAACTGCTCGATCTGCGACATCAGTTTGTTGATCTCGGTGCGGGTCTGTTCTTGCCGCAGTTTCGCCGCGCGTCGCAACTGGTCGAAATCCTGGGCGTGCGCCACGGTTGCGGCGAGCGAAAGGAAAACGAGGATGAGGATGAGGATGCGGGTGGTCATGGGCGTTCGATGCGGGTTCCGACCGGCAGTTTCAAGTCGAAATCCAAGGGATCGGGATGGAACTCGACCGACTGTATGTTCAAGAAAATATTGGATTTTTTGTCAGCGCTCAACCATTGAATGCGCCGCGCCATGGGAATGCCCGAGATCGGCCGCACATCCTCATACAGGAATGTTGCGGTTTCGGAATCGTACCGTTTGAGTTTGCCTCCCGACTTCGTTACGATGGCGCCTGTGCCATCGCTGAACATGAAGTACCAATAGGTATCGTTCTCATAGAGCCGCATGACAGACTTCTTCGCGAAATCCGGATTCAGAATATCGAGCAAGGGGATGGAGAATAGCGCTTCGACGGTGGAGAAACGCTGAGCCATGCGGTCGATCCGGTTGTAGACGGTAGTCGAATCGGGTTCGATGAGGATCCGGTAGCCTTCGATACCCAAAGAGTTGCGCAGGGTGGCCAGACTTCGGGTGCGGTCGCTGGTGAAATCCATCGTGCCGCGCTCGCTGAATTCGGGCGATGAGGCTTGGATGCGGGCCGTGCCTCGGGCGCTTAGGGCGAAAGATCCGGCCGGATAGAGTTTGGTGAGGATTTCACCACCCGGTTTGCGCGAATATTCGAAGTTCCCTTCGTTCAGAACGATGGGTTTGGGCGCGCAAGACATCAGCACCAACCCAATGAGAAGAGCCCGGAACATCAAGGGGTCGCCTCCTTGATCCGATCCAACAGATAGGTGCGCGTGGGATCTGTTTCAAGCGCTTGGTTCCAGAATCGGATGGCTTCTTCGGCGCGGTTCAGCTTGATCAGCACATCGCCTTTGTGCTCCATCACTTCAGCGCTTTGCGATCCGTTTTCCAAGGATGCGGAGATGTAAGTGAGTGCGGTCTGATAATCGCCGAGCTGGTAATGGATCCACCCAAAGGTGTCTAGGAAGGAAGGATTCTTAGGCGAAATCCGCAGTGAGCGTTCCGACATCTTTTTCGCTTCGTCGAGCCGCTCACCTTTCAGGCTCATGTAATAGGCGTAATTGTTCAGGACGCCGTCGTTTTCGGGATTCAGGCGAAGCGCGTCTTCATAATAGACTTTGGCTTTGTCCCATTCATTGAGCTGATAGGTGACATCGCCCAAGGTGCCGAGGATGATCGACTTGAACGGAGCCCGAGCCGGTGCGGCCGAAGCCCGACGCAGCCAGACCGATGCGTTCTCGTGATCCTTCTTCATGAAATACGCCGTGCCCACGAAAAAGCGTACGAAGGCGTCTTCCGGCGCATATTTTTCCGCTGATTCGGCGAGCCCCACCACATCGTCATAGCGGCTTTCCATGTAGAGCAGCTGCATGCGCTGGCGCCAAGCGGCGCTGTTATCGGGATTCAGCGCGATCGTGGCTTCGAGTTTCTCCAAGGCCTTGCCGTGGTCTTCGATCAGGCTGTAAAAATCGGCGGCGATAGCCTGAGCCATCGCGTTCTGAGATTCGGTTGTGCTCACCGTCTCGACGAGTCTGGCCGCCATGGACCGAAGTTCGGTATTCTTCGGATCCTGACCGAAACGGCTTAGCACATATTGCAGCAATTCGATTTTGGTTTCCGATGGAATCTCGGCATCCAGCATCACCTCTTCGAGCACATTTCCGGCTTCGTTCCATTGCCGGTTGGCGATGTACACATCCGTCAGGCTCATTTTCAGTTCTGTGTTCTCAGGCCGACGCTCAAGAATCTCCTGATACACCTGTATCGCTTTTTCCGGCTGTTTAAGCCGCACATAAAGTTGTCCGAGCGTCTGGGCGGCAAGGATGTTCGACGGATCCAGTTTCCGGACGGCGACCATCTGAGCCACGGCCGAATCGGGCAGGTTCAACGCCGTGTAATTCCGGAATTTCTGATAATAGACGCTGATCTCTTCAGGATCTTTCTTCAGGATGCGGTCATACACTCGGTTCGATTTGAGAAACTCACCCTGCTCGGTAAGTGAGGATGCGAGCAGATACAGGATTTCCAGGTCGTTGGGAAAGCGGTTGGCCGCGTTCTGAAGCGCGCTCACCGTGGCCGCCTGCTGACCGCTTCTCAAATGGATTTCCGCCATTTTCAGATGGTAGAACCGGTTCGAAGGATCGATTCTCACCGCTTCGCGGGCATAGAACGCCGCATTCACCGCATCGGAAGTGGCCAAATACGCATCGGCCAAGGCGTAATTCACTCCGGCATGTTCCGGAAGCCGCAAATACGCCATAGAAAGCAGGTCGAGCGCTTCGTCATACTCTTCCAACTCGAACGCCACGATACCCTTTAGATAGTAGGCGTTCGCCGCATCGAGCTCTTCCTGGGAGAACGCAGGAGCTGTGGGTTGACTTATCGGCGGTTTGGATGCGGAACAAGCGGCGAAGAGTCCGATCAGAATGAAAAACGAGAACAGTTTTGGCATACCGGAAGTTAACGATCAATCTGGTTCAGGATTGCGACGCATGTGCGCAAACAAATTCGGTACACGTTCTCGAAACCCTCTGCGCCGCCGTAATAGGGATCGGGGACGTCGCCGTCTTCCGGAATCGGGTCGAATTCGCGGAAGCGCCGCACTTTGTGCGAATACGTTCCTTTGGGATCCATCGCGCGGATGTCGGCCAGGTTGTTACCATCCATGGCCAGGATCAAATCGAAGTCTTCGAAGTCGGAGGCCGTGAACTGGCGCGCTTTGGAAAGAAGCTTCACGCCATGCCGGTTCGCGGTGGCCTGGCTTTTGCTGTTGGCCGGATTTCCCACATGCCAGGCGCCGGTTCCGGCCGAATCGACATGGATATCGCTTCCGCGTCCTTGCTCGATGAGCAGGTGCTGGAAGATGCCTTCGGCGGTCGGTGAGCGGCAGATGTTGCCCAGGCAGACAAAAAGGATGGAGCGGATGTTCATTGGCCGATGGTCAGTGGTTTACCCATGGTTTCGATTTCGAACTTCGCGGATGCCACCATGGCGCTTTCCGGAAATTCGAGAATGAATCGGCCGTAGGCTTCTTTTGCGGCGGGATAATCTTTCACGAACTCCGCCAAGGTGTAGGCTTCCAAAAAGCGGCAACGCTCGGCAAGCTCGTTCGTGGGATAGGTGTCGGCCACGCGTTTGAACAGGATCACGGCTCCAGCCGGATCATCGAGGAAGTCGGCGGCGATTGATGCCGCGTTATGCAGAAACTCGGGCGATTTCCCGTGATCGGGCCATTTGTCGGCGAAGGCGATGAGAGCGTCTTTAAGGGCGACGGCATCAGGCCGCACCGCTTCCCCCATCCCTTTCGCATCCACCAAAGTGCGGAAATCCGCTTCTTGCCGGGCGATTTCCGCCAGTTTCGTGTCGGGATTGGAGCAGCCCGCTAAGATCAAGAGGAGCCAAAAAATCGTATATTTCAGGTCTTTATTCATGCCCATCAGGGATTGTGCCATTGTATGGAAAAACGCTTCAAGGAAGTTAAGCAGGTCGATTATCCCAAGCTCGAGCTTGAGATTCTTTCGTGGTGGAAAGATAACCGGATCTTCGAGCAAAGCCTCGAAACCCGTGAAGATGGAATTCCCTTCACATTTTACGAGGGTCCGCCTACCGCGAACGGAAAACCTGGAATCCATCACGTGATGGCTCGGACGGTCAAAGACCTTTTTTGCCGATATAAAACGCTGAAAGGCTACAAAGTCGTTCGCAAAGCCGGATGGGATACGCACGGACTTCCCGTCGAAATCGAAGTCGAGAAAGAGCTCGGTCTGAAGGGCCGCGCCGAAGTGGAAGCCTACGGCATCAAGGAATACAATGCGAAATGCCGCTCATCGGTGCTCAAATACAAAGACCTTTGGGACGGCCTCACTACCCGGATGGGCTATTGGGTGGATCTGGACGAACCCTACATCACCTTTGAGAACAATTACATCGAATCTTGCTGGTGGGCGCTGAGCACGCTGTATCAGAAAAACCTGCTTTACAAAGGCTACAAGATCCAATGGTATTCGCCGGGAAGCGGCACGGTGCTCAGCTCGCATGAAGTAAGCTTGGGATACAAGGAAGTGCAGGATCCGTCGGCTTATGTCACGTTCCGTCTCACCGAAGCACCCGACACCTATTTCCTAGCCTGGACGACCACCCCGTGGACGCTTCCATCCAACATGCTTCTTGCTGTCAATCCTGAGGTGAGCTATGCGCTCATCCGTGAGCATGGCGATACGGGTCGGCATCTGATTCTGGCCGAAGCGCTCATCGGCAGTGTGATCGAAGGCGGTTACGATCTGCTGAAAAGCATCAAGGGTTCTGACTTGGTCGGCAAGACCTACGAGCCGATTTTCGATTACGCCAAGGCCACGATTCCTGCCGATCAGGCTTGGAGAGTGGTGTCGGCCGGGTTCGTGACGTTAGACGACGGAACCGGAATCGTGCACATCGCGCCGGCGTTCGGCGCGGATGACTACGAGGTCGGAAAATCCGAGAATGTACCCATGTTCAACCCGGTCACCCGCGACGGCACCTTCGAAGACGGCATGGATCTCATCGGTGGAAAATGGTTCAAAGACGCCGATAAAGACATTCTCCGCAATCTGAAAGAGCGCGGATTGCTGTTCCGCCAGCAGACCTACTTGCACAATTATCCGCATGATTGGCGGAAGGGCACTCCGTTGATGAGTTATCCGGTGGAGTCGTGGTTCATCCGCACCACGGCCGTCCGCGACAAGATGGTGGCCTTGAACAAGCGCATCCATTGGAAACCGGCGAGCACAGGCACCGGCCGGTTCGGAACCTGGCTGGAGAACAACGTGGATTGGGCGATTTCGCGCCAAAGATATTGGGGAACGCCGATTCCGATCTGGGTGAACGACAACAATCCCGAAGAATTGGTCTGCGTGGGTTCGATGGAAGAGCTTCGCACGCTGGCCGGCATCCCGAAAACGAAAGAATTGGACCTGCATCGTCCGTTCATCGACGAGATCACCTGGAAAGCGGCGGATGGGGGCACCATGCGTCGGATTCCGGATTTGCTGGATGTGTGGTTCGATTCGGGAGCCATGCCTTTCGCGCAATGGCACTATCCGTTCGAGAACAAAGAGATCTTCAAGGCGGCGTATCCGGCTGATTTCATCGCCGAAGGCGTGGATCAGACCCGTGGATGGTTCTACACGCTGCACGCGCTCGGAACTATGCTCTTCGGCGACATGGCCTATAAGAACGTGGTGTCGAACGGCCTCGTGCTCGACGCCAAAGGCGAGAAGATGTCGAAGTCGAAAGGCAACACCGTGGATCCGTTCGAAATTATCAAGAATTACGGAGCCGATGCGGCCCGTTGGTACATGATGAGCAATTCGGCGCCTTGGGACAACCTCAAATTCAACGAAGACAGCCTCAAAGAATCGCAGCGCCGCTTTTTCAGCACCATCGTGAACACGTATTCGTTCTTCGCGCTGTATGCGAACATCGACGGATTCCGGTATTCCGGAGCGCGTGTGCCGAATTCGGACCGTACGGAAATGGACCGTTGGATCCTGTCGCGATTGAACACCACCATCAAGACAGTGGATCATTTCATGGAAGACTATGAGGTGACCAAAGCCTGTCGCGAAATCGAAGCCTTTACCGAAGAGTTGAGCAATTGGTATGTGCGTCGGAATCGGCGCCGGTTCTGGAAAGAGGGCGATTCGGTGGACAAATCCGCGGCCTATCAGACCCTGTTCGAATGTCTGTTGGCGGTGAGCAAGTTGATGAGTCCCGTGGCGCCGTTCCTTGCCGAATGGCTGTATCAGCGCCTTACAGAAGTGACGGGCGCCGAAGAGATCTCTGTGCATCTGTCGTATTTCCCTGCTGTGGAAGAGACCTCCATCAACAAGGGACTCGAATACCGCATGGAGATGGCCCGAAAGATTACCAGCGTGGTGTTGCGCATCCGGAACAAAGTGAATCTGAATGTGCGTCAACCGTTGTCGCGCATCATCATTCCGCTTCAGAGCACGGAAGACCGCAAAGCGGTGGAATCGATGAAAGACATCGTGCTCGACGAAGTGAATGTGAAAGCCATCGAATTCGTCAAAGACGATTCGGGAATCGTTCATAAGAGCGCGAAGCCGAATTTTCCAGTTCTTGGAAAGAAAGCGGGCAAGCACATGAAGGCGGTCGCCGCGATGATCACGGAATTGGATTCCGAACGCATCACCCTGTTCGAAAAAGCAGGTAGCATCGACTTTACACTCAACGACGGATCCGTACTCACGGTCACTGAGGAAGACATGGTCGTATTGCGCACCGGACTCAGCGGCTGGCATGTGGAATCCGAAGAAGGCTTGACCGTAGCCTTGGATACCACCCTCACAGACGAGCTCCTATCCGAAGGAATCGCGCGTGAAGCTGTGAATCGTATTCAGAATATGAGGAAAGAAGCGGATTTTGAGGTAACAGACCGAATATCTGTTTATTTTACGGGCAGCGAATCAGTCAACGCGGCCGTACTCTCTCATAGCGGGTACATCTGCAATGAGACATTGGCTGACGGGCTTTCGATTGGTGTTCCTATGCACAGCGACTTCAAGAAAGAGTGGGACATCAACGAGCAGCCTTGCACGATATCTATCACACGTATTCAAAGTTGATCATGGAAGCGAATAAAGAACAAACCACCCGAATCTCCCCTTACAACGATGAGGAATTGGAGTATTTCCGCGGAATCATTCTCAGCAAACGGGATGAAGCGGAAAGGGATTTGCAGTTGCTTCAGCAATCGTTGCGTGACAGCACCGAGAACGCATCGGATGAATCTGCCTATTCCTTCCATATGGCAGACGCCGGTTCCGATGCCCAGGAGCGTGAGAAGACGTACATGCTTTTCAACCGCACGAAGAAATTCCTGAAATACCTGGAAGACGCGCTGGTACGTGTGGACAACAAGACCTACGGGATTTGCAAAGTGACTGGAGCGAAGATCTCCAAAGGGCGGTTGGAAGCCGTGCCTCACACGCAGATCAGCATCGAAGCCAAACTCAAGCGTCGATGATGGGTCGCAAACTTTCGCTTTTGGGCGGAGCAGCCACTCTGGTGATCGTGCTCGACCAACTTACCAAAGCTTGGATTCGCTCATCCGAAGCCTGGCAGTATCGCGACCTCATTGATGGATGGTTGGCGTTCCACTATATCCATAATCCGGGGATGGCGCTGGGAATCGATTTTCTCGATACCAAAGTCGTGAGCATCCTGGCGCTGACCGCCACCATCGGCATCAGCATCTATGTGATCCGGAATCTGGCCTCGGTCACCATGGGGTACACATTATTGATGGGACTCATCTTGGGTGGCGCTATCGGCAACCTCATCGACCGTTTCGTGCTGGCCATCGCTGGCGGATATGGCGGAGTTCTGGAAGGCCATGTCACCGATTTCATCCACTTTACGCTCGAAGTGAACGGCTTCGCTGTGTTTCCATACATCTTCAATGTGGCGGATATGGCGATCTCCACATCCGTGGTGATTCTGATCGTGTTCTCGAAGCGATTCATGCCGCCGGAGACGAAACCTGAGGCCAAGGTCTGACCTCCGACCGCCTCATCGCGCATTTTAAAAATCCGGTGGGACTCGGAATACCGGAAGGGGCCACACATGTGGCCGAGCATCGCAACCTCAGTTGCGGAGACGACATCACGCTGGGTTGGATCGTCGAGAACGGCATCATCACGCACATCGGTTATGAGATCAAAGGATGCATGATGCACAAAGCGTCGGCATCGATCCTGTGTTCGAAACTCAAAGGCGCTTCGATGAAGGAAGCGGATGAATGGATGAAGTGGGTGGAAAAGTTGACGGATCCGTCAAAACCCATGCCTGAAACCGATGATGAGGATTTCCTCGCCCTCGCCGATATCCGGAATTACCCCACGCGCAGAAAATGCGTGATGCTGAGCTGGGAGGCGATTTCGGCACTGCGTTAACATGGAGAAAGATTTTTCACAGGGAGCAAAGGAGTAATGGAGGTGTTTTTTGGCGGGCACTGGCCAAGGCTTCCCAATAAACAAAACTCCCTTACTCCCATCCTCCCTGTTAATTTTCTTCCTCCATGTAAAAAGCGACCACCGTGCCGATTGAGGCGAGAACGGCCTCCGCCTCGGCCAGTGTCTCAAACCCCGTGACAAACGCCGAGACCACGATCGGGTTGGATTTGTTCAGCACGATGCCCGCATCGCCGCGGACGATAGTCAACGTGCCGGTCTTGTGCGCGATGCGCGTTCCTGCCGGGAAACCCGCGGGCAAGGTGGTGTCGTCTTCGCACAGAAGAAGGATGTCGACGAACTCGGGCATCGCGGAGTAGCGCCTCAATATGGCGTTCATCTCCCGTGGCGTGGTGGTGTTTTCGAAACCGGCGCGCTGCGCCTCGAAATCCATCATAAGACGCCGAAGGCGGGTGTGCTCGAAACCCGCATCGGAGATGAACTGGTTGATGCGATCCATCCCCAAAGTGCGGATGATGGCGTTGGTGGCGGAATTGTCGCTCACGGAAATCATCAGTTCGGCCACCCGTCGCCATGTGAGTGTAGTGTCGGCCGCATGCGATTGAAGCACGCCGGTTCCTCCTACAAGATCTTTCTTGGCAATGGTGACATCGCCATTAAGGCCTGAATTCAGATACGCGGCCAGGATCGGAATCTTGATTACGCTCGCCGAAGGCACCACATTGTCGGCGCCATGTTCGAAAAGAAGGTTTCCATCAATCTCTTCCACGATGATCGAGACACGGAGGTGTGCCGGAAGCGAATCCAGATAGGCGCTCAGCGCAGGGATTTGGAGCATGGCGGCAACAAGGAATGCGGAAATCATCCGAGAGTGAAGTGGACCAAGGTACCGGCTTCGGGAGTTGATTCAACTCTGATTTTCCCGCCGTGAAGAGTCACGAATTCCCAACTCATCGGCAAACCCAAGCCTGATCCGCGTTCCGACCTGGTTCCCGGCGTACTGGTGCGCTTTTCCCATGAAAACAGGTTTTCGATTCGATCGGGTTGGATGCCGGCGCCGGTGTCGCGAACTTGGATCGCACCATTGAGTTCATTCAAGGTGATGACACCCGATTCCGTGAACTTGTTCGCGTTCAGAAGCAAGTTCCGCAAAATGAATTCAACCATGTTGCGGTCTCCCCAAACGGTCATTTTTTCAGGCAACTCATTCACCACCGTGTTCGACTTCGAGTCGAATATCCAGAAATTGTCGCTGATGATGTGTTGGGCCACAGATCGGATAGGCAACACTACTTTATTCAGATGCAAACCGTTGATCTGTGCTTGGGCCCAATCCAGCAGATTGATGACCAACTCACCGGCCGCGTCGGCGTTTTTTCGGATGTCAGGAAGCATTTTCTTGAATTCATCCATGGTCATGTTGTATTCGTCGCACAATTCGAGCAATGTGGTGACGGAGGCGATCGGTGTCCTCAAATCATGACCGATGATCGACATCAATCGGTTTTGAATGGATTGAAGATGGGTAAGTTCACGATTCTTGCGCCGCAGTTCGAAGAGATGGATCACTTGCTGGCTTAGAATCCGCAACGCTTCTTTCTGGAACTCTGTAAGCTGGCGAGGGATGTGGTCGATCACGCAGAGCGATCCGAGGTTGTGTCCTGAAGGAGTTGCGAGTGGCATTCCCGCATAGAATCGGATATTATCGTCGCCATCGACCAAGGGATTGCCGATGAATCGCTCGTCTGCTTTGGCATCGTTGACCTCCATCAGATGGTTGTTCAAAATGGTGTACGCGCAGAACGCAAATTCGCGTGATGTTTCCGATTTGGATATGCCGATTTTGGATTTGAACCATTGCCGGTCCTCGTTAATCAGAGTGATCAACGAAATCGGGGTCTCACAGATCGATGATGCCAGTTTCACAATCGAATCGTAGTCTGACTCCTCTTCCGAGTCCATGACGGCGTAATCGTTCAGTGCGTTCAAGCGCTCGGTTTCATTATCAGGAATAGGTGGAATAATCACAAGATTTGGGTTGTCGTCGTAATTAGAACAAAGTAGCTTTTACTCATCATGCTCGCAAACCAATACCCTATCATCGAATCGGCGATCGAAGTCGCCGCCGACCGCCACGGGCTTTCCACCGCCTCACGCGTCTATGATCATTTCGTGACGATAGAAGCCATGACTCCCGGTGAGTACGCCGCCGGAGGGAAATCCATCGAAATCCGCTTCGGGATTCATCCATCCCCGTTCGGAGATTGTCTGATCGCGACCACATCTCGTGGAATCTGCCGGTTCGCATTCACAATGGGAGATTCGGAATCGGCGGTCGCGGAGTTGCGGAGGGCTTGGCCGAATGCGGTGATCGTGGAAGGTGCCGCCGCGACGGCCGATATCGCGAATCGGTTGCCCGCACTGGCATCCGGGAAAGAACGGCTGAGTGTAGTGTTGAAGGGAACGCCGTTCCAGATCAAAGTGTGGGAAGCCTTGTTACGGATACCATTCGGCGGCCTCACCACTTATGGGCGCTTGGCCGAGGAGATCGGAAGCATGGGAGCGTCGCGGGCGGTGGGAACGGCGGTAGGGCAGAATCCCATCGCGTTTCTCATTCCATGCCATCGGGTGATCCGGAAAGAGGGGAAGATCGGAGAGTATCATTACGGAAGCACCCTGAAAACCGCCATGATCGGATGGGAGAGGGCTCATACCGATTTCGACAATTTCCTCCCCTCCGAATCCAGAATGAGCTCATGATGGCGGATATCCGCGCTCAGAAATGACGTGAGCTGCAAGCGCCGGGCGATGTCCAGCTGCAATTCCGTGGAAGCGCGAAGATCCTCGCCACGCACAATGTGAGTGACTCCGAAGCGCACATCGTCGCTCAGCGAGGCGATATGGTAGGCTGGCATGCCGTTGCGCTGGCGCATGACCGTGAGTCCGGGTTCGCTGATCGGCCGGTCGATGCGAAGCCGCCAGACGACGTCCGCATCCTCGAACGAGATGCCGCTTTTGCGGCATCCGCGCGGACAATCTATTCCCTCGAATCCTTTCCACTCGCTGCGGCTGCATACACAGGCAAAAAGATGTCCTTCGCCACGCAATCGGGACAATAGCGCGTGATAATCATCCAACCGATGCCGCTGGCCCCAGTTCGCCTCGAAATCGTCGGGATTCCTTGGACCGATATCCCAGTCGATGCCTTCTTCGGCGAGGACGTCGAAAATATGCTTCACATAGTCGGGGCGTTTGCGCTCGGCGTCGAGGTCGTCGATGCGGAGCATCAGTTCGGCTCCGAGTTCGGCGCGACGTTTCGCAATGATCCGGAAGTTGTGGCGGTTTCCTTCGTGAAGAAACCCGCTGGGAGTCGGGGCGATCCGGAAACGCATCGCCGCAGGGCTCAATGTTTCAGCAGACCCAACAGACCGAGTTCATGGCCCATCTTGTCGCGCTTGGTTTTCATGTAGCGATCGTTTTCGGGAAGATGACCCACTTCGAGCGGCACGCGGTCGGTGATTTCGAGTCCGTACCCGGTCAAACCCACGCGCTTTGTCGGGTTGTTGGTCATCAACCGCATCTTGGTGATACCGAGATGTCGAAGCATCTGCGCGCCGACCCCATAATCGCGGTGATCGGGCTTGAACCCGAGCGCTTCGTTGGCTTCGACGGTGTCCATGCCTTCTTCCTGCAGCTTGTAGGCGCGAAGTTTGTTCACCAGGCCGATTCCGCGACCTTCCTGGTTCATGTAGAGCAAGACGCCGGTACCTTCGTGTTCGATGAGTCGAAGCGCGGTATGCAACTGTTCGCCGCAATCGCAGCGTTTCGATCCGAAAATATCGCCGGTCACGCAAAGCGAATGCACGCGAACCAATGGCGATTCCACGCTACTGATATCGCCTTTCACCAAGGCCAGGTGCGTGCCGCCGGTGAGGACTTCCTCATATGCCGTTAAGCGGAAATGACCATACTCGGTTGGCAAATCGACCGTCACTGCTTCTTTGATCAGCGATTCGTGTTCCATCCGCCATGCGATGAGGTCTTTGATCGTGATGATCTTCATGTCGAATTTCTTGGCCATGTTCAGGAGGTCAGGAACGCGGGCCATGGATCCGTCGTCGTGCATGATTTCGCAGATCACACCGGCGGGACTGAACCCAGCCAAGCGGGCCAGATCAACGGCGGCTTCGGTATGACCGGCGCGGCGAAGCACACCACCATCCACCGAAATCAATGGGAAAATGTGGCCGGGGCGACGGAAATCGGACCCTTTCGAGTCGGGATGAATCAACGCGCGGATCGTGTTGGAACGGTCGGTGGCGGAAATTCCGGTGGTGGTGCCTTCGCGGACATCCACAGACACCGTGAATGCCGTTTCGTGCGATTCGGTGTTCTCGGTAACCATCCGATCCAGTTTCAGTTCGATGGCGCGCTGGTGCGTGATGGGGGCGCAGATGAGCCCACGGCCCCAGGTGGCCATCAAGTTGATGGCTTCGGGCGTGACGGCCTCGGCCGCCATCAGAAAATCTCCTTCATTCTCACGGTCTTCGTCATCGCAAACGATGACGATCTTGCCCTGACGGATGTCGTCTATGGCGTCTTCGATCCGGTCGAATGTGAAGGAGTTCATTTTCCTGGGTTGACGTCGCCGATGGCGGATTTGAGGATGCGTATTTTCACATCTTTATCCACTTCGACCAGAACTTCGGCGTCTTCGATGGAGGCGATGGTGCCGATGATGCCGCCAGTAGTGATCACTTTGTCACCTTTTTTGATCGCGGCGACTTTGTTTTGGATTTCTTTCTGACGTTTCGACTGCGGACGGATGATGAAGAAATAAAACACCACGAAGATTGCGGCGAGGAAAAAGAGGCTTTCAAAACCGCCACCTTGGGCGTTCGGATCGGCAAGAAACAGTAACATGTTGTATGATCTTGGTTAAAGGAGTGCTGAGACAGACAAAGGTACGGGATTTTCGCCGTTCAATACATCTGCTATCGCGTTACTGTGGTGCAATTGATCATCAACTAAAAAAAGTTGGAGCTTGAGTGTAACATTAGGGGGCTCTCGGAATCATACTACAAAGGTGTCGTAAAAAATTGAAACCGCCCTATATGATGAATAGTGAGAAGAAAGTGAGTATACAACATGGAATAGATATGCTCGAATCAAATGGCTCCATAATATTAACCGTTTGCGACTGGGCTGAAGCCATGGGCTATTCTCGATTTCACTTTACCCGACGCTTTAAAAAGCAATTTGGACAGTCTCCGAAAGACGTGTTAAAATCATATCGTATGAGACGGATAGAACAGGAGATCCAGGCTGATGTTGGTGCAATTGGCTATAAAATCGCCACCAATGTCGGACTCGTTGATGAAAAGGCCTTGCACAGATACCTAAGTTATCATTGTGGAAAAACATTAAGAGCATTGAAGCGCGAGATTTTAAAAAAGCACAAATTAGATAGTTTTTGAGCTTGCTATGCAGGCACTATTCTAAGACTTTAGTCGAAGCCATGTTTTGCAGTTGAATAGTTAATCGTAAACAAAAACTAAACCAAGTATTTATGAAAACGTTAGATATGCATCAAATGGAGAAAATTAAAGCCGAAGGCGGCTCTGTTTATTGTGCAGGACTAAGTCTTGTTGCCGTAGCAACCGCAAGTTTAAATGCCATATCTGGGCCAGTAGGATGGGGACTTATTGCAAGTGGTATGGCATTTGGTTTTGGAAGTGGTCTTGTGATTGGGACAGAATGTTATACCAATGTGAGACTATAAGAAACAAAATGAGATCGAGAATCTGAGATAACAAATTCTCGATCGTCACCTCAACCGGCTAAAAAACGTTATTGGGAGGGCGTGCATCTCGATAACGTTATTCATATTATGATCCATAAACAATATGCTTAATTGAATATTCGGTATGACAGCAGTCACGCAGCTTTTACTACGTACGAGCAGAACGTTAAGTAATAGGCATAATGAAAACAGTATAACTTATGGGTTTCTCCTAGGTGCTTTTCTGTTGTTAGGCTTGTCATTTACAGGAATCATTCTTCAGATGGATACAGTAGGTAATTTAGAATATAGACGATCATTTAGTGTACTCGTTTATGCTATCGCTTCGTTCGATCTTATTGCGATCACGACAAAATACGTCAGAAGAATAATGATTGAACCCATTCATATTCTAGTATATCCATTAAGCAATTGGCAGAAATACAAGTTTCATTTAATACTTCTGATGTCAGATTATAAGTCGTTGTTATACATAGTACCTTCTGCCTTGTTCTTCATTTATTATTATATAAATATCTCTATCATTGCGGCTTTATTCAGTATCGTACTCTGGTTCTTTGTTTTCATTGGAGTCCAAAGCAGCTTCATTGCTCTATACCTATTGGCTGATAACCTGCTAAATAAATATAGAAACTATGCGTTCTACATAGGGTTTACGCCCCTTATTGTGCTTCAGATAATGATCTATTCGGAGAGCAATAGTATACTTTATATCCCGATGATCAGCAGTACGGGAAATGCGTTATATGGACTAATGGTATTGGATGGTAGTATCGTATTTATAAATGCACTGCAATCCGTATTAAGCATTGTACTTATATTGATATGTATTATTTCGTATAGATTTAGATTGAACTAATCTCATTTAGAATGCAGGCACATATTTACTTTCAATATTTGATTTACAGAAGGTACATTAACTTGCTGTTTAGTGCCGTATTCTTCAATGCGTTTTCCATCTTTATCCTGGGTTTTTTTTCTGTGCACAAATTCCAAACCAATGTCCCTCTACTAATCTATATTATTAATATGATAGCAATAGGTCCCTTTTTTTGTGATATATTTTCAGCAGGAAAGGCTGAGATCCATAACTATTCAATAACCCCATGGGTAATACCATCTATTGTAATGTCAAAAATAATTGTTTTGGTATCTACAATCATATTATTTCCACTACCATTTATTATTGGAAGCACCTATAAATATCATATTCCTATTCAGGACTTTGGGAGTGTAGTCATATTTCTATTGATGACATTTCCGGTATATATACTTTTTGGAAATTATGCGACGATATGGAGTCGGGATAAAGATGGAAATCTTGATTCATCGAAGATATTATCTTATCAAATTATTGTCACTGCTACTGCTATGGTTCCATATTTCATATTAGAACTGTGGCTAGGATACACAATACTATGTGTTCTATTCGGACTTACAGTGCTCGTTGTATGGTATTTTGTCGTTCTACCCAAATTTACCCGTAACCTTGAAATGACCGTCAACCCATAATGAGTATAATTGATATAATAAACTTACGGAAATCATATCGTAGCAAACCAAATGCGGTTGTCGATTTTTCATTGACCATACCAAATCCTGTCATATTTGGCTTAGTAGGGCCAAATGGAGCAGGCAAATCGACGATATTTAACATACTGTCTGGATTGGTCAAAAAAGATGAAGGGGATATCTATATTCTTGGCAATAGAATAAGTAGCAACGATGTCGAATACAAAAGGAAAATCGGGTTTGTTCTAGAACAACCTCACTATTTGGAGAAACTAACGGTCAAGGAATACTTGCATTTTGTTGGAACGCTATACCAAATAGATAAATATGAAATAGTCCAACGCTCTAATGAATTGATGGATGTGTTTGATTTAAGGGAAAAAGAACATCAATGGATCGATACGTATTCTAAGGGAATGAAAAAAAAGGTATCTCTTGCTGCAGCATTGATACACAAGCCTGAGCTTTTGATACTGGATGAACCTTTTGATGGTATAGATCCAACGTCAGTCAAAATAATAAAAACCAACCTTCACTACATGGTCGAAAACGGTGTGACTGTATTTATAAGTTCACACAACCTCGATACGCTTGAGAGAATATGTGATCATGTCGCAATCATGGATAAAGGACGCCTTGTCTTTGAATCAAAAATGAGTGATATAAAACATAGAATTAAGAATGAATTGAGTTTCGAAAAATATCAATCCCTCGAAGAAATATTCGTGGATATGGTTTCAGGTGAGACCGAGAACAGCACGCGCAAATTATCTTGGTTATGAGGATTTAGGGTCAGCGGGCCATGCTCCGTAGCCAGCCGAAAACCGCCAATGACGCGAAGGCCATGGCGATATAAGAGCCTTCCGGACCCACCACAGCGAATAGGAACGCCATCGTCAGTGGTCCGAGTGTCTGGCCCAGGCGCAACACCATTCCGTTAATCGACAAGATGGCCGCTCGCTGTTCTGGACGCACCGATTTCGCGATGAGGGTCTGCACGTTCGGATTGTTGATACCGATGCCGAGGCCGAACATCACACAGGGAATCACCAACCAAAAGGGGCCGGGCATCACCGGAATCATGAAAAGAGCCGTGGCATAGACCAGATAACTCAGCAGCAGCAATTCGACGGAAGTGAACCGCTTCACCAAGCGCCCTAAGAATGCGCCGGATATCACGTTGCCGATGGATGACGTCGCCAGCACGATACCGATGGTGAGAGAGTCGCTGGCGAAATTGCTGGCCATGTAAAAAGGTAGGAAAGTGAGCAAAGGACCATATAAAAACAGAAACGTGGTGGTGCTCAATAGGAACATGGTGCGGATCTTGCGCGATCTCAAACTTCTGAATACAGCGGTGAAGTACGCCTTATAATCGTCATTATGCGCGGCTTTTGGACTTTCCAGCTTCAGAAGCACCAATAATCCGGTCGGAAAGGCGAGGATGGGAAGCAGGAACGGATATTTCCATCCCAACAGCGCGAGGCTGCCTCCGATCGCCGGGTACAATGTGGCTCCGATGCTGAGCACAGCTGAGTTGTAACCCAGTGCGGTGGTACGCTCGCTGCCTTTGAACAGATCGCTGATGATGGTGACATTCATCGCTCCCAATGACGCCGCTCCGATGCCTTGCAAGGTTCTCAGAATGAGCAAGGTGGAGAATTCTTCCGCATAGAAACAGGCGGTTCCGGCCACTCCGAACAAGGTCAGAACCGGAACAAGCACCCTTCGCCGGCCATACCAATCGGCCAGGATTCCGAAAACGGGCGTCAGAAAAATCCCTGGCAAGGTGAAGACGGTGATGAGCAAGGCCGACTGTTCCGGTGAGATGTTGAACGTGTATGCGATGGTCGGCAGAATGGGCGTGACACTCGATACACCCATGATTCCGGTCAATGTCACCGCGAAAACGATGAGAAGATTTGGATTTAAGCCGATGTGGGATGATTTTGTTTGCATATCAATGATGGGCTACCGTATCTTTGTGGCCCGCAGGTAAACACATGGATGCTTAGCTCAGTTGGTTCAGAGCATCTGCCTTACAAGCAGAGGGTCGGGGGTTCAAATCCCTCAGCATCCACTCCATTGCAGATACAGGTTACGGGTATCGTTGAGCAATGCGTCCACATCTTCCTTACCGTACCGCGACGTATCGATCTCCTCATTCAGCACGATGCGCAACCGCCCGGACTTACTGATCAATGATCCGCCGTGTGCCAGTTTCGATGCCCCATCGATGAAAATCGGACAAATCGGGTAACCGGTATTCAAGGCCATATGAAATGCGCCTTTTTTGAACGGACCGATGATTCCCTCGTGCTTCCGGGTTCCTTCCGGCGCCATATACAGCGATAATTGCTGTTCGCGGATGTCCACCAACACCTGATCCAACGCTTTCATGGCCTTGTCGCGGTCTTTGCGTCGCAAGAACACCTGGCCGGTCAGCCGACCGATGATGAAAAAGAAGGGATTGTACTGAAGCTCGTATTTGGCCACGAACCGGGTTTTCTTAAGCCCCAGAGCCAAGATCACGAACATGTCGAGTGTGGAACTGTGGTTGCTGATGTAGATCTTGGGACGGGTGATATCGGTGCGCCGGTCGATGATGTCGAGCCGGATACCTATCGTGGAAAGCACCGCCCAACCGAGGAAACCACCGACATGCTCGATGAGCGGATCGCGAAGCCGGCCGAAACTCAGCACGATGATGGGAATCGCAAGGATGGAGAATATCGCCAGCAGAACGATGAACACCGCCATGGCCAAAATGGAGCGGAAATAATGGATCATTTGTCGATGAGGATGGTGGTGCCGTTGGCGCAGTCGAAATGCAGATTCGCATTGAGTTGTTCTACCAATCCATGCACGATCATCATGCCGACGGAATTACTGTTTTTCAGTTGCTTGAGCACGTCTGGTGCGCGCCCGTCGTCAGATACGCTCAGGGTGAATCCGCCCGGTTTTTTCCGAAGCCTGACCACGATCCGCCCGGAATCCTGATGTTTGAACGCATGCTTATAGGCATTGGTGAGCAACTCGCTCAAGATGAGCCCGCATGGGATGGCGGTAGTCACATCCATGATCATCGGATCCGCATCCACGTCCACAGAAATCGTCTTATCGTCGCCCATGGAGCCGCGAACCGTTTCGGCCAGGCTGTCTATGTAGTCGTTGAACTGAATTTCAGCCAACGATTTGTTCTGATAGAGTTTTTCGTGGATCAGAGCGATGGATTTGATCTTGTTGATGGCTTCGCCATAGATCGTTTTGTTGGCCACGTCATCCATCTTGTCTTGTTGAAGCATCAGGATGCCGGAGACGATGGCCAAGTTGTTTTTCACCCGATGATGGATCTCAGAGAGCATAATCTCTTTTTCTTTGAGATTGGCCGCGGCGCTGAGTTCGGTTTTCTTGCGTGCGGTGATGTCTTTGGCGAAAAAACTAACCCCGGTGATCGCGTTCTGGTCGTCGGAAATCGGATTCACCGAAACATCCATGATGCAATCGGTTCCGTCGGTATGTTGAAAAGTGAGCTCTTGGTGCGATTTCAAACCTGAAAAAGCGGATTTCAGGATATGATCCCACAAGGAGTGGACCGCTGTCGGAAACACATCCGGAAAGTAAGCGCCCACATAGAGCTCTGCGCCATAAATATCTTTGAAAAAACGCTTGGCTGATGCGTTCAGGATGGTGACCTGCATGTTCCGGTTCACCGACCAGATGCCGTCGTCGGTGTTTTCGATGAGTGCGATCAGATTCTGCCGGTTCTGTTGCAGAATCACCTCTCCTGCGCTTTTCTGCCGTTTGAGTTGGGCGGCTTCCACTTCACGCAAAATCGCCATCGGCAGCCGTGTGAGGCTTGATTTGGTGACATAATCACTGATTCCGGATTTCAAAGCGCTGACCACCAGGTCTTCACCCATGCATCCCGATACCATGATGAAGGGAATATCCGGACTCGATCGAAGCATCACCCGGAAGGCATCAAGTCCCGTGAATCCATCCAGTTGGTAATCGCTGATCACCACATCGAAGATTCCCGTCTTCAGGCTGGCTTCGAAATCCTGGAGAGTCGTTACCCATTCGATATTAGACTGAGGCAGTTCGCGTTCCAGGAAAATTCTCAGCAGCAGCGCATCGTCATCGGAATCTTCAAGCAGGAGGAGACGTGGTGCCATGAGTGAGTGCTCAGTTCGTCTGATTCAAAACCAACCAATACATTCCGAGTTGCTTGATGGCTTCGGTGAAATTGGCGAAATCCACGGGTTTGTGGATGTAGCTGTTCGCTCCGTAGGCGTACCCTTTGGCGATATCCTGTTCTTCTTTGGATGAGGTGAGGATCACGATCGGTAGGGATTGTGTGCGTTCATGGGCGCGAAAAGCCTGCAACACGTCGAAGCCGTTCATCACCGGCATGTTGATGTCAAGTAGCACGACTTTCGGAAGCACGCGCAGCGATGGAAGCGCCGACGAATCGCCATGAAGCATTTTCAAGGCTTCGAAACCGTTTCTGGCCACCACGATGTCGCAATCCAGATGGCTTCGTTTCAGAGCCAATATCGCGAGGTCCACATCATCGGGATTGTCGTCTACGAGTAGGATGTAATCAGGATCAAGCATGGGCGACGATGGTATTCTCTAAGGTAATGTAAAAAACCGTTCCTTTGCCGATTTCGGATTCCGCACGCACGCTTCCTTTCAAGTGCCGCATCACCCGTTGCACCGTCGCCAAACCGATGCCGTTTCCGGGATAGCCTTCCCCGTGATGCAATCGTTGGAATGGCGTGAAGAGCTTGTCGTAATGAAGCATGTCGAATCCGATGCCATTGTCTCTGACCGCAATCAACGGATGACCGTTGGCTCGGATGCATTCCACCTCAACATGAGGCGAGGTCACCCGGGAGGAATACTTGAACGCGTTCGACAACAGATTCTCGAACAGGATACGGATCAGCGATTCATCGGCGACCAATCGGACTTCCTGCAGGCGAATGCTTACTTTCGTATTCGCATAAACGGGATTCAAGCTCAAGTCATGGATCACTTCGGCCACCAAAGGTTGGAGTTCGAACTCAGAGGGCTTCGATTCGATTTTCGATACCCGGGCCAATGTCAGAAGATCATCGATCAGCACACTCATGCGCTTCGCGGCTGCGGAAATCCGGCTCAGATAATTCGTTGCGGTTGGAGACAACCCTTCGGAATGATGTTGCACGATTTCCTCCGAAAACCCAAGCACCGCCCGCAAAGGTGATTGAAGGTCGTGAGAGACCGAATATGAGAACGATTCCATCTCCTTGTTGAGAAGGGAAAGGTCTTGGGTTCGTTCCTGCACACGGTTTTCCAGCTCCTTGGTATAGCTCTCGGTGGCTTTCAGGATAGTAAGCCGATGCTGCACGAGCAAGTAATACAGGCCGAACGCGGTGATGGCGATATAAAACAAGCCTTTGTAGGATTGCAGCCTGGTGAGGGTCTGGACATCCTGAACGGCGGCAACCACCCATGAATCGGAGAAAGTGATCCACAGGCTTCCCATCACCAGATAGATCGTGGTGATGCCCAATGGAGAGAAAATGGATTCGCGAATTCTCATCCCTGCATGATACATAAAAAAAAAGCCCACCTGCGAGTGCAGATGGGCTTGTGAATCGGGTGGGACTCGAACCCACGACCAACGGCTTAAAAGGCCGATGCTCTACCGGCTGAGCTACCGATTCAAAACTGAATTTTCGCCAAGGCCCCAAATATACGGAGGAAAGCATCGTATATTCAACGACAAATTGCATCCTATGACCATCTTTAGCAGAATCATTTCCGGCGAGATTCCTTGCCACAAGATTGCCGAAGACGCGCACTTTTTCTGTTTTCTGGATATCCGGCCCATCAGCAAAGGTCATTGCTTGGTGGTTCCGAAGGTTGAAATTGATTATCTGTTTGACCTGGAAGCGGTTTCTTTGGCTGAAATGATGCTCTTCGCACAGAAAGTGGCCAAGGCGATCGACCAAGCCACAGGCTGCATCAGAACGGGAATCATCGTTCAGGGGTTGGAAGTCCCGCATGCGCACATCCATCTGGTTCCGTTGTATTCGGAACATACCAAGCTCGCATTCGGCCATCCGGTGGATGTATCTTCCCAAGAAATGGCATCCATCGCATCGGCGATCTCATCGCGTTTCCAGGCATGAACATCCTCATCCTCAACGGACCGAATCTGAACCTCCTTGGTGAGCGTGAACCGGAGATTTACGGCTCCACCACGCTGAGTGATATCGAAATCCTGCTTCAGGCGGAATTTCCGGCTCATCAGTTCGTGTTTTTCCAAAGCAATCATGAAGGGGAACTCATCGAAAGGCTGCATTCCGCCTTTCGCGATTCTGATATGGGCGGGGTGGTGATCAATCCGGGTGGGTTCTCCCATACCTCTGTCGCGCTTCGCGACGCGCTCTCCGCGCTTCGGATTCCGAAAGTGGAAGTGCATCTGTCGAACATCCATGCCCGTGAATCTTTCCGACACACCTCGCTCACTGCCGGCGCCTGCCAAGGACTCATTTCCGGATTCGGACTGGACAGTTACAGGCTCGGTATCCGGGCTTTGGAACGGTTGATGTGAGCCGGCTTCGCGAACTGCTCAGCGACAGCCTGGTTTACGGGCTGTCGAGCGTGGTGGCCCGCTTCCTGAATTATTTGCTGGTCCCGCTGTACACGGGAGTATTTTCGCCCGCCGATTACGGCGTGGTCGGACTGATTTACGGAGGCATCGTCTTTCTGAACGTCGTGTTCTCCTTGGGATTGGAATCGGCCTACATCCGATATGCCGCCAATCGTGAAGCTGCCAAAAATGTGTTCAAAACCCTGCAAATGGTGCTATTAGGCGCCGGTGCGGTGTTTCTGGTGATTCTTTGGGTCGCCGCGCCGTGGAGTTACGAACTGCTGCAAATCCGCGGAGAGCAGGCCGACCTGATCTACGCATGTCTTCTTGCCATCCTGTTCTGGGATGCGATCTGCATTGTTCCTTATGCGGAATTACGGCTTTCCGAGCGGCCGTGGATGTTCGCCGGGCTCAAAACTCTGAATGTCGCGTTGAACATTGGCATGAATCTGTATTTCATCCTCGGGATGAAGATGGGTATCGAAGCGGTGCTCATCAGCAATGCCATCGCCTCGGCGGTGACCGGAGTCGTTCTATGGGTGGTCACTTGGCCGATGATGGCTGGGAAATGGTCGGCGGGCATCGCCAAAGAAGCGTTATGGTTCGGACTTCCGTATGTGCCCAACGGCATCGGATTCGCGATCAACGAGGTTCTGGACCGATTCTGGCTTAGCCGGATGGATGCCGCGGATATCGCCGCGCTATACGGGGATGGAGTGACGGCCACAGACATCACCGGATTCTATAACGCCTGTTACAAATTAGGCGTGTTCATGCTCCTGATGGTCCAGATGTTCCGAATGGCCTGGCAGCCCTTCTTCATGAAACACTCCGGGTCGGCAGATGCGAAAGACCTGTTCGGCCGCGTGTTCAAGGCGTTCAATTTGGGAGCCGGCGTCGTGTTTCTCGGGGTGTCGCTCTTCGCGGCAGAGATCGCCGGGATTCGCATCCCCGGAACGGAATCCACACTCATCGACTCCAGGTACTGGTTGGCCATCCCCATCGTGCCGTGGATATTGGCCGCGTATTGGTTTCAGGGCTGGTTCGTGATTTTTTCCGTCGGTGTGTTTCTCAAAGATCGGACGAAGAGATTGCCGATCATCACATGGGCTGGTGCCATGGTCACCATCGTGGCGAACATGATGCTTGTCCCTGTTTTCGGGATGGAGGGTGCGGCCATGGCCACCTGCGCAAGCTACGCCGTGATGAGCTTGTATCTGTTGAACGACACGAAGAAGGCGTACCCGGTAGCGTACGCCCTCAAGCCTGCGATTGCGCAGGTGCTGATTCTGGCAGGGTTGGTTTGGCTCAGCGCTGACTCCGGCACGCTCATTCGCGCGGGGGTGATGGTCGCTGGTGCCGCCGGACTCTTAGTTACCTCCGGGCTCAACCGGAATCGCTGAAGGCGAGCTGATCGGGGCGGGGCGGGTTACGCCCGAACCGGTGATGATGCTTCCACCGGAGCTTGGCCGCTCGATGAAGTAGTTGGACGCCAAGCAAAGCAGCAGGAACGCCGTGCCGAGGTAGGTGGTCGATTTCGAGAGGAAATCGGAAGTGCGGCGGGCTCCCAAAACGGTGTTAGCGGCAGTGTTGCCCGAGATGCCACCGGAAAGTCCTTGGCCTTGACCGCTCTGAAGCAAGACCGTGAGGGTCAGCAGAAGAGCGATGAATGTGATCAGAATGATGATGAAAATGTACATAGACCAAAATTAGTCATTTTCGGTATCTGAATCAATTCAGTCTATATTTCGGAATGCATACCCTCCGAATCCTACTCATCGGGATGGCCGCTTTGGTTGTCCTGTCTTGCAACTCGGCAAAAAAGGCCTACAACAAAGGAGATTACGAGCAGGCAGTGCGTCTGAGCGTGACCAAACTCAAAGAAGACCCGGATAACCGCAATGCGCGCAGAGTGCTTGCTCAAGCCTATCCCAAGGCCGTCGAAGTCAATCTTGTGACCGTACAGGCGTATTCCGCTTTGGAAGACCCTTTGCGTTGGGAACCCATCACCAGGGCTTACAACCGATTGAATGTGTTGCAGCAGCGCATGGAAAGGTGTCTGGCGTGTGATGAGATCCTGCCGGTAAGAAAACTATATGTCGATGAATGGAATAATGCGCGGCTCCAGGCAGCCGATGTGCGGTATAGGATGGGCGTATCAGAAATGCGCGGAACCACCAGGGAAAACGCGAAGACCGCATTAGAGCATTTCATGCTCGTGGAGCAGTATCAGCCCAATTACAAGGATACCCGATCTTTGATGGAAGAGGCTGTGGATCGTGCGACGCTGCACGTGGTGATTCTCAAAATGCCGGAACAGCAACGTACCTATCAGTTGGTTCAGGAAGCGTTCGAAGAGCGCCTGCTTGAGAGAGTGTCGTCGCGGACACGCAACAATCTGGTTCGCTTCTACTCTGAAAAAGAGGCTCGCCGGAATTCTCCCCCTTATACGGACCATGAGATTTCGATGCAGTTCGAATCGTTCAGCATCGGGAATGTGGTGTTTGATCGCAATACGGAAACCCTGACCAGCGCCGATAGTGTGAAAATCGGTGAGACGCGCATCAACGGCCAGCTTGTTCCGGTGTTCGGAAAAGTGACGGCTCGATACACCTCCATAGAAAAGACCGTGACAGGCGGAGGGCAAATGGTCTTTAAAATCACCGACCCTAGCACCGGCCGCATTGTGATGCAGGAGCGGTTCGAGGGCGATTACCGGTGGAAATATGCCTGGGCCACATTCAACGGAGATGAAAGAGCCTTGAACACCGAGCAGAAGCGTCTTGCCGGCCTCAAAGAGATGTTTCCACCGCCACCGGATATCATCTTCGAGGAATTCACCGAACCCATCCTTGAAAAAGTGAGTGAGAGGATACGTCGATTTTATGCCAGACTCTGACCAACCGTCGATTCTCGTAACGAAGGCGTCAGGAGAAACCTCCGCGTACGACCGGGAGAAACTCATCCGAAGTCTTCATCGGTCGGGCGCGAGTGATGCTTCCATCAAAATGGTGGTCACGGATGTGGAATCGATGCTTGCTGATGGCATCAGCACGCATAAGATCTACAAGCGGGCGTTTCAGTTATTGAGAAAAACGAATACCCAGGCCGCATCGCAATACAATCTGAAATCGGCTGTGATGTCGCTCGGACCCAGCGGATATCCCTTTGAGCGATTCGTCGGGGCATTGTTTTCGGCAACAGGTTGGGATTGTGAAGTGGGTGTGATCATGCAAGGGCAATGCGTTACACACGAAGTGGATGTGTTTGCCAAGAAAAATGGATTGATCCGCTTCACCGAGTGCAAGTTCCGAAACATGGCCGGATCGAAGTTGGATGTGAAAATCCCATTGTATGTGCACAGCCGGGTTCGCGATCTGGTGGTGCGTTACACCGCCGACCACCCGAAGGAAAGCATTGTCGGATACCAAGGATGGATCGTGACCAATAGCAAGTTCACCGCCGATGCAGAGCGGTATGGGGAATGTGAAGGGTTGCACCTGATGTCTTGGGATTATCCTCAAGGGCACGGATTGTTGGATCTCATCCGATCCACAGGTCTGTTGCCGATTACTGTGTTGCATACCCTGTCCAATAGACAGAAAGAGATGATTCTCGGTAAAAACGTGGTCATTTGCCGTGAACTGTATGCGAATGCGCAGGTCATGGAAGAAGTGGGAATCGAATTGTCGTCAAGAAACAAGGTTTTGGAAGAATTGGAGCTGGTTCTCGCGTAGTGTGCAAAAATTTTGCACAAATTTCAGAAAAATTTGCATAATTGTATTTAAACATCTATCGTGTGATATGGCAGCGCTTCCAGCATTGCCAAACCATGTCTTCAACCCAAGAACATCAATAGAATGAGAAAACTAGTACTAATCGCTTTTCTGCTCATAGGGCAGATAGCCAACGCGCAGCTCACGTTGCCCGTGACGTTCGATGTTGCGACCACGAATTACGGTCTGACCGATTTCGGTGGTAACGCGTCGAGCATCGTCACTGATCCGACGAATCCCGATAACAAGGTGGTTCGTTCTGTGAAATCGGCCACTGCCGAACTTTGGGCCGGAACCACCGTGGGTGGCTTTATCGGTTTCGGAACCAGGATTCCATTCACGCTGACGGCAACGAAAATGTCGGCACGTGTTTGGTCACCAAACGCAGGTATCAAAGTGCGCCTGAAAGTGGAGCAAGCCGGTGTGCCTACGGTCAGTGTGGAAACCGAAGCCACGACTACGGTCGCCAATGGATGGCAGACTCTCGTGTTCGATTTCAGCAATCATGCGAGCGGTACTGCTGCTCTCAATTTGGCCAACAGCTATAACCTGGCGTCGATTTTCTTCAATTTCGGAGTAACGGGTGCCGTAGCCGGTGAGAAAACCTACTACTGGGACGATCTGGCTTTCGGAGCCGGAGCTGCCGCGCCATCGGGTCCTACCTTCCCTGTGACGGTTGAAGACGCCGGTATCGACTGGGCGGGTATTGTCATTGGATTCGACGGTGGTGAACTCACCCGCGTGGAAAACCCATCTAAAACCGGGATCAACACCAGCAATAACGTGTTGAAAATGGTGAAAAATGCAGGTCAGCCTTGGGCTGGTGCCTGGTTCCCTATGGCAACGGATATCAACCTTCAGCAATCGACCGAATTCAAGCTGAAAGTCTGGTCGCCGCGCGCCGGTGCCACCTTGCTCTTCAAATTGGAGAACAATGACAACTCAGCATTCAATTTCGAGCAAATACGCACGATCAATGTGGCTAATCAATGGGTTGAGTTGACCTATGATTTCTCTGCGGCCAACCGCACGAACCTGTATCGAAAAGTGGTACTGATTTTGGATTTGGGAACAGTTGGTGACGGAAGTTCCAATTTCACGGTGTACATCGATGACATCAACCAGACCGCGGTCGCACCACCACCACCACCACCACCGATCGCTTTCCCGATCACACTTGAACAATCAGACATTCCATGGAATTCCTTGATCACCAATTTTGATGGCGGAGCGTTGAGTCGTGTTGAGAACCCACATAAAACGGGTCTAAACACGTCGAACAATGTGTTGCGAATGGTTAAAGGCACTGGCGCACCATGGGGTGGAGCATTCTTCACCATGGGAAGCAATATCAACTTCTCCACCACCAAAGAGTTCAAGGTGTTGGTTTGGTCGCCACGTGCGGATGCCAAAATGCTGTTCAAAGTAGAGAACGAAGGTAATGGCGCTCTAAACTTTGAAAAAGAGTTGACGATTGGCGTCGCCAATGCTTGGACCGAACTCACGTTCGATATGACTGGAATCAATATGGCCAACACCTATAAGAAAGTGGTGTTGATTTTTGATCTGGGAACCGTTGGCGACGGATCTTCGAACTTCACGTTCTACATCGACAATATCACGCATGGTGCCGCAGTACCGCCCCCGGTGGCCTCGGTTGTGTTTCCTGTGACCGCTGAAGAAGCCGGTATCGCTTGGGAAACACTTGTGACCAACTTCGATGGTGGCGCACTCACTCGAGTTGAAAATCCCTTCAAAACGGGCTTGAACACATCGAACAACGTGCTTCGCATGGTGAAGAACGCTGGCGCACCATGGGGTGGAGCTTGGTTCCGCATGACGGATCCGATCGATATGACCAACAAGACCTTCAAAGTCAAAGTCTGGTCGCCACGTGCCGATGCGAAGTTGCTGTTCAAGCTTGAGAACGACACCAACGGCGCTATTAACGTGGAACTTGAGCGCACCATAGGTGTAGCCAATGCCTGGACCGAAGTATCGTTCGATATGAGCCATGGCAACCCTGCCAACGTCTATCAGAAAGTGGTACTCATTTTCGATCTTGGAACACCTGGCGACGGATCCTCGAACTTCACGTTCTATTTGGATGACATCTCCAATGTGACATCGACCAGTGTCGATCGCAATCTGTTGGATGCGCCGAATGGCTTCACCCTGAGCCAGAACTATCCGAATCCGTTCAACCCGAGCACGATAATCGGCTATAACCTGATCGAGTCAGGAATGACCCGCCTCACCGTGTTTGACATGCTCGGACGCGAAGTGACCGTGTTGGTGGATCAGAATCAATCTGCGGGTGCGTACCAAGTGTCGTTTGACGCTTCGGGTCTGCCAACCGGAATGTATCTGTATCGCCTGCAATCGGGCAGCAAATCGCTCACCGGCAAAATGATGCTTGTTAAATAATAACACATCGTCGTCGTCGTAAACGCAAAAGGCCCCGGGTGAAAACCTGGGGCCTTTTCTTTTGTTTCGAATCGCGGATACCTAAAAACAACGAAGGCCCGAAGGATTCCTCCCTCGAGCCTTAGTAGTTATGTACGCCCGTAGGGATTTGAACCCCAAACCTTCTGATCCGTAGTCAGATGCTCTATCCAATTGAGCTACGGGCGCATTTTTTTCAACAGATTGCAAAGATACGGGCATTCGAGTCATTTGACAAGATGCATTTTTTTCTACCTCACTTACTCGCATTGCGCACCATGTGTTCCGAGTCCCAAGCATGATCCTCAGACGACATCAGGAAGTTCCGGTCTTTTTGCAGAGTAACTGGTCGACCCACTGTTTCAGTAGAGCAGGAGAAGAATACCAAAAAACGGATGCTGCCACAGCACGCTGTCGTGTTGGGCGAGGGCTTCTTTTTCCGCTCCGATGTTGAAGTCGGGGTATAGTTCATACAGATCGCGGACGGAAACATTCGGCAACGATGAGGCTTTAGAAAGGAGCGAGCGCTGCACTCGCGACTTTTCCAACACGGGATGTGCGAAGAGTATCAGGATCGAATTCATCGTGGAGTATACATTAGAGAAGCCTAAGGGAAAAGAGGATGCGAAATAAGTATTTTACGGGTTGTATTAACAGAATCGATATGATTATGCGTCTGCAGCCATACTTAATGGTGGTGTCACAAACCATCGCATTCGCTCAAATTCGGGTGCGAGGATGAGAACCATGCGTCGAATTGGTTTTTTGGTGATAATGCTGCTTTCCGGCCATGGCCTGATCGCCCAAGCCATACAGTTTGTCGGTGCGTCGTCGAATACATCGAATACCAGCAACTCACTGTCATTGACCAAACCGGTCAGCACCGCTGCGGGTGATTTGATTCTGATCCAGGTCGGATATACGGTGAACAGTGACAACATTGTGAATTTGGCTGGATTCAATGCGCTGGTTCCCAACAATACGGCACAGGGCAATTTGGAGCTGCAGATGTTCTGGAAGATTGCAGACGGCACCGAAGGCGCCAGTTTTACCATCACAGCGTCAGCTAACACTAAGAATTGGGTCGGATCGATCGTGGTCTATCGAAATGTAGATCCCATATCACCGTTCGAAGGCTTGGCCGAGACACGTCTGAACATGGCGACCAGTGCGAACACGTTTGTCGCTCCTTCGGTAACCGCAGTATCCAGCACCGGTCGACTCGTCAACCTGATGATGGCCCGTCATACGGGAACACCGACATCCATCACCGCGGCTGGGTCGATGACCTCGCGTACCACATCGGTCGCGGCCAACCGTATGATTCTGGTCGCAGATGAAGCTCTCACAGCAAGTGGAGCCACCGGGACAAGAACGGCGACATTCGCACCTGTCCAGGGCGGAACTGGCGTTAATACGGCTGCCTTCGCTGTGGCTGTTGTTCTGCGTCGAGCTGAAAACGCCTTACCCATCAGTGAAACGATCCAATTCTTGGGTGCGGGATCGAACAGCGGTGCAAGCGCATCCATATCCATCAATAAGCCATCAGGCGTTGAAATCGGGGATCTGATCCTGATTCAAGCGGGTCATGCGGCCAACAACAACGACATCACCGCACCCGCAGGGTTCACAACACTGTACAATACGGTGCAAGGTGCCCTGACCGGAGGGGTTTTTTACCGCTTCGCGGATGGAAGCGAGGGTGCGAGTTTCACCATGGCGTTAGGCGCAAGCCGGAACTGGCTCGCCTCCATCGCCGTGTATCGGAACGTGAATCCGTATAGTGTGTTTGAGGCGAGTCCTATGACACAAGCCAACATGGACAATGTGACCACATTCAACGCGCCCACCGCAACCGCGGTCAACGATGAGGGGGTGTTGGTCACAATGACTCTTGGTAGGCACAACACGACCCCGGTCTTTTTGATAGGGGGAAATCAGAATCAGCGTGCTTCTGCCGTTGCCTTGAGCCGGATGATTCTGTTGCAAGACCAGCAACTCACCGCAACCGGTGCGACCGGAACACGCACTCTCAATTTCTTCCCCGCTCAAGGTGTAACAGGGAACAACACTGCGTTTTTCGCCACGAACATCATCTTGCGACCACACATCAAGATGTACTCTTATCAATCGGGTGATTGGGGGACTCTCGACTCATGGACTCGCGACCCATCCGGAACCACCTTGGTAAAACGCAGGATTCCTGTTCAATTCGATGAGATGACGGTATTGAATGGACGTACCATCACCCGTTCAACCAACACCATCGACATCTCGAAGACCACATTGCAAGCCGGTGGTTTTTTGAACTTGGGTTCAACCACGGGGCATTCGTTGGGCAACGTGTCGGGTGGGGGACGTCTTCAGTTGTCTTCGGTCACCTTTCCTGGTGGAACATTCACCGACTTCGTTTCCGCTTTGGGTGGAACTGTCGAATATTTCAACATCGGGGGGACTCTTCCGACTGGTGTGGGCACCTACAACAATGTGATTTTACGGAATTCGACTGGTGGAAACATCACCTATACCCAGGCTTCGAATATCGTGATGAACGGAAGTCTCACGCTTACCCGTACCGGTGCAGGAACTCTCACATTGCAGCATGGAGACAACGCGACCGCCCGATCGTTGACTATCGGAAACGGGGCAACAGTGGGCGCCGGAACCTCTTGGACTGTCTTCAATGGCAACCAGCAAGGGCACACGGTTTCCATCAATGGAAATCTGATCAACAGCGGAACGGTCCGATTCACCAACCAAGGGGCACCAGACTACACGACAGCAACAACGACCGGTGCGATTTTGCTGACGATGACAGGTGGCCAAGACAATGACTTGACTGCGAATGGAGTAACAGACCTCTATCAATTGATTTTGAATAAAGGGATCGATCGGACATTCGTTCTTTCAGTGACGGCCTCGAGCACATCGAATTTCAGATTGTTCGGTCCGAACAACACTGCTGAATCAGGTTTGCCTCCCAATATCAATGACAACCGAGCTTTGAACTTGCTGACGGGCACGATTCGATTGGGCACAAACATCGTGATTCCATCCTTGGTAAGTGGTGCGGGACAAGGGTATCGAATCGATGAGGATGTGATGCTCTGGTTGGATGGAGCCAATGTGACCACTTCTTCCGGTCCGACATTCAACAATCCCGCTTCATTAGTGCCCTATGGAGCGTTCAGAGTATCGGGATCGTCCGTCTTCACAGACAATTCCACACAGGGTATCGTCACACGGGAAAAAGCGGTGGTATTGATCGAAGGAGGCACCATCACAACGGTCTGTATCCGTACGTCGTTCTCGGCCGGAACCCAGCGTGGCGCATTCACCATGACGGGAGGTACCTTGACGATCGATGGAACTCTGCCAGCAGGCTTCGGTTCCAGCATGGCCCTGTATGCGCCGTTTTTCCTGCCCTATCCCGACAACACGTTTGAAATGTCAGGCGGAACGATTAACATCTTGAATTCCAACCCGCTGACCGGTCAATCGGGAGAGAATTTCAGCATGGTGATTGGCGCTTTACCTGACAACATCAACGTGACTGGCGGAACCATCAATATCACTGTTCCGACCACGCGTCCGGCTTTTGTCAACACCTCGGCTCCGTTCTGGAATCTGAATGTGACCTCGTCCGCATCAACGCATTCGATGCAGCCACGTTTGTACCTCAGAACGGATGACGCGTCTTATGGTGTCAATGCGCAACCAACAGTACCGTTCACATTACCGGCGAGTGACATCATCGTAAGAAACAATCTCGAGCTTCAGTCGAGTGCGGTGATGACCTCCGGTTTGGACATCAAGAATGTAACTGTGGGTAGGAATTTCAACATCGGGGCTAGCGCGACTTATACGCCGAGCACGAACACCACGTCGTTCAATGGTTCCGGCGCCCAGTTATTCACATTGAATGGCACCATCACCAGTGGATTGAACAATCTGACCATCGCCAAATCAGCTGACACGTTGAAATTGGGCGGTTCCGCCAGCAACCTTTTGGTGTTGAACCAATTTGATCTGACAAGCGGCGTTTTTGCCGATCAGGGTAAAACCGTGGAAATCCGTGGAAACATGACCGTGAGTGGTATCCATACCGGTTCTGGAAAGTTGTCTCTCACTACGGCCACAAGCAGAACGATTGGTGGCACCGGAAGTGGTGTGATCGGGAATATCGATTTAAGCGGCCCGGCAGCAGGCGTGACCGCAACGGTCGGTGCCGCACTTCGAATCAACGGCACACTCACTTTCGTGGCAAATGGAGCCAACAACCGATTGTTAGATATCGGGTCGAATGCGCTCACATTAGGTCCGGTTGCGACAGTGGTAGGACCTAGCGGACCATCCGCACCCATCAGGATGATCAAAACGAACGGTTTGCAATCTGCAGGTGGCGTATCGAAGATCTACAACGGACTGAGCTTCACGTTCCCGATTGGAGCGGGAGCGGCCAACCGGTATACACCAAGCACTATTTCCTTCGATGTGGCCCCATCGGTGTATGGAACTATCACTATTCGGCCGGTTGTCAATGAGCATCCGAACGTGACGGCGTTGGGACGTTCACTTACCCAGTATTGGAGAACCACAAGCTCCGGGTTCACCCTCGGTTCGGCCAAGGTAACCCACGCATACACCTATGTGGATGCGAGCGTGGTTACCGGAAGCGGCATCACCGAAGACGGATATGTGCCGGCTCGCTACAATTCGAACACTTCGGTATGGGTCACTGGGTCAGCAGCTCAAGTGGACGAGACCACCAATGTGGCCACGTTCTCTGGTCCGACCTTCGAAACCACCATCGACGGTGAGTACACGGCAGGAGACAATTCACCGGTTGATCCGTTCGGCACGGTATCCATCTACTACAGTTATACCACAAGTGGGGCTTGGAACAATGTGAATACCTGGTCTTTGGATGGGCATACCGGTTTGCAGAACATTCCAGCCACCGCGCCAGGAGTCAATTCCGTGGTAAGGGTGGGGAATAATCACACTGTGAATGTGACGGCAAACAACGCGCTTGCAGGAAGTCTTCTGATTCAAAATGGTTCCACGGTTGATCTGGGCAATACCACAGGTCACAATTTCGGGGCAATGCTCGGCGAACAGGTATCAGGCAATGGCACATTGCGAATCGCTTCTTCTTCGGCGACAGCTGAATTTCCCGCGGGTGATTTTTCGGAGTTCATTGGTCCGAACGGCGGCATAGTGGAATATTATCGCACAGGCACTAACTTCACCATCCCGACCGTATCCGCCGCACCATCGTCGTTGGCGTTGACGAATTATCGCAATCTGGTCGTCAATGTGGCGAGCGCCACGGGCACCATCACCTTACCCAGTCAGAATCTGACCATCTTTGAGGATTTGACGGTCAAAGGAACAAGCGGCACCGATGTGATCATGGCTAACACGGTGGCAGGAAATCTTTCCATCGGTCGTGATCTGCTCATTCAGAGCTCGGCTCTGCGAATGCAGTACAACACGGCGAATTCCAGGTCGGTTACGGTCTCTCGAAACATTCAGATTGACAGTGGGGCCACGTTCGGCACCTTGAACAGCACCACCGATGTGACGCACGCATTGACTGTGAACGGATCCGTAACCAATAACGGAACATATAATTTGTTCCTGACCACAGCCCGTCATACGACGCTGACCTTCCTGGGTGCGGCGAATGCCTCGTTCACGGGTAGCAACGGGTCCGCAAGTACGACGATCTTCCGAATGACGGTGAACAAGGGCACCACCAGCAACTCCATCCTCACCTTCGATGTGGCTGGAACCGTGACCTTCCAATCCAGTAACAATTGGTTGACACTGATCAATGGTATGTTCCGACTGGCTCGCGCATCCACGATCACATTGTCAAATACCGCGGTAACGTACACCTTGCTTGGATCTACGGGCATCTCCGTTTCTAACGCGTCTGCTGTGATCAACATCAGCAATGTGGACAGCGATGTCGCCGACCTGTTGCTTGGCGGGAAGTTGGAAATCCTCAATGGGACGATCAACATCGGTAACACGAACAACTTCAATCAAGACATTGAGTACGCATCGTCGGGTCTGCCAGAAATCGTGATTGAAAATGGCGCTCTGAATGTGAATGGTCAGATCCGCAGAATCGTAGCCAGCTCGGTAGGGTCATTGGTCTGGAGACAAAGTGGTGGAACGGTTACCATCCGGGGCCGAAATCAAGTCACCAACAACGGCATGTTTGAAATCGCTAACACAGGAAGTGTTTTCGAAATGACGGGTGGCGTGCTTCAGATTCTCCGAGGCGGGTCGCTCACGTATTCTGACGCTTATATCCGTCCTGGATCGACAACGGTCACAGGTGGCATCATCCGTTTCGCGCCATTGTCGGCGATCGGTGCCCAAGCGTATACTGTGGATGCCACATCAGCCCTTTGGAATGTGGAAGTGACGGCTTTCGATGGAACAAATACGGCGGCATTGACCATCCAAGTGAACCCGTTGACGATCAGGAACAACTTGACCTTGGCCAACAGCTCTACACTCAACACCGGTAATTTCAATCTTACAATCGGTGGAACGTTCCTTAAGAATTCGACGGGAGTGTTCAACCGGGGTACTCAAACCACAACGTTCAACGGAACGTCATCGACCATCAACGGAACTTTCACCACGCAGTCGTTCCTTAATCTTACAGTTGCCGCGAATTCCAATCTCACACTGGCCGCTTCGTCCCCTGTGATTGTGGCCAACAATCTGACCATCAACAGTGGGGCGACCTTGGTCGATGGCGGCAATCTTTTGAGGGCCCGTGCCGGAATTACCAACAACGGAACCCATAGCAGCGCGTCAAATTCGTCGGCGTTCGGCATCGAGCTCGACGGCAGTGCTACGCAGACGATC
Organism: uncultured Bacteroidota bacterium; assembly: GCA_947085565.1. Lineage (GTDB taxonomy): Bacteria > Bacteroidota > Rhodothermia > Balneolales > HLUCCA01 > CAMTWZ01. The sequence goes on from CAMTWZ010000018.1 coordinate 50,692, forward strand.
ACCGGCAAAGGCACCTTCGGCAACCTGATTATCAACAATTCCAACAACGTGGCCTTGGGCGATTCGATCACGGTCAACCGAAGATTGACGCTTACCTTGGGCGTTCTGGATATGGGTGAGCACAAGCTCACGTTGGGCACGGCCGCCGAAGTGACGGGTAGTTTCTCTTCGGCCCGGATGTTGCGCTCCAACGGGGTGTTGAGCGATGGCGGCGTGCAGAAGAACTATTCGGGAACCGGAAGTTTCACCTACCCGATCGGGGTGTTCGGCAAGTACACGCCGGCCACGATCAACGTGACGGCGACCTCGTCGGCGGGGTCGATCACAGTCAAGGTGATCAACGCCAAGCACCCGGCCACGCGCGATGCTGCCGAAAAGCAGCTCAATTACTATTGGAACGTGAAGCGATCGGGCTTCTCCTCGTTCACCGCCACGCATACCTACAACTATATGCAAGGGGATGTTACCGGAGCCGAAGGCAGTTATCTGATCGGCCGGTACGTGTTTCCGAACTGGACACCGATCGGCGGGGTGGTCACCGGGGCAAGTATCAACACTTCCACTAATGTGATGACCCTGACCGGGGTGAATTACATCAATGGCGATTACACCGTTGGGGAAGCCTCGGAGTTCGCCGGCGTAGCCACCTATTACAGCCGTAACGCCACAGCTGGTGTGACGTTGAGCAACTGGACGACTCCGGCCACTTGGTCGACGACCGGACATGGCGGCGTGGCCGCAGCGGATTTTCCCGTGGGGGTTCCGGTGATCATCGCCGCGGGCCACCAAGTCCGTGGCAATGCGAATTCCCTGCTGGCCGAGTCGGTTGAGCACAACGCCGGGGCGGTCTTGGATCTGGAAGACACGTTCGGGCATAATTTTGGGGTGGTCACCGGTACGGGTAAGATCCGAATCAAGGCGACTGCGTCGAACCAGTTCGTCTTCCCGGGGGGCAATTACGAAGTGATCAACGGACCGGGTGGGGGAATCACCGAATTCTATGACAACATCAACGGCACTCTTCCGACCCAGACCTTCTACAACGTTGTGAGGCTGATCGGCAGCAGCACCCGAACCCAGAGCAACATCGACATCACGGTGTATGGAAATTGGCTGTTGGAAAGTGGTGTGGTGAGCAATGCCGACCATAACCGGACTGTGACCCTGTTCAATGATTGGCTGAACACGGCCTCGGCCTCGGCCTATGTACCAGGTACGGGCAGGGTGGTGTTGGCCAAGACCTCGGGCACGCAGACCATCGGCGGAACCTTTCCCACAACCTTCGCCACATTGCAAACCAACGGATCGGCAAACAAGGTGCTTAGCAGATCCATTGTCGTGAATCAATCGCTGCAACTCACCTCGGGAAATCTGATTCTGAATTCTGACACACTTACTCTTGGAACAAGTGCGACCATCACCGGTACACCATCCGTTACAGCCATGCTCGTTACGAACAGCACCGGAGTTGTTCGCAAACGATTCGGAGTGGTGGGATCGTTCACGATTCCTGTAGGCGATACTACGGGTACAAATGAGTATAGCCCAGTGACATTGAACCTAGCCAGCGGAACCTTGGGTGGATCTGCGTCTGTGGACGTGAGAGTGACCGACGCAATTCCCCCATTTTGTGGCGGGTCAAGCTACACCAGCAGATTTTGGAATGTGGCTGCCAATGACATAACTGCGTTCTCGCTTGGCCTCACACCGAGATACCTTGATGCGGATGTTATCGGTACCGAGTCAGAATTGTTCTCTGTCACCAAAATCGGCAGTGGGGATTGCGTTGTCGGTGGTGCTGTGAACACGACAACCAACACGGCGACTTCGACCGTGAGTGGTTCACCGATACTATTGACATTCGGAAACGCGGGATTCATTCCCGAGCCAACGGTGCAGGTGTCGGCCTTGGCTGTGGTTGCGGTGACCCCGACCAGCATCCAGCTGTCATGGGCGGCTGGCAATGGCACCAAGCGCCTGGTGGTGATCCGCGAAGGGTTCGCGGTGAGCGCCAATCCGGTCGACGGGGTTCAATACACGGCCGACGCGAATTTCTCGGGAAGTCCTCAGTTCCTGGGTTCAGGCAACTACGTGGTCTTTGCTGGATCGGGAACTGGAGTGACGATCACGGGGCTGGCCATGAACACGACCTACCACTTCCGGGTGTATGAATACAACGAGGTGGGCATCAACACGAACTATCTGCTCACCGGCGCGCCTACGATCAGCCGGAAGACCCAGATCACGGCCACGGTGACCGTCTCCGGCGACCGAGGCTGGCGGGCGATCACCTCACCGGCGCGCACACTGTATTCGGATCTGTTGGGCGGATTCTACACCCAGGGCTTCACCGGAACGGATTATCCCGACTCGATCCCGAACATGCTCTGGTATGTCGAATCGTTCGCGGGCACCGATAACCAGCGCTGGCGCAAACCGTCTTCCATGGCCGATTCGGTGGTGGCCGGCCGCGGCTACATGTTCTACGTGTTCGGCGACATGGGCATCAGCGGGTACAACAACCCGGCCAACGCGCTGCCCAAGGCCATGAGCGTGACCGGCTTCGAGACGCCTCTTACCGGCGGGGAGTTCACCTATCCGGTGACCTTCACCCCGGCGGCCGATTCGGGTTGGAACCTGGTGGGCAACCCCTTGTACTCCGACATCAACTGGGACCATGCCAGCTGGACCAAGACCAACATGGACAACTCCATCTACGTGTGGAGCGATTCGGCCAACACCGGTTTGGGGGATTACCTGACCTGGAACGGAACCACGGGCAGTCTGGGCACGGGCAAGATCTCGACCATGCAGGCGTTCTGGGTGAAAGCCAACGCCGCCTCTCCGGTGCTCAAGCTCACCGAGGCGGCCCGTACCACGGGAGCCACATTCTACAAGGAATCGGATACCGATACCGACACTCAAGCCCGTCTGGATTCGATCCCGATCCTGGAGTTCACCTTGCGCCATGGTGGCATGACCAAGAAGATGCACGTGATGTTCTCGGGCAACGGCAGGGTCGGCATGGACCGTGAAGACGCCTGGCACCTGGTCTCAATGAACCCGAGCTTTCTGGAGTTCTACAGCAGCTCGGCCGAGGGTAACCCGCTGAGCATCCAGCACATGCCTCGCAAGCTGTACCGCACGGCCGACATTCCGATCTCCGTGGGCGGCTACCTGAACGGCAAGCGGGTGACCGGTCCGTACGAGATCGCCCTGACCGGGGCGTGGAATCTGCCCGACAAGTGGGAGCTGGAGCTGTACGACCGCAAGACCAAGCGATCGATCATGCTCACACCGGCCTCTCGAACCACGTTCAGCGCCGATGCGGACACCAGCGCCACGCTGGGCATGTTCCACTGGTTGCAGGACGGGGGCATGCGCAAGACCACGGCCACCAGCGAGGAGCGTTTCACGCTCAAGGTGCATCCCAACGGGGAGTTCTCCGACATTCCGGAAGTGGTGACCCTGTCGCAGAACTATCCGAATCCGTTCAATCCGTCAACGACCATCACCTACACGGTACCCGAAGAGATGCGGGTCAGGTTGGAGGTGTACGACATCCTTGGCCGGCGAGTGGCCACCTTGGTGGATCAGAATCAGAACGCGGGCCGCTACAAGGTGCAGTTCGACATGCGCCCGTACGCCAGCGGGGTGTATCTGTACCGGATCGTGACCGGAGAGTCCACCCTCGTCAAGAAAATGACGCTCATCAAATAGGGAAGTGTATCGTGAAATGCGCGCCTGGAGAGTTCTGAATCTCCATGACAGCACCTTGCTGTTGCGTCAGCATGTTGATGAGCACAAAGCCGAAACCGTCGTCTTTTTTAGTCTGAATGATGGAGTCGGGTAGTCCTTTACCGCTATCTCTGACTTCCAACACCATGTTGTGCGTGTCTGGAAAACGCAGATTGATTTCAACCCGTCCGCCCGATCCCTTCGGAAAGGCATACTTGTACACGTTGCTGAGCAATTCGTTGACGATCATACCTAAAGGAAGGAGCAGTTTCGAATCCAATTCATGATTCTCAATCTGCGCTTCAATGATGACTCTTGCGGATGGATCCTGGGTCTGTCGGATTTGATCGATCAAATCGTTCAGGTACTCTCTGCTGGAGATAACCTTGAAACTGTTCGACTGATACAGCTTGTTATAGAGCAGCATCATGTTGTTGACACGGCTTTGAGCATCCAGCAATGCTTCAGCCGCAAGCGGTTCTTTGATGGATTCCGTTTGAAGCCAAAGCAGTCCAGATATCGTACTCATATTGTTCTTGATGCGGTGATGCACCTCTTTGAGCAGGGTCTCTTTGGATTCAAGAAGTTGCTCGATCTGTTTTTGAGCTTGTATCATCGGTTCCAAGTTCACATTCAATGTGAAAATCTCTACCGGGTTGCGGTCATCAATCACGATGTAATGCGACTGAACGGTGAAGCGATCATCATTCTTGTTCTTCAGCACCCATGTTCTTTCACTCGGTCCTCTTTGCGGACTCAGAATATCCGTTGCCTGGGATTTCACATCCCCCAAGAATTCTGCAGGGACGATGAGCTCGTAAGCCGTTTTTCCGATCGCTTCTTGCTCCGTGTACCCGTAGAGTTTCTCACTGGCCTTGTTCCAGTAGAAGATGGTGCCGTCTGAATAATATCCTTGAATAGGGATGTTGGAGATGTTGTCGATCAGCCAGCGGATCTTGTTCTCACTGCGCTGCAGACGGATCTGATACTTCACGATGAAAAAGGCACCCACAGCGATCAATACATACAACAAGATGTATATGTAAACCCGTGATTTCCAGGCGCTGAAATAACGTCCTGTCGATTCGGCGACAAAGACGATATATGATTTGCCATTGACTCGGCTCATCCGAACCCGCTTTTCAAGTCCGTCAAGCGCAGATACGGTTTCAAAAACCATGACCTGCTCGGTTCCCTTGATGAACGCAATCGACGTCGAATCTTGAATGAATCGAATCACAGATGCCGGCACATAAGGATGCCTAGCCAATAACTCAAGGGTGGAATCCACAACCCCTATAGACATGCCTTTTCTTAACTCAATATTTTCGAGGATTTCCTGAATCTCAACTCGAGTGTCGACTTGCCGGCTTTCCAATGTGTTGTCCAGAAAGTAGGTCGTATTCTGAAGGAAATGATCCAGCTCGTCCGATAGTTTCCACCAGGAGCGGTTCAGGTCGTAAAGAAGTAGCAATAGAATGCCGGAAAGTAGGATGGCGTATCCGACTTTCGTTCGATACGGGGTCAATCTCGACCTATTCATTGTGGTCTTGACATAGTTGGTGAACAACGATTGAAGGAATATACTTTTTCGCTGAACCAAACTTTTGTAATAAATCGGAAGCATTGAGGACTAATGTGGATGAACCAAGCTTATCACACTTCCCATGAAAACCGTCCTTCTATTATTTCTGATGTTCACCACCTCGGTGCACGCGCAAACCGTTTCCGAGAGAAAACCTGCATTGGTCTTCATTCCGGGGCTGATCAGCTCCGGTGAGGTCTGGACCGAAACTCTTGCCACGCTCGGCGATGCGTACGACTGCCATGTGCTCACGCTTCCGGGTTTCGCTGGAAAGCCGCCTTTGGAGAAAGGCCCCTACTTGGCGGCATTCAAAGAGGTGATCACGGGGTACATCCGTCAGAACCAACTCACCGATGTGACCCTGGTGGGACACAGCCTCGGAGGTTTCCTGAGTCTTCAGATCGGGATAGATCAGCCCGATTTCCTCAAACAGATTGTGGTGGTGGATGCGCTACCGTTTTTAGCGGGTGCGATGAATCCGGCTGCGAAACCGGGAATCGATTCAGCGATGATCCGCAACTACATAGCCAGTTTTGCGCCCTACTCAGAGGACAAAATCCGCGGTATGAGGCTGATGTCGGCCAAGTCGAATGTTCTGGATTCCACTCAGTGGGCATCGCTCGTTGAATGGACGATGACTTCCGACCTGGTCACCGAAGCGAATGCCGCCATGGAGCTGATGGGCACCGATCTGCGTGATGACGTGGCCAAGATCCGCGTTCCGGTACTTGTGATGGCCGCGTTCGCGCCGAATCCTCAGTTCCCGACCTTCACCTCAGACTATGTGAGCCGTCTGTATACCGCCCAGTATGCGGCGTTACCCGATGTGAAGGTGCTAGTAACTCCACATTCCCGGCATTTCATCATGATGGATGAACTGAATTGGATGGTGGATCACATCCGTACCTTTGTTGCCAAATGAAAACGGAGAAAGAACTCTTGTTCGAGGCGATTCTTTCACAATCCAAACCTGGGATTTATCGGGTGTGCCGCGCCTACTCGGCAACCGATGAATCGCCGGACGATCTGGTTCAAGATGTGCTTCTTGAAATCTGGAAAAGCTTGGATCGATTTCGGAACGCCTCATCATGGAACACCTTCGTGTATCGCATCGCGCTGAACACGGCGATCAGTCATCGTGTGAAACGGAACCGCCGGCCGCAATTTGTTCATACCGTGCCGGATGTTCCCGATGCCGAGCCCGATCCCACCGAAGCCCGGCTTCGCCGGATGCATGCCTGCATCGCGAAATTGCAAGAACAAGACCGCGCGCTCATCGCGTTAGTAATTGAAGATCTCAGTTATAAGGAAATCGCCGAAATCCTGGATGCGAACGTGACCTTGGTCGGAGTCCGCATCAACCGCGCAAAAAAGAAACTAATCTCTCTCATGGAGGAAACCTATGGATCCGTTTGACCAACTCCGCCGCGACTGGGTCGCCGCTCCAGTCCCCGAAGTGCCCGCCAAACTGGTGCAATCGATCGCTAATCAACAACGCAAAGTCATCTTCACGAATCTCGGCGTGTCCATCAGCTTCGCCGCGGTATTCATCGTGTTGGGATGGGTTTTCACGACGTTTGAGGGCCGCACTCCCGCGTTTTACACCAGCATCATGCTCATGTATGTGCTGCTTGGCATCTATCTTTCGGCTTTATGGGCTACCGTGATGGTAAATGTTCCCGATCCGACCGAACATACCCGCAATTACGCCATCGCGACCGTGAAGAAGCTGGAACTCAGAAAGTTTCTCTTGCAGAAGGGGACTCCATTGTACGGAATCCTGCTCACAGCCATCCTTTTTCTCTACTATTCGGATGTGTTGATGCACGCTTCGCTTACCTTCAAGCTCGTCGCTTACGGACTCACACTGGCCTACATGGTCATCATGCATCTTGTGAGCAGGAAGAAGCGCCACCGGCAGATCGAAGAGCTCGACGCCTTGATCGCTGAGGTGAAACAGCGCATCGAGCCGCTTTAACGCACCGCTTCGACCCGGGTGATCAGCTCATCGAGCTTGTCGTTGGCGATCCATCGCGCCACCATCACGATGCCGGATTTCCGGTTCACATACACCACGTTGGTTCCGTTGCCCAGATGGGTGATGGAGCCGTCGGGGCGGATGTACCAGTTCATGAATCCGAGCTCTTTGTTCGCCGGGCCCGGGGTTTCGGATAGCTCGATCCACCGCTCCGAGAGGATGCGCTTACCGTTCCACATCCCTTTGTTCTGCATCAGTACGCCGAAGCGGGCCATGTCGTAGGCGTTGATGAACATCCCGCCGCCCCAATGTCCGCCGCCACCCACGGCTTGAACGATGCGCCCATCCATCACCACCCAGGAGTTGTCGTAGCCGAGCCAGCGCCAGGTGGGTGAAGCGCCAATCGGATCCATCAAGTGGGTTTTCAACACTTCGGGAAGCGGTTGGCGCCACACGTTCAGCGCGGCCAAGGCGAGCACATTCACTCGCACATCGTTGTATTCGAAGACGGTTCCGGAGGGATGTCGCTCGCGGGTCATATCTGTGCGGATGTCCCGCGCCGGACGATCCGCCCAATCGGGCTTCTCCCATAGTGTGCCGGCCCAATCGCTGGTTTGGCGAAGCAAATGATCCCACGTGATGGTCTTGTGATGCGGCGTCGGAAACAGATCCAACAACATCGGCGAACCCACAATGTCGGCGCGTGGACGCGGATGCGGGTCGAACACCGCGATAGGCGCCATCATCAAGTAAGCGGGCTGATGGATGTCGGGGATGAGTCCGCGATCGACGGCCAGCCCGACGGTGGCCGATAAGAAGCTTTTCGTGACGCTGAAAGTCATATCCACGCGCTCGGGATCTCCCCATTTAGCGACGATGACGCCGTTTCGGATGATGAGTCCGGTGGCGGGTCCTCGCTCCTTGAACGGACCCACGCCATCGCCGAACGGCTCACGGCCGAAGCTCTGATAGTGGGCGATTTCCAGGTTTGCATCTGTGGTCGCCTCATTCGCGATCGCGAACGCCGCGACGGACTCATACGCAGGGTTCAGCCGTTCGGGCCAGGTGCCAGAGGGAGGGAATTGGAATAAGAGAAAGAGTAGGAAGTGCATAAGGGAAAAGGTAGAGACAAGAGACAAGAGACAAGAGACAAGAGGCAAGAGACAAGAGGCAGGGAAAGATGAGGAAGGTCTGCTAAACAAAAAAGGCCCGGATTTCTCCGAGCCTCTGAAACCGATTTCCGATTCCTGATTTCCGATTCCCGACTTAGTACCGGTAATAATCCGGTTTGAACGGTCCTTCAACCGGAACACCAATATAAGCGGCTTGCTCTGGGGTAAGCACATCCAGCTCGACGCCGATTTTCGCCAGGTGCAAGCGTGCCACCATCTCATCGAGATGTTTCGGCAAGACATACACGTTGTTCTCATACTGGTCGCCTTTGGTCCACAGTTCGATCTGCGCCAGGGTCTGGTTGGTGAAGCTGTTCGACATCACGAAGCTCGGGTGACCCGTGGCACATCCCAAGTTCACCAAGCGGCCTTCAGCCAACAGAATAACATCTTTGCCATCGACGGTGTATTTGTCGACTTGAGGCTTGATGTTGGAATGTGTGGAGCCGTAGTTGGATTTGAGCCAAGCCACGTCGATCTCGTTGTCGAAGTGACCGATGTTCGCGACGATGGTCTTGTCTTTCATCATCTTGAAGTGCGCTCCGGTGATGATGTTCGTGTTGCCGGTGGCACTCACGATGATATCGCCTTGGGGAACGGCTTTGGCCATGGTGGTCACTTCGTAGCCTTCCATTGCGGCTTGAAGCGCGCAGATCGGGTCGATTTCGGTCACGATCACACGGGCGCCTGCGCCACGGAAGGATTCAGCGGTTCCTTTGCCGACATCACCGAAACCGGCCACGACGACCACTTTGCCAGCAATCATCACATCGGTGGCGCGACGGATCGCATCCACCGCGCTTTCGCGGCAACCGTATTTGTTGTCGAATTTCGATTTGGTGACGCTGTCGTTCACATTGATGGCCGGGAACGGAAGGGTTCCGGCTTTCACGCGCTCATAGAGGCGATGCACACCGGTGGTGGTCTCTTCCGATACGCCCAACACGTGGTGAGCCAATTCAGGATATTTGTCGAGAATGACGTTGGTCAGATCGCCACCGTCATCCAAGATCATGTTCAACGGACGATCTTCGCTACCGAAGAAAATGGTCTGTTCGATGCACCACTCGTATTCGGCTTCGGTCATGCCTTTCCAAGCATACACTGGGATGCCCGCGGCGGCGATGGCGGCTGCGGCATGGTCTTGTGTTGAGAAAATATTGCATGAGCTCCATTGCACCTCAGCACCGAGTTCAACGAGGGTTTCGATGAGCACCGCGGTTTGGATGGTCATGTGCAAGCAGCCGCCGATGCGTGCGCCTTTGAGAGGCTTGGTGGCACCGAATTGTTCGCGAAGAGCCATAAGCCCTGGCATTTCGGCTTCCGCCAATTCGATTTCTTTGCGTCCCCATTCAGCCAGAGAAATATCTTTGACTTTGTAGGGAAGGGTGGAGACTTTCAGGTCGCTAATCATGTATTAATAAGGAGTTGATGAGGGTCTAAGATACGGCTTTTCCCGTCACTTAGGGAGAGAGGTGATCAGCTCGACGAGCTTCTTGTAATCCTTCTCTGGACCTCTAGAACCCATTTCGACCGAATGTACGTTCCCTTTCCGATCCAAAAAGACTTTATAAGGGATGCCTTCGATGTTCAGGTCGGTGGCCAGGTCGGCACCGGTGGCCCAGATGAAGGAATAGGGATTCTTCTCGATGAATCTTTTCATGTCGTCTTCGGAATCCATGAAGCCCGGAGAGATCGCCAGGATCACGAAATCGTCGGGATGTTCCTGCAATGCTTGCTCCATTCCGGGAAAGCTTCGGATGCATGGAGTGCACCAGGTTTCCCAGAAATCAAGCATCACGATTTTTCCTTGGTAATCGGAGATATCCAAGACTGTGCCATCGATCGCGGTAATGGTCGAGGCTTTGATGGTGGCGGTTAGTTTGTCGTTTTCCGAAAGCGTGCCTTCGGTTTTGGGTTCGGAGCCGCAAGCCGAAATAACGGCAAGAAGCAATAGCGGGAGGATGGTTCTCATATCCTACAAATTCCTATTTTAATTTGACTTTACAAAGCCAACGAACTCACCTATCCACCGATTTCATTCCGTCATGTCAAAGAAACCCATTCTTCAGCGTACTCTTGACTTCATCGAGCGTAACGGGAACAAGCTACCCGATCCGGCCATCCTCTTCCTGATTCTGATGGTGAGCATTTGGGTGGTCTCCGCCCTCATTTCGACCATCGAGTTCACCGAGATCGATCCGCGGACCCAGAATCCGATCGTGATCACGAATCTGCTTACCGGCGCGAAACTGGCCGAATTCCTTTCGAACATGGTCTCGGTCTTCATCAATTTCGCTCCATTGGGAATCGTGCTTGTGGCGATGTTGGGTGTGGGCGTGGCCGAACATTCGGGTTACATCAATGTGGCGCTGAAAAAGTTATTGAACGTGACTCCCAAATATTTTCTCACACCGATGCTGATCTTGGTGGCGATCGTGAGCCATACGGCGGTGGATGCGGGATATGTGCTGGTCATTCCCCTGGGCGGCGTGATATTCTATGCGGCGGGTCGACATCCGTTAGCAGGAATCGCGGCCGCGTTTGCGGGTGTTTCGGGCGGATTCAGCGCCAACTTCGTTCCTTCATCCCTCGATCCCTTATTGCAGAGTTTCACTCAGACGGCGGCACATATCGTGGATCCGACGGTCATCCTCAATCCCTTGAACAACTACTTTTTCACGACCTCTTCCACGCTGGTGGTGGTGCTGATCGGATGGTTCATCACCGACCGCATCATCGAACCGCGCCTGAAGGATACCGCCATTGATGGGGAAGTGAGCGAGTTGCCGGTGATGGAAGACGTGACGCCCAAAGAGTCGGTGTCTTTCTGGTGGGCCACATTGGCGATGATCGTGTTCTCGAGTCTGTTCGTGATGTGGGCTTGGCCGGGCGATTCGGCGCTTCGCGATCCGAACGGAAGTCTGTCGACATTCCAATCACCACTGATGAAATCCATTGTTCCGCTCATTTTCCTGCTGACACTGGTTCCGGGCGTGGTGTTCGGATATCTGTCGGGTTCGTTCACGAGCACCCGAGACATGATCAAGACGATGACCAAATCGATGAACGGGATGTCGTATTACATCGTGATGGCGTTTTTCTGCGCTCTCTTCATTGATGCGTTTTCAAAATCAGGCTTGGGTATTCTGATCGCTGTGAAAGGCGCGAATTTCCTGAAGGAGATGGCGCTTCCTGCTCAGGTCACGATTGTGGGTATTATCTTCCTCACCGGATTCGTGAATCTGTTTGTTGGTTCGGCATCTGCCAAATGGGCGCTGATTTCACCGATCTTCGTGCCGATGCTGATGAATCTGGGCATTTCCCCGGATCTGACCCAAGCGGCGTATCGAATCGGCGATTCGTCCACGAACATCATCACGCCCTTGCTTCCCTATTTCCCGCTTGTGGTGGTCTTCTGCCAACGGTATGTGAAATCGACCGGCATCGGAACGATGGTGAGCCTCATGCTTCCCTACAGCATCTCCTTGCTCATTCTATGGTCGATCTGGCTACTGCTTTATTGGGCCATCGGGCTTCCGCTGGGCTTACAATCTAGTTACACATACTAGTCGTCGGTACGTTGGTAATTAGTAGTTGGTAGTTGGTAAAGAGGGGTCTAATTACCAACTACCATCCTACCAATTACTTCACATCCCCCATCAGCTTCTTGATCCACGGGCTGAGCAGGAGCATCACCACTCCGGCGCCAGTGGCGAAGTAAAAGATCAGCATGAACTGATCCGACATGAGGCTCGGGTTGGCGCGGATGACTTCATCGGAGAAGCGGCCAGCCACGAGTCCGGCGATGAGGTTGCCCAAAGCCGAGGCCATGAACCAGATTCCCATCATTTGACCCACAAGCCGTTTTGGGGAGAGCTTGGTGACGGAACTCAGGCCTACAGGGCTCAAGCACAATTCGCCCATGGTATGCAGAAAATAGGTGAGGACGAGCCAACCCGGACCCGCGCCCATCTCATTGGCGAATGCCATTTTCGAGGCGAACACCATCACTAGGAAGCCCAAGCCGAGTTGGATCAACCCGAGGCCGAATTTGTACGGCATGGCCAACTCTCGGCCTGCGTTGGAAAGCGCAACCCAGAGCATACCCATTACCGGGGCCATCACGATGATGAAAATGGCGTTGACCGATTGGAACCAGCTCGCTGGCATCAGCCATCCGAAAACATCCCTGTCGGTGTACCGATCGGCGAACAGGTTCAGAGACGAACCGGCTTGCTCGAAGCCGCTCCAGAACAATGCCGCGAAGATGAACAGGAAACCGATAACGACCACTTTCTGTTTCTCTAATGAGTTCAACCCGCCGAACACCAGGATGTAGATGAAATACGCACTCACCAATCCGAGGATGACGAAGGCGGAAAGCTGCGCGATCGCCAATGGGTTGATGGTCACGAAACCCGCCATCACTGAAGCCACGAACACCGCGAAAGTGATCATGATGCCGGTGAGCGCGCGACGGATTTTCGTCAATCCCTGGGGCGTATGTTCAGCGGTGGGTTCCACGCCAACGAGGCCGAGACGGTTTTCGGAGATTTTGTACTGGATGAGTCCGGCAACCATCCCCAATCCGGCGGCGGCGAAGCCGTAATGCCAGTTCACCTGCTCTCCAAGATAACCCACGATGATAGGGGAGATGAACGCCCCGATGTTGATTCCCATGTAAAAGATGGAGAAACCGGCATCGCGCTTGGCAGATTCATGGTCGCCGTACAAACCGCCCACCAACGAGCTGATGGTGGGCTTGAGCAAGCCGGTTCCAATGACGATGAGCACCAAGCCCAGGAAAAAGGTCTCGGTGTATGGAAGGGCCATGCTGAAGTGACCCGATGCGATGATGATACCGCCATACCAGACCGATTTGCGCAACCCGAACAGGTTGTCGGCCAACCACCCCCCCGGAAGCGCCAACAGATACACGAACATCGCATACAAGCCGTAAATGGCGGTGGCGGTGACATCATCCAATCCCATTCCGCCTTTATCGACCGCCGCGACCATGAAAAGCACCAAAATGGCGCGCATTCCATAAAAGCTGAAGCGTTCCCACATTTCCGTGAAAAACAAGGTGGAGAGTCCGCCTGGATGACCGAAGAACGTTTTTTCCTGTGTAGATTGCATAACCTTAGTGCTTAATAGGTTCGAGGTGAAAGGGCGCAATATAATGTTGAATGTTGAATGTTGAATGTTGAAACCCGTTTTGCAGAGGTGGCTATGGCCACTTCGGTGCGCAGCCAGTTCACGTATTCCGTGCCGGATGCGTTCGTTCCTTCTCTGCGAGTCGGAATGCGCGTCCACGTGCCTGTGGGCAAGCGTTTCGTGATCGGGGTGGTAGTGCGGATTCACTCCAATCCACCGGATTTCGAGACCAAGCCCATCCGAAGTGTGCTCGACAAAGACCCGGTTCTGAGTTCTGAGTTGCTCCGACTGACTGAATGGGTGAGCGAGGCCACGTTTTCCTCCTGGGGCGAGACGATCCAAGCCGCATTGCCCGTCGGACTCAATTTCATTTCCGAAAAGCGCGTCCAAGCGGTCACTGATGCGTCTGTGAGCCTGGCTTTGGCTGATATTCTGTTGGATGTGGCCGAAGCGGGCTCGATGTCGATGGAGGATGCCGAACGTCGGTGGACTCCCAAAGCGATCCGCAGATTATTGGATACAGGAGCTTTGGAGTTGTTCGAAGTACCCAAAACGGTGATGAAAGCCGAAGAGGAATCGGTGGTGGATTGGTCGCCCGATGGCAAAGAAATTCTCAATGAAATGCTTCTTCACCCACCCAAGCGCTCCGCGGGATGGTTGCCAATCGCCGAATTGCTTCCGGATTTGGATTTTCCCATGAGCACGGTACGCTTCTTGGCGGAAACCGGCGCCAAAGACCATCATTTGAAGCGGTTCGTCCAATCGGGAGTAGTGGAATCGAGACGGATGGAAGTCGGCCCAGTCTCCGTCGACCATAGCATGTTTCCAGAGAGGATGAATTCCTTGAATGAAGAGCAATCCGTCGCCTATGAGGCCATTGAACTTGCGTTTGAAACGGCTTCAGAACCGTTCCTGCTCTTCGGAGTGACCGGAAGCGGAAAGACCGAAGTGTATATCAAAGCGCTTCATTCGTGTGTGGAGAGAGGGAAAGGCGGAATCGTGCTGGTGCCAGAAATCGCGCTCACGCCGCAGACTGTGAACCGATTCAAGCGCGTATTCGGCGAGCGTGTGGCGGTGATGCATAGCCGGTTGACCGACCGAGAGCGATACAATACTTGGATGGATATCCACAGCGGACGGAAAACCATCGTGATCGGCGCGCGATCCGCGGTGTTCGCTCCGGTGCACCGATTAGGACTGATGATCATCGATGAAGAGCATGACGCGTCGTATCAGCAGGAAGATCCCGCGCCGAGGTACGACGCCCGCGAAGTGGCGTATGCCCGCGCGCGGTTCGAGGGCGCCGTGGTGGTTTCCGGAAGCGCGACGCCGAGTCTGACCACGCTGCATGCCGCCGCGAAAGGCGCGATACGGATGCTTCGGCTCACCAAGCGGCATGCCGAGGCCGTGATGCCCGAAGTGAGCGTGGTGGATTTGAGAGAGTATCGGCATGCGATGCGCGGTCCGCTGGCGGTTCCGGTGTTCCTGGCCATCGAGCAGGCGCTGAGCCGGGGCGAGCAGGCCATCGTGCTGTACAACCGACGCGGATATGCGCGCTTCATCCAGTGCGAAGCCTGCGGGCACACCTGCGAGTGTCCCAATTGCTCGGTCACATTGACCTACCACAAGACCACGGAATCGTTGCGATGCCACTATTGCGGCTACAGCGAAAGGTCGACGCGTCGGTGCAAAGCGTGTGGCAAGCCCGAAAACGCGGAGCAGGGGTCGGGCACGCAGAAGGTGGAGGAAGAACTGCGGGAGTTGTTTCCGGAGGCGCGGATGTTGAGGATGGATCGGGATACGACCTCGAAGCGCGACGCCCATGCCCGGATATTGACCACGTTCGGAAGCGGGGGGGCGGATATCCTCATCGGCACGCAACTCGTTTCGAAGGGGCTCGATTTCCCAAATGTGACGGTAGTCGCAGTGGTTCATTCCGACACCGAATTGGCTTTTCCTTCATATAAATCAGCGGAGCGCATGTTCCAATTGCTCACTCAGGTGGCAGGGCGCTCGGGTCGCGCCGACAAGCCCGGCGTGGTTTTCCTTCAGACCTACAAGCCCGAGCATTACGCGTTGATCCACGCCTCCTCACACGATTTCGAGAGTTTCGCGAGGGAAGAGATGCGGATGCGGAAATCACTGCACTGGCCGCCTTTTTCCAGGTTGGTGACCTTCGAATTCAAATGTAAAGACTCTGCATTGGTTACCCAGGTGGCCCACTGTTTCGCCATCCAGGTTCAACAGGAATCAGGTACGATGCCGATACTCGGCCCCGCGCCATCCGCGATTCAAAAAATGCACAATGAGTTCCGATGGGAGTTGCTTGTGAAGGCAGATTTGGAGATGGGGATTGAAACGAGAACCCAATGGCTGAATCGCATATTTTCAGGGTATCTTACCCATCGACCCGAAGGCGGATCATCTGTCAGAATCAATGTGAAATGAAATGAAAATAGCCGGTGACCTGAATTTGTCGGATCTGGAATTCTCACAGATGCAGATGCATTCGGTGATGAATCTGCTCACCATCATCAATGGGGACCTGCAGATCTATGAATCGGTTTTGGAAGAGGATCCTCATCTGACGAGGGCCGTGCGCGCCACCTTCGATCTGGCCAAAGCGCTGCGTAATGGCGATCATGAGTTGTTCACTCCGGATTCGCTGATGGAACTTCGCACTCAGATTCAGGATGCGCTTAACCACACGTATCAGCATCATCCTGAACTGTTCGAATCGGAAGAAGACCAGCAAGTGATTCAGAACTTCGACAGCATCTTTTCGGTTTTCGCTGTCCGTGTGGAAGAAATCCGGCTGAGAATGCTCTTCCCGGATCGCTGGGAGACCTATCCGGTGTCGGATTTCAAAAAAGAATTCAAGGATTTTTTCACCGCCGTTGAGAAAAACAGCAAAGGCAGGTATCGCATCCTCTACAATATCGCCGATCAGGGCGAGAGCGATTATTATGTGAGTCTTTCGGTGGAGAACAAAGTGTCTGACACGATCAAAATCCCCATTCTGCTGAAAGACACGATTCGAGATGTACTGGCCAATGCCAGGAAATACACGCCACCCGGCGGTACAATCATCGCGGGAATCGTGCAGAATGAAACTCATTTCCGATTTGTGGTGAGCGACACCGGAATCGGAATTCCTCCGAATGAACTCAAGGATGTGATCAAATTCGGATACCGAGCCACCAATGTGCGTCATATGAAGACGATGGGTGGCGGTTACGGTCTCACCAAGGCGTATTGGGTGACGAACCATTTCGGCGGCGAGATGAGCATCGAATCGGAGATGGGGCGCGGAACCCGGATCACCATCGACATCCCGCTGCCGCTATGAACGCCTTACTCGGGAAGTAAGCGCAGGATTTCTCCACTCGATTCCACGATCACATACAGATATCCGTCCGGGCCTTGGCGCACATCGCGCACTCGGCCGATATTCGCCAAGAGTTGTTCTTGTTCTTCGGCTGTGCTGTCGCTGATTTCGACTCGATACACAGACGTGAACGCCAAGGCGCCGACCATGGCGTTTCCTTTCCAACCCGGATACATATCGCCGGAAACGAACGTCAAACCTGCCGGACCGATGGATGGATCCCAATACGTCACCGGTTGCTCCAACCCTTCTTTTTCACGAAGATTGGTGATGATGCTTCCGTCGTAGTTGATTCCGTAACTGATGACCGGCCAGCCGTAATTAGCGCCTTTTTTCACGATGTTCAATTCGTCGCCGCCTCTCGGTCCATGCTCATGCGCCCAGAGAACGCCCGTTTCAGGATGTTTGGTGAAGCCTTGAATGTTCCGGTGGCCATAAGACCAGATCTGGGTCACCGCGCCGACTTCATTGATGAAGGGATTGTCTGCCGGTACGCGTCCATCGTCATGAATTCGGAAGACTTTGCCTGCGGCATTGGTCAATGATTGAGCATCCTCCATTTTTCCGCGGTCGCCGATGGAGAAAAACAGATAGCCTTCATTATCGAACACGAATCGGCTGCCGAAGTGATGTCCGCGATCGGAGGCTGGGCCGCCAGTGAAGATGACCTGCTGATCGCTCAATCGGTTTCCATTTAGCTTCGCGCGAAGGATTCCGGTATGCGTTCCCCCTTCCAGAGGGATGGAATACGACAGGTACAGGATGGAATTGGAACTGAAATCGGGGTGAAGAACGACATCCATAAGTCCGCCTTGTCCACGTGCGACAACTTCAGGAGTGCCCTCTACTGCTTGGGCGAGAAGTTTCCCGTTCTCAATGATCCGTAGCTTGCCGGGGCGTTCGGTCACCAAAATTCTTCCATCCGGAAGAAACGCCATCGACCACGGATTGCGTAATCCGGACACCACCACCTGGGTATGGAAATTCTGTTTCTGCGAACGGATGAGGTCTGATTTGGGAAGATCCGTCGGAAAGTAGGTGAAGTTGGTCTGCGTGGAGACCGATGAACAGCCGAGACTGAAGAATGCGATCAAAAAGAGAGTTAAAGTGGGTTTCATGGCAAGAGAATTGGTTTTTCAGAAAATAGCGGTTCTCGCGCTAAATCAAGCAAAACAGATTAACCGATGACCCAAGTCAGCCCCTCGTCGGCCGCACTCACATTCACACGACCGCCTTTGACCAGCTTTCCGAACAGGATCTCATCCACCAGCTTGTCTTTGATGTGTTCCTGGATGGTGCGGGCCATCGGTCGGGCGCCATTGGCCACATCGTAGCCTTTTTTCGAAATCCAGTCGATGGCCAGGTCGTCTACACTCAATGTCACTTTTTTCGAGGCCAGTTGGGTGTTCAGCTCGCTGATGAATTTCAGAACGATGTTCCGGATCACGGTCTCGTCCAGGTGACCGAAAATCACGATCTCATCCAGCCGGTTTCTGAATTCGGGTGTGAACTGCTGGCGGATGGCCGGCATCGGGTCGCCTCCCCTTCCAGCGATTCCACTGAAGCCGATTCCGCTCTTGGTGATATCGCGTGAACCCACGTTCGAGGTCATGATCAGGACCACATGACGGAAATCCGACTTACGACCGGTGTTGTCGGTCAAGGTCGCATAGTCCATGATCTGAAGCAGGATGTTGTATATATCCGGATGCGCTTTTTCGATTTCATCCAGCAACAGAACCGCATTCGGATGTCGGCGGATGGCGTCGGTGAGCAGTCCGCCTTGTTCGAAACCGACGTACCCCGCCGGGGCGCCGATCAATCGGGAAACGGTATGCTTCTCCATGTACTCGCTCATGTCGAAGCGGATGAGTTCGTTGCCCAGCTCATTGGCCAAGGCTTTGGAGATCTCGGTTTTGCCGACACCGGTCGGGCCGCAGAATAGGAAATTTCCAATAGGACGAGTTTCCGCTCCCAAGCCGGCACGGCTGCGCTTTACAGCCGTCACTAAGGCATGAATAGCGGCATCCTGACCAAAAACCACCTTTTTGAGTCTGTCTTCGAGGTCGGACAAGGAGCTGCGGTCGTCGGTGCTCACACTTCGAACCGGAATTCGAGCGATGCCCGATACCAGTTTTTCGACGTCTTTGACTTGGACCTGTGTCCGCCCGATGGGATCGAGGGAGACGCGCGCGCCCACCTCATCCAGCACGTCGATGGCTTTGTCGGGAAGTTTGCGATCGTTGAGATATTTGGCGGAAAGCCGAACCGCCGCTTCCACCGCGGTGGAAGTGTATGTGACTTTGTGATGGGTTTCGTACGCGCCTTTGAGTCCGTTCAGAATCTTGATGGCGTCTTCTTCGCTGGGTTCGACGATTTCAATGGTTTGGAAACGTCGCGATAAAGCCCGGTCGCGCTCGAACACTTGCTTGTACTCTTCAAACGTGGTGGCACCGATGCATTTGAGCTTGCCGGACTGAAGCGCGGGTTTGAGCAGATTCGAGGCATCCATCACGCTGTTTCCCGCCGCGCCGGCTCCGATCATCGTATGGATTTCATCGATGAAAAGGATGACTTTCTCCTGGGAGGTGAGTTCTTTGAGGACGCCCTTGACGCGTTCTTCGAAATCGCCCCGATACTTGGTTCCCGCCACCAACGAACCCAGATCGAGCGAGTACAGGCGGTAACCTTCCAGACGCTTCGGCACGGCGCCCGTGGCCAACTTACGGGCCAGGCCCTGGACGACCGCGGTTTTCCCCACGCCCGGATCTCCCAAATACAACGGATTGTTCTTGGTTCGCCGACAAAGCACTTCAATGGTGCGCTGCACTTCGGTCTCGCGCCCGATCAACACATCGAACTCACCGGCTTCGGCCCGCGCGGTCCAATCTTCAGTGAAGCGCTGCAACATGGCCGATTTCGATTTCCGTGTGGGCGAATCGGGAATTCCGCCATTCTCTCCCACCCAGGCATCGAGCTCTTCATCCATCTTGCGGGCGAATTCCTCGAAATCCTCATCTTCCTCGGTCAGTTGTTCCTCTTTGCGGATGCCGTGCGACACGAATTCCATGATGTCAATCTTCTCCAAGCCCTGTTTGCGAAGATAGAATACGGCAAGACTTTCCGATTCGGAATAAAAGGAGATCAGCAGGTCGCCAAGGCCGATCTCCGGCTGATCCGCGGCTTGAGCATGAGTGATGGCGTGTTGAATCACGCGGCGCAGTCCGATGGTCTGCTCCGGCTCCAATTGTGACGCGCCCATTTTCTCCACACTCACATAGAACACGTTCAGATCCGTTTTCAATGCCTCCACATCCACGGCTAGGGCATCGAAGAGTTCGATTCCGGTTTCGTCCATGGTCATCGCCAACAGCACATGCTCCAGCGTGAAGTACGCATGTTTGGCCAGGTGGGCCATGTGGAAGGCGTTCCGTAAGACCGTGTCAACTTCAGGGCGAATCATTCGTGCTCCATTGTGCATTTTAGGGGGTAACCAGCCTGACGGGCCATGGCGTTCGCCTGTGTCACCTTGGTTTCAGCGATTTGCTTGTCGTACAAACCACAGGCTCCTCGCCCTTTGTGGTGCACATCCGTGGTGATCATAACGGCCTCCGGAACGCTTTTATTGAAGACGCTGGTAAGTACCAACACCACGAAATCGAACGTGGTGTAATGGTCGTTGATGAGATAGACCGCGTATTTGGGCGGTTCGGTGACCGTGGTTTTCGACTTTTTTTCCGTCAGGGTGGACATCCTGAAAGATAGACATAAAAAAAGCGGCCGGGGACATTCGTCCCGCGGCCGCTATCTGAATCTAACGTAAATTAGTCGTCGTCATAGTCATCATCATCATCATCGTCGTTGTCGCGGCTCAACACGTTGAAGCTGTTACGCATCCGCGATTCGATGCCTGAGCGGTTCAGTGAAGTGGAGGGGTTCACGGCAACCCCGTTCGCGGTGAACCAGCTGCCATAATCCACGTTCAACTCAATGGTGTACCCGCTGTTCTCTTTCACGATCAATTTGGGTTCGAACTCGATCTCGATCTCCAGATCTTGACTGGATCGGTAGGTGAAAGGTTTCCCGTTCCATGTTCCTTTGACAACCACAGAGTAGCGTCCTGTCGCATCCCAGAAATCAGTGTCCGATGGACGAGCGCCACTATAGTCCGGACGGTCGATTGTCAGCCCTAACTCCGAGTAGATGCCTGCGGGAACCACACGGTCGGTGAGCTGGAAGGGTGATCCATCCACCGGAAGTGAAATGATCGTGTTTTTAAGCTTGAAATCGAGCGAATCGCTATTGTCGCTTTCCAACTCAAGTTCGTCGAGGCGAAGTTTGACTTCTGAAATAACCAGGGTGTCGCCGTTGGAAACCAAGGTTTTGGCCATTGAGCGGCTTGCACCAGTCATGACGACGGAAACGGTGGATCCTTTTTCAGATTGGTTGGCATCGACGAGTCCGCATGCGGAACCGATGAGAAGCCAGGAGAAAAGCAGTGTGCGATTCATGGTAGTGTTGTCTTAATGAGTGAGATTTTTATGATGGTGTTGGTCTGACAACCCCATTACCATCGACCCCGGCACCCACCACCAGTCTAGGTCGAAATTTTTTTATGTACCTTGGTCGATGATGGAATTCCTGCTTCTTTCGCTCGCATTGAGCGCTTCCGGCGATTTGGACGATCGCGCTCTGGCGGCTTCCATCCGTGCCGGAGACACACAAGCTTTCCGAGTGTTTTACGAAAGGCACTACGATTCGCTGTACAGATACCTTCTCAGCCGCGGTGCGGAAGGCGACCATGCCGAAGATCTCATCCAGAAAGCATTTCTCTTGATTTGGGAAAAGAGGGAAGCCATCGATCCGGCCAAATCGTTGCGTGCGTATTTGTTCACGATCGGATTCAGCAAATTCCTGAACGATCGCAAACGCGACGCCAAATCCACCTCGATCGAAGGAGATGACTGGCCGCCGGTGGAAGGTCAATCTCCGGAAGATACGCTTCGCTATCGCGAGCTTCTGACATCGGTTCACGCGGCGGTCGAACGCATGCCCGAAAAACGAAGGATGGTGTTCGAATTGTGCTTCTTCAAACAATTTAGCTATCAGGAAGCCGCTGACGCGCTCTCGATACGTCGAAACACCGTGGAAAACCACATGGCCGCAGCCCTGAAAGATGTTCGTGCGCGGGTTGGTGGTGGGGTGGGGGGGTGATGGTATGATCCGTATGAGACACATTCACATTGCACTGTCGCTATTGATTTCCGCATGCTCCATCTCCGAGCCATCGCTGATCACCCTTCCAGATGCGTTCGATGTGGACATGGCCACCCGTATCGTCGCCGAATCGTTGTCGGATCAGAATGATGGCGCGATTGCCGCACTCACAGATGCGCTCACCCGTGTGAATGCGGCTGGGCTCACCCGACTCACCGGCATCGGCCTTCCCGACTCGGCCGGAACCAGTGGCCGCGGATTCGAAACCGGGTTCATCTATTCATATCAAGCTGATAGTGCGATTCACATAGCACGATTTGCGCGTACTGTCGTCAAGCCGGGATACGGGAAATCGGTGTCCATCCGAACCCGGCATCGGTATGTCGAACCTGGCGGTGTTCTCGATGGATTGATGTTCGAAGGCGTCCGAAATGGCACGATCAGTTCCGGGCTCGTTGTGAGCGCATTCAATCGATCCGATCAATGGGCTGTGACCGGGCTTTCTCCTGCTTCCAGCACGCTCTCTATCGACGGCTGGCATCGAGGTGAAGGAACCATGGGATCCGTCCGATATGTGATTGAAATACGCTTTTTGAACATCACGATTGACCGCGTTTTGGCATTGGCTACGAAAAGTCTTTCGCAAGGGGTGAATGGATCCATGACCTATGTAGTGCGGTTGGAGCGCACGGATCTTCAAACTCCATTGGCGAAAACATTGAATGGTACCGTTGAATTCCGAGGCGACGGTACAGCTCTCATGCGATATGGTACGGTGTCCGAAACTCCTCGAACCTTATCGGTGAACACTGGAAAACCACTTGAAGACGATAAGTTTGAAGGCGTGGTAGGCAGTGTGGATGGGCGATTCATTGTGCTTACCAACGGCGAACGCATTCATATCCCCACTGATTCAGTGATTGATCCCGATGGCGATTATCTCACCTTGGATCAGGTGGCCTCTGTTGTGGCACGCGGAGTGCGAGTGAAAGCCTACGGAGAGCTTACCAGCACGTCCACGGCTCAGAACCGTGTTGCGACAAAGGTTGAATTCGAATTCGATTCCGACTCGGGGAACGACAACGATGATGATGAGGACGATGATGACTGATCCGATCGATCTGTATCACGAAGCCATGGAACGCCGCGAATTGGCGGTGGTGCCCGTCGGCAAAGAAAGAGTGTGGGCCACGATTTCCGAACATGTGCGAGCCACCCCATCCGCACCGATCTATCAGCTTGGCTGGTTCAGAGCGGTGGCCGCAGTGTTCTTTACCGCCAGTCTGGGGCTCACGCTTTGGTTCGCTGTGCCACGGACATCGGTACTGGCCACAACGGAGGATGCCATGGTGGTTGTGGCACTCGACGATGGATCCACCATCCGCTTGCGGCCTGAATCCGAACTCCGCTCCCTCTCCCGCGGCTTCCGAACCCGATACAAACTCACCGGCGAAGCCTGGTTCGACATCGCTCCCCAATCGAGTGGCTCGTTCGTGGTCGAAACCGCCTCCGCCTCCGTAGCCGTAATCGGCACCCGATTCCTCTTCGGAGAACGGGAAAGAGGGGCACGCGTGGTTCTCGCCGAAGGCCGCGTGAGATTCTCCGCCACGTCTGAATCGAGCGCCTCGGTGTTCTTGGCTCCAGGTCAATCTTCCTCCATCGGTGCCGATGGCCGCCCCACCAAACCCGCATTGGCTGATATCGCAAAGGAAACCGCATGGACCTCTGGCCTGCTTCTGCTCGATTCCATGCCTTTGGCAGACATTGTCACCGCCCTGTCCATCCATTATGGTGTCGACCTCATTCTTCCTTCCGGATGGGAAGCTGAACGCATCGGCGGCTCGCTTTCACTTGAAAGCATCGATCGCTCACTCGAAGAGTTGAACCGCCTTCTTCCCGAAGACATTCAGGTGCGCCGCCGATGAGTCTGTTTCTGCTAGCCATACTTTTGTGGATCGCCCCGCCTCGTCCTGTAGTGGATGTGATCCGAGAAGTCGAATCTACTACAGGGTATCGATTTCTATACCGAGAACGGCATCTGAGTGCGCTCAAGGTGGATATAGACACCGGTTCTCCATCCGCGTTGACCGATCTCGCCACAGCCCTCCGCGCCAAAGGGCTCGATGTGTCGATCGATCCGGCACGACGCATTGCCTACGTTCTGGAAGCCAGCCGCCCGCCCGTTGCCCAAGCACCACGCCGTGTGCGTGGCCATGTGGTGGATGCGGTATCCGGTGAGCGGCTTCCCTATGCCACGGTGGGCCGTTCGTCGGCGACCGTAGGCGGCACGTTTGATGTGCCGTTTCAAGACGAACTACGAATCAGCTATGTCGGCTATTCGTCCACGACCGTGCGATTGCCGGTACGTGACGGCGACATTGAAGGTCTGACTGTGAGACTCGACCCCATTCCATATCGCTCCGAAGCCGTGATCGTGACATCGTTCCGTGATATTTCGGGTATCGATTCGGTCACTGCAGGATTCCTTCGCCGAGACCGTTTCGGCATCGGTGGCGGCTCCGATGCGGTCCGAGCGCTTCAGGCGCTACCATCGGTGCAAACCGGAGCCGCATTGAATGATGGCCTAGTGGTGCGAGGCGCAAGTCCGGACGGATTCCATGTGACACTCGACGGACTCACCGTCTTCTCTCCCACTCATTTGTTTGGCCTCATAGACAGCTTCAATCCCGATGCGTTGATTCCTACATCAGTCGATATCGCCACACCGGATGCGGCCAATCGGTCGGGAGTGGGCGGTGGACTCGGTCTGAAAACCCGGTCCGGATCACTGAATGCGACCCTGATTCGTTTGGGAACCTCCAGCTCAACGTTCGATGCCACAGTCGAAGGGCCAATCTCGAATGGATTGTCGTACTTGGTCTCTGTTCGTCATTCGGCTAAGATTCCAGCGAGCCTGGCGCGTTGGGGCTTGAACGTGGATCGACCGGCGAGCGAACCCCGCACCGATGCCGCCCGCTCTCACTCACTCCGTTTTTACGACACACATGCCCGAATCCGCTATGAATCCGAGAAAGGTGCGGAATGGTTTGTTTCAGCCTATCTCGGTGGAGA
The DNA here is from genome assembly GCA_947085565.1 of uncultured Bacteroidota bacterium. Taxonomy (GTDB): domain Bacteria; phylum Bacteroidota; class Rhodothermia; order Balneolales; family HLUCCA01; genus CAMTWZ01. Next base: position 76,002 of record CAMTWZ010000018.1, read on the forward strand.
TGACATTTCGTTGACTGGAATCCGGAAAGAACGGGATTTAAGTTCACCGACCGGCTTTCGCGACACACCCGCTTCCACCGAAAACGCATGGACAAACGGTATGGTGAGCCTTAACCGACGGCAACGTTTCTGGTGGGGATGGTTCATGGAGGCGCAGTTGGGCATAAGCAGTCAAATGAGTCGATTCTCGAAAGATGATTTTGTGTATTCACAGATCAATGGAAGTGAGGCCACTCAGCAAGTGAATGTGTTCACCAGCCGGTTTGAAAATGCCGCCGCCATCAATGAAATTCGATGGATGCATGCCTTCGACCGATATTGGGGTGGATGGCGGGTCGCAGCGGGGGGAGAAGTGTTCTATTACACGAATGACTACAAGGAAATTTCGTTTGTCCAGCCGGCCTATTTCAGGGATGTGAGTCGTTGGCAGCCGGAGGCTTGGGCCGATGCGGAAGGACCTTTGGGCGCCGGATTTTCACTGAAATCGGGGGTACGCATGTCCTTGCAGACACTCGCTCCAAGGGCGAAACTCACTTGGGCACCTTTGCCATGGTTAGGTTGGCACATCGGTGCGATGCGCAATCATCAAGTATTGAACCGTATCCGGTTGTCGAATACGGTGACATCCGATCTCTGGGTCGTCTCCACACCCGATGAACCCGCTTCGCGAGTGGATGAGGTATCCAGTGGAGTGAGATTGTCAGCGATGCCTTGGCAAACCCTTCGTGTGGATGTCTATTTGCGCAGGTATTCGAACTTGCGCGACCATAATGTGAATTCACCGACACTGGCAACCTCCACTGATTTCACACCTTGGGCTTCCAACTTGCAAGGTATCTCACGCGGGCTTGAGGTGCTTTCCACCACATCTGTGGCGACATGGAATTTGGTTCAAGCCTATGCTTGGACTCATTCCGAGTTCAACGGCGCCCCGAGCCCTTGGAATAGGCCACATCGCTACACCGCAACATTGGATTCACCAATTTTCGCAGGGTTCACTATATCGGCTGCCGGCACGTACACAACCGGAACTATCGGGGACATCCGCCGCCTTGATCTCGCTCTGGCACAAGTGAGATCGGTTGGAAAATTCAAGGTGAAATCGAACCTGACGGTATATAACTGCTTAGATCGGCGCAATCCATGGTATCGTAGTATGGACATCGTGGTTGGAGAAGGGCCTGTACCTCGTGTGAGGGCGGTTCCAATCACGGTTTGGGACTTGGGTCGATGGATTGGCTGGTCGGTTTCAATCACCAGGTGATACTGATTCCCGTTTCCGTGAGCCGAGGTTTTCCGTTGGTGAGTTGCGCCATGTTGATGAAGAGCGCTCGAAACGACTTGCTCGCATCGGTGATCACCAATTCGCCGCTTGCGAACCGCTTGTTTTCGATGTTGCCCTGGAATCGGAATCGGCCGATGTCGGTATCCAAGTCCGATGCGATCACATGAAACCCGGTTTCGGTTCGGTATCCGTTCACGACACCGGTTTTCACATGGATGGATTTCTTTCGGATTCCACCGAGCACCAAGATGGATTTGAGGGAGCGCATGGCTTCGTCGTCCATGTCCAGCAGGGCGTTGGTCGCGGTGATTTTTCCTGCACTCACAGGTTTACCTGTCGCAAAATGCTTCAAGGCGGCAGAAAGCGGCACGGTAAGCGACGCGCTTTCCGCATCGATGCCGTTCCAATCCATACCATACCAATCCACGTGGATATCCCAAAGATCCACATTCACACTGTCTGCGGGGATGCCCCGGCCGATGCGCTCCGCGGCGTTCCGCTCGATGGAAGGTGTCGCGAGAATGGCTGCGACAATGAAGATCAAGACCGCAATGAACGCTATTTTCACAAACCCACGAGCTTTTTCAGGATGTCGGCGAAATGAAGCTTCTCTTCATAGCTCTCGGCCATGTTGCGCAAGGTGAATTGCTCGGATTGGAGTTCGTCGTCTCCAACGATGAGCGTCCACTTGGCCAATTCACGGTCGGCTTCCTTCATCTGCGCTTTCATGGAGCGGTTGGCGAGATCCATGGACGCCGATAAGCCGGCATCGCGCAGAGGTTTGAGATGGCGGAAGGCCCATTTCTTGGCGTCATCGCCACGGGTCACAATATAGACGTCGAGTTCGGGTTGGGTGCCGAGTGGGATGTTCATCGCGTCGCAGGCGATCAGAAGACGTTCCAAACCGGCGGCGAAGCCGACGGACGGTGTCGCTGGGCCACCCAATTCCTCGATCAGCAGATCGTACCGGCCGCCGCCGCCGAGGGCGTCTTGCGAGCCGAGGTCGGGTGAGGTGAGCTCGAACGCCGTGCGCGTGTAATAATCCAAGCCTCGGACCAAGCGCGGATCGTCAACATATTCGATGCCGAGCCGATCGAGGTGTTTCTGAACCTGACGCAAATGCTTGGCGCTTTCTTCGTTCAGATAACCGGTGATAATCGGCGCGCTTTCGATCAGAACCTGGTCTTCAGGCTCTTTCGAATCGAGAATGCGCATCGGGTTGGTTTCGAGACGTTTTTGCGAGATGTCGCTGAGCAGGTTCACATTCGGACGGAAATACTCGACGAGCGCTTTCTTATAGGCTTCGCGGGACTCCGGATCACCCACGGAATTCAAGCGTAACCGAGTGTTTTTGATTCCCAAGCCACGATACAAAGCCACCATGAAGGCGATGATCTCGGCGTCGGCGAGGGGATCTGCGCTGCCCATGATCTCGGCGCCGAACTGATGGAACTGGCGCTGACGGCCTTTTTGCGGGCGCTCGGCGCGGAACATCGGACCCATGTAGAAAAATTTCTGCACGCCGCCTTTGAGATGCAGGTTGTGCTGAATGTACGCCCGACAGACCGATGCTGTGCCTTCGGGGCGGAGAACGTAACGGTCGTCGCCTCGCTCGAAGGCGAAGAGTTCTTTGGAGACGATGTCCGTGGTTTTGCCAACCCCTCGGGCGATCAGTCCCGTGTCTTCAAGAAGCGGGGTTCGAATCTCACGGAAGTGGAAGGTCCGGGCAATTTCGCGGATCTTGGATTCGATGAAATGCCATTTTTCGACCTCGCCGGGCAGGATGTCGACCATGCCGAGGTGGGTGCTGAATGTAGGGTTTGCCATACCCTTAAGATACGGTCAATCTCCCAATAAAAACTGCAAAGGGACGTGAACCCGCGCCTGCCCGATTCCATGATGTAGGGTTTCATAGTTGGATATCGGTGAGGATGTGACGATGGATGCCTGTGAGGTAGCCTAACGACAATGCGGACAGCAGAAAAACACCGCTACGTAGCGGGATGCTGAAATAAAAGGGTAGGTCGCCCATGGGAAGGTACCAACCTGCGACGCCCGAAATCAAAAGCACGAAGCCGCCGGTGGCGTATCTCCATCCGAACGGATTCATCCTGTAACGGTGGTACAAAAGCACGGATCGAACAAGATTCACCAAGGTGTAACTCAGAAGCGAGGCCAATGCCGCTCCGGTAAGACCGAATTCAGGGATCAGAAGCATGTTGAACCCGATGCATGCGGCGATGAATCCGACATTCACATACAGATCGAGGTGGTATTTCGGAGATGTTCCCAGGATGTTGGTGTTCAGACCTCCGGTCATGTCCACCCAATGACCCAGTCCGATCAGAACGGCGACCAGAAATCCGCTGGCATACACCGGCGGAAGAATGGTATAAATATCATTCAAGTTGATGACGATCAGCGAGAAGAAAACCCCACCTGACAGGAAATTCAGCCACGACGAAGATCGGTACACGGCTTCGATGCGGGCCAGGTCGTTGCGTTTCCACGAATCGGCAACGACCGGTGTGGCGATGCGGCTGATTCCGCGAGCAGGCATGGCGATCACGCTTCCCATGAAAAAAGCGATGGTGTAAATGCCGACCGCATCCAGACTTACATAGGCCCCAAGCATGAGCGAATCCACACTTTGAACGATGAAGGTGGTGATGCCGCTGAAAAAGGTGGCGGCGCCGTAACGGATGAGCACGGATCGTTTCCGTGCGTCGAAGAATCCGGAATCGAGCGTCCATTTGAATTCGCCTCGCATCGCGGTGCGAATCAGCACGATACCGGCAGTGAGTGCATGGATGCCGACATAATAGGCGATGAACTCGTCGAAACTCCATCCCCCGAACGCCACACCAAGGATTCCGGCCGTGGTGAGCAGGCGAACCGCCACTTCACGCACGAACAAGGTGAAAACCGTGTGGAAAACGGATCGATCCATCACTTCCGCCAGATTGAACAGGATGGTGAACAGGGCCAAAGGGATGAGGACCAGGTCGTACTCGAGGAACAGTGAGGCCGATTCCGAATACTTAGCCAGGATGAACGGGCGTAAGATGAAATACAAGGCGGTGGCCACGATGAATCCGAACGCGGCATAACTCCAGATCGCGCCTACAAACCCTTGATGGCGCTTGTCTTCGGTCTTGAAATGGGGAAAGAAGCGGATGAAGATGCTTCCGTTACCCAAAGAGGCCACATGTGCGAACAACAGCGACACGCTTGTGAGGATGCGGATCAGGCCGATCTCATCGGTCTGAAAAAAGAACGGATACAGGAATATGAGATTCAACACTCCGACCGCCACTCCGATATATGAGAGTCCGGTGTTCCAAGATCCTTGGCGGAGGATGAGTCCCATGGTCAGGAGACGTGCGACCAGCTCAAAGGCGTTCCCGCTTTGAGGTCAGCGCTGGCCGTGCGACCGAGTACGTCTTCGTAATAACGGGGAAGCAATCCGTCGGCCGGACGAATCACCTGCAGATTTTCCGCAGTGAGCGGTTCTCCGGCGCGGATATCTTTGCACACGTAAATGGAGCGTTTGTGCTTTACGCTCTTTTTCTCATCGGGAAGGATGCCGAAAAACACGGATCCCATCGCTTTGTAGGCGCGGTCGGTTTCAGTGACCAACGCCGCCAACTCGTGCGGTTCCATAGAAAATGCGCTGTCCACGCCGCCTTCCGCACGCGAAAGAGTCAGGTGTTTCTCAATGACCGTGGCGCCATAAGCGATCGCCGCCACCGACACGCCGATGCCCATGGTATGGTCCGACAAACCGACCTCGCATCCGAAAAGAGCTTTGAGATGAGGGATGGTGGCCAAGTTCGTATTCTCGGGCGTGGCCGGATACGTGCTCGTGCACTTGAGCAAGGTGAGATCGGTGCAGCCGTTGGCGCGAAGCACGCGGACGGCATCGTCGATATCCGCCAAGGTGGACGCTCCGGTGGACATGATCACCGGTTTTCCGGTCTTCGCCACTTTCTTCAGCAAGGGCCAATCCGTGTTTTCGAAGGATGCGATCTTGTACATGGGTACATCCAACGTTTCCAAAAAATCGACCGCGGTGGCATCGAAGGGGGAACTGAAGGCCACGATTCCGCGCTTTTTCGCGTGATCGAAAAGCGGCTTATGCCATTCCCATCGGGTGTACGCCTCGGTGTACAAGTCGTAAAGTTCTTTGCCTTTCCAGAGCGAGTCTTCGTCGATGATGCGATGAACTCCTGGAAGGGTCATCGTGTCGGCGGTGTATGTCTGGAGTTTGATGGCATGGGCACCGGCGTCGGCGGCGGCATCCACAATGGCGATGGCACGCTCGAGCGACTGGTTGTGGTTGCCCGACATTTCGGCGATGATGAACGGCGTGGGTTTCATGGACGCAAAATAGCGATTATCGAGTGCAGATGATGGAGGTCGGCGATCATGTGCCGTGCCTCGTAACCGGGTTTCGCGACCGCATCTTTGTGTATTCCGGTTTTTACGCGGATGGTATGCGCACCGACGGCATTCAGACTCACGAAGTCTTTCGCAGGGTTGTCGCCGATGTAGGCCATATCGCTCCAGGCGCACTTCTCACGCGCCATGATGAGCTCGAAACAGCGCAGAGACGGCTTCGCGCTGGCAACGCCATATCGGTGCGTGATGTAGCAATGACGAAACATCGGTGCGATGCCCAATGCGGCTATCTTGTTGGCCTGCACGATTTTGTGGCCGTCTGTGAGAAGGTATAAGTAGGAAGTAGGAAGGGAAAAGAGAAGACGTTTAACGGAATCAGACACCGAAATATCGGGTTTGTGGTGACGGTAGATGCGCACACATTCCTGAATTACGGATTTGCTCTTTACCCCGTGTGCCTCCAGCCAGCGGTTGAACACGGCGCCGCGTCCTTCCGCATCCAGCACAGAAATCATCTTGGCATAAGAGACATCAGTATCCCATCCGAAACGGTCTTTTCCCCATCGGGCGACGGCACGGAATCCGCTTTCGACATAGGTGCGCTCGTCGTAGAGCGTGTCGTCGAGATCAAAAATCAGAACCATGGATGTGGATGTGGATGTCGGTGGCGGTTCGGATTTGCCGGATATCGGTTTTCGAACGGATGAACGGATGCTGCGACACATCCGCATCGCTGCCTTCGAGCAGACTCCAGTACAAGGAATCGAGTCCGACATGGATGGACGCGGTGGATGCGCCGCCGAACCGCGCGTTGAGTTCGATGATGTGCGCGGCGCCGGAGGCATTCAGCAAGACTTGCATCACGACGGGTCCGCTCACGCCATAGGCCTCGATCCAGCGCTTGGCTTGGGCTTCGAGCGCGGCATCGCGAAACGTCGTGGTGATGCGCGATTCGCCATTCACAACCTCGTCACGCCGACGCAGAACCACGCCCTTGACGACGCCGTTCGCATCGGCCCAGGCGTCGATGCTGAGCTCGGTGCCTTGGATGAACGGCTGGAAAATGGGCTGATCCAAGGTGCTCGCATGCGCGATGGCGGCGTCGCGGTCGAGCCGGATGCCGATGGCGCGCGATCCCGCCCCGAAGCGCTCTTTCACGACGAATTCAACCGCGTTGATGTCGCCGATGGCCGTGGAGGTGGGAATGACAGGAAGTCCGTGCTCGGCTCCGAACCGCGCGAAGAGCGCTTTGTCGAGACAACGGTCGATGGCCTCGGATTTCGAGACGATGATGCGGATGCCGGCCTTGGCGAAGGTCTCTTTATGCAAGGCCCAGAAGCGTAACTCACCGTCGCGGGTCGGGAGGACGGCCGTGATGCCGCGCTGGACGCATCCGTCGATCAGCTCCTGAAGATGCGCGTCGTTTGTGGGAGGCATCGCCCAGAATCCATTCGCGTTGTGCTTGGTGAGCGCGTTAGGATTCAGGTCGCCGGCGATCACGCGGAATTCGGGATGGAGCTTCGCGGCGGCATCCATCGCGGCGCGAACGAGCGGCGCCTTCGCCGCGGCCGAGGAGATGAGGAGGTTAGCGCTCATCATGGGCCAAGCATCCGTGGATAAGGGAGTCGGTCGGCACACCGTTCACGAGCACATGCTCGCGCATGCGTCCTTCGCGAACGAATCCGTTGCGTTCGAGCAATGGAATGATGTCGGTGCGATGCGCGAAGGTCTCGGTAGACAGCCGGCGGAAACCGAGATCCCGGAACGCCAACGTTTTGATCAGCCGCAAATAGTCGGATAAGAGTCTTTCCACGGTGGCTGGATCGGACATCCGGCTTGTTTCGACCAGAAACGACACTTCGGCACGGAGGTCGGACCAGGAGATGTGCACGAGTCCGCCGTACCCGATGAATGTTTCATTTTCGAAAATGCTGACCAAGATCTGCTTCGGTTGCGCCGAATCCATGTCGGGCCAGATCATCCGGTCGAAATAGGCGACCTGCTCATCGGGTGAAATCGGTTGCGCTTGCCGAAGCACATCCATCTGCTCATTGCGCCAAATGCGGATGGATTCGATATGCTTGGGCTGAATCGCCGAAATGGACATCAATCCCTCGCGGATCTCGGAATTCGGCATGCAGACGTATCGTTTCATGGCGTGGTCTTTGGTCGAAGATACGCCGTGATTTGACGACCCATGCCTATCGCCGCCATGCTTTCATAAAACGCGTTCACCAGATCGGGGTTGTTTTCGCCCATGAGTCGATCGAGTTCGATGCGGGCCTGATGCGCCGCGCCACCCTGACTCCGATCCGCCACGTAATTCGATCCCGGATGGGTGAGGAACCAATCGATAGGGAAATCAGCGATGATCCGCTCGCAACTCCATCCGCACAGTTCAGCGGTTTGGCGCAGGCTTACGGCATCGAAATAAGAGATATGATCCGGAATCGCGATCCAGAAGCGTTCCGGAATCCGTGCGGACTCATAGAGGAATTCGTGCAACCGCGTTCCGTCGTTCGGAACGGTGACGACAAGAATTCCATCTTCCGATACCAGTTTTTTCAAGGAGGTCAGCAGTCCGATGGGATCGGTCACATGCTCAAGAACATTCCCCAACCATACCAGATCGTAGGTTTTACCGGAAATGATCGACTCATCCAGCAGTTGAAACACATCCCCGGTTTGAAGAAAGGGCATGAGTTCCGGGTTCATCCGCATCAGACCCTCGTCGCTGTAATCCATTCCGGAAACGGTCCAACCTTCGTTCCGGAAATACGCCATCGCGAATCCTTCTCCGCAGCCCACATCCATCATGGAACCGGATTTTTTTCCGATGAGGGATGTGACCGCCGCCTGTTTCTGGGATAATTTGATCCGCATCCAATCCAGTTCGGCGACGGGGTAACTCACACGGTAATTCGACTTTTCTTGCTGATAATAGCGTTCGGCGTAATACGCGCTAAGTTCTTCCTCGGTGGGGATGTCGCGCACCTGCCAGAATCCCGAAGGCTGACGAACCAGGCGCGCATCCATCACTCGATCACCAGATAGGACGTGAGCGGACTGTTCGGCTCGCGACGGATCGCGTACTTCGACAGGCCAAGGACTTCCTTCAAGGCCAAGGTCTCTCCGGGAAATTCAGGGCAATTCAATTCATCGAACGCCAAGACCGAGCCTTTCGTGAGGTGGGGAAGAATCGCTTCGAGGCAGGTTTTGGTCGGTGCATAGATGTCGAAATCGAAATACGCCAACGCGATGATCGTCTCCGGATGATCTTTCAAATACGCGGGAAGCGAGAGCGTCGCATCGCCCTTCACCAAGGCATGTTTCTTCTTATGCGGGATGGGGGAATTCTGCTCATGGAAATTCAATATGCCGCTGAGTTCATTCTCATAACCTTCCGTCACCGAATAATCGCCCGGGGCAACGGTCTCGCCGTCTTCGCTCGACACCGAAGGAAATCCGGAGAATGTGTCGAATCCGATGATTTTCCGATTGTGATTGAACGGTTCGTGGATGCCTCTGAGGTTGGAAAAAAGAGAGAGGTTTTGTCCCCATCGCACGCCGAATTCCATGATCACGCCATGAACCGGAACTATTCGCTTATAGAGATCCTGCATGAAGTTGATCCTCGACAAGGCTTGCCGAGTGAGAAACACTCCGAGATTATCGAGTAATTCGGTATCGGGGATGCTCGACGCACGCAGTTGTCTGGCCAGGCTCAACTTGTTGCCGACTTCCTGAGTGGTGGAGCCCACCAAGGTGTTGATGGTGTCTTTAGTCATGCTTGGATTCCCCAAAAAGGATGCGGTGTTTCAGCTCGGCCATGGCCCAATCGTCTTCCGTGTCGATATCCTGAACACGGCTTTCGGGAAGAATCACAGATCCGGTGTTCGGACCGAGCAATGTTCTCGTGGTCAAAAAGGAAGCGGTTTTCAAGAACGCCCACTGCCCAGCGTCGTGATAGGCTTTGGGCAGATCCTGTGAGCGCGAATTTCGATGTTCGGGCCAGTTCAGATCGATTTTTCCATCGTCGGACCGTTTCAATGATCGCAGAATCGGATAACTGAAAGCGACCACGGGAAGGATGACGTCGAAGGCTCCGCCGACCAAGGCGGAATATCCCGCCTTCAAATCATCCGCCGTCGTGAAAGGTGACGTGGGATACAGGTTGCAGGCGATGTCGAACCGCTGCCCGAGCTGTTCGTAACTCGCCAGGACTTCCAGAAGCACATCGGCGGTGGTGGCGTGATCATCAGCGGTCTTGGCGGAGCGTAGGAAGGGAACCTCCGCGCCGAGGGATCGTGCCACATCCGCGATTTCGGAATCGTCGGTGCTCACCATCACCGTGTGGAAAATGGAACTGGCCAGCGCGGCTTCAATGGAATAAGCGATGATCGGCCGATCCCGGAATGATTTCAGGTTCTTCCGCGGAATGCGTTTGCTTCCGCCACGGGCCGGTATGATGCACAAGGAGTTCATCCGCGCTTTTCCAAAACGAAGACGGAATCCTGATTGCCCGATTCCTTCACATGGATGTATGGATAGATGCGTTCATACACGAGGGTAAGTTCCGGAAAAAGGGACATGTAGCGTTTGGCGAAGTCCGTTTTCCACAGGAAGCCATCGTGTCCGCGATAGGAGATCTGCGTGAGTTCGGGAGCGTGATATTCATACCCCATCACGAATTTCCGTGAGCATCGCACGATTTCAGCCATGAACGACTGATGATGCTCGGGAGCGATATGGATCAGCACGCCGTTGGTGCACACCAGGTCGAAGAATCCGTCTTTGAACGGAAGGTCGAAGCCGGAGCCTTGGATGATCTGTATGCCGGTGGTGATGGATTTCGCTTTTTCGACCGCGTACTGCTGCAATTCTACACCATAGAGATTAGTGAACCCCATGCGTTGAAAACCAATTAGTTGAAGGCCGATGTTGCAGCCCACTTCGAGGATGCGGGCTTCTTTGGGAAGATCTTTTAGAGCGTCGGCGTTCATTTCCAACTTGGTGACGCCGTAATTGCGGATATAGAACTGGTCCCAGCTCTCGGGAGTGTAGGTATTACGGTCGGTATACTCACGACCGAATTCGCCGCTCCAGAAATCGATTTGTTGGGTTTTCATCAAGGCTTGAACGAGAGGATTTTGTCGATCACGAAGTTCTGCTGCTCATCGGTGAGCGACGGGTACATCGGCAAGCTGAGGCAGCGCGAATAATAGTGCTCGGCATGAGGGAAATCGCCGGGTTTGTTGCCTTGGTCGGCGTAATAAGGCATGAGATGCGCGGGGATGTAATGCACTTGAGTGAAGATGTCATGCTCGCGCAAGTAAAGGATGAGAGCGTCGCGGTGATCGTGCTCGATCACAAAGAGGTGATAGGCGTGTCCGACCACGGGAGACGGCGCGAAGGGAAGGGCGTCGGCGTACTTGCGGGCGATGTCAACGCGGCGTCGGAGGCCGTCTTCGGCCCGTCGTAATTGGGACAAGCCAAGCGCGGCCTGCATGTCGGTGAGCCGGTAATTATAGCCAAGCTCCTGCATTTCGTAGTACCAGACGCCGTGGTTGTGCAGACGTTTTTCCGGAACTTGCTGGATGCCATGCGTGCGCAGATTTCGGAGTTTCTCGTAGAGCGCGGGGTCGTTGGTGGTCACCATGCCGCCTTCTCCGCAGGCGATGTGTTTTACGGGATGGAAGCTGAAGATGGCGAGGTCTGCGAATTGTCCGTCGCCGCATCGCCAGGTGGGACCGAACCCGCCTGGGGCGTGGCATGCATCTTCGATGATCCACAATCCGAATTCATCGGCCAGTTTGCGCCACTCGGGAAGGTCCACGGGCCGACCGGCGAAATCCACCGGAATCACACCTGAGTAGGTTCCTTTCGGGGCTGATTCCAGCTTTTTCCGGACGGAATGGATGTCCAGCAGATAGGTCTCGCGGTCAATGTCGACGAATTCCACATCCCCGCCACAGTATTTCACGCAGTTCGCACTGGCCACAAAGGTGATGGGCGTGGTGATGACTTTCGTGCCCGGACCTACGCCCAAAGCCATCGTACACAGATGAAGCGCGGCGGTTCCGTTGCTGCAGGCCACCGCGTACTTGGCACCTATGTATTTTGCAAAAGCTTCTTCAAATGCGGCGACAGTGGGTCCTTGTGTCAGGAAATCCGACCGCAGAATCTCACTCACCGCAAGGATGTCATCTTCCGTGATGTTCTGTCTGCCGTAGGGGATGCGTGTCATATGCCGGGTTTGAAGGTCTGGTCGACGTGGCTCACGATCAATTCACGGATCTCATCAGTTTCAACCCATTGGGTGTTCGTGTCGGAACTGTATTTGAAGCCGAACGGCACTTTTTTACCACCTTTTTGCGCGGCGAGCTCGTCCGGATTCCACACCGGAAGCGTGGGCAGGATCACGAAATAGTCTTTGAATTCAAGAGTGCTCAGCGAATCGGTTTCCGTGATCATCTCCTCATGGAGTTTTTCGCCCGGACGGATGCCGATTTCGCGAAGTTCGATGCCCGGAGCCACCGCTTCCGCCACATCGGTGATGCGATAGGATGGGATCTTCGGCACGAAGATTTCCCCGCCCCACATCTCATCCAATGAAGTGAGGACCAGGTCCACTCCTTCTTGAAGTGTGATGTTGAAGCGCGTCATGCGCGAATCGGTGATGGGGAGAAAGCCTTTTTTGCGATGCTCGAGGAAGAACGGAACCACGGATCCGCGGCTTCCCAGCACATTGCCATAACGCACCACGGAGAGTCTGAGATCCCGCTTGCCGCGCGAGTAATTCGCCGCGGTGAAGAGCTTGTCGCTGCAGAGTTTGGTGGCGCCATACAGGTTGATGGGGGCGGCGGCTTTGTCGGTCGACAGCGCCACCACCTGCTTCACACCGGCGTGCATCGCCGCATCGATCACATTCGACGCACCCAGGATGTTCGTTCGGATGCATTCCATCGGATTATACTCGGCGGCGGGTACCTGCTTCAGCGCGGCGGCATGGATCACGATATCGATGCCTTCCATGGCGCGCTTCATGCGCTCGAGGTCGCGAACATCCCCGATGAAAAAGCGAAGGTTTTTGTATTTGTCGCGCGGATACGTCTGCTCCATCTCGAACTGCTTGAGCTCATCGCGCGAAAAAACAACAATGCGCTTGACCTCGGGCCAGCGCTCGAGTACCGTGGCGATGAACTGTTTGCCAAACGAGCCGGTACCGCCGGTGATGAGGATAGACGCTTGATTAAGATTGGGCATGATGTATGTTTTCAGGAATTCCGTTCGACGCATGAAAGGCATCTAAGTACGAATAATAGCGCTTGCGTAAGGTATGCACGTTTTTCAGGTCATATTGCTCAAATACCCATTTGAATTTCCGGGTCTTTTGAAAAATGTCATAGACTTCAGGTTGATAAAAGAAGCGACCTAACCGGATGAGAATCCATAGCAGAAAAAACCATGGAACAATCGGAGGTTTGGTTTTGATGCCGGACGGAAGGCTTTTCAAGATGTTGCCCAATTCCATTCCTGCCCGCACGTGATTCATCCCGTCATCGAATCCGACCGTGTTTTTGATGATCTCCTCACGTTTCAATCGCTTCTCTTCCGTTTGAAAGTCAACGAAATGGCCTTTTTGGGTCCATTCCTTCAAATAAGCGTTGAGTTGCGTCGCGTTCGATGCCGTCAATTGCGCAACATCCAATCCCTTGTTTCTGATGTTTGGGCTGAATGTCGGATCGGGATATAACAGGATACTTGGTTTGTTCAATGCCCATGATTCGACAGCTGTGGTTGATTCGAACGACAACCATACATCGCTGATGTTGATCAACGTGGTGATCGGAGTATCCACACCCTCGTAACGCACATTCGGGTAATTTCTCAACGCGTAAATCTCATTGACAACGGGAGCCGTGCCTGTCGGCGGACTCTCATTCGGATGTTGCTTCAAAATGAAGAGAATCTCCGGATTCGATTCGATGGCATCCCGAAGGATCGATTCCACGGTGAGTCGGAGTGCCTCAACTTGAGCCATTTTAGCTTCATCTCCTTTGAAAAAAGAGAGCATTTCGAAACGTCCTTGCGGGTAACTCAGTTTGCCGAATCCCCATCCGGCGTAACCGACGACCGCATCAAACCCGAGTTGGGAAGGGGTAAGAACTTCTTTCTTGGATGGAAATTCATAGACTTTGTAGCGGTCAAAACCAGTGTGGCCAGTCAGCACGAATTTATCCGAATGTTGCGGTTCAACTTTTCTGAAGAACTCCATCACTCGTTCCGACCAGATGCATAGGCGTTCCTGATAGAGGATGCGTTCTGTGTTGAGCCCCCAATAGTTGAATGTTCCATCCGTGCGCACATCGCCCTCCGACATCAATGCGAACACTTTGATTCCATTTTCAAAGGCGTACTTGGCAGCGGCGATGTATTCATTAGATCCCACGGTATTTGGCAGAAATACCAAATCAGGTTGATTTCGTCGAATCGCATCGGTGTCGTAAGAAAATGCGAAATCGACGGTTGCGCCGTAATAACGCTCGGCCATGTAGAGTACTGGCAATGATAGTTCAACATCACGGCCGTTGTCGCGATCGAAATAAGCCAGAATCTTCATGGTGACACGATTCTATCCAAAATCCCCGCCACGTTCCCTGTCAATTCGAGGTTGGAAAACCTCGCGATGGAATCCGACGCGTTGAAGCTGTCGCCACGCTCCCAAGCCTTGAATGAGTCTTGTATGAAGCGCTTGGTTCCAGCCACATCCGAATACTCGACCATGCGTCCGTGTTCGGTTTCGTTCAAGATCGCCGAAACATCGCTGTCTACCGGACCCAGCGCCAATATGGGTCGCTTCGCCCGCAGATATTCGTAGAATTTCCCCGGCATGCGTCCTTTCGCATTCGCCGCCTTATTCAGTGGAAGCAACAAGAGTCCGGCTGAACACAACGCCCTTAGCGCGGTTTTCCGACTCACCAAGCCCCCAAGCTCCAAGACTTCGGTTATCCTGGCATCCGCGAATCCTTTCTTCACCGAATAATCGGTCTCGCCATATTGAAGCACACGGATCTTTTTCAAGATCCCCGGTTCTTCCCGGTTCCATTCGGAAAGCGCAGTGATCAGCGGATCAGGGCATCGATCCGATCCCATCAAGCCGGTATGCACGATTGTGAACTTGGATTGAACTTCCGGGATGATATCCGCAAAATCCGCCTCATCGTAGCCATAGTAAAGCACATCGACATGTTTGGCGCCGATCGATTCCAAATCGGTTTTCCAAGACGGACTCGCGATCGTGATCGCATCCGCTGTCCGAAACACATCCTGTTCCATCTGACGATGCTTGCGGTCGGCGCGACCTTTGATTCCTAAAAGAGGATAATAGTCGACTTGGGTCCAAGGATCTTGGAAATCCGCAAGCCAAGGAATACCGGTGCGTTTTCTTATCTCGCATGCGATGGCGGTATTGGTGTGCGGAGGTCCGTCGGAAAAAATCGCATCCACCGGATTCGATTTCAGATAACGGGTGAGATAGTTCACGGAAGGACGAATCCAAAAGGCCCGTGCATCCGGAATGAAAAAGTTGGCACGCACCCAAATACCGAAACGATCGGCGAAACTCGCTTTCTTGTCGCGCACATGCACCATGTTCGTGAGCGGATCCGAGGTTTTTCGACCCGATAATTTTTTAAACAGATGAAGCGGTTCGAAGATGGGTCGGGAAAGCACAGTGACGCCCTCAGGGATGTCTTTCACGTTTCCGGGATCCAAATATGGATACTGGGCGTTAGATGCCGTGTAAATGACTGGTTCCCAACCGAACTCGCGTAAATATTTCGCGAGTTTGAGACATCTCAACACCGTGATGCCACCGGCAGGTGGCCAGTAATACGTGATGATGAGGACCTTACGCCGCTCTTCCATTTCTGATTTCCACGATTCCGGCACCTAAAACCAGAATCAAGATCAACACATGCGCGCCCAGCGCCGCGGTTTTCGCTCCGGCCAGCCAGCTTGGCGCGAATGTCAATTCCACATCGTGCGCCCCTGCGGGGATTTCCAACCCGCGCAGCAGGTAATTCGTTTTGTGGATGGGAATTTCCGCGCCGTCCAGGGTGGCCGTCCACCCGGCGGGGTAATAGATTTCGCTAAGGACGAGGAACCCCGCCTCGGCAGATTCAGTGCTCAGCCGAATGCGGTGCGCGCCGTACTCGGTCACTCTCACACTTCCTGCTGCGGAAGAGGCTACGATTTCGGAATCGGTTTCGACCACGGCAAGCCCCCTGCCATCGCCTAAGACCGTGTTCAACGCGTCGATCGCGGCCTGCGGCGTAGACACGGTGACTACCGAATCGGCGAACCAGGCCTTGGGCAACACCGTTTCGTTCTCGAACACATAGGATTGAGGCTCGAACGCCGCGACCTGCCGGAATCCCGGTATCTGGCCCGGATACCCCAAGGTCACATATTTCACATTCAGGATGTTCAAAATTCCGATGTTCACTCCAGCCGCACCCGAGAACATCGCTTTGTCGACCACATCCTGGAACACTCCCAGTTTGGCGCCGGTGTATCCGCCGATCGATGGATAAAAATAGGCCGGAACCGCATTGTTGAACGCATTATCGGCCAAAGGCAACGCCCGATACGACCATCCGTCTTCCGTCTTCAGATTCTCCTGAAGCCAGGTATCCACCGGTCTGCGGTTCGCCTCCATCAAGGCTCCCACATCACCCACCCGTTCTTGAAACGCGTATTCCGGGATATATCGCTTGCCTGCCGATATCATGTCGAACGCGGCGACCACGATCAATCCCATCAAGGCATGCTCCGTCTTCACCTTCTTGCGACTCACCATCCACAACGTGGCCGACCCGATTCCGAGAATCACCAAGTACCGGAGCAGATCCGAAGTGGCCGCGCCTTCACGCTCTTGCTTCACTTTCACCATGAAATTGTTCACGGTTTGTGCCACTCGCGGATCATCCATGGCCACATTGTTCTCCTGGGCCACTCTCTCGATGAACTGCCGACGCTCACCGGCTTTTTCAAACCCGGTAAGTTTTCCGAAACTGAGAAGAAGCACTATGCCGAAAGCCAAAAGTCCGCCACCTGCTATGGCTACCGACTTCAGCGAATGTGTCTTGTCGAACGCCCGCACCACTGGCACAGAAAACGCCACAACACTCATCATGAGCCACATTTCCGGCGTTCTGAATTTGTTGAAGCCCGGAAACCAGGCGAACATGGCATCATTCAACAATGAGAAATGATTACCCAAGGAAAAAGCGACGCCCATCAAGCCGGCACCGAAAAACACCTTGTCCAAGCGGTCTTTCTTACCTAAAAGCGAAAGTGCCAAAAACAGGGCAGTGAGCGCTCCGAAATAGTGCGGACCGCTCGTCACAGGCTTGGGTCCCCAATAGTTTTCCCCACCTCCGTACAGATTCGGCACCAGCAAGGTGAGCAATTCGCCCCAACCTTGAGACCAGACGAAGGCGTAATTCTGATTCAATCCAGTTCCTGCGGCCAATTCCGATCCGCCACGGATGCTGTAAGGCGAGTATTCCACCAATGCCCAATACTGCGGAAGAACACTGACAATCACGATCAGCGCCGCGGTGACCATGAGTCCGGTTTGCGTCAGGATGGGTTTCAGCCGGTTTTCGCGATACGCTACGACCAATTCGGTGAGCCACCAGATCGCCAGGATGAACAGGAAATAATACGTGACTTGCGGGTGACCCGAGCGCACTTGCAGGCTCAGGAAGAAGGTGAACAGTCCGAATCCGGTGAGTAATCGGCCTTGAAGCAACATCCTGAAACCGGTGAGCATCCACGGTGTCCACACATAAGCGTAGAATTTCGTGTTATGTCCGGCTCCGATGATGATGGGGATGTACGTCGAAAAACCCACGATCACCGCTCCGAACGTGGCCGCCAGCGGACTCGCCCCCAAGCTCAGGAAAAACACATACGCTCCGATCAGCAGGATCACATAATAGACATAGGGGAAAATGAAGCGCCCATGGCGGTTCACCAAGGTGTCGATCGACGGATACGCTTTGATGTTCGTAATCACATACGCCGGCATTCCGCCGAACATGTTTGTGGACCATAAAGCCTGTTCGCCCGTCTCTTTCTCATGAGCGAGGAGCGATTCGGCACCTGCACGCCATTGCAGGATGTCGGATTGCGCCATCTGCTTGCCCTGGAAAAGGGTCTCTGGAATCAGGATCGCCGGAAGCAGAAGCAGAAAGGCGATACATAATGCGTGGCGCTTGGAGGAACTCATTCGATCACCCTCGGAACGCGGAAATAATCTGAGTCGGCATCGGGTGCGTTGCGAAGCGCATCCTCGTGCGGAAGCGGCTCTTTGGCCACATCCGGCCGATAGGCCGTGGTAGGCTCATACACATGCTCGAGCGGTTCCACAGACGAGGTATCCACCAGGTTGAGTTGGTCCATGTAAGACAGAATCCGGTTCATATCATGCTGAACATTCCCGATTTCCTCATCCTTCAGGTTTAGACGCGCTAAGTTGGCGATGTAGCGCACATCCTCTTTGGTAACTGACATGGTCAAAGATAAAAAAACGACGCATTAGTCTGTATTTTCATTGCCATGAAATCCGTTACCGTCACTGTTTCGAACCCCGCGGGCATCCACACCCGACCCGCAGCCATGCTGGTTCAGACCGTGTCGAAATTCGCTTGTGAATTCCATATCAATATGTACGGATACAAGATCAACGGCAAAAGCATCCTGGGGGTGATGACCCTCGCCGCCGAACAGGGCGCTGAAATGGAGCTCGAGTTCGATGGTCCGGATGAGGATGCGGCCATGCAAGCGGTTCTCACACTGTTCAACGCGGGGTTCAATGAGTGAGGAGCATCGAATAGGCGGAGTTTCGGCCTCGCCCGGCATCACGATCGGAACAGTGCATCTGTACCGCAGGAAGCGTTTCGAAGTGGAAGAAAAGAGTTTGAAACCTGAAGATTGCGAAGATCATGTTCAACGATTCGCTCAATCGCTCGAACTCGTGGAAAAGGAATTGTCTCAAATCGCCAGTCTGGCGGAAACGGAAATGGGTGCCGAATCGGTCGGCATCATCGAGACCCACATACAGATGCTTCGCGACCCCGACCTGCGTAGGAAAGTGGAGAACCGAATCCGTAAAGATCTCAAATCGGTGGATACGGCGGTGTTTTCCACATTCGAGACCTATCTGAAGCGTCTTCGCGATACCGGCAACGGGTTTTTCAAAGAACGGATCAATGACATCACGGATGTGCGCGACCGCATCCTCTACCGTCTTCAACACTTCTCACGCACCCACACCCCACTTTCCGGTACCATCCTTGTCGCTGATGACCTCACGCCAACCGAAGTGGTCGAATTGTCGCGACTCGGACTCAAAGCCATCGTGCTTCACGCCGGCGGACTCACCTCACACGCGTCTATCATCGCCCGATCGATGTCCATTCCCAAGCTCATCGCATGCCGAGGTGCCTTTTCCATGGCCAGTCAGGGCTCCCAAGCCATCGTCGACGCGATCTCGGGAGAACTGATTCTGAATCCGACCGATGAAACCGTCACAGAATATGAGATACGCAGTGTCGCGTTGGATCGGCGCAGAACGGAGGCGCTTTCCGAGGCCTCCCAACCCACCATCACCACCTGCGGAGTGGAAATCACTCTTCGGGCGAACATCGAATTCGAATCGGAATTGCCGCATATCGCCGAATACGGGGCGTTGGGAATCGGATTGCTGCGCACCGAATCATTTTTCATGGATGTGCAGCTCGGCACCATCGCCTCCCAGCAGGAGTTTTACGAGCACGCGGCCCAAGCTTGCGGAAACCATCCTGTCACCATCCGCCTGTTCGATGTGGGTGGCGATAAGATCACCGACCTTCGGGAAACCGAAGCCAATCCGTTTCTGGGATGGAGGGGAATCCGAATTCTTCTGGATCGGAAAGAGTTGCTTAGAGAACAATTGCGCGCGATTCTCGGCGCCGCGGGCGAATACCCCGGACGAATCCGGATCATGGCTCCGATGGTCACTTTGTTGGATGAAGTCAGTCAATTACGGCTGGAAGTGGATCGCATCCAACAGGAACGGTTGATCGCTGGAAAACCGATCGACCCCGACATTCCGGTGGGCATCATGGTGGAAGTACCCGCCGTAGCTCTGCAAGCGGATGAATTCGCGGACATCGCTGATTTTTTCAGCATCGGCACCAACGATCTCACCCAGTACACCCTGGCTGTGGATCGCGGCAACCCGATGATATCCGAACTGTATCAGCATCATCATCCCGCCGTGTACCGACTCATCAAGATGACTGTGGATGCGGCCGATCGAAAAGGCATCCCCATTTCCGTATGCGGCGAGTTGGCTGCTGATCCCGACGCGTCAGAGTACCTCATCGGCCTTGGCATCCGCGACTTGAGTATGTCGTCGACATCGATACCCGACGTGAAGGCGCGCCTCAGGAGTCGATCTTGCGAGGAGATGAAACGGAAAGCGGCGCAATTGCTCAAATAGCTTTAAAATATTAAGCTAAAACCGGAAAATTTTCTTTCCCGTTCAGCTCGAATAGATTAAAAACTAACGCTGGAAACGGTACCATGGCTATGCAAAAAAGGTGGCGATCATTTTTGCACTAATAAATTTAAGTATTGGCGAAATATCATCACATTAAATAACCATTAAGCCGGTTTGTGTATTAATAATTAAATCGCTATCTTCAAATTGTCCATTTAAGGGATGTTTCCTTAAGGATTTAAAGCTAAAAGAGGCAAATCATGATTACCAAACAGTTCACCCCAAAACGTACGGTCTGCAAAGTCACTTTCCAGATCCCGGCAGAATGGGCGCAAAAAGAAGTCGCCTTGGTCGGCGATTTCAACGCGTGGGACCCCACCGCCAACAAACTGGCGAAAAAGAACGGCGTATGGGAGACGACGATCCGTCTTGAGCCCGGCGCTGAAACCAAATTCCGCTACTTCATCGACAACAGCACATGGGCGAACGACGACGCCGCCGACGCTTATGTCGCCAATGAGTTCGGTACAGAAGATTCCCTCGTTAAAATCGAGGCCTGAGAGACCTGTCGTTTGTTTGAGACGCCAAAGCCGTTCTGTGCATCAGAGCGGCTTTTTTTTTATCCTTACTCATGTCCTTTTCTGTTTCCGATTATCATTCTTTCGTCCTATCCGACCCATTCGGTGTCCCGTTGCTCTATGAGCCCGAGACGGATTCCACGAATTCACTCGCGAAACATCTGGCGCAGGACAAAATCGCCCACGGCATGGTGGTTCTAGCCGATCACCAGTCTTCGGGCCGAGGCCAATATCAGCGCCGATGGACCAGCGCCCCCGCTCAGAATCTCACCTTCAGCATCATCCTCACTCCGTCCCGTTCCACCGGAATCTGTCTGTTGAAGCAGGTCGCCGCTCTGGCGGTGGTCGATACGTTGAGGGCGCTCGATCTCGCCGATGTGAAGATCAAGTGGCCGAACGACGTTCTTGTCTCCAACAAGAAGATCGCCGGTATCCTCGTCGAAACCGTGTTCAAAGGCTCGAACCTGATTCGAGTGGTGGTAGGCATCGGTCTGAACGTGAATCAGACCGAATTCCCGGAAGAAGTGCGCTATCTCGCGACCTCCATCGCGTTGAATTCATCGCTGAAGGTGTCCAGAGAAAAAGTTCTCGCCGGGGTGATGCGCTCGTTCCAGTTCCGATATTCCCAATGGGAACGCCACGACGACAAGCTGAAAGCCGATATTCAGACTCAGGTGATCGGAATGGGTTCTTGGTGCCAGATCAGGATCGACAATATTCCTCAACCTGATCTTGTGAAACCTGTCGGAGTTGACGACAATGGGCATCTTGTCGTAATCACGGAGCAGCTGCGCCCGCTCATTTTCACTCACCAGGATGTTCGCATTGACCGGACTGCCGAACCCGTCTGAACCCGTCGTGGTCGCGGTAAGCGGCGGACTCGATTCCGTCGTTTTGCTGCACATGCTGCATTCGGCCGGAATTCGTGGCGTGGTGGCACATGTGAACTACGGTTTTCGTGGCGAGGAATCGGATGCCGATGAGGCGTTGGTCCGCCGCCTGGCGCAGGATCTCGGGTGGCCGGTGAGAGTGAGCCATCCGAACATCGAATCCGGAAACCGGCAGGATGAATCCAGAAAACATCGATACGATTTTTTTGAAGAAGTGAGGATCGAAATCGGAGCCTCGTGCATTGTTCTGGCGCATCATCAAGACGATCAGGTCGAAACCATCGTCTTGAAACTGCTCAGAGGCGCACGGCTCGATGCCTGCCATGGAATGCTACCTCAACGCGGGCGGATTGTGCGTCCGTTGTTATCGACACCGCAATCCGAATTGATCGAGTATGCGCGCATCCACGAATTGGAATGGCGTGAGGATGCCAGTAATGCCGACCGGAAGTATCTGCGCAACCATGTGCGCCACGACATTCTTCCGCACTTGGACAAATCGAAACTCCTGGCCTTGGGCGAAGCGTCGCTGGCGTATGCGCGGGATTTGGATCGGTTGCTGAGTCGACATACCGAAGGCGTGATGGTGAAAGACTCGCTCTTCCTTTGTGGGGATTCGGAAGTGGCCAAGGCCGCGGTCTGCCGCTTCGCGAGGGGGCGTGGCGTGAATGTGAGTGATGAGGAGGCGACGGCTCTGACCGGTTCGCGGCGCTGGCAGACCGGAAAAAAGATCGGTCCGTTCATCCGTGAACGGGAAGGATGGAGCTTGCCAAGCGTCGGGAAAGCGCCGGAACTCACCCGGCATGCGGCGTCGGGTGGTGTAGCCCTGGACGCCGACCGGCTAGGGATTCACCCGCTCATCCGCACATGGCAAGCCGGTGACCGCCTCGACGGGAAGAAGATCTCCGACCTCATGACCAACGCCAAGTGGCCGGCTCACCTGCGCCTCGCCGCGTTTGTCATCCTTAGCCACGACGGCAACATCGCAGCGGTCAAATCAGACTCCCAAATCCTCGTCAGCAAGAGTTTCTGCGCCATTCCGAGCACCAAAAACAAAGTATTTCTGATATGAGTGCATCCCGGCGTATTTTTAGCCAACCAAGCCACGGACAGAGATGAGCCTTTACCTTCCCGAACATGTGATCTGCAACAACGAGCGATTCAGGCTCTTCATCACCAAAGAGCAGATCGAAAACAGGAATTTCGAACTCGGGAAGCAGATCGATGAAGATTACGCCGACAAACGTCCCATTTTCATCGGAGTGCTCAACGGCGCGTTCATTTTCTTGGCCGACCTCATGCGCTACGTTTCCATACCCTGCGAAGTCGACTTCTTCAAACTCAGCTCTTACGGCGATGAGAAAGTCTCTTCAGGCAAAGTGACCGAACGAAAAGACCTTGACGCGGCGATCGAAGGCCGCCACGTCATCATCGTCGAAGACATCGTCGACACCGGCCTGTCGATGAGCTACATCCTGAACATCATGAAGCATAAGAATCCGGCGTCGGTGAAGATCGCGACCCTGCTTCACAAACCCGGAGCCATGAAATTCGATGTGACGCTAGATTACGTGGGCTTCGAAATCCCGACATTGTTCGTCTTGGGCTACGGATTGGACTACGCGCAAGAGGGCCGGAACCTGGCTCAGATTTATGTGCTCGATGAGGATGGAAACAAAGGGGAATAGTCTGTATCTTTAGCGTCCAACGGAGAGATGGCTGAGTGGACGAAAGCGGCATCCTGCTAAGATGTTGTACTGGCAAAACTGGTACCGAGGGTTCGAATCCCTCTCTCTCCGCCAAGCCCGGCATGCCGGGCTTTTTTATGGGGGTTTAATGTTGGGAGTGAAGTTATGCTGTCCGCAAGTTGAATATACTTCTCGGAAATATGACAGTGGTAGAAATAGCGATTTGTGTGTCAAGAACAAGGGTGATTCAGGGAGGAAGGTTCGATTTTGGCATTAATAAAGTTGTTCTGTCCGCAAGTTGCCCTTTATTCGTTCAAAACGCTGAATCCGTAACGTCGGCGCCGGTATTGAGGCTTTAAAAGGCCCTTTCGTGCACAGATTCCACAGATTTTTTCCGGAACGATTTGGGCTCAGATCAGCGCCCGTATTCCCAGTGCCAAGGTCGACGCTACGGTGATCCATCCCAACGGACCCGCCACTTTCCCTAGCCGCTCTCTTCCCGCCCATAACAGCAATCCCAATCCGAACGGCAGGATGAAGCCGTTGATGGTGCCCGCCCAGACCAGCAGTTCCACGGGGCGACCCACGCTCACCAACACGCCCAGCGACACGCAGATGAATCCGGAAATCCACCATCCTTCATTGGTTTGGATGGAGGGATGCCAGGTTTTCACGAAGCTGATGCTCGTGTACGCCGATCCGATGACGCTCGTCATCGCCGCGGCCCACATCACGAAGCCGAACAGGTATCGCCCCCAGCGCCCCGCGCCTTGCTCGAACGCGCTGGCGGCCGGATTCGCCGCATCCAGCACGCCTCCGGCTCCGATCACCCCAAGCACCGCCAAAAAGAGCACGAAGCGCATTACCGCGGCTACGCCGATGGCCTGAACCGCGCTACGTCCGACTTCCTTCCGATGACCGCCGCCTGAGAATCCCGCATCCAACAGCCGATGAGCCCCTGAAAAACTGATGTAACCACCCACGGTTCCGCCGACGATGGTTAGGATGGCGAATGCGTCGATGCGCTCGGGCCAAACGAGTTGCGTGAGCACGTCAGCCATAGGGGGAGGGGAGGTGAACAGGATGTACCCCGTCATCGAAATCATGGCGATGCCCAAGATCGGGATGAGCCGGTCGAGCAGGCTGCGAAATCCGGGTTTGAGGAAGAGCGCCACGGCCAGCGCCGCACTTAAAACCGCTCCCCATTGTACGGAAAGGCCGGTGATGGACTGGATTCCGAGTCCGGCGCCGGACAGATTTCCGATATTGAACGCGAATCCGCCGAATACCACCATCACCGCCAACGCCACTCCCGCGCCGCGGATCACCTCCTGAGCAACGTCTTGCGCCCGTTTGCCTTTCTCGATCAGTACGTGCCATACGTTGAGCTGCGCGCCGATGTCCAAGGCGATGCTCACCAGGATCGCGAATCCGAACGCAGCTCCGAGTTGTTGGGTGAATACGGTGGTTTGCGTTAAGAATCCGGGTCCGATCGCCGATGTAGCCATCAGAAACACGGCGCCGGTGAGCGCGCGCGGATCAGGGCGCTTGGATGGGGATTCCATGTCGTTCCAAAGTGGTTCTCACAGCGCGGAGCCGTTCCAACGAGCCGTCGTGGTCGGCGTGGATACACAATGTTTGATAAGTACCGGATTGAGCCAATCTCAATGCCTGTGAGGCCGATTCCTGCGGATCATCGATTGTCGCATCGGGCCGATTCCGAGGTACCAACATCCCCGATGCGGAATACCGCCGATCGGCGAAACCCTCCGCCGTGTAAGGGATGCCGGCTTTCGAGGCGAGCTCAGACAGCGCGCAACTCGGCGGCCCGACCAGACGCAGCCCCGGGGGCAATTGGCCAATGGCACGGAGCGCGGCCTCGGCCAGGATGCGGTTCGTCGCGCAATCATGGTACATCGCGCCGTGCAACTTCACGTGGCGTACCCGGATTCCGAGCGACGCGCCGACTCCGATCAGCGTCATGGTTTGGGAGACGATCCATAGTGTGATCTGTGCCGGAGATGCGGCGATGGATATGCGCCCAAACTGCAGCCGGTCAGGATAGGATGGATGCGCGCCGGGGGAGACACGCCGCAGGGCGCAGAGTTCCAAGGCTTCACGCATGGTTTCGTGCGTTCCGGCATGTCCGCCGCACGCGATGTTCGCCGATGTGATGAGCGAATAATACGGCTCCTGATCCCGAACGGGATGGATGTCGTCATATTCAGCGATGTCGGCGTTCAGGTCCATAACAGTAGAAAGGGGGAAGTAGGAAGTAGGAAGTAGGAAGTAGGAAGTAGGAAGTAGGAAGTAGGAAGTAGGAAGGGGAAGATGGGAATTAAACCAAAGTCTTGAAACGCAGCGACGCACCGGGTTTGAGCTGGGCGAGGATCCGCAGATCCTGCGGGACTACCCACCCGATCCGCGGATAACCGCCGGTGGATTGGCAATCCGGCATGAGGATGATCGGATGTCCATCCGGCGGTAATTGGATCGTTCCCCATCCCACCGGCGAAGTGATGAGTTCCGGTAAGGCGAACTCCCTGGGTCGGACACGATTCAAACGGACTCCCATCCGATTGCTCCGTGAATCCACGATGAACTCTCCGTCAAGGCAGCCTTCTGTGAATTCCGGACCTTTGGCAACGCGGAGAACTCCGGTATCCATATCCTCGAAATGGGATGCGGAAAGCCATTTACGGCTCTTTGAACCTTCCGGAAGTTGTGCGATGAGATAGTCGCGATATCCTTTTGAGTAGGGTGTGAGTTCGAGGATTTCACCTCGATGCAACACAATCATGTTTCCTTGCTCGGGACGGAACACGGTGCCTGCCAAGGTCACGACACAGTCGGAGGTGGCTCGAATCCGGATTCTCGACGCGATGAGTTCATATAAGGGTTCATGAGGACCCACGCCGCATAGGTTTCTTAGCAGACCCGCGGCATGGGGATCCGCCGGCCGATCGGTGAGAAGAGGGGCGATGGGAGTGCTTAAGAACTCAATCATCGGCGACCTCGAAGAAGTGGATAGTGTCGCCGGGTTGAAAACCCAGTTCCGAAATGGGAGTGACTGTCCGGCCGATGAGGTTCCATCCACCGGGCGTTTCCACGGGATAGATTCCCGCCTGATACCCGGCGATGCCCACCGATCCCGCCGGAACCTTGGCTCTCGGCGATGAATGCCTCGGTCGACGTAATTCCTCGGGCACGGTTCCTAAATAGGGAAATCCGCCGATGAAGCCGGTCATATACACCCTGTAACGGATTTCACAGAACCTTCGAACGACTTCCGATTCCGAAATCTGTGCGTAACGGGCCACTTTAGTCAAATCCAGACCATGTTCACCACCGAATCGGACCGGAATACGGTACTCATTATTAGTTGTATGTACAAGTGATTTTAAGTTGCGACCTTCAAGCCAGGTTTGAAGCCATTTCCGAAGAATGCCATTCAGTGATTCCACTTCATTCAACGAAGACCGGACTCCGACGCTGTGATAACAGATCCACACTTCTTCGATTCCGGTAATAGAGGCGGTTTTCAGGTCATGGGCGCAGCGCAGCACCCATTCATGAAGTTCGGGATCGATGCAGGCATCGAATCGAAGTTCAAATGTGGTGGTACCAACCCGTACGAAGTGCGCATCCGGTTTCATTCGGGAAAAGTAGCTACTTTTACGTGTCCTGTTTCCATCCTCACACCTATCGATATTTCACAGTCATGGCCGGTCATACTATCCGCATGGGTGCTCGCAAGAACATCGCTCTTATCGCGCACGATAACCGGAAATTGGAGCTTCTGGATTGGGTCCGGTACAATCGCGGTACACTTTCACGTCATCATCTTTTTGCTACGGGAACCACCGGCACACTGCTTTCTTTGGAATGTGATCTTCCGATTTTCCGATTTCTGAGCGGGCCTCTGGGTGGTGATCAGCAGATCGGCGCGAAAATCGTGGATAATGAAATCGATTTCATGATTTTCTTCTGGGATCCGCTCTCATCCCAGCCACATGATGTGGATGTCAAAGCCCTACTCCGGTTGGCAGTCTTGTACAACATCCCGACGGCGAGCAACCGGTCGACCGCAGATTTTCTGATCTCATCGCCTTTGTTGTCGGAGTCATACACTCGCTCCATCGTTGATTTCGTAGCTCCCTTCAAGTCTTGAATCGCTCTGTGATCGTCGTGGGCGCCGGTGCGGCCGGACTCACCGCCGCAATTTTCGCCGCATCCTCAGGCGCGAAAGTCTGTGTTTTGGAACGAACCGACAAAGCAGGTAAGAAAATCCTGATGTCCGGCGGAACCCGTTGCAATGTTCTTCCCGTGGAGATGTCGCTGGATGATTACTTCACCGGGTCGTCATCCAACCTCCTGAATCGCATCTTCAAATCCTGGAATGTGGATGCCTGCAAGGCCTGGTTTGAGGAAGATCTCGGACTTCCCCTCGCTTGCGAAGAGGAGACCAACAAGTGGTTTCCTGTCACCAACGATGCGAAAGATGTGCGTGATGCGCTGTTGAACAAAGCGGTTTCCTTGGGAGTGGACATCCGTTATGAGGCTGCGGTGGAATCACTTAGGCATGAGGCCGGATTGTGGACATTGGAAACTTCCGAGGGTGGATTCTTTACAGCGGAAAAAGTCATTCTCAGCTCTGGAGGATATTCCGTTCCCACGATCGGAACCGATGGAATGGGGCATCGGGCTTTATCCAAACTCGGAATTCCGATCACGCCTACTTATCCGGCGTTGACGCCGCTCTTAGGCTTGCATCCGGGTGGGAAATCCCTCGCCGGGATGACCGTCCAAGTCGGCATCCGCATCCGCGAACAAAGTGGAAAAATGATCGCATCCAATCACAGATCAGGTTTTCTGTTCACTCATAACGGGTTTTCAGGTCCGGCGATTCTTGATGTGAGTCATCACGCGATCCAAAGAATGGAATCCGGCTCTCCGGCGCCGGTATATGAGGTGAATTGGTCAGGAATGGATGTGGAGGAACTCGAGCCGTATTTCCTGAAAGGAAACGCGCTGGTCCATAACGTGGTGAATCGGTTCGTGCCTGCCCGACTTGCGGATGCGTTGATCGAAGAGACGTATCTGGTCGGAATCGCCGTCGCCGATCTGCGAAAAAACGAGCGTAAGAATCTGATGAAGCTGATGACGGCATATCCCTTGGTCATCACAGGTCACGAAGGCTACAGAAAAGCCGAAGTGACCGGAGGCGGAGTTCCGCTCGAAGCCATCGACACCGCCACGATGCAGGTGAAATCGCACCCCGGACTCTATCTCTGCGGCGAGATCCTCGACGTGTTCGGACGCATCGGCGGATTCAACTTCTACTGGGCCTGGGTGACGGGGCGCTTGGCTGGGATGTGAGGAAGTTGTCCGCAAGTCTACATTGAAAAATAACGAATACAGATTACGAACCCGCGCACACGTGCTTGATTGGTCGATTTTCGTCGATTTGGCGCGAAATGAATGAAGTGATACTTGCGGACGGCATCACTTAACTAATTCACATATCCCTCAGCTTCGCCTCGATATCCGCGGCGGCGTAGGCCATCACCGCCATGGCCGCGGCACATGCCCGGACATCGTTCTTGTCGAGTTTGTCGACGGTATCGGCATGGGTGTGATGGTACCAGAAATATCGTGTTCCGTCCACGTTCAGCCCGGCCATGGGCACGTTCCCTGCCCGATTCAAGGGTCCGATGTCCGCTCCCCCGCCACCACGGGTGATATTTCCGGCTCCGATGGGTACCAATAGGGTGCCGATTTCCTGAGCTACGGCGAAGGCGGCATCCGAGCCGGTGAATCCGAATCCGCTGGGTTTGAACACTCCCGCATCCGATTCGATCGCGAAGGCGTGGTTTTCCAATTCGTTGCGAACTGTCACGCTGTCTTTGTAGACTTCCCCGCCTCGCAATCCGTTTTCCTCGTTCGTCCAGAACACCAGGCGGACGGTGCGTTTCGGGCGGATTCCTGTGGCTTTCATCGCCCGCAGCGCTTCCCATGCGGCGAAGCAGCCGCCGGCATCGTCCATCACGCCTTGGCCGACATCCCAGGAATCGATATGTCCGCCGAAGACCACGATTTCTTCTGGAAGCTCCGATCCGCGGATTTCGGCGATGATGTTTCGCGACATCGCATCGGGCTTCATTTCGGCTTCCATATGCAGATGGACGCGAATGGTTCGGCCCCGGTCGGCGTCGCGCTGCATCCACTCCGCATCTTCGATGGAGACTTGCGCGCCGGGAATGGGCTTCACGCCGTCTTCATAACGCGTGGAACCGGTATGTGGCGTTTGCATGGAGTAAGGACCCACGGCGCGAAGCAGAACCGCGACGGCCCCGAGTTTGGAGGCTTCGATGGGTCCGCGGCTGCGATATTGGACAGTCGCCCCATATGTGGTGAAGGGCACGTTGTAAAGCACGATTTTGCCCGGTACTTCAGCCGCGCGCGCGGCGAGTTCATCGAAGGTGCGAACCACGATCACATCGGCGGTGATGCCGTTCGGTCCCGTTCCCACGCTATTCCCCATACCGAGCATCGGCAGATTCCGTTGCAATGGGGAAATCATCCGAAGCGACTCATTGCCCCGCACCCAATGAGGCACGCGAACCGGCTGTTCCTCGATCCGGTCGAACCCGTCTTTCTTGAGTTCGGAGACGATCCAATCCAACGAAGATTCCAACATGGCGGAACCGCTCAGACGCTGTGGATAGGTGTCCACAAAGTAGAGAAGTCGATTCCACATCACATCGCTGGATGTGGTTTCCTGGATGAGACGGGTTGAATTTTGACGAATTTCGGGAGTCACTTGTTGAGCGAAAACCGCCAACGGACTCAGTAAAAGCAGGAAAAAGATGATTTTCATAGTGGCGAAAAATAGTTCTTAAAATCAAGTGAAGAAAAAGTTTGTATCAATCGGAATCCTGTTACTATATTTGGGAAGAATTACCGGGGTCCTGACTTCCGGTTGGGGTGGAGAGTCCGTTGGATGGGGGTCTGGCGGGAATACTCCACCCCTCTTTTTTTTTTACGAATCCTCGTATGTTCAAAGGCGCTCGATGTGGCGCCTTTTTTTATTTATGGACAGCTTATACACTCAACCTGAAAATCTCATGATCCTAAAATCACTCTTCACCTTGGCGATGGGAACTGTGGTGGCCGCATCCGCGACAGCGCAAACCATCCCATCATCGTTTGAGAAGATTCGCGAAGTCGGTGGCATCACGGAATACAAGCACACCGGAAACGGACTGACTGTTCTTCTGATGGAAGACCGTTCCGCACCGGTGGTCACTGTGATGGTGACCTACTTGGTGGGTTCGCGCAATGAAGTGACCGGAACCACCGGCGCCACCCACTTGCTTGAACACCTGATGTTCAAGGGCACCGACAAATACAATCGTGCCGCTGGAACAGGAATGGACGCCATGCTTCAAAACCGTGGGGCACTTCTGAACGCCACCACCTGGCTCGACCGCACCAATTATTACGCAAATCTTCCTGCGCAGCACCTTGAACTGGCATTGGATATCGAAGCCGACCGCATGCGCAATTTGTGGTTGCGCGAGGAAGACCGTCAGCCGGAAATGACGGTGGTCCGCAACGAGTTCGAGATCGGAGAGAACAATCCGATTTCCTCGCTGTCCAAAGACATCGTGGCGACGGCCATCCAAGCGCATCCCTATCATCACTCCACGATCGGATGGCGTTCCGACATCGAAGGAGTGCCTATTGAGAAACTGCGCGAATTCTACGACACGTTCTACTGGCCGAACAATGCGACATTGACGGTGATCGGGGATTTCAGAACGGCGGATGCGCTCAAGCTCATCGAACAATATTATGGAGTGATTCCGCGCTCGCCGCATCCCATTCCGACAATCTATACCACGGAACCGCAGCAAAGAGGTCCGCGCCGGGTGCAAGTGAAACGCGCCGGACAAGTCGGCGTCGTCGGCATCGCGTTCAAAACGCCCGAAGGGCTTCATAAGGATGCGGCTTCGGTCACCATCATGGCCGATATCCTCGCATCGGGACGCACATCCCGCCTGTATCGCGGCTTGGTGGACAAAGGCCTCGTGAACAGCGTTTCCATGGGCTTCACGCGTTTCCGCGATCCGTTTCTGACCACCGTCAACGCGGTGTTGAATCCGGGTGGAAGTCATCAAACCGTGGAAGATTCGATTTGGGGGCACATCAACGAATTTAAAACGAACGGAGTGACCCAAGAAGAAGTGGATCGTGCCATCAACCGGTATCTGACACGTACCGCGTTCAGCCGCGACGGATCGTTCTCCATCGCCGGAAGTCTGAACGAAGCCATCGCCGTGGGCGATTGGACGACCTACGTGAAATTCAGCGATGAGATCAAGGCGGTAACGCCGGCCGATGTCAAACGGGTGGCCAATCAATATCTGGTGGAAGACCAGAGCACCACGGGATGGTTCATTCCGCAGGTTCCGGGTGGAATGCCGCGTCCGCAAGGCGACGCAAGAAATTGGCAGGATGAGGCGGATTCGCCGTTTTTCTATCGCGATCCGAGTGAGGAGGAATTCGCCGCCGGTTCGAATCTGGGCGCGATGGCGTATCAAGCCGCCGCCCCAAGCGCGATCGCGCCGAAAGTGGTGAGCCGAAATGTGGGCGATATCCGCGTCCTATCCCTGAAAACCTCTGTGCAGGATGTGATCACCCTGACCGGATCGTTCGCGGCGGGTTCCACATTGAACCCCGCAGGAAATTCGCTTGTGGCGGCGATCACGGCTCAGATGTTGGACAAAGGCACCACGAACCGCGACAAACACGCCATCGCCACCGCGCTTGAGAACATCGGCGCATCGATCAGTTTCAGCGGCGGCACCCACACGCTGAATTTCACGGCGCGTTTCCTTAAGAAAGACCTCGATCTGGTGATGGAACTTCTCGCCGATCAGTTGCGCAACCCGGTCTTCGACGAAGCTGAACTCGCTCGACTCAAAGTTCAGACCAACGGGTTTTTGCGTCGCCAGCTCGACGATACGAACACCATGGCCGCCAGCGCGATGTCCAGAATGCTTTTCCCTAAAGGGCATCCGAACTATTCCCATTCGGTCGAAACCACGATGGCGCATTTGGAAGCGTTGACCGTCGCCGATCTCAAAGCCTTCCACAAGGCCTATTACGGCCCCAAATCGATGGTGATCGTTGCCGTCGGTGATGTGGACTCACGCGCGTTCCAAACCGCGGTAACCAACCGTTTCCGTGGTTGGAGAGGTGGAGTCACGATTCCGAAATTCGCGACCAAGGGAACGGCCATCGCCGCTCGTGAAGAGATCGTGTTCATGCCCGACAAAACCAGCACCACATACCGGGTTGGAATTCCGATCGGAATCGGAAGCACGCATCCCGACTTCCTGCCCTTGTACATCGGAGCGTATGTGTTGGGAGGAAACTTCTCGGCGCGACTGATGTCCACAGTTCGCGATCAGGAAGGACTCACCTATGGCATCACCGCGAGTCTGAACGGAGTGAGCGCCTTCGCTGATGGATTGTTCGTGACCCAAGCCAGTTTCTCGCCTCAGTTGCTCGACAAGGGAGCTGAATCCACGCAGCGTCAATTGCAGATGTGGATCAACAGCGGGATCACTCAGGAAGAGCTCGATGCCAAGAAATCGACCATCGCAGGAATGCATCAAGTGCAGTTGGCTACGACATCGGGTCTGGCTGGAAGTATTCTGAGCTATGTTCAAGACGGCCGAGGCGTGAAATACATCGACCAATACGTCGCCGACGTGAACGCGGTGAGTCTGGATCAGGTGAATGAGGCGATCCGCCGCTACATCCGTCCGGGCAACCTGGTTGTGGTGAAAGCGGGGACTGTGGAGCGGAAGTAGGTATTTCGACTCAATGGCTTCGAGCCATTGAGTTCGCAGCCAACCCGATGTGGAGGCAGGAGTGTCCGATTTCCAAGGGCGCTTTCAACACCTCTGCATCGGGTTTCCGGCTGTGACGAACCAGATTAAGCAACGAGTCTCGCACACAGGAACGGTAGACCTCGTCTTTTGACTTCTGCAGCCCGAATTCGGCTTCGAGGTGAACCGAAACTTCATAGGGAATTCCAGCGGAATGGACCTCTCGCGGCGCTAGCGGATAGGTTTTCGTGCGTTTGAATCCCGGAAGTTGTTCCAAACATTGAAGCCCTTTTGAACTGGTGGTCGCGTGGATGCGACCCTGCAGAGGCACCCATCCCAAAAGATCGATGTCGGCCAGATCGAAAGACAATCTGATGGATGTGAGTTCGAAGAACGTCGGCCGGGCGAACGAATGGTAATGCGTGGCGACTACTCCGTCCGAGTATGTCACATTCGCCATCACTTGGTCTTCCAAACCGTTCTTTCGGACCTGCCGCATTCCGGTGATACCTGTCACATCCGAAGGTTGGAGAAAGTGGATCAGATCGATGAAATGAACCGCATGTTCGAGCAGGATTCCACCGGACACGTCGATGTTCCAGAACCAATGCGATGGATCCATAGTCTCGTCTTGGGCGTAATTTTCGATATCCGCGCGTCGCAGTTTGCCCAGCGCACCCGAATCGACCACCGATTTGAGCGATATCAGCAATGGATTGAACCGCATGATGTGGTCGATAGAAGCGGACTTTCCAGTTCGGTCGCGCGCAGCAAGGATCCGATCATAGTCATCCATGGTCAATGCGATCGGCTTTTCAATGAACACATGTTTGCCCGCATCCATGCAAGCGACGGCGATTTCGGCATGGGTGGATGGCGCAGTGACAATCGCCACCACATCGATGGACGGATCCGTCAGAATATCCTGCCAGCGGGTGGATGTTTTCACACCTGGTTTGGATGGTAGTCGGGATGGATCCACATCGACCACCATGGTGATGGAGACATCTTCAAGGCCGGACCACGTGTCATGCAGAAAACGCCCGAAGCCTCCATAACCGATGATGGCGATATTTGATGGCTTGGTCATAAAGATTCAGAAAGCGGGCTTAGAACCCGGGTATGGTCGGAAGAACGGAAGAAATGAATGTGTTCGGGGTTCGCATACAGCGATACGGATTCTCCCAGATCGGGCACACCGCCGGCCTGTCTGTCCAGTTTTGCCACCCAATGAAGCTGGTCATCAGTTAGCAGATGCACCAAATGTTGATCTCCGGTATGTTCAATCAATGTGACATTGGCTGATCCGATGTGGCAACTTCGGGTGTCAGTCGATGAGAAGCGAAGATGTTCCGGCCTCACTCCCCAGAGCAGACCGTGACTGTTGCCACCCATTTTCGCCGGACCGATACCCATTCCCGGAGATCCTAGAAACTCAGCGACAAAACGATGTTGAGGCCGATCATACAGGAGTTGCGGAGTTCCGACTTGGAGAATGCGCCCCTCGTGCACAACGGCGATCCGATCTGCCAAGGTCATGGCTTCGGTCTGGTCGTGTGTCACATAGATGGAGGTGGCTTTCTTGGAACGATGAAGACGTAAGATCTCGCTGCGCATTCGCAACCTCAGATGCGCGTCAAGATTGCTGAGGGGCTCATCGAAGAGATACAATTTCGGGTCTCGGATCACAGCTCGACCCAACGCGACTCGCTGTTTCTGACCACCGGAAAGTTGAGATGGTCTGAAATCCAAGAGGTCGTGTATTTCCAAGAATCGAGCCGTCTCATCGACACGACTGACAATCTGATCTTTGGGCAT
This sequence comes from uncultured Bacteroidota bacterium, assembly GCA_947085565.1. Classification (GTDB taxonomy): domain Bacteria; phylum Bacteroidota; class Rhodothermia; order Balneolales; family HLUCCA01; genus CAMTWZ01. The sequence goes on from CAMTWZ010000018.1 coordinate 111,121, forward strand.
TTTGGCGAGGGTAAGTCCGAATGCGAGATTATCGCGGACGCTCAGATGCGGATAGAGCGCATAGTTTTGAAAGACCATGGCGATTTTGCGTTCCGGAGGTTGCAGGTCGTTGATCCGAACACCATCCAGCTCAAGCGTGCCTTCATCTTCGGTTTCCAAGCCAGCGATGATTCGCAAAAGAGTCGATTTCCCACATCCGGAAGGGCCGACCAAGACGACGAATTCACCGTCGTCGACGTCTAGGTCGATTCCGGAAATCACAGGTTTGTTTCCGAAAGTCTTTCGGATTCCGGCTATGGAAAGTCGCTTCATGGGTCGTTGATAAAAAAAACTTGACAAGGTCATCAGTCTTTGGCAATTTATCGAAGCGCTTCGAGAAAATCCAAAATATTATACAAATGGCTTCGCAAAGTCGGAAAAAGGCGATAACGATTCAAGATGTGGCACGTCATGCCAACGCATCCATTTCCACGGTATCGAACGTGATCAATGGGAAAGGATATGCCAGCGAATCGAAGCGAAGGGAAATCCTGCGTTCGGTCGAGATTCTGGGATATGTGCCTTCGGCGTCAGCGCGGAATTTGGCTTTGGCTCGGACCCACAACATCGGATTCGTGCTGCGCGAATCGCATTTTACCCACTCTGAGCCATTCTATACGCGGATTTTCCTGGGTGCGGAGTTCGAATCCAGGAAACATGACCACTATGTGCTTTTGGCTACCATCCCGGAAGATTACCATGTCGGTGTCGATACACCAAGGTTCGTCCGTGAGAGGAATGTGGACGGAGTGATCGTGGCCGGGAAGGTCGATACCGCGTTCATCGAAGAATTGGTGAGCGTGGGGCTGCCCTTCATTCTGGTGGATTTCTCTCACGCCGATTACCCTTGCCTGTCGATCGATAATCGTGGTGGTGTTATCGAAGCGGTTTCATTTCTTATCGAAAAAAGAGGACATCAAAGCATCGCATTCTTAGGTGCCGATATGACCCACCCCAGCATTCGCGAGCGCTTGCAAGGATATCGCATAGCCCTGTTTCAGGCAGGAATAGCCCTGAATGAAGACTATGTGATTACCCTTGGCTCGGCGTCTCCCACGCATGAGACCGGGTTTCAATTGGCGGGTCAATTTTTTCGGATGCCGGATCGGCCTACTGCCGTGGTTTGTGTGAACGACGCCATGGCGCTCGGTTTCATGCGATACGCACACGAGCATGGGTATCGAATTCCGGATGATGTCGCGTTGATCGGTTTTGATGATGTGGATGGCGCTGTTTTCGCCAGCCCACCACTCACCACCGTCCGCGTGTTCAAAGAGCAGTTCGGTGAAATGGCCATGCGCCAACTGATAGAAAAAGTAGAAGGTACGTCTCGTACCGATGGATCGTTCCGATATGATCGGACCACAGAACGGTTGATTCTTTCAACCGAATTGGTGGTTCGCGGGTCTGCGTGAAGTTCCTTCTATGGCCAAAGCCCACAAACAAACAAATCGTGAGGACATGAAAACAACAATCAACAGATACAGATTCGGAGTCGTCATTCTGATGCTCGGTATGACGTCGATGGCAAATGGCCAGTCGAATGGCAGCTTGGAAGCGGCGATTTTGAATAAAAACCTTCTTTCCAACGGTGGATTTGAGGTGGATCGTCCTTCGTACTTCACACCTGCGGGTGCTGGAGCGGTCTGGACGACCGAAGAGAAGCGTACGCCGGGGTATTCGGTGAAGCTGACGGGATCCGGAGCGGCATCCTGGACCGACGAGAATGCGGTTCGCAACTGGCTCAGCGGTGTTCCGGGATGGAGAAATCCGGAGATCGTGGTCGGTGGCTGGGTCAAGACGGTGGGTGTGAACACCAACCCGACCAGTGCGGATCAGAAATTCCAATTGATCTATCAGTTCTTCGGAGCCAACGGCGCCGACCTGCTGGGCGAGCCTGTGATCATAGATGTTCCCCAAGGTTCGGCCAATTCCAACGGCTGGGTGCAGATCAGCAGCGCCAGCTTGGGTGCGATCGCCCTTCCATCGGAAGGATCGGCCAAGCGGGTGAAGATCACCTTCCGCAAAGGGGCTAGCGCCACGGGAAGTGTGTATCTGGATGATATTTTCGTGCGCAAAGCCGATCCGGCCGTAGAAGGTTGGGTGGGTGATTGGTTCAACGCCAACTTCGATGTTCCGCAAGGGTGGTACTACTGGATTCCGGGCTCGGCCACGGCCGGTTTCTCCGAGGGAGGCGCCGACTTCACCACGACTTGGAAAATCCGCATGACCTCGACCGCCGAGGACAAGTCTTCCGGCGCCAAGTCTTTGGTGATTCAGGATCTGACGGCCGATCCGTCGACCGAAGCGCCACTGATCAGCGAGCGCGTACCTGTGGTGGCCGGCCAGCCGGTGTTGGTCAGCTTCAAAGCCAAGCATTCGGGTGTCACGGCTCCGGAAAATCTGGGAACCGGTGATGTGAACTACGGTCTGACGGCCCTGTTCTACAACAATATGACCGGTGGTGTAGACGGTTACGGAGAGATCGGCGGAGCCGACATCCGCTTGAACGGCGACTACAATCCGATGGTCATTCCATTGGTGGCCAAAACGGCGACCAGCGGTTGGACGCACTACTCGTTCATCGTGTATCCGAAAGAGGGCGCAGTGGGCATGGAACTTCGCATGCGCTACTGGCACAACATGACCGGAAACGTCTACTTCGACGACATCGCCATCGTTCCTGTTGCCGCCATTCCTGGCTTGGTGACCTCCATCGATGATGTGACGCCGGGATCATCGGATCGTACGGAAGGATTCAATCTTCTGCAAAACTATCCGAATCCGTTCAACCCGACCACCGTCTTGCGTTTCGAGTTGAACCAAACCGAGCGTGTGACTATGGAAGTGTTCAACATTCTCGGTCAGCGGGTTGCCGTCTTGATTGACGGACAACAGCTCACTGCAGGATCGCATCAAACCATGTTCGATGCCAGCGGCCTGTCGAGCGGTATCTACATGTACCGCCTGTCGACCTCGAACGGCCAAGCCATGGTTCGTACGATGTCTCTCATCAAGTAATCCAATCCATCGCGGATGCCCCGGAACCTTTTTCGGAGGCATCCGCGATTTTTTTTGCCATGCGTGTTTCCCAATTCTTCGTGCTAGTGTCATTATTGCTGCATGCCGCTTCCGCCTACGCAGGCAGCACTGGCAAGATCGTGGGTCGTGTAACAGATCCCTCCGGAGAGCCACTGATCGGTGTCAATATTTTTGTGCTTGAGTCGGAGCAAGGAGCGGTCACCGATTTGAATGGGAATTATTTGATTTTGAACATACGCCCTGGCACGTACACGCTCAGAGCCAGTTATATCGGATTCCAAAGCATACTCGTCCGGGATATTCGTATTCATATCGACCGGACCACCACGCAAGATTTTTCTATGAGCGAAGCTGTGGTTTCGGGAACGGAAGTGATTGTTACGGCGGAACGGCCGTTGGTTGAACGTGACAGAACGTCATCCCGAGTATCCATCAGTTCCAAAGACATTCAATTATTGCCGACAGAATCGTTCGCTCAGATCGTGAACCGCCAGGCCGGAGTAGTCAACGGCCACTTCCGAGGTGGCCGCATGGGCGAAGTCGCCTTTATGGTAGATGGCGTTCCAGTGAACGATGTGTTCGATTATTCGACCTCCTACCAAGTGGAGACGATGTCGATCGAGGAGGTGGAAATCATCAGCGGCACCTTCAACGCCGAATATGGTCAAGCCCAATCGGGTGTCGTCAATATTGTCACGAAAGATGGGGGCATCCGAACGGAAGCCTCTTTTCAAGTGATCGGTGGCGATTATCTTACCTCCAGGTCAGGTCTTTTCCAAAACCTGGACAAGGTGAATCCTATCGATCATCGCGACGTGCAAGCCTCGCTTTCCGGTCCGGTTCCGTTCACCAAGAAAGCGATCCGATATCACTTTTCCGCCCGTTACGCAGGGTCTGATGGGCATTTGTACGGTCGGCATATTGTGGAGCCCCTCGGGCAGAGTACCAACTACGGCACGTTCGTGAACGTGGGTGGGCGTGAAGTCTATGTTCCTGCATTGGGCGATAGTTCATATGTGCCGATGAACGATGGCCGTCAATTGACCTTGCAAGGGAAATTGAGCGCGCGCCCGTTCAAGGGCAACAGAACCTCAATCATGGTCTTGTCTCAACAGGACAGCGGACGTGATTACAACCATGCGTTCAGATACAATCCGTATGGCATTCCTACCACATACGGGGTTTCCAACACGGTGAATCTCACGGGGTCGCAGACATTCACCCAGAACATGTATGTATCGTACCGGTTCGCTTACATCCACAACCAGGTGGAGTCGTATCTCTACGAAGATCCTCTTGATCCGCGGTATCCGAGAGATGATGCCACGGCGTTTCTCGGTGGCAATTTCTCGTTTCTACGCGGCGGGGCCATCATGGACCATACCGACCGGTCGACGGGCACGATGAGTGCTCATGTCGACATGACGTGGCAGGCCAATTACCGGCATCAGTTCAAAGTAGGAGCCTCAATCAGGGCTCACGATTTGAATTACCAATGGTTCAAAGTGAAGAACAATGCATCGACCGGATATCAGCCGGTGATTCCGGAAGCGGGCACACCCGATCATGTGCGATACCAGGAAAAACCGTTCGAAGTGAGCGCATTCATCCAAGACAAAGCAGAGTACGACTATCTGGTGATGAATCTGGGATTGCGTTTCGATTACTTCGATCCCAACAGCCAGATTCTTGTCGATTATGGTCGGCCTCAGACATCCGATCGCCAGTCTACAGATCCCCAATGGCAAATCTCGCCCCGGATCGGGTTGGCATATCCGATTTCCGCTGAGGGCGTCTTCCACGTCGCCTATGGCCATTTCTTTCAGATTCCGGCATTCCAGTTTCTATACACCAATCCCGACTTCACCTACGATCCGGAAGCGGGTTTGGGGCGTGTTTTTGGCAATCCCTCGTTGAAATCCCAGCAAACCGTGTCGTACGAATTCGGTCTTCGGCAGGGATTTTTCGACACGATGACCCTATCGATGACCGCCTTCTACAAAGACATCCGCAACCTTCTCGGTTCGCGCATCGAAGTGATCAAACCCGGTTTCAATGAACCGTTTCCACTGTCTCGCTACGGCCGCTATGTGAACCGAGACTACGGCCAAGTCAAAGGCGTGCTCTTGGAAGCGAGCCGTAGAATGACGGACGGATTCGGTTTCACCCTCAATTATTCCTACCAGGTAGCGATGGGGAACGCAAGCGATCCGCGATCGGTGCTTTTGGATGAAATGGCCGGTGTGGAACCCGAAAAGCAGATGGTTCCTTTGGATTGGGACCGTCGTCATCAGCTTAACGGAACCGTGAGTCTTCAAAACGCATCAGGATGGATGTTCAGCGTTCTCGCAGATCTTGGCGGCGGGCTGCCATATACGCCATCTTTGGCTGATCAACGCATAGGGTTGGAAAACTCCGACCGGAAGCCGGTGACCTACAATGTGGACCTGCAAGTCGGAAAGTCATTCAAATTCGCCGGTCTCACATGGGGAATGCTGGTCCGAGTGTACAACGTGTTCGACACCGCCAATGAGCGCAATGTGTACTCCGACACGGGTCGCGCATTTCCCAATTTGCGTTACTACTCTGGCGACCCGATCGGGTTGAACACCAAAGCCGAGTATCTGCGCCGCCCCGATTTCTACTCCGAGCCCCGTCGTGTCACCATTGGTCTCTCCACTTCTTTCTAAACGATGATGTTCCGAATATCCATTCTCATCCATCTGCTGATCCTCTTCCTTTTACTGCCATCCCGGTCTCAGGCCCAAGCCCTAGTCGATGATCCCACCAAGGGATCCAATCGCTGGACTCAGTGGGGCGTGATGGATGGAAACCGTGTGCGCAGTCTCTTTTCGAACCATGGTGAGATTTCGCGCTGGCCTGACCAACCTTCGGGCGAGTGGCCGAAAGGAAGTGGCAGGTCTTATGTGGATGGGGTCGCGCTGATCGTTTCAGCCAAAACGAGAGATTCCCAAGGGAATGTCATCTATCCGATGAGCACGAACTATCGCGAGTTCATCAACCGCGATCCGGTGACTAAAGTACCCTGGGGATGGGCGCCTTTGCGTGGTTATGCCAATCCGCTTCAACCTTTCCCTGCCCGAAGCGACAATCCGGCCACTTGGCCATCGACCTGGGCCGACCGCCCCACCGATTGGGCCGGTCAGTGGAACGGTTGGTTCGGCAAAGGTGTGCAGAACGCCGATCTGGAAACCTACTTTGTCTTCGATGATGCTGAGCATATGAAGTGGGTTCGAGCTCCGCACCTGTTCTATCCCTGTCCGGGCGACCAATCCCGCGGCGGCTTGGGGTTGCAAGTGAAGGCGAGAGGCTTCCAATGGAACCACCCACTCGCCCAAGATGTCATTTTCTGGCTCTATGAAATCACCAACGAGTGCCAGGTCGATTACGAAGAGATGTTCTTCGCTCAGTATATCGATTGGGGAATCGGCGGCACCGATGATTCCGGCGATGATGAAGGCGCTTATAACAAGAAACTCGATTTGGCCTTCGCTTGGGACCGCGATGGCTTGGGCACGCCCGGTCAATGGGGACCGGTAGGCACCACAGGCTACGCTTTTCTCGAATCACCCGGTAACAACACGAATAACGTGGATGACGATGAAGACGGGATCATCGACGAACGCAGGGATGGCGGTCGTGGTACATTGATCTCCGGCCAAAACGCCATCCGCGCATATGTCACCACCAACAGCCGGTATCGCCTTGCCGATTTTGTAGCCAAATATGGCCCCCTGGAGCAAAGACCTGCGTTCTTGTCCGGCCGCTGGTGGACCGGCGACGAAGACATGGATTGGCTCTCATATTCAGATTTGAACGATAACGGGCTTTGGGAGCCCGGCGAACCGGTCAATGACGATCTCGGTCGAGATGGTCTTGGTCCGCAACACCCCAACTATCCAGGGCCGGATGAAGGCGAAGCCGATGGAATGCCAACATCCGGCGAACCCAATTTCGATGAGCTCGACAAAGACGAATCGGATCAGATCGGTCTGACCGGTTTCGCCGTGTTCGATGTGCATCGGTACCAACTGATCGATGATGCGGAAAATTTTCGCGTGTTCTCCGCAGCACTTCCACCCTTGACAGACATTCTCCTGGTAGGCGGAAGAAACTTGGGGATGTTCTTCGCCTCCGGACCTTTCCCTTTGAAAGCAGGCCAGACAGAGCGTTTTTCAATGGCCTTGATTTTCGCTGAAAGGGATTTTAACGATCCGCGCCAAATGGAAAACTCCTCGCTCGCCCGGAAAAAGGAAATTGTCCAACAGATCTACAACGCCGATTACCAATTCTCACGTCCACCAGACAAATCCAAACTCTGGGGCGTGGCTGGCGATAAGATGGTGACGTTGTATTGGGACGATACCGCCGAGAAATCCTTCGATCCGTTCTTGGGTGAAAATGATTTCGAAGGGTACATGGTGTATAGATCCACGGAACCGAATTTTGAAGAGAATTTGAAAATCACTGATGCCTATGGCAGCGTGATCTATCAGAAACCAATCGCCCAATTCGACCTGGCGAATGGAATCCGTGGGTTGCATCCGGTCGCAGTGAACGGGGTTCAATTCAATCTGGGTCAAGACACAGGAATTCGGCGAAGCTATGTCGATCGGAATGTCATGAACGGGCAGACTTACTACTATGCGGTAGTGCCTTACGACCGAGGATTCGTTCAGAAGGATACCGACGGACGGATCATGACCGAGCCCAATGGTCAGGTTAGAGGTATTTCGCCGAGTGTCGCTACGGCGAACATCAAGACAGATGTATCCGGTGTGCAAACGTTCGATGTGAACACGGTCAAGTTAGTTCCGCGAGCACCAGCGGCAGGATTTGTGGCACCCGAAATTGATGTGGTTCAGCAAAACCGCTTGCCCGAATCAGGCGCGGTTGAACTTAAGGTCTTGTCGGCAGGGGCGTTGCGGGAAGATGAAACTTACAAGATCCGTTTCCTGAACACCTCGATTTGGCAGAATTCTTTGAATCCGAGCCTGACGGTGGAGCGGATTTCCGACGGGGCAGTGGTTCTGGAACAACCCGCCGGTGCTCAGTACCAGGAATCCTTCATGATTGATGGGTGGACATTATCAACGCGTGGTGTGGATACCGTGCGGGTAGTGCCGAATTCAATTGTGAGGGAGTCGACCACAAGCACGTTCACGTTCCAAGTGCTTCCGGCCTTCGAAAACGGATTGCTTCGCACACGGCACATTTCCTTGCCGAATGATTTCAAAATCGAATTCTTTCCCACGTTCGCTGATACATCGATTCGAGTCGCTTTTGGAATGAGTCAGATTCCGGTTCCATTCACAGTCACGAACACCACTACTGGAAAGCGCCACAAATTCGCCATCATCGAAGACAATCCGGCGTTGCGAAATGGGCAGTATGACCATGGAGAGCTGATCGCCATCTTATCTGGAGTGACGCCCGACACTCAGCCGATTTTCGCCGGTGGAGCTTGGCGCGCCTCATGGACGATGCGGTTCATTCCGCCCGATCCCATCCTTCAACCCGAGCTGACCCCGATACCGCCCGCCTCTGGCGCTGTGTTCCGATTCAGAACCAGCAAACCCTTCGCCACAAGCGAGGAGATCACATTCACGGTGCGTGGCGGTGGTATCGATCAGGCGTTGGCCCGAGCCGAAATGTCTCACATCCACGTGGTACCGAACCCGTACGTGGCGTCGAGTTTGTTTGAGTCCGCAAATTATTACCGATCGGGACGTGGCGAGAGACGGATCTACTTCATGGGACTTCCCCAAGAGTGCACCATCCGGATCTACACGGTGGCCGGGCAACTGGTGCAGACGTTGAGACACCAGGGAACCTCTGACAACGGTCAGCTTTCATGGGATCTGGTCTCGCGAGACGGCATGGACATTTCCTTCGGGATGTACATCTATCATGTGGATGCGGGCCCGGTCGGCACCCATATGGGAAGGTTAGCGGTGATCAAATGAGGCTCCACATGTTCAAAATCGCTTATTCGCTTGGAGTGTCGATCACGTTGGCAATCGGCGTCGGACTCTCTGAAACCCAAGCCCAGATCATTTCCAAAACAGGAACCGTCGCCGCTGAATTCTTGCAAATCGGAGTAGGTGAGCGTGCGATGGGGTTGGGTGGCGCATACGTTGCTATGGCCGACGACATCTCAGCGTTGTATTGGAATCCGGCTGGCATCACCCACATCAAGACATACGGCTTCACGGTGTCGAAAACCAACTGGATCACCGATTTGGAGCTGGATCATTTCGGTGCGGTGTATCGGGTGAGGCAGAATGCCGTGGTCGGATTCTCGTTGCAGTGGCTGGGCTACGCTCCGTTGGAGGTCAGAACCGAAGCCTATCCGGAAGGAACAGGGGAGACGTTCGACGGCTACGACATGGCCGCCGGCCTCACTTATGCCATGCAGGTCACCGACCGTTTCCGTGTGGGAAGCACGCTCAAACTCATCCGTCAGAGCATCTGGCACACCAGCGCTCAAACCGCCGCTCTTGATATCGGAACCCAATTCGCCACCGATTTGCCAGGGCAGCTGGTCATCGGTGCGGTAATCCGGAATTTCGGCGGACAGATGAAGATGGAAGGTCGTGATTTGCGAGGGTTCATCGATCCTGATCCGAACAGTCTCGGCAACAACGACCGCGTGCCGGTGAATCTTGAAACCGAAGGATGGCCGCTGCCCATGGTGTTCCAGTTCGGCGTGGCGGCTCGCCTGCTTGATACGCGCATGCACAAACTACGGATGGAGATCGACGCCTTGCACCCCAATGCCAATCATGAAAGCCTGAACGTGGGAATGGAGTACAGCTTTCAGGATCGGTTCGACATCCGTGGCGGGTACAATTCCATGTTCCTTCCCGATACCGAATCCGGATTGACCGCTGGCATGGGACTTCGCAAAACCATGTTCAACGGACATTTGCTTCGCATCGAGTACGGCTACAAGCCCATGGGTCGACTCGGCCAAACCCATTCCTTCGGATTGACCATCGGACGATAACGTGAGCCGAATCCCAATCCTTTTATTGATTGTGCTAATAGGATGCGGGAATCCGGAAGTGACGATTCCGGGTCGGATCGAGCTCGTGTATTGGTGCGCCCCCAATCCGCAGGAAGTGCGGCTTGCCGAACTCATGGTGGAAGAATGGCATCGGTTGCATCCCGATATCCGCATCAAGGTTCAACCTCTTCCGGCCGGGCAATCCAGCGAGGAAGTCCTTTTAGCCGCTTTGGCTGCCGGAACCACACCCGATGTCTGTTCGAATATCTGGCCGGGGATTGTTCCTGATTTCGTCAGAGCGGGTAGGCTCATCGCCCTCGACACCTTCCCGGATTTCGATCATGTGGTGGGCGCGCGGGCACCGGAAGGTCTCATCGCTTCGAATCGAAGCAGGGATGGGCATCTGTACCAGATTCCTTGGAAGACCAACCCCATCATGATGCAGTACAACGCTACCATGTTCCGGAAAGCGGGCATTGAGCGAGCGCCTCGCACTTACTCCGAGTTCCTTTCTGCGGCTGCAGTCATGACGACCGATCTGGATGGAAACGGACGAACGGATCGATGGATGGGCACGCGCGACATCCGTGCCATCTGGTGGCAGAGGTATTTCGACATGTATCCGCTGTATCTGGCCGCATCCGGCGGTAAGACGTTCATCGAGAATGGCGAGGTACGTATCGATCGCGAGGCGATGAAATCGGTTCTGGGTTTCTTCCGCACATTGTATCGAAATGGGTCATTTCCGATGTCGAGTCCGCAAGGAAATCCCTTCCTCAGCGAGAAAATCGCGATGGAGTTCACGGGTCCGTGGAACATCTCCTATCTGGAACGGAACGCGCCCGCCGGGTTAGACTATGAATTCGCCTCAATACCGGTTCCGGACGGACATGACGGCCCCGTCTACACCTACGGCGACCACAAGAACATCGTCATCTTCAACACCACAAAGCATCCGGCGGAGTCGTGGATGTTCGTGAAGTTTCTCATCAGCAAGCAGGCCGACATGAACATGCTGCGCATCACGCGGCAAATTCCGTTGCGCGGTGATCTGCTCACGGATCCTGATTTTCTGGACTACTTCGCGGCGGATCCGAAATTGTCGGTGTTCGCACGCCAAGCCGCTTACACCAGGTCGGTGGACGCTGTTCCAGATCTCAAACGCTTGTTTGACGCCTTATCGCGCCGATTCGAACGCAGTTCTGTCTATGGCAAGGATGATCTCGACAAAGCCGTCGACGATCTCATCTCCGAAATGAACCGAATCTTGGAGTACAACCGATGAAGCGTCCTTCAACTGGCTTTTGGATGAGTCTTCCTTACATGCTCCACATGAGTCTGTTTTTCGGCTTTCCGCTCGTGTTTTCCCTGATTCTGGTGTTCCATCGCTGGGATGTGTACACGCCGATGGAATTCAGTGGCCTGGCCAACTTGAAGTTCCTCTTCGCCGACCACCTCTTTCTGCTTGCGCTTCGCAATACCCTGATCTTCCTGGTTCTGCACATCCCGTTGCAGATCCTCATCGCGTTGGGCGCCGCCACAGTGTTGAACATGGGAATCCGAGGCCAAGGCATCTATCGCACCCTGTTTTTCATGCCGGTGGTGGTGTCGGGAGTTGTCGTCACCATCTTGTTCCAGCAATGGTTCGCCTTTGACGCGGGCCAGTTGAACCGGCTTCTGCACACGATCGGGTTAGGGCCGGTACCTTGGCTGATCTCCGAGTGGTGGGCCATGCCGTCGATCGCCCTCATGGCCACATGGAAGAATGTGGGCCTGTATGTGATTCTGTTCCTGGCCGGACTCCAAGCCATTCCCAAGAGCCTGTACGAAGCCGCTCGGATGGATGGGGCCAACCGCTGGGATGAGTTCCGATTGATCACACTTCCGATGCTGAATCCGTCGTTCGTCACCGTGGCGATCCTGTCGCTCATCGGCGGGTTCTCGCTGTTCATCGAACCGTATGTGATGACAGGAGGCGGACCCATGAACGCCACGCTTTCCGTGATGCTGCATATTTACAACCAGGCGTTCGGCTTCGGACAAATGGGCTACGGCGCCACCCTTGGTGTTGTGATGGCGCTGATCATCTTCACGACCGTCCGTTTGCAGAAGCGATGGATTGAAAAGGAGGCTTATGCGTAAGTGGTTCGCCCATATCGTTCTATTGATTGGAGCGGTCGTGTTCTCCTATCCGTTCATCTGGCTGATCGCAGCCACCCTCAAGCCGGAAGCTGATATTTCCGGAAGCCTGTTCCAAGCTTCCTCTTGGTCGTTCGACCATTACCGGTCGGTATTCGAAATGCTTCCTGTGTTCCGAGGCTTCGCCAACAGTTTGATCGTCTCCGGACTCATCACCGCTTCTGTCTTGCTCACAGGCGCCATCACCGGGTATGCCTGGTCGGTGATCCGATGGAAGGGGCGTGAGGCGATGTTTCATCTGAGTCTGCTCACTATGATGATGCCGTTTCAGCTGACGGTGATTCCGATGTACGTGCTCATTGTCTGGCTCGGACTGACCGACAATTTAGCCGGGCTCATTATCCCCGGAATGATGTCTGCGTTATCCATCCTCCTGTTCCGCCAGCATTTTCTCACCATTCCCAAAGACCTGATCGATGCGGCCCGTCTGGATGGCTGCAGCCACATGGGTGTTTTGTTCCGTGTTCTGCTGCCGAACTCGACACCTGTGATTGTCACTGTATCCATCCTCACCTTCATAGGGGCTTGGAACGATGTGCTTTGGCCGATCATCGTCATCAGGAATCCTGAGTTCATGACCTTTCCGCAGATGGTGGCCTTGTTCGCCGTCGGTGGAGGGTCGGATTCGAACCTAGGCGCAGAGCTGGCTTCATCGGCCTTGCTTGCGCTACCTGTGGTTGTGGCATATCTCTTTTTCCAACGTCAATTCATCTCTAGCATGGCCTCAAGTGGCTTAAAATCATGAAAACATACCTACTCATCACGGCATTCGTGATTTGCCTTTTGGCGAACGCCTGTGTCACTGATCCCAAGCGGGATACCACGACACCCGATTCCATCGCTATCACATTGCGACATCTGGACCGATTGGGTGAGAAAGTCACCAAAGACGGAGTCACCTACCGCTACATCCACATTTACAGCGAAGCGCCCGACTACGCGTGGCGTGGCGACGATGATGAAGGCATCGCCTGCGTGGATGATGCCGCCCGCGCGGCGGTTGTCTATCTGCGGCATTACGAATTGACGAAGAACGTCGAGTCGCTGACCAAAGCCAAAGAGTTGCTTCGCTTCGTGCTGCATCTTCAGACTCCATCCGGCTATTTCTACAACTTCATTTGGGACAATACCCTCCGGATCAACACCACGCATGAGAACAGCCGTGCCGATGAACTGAACTGGTGGTCTGCAAGAGCGGTGTGGGCCTTGGGAACCGGTGCGCGGGTGTTGAAAACCCAAGATCCGGTATTGACCGCTTCCATGATCCAAGCCTCGCGCCGCCTGCTCCCTGCGATCGACGCTCATCTGGCCAATTATCCAAGAACCGAACTGATTAACGGCATGCAGATGCCGACATGGCTCGTGTATCGCAATGCCGCCGATGCCACTTCCGAACTGATGTTGGGGATGGCTCAACTGGCGGATGCAGATACCCAGACCGACTGGAAGTCCCGGGCGGTGAAATACGGGGAAGGTTTGGCACGAATGCGCGCAGGAAACATGACACAGCGCCCCTATGGAGCCCATCTGTCGTATGTGGAAGGATGGCACGCCTGGGGCAACAGCCAGATGATGGCGTTGTCTTCGGTGGGGCTCACGGCACAGGCGAAAGCCGAGGCGGATGTTTTCCTCCCATGGTTGTTGGTGAGCGGATGGAAGAAGGAAATACCTCTTTCCCCATCGCGTCCGATAGTCGAGTTCGAGCAGATCGCTTACGGCGTACGCACGCAAGCCATCGGCGCAGCGTATGTGTTCAAAGCCACCGGCGACAACACCTATGCCGTATTGGCGGGCTTGCTCGCTTCATGGTTAACCGGGAACAATGTCGCATCCACCGCCATGTATCAACCGCTGAACGGCTATGGATTTGACGGAATCAACTCACCCACCATGGTGAACCGAAATGCTGGTGCGGAATCCACCATCGAAGCTCTGCTCACGTTGATCGAACTGAAGGAAATACCCGAGGCGATGCGCTGGATCCATGCCCGAACCGTGAAGACCGGCACCACTGTGGTCAATGGCCGCACCCTCACCTACAAACTCTATGAGACGGGCGTCGGATCGACCCGCCGTCAAGCCGCGATTCTCATCGATCCCGAATTATCCACGTTCACCATCCAGCAAGGGTCCTCCCTTTCCCTCTAAGTCTTATGAAGCTCAAAAAACAAGCCCGTCCTGTCCTGAAATCTGACCCGAACTATCCATGGGCATCGGGATCCGTGTTCAATCCGGGTTCATGGTTCGATGGAACCACTGTCCACATGCTGTTCCGAGCTATTCCGGGCGGTTACAAGAAGGTGGCGCTCGAGGCTACCCGGCCTACCGAACTCAATGTCGGATTCGATGAGGCGTATATCTCGACGATCGGGTACGCCAAAAGCACCAACGGCATCGATTTCGAATGGCATCCCGATCCTGTGATCGGAACCGATCAGCCGTACAATTCGTGGGGCTCCGAAGACCCGCGCATCACCTTCCTGGATGGCCGATACTGGATCACCTACACGGCGCTGAGCCTTCCAGCTTTCCACCCGGTCGGCGGGGTCCGCATCGGGTTGGCATCCACTATCGATTTCATACACTACGAGCATCACGGGTTGATCGGTCCTCCGGGTCATACCGATAAAGACGCGGTGATCTTTCCGAAGCGAATCGGCGGAAAAATCGCTCTTCTGCATCGTATCGCTCCCGATATTCAACTTGCTTATTTCGATGACTTCGACCATCTGATCCATCCCGAAGACTCTTATTGGGCCGATCATATGGCGAATCTGGACAGCCACGTGATCATGCGACCTGAAGCGGAATGGGAAATCAAGAAGATCGGGGCGGGTCCGCCACCCATTGAAACCAAGGAAGGCTGGTTGCTGATTTACCATGGGGTGGATGCAGGCCACGTCTATCGTGCCGGTGTGGCGCTGCTCGATCTCAATGACCCGTCGAAGGTGATCTATCGCAGCAAACTTCCGATGTTCGAGCCGGATCTGCCGTTCGAACTGGTCGGAGATGTGGACCGTGTGGTCTTTCCTGAGGGCGCTTATCTGATGAATGGAGAGTTGCATATTCATTATGGCGCCGCTGATAAAACCATCGGACTAGCTACAGTTCCGTTGGATGAGCTGCTCGCATGGTTGAAAAAAAATCACTCCAAATCCGTAATTCCAATCGCACAATGACGACATACGAAAAGGCACCCACACGCTCTATATTGACGCAACATTCGGTTCCGGTTGAACGATTGAATGGGGGCAAGCCGTATCTGGAGCCTGTCGAGGCTCATGATTGGGAGTCGGGAGTGGTGCTGAATCCCGCGGCTCAACTGGTCACCGATCCTGTGGCCATGGAACACATCATGGCTGCATGGGAACTCGCTTCCGACCTTCGTCAACTACTTCGAGACGCCGGCGGACTCGTAGCCATGATCTATCGTGCGCAAGGCGTGTTCGATCCCGCTAAGGGATGTTCACCGTCATCGGCTGGTTTCTGCATACTTACCCCCGAATTGAAGGTGGTGTGGCGGAATCCAGCTCCAATCATCCATCCCGACTTCGATTATCATCGCCTCGGGGTGGAAGACGCCCGATGCACTGAAGTGGATGGAGTTTTTCATCTGTATTACACAGGATATGGTGGTGATATTTCCAAAAAGACGAATCGGGTGAGAATCTGCCATGCCACCACCACTGATTTCAAGAACTGGACGCTGAACGGTCCGATCGACGCCACGTTCAACACCATCGACAACAAGAATGCACTGCTTCTTCCCGGAACCGTGCACGGCCGCCACATCCTGTTCCATCGGCCGATGGAAGGCCCCGATCCCAAAAGCATGCACTATGCGAGCGCGCCGACACCTATCGGACCGTGGACTGACCACGGACGGTTCATGGCATCGTTCCGGTACGAGGAATTCGCTGAGTCTTGGATTGGTGCGGGAGGTCCTCCCATCCCGATCGGAGAGAACCGCTATCTGGTGATTTACCACCAAGGGCATTATGATGCCCAAAGGAATCGCGAGTACGATCTGTCAGCCACCCTCATCGGATTCGATGAGCAATTACGGATTCACGTGGGTCAGCGTATCGAACCGATGATCCGACCATCGGAGAATGAGCGCACGGGTCATTCCGAGCTCGGAGTCGACAATGTGGTGTTCACCTGTGCCAACCATGTGTGGAAAGATGATCTGATCATCCCATACGCAGGTGCAGACAGCCGCATTTTTGGCGCTCGGATTCCGTTGGCCGCCTTGCTCGATTAAAAGCGCAGCTCAAGGCGGTCTTCCTCGGATTCCTGCGTTACGTTAAGACGGATCACCACCCGATCGGCAAGTCGATGCGACGTCCAATTGCGAATCCGCCTTCCGTTCATCCGAATCTGTTTGGGCATGGATGTGGCATGGATCTCCATGGCTACATCGTGTCCGACAAAGCTCGAATAGGCGATGGAGAGCCGTTTTCCGCGCATGTCGTATCGCGATTCGTTCAACACCGCCCCCAGCTCCATTAGCATGGGGGTGGAAAGTGGACCCATTACAACCTCAACGACGCCAGGTCCATTGAGCGGCTTGTCAGGCAGCACCGCGCTTGCGCTGGTTTGTCCGTCGATGCGCATCCGTCCGATGCGTTCGCCACCGCCGGATATGGCGACGGACAACTCTTTGCCAGCACTCATCAAGTCGAAACTCACCGGGTTGCTCGCATCGGTCAGGTAAGGGGCGAACCGGATGTTCCATTCCGACTCCCGGATTCCGTGCAACTGATACAGGCTGTACAGATACCATCCCGCCGCCCACATGAACTGGGGCTTGTCGATCTTGCCGTATCGGGCCGGGTTGGATTTGTCGCTCACCCGGTACTCAAACATGGCCGGATACCCGTTCGGGCTATCCATCACGCCTTTCACTGTCATGGTGGTTCGGATGTGCTTGGCCGCCTCATCATGCATCCCTATCGCGATCAACGCCATCGCGTACCAGGCGTTTCCATGGGGCCAGATGCCGCCGTTCAGATAGGTGTATGCATCGCCCGCTTCATTGCCCACAAGATTCAGATAGCCGATCAGCTCTTGGAAATCCATCGGATAAACGGTGTAAACACCGATCTTGGGATCGACCAGCTTCTGTTGGGCGGTGCCGATCATCTCGCGGATGCGGGAAGTGTCTGCCAAGCCGTAATGCGCGGCGAGCAACGAACCCTGGTAGTAATGCGTGTCTTGCGAACCGTCTTCGAAGACATTCATGTAATACTTGCGGTTGGCATCCCACAGAGAATCGTTCAGCCCAGCTCGCATCGCTTTGGAATCGCGCCCGAAGCCTGTCAATCGCGCATCCTGGGGATTCAGACGGCTTGTGATGTACGTGAATTCACGTAGTGCTTTGTCGGCCAAGATGGTGGTGTACGAACGTGGGCCGTAATTGCGGGCGATGTCCCACCAATCGGGGCGGAAGGAGTGGATCATGCCCTTGTCGAGGTGGGTCATGAATTCGGAGACGCTTTTCTCCAGGTAAGGATACATCGTCTTGATCAACTCGAGGTCGTTCGAATGACGGAGATAGGTTCCGGCCACGATCACAAACCAGAAGTGGTTCCAATTGTCTGGCGTGGCGAATTCGGTGACAAATCGGTCGTCTTTCCAGTAATAGGCGTGCGGAATCACCCGATCTGTGTTCGCCAAGGAAAGGATGTAGGTCAGGTCGTTGCGCACCCTTTCGGTGTCGAACAGCACAGCAGCGAGATCGGTTTTCAGCACATCGTGTGTGAAATAGAAATTGTACTCGGCCGGACACGGCATCGGTTGGATGCTTCCATCAATGTGGTGCCGGTTCACTTCCAATATCGCATTGGCCCAACGTACGGAATGATCCAGGGTCTCGTCGCCGGTCACGAACCGGTTCCGATCGGCATAGCCAAGCACAGTGGCTTCATGGCCTTTGATTTCCGATGCCCAACTCTCCGATACACGTGAAATCCATTCGGTGGCCGTTCCCTTCGCTCCAGAACCGATGATTTGGCGGATGGTCATCGACTCCCCCTGTTGCAGCACACCGCGATACAGATATCGGAAAGCCGGAAACGTTGACCCGGTTCCGGTCGATGCCATCCGGATGGGATCCGAACCCAAGCTCAACCACCAATCCTCCGGCGCCGGATAAGCGCTCAAATGGCTGATCGCCACACGTTCAGAAGGCATCCATCCCACATTAGCCACGAACAGCTCGGCATGGGCGGTTTCCGGATCTTGATACGAGTGCGCGATCGACTGTCCCTGCTCAATCAAGGTCGCCACGGTCGAAGATTTCGTGTCGAAGGTGTGGCTGGTTCGCACAGTGGCTTCCAGATGCGTGTACCATTCGAAAGTCTCTGATTCTGCGCGCAAATTCGTGAGCACATAGGTGACCACCATCACCGGGCTGCGGTCGGAGAATTCGTAGCGGATTTCGATCTGTTCGGTCGCATTTCGGGAAGTGTAGACTGCCCGGTAAGGAGTGAGTACGAGAGGGTAGGGTTCGGACCCGATCCAACGGTACGGACCGCTTCCGGATTTCAGCGCCACGGCGGTGTTGAATGTCTGGTCGCGTGTCCAATAATCGGTGCTCAGGTCGATGCTGTTGGCCACCGGAGAGTAAAAACTGATGCGTTGGGGAAGCGGGCGATTCCTGTGCAGAGCGATGCCCACATGAGCGTTTCCGATTTCGACGGATGCGATGGAATCAGAGCTGACGTCGAGGCGTGGCGGCTGGGAGGAAAATGTCGGAAAGACATTGAGCGCCAATGAAATATAGAGAAGTATCACGATGCTTATATTGGGTGTTGCCCCAATATAAGCCTATGCCGCGAGGATCTCCTTCACGGCCTCATCCAACGCCTCGTACGGCATATACCCACGTGCGAGGAGATACCCCTGGTCTTCGTGGAAGAGCACCACCGAGGGGAACCCTTGAATGCCCCACGCCGCCGCCTGCGAGAATTCTTTTCTCGCCACCATCTCGTAATGCGGGAAATCCATCCGCTTGAGGAATTCTTCGGCATCCAACCCGAAAGATTCCGCCAACACGCGGTAGAATTCGGTTTTTTCCGGTTCCAGGCCGTCCACATAGATGGCACGTTGAATCGCGGCGGCGATCTCGACCGACCTACCCGGCGCAAGGTCTTTCGCCACTGCCAATGCGACGGAAGGTTTCAAAGAACCCATCACCATGTCGCCTTGTTCGAGTCTCGCCCAAAACGCCTCCCCGAAGCGCACACCCGTGGTTTGTTCCAGGCGCGAACGGCTCGATTGGATGATGTGGGAGAAATTGCGGATGGGTCCCACACGGTCTCCTAAAACCATGCCTCCGGAAATCACATCGAAGTCGATGCGGTCTCTCCACGCCGATTGAAGTGCGGTGATGCTCGGACTCATGCCGAAGCACCATCCGCAAATCGGGTCGAAAATATAGACAAGTCTTGGTTTCATAGTTGAGGACTTAACCGACCGGTGATAGTTATCGTTCCTATGCTAAAGCAAGTCTTTTTATTGCTAAATACTTGGCTTTTCTTGTCGAGAAGTCGATTTTTATGGACTTCCTTTGAAGCCTTGAGTACGTTTCAGGTGATTTGATCTTTGAATCACAATTAATCATCACAGCCATGAAACCGCTGCATCTCCCACTCATTGTCGTTGGGATGCTCGCTCCGTTTCTTCTGACCGCGCAAAGCCTTCACCTGACCGGCAGCACCCCGTCAACGAATAGCGCCAATGTGGCGCTGAACACCACCATCACCTTCCAATTCGACCAAGCCCTGCAATTGGGAACCATGTCGCTGGATTCGATCGGCGAACGGCTCCTGGTCTCCCCGCAAGGGCAGATCCAGCTTCACACACTCACCTATTCATCCGATTTGCGCAGTGTGACGTTCGGGGTGAGTCATCAGCCTAATGTCGATTACACGTGGGTCTTCTATGGCCTGAGAGCCGCTTCTGGCGCTGTGATGGACGACTTCGGTTTGATACGCTACTCTACCTATCCGGCGGTTTCACCATTCAATGTGAGTGGACGCCTCATCATTCCGGATACGCCACCTGTTCCCGGATTTTCACGAACCATCGTGATGCTGCTTTCGGATCTTTCGTTCATCACCGAAGAAGACAGCGATGGTCCGCAAGAATCGATGCGTTATGCCGTCACACCGGATCCCTTAACCGGTGAGTACGTGGTCGTCGGGGTTCGCCCCGGATCCTATTATGTGCTGGCGATGATGTTTTCGGCTCTTAATGACGAGATGAAACCCATCCGAACGGGCATCTATGCCAATGAGGTGGGAATGCCTATGATGTTGAATGTGAGTGATGCATCTGTGACAGGAGTGGAACTGGTCATGTATCCCCAAGACGACGGACCTGAAGAACCCGTGGAAGCCCGCGATGCGTTCGCGTTTGCGAAAGTATTCATGGCTGCGGAGTATCCTCAATCCAACCCGATCATGATGGAAGCACGTTTGGCGCTTCGTGAGCAAGGTAATGATCCGTTCGAATGGATGATCGCCTACTTCTCGGATCCGGATTCGATGGTCACCATGGTGAACACGGATGCCAATCGAATCTTATCTATCGACCGATTCCATTATTCGACCCTATCGGAAAGTGAACGCATACCTGTGGATCTTCAAACAGTGCGCCCCCTTCCGGATGACTTCCTCGCAAGTCGAAGCGCGTTCGAGACTGCTTTACAGAACGGGCTTGGACCGGATATCAACCGGTTCATGATGCTTGGTGAAGATGCCTGGCTTGAGCTGCATTACACGCTCTCCCACTTCTATTTCAAGTATCCCGATCTGCTGAAAGTGACATCGAATCATTACTGGGAGATTCAGTTCAGTTCGCACACCCAGGCCGGGTATTTCGAATCGACCTACTTGATCGATGCGGTCACGGGCGTGTTCATCGCCAGAAAAGAGCGCTCAGAGACTTGGGGTCCGCACGGATTCGACCTGATATCATCATCGCCTGTGCCGATGTCGGCGAATGTTCCGATTCAGACCCGAGTGGAATTCACCTTCAGCGAACCCATCCGGATAGAAACCCTGAATCTTCAAACCCGGATGCAGAACTGGATGGTGATTCCGGCTGATCGCATCACCATCGAGTCGATCGGATATTCTGAAGATCACCGAACAGTTTGGATGGATGTGACCCATACCGCCGACACCGATTATGTCTGGTCGTTCCAAGCCATTCGAAGCTCGAACGGTGCGGCACTGAAAACCGCGGAAGTGGTGAATTACACCACGAAAGGCTCGGTTTCGCCGCTGTTCATCGCCGGATCTCTGATCTGGCCCGATCCGATGCTGGCTCCGCATCCCGATCAGGCGATGGCCGTGGTCGTGTTGTTGGATTCGCCCGATTATTTCCTGACAGGGATGAATGGCCCGCCTCCCGGTATCAAGAATGTGGGAGCGGGGTTGCCCGACAGCTGGCAACACAGAATGGAGAATGTGCGCCCCGGCACCTATTACCCTGCGGTGTTTGTCTTGGAAAAAGGATTCGGGAATAGCAGGCTGATCGCATTCGGCTTCTTACCCGATCTGAACGATAATCCGAGAAGCATCACCATCACCGATCAATCGTTCACGCGGTTCAACATCCCGCTGTGGTACACCGATCCGGATCGCGAACGCCCGTTGGTTGACGCCGTTTACGCCTTCGCCAAAGCCGAAGCCCGTATGGCCACGTTGAATCCGCAGGCCCGACTCATCGCCATCGAGGGTCGATCCCGGCGCATGCCACCCTCGGGTGATGCCCAAGATTGGTCGGTGATTTATTTCTCCGAATCCGATTCGATCGTCACCGTGATCCAAGCCGGAGAGCGGCGCTTGGAGATCGAATCGTTCCATTATCTGAGCATGCCTCCTGATGAGCGTGTGGATGTGGATCTTTCTACGATCAAATCCATTCCGGATGGGTTTGTCAGAAGCCGTGCCGCGTACCAGACCGCCATCCAAAATGGCCTGGGCAACGATCTGGCACGGTTTCAGCAAACGTTCAACCAAGGATTGGAAATCCGCTACAACCTGGGCCATTTCTATTGGGAATATCCCGAGTTCACGAACGTGAATTCGAATCCGTTCTGGGACATCGAATTCAGCGTGAATTCCCCATCGGGTAATTTCGAATTCACCTATTTGGTCGATGCGGTCACCGGGTTGTTCATCGGCCGGAAAGAGACTGCGGAGGCCTGGCACCCTGACGAATTCGAGCTGACAGCCTCCATGCCGGCGCCTCTTTCAGCGAACGTGCCACTTCAGACAACTATCCAATTCGCCTTCAGTGAGCAGATCCGCCCCGAAACCCTGAGTCTGCAGTCTCGGATGATGACCTGGAGCGTGATTCCGGCCGACAAGATCACCATCCAGCACATCAGTTACACCGACTATAATCGTACTGTGGTGATGCAAGTGACGCATATGCCGAATACGGATTATGCGTGGACCTTCCAGGGTGTATTGAGTCAAGACGGAGGCAGTCTGCGCACCGCTGAAGTCGTCAATTACACCACGTCTTCATCGGCCTCTCCGCTCACCATCGGTGGCTCGCTGATCTGGCCCGATCCGCAGAACATACCACGCACCGATCAGGCCATGGCCGTGGTGATCTTGCTCGATTCGCCGCAGTATTTCCTCAATGGAATGAATGGTCCGCCTCCCGGAATCTTGAATGTGGGAGCGACGAATCCGGGTTCCTGGAACTACAGCATCGTGAATGTGCGGCCCGGAACCGTATATCCGGGAGTGTTCGTGTTCACCAAAGGCCAGATGCCTCCGCAATTGATCGCCTACGGATTCCTCCAAGACGGTAATGGCAATCCCGCCGCCATCACCGTTTCCGGACAATCATTGAACGGACTCAACATCCCTCTTCACTATGCCAACCATCAAGGCGAGCATCATCCGATCGACGTATCTGAGGTGATCGGCATGGTCAGAAACCATGTCGCGGCGCAAGCCACGGGCGCCGAGCTGATCATCGTGTACGGACGTGAAGACATCCAGCGCCCCATCATGCCGAATGGAACCAGTTACGATTGGAGATTCATCTTCTATGAATCGGCCACAGACACGATCCAAATGATGCAAGTCGGCTCCGATGGCATCTTCGCCATCGACCGGTTCCATCTGAGCAACATCCCAGAAGAGGAACGCATTCCGAAAGAACTGGTGAGACCTCTTCCGAATCAATTCATCAGCAGCGGACAGGCCATGAACACTGCGATGAACAACGGTTTGGGTGAGTTGATCGGCACCGCCCTCAATGGAGCGTGGATGCAAGTTCGCTACGACCTGAGCCGGTTCTATTTCCGTCACCCGGGAATCCTGGATTCGAATTCGCCGCCATTCTGGGAAATCCAGTTCAATGCCGAACTCTACGGCATGGATCAGCAACTGATCTGGCAACAGGAAGCCATCTTTTTGGTGGATGCGACCAATGGCGCGTTCATCCATAAATCGGTGAGCACCGGACTCGAAGATGTCGAGCAGCCCGTGAAGACGGAACTGGCTCAGAATTATCCGAATCCGTTCAATCCATCGACGGTGATACGCTATACGCTGGACGCCGGACGCCAGACGCGCCTGGCAGTCTATGACATCCTTGGCCGGCAGGTCGCGGTCTTGGTGGATGGAATGATGCCGGCGGGAGCGCATCAGGTGAGCTTCGATGCGAGCGCGCTACCATCAGGAATCTACCTCTACAGCCTGGAGGCGGGCGGAGAGCGCATACAGCGGAAGATGACGCTGGTGAAATAGACTCGGAGTTCGCTGAAAGAAAGCGCCAGTCCTATGCGGGGTTGGCGCTTTTGTTTTTATGAGGGGCGATGAGGCAGAAGCAGGTTATTCGGTCGGGGCGAGGAATCTGGGTGACTAGATTGAGAACGGAGTGTTGCTAATTAGAGCGAAATGGAGTATAGTGCTGTGCGGCATTATTGCCGGATAAGAAATAGTTATAAGGCGGAACAATAAGCTCCCTATGCTTAGAAATACTTGTAAACGAGGTAGTAAACCTTTGATATGCGTTATTTAATGAAAACGGCACCGAGTTTCGTAATCATCGCTTTCCTGCTGCTGATAACGTCATGTACAG
>CAMTWZ010000019.1:0-75074 GCA_947085565.1 uncultured Bacteroidota bacterium
CCGCAGTAGTACCGATCTGCTCGGCTTCCTTGAGGATCGACAGCTTTTGCTCAGCTGTCCAATTTCTAGGTTTTCTCATACTTTAAGGTAGTAGTCCTTAAAGTAGAATTTCCCTCCATACTTATTGGGGGCTACGACAGAACCACCGGTCGTCGAATCCCTGCCTATCAAGGCTTTTTCATCCGAATCACGGAGCCTAATGTCTCTGCTGAAGTGACGTTAAAAACCGCTGATCTGATTGATGAGACATCCAACACCCTGACGGTTGGGGCAGATATCGGTGGGCTTCCTGGTGGTGGTGGTGGATGTGGAGAGTCTTGTAAAGAGGTCATTTCGGATCGATTTGAACTTTCGCTCCAGCATGAAGAAAGTGGGTTGACCTCCAGCATCTCCCTCTCGTTCAGCGAAAAAGGACGTAAAGGCATCGATGCCAATGATGTTTTCTATCTGTGGCCGCTGTCCACTCGCCATGCCAATTTGTACATGGCGGTCGGAGACCAAGCAGTAAGAGGCAACAATCTGCCGATAGAAGCCACTGAGGTGATGGAGTTCCCTGTGCACTTGGAGTCCACAGTGACAGGGTCATTTACAGTGAATTGGAACGGATCTGTGTTGCCCGTGGGAATGGTAGCGGAGTTGGTGGATGTCGCGAGCGGAACCGTGATAAACCTTCGCAATACGGATAATCACTCGTTCGACATGGAGCGACTGACCAAGAGAACCGCAAGCGGCAATGGGTTTCCTGACGCTGGAAAACTGTCGTCAGTAGGTACGGAAGCACCGGTGTTCATCCTTCGAATCCGTCCGACAACGACAAGCACTGAGGAAAGGGAAACTCTGCCGACGGTACTGGCCCTAAATCAAAACTATCCGAATCCGTTCAACCCGTCCACAACCATTTCATTTGCGCTTCCAGAGCAAAGTTCTGTCCGCTTGGAAGTGTATGATGTGATTGGTCGTCGGGTGGCCACATTGATTCAAAACGAGGCAATGCCGGCAGGAAGACATAGCACCTCGTTTGATGCCAGGTCATTGGCTTCCGGTGTATACATCTATCGTTTGGTCGCAGGTGACGTGATTCTGACCAAACGGATGTTGTTGATTAAATAATCTCATTTCCACTCATTTTAAGTACTGAAGAACCATGAAATACGCATTATTCCTAATTGTATTCTTTGCACTGACCACCATCCTTTTGGCGCAACCACCAGGTCTTCCATCCGCACCCGATCAAGCTCCCATCGACGGAGGCCTCGGCCTCCTCGCCGCGGCGGGAGCCGGGTATGCGTATCGGAAGCTGAGAAAGAAAGCCTGAACTGCTAAAACACAGAACGAAAAGCCCGCATCCTGGAAAGGATGACGGGCTTTTTTTATTTGGGTCGTGAAGAGGTGGGACTAAAGTCCCACCTCGGGAAGAGAGTTTAGAGGTGGGACTAAAGTCCCACCTCGAGAGGATTAAGGGAAGTCTATTCTTATCGGGGTGGGGCTTCAGCCCCACCTATTCGTTGATCTTCTCAAATCCAGGTGGGGCTTAAGCCCCCCTTTTCTCCCCTCCCTAAAAAAAGCACAGATTTAGGAACGAAAGATTTTGCTAATCAAAAAACTAAGCAAGATTCTTGGGGATGCTAGACACCAACTCCCATACCGAAATCTGGCTGCACATCGTGTTTGTCACGAAGTATCGTTGCCCCTTTCTGACTTCAGAGATAGAAAATCATGCATTTCATTTCATCTCGGAAGGCTTTCGATCCAGAGAATGTGACGTGAAGATCATCAATGGTCTTGGCGATCATGTGCATGTTCTCATCCGAATGACAAAAAAATGGTCTCTTGCCGACCTTATCCGCGAGGTCAAAGGCAGCAGTACCTATCAGATCAATCGTGAGCTGAGCCCGAGTCCGCCGTTTCAGTGGCAGAGGGGGTATAGCGCATTCTCTGTCCAGTATAATGATATGGGTGGGGTGGTGGGGTATATCCGGGATCAGAAGAAGCCGAAGAAGGCTTAGGGGTGGGACTAAAGTCCCACCTCGAAAAGAAAATGATGATTCTATTCTCCCACCTCGAAAAGAAAATGATGATTCTATTCTCCCACCTCGAAAAGAAAATGATGATTCTATTCTCCCACCTCGGGAAGATTAAGGGAAGCCTATTCTTATCGGGGTGGGGCTTCAGCCCCACCTTTTCTTTTAAAATGCCCTCATTCAAGGCTTGAATATCATTCATGGAGAGAAACCCAATCCCCTAAAACATAAAAGCCCGCAAATCACATGGATCAGCGGGCTTTAATTTTGTGGGACCAGGGGGAATCGAACCCCCGACACATGGATTTTCAGTCCATTGCTCTACCGACTGAGCTACAGTCCCTCTCTATGAGAGCCACAAATATACGGGTTTTTAACGCGTTCCAAAATACGGAATGATTCCTCCTTGAATTCTTCACGTCACCGTTTATATTCCTTCATCTTTTCATTACATGAGAAGAGCGGGTGATTGGTTTGACCGCCGATCGCTCCTTTCATGGGTATCAAAAACAAAACAAAACAAGTATGTCATTCCGTTGGGTTTTTACCCAACCGGCCGACGCCGCCGTGGCTATCGCTCTTCAGAAAGAGTGCAATGTGCCCGCGTCGATTGCCAGGTTGTTGTCGCTACGGGGAGTCTCCACTTTTGACCGCGCAAGCCTTTTTTTCCGCCCGGAACTGACCAAGCTCCACGATCCCTTCCTCATGAAGGACATGGATCTGGCTTCCGAGCGCCTGGCACACGCCATCCGTTCCGGCGAACGCGTGCTGGTGTATGGCGATTATGATGTGGATGGCACCACCGCCACCGCCATCATGTACAAGTTCATCAAGGAATTCGGTTCCGAGCCGCTGTATTACATCCCCCATCGTTTCAAAGAAGGGTACGGGATCAGTGAAGACGGCATCGATTTCGCCGATACCCAGAAATGCGCGCTGATCGTTTCCGTCGATTGCGGCATCACGGCCATCGAAGAGGCGAAATGGGCCCGGGACAAAGGCATCGATCTCATCATCTGCGACCACCATACCGCAGGCGACACCATTCCCGACGCGTTGGCGGTCTTGGATCCCAAACGTCCAGACTGTTCCTATCCCTTCGAAGGCCTGTCGGGCGCGGGCGTCGGGTTCAAACTCGTTCAGGCCACACTCACCAAGCTCGGACTTCCGCAATCGGTCGCCTATCAGTACTTGGATCTGCTCGCGGTGTCCATCGCCTCCGATATCGTCCCCATCATCGATGAGAACCGGATTCTCATGCGTGAGGGGTTGATGATGCTGAACTCGAAACCACGCCCCGGCATCCGTGCGCTCATGGACCTTGTGAAAATGGACGTCGGCAAACTCAGCACGACGAATATCGTGTTTTCCATCGGTCCCCGAATCAACGCCGCCGGCCGAATGGGCGATGCCGATACCGCCGTCCGTCTCCTGATCTCCGAAGATGCCGCCGACGCCGCGCACTGGGCCGAGCAGCTCGAAGAAATCAACAAGCGCCGGCGCAAAACCGACGCCGACACCATGTCGCAAGCTCAGGAAATCATCGATTCTTCGATGGACATGGATACGCTGAACTCCTTGGTGC
The DNA here is from genome assembly GCA_947085565.1 of uncultured Bacteroidota bacterium. Lineage (GTDB taxonomy): Bacteria > Bacteroidota > Rhodothermia > Balneolales > HLUCCA01 > CAMTWZ01. The sequence goes on from CAMTWZ010000019.1 coordinate 3,607, forward strand.
TTCACCATCCCGAATGGCATCTGGGCGTGATCGGAATCGTGGCTTCGCGCCTGGTCGACCAATACTGCCGCCCCACCGTGATGTTGAGCACTGTCGATGGCAAAATCAAAGGCTCGGCGCGTTCCATCCGCGGTTTCAACGTGTATAACGCGCTCAAGCAGTGCGAAGACCTGCTGATCCAGTTCGGCGGACACGAATTCGCCGCCGGACTCACCATGGATTGCAGCAAGCTCGACGCCTTCCGCGAACGTTTTTCCTCCATCTCGCAAGATTGTCTGTGCCAGGATCAGTTCGAGCCTGAAATCATGGTCGATGGCGAACTCCGGCTCACCGAAATCGACGCCCGGTTCTGGAAGCTCCTCAGCCAGTTCGAGCCGTACGGTCCGAACAACACCAAGCCGGTCTTTGTGGCCAGAAATGTGTCTGTGGTCGGAAATCCGAGCATCGTCGGCAAGCAGGGCCATCTGAAATTGCGCCTGGCGCAGGAAGATTCCTACCATTTCGACGCCATCGGCTTCAAAATGCACAATTACAAGAAGATGCTGGATGAGAATCCGGGCAAACCGGTCGATATCGCCTTCATGCTCGAGGAGAATTGCTGGACCGACAAGCGCACCAATCTCATGAAACGCGAACTGCAACTCCAAGTCAGGGACATCAAAGTATGCTGAGTCCGGTCGTCTCCATCCAAGGCCAGCCCGGGTCGTTCCATCACATCGTGGCTTCGCGTTTGTTCGGGAAGGACGTGCGTTGCCTGTACCGCGGCACGTTCCGCGAAGTGATGGAGGATGAGAAAGCCGGCAGGGCGGAGGTCGCTCTCATCGCTATCGAGAATTCCATCGCCGGAAGCATCATCTATAATTATGACCTGTTGGCGAAGTACCGCTTGCCTATCGCCGCGGAATTCTATCTGCGGATCGATCAGCACCTGATCGCCAAGCCGGGCGCCGCGTTGGCCGACATCACCGAAGTCTGGTCGCATCCGATGGCGATTGAGCAGTGCCGCGCGTTTCTGGATCCGCTTCATCTTCGCATCGTCGAAAAAGAGGATACAGCGGGATCGGTTCGTGAACTGGCGGAATCGGACCGGGTGGATGTCGCCGTGATTTCCAGCGATTATTCAGCCGAATTGTACGGGATGGAGATCATCCGCCCGAACATCCAGACCGATCCGAACAACTACACCCGGTTTCTGCTGCTCACTCATAAGACTCTGCCGGAGGCCTTGGCGAAACCCTCGACGAAAACCTCGCTTCATTTTTCAGTGGTGGATGCGCCCGGAAGCCTGTATCGATTGCTGGGTGTGCTTGATTTCCATGGGGTGAACATGTCGAAGATCGAAAGTCGGCCGAAAGTGGGTTCGCCATGGAAATATGATTTTTTTTGCGACATCCACGGTGATGTGTTCGCTGTTGACGGACTCATCGACGCGTTGACGGGCGTCACTGAGGCGATTCATGTTCTGGGCGTATTTTGTGACTTGTCTGACATAGACCTACGACAATCCGGATAGGCGATTTTTGTATATTCGGATGATTTCCATCAACCTTCTTTTGTGCCATGAAATTCAGAGTATCCAGCGGTGATCTGGTAAAAGGTCTGGCCGCCGTCGCCGGCGCCGTTCCATCTAAAGCAACCCTTCCGATTCTGGAAACCGTTTTGTTCGAAAGTGAAGGCGGCCGCTTGCGTCTGTGCGCCACCGATCTGGAAGTATCGATTGTGGAGTATGTGCCCGCTGAGATCATCACCGAAGGCGCCATCGCCGTTCCGGCGCGTCGTCTGCTCGAGACCTTGCGTCAGCTTCCGGATATCCCGGTCCTGTTCGAAACCGACGACCGTTCCATCGTCAAATTCAAAACCGACAAAGGCAATTACAAGCTTGCGGGCGAGAAAGCCGCCGATTTTCCATCCATCCCGACCATGGAAGAAGGCGTTGCGATCAAAACCAGCCGTGCTTCTTTGGGTCGCGCCATCACGAAAACGAGTTTCGCGGTTTCCAGTGATGATCTGCGTCCGGCTATGATGGGAGTGTACTTCCAGATCGGCAAAGAGGAAAGCAAGATCGTGGCCACAGACGGCCACCGCCTGGTGCGTCTGGTCAAGAAAGACATCGTTGCGGCCACCGCCGTCAATTTCATCGTACCTGAGAAAGCGCTCAATCTGGTTCAGAAAGCGCTGCATGGCGAAACATGCGAAATGTCGGTGAGCAAAGACCACGCCGGCTTCAAAAGCGGTAACACGAGTGTGATTACCCGCCTGATCAACGAAACCTATCCGAATTACGAGTCGGTGATTCCGCGCGAAAACGACAAAGAGATGAAAGTGAGCCGCGATCAGATGCTTTCCACCGTGAAGCGGGTCTCGATTTTCTCCAGCTCGGCCACCAAGCAGGTGCGCCTGTCACTGAAAGCGGGCGATTTGCAGATCAGCGCCGAAGACATCGACCTGAGCAGCGAAGCCAAAGAATCCATTTCATGCGAATACGACTCGCCCGATATGGAAATCGGCTTCAATTCACGCTATCTCACCGATGTGCTTTCCAATATCGACGATCCCGAGGTCTCCTTCGAATTCTCGACGCCGAACCGCGCGGGCATCGTGCGTCCTTCGGTTCAGGAAGACGATGAAGACATGCTCATGCTCGTGATGCCGGTGATGCTCAATACCTATTCCTGAATGGAATGATCCCCTCAGGCATTCTCACGCTTACCACCGATTTCGGCTACCGGGATCATTATGTAAGCGCGATGAAAGCGGGAATTCTCGGAATCAACCCCGCCGTAAGGATGATCGACGTGTCGCACGACATTCTGCCCCAAGACATCATGGCGGCGGCGTGGGTCACCAAGCATTCCGCATTTCTGTATCCGGAAGGTACCGTCCATCTTGTGGTGGTCGATCCCGGTGTGGGAACTTCGCGCAAGGCCATCGCCGTGCGCATCCGCGACCAAATCTTCGTGGGACCCGATAACGGCATTTTCTCCCTTGTGGCCGACGAAGACGAATACCACGCCTATCAGTTGGGAAACACCAGTTATTGGGGAGGCGACCGCTCCAAAACCTTTGAAGGCCGCGACATCTTCGCTCCCGTCGCCGCGCATCTGAGCAAAGGCGTTCCTTTGGCCGATGTCGGAGACCGCATCAACGAGATGTTCATCTACCGCTGGGCGCGGCCCGTTGCCGATAAGGAAGGAATCCAAGGCTGGGTGGTGCACATCGACCGTTATGGAAATCTCATCACGAACATTCCCGGCGAAACCATCCAGTTGCTGCACAATCGGCGCGGAGTTCGGATCTATATCGGAAGCACCATCCTCAAAAAGATTGAAAACACCTTCGGGGATGTGAAAGCGGGCGAACCCGTGGCCTTCATCGGAAGCACGGGGATGCTGGAAGTCGGCGTGAATGTCGGAAATGCCGAGCAGATGCTCGGGGTGTACAAGGGCGCCGCGGTGAGTTTGGTATTTACGTAGACCGTAGACCGTAGACCGTAACCGTAGACTCGCCCATTCGTCATTTCTTCCTACTTCCTACTTCCTACTTCCTACTTCCTACTTCCTACTTCCTACTTCCTACTTATGACTCTCCGATCCCACGACGGTACCAAGAAAATCCCGATCCCTGCGGAAGCGAAGGTTTTGGGCAAGACCTACAATGCGGTGTTCAGCCAAGCGGATGGCTCTGAAATCCGTGTGAAAGACAATGTGATCGACACGCTCGCAGATCGCAAAGTGCGTACTACCTTGGCGCAATCTACGAATTTCATTCCGCTGGCGGCGAGTGTGTATGAAGACACCTGGCGCGTGAAGTCGATCGGATTCTTATCGGGTCAGGAATTCAGCATTGAGGATGAAACCCAGCGCCTGGTGGAGTGGCTGGACCCGCAACCCGGCGAATGGGTGATGGATGTGGGCTGTTCTTCGGCGGTGTATGCGCGCGCGATCGCGAAAGCCGCGCCGGATGCGAACGTCGTGGCCGTGGACATGTCGCCGGCGATGCTAAAGGAAGCGCGCCAACGGGCAATGCGCGATGCGCTGGATCTGTACCTGGTGCGCGCCGACGCGTCGGACATGCCGTACTTCAATGCGAGCTTCGACAAGCTGGCCATGGGCGGAACGCTCAATGAGTTGCTCGATCCGGCCAAGGTGCTTTATGAATGTCGCCGGATACTGAAAAACGAAGGAAAATTCTTTGTGATGTATCTGTTGAAGGCGGAGAGTTTCGCGGGACGATTGGCTCAGAAGTCCGCCGAGTTGGGAGGGATTTCGTTTTGGACGAAGAGCGAAGCGGAGGGGTTGTTCAACCGCTGCGGCTTCCAAATCGAGCGTCGGGAAACCTTGGGGATCGTGGATTTCGTGGTGCTGGGAGCGTAACTTGACCCCGTGAGACACATCCTTCCGACATTCATCGCGATAGCATTCGTTTCCGCCTGCACCTTCATCAGTGCCGAAGAGAAAGGGCTGCAACTCACCATGGATTCCACCGCCTACGATGTGAATTCGATAGGCTGGTTGGAAATTCTGAATTTCACGGATCAACCTTTGTATCTGAGAGGCTGCACCGCGGTCTTTCCTTATTACGAGGTACAGAAACTTCAAGCGGATGGCAGCTTTGTGCAAGTGTTTCGCAACACCTGTTCTACACGTCCTCCCGGGCCTCGCATTGTCGACGTTGAATCAAGGCTTGTCGCTCAATTACGGATACGTATGGATTTGGGTCGAGGGGGATTGCCCACAGGCACCTACCGCATCCAAGTAAGTCTGCATCGTGATGCCGCGGCGGCCACACCCGCGATCGACCCCGAAAAGACCGTAAGCAAGACATTCTTTGTGCGGTAGAGACGCCATTGGTGCAACAAGTGCTATGAGAGACCTTATAACGGACTCTCACGCTAACCTCTTAAGCGCACTTTTATGAAACATGCGATACTGACAGGATTGATCGGTCTGATTTCTTTTTCGGCCGCATCCGCACAAATCGACATCGGTCGAAACAACACCGGCTTGAGTATTGGTAATTCGCCCAAATGGTCGGGACTCAGGCTGAATTATCGAGATAGTGACATCGAGCACATCCGCGGAATCAATATCACCGTGCTCGCCCCTAAAAATGAATTGGTGTCGGGTAACATCGACGGCGCCGCGATCGGATTGATCTCCACTGGAGCGCGAAACATCAATGGTCTTGGAATCGCCCTGGTGGGCGTCGCCGCTGAAAACAATCTGAGCGGGTTCACGATCGGAGGTCTCGGTGCCGGAGCCAGCGGGGATATCCGAGGTTTCGCATTCGGTGGATTGGGACTTGGCGCGGGTGGCGACATCAGCGGATTTTCCTTCGGCGGACTCGGACTCGGTGCCGGTGGAAGCATCAGCGGTATCAGTGTCGGCGGTTTCGGATTGGCCGCTGGCGATGATCTCAAAGGCGCATCGGCTGCCATTTTCGGGATGGGAGCCGGTGAAGACATGTCCGGTTTCGGAATCGCCGGATTCGGAATGGGCGCGGGAGGAAGCATGAAGGGAATCCATCTCGCCGGTTTCGGGATGGGTGCTGGCGACGACATCACCGGTATCCATCTCGCCGGTTTCGGTATCGGTGCGGGAGGCACGATCAAAGGCGTATCGGCCGCCATCTTCGGAATCGGCGCGGATCGCATGGAAGGTTTGAATCTGGCTGGTACCTTGCAAGCCCGCCAGATGGTGGGCGTGGCGCTGTCTCCCATATATCTGAAAGTGGCGGAGAACGGGAACTTCCATGGACTCGGAATCTCCGCCTATAACGATGTCCGTGGCCACACCACCGGACTTACCATCGGATTGGTGAATTATACCCGCACCTTGAACGGTGTGCAATTGGGATTGGTGAACATCGTCACGCAGAATCCGAAACATCGTCAAGTGCTTCCGGTGGCGAACTGGAATTTCAACTGAATCAACCGGGGCCGAAGCGTTTCGTCACAACGAATCGCCCATTCGCCCCTTTTTGTGAATACGAAACGGAACGGCAGCGTAAAGCCCCCCACAAGTCCGAACATTTCCTCAACATCTTCTCAGGAGACCTCTCATGATCACTGCATTGCTTGTCACTCTTGTGACCCTTACCTCTGTCGCGGAAAACCCAGCCAACGATGTGTTCACTGCCGTCAGAAACAACCAAGTCGCATCCGTAGTCGCCCATGTTCAAAATGGCGGCGATATCAATCAAACCGATGAACACGGATTCACCGCCTTGATGTATGCCACACGGCTTCAGGACCTCACGATTTTCGATTATCTCATTGAAAATGGCGCGAATGTGAATCAGAAAAACGAGGTGGGTGCCACGGCCATGTTCATCGCTGTGAAAAACGGCAACATCCATGTCGTCGCACGATTGATCAGCGCCGGTGCCGATTTGACCATCAAGAACAACATGGGATACACCGCTTACGATGCGGCCCAGATGTACAACAAACCGATGATCGCTTCACTTCTGAAGAGGCACACACAGGCCCAACTCGCCCGCATGTGAATCGCGGATTCCGAATCCGAACACACGATCTTTCAAAATCTGGCATTGGTACGCCTAAATCTGCCTTAATGCACTTGGCATGTTGGCCGAGAGTTAGCAAACCCTGAAAGCCGCGACGGTGAATCCATTCGAATTTTTGCGGCAAAATTATCCACTGAATTGGTATCCTGCTTATGTATATTGTGCCATCAGTGCACAATAGATCAGGCCCCCATTGAGTACCAAGGGTTTCTTTACACAGTACATCCGAGTCGGTTTTCGCGTCATGCTTCGCGAGAAGCTCTATGCGTTCATTTCGGTCATGGGCATGATGATCGGAATTGCGGCGCTCGTCCTCATCGCCTTCTACATTCAGGATGAACGGGCGTTCGACCGGCATCTTCCCGATCCCGAAAACACCTTCCGCATTTATAAGAAGATGCTGCCCGGATCCAGCGGAAACGATGCGGCCATCACACCGATGGTATTGCATGATGTGCTGGTGACGGAATTTGGGCCCGATCTGGTCGCATCCACGCGCGTCTTCAATTTCCAGACAAAGTATCTGTCGCTCTTCATTCCTGAAACCGAGAAAAAATTCAGCGAAGAGAGGTTCTTTTTGGCGGACAGCGCCTTTTTTGATGTGTTCGGAGCGGAATTTGTTCTTGGCGACGCATCCACGGCGTTGGCCAATCCCATGAGCCTGGTTCTGACGCAGTCATCCGCCACCCGGCTTTTTGGTGAGGAGGATCCCATCGGAAAAACCTTGCGGTTCGAAGGGCGCCTCACCTTGGCGGTGTCTGCGGTGATCAGAGATCCGAATCCGAGGTCGCATCTGCAGTACGATATGCTCGCCTCGTTCACGAGCTTGGCCTCGTTCTATGCGTCAGGCATTCCTGACACCTGGTATTGGGACCCGGCGTGGACCTACATCCGCCTCCGGCCGGAAACTTCGGCCGATCGCGTGGAGGCAGCGTTGGAACGCATCGCCGCATCGCGGCTTCCATATCCGCTGAACAAGGAAATCACCTATCGTCTGCAAAACGTTTCCGACATCTGGCTTAACTCCGAACTCGAAGTGGAAATCCGTCCGGTAGGGTCGGAACGGCAGCTGCTCATTTTCGGAATCATCGGGCTTTTCGTGATCTTGGTGGCCGGCATCAATTCGATGAACCTGGCCATTGCCCGCATCTCCCGACGCATTCGGGATGTGAGCATGCGTAAGTTGATGGGAGCCGACACCTCGCAGATCCTGATTCAATTCGCGACAGAAAACGCCATCATCAGTGTGATTTCGGCAGTGCTATCGATCGCGGCCATCCTCGTCTCCCTGCCGATCTTCAACCGGATATCGGACAAATCGTTCGGACCCGAAATCCTCCTGAATCCGGTTTTCTGGATCTTTCTGTTAACTACCACGGTGTTGATGAGTTTCATTTCCGGATTCTATCCTGCCCGACTGGTTTCCCGAAGCGCCCCTATCGATCTGATGCGCCAAGGAAGCCTGCGCTTGCGCGGCGGACGTAGCCGAAACCTGCTCATCACCCTGCAATTTCTTACCGCAGCGGTGCTGCTGAGCGGAAGTCAGTTCGTGGTTCGTCAGATCGATCACATCCGTTCCGCAGATCTGGGTTTCGATTCCGACAATGTGATCGTATTGCCGGTCGCGAATTCACGGTTCATTTACTATTATGAGGAATTCCGCGAACGCGCGCTGACCCACCCGATGATCATTGACGTGACCGCCTCCAATGAGATCATCGGTGTGCAAAGCGCCCTGTTCGATTATTCCGCAGAAGGAGATCGCAACGCGGAAAAAACCTCCTATCCGTTTCTGTTCGTGATGCCGGGGTTTGATAAGGTGATGGATGTGTCCCTTTTGGCTGGACGCGCGTTTTCGAACGACTTCCCCACCGATGCCACCGAAGCGGTGATGATGAACGCCTCGATGGTGAAGCGCCTTGGTTGGGAGAGTCCGCAAGACGCTATCGGCAAATGGGTGAATCGGGATGATTTCCAATATCGAGTGATCGGAGTGGTGAACGATTTCAACACATCGAGCCTGCACAAAACCATCGATCCGCTCATGTTTGAGATGCCGATTCCTGCCGCGTTTCCGTCTCAAATCAAATATGTGCATGTGCGTGCGGCGCCGGGACAAACCGATGCCGTTCTCGCCATTATGCGCGAGTTGCATGCCGAATTCGATCCACGTCGCTTGCTCCTTCCGATCATGCTCAACGATGAGTTGGACAAACTGTATCAGTCAGAGAATCGGATGGCGGATATCGTCACGGTGTTCGGCATCTTAGCCGCCCTGATCGCCTGCCTCGGACTCTTCGGCATGGCCAGTTTCACCTGCGAGGTGCGCCGCAAGGAAATCAGCATCCGGTATGTGATGGGCGCTCAAACCAGAAGCCTGGCCTGGATGTTGGCCAAAGAATTCACTCTTCTGGTAGGAATCTCCCTGATTCTCTCGGTTCCGATCCTGCTCAAACTGATGGATCTCTGGCTGATGAATTTCGCCTATCGTTCTCCGATGGATCCGCTGGTTTTCGTGATCACCGCTGTGCTGGTGCTGTCGTTGGCCTGGATTTCGGTCGGAGTTCATATCTGGGAAACCGTGCGCCGCAATCCGGTGGATACGCTACGTTACGAATAAGAAGGAAATTACTGCTGGAATAACCACGTCGTGTATAGGCTTGTGCCGAAAGTTGGAATCAGCTCATGGGACCCGAATATAGCATCGGGTGTCCGATATCGGACAGTATATTGTGCAGGAACGGACAACGTCATGGTGATATATTGCTCCGTTGGCTTTGGCACAGGAATTGAATCAGGAAAGACATGGATCGAAAAATCGAGAAGAAAACCTTTACCGCGAAGAACGTCATCATCGTTGGCGGCATCACTACCTTGGTGGCTTTCGTGACTTACCAATTCATTTGGGCCGATACCAGCCGCCGCCTGAATGTGGATTTGGATCGTCTCACAATATCCACCGTGGAGATGGGAGAATTTCAGGAATTCATTCCGGTGAACGGAACCGTGATTCCCATCCGCACCATTTATCTGGATATGGTGGAAGGCGGACGTGTCGAACGCCTGAATGTGGGTGGAGGTGAATTGGTGAAGGAAGGGGATATTCTTCTGGTACTGGGCAACAACAATCTGCAATTGGATGTGTTGAACCGCGAAACGCAGACCCTGGAACAGATCAACAATCTTCAGAACACGCGGTTGGCGTTGCAGCAGGAGCGGCTCAGTCTTCGCAACCAAGTTCTTACCTTGGAAACCGATCTTCTCACACGCCGCAGAAATTTCGAACGCGACAAGGAACTCTACGAGCGGAAGCTGGTCTCCGAGCATCAATACTTGGAATCGAAACAGTTGTTTGAGCAGATTTTGCAACGGCGCGACCTGGTGAAGGAACAGATTTCCTTGGATTCCATCGCCACGGAAAACCAATTGCGGTTCATCGACGAATCGCTCATTCGAATGCAGAACAATTTGAAGCTGGTCACTCGCAGCACCGATGATCTGGTGGTTCGGGCGCCGGTTACCGGTCAGCTCACGTCCATTAATGCCGAAGTCGGCGAAAACAAGAACCGTGGAGAACGCATCGGACAAATTGATGTGCTTGATGGCTTCAAAGTGCGGGTGGGTATCGATGAACATTATATCTCCAGAATCAACTTGGGTCAGTCGGGGAGTTTTGATTACGCAGGGCAATCCTATACCCTTACCATCACCAAGATTTATCCGGAAGTACGCGATGGCCGCTTCGAAGTGGACATGGAGTTCACAGGCACCGTGCCGGAAGGCATCCGCCGCGGACAAACCCTTCGCGTGCGCCTGGCTTTGGGCGATTTCACCGATGCGATACTCTTACCCCGTGGCGGGTTCTTCCAAACCACCGGCGGAAACTGGGTGTTCGTATTGGATGAAGGTGGCCAATTCGCATCCCGTCGCCCGATTCGCATCGGCCGACAAAGTCCGGTAAATTATGAAATCCTGGAAGGCCTCTTACCCGGCGACCGCGTCATCACCTCTTCTTATGACACCTTTGGCAACAACGAACGACTCATTCTTCAATAACAACCTCCTATGATCAAAACAGTCAATCTCAAAAAACTATACACCACAGAAGAGGTGGAAACCACAGCTTTGAACAACGTGAACCTGGAAATCAAGCAGGGTGAATTCGTCGCGATCATGGGTCCGTCGGGTTGCGGAAAATCCACGCTCTTGAATATCGTCGGATTGCTCGACAATCCGTCCAGCGGCGAATATTGGTTTCTGGATCAGGAGATTTCAAAGATGACGGAGCGCCAGCGTGCGATCATCCGCAAACAGAACATCGGATTCGTGTTTCAGAGCTTCAACCTGATCGATGAGCTCACCGTATTCGAAAACATCGAGCTGCCGCTTATTTATCAGGGAGTACTTGCTTCCGAGCGCAAAACCCGAGTGGAAAACGTGATGGAGCATATGCAGATCTCGCATCGTTCGGGTCACTTTCCGCAGCAGTTATCGGGTGGACAGCAACAGCGTGTCGCGATTTCGCGCGCGGTGGTGGGTGAACAAAAACTGATTTTGGCGGATGAACCGACCGGTAACTTGGATTCGAAAAACGGTGAGGAAGTGATGAAGCTCCTCACGCAACTGAACGATGCCGGAACCACCATCGTGATGGTGACGCACTCGCTCATCGATTCGGAATACGCCCATCGCATCATCCATCTGTTCGACGGACACGTAGTCAGCGAAAACTTCATGGAGAAGCACAAGGCATTGGTGTAACTTGTCGGCCGTATGGCCGGACTTTATCTCCACATTCCTTTCTGCCGGCAAGCCTGCAGTTACTGCGATTTCTACTTCGTCACGAAAACCGACAAGATGTCGGCTTTCGTGGATGCGCTTTGCACTGAAATCCGATCCACCGCTTGGGAAAAACCCATTCAAACGATCTATTTTGGAGGCGGAACCCCTTCCCGCTTACCCATTTCCGAGTTGGCGCGAGTGTTCGAGGCGCTTCATGCCGTGTATGATCTGAGCGCCGTCGAGGAAATCACCTTGGAGGCGAATCCGGATGATGTGAGCGCCGCGTATCTCGCCGACCTCAAATCGCTCGGAGTCACCCGCCTGAGCATGGGCGTTCAGAGTTTTTCCGAAGAGCGGCTGCGGTTCATGAACCGTGCCCATAACGCCCACGAAGCAAAGAGATGCCTTCAATTATTGAATGAAGCGGGTTTTTCGACATGGACGGCCGATCTGATCTATGGAAATCCGGGTCAGTCGATCGACGAACTGAAAACCGACATCGACACACTGTTATCTTTCGATCCGCCGCATGTTTCGGCCTACGCTCTCACCATAGAACCGCGTACGAGACTTGGAAAACAGCTCGAGCTTGGCAAATTGACGGAAACCGACGACGCGATGGTCGCCGCTCACATGGAGGTCGTGGCGCAAACCCTTTCCCGAGCCAGACTCGCCCGCTACGAAGTGAGCAATTTCGCCAAACCGGGACACGAAGCGCTGCATAACAGCCGGTATTGGTCGCATGAGCCGTATTTGGGGCTGGGTCCGGCGGCTCACAGCTTCGACGGAGCGCGGCGATGGTCGAATGTGCGCGATTTGGCCAGGTACGTGGCGTCGGGCGGATTCTTATTGCGCGATGATCTCGAAACCCTGACCTCGACCCAGATGGCGGAAGAACGCCTCATGATGGGATTGCGCACTCGGGAAGGACTTACCCGAACGGAGCTTCGGGAACGGTACGGCTACGACTTGGGGGATGTGAGGGGGTTGGTGGCCCAAGGCTGGATGGAAGACGATTCCGAGCGCATCCGCCTCACCTCATCCGGTTACGCCTTGGCCGATGCGATCACGCTCAAAATCATAAGCGGAGGCGAAGTCCGCCCGACGTGAAGATATTGGTCACATCCACCCCGATGTACCGAACTCCGGGGATGGACGCTTCCTGATATTGGTAGTTATAAGCCCGGATGGTGCGCACTTCCCCGAACAACGATACGTTTTTCCAACTCACTTGAGCCTCGGCTCCGACCATCAGATCCACCCAATGCCGTTGGAACGTGGTTTTGAACACGGTATAGTAATAATCGTTGTTGTGAACCGTGCGCTCCGCGAACACTCCCAATCGGTGACGTTGATTTAAAAAGGCGATGTTCAGAAACTGGCTGCTTCCTCCCGGTCCCACACCCGAACCGATGATCTGTCCCTTGTTCGTGTACCCGTGCCGGACCACATGGTTCGTGTACCAAGACGGAGATGGGCGGAAACTGCGCGTGGCCGTGAATTCGGTCTGCGTCATTTCCGCATGGATCAACACATCCATCCCGAAATAAAACGGAAGCTGTTTCTGGGCACCGATCACATAGGCGCGGGTATGTTCGGGGATTTCGAGAAAATCGGCCGCACTCTTCGCCATTTCCTCGCGTCCGTATTCGCCATACACTTCCACGCCCGATTCGGGCTGCGCATAACGGAAAAAGTAGGATGCGCGACGGTCGTACATTCCGCGTTGGAGCGGATCCCCCGCCGCGCCGAAGGGCTGCCGGCGATGCGCCTTGAACATCGGGAAGTAATCATGCCATTTCTTCAGCGACCTGGAATACGCGATATCGGTGAGAGCCGTGCCGAGGGTGAGTCCGGGTGTCCATTTCGGCTGCCATGAGATCACACCACCCATCAGAATACGATGATCATCGAGGTGTGTGCGGTAGAAGAAGCGTGAAAGGTCGTCCGTATCGATCTTGCGTGGATTCAGACCCGAGTTCTGCAGTCTTCCCACGATCATCTGGCCTTCGATCAGACCCACGGGCGTGGTTAGGGGTTTGCGCGTGTTCACCGTGGCGTGCAGAAAGCCAGGCGCGTTATTGGTCATCAGAAGGCTGTTTCGGATGCCGGGTCCCCACCAAAGGTTCTCGGTCGAAATACCGGCCGAAACCGACCTGACATGGAATCGGATGGAAGACTGTCCTGGAAGCAGTTTTTGAACAGGACGATATCCCAAGCGCTCGGGCGCGTCGATCACGTTCAAAACGCGCTCGAAGTAATTACGCCAGAAATAGATTTCGTTCGCCGGATTCCGCTCTCCAGGAAATGTCTGAAAGGAATCCAATTCTGCGGTCACGAACTCGGGTCGGATCTGAACAGATACCCGTCCGTCATCGAAATAAATTCCGGCGGAGGTCAGTGTTCCAAGTCCTTTCCCTGGCAAATGATTTCCGAGATTGATGCCGTGGCGGTTCCGGGAGTTATGGATGAATCCCGTTTCGATGGGAAGCAGCCGAAGCGTGCTGTGTCTGTCTTTGCGCCCGGCCAACTCCGCATGAATGGGAAGGATCGTGAACGACGAGGTCGTTGAATCGCGGTTGGCGATCTGTTGGAAGCGCGCCCATTGCGAGTCCTGGCTACCCACTCGCAGCGTTTGGGCCGCGAGCGGGTTACACAGGATCAGTAAAAGGATGGGGAATGCGAGGGGCTTCACGCCTCAAGATAAAAACTCGCGGTCAGTTCCTTGTCGATTTGTTCGGAAACGGTGGGGGTGGCGGAAGCCGCTTCGCCTCTCTGAGCTCTTTGAGGATCTCTTCGATGCCGCGATTGAGCTGTTGATCATCGCCCATGTACTCTTTCCATGGATCGTTATCGACGATGATGTCGGGATCCACTCCATGTCCCTCGATGATCCATTCTTTTCCATCGATGGAATACGGCGCGGATTCCGGTTTCTGCATGATGCCTCCATCCACAAAGGGCAGACTTCCCCAAATTCCGACCACACCGCCCCAACTTCGTTTGCCCACCAGTTTGCCTAAGCCCGAAGCCCGGAACCGGTATGGAAACAGATCTCCATCCGATGCGGAGAATTCATCCATTAAGGTGATGAGCGGCCCGGTCATGGTTCCGGCAGGATTCGGGGTTTCGCGGCGATCTCGAACCTTCGACATCATGAGCGCTTCGCGCCGCAATCTTTCGATCAGCATCGGTGAGACGTTACCGCCCCCGTTTCCGCGCACGTCGATGATCAGCGCCTCTTTGTTCAACTGCGGATAGTAGAATTTGATGAACTCGTTCAGGCCGGTCGGACCCATGTTCGGCACATGGATGTACCCGACGCGTCCGTTCGTGGCCTTAGACACTTTCTCGATATTCTCACTCACCCACGTGAAATACCTCAGCTGCGATTCATCCCCTATCGGCTTCACCGTGACCTGCCGCGATCCCTGCAGCACCGGCCGGCTATTCACAGTGAGTACCACAGGCTGATTCACCGTATTCACCAGCGCCGCTTGGATATTCACCATCGTGTTCACGGGTTTGCCGTTCACCGCCAAAATGAAGTCTCCCACAGCCACGTTCACGCCCACTTCGGTCAACGGCGACCTGCGACTGGCGATCCAGTTTTCCCCACGCAATATTTTCGTGATCTTCACAAAACCCGAGCGGTCGCGTTCCAGATCCGCGCCCAGCAATCCCATCGGGATGCGCTCCGCTTTCGGGAAATCTCCGCCTCCCACATAGGCATGACCGATATTCAACTCTCCGACCATCTCTCCCAAGATGTAGGTGAGATCGGCGCGGGATTGGATTCCCGACATCCACGGACGATACGCATCGCGCACTCCTGCCCAATCCACTCCATGCATGCCCGGATCGTAGAAAAAGTCGCGCATGTGACGGTAATTCTCATTGAAGATCTGCGTCCATTCCGCCTTGCGGTCCAAATTCACCTGCAATCCGCCCAAATCCACTTTCGCAGTCAGATCCACGGTTGCTTTCGGGGCGTCGATTACCGACCATGCCCGCTGACGCACGACCAGAAATTTTTTACCATCCGCAGATGCCGCATAACCGTCAATGGTTCCCAGATTGGTCTCTTTCTGGTCGATCAGATCGTATCGGAAGAATTGCGCCTGGGTATCGGTCATGCCGTTGCGCTGATAATACACGGCGCCTGTGAGCGCGGTGAGCCCGTAATAATTGGACGCCGGAATCGGCAATACGGTGACGCGGTTTCCGATGCCGTCCACATCCACCGTGGTCGTGCTGGTCGCTGCGGCCGCGGCGGGAGTTACGGCGTTCACTTCGTCGTGCTTCGTCGCGAAAGGCGATGGCGTGTCTTTCGCCAAGGTCACGAAGTAAATGCGACTCATGTCGGTGTAGGCGTGGTTCCATTCGGTCTGCGAATAGATGGGGTTGAAATCGCGCGCCGAGATGAAGAACAGATACTTCCCATCCGAACTGAAGGTGGGTGAGCTCGCGCTGTACCAGGAGTCGGTCACGGGCCAGGCTCTTTTCTGATCCACCGAATACAGCATGATGCGGTTGTTGGTGAGGTGCTCGTTGCGCGAATAGGCGATCCATTTCGAATCGGGCGACCATGAGTAATTGCGGATGTCCCACGACTCGGCCTGATCCACCACGGTCACCGCTTTCGTGGCCACATTCAGCAGGTTCAGGCGCATCGCGCGGTCGCTGAAAAGGATAGATTTCGAATCGGGCGACCAATCGAGATCGAATTTGTACGTTCCGCCTGCGGATGTGAGTTGTACCGCAGGGGAAGATCCGTCCTGCGCCACCATCCAGATCTCATCGCTGCCCGAGGCATCGCTGATGTAGGCGATGGATTTCCCGTCCGGCGACCATTTCGGCTCCCGATCATGCGCTCCCGAGCTGTTCGTAAGATTGCGGGTGATTCCGCTTTTCGCCGGAACGCTGAACAATTCGCCACGGGCTGAAAACACGACCCGGCTTCCATCCGGCGCGATGTCGGCGCCGGCCACATTCTCTTTCACACTCACCAAGCCGCCTCGCGCGCTGGCGAAGTCTTCACGGATATGCACCGGAACGCGAACCGCCTGCTCGGTTCCCAAATCGAAACGCCACAACCAGCCACCTTGCTCGAAAACAATCGCATTGTCGCCGATCGACGGAAATTTGATGTCGAAATCACGGTACGTGGTCAACTGACGAGTCTGCTTCGTGCCGGTATCATACACGAAAAGGTTCATTTTTTCGGATGCGTCACGATCCGAAAGGAAATAGATGCGGTTTCCTTTCCACATCGGGATGATGTCTTGCTGAGGGTTGTTCGTGATATTTTCGACGGTTTTCTTGTCGAAGTCGAACACCCAGATATCGTCGGCCATGCCACCGCGATATCGTTTCCAAGTGCGGAATTCCCGGAATACGCGGTTATAAGCCATCTTTTTGCCGTCGTCGGAATAGTTCATGAATCCGCCGCGGGGCACCGGTAATTCGGTGGCGAGGTCGCCGTTCAGAGGCGCGGAATACAGCGAACCTGTGAAATCATTGAAGGTTTTCATCCGGGTGCGGAAGGTCACCGCTTTGCCGTCGGGCGACCAATCCATCACGATGTTGTTCGGACCCATGCGGTCGGTCACGTCGTCGCGACCGAGGGTCGCGGTGTAGGTGATCCTCATCGGAACGCCGCCTTCGGCCGGCATCACATAGACTTCGGTGTTGCCGTCGTACTGACCCGTGAACGCGATCTGCTTCCCATCCGGTGAGAAGCGTGGAAACAGCTCCATCCCCTCATGGGTGGTGAGCTTGCGGGCCACACCGCCCGCCGAGGCGACCGAGTACAGATCCCCGGCATAACTGAAGACGATGGTTCCACCGTGGATGGTGGGAAAACGCAGAACGCGGGCTTCATCGGATGATTGGGCTTGGATAGGGGCTGCAAAGACCGCCGCCAAGAGGAAAATGGCACTGAGCTGACGCAACATAGGTGTTCGGATTCTTAAAAGTTGAACTGAGTCTGAACCGCAAGGATATGGACAGGATCGCTGCTCGATGCCAGGTCGGTGCGCATCGTCCAGGCCGCTGTCACTTTGTTGGTCCAGTTCCACAGTTTATATGTCGTTCCTGCGGTAACATAGGCATATTCATTTAGAGTGGTGTCGAGGCGTTCAACACGTGCAAACAGTTCGGCGTCAGGGTGGATCCGCTGCGCGGCGAGCAGACTCACACCCATCGTATTCCGTTGGATGGCACCGACATTGAGATAACGAATCCCTACGACGTCGAATTTTAGCCGGGTGGGTTGCGTACCGATCTTGTCGCCCCAATAGGCATGGCTCGACCATTCCAAATACTCGCGGTTCAATGAGTTCGGCATCTTTGTTGGATTGTAGCCGACATGAGCTCCGAAGTCGGAGTGAGGTAAGGACGAGGGCAAGAGTCGGACCATGACCGATGTTGCGAGTGCACCACGGTTGGGTCCGCCAGAGGGCGACGGTTCGGAGATGCCGACACGGAAATTTTGCGCACTATCGCCATTGTGAAGAAAGCCGCGAAGCTCGACATCTCCACGGCGATGTACCACCTCCACGCCAAAATCTCGTGAATTCGACCCATATGTGGACCGTGCCCAATGCTCCATGATCGCCGCACGATCGATCGCATCGATGTCATACATCAGCGTGAGCGCCATGCCTCGAGGCTGGGCCCCAACAAATCGACCCATCCGCAGCATGGTTTTCTTGGTCATGTCCCACTCGGCGCGCATGTCCGTGAACGTGGCTGATGCACCGGAGCCCTCGATTTGCAAGAACAATCGCACATTCGGATGAGGGTCGGCATAGAGCCGTATGCGGGCTCGACGGATTCCGGCCCCCATCTGAGATTCCGGGAGACCGGTAAGATTAGGATTCAACATGTAGGAAACCCGGGTCTGCAGCGACCCGCCGATGCGGAGTTTCGTGCCTTCGGCAAGATTGGAAATTGGAACTTGTGCGGAAGCATGGGAATGCATTCCGACGAGCAGCAAAGCTGCGAGAATGTGTTTATGGATCATGATTTCAAATTTCGGTAAGAATAACGACATATCACATGACGAATGTCAGTTTTCGTTTCCAAACCCGTTTCTTTAGACATCAAACGCCACATGTCCGGAATTCTTGTCTTTCGGCTTCTCTTCGCCGATGCATCATGTGCTGTTGGAGTTACGTCCGCGCACATAATTAATGCTTGCTTGCGCAAGCAAGTATTAGTATGTTTCTGAATGAGCAAAAAACCCCATCCCTTCGAAAACTGTCTGTTTTTCACCTCTTCGTCTCTGGCAAGGGCCATGGGACGATTGGCCGAGGAGGCCTTCGCCACCACCGGACTCGCCCCTTCGCACGGATACTTGCTGATGCAAGTATCCGATAAGCCTGGAATTCCGCTCGGGCGTGTGGCCGAGGTCTTGGCGCTCGACGCGTCAACCGTCACCCGGATCATCGAACGCCTCGAAACTCGAGGCTTGATCGAGAAAAAGATCGACGGCCGCTCACGCTCCCTGTTTCTCACTCCGGCGGGGCGCGCTCTTATCCCGTCCGTGCGCTCGGCCTGGGCCGATCTCCAATCCCGCTACAACTCCCTGCTGGGCGAAGACCACGCCCGAGTGATCACGAGGCTGTCGTTCGCCACGAGCCAGATGCTGTCCGCAAGCATCACTTAAAAACCACCCATAACCACCCCCGATCGCTTATTCCGCAGCATATTCAACGTGCGGAATGTAGTTATACTTACCGACAGTACACCTTAATTCCGCACCAAACACAAATCCGTATATTGGAGGAACTTCATCTATGAGGTCTTCCTATGTCCGATTCCAAGCGCATCTCTCCAGACGGTATCCCCATCAAGCCGCAGTACGCTCCTGAAGATGCCGGTGCGGCGCCGGCGCCAGCGGGCGTGTTTCCGTTCGTGCGGGGCCCATATGCCTCGATGTACACGCAACGCCCGTGGACCATCCGCCAATACGCCGGCTTCTCCACGGCCGAAGAGTCCAACGCCTTCTACCGCAATGCGCTCAAAGGCGGACAAAAAGGCCTCTCCGTCGCCTTCGACCTGGCCACCCACCGCGGCTATGATTCCGATCACCCTCGAGTCGTCGGTGATGTGGGAAAAGCGGGTGTCGCGATCGACAGCGTTGAAGACATGAAGATCCTGTTCGACGGCATTCCTTTAAGCGACATGTCCGTCTCCATGACCATGAACGGCGCCGTGCTTCCCATCCTGGCGCAATTCATTGTCGCCGCCGAGGAGCAAGGCACGCCTTTGGGCGCGCTCAGTGGCACCATCCAGAACGACATCCTCAAAGAATTCATGGTGCGGAACACCTACA
This sequence comes from uncultured Bacteroidota bacterium, assembly GCA_947085565.1. Taxonomy (GTDB): domain Bacteria; phylum Bacteroidota; class Rhodothermia; order Balneolales; family HLUCCA01; genus CAMTWZ01. Next base: position 23,258 of record CAMTWZ010000019.1, read on the forward strand.
TCTATCCGCCCGCACCGAGCATGCGCATCGTCAGCGACATCATCGAATTCACCGCGCGGCACATGCCGAAATTCAATTCGATCTCCATTTCCGGCTATCACATGCAGGAAGCCGGGGCCACGCCCGCTATCGAGCTCGCGTTCACCTTGGCCGACGGACTCGAGTACGTCCGCGCCGCCAAAGCGAAAGGCTTGGATGTGGATGATTTCGCGCCACGCCTGAGTTTTTTCTTCGGCATCGGGATGAATTTCCTGATGGAAATCGCCAAACTTCGCGCCGCCCGACTCTTATGGGCTGAACTCATGCGCGAGCACTTCCATCCCGCCGATGAGAAATCGCTGATGCTGCGTACGCATTGCCAAACCTCCGGATGGAGCCTGACGATGCAGGATCCGCTGAACAACGTAGTACGCACTACCATCGAGGCCATGGCCGCAGTGCTTGGAGGAACGCAGAGTCTGCACACGAACAGTTATGATGAGGCGATCTCGCTTCCCACTGAAACCGCGGCGCGCATCGCGCGGAACACCCAGCTCATTCTGCAGGAGGAAACCGACATTACGCACACGGTGGACCCGTTCGGAGGCAGTTATGCGATGGAAGCCCTCACACGCGATCTGGCTGAAAAAGCGCGTGAGTTGATCGCGGAAGTCGAGAAGCTGGGCGGGATGTCGAAAGCCATCGAAACCGGTATGCCCAAACGCCGCATCGAAGAAGCCGCCGCAAAAAAACAGGCCGCGATCGATTCAGGCACGGAAATCATCGTCGGTGTCAATAAATATGCGCTGGACGAGGAAGATGAGATCGAGGTGCGCGACATCGACAATACCGCGGTTCGCGAAGCCCAGATCCGCCGCCTTGCGAGTATCAAGGCGTCGCGCGATCAATCCGCGGTTGACGCCGCTCTCAAAGCCCTTGAAAAAGCCGCATCCGACCCGAAACAGAATCTGTTGGAATTGGCCATAACGGCCAGTCGGGCCAGAGCCACGGTCGGCGAGATTTCCGACGCGTTGGAGCGGGTTTACGGCCGGCATCGCGCCACACAATCCACGATATCCGGAGTTTATGAGCGTATGTATTCCAAGAAAGACGATTTCAAAGCGGTTCAGGCGGAAGTGGACGCCTTCGCAAAAGCCAACGGCCGCCGCCCGCGGATCTTGGTTGTGAAAATGGGTCAGGACGGACACGACCGCGGCGCGAAAGTGGTTTCCACCGCGTTCGCCGACATGGGGTTTGATGTGGATGTGGGTCCGCTGTTTTCCACTCCGGAAGAAGCCGCCCGCATGGCTGTGGAAAATGATGTGCATGTGATCGGCGTGTCGAGCTTGGCGGCCGGACATAAGACCCTCATTCCGCAACTGGTGGCCGCTCTCAAATCCGAGGGCGCCGACGATATACTCATTGTGGCCGGAGGCGTTATTCCAGCCCAAGATTATGATTTCCTGCTGCAGAACGGCGTGTCGATGATTTTCGGTCCGGGAACGAACCTGCCGAAGGCGGGTGCTGACATCATCAAGACTCTCTCACGGCAGAAATAATGAATCGACTTCTTCCCTGCCTGCTTATCCTCTCATTGGCCGTGCCTTCGGTGGTCGCCCAAGTCCCCACCCTCCGCATCAATGAATTGTTGGCAAGCAATACGGCAGGAATCCGCGATGTGGATGGTGACCGATCCGATTGGGTGGAAATCCACAATAACAGCACCCAACCCGTCAACCTCGCCGGCTATTTCCTGACCGACTCGAAAGGAACCCCGCTGAAATGGATTTTCCCATCTTTTTCAATTCCCGCGAAATCCTACCGCATCGTATTCGCCTCCAGCAAAGACAAAATCGTGGGATCGGAAGTGCACACCAATTTCGCGCTGGCCAAAGGGGGAGAGTTCCTGCGATTAAGCTCGCCCACCGGTGAGTTGATCGACTCCGTCTCTTTCGGTCCGCAAGAAAACGACATCACGTACGGACGCAGTTTCAGCACCCCGTCGTTATGGCAGTTTTTCGCGATTCCGACTCCGGGTTCACAAAATGGAGAGCCCTACTCAGGCACCACGCGGCCACCGCGATTCACCGTTCTCGGTGGATTTCATGAGGGTGAACGCCTCCTGGAACTGATTCCGGACGGCTTCGGAGACCAGATCCGCTATACGGTGGATGGAACCGTTCCCACATCCACTTCATCGCTCTATCTGTCGCCCATCCGTCTCTCGGTCACGACGTCGCTGCGCGCGATGTCGTTCGCGGAGGGTAAGGTTCCGAGCCCGGTGGTCACTCAGACGTATTTTTTCAATGAACCGAGACATCTGCCGGTGATTTCCATCGTTACCGACCCCGATGGTTTGTTCAGCAATCAGAATGGAATCTATGTCAGGGGTACGAACGGTATCGCTGGCGCATGCGATCCTACCCCTCGCAACGTGAATCGGGATTGGGAACGCGCTGTGAACATCGAGATGTATGAAACCGACGGTCGCGTGGGGCTGAACCAAGGCGCAGGCATCAAAATCATGGGAGGATGTTCGCGGACCCGGTATCCCCAAAAATCCTTTTCACTGCATGCGAGAGCGATTTACGGAGACGGAAAGTTCCGATATCCGCTCTTCCCCGACCGCCCGATGGAATCGTACGAATCCTTCGACCTGCGTAGCGCCGCCGATGATCAGGTGAGTACGTTTTTCAGGGATGCGTTCACACAACATCTTACCCGTGAATTCATGGATTCCGATATTGGAGCCTACCGTCCGACGGTGGTGTACATCAATGGCGTGTATTGGGGCATCCATAATCTGCGCGAGCGGCAGAATGAGCACTACATCGCTGGAAACAAGAATGTGTCGCCCACTTCGCTTGACATGCTGGAGGGCAATGCCGTGGTCAATGAAGGCAGCAATTCGGGATTTCTCGCTTTGAGGACCTACATCCAGAACAACAATCTCTCGGATCCCGCAAAGTATGAGTATGTGAAAACCCAGATGAATGTGGACCAGTTCGCAGAGTACCATCTGGCGAACATTTACACCGCTGAAGAAGATTGGCCGGGCAACAACATCGCGTTCTGGCGCTCTTCGGAGCCGGGACATGAGAGATGGCGCTGGATCCAATACGACCGCGACCACTCGTTCAAGCCGGCTCAAATTTCCGTGAACAATCTCAATATGGCGACGGCAGTGAACGGACCTTCTTGGCCGAATCCGTCTTGGTCGACAGTGATCTTGCGTGGTTTGTTGAACAACCCGGAATTCAAGAACCGTTTCCTGCAATTGTACGCATTCCACTTGAATACGACCTATCGCGTGGATCGGGTTCTGGCTATCATCGACACTTTCGAAACCCGGTTGGAAGCGGAAATGCCACGACATATCACGAAGTGGGGGGGGCAGCGTGTTCCGGATCTGAATTCGTCGAACCAATGGGTTCCGGCGAATTTCGCAAGCATGAAAGAGTGGAGGGCGAACATCGCTGGAATCAGGGAGTTCACGGTGAATCGCCAGCCTGTAGCCATACAACATCTCACCACTAAATTCGGTCTTAGCGGGATGTCGCAATTGTCGGTGTCCACCACCGATTGGAGCGATGGCTCCATCTCCTTGTTTCACAAACGTCTGAGGCCCGATATCGCCACCGGTTCGTATTTCAACAATGTGCCGATCACATTGACGGCGACCCCAATCCATGGCCGAGTCTTTTCACATTGGCTGGTGCGGGTCGGCTCGAATGAGCAACGCTACGATATCGCCACCCTCACCTTGGCAATCAGCGCGAATACCCAGGTTGAAGCCGTCTTCAGCATCAACACCTCCACCGAAGAGCGCGATGCGCCTTTCGCCACGGCCTTGGCTCAGAATTTTCCGAATCCGTTCAATCCGAGTACGGTAATCGGTTTTCAAGTAGGGACGCAAGATCTTGCGTCCCTACGGGTATATGATCTTCTTGGTCGTGAAGTGGCCGTTCTCGTGAACGACATCATGCCCGCTGGGGAGCATTTCGTGACGTTCGATGCCTCGAATCTCTCAAGCGGTGTGTATATCTACAGACTCACTGTCGGCTCGGAAGTCATCACAAAACGGATGACGTTGATGAAATAGAAATCGGGAATCGGGAATCAGGAATCGGGAATCAGGAATCGGGAATCGGACAACAAACAACGAACAACAACCAACTCACAAGATGACCCGCCGAGAGTTAGCCAAATCCATCACGCTGATCGAAAGCACACGCCCTGAAGACCAGGACGCGGCTCAAGCCGTGTTGGCCCAAGCGATGCCTCGTTCAGGAAAATCGTGGCGGATCGCGATCTCCGGCGTTCCAGGTGTGGGGAAAAGCACCTTCATCGAATCGTTGGGATGGATGTTGGCCGAAACCGGACGCAAGGTCGCGGTCTTGGCGGTGGATCCGAGCAGTCCGGTGAGCGGAGGCAGCATTTTGGGTGATAAAACCCGCATGGAAAAACTGTCCACACATCCGAACGCGTTCATCCGTCCGTCTCCGACATCTGGTGCACTCGGCGGAGTGGCTCGAAAAACCCGCGAGGCGATTCTTCTGTGCGAAGCGGCCGGGTACGACATCGTCCTGATCGAAACCGTGGGTGTGGGACAAAGCGAAGTGGATGTGGCCTCGCTCAGCGATTTTTTCCTCCTTCTGATGTTGCCAAACGCCGGCGATTCGCTCCAGGGCATCAAGCGCGGAATCCTGGAATTGGCCGATCTGGTAGCCGTGAACAAAGCCGACGGGGAGATGCGCGAACTGGCGGAAGCCGCCAAAGCCGAATTGCAATCCGCCCTGCATATGCTCGCCAGCGAAAGAAACCCCGTGGTGATGAGTTGCAGCGCGTTGGACGGAGCCGGACTTTCGGAACTCTGGCAAAAGACATCCGACCTGATCACCGCATCACAAACCGACGGACGATTCGCCCGACGCCGGCGTTCCCAAACCCGGATTTGGATGAAACAGACACTGGAAAGTGAACTCCTGTCCCGCTATTGGTCGGAAAAGGGCAGGGTTGAACAGTTTAACAAAGCCGTTGAAGACCTCGAATCAGGCGAAATCACACCACTGGAGGCGATTCATCGCCTCGGGAACTTCTGACCGCCCTTTTTTTGTTTAAATTGATGTTGCAACAAATAATGTTTACCCATATATTTGTTCAAACAAGTAATAAGACCTTCACCATTCAACCTTCAACACTTCCAATTATGTCTACCTGGACCCTCGACAAAGCCCATTCCGAAATCAACTTCAAAGCGAAGCATCTCATGATCACCACTGTTACCGGGAAGTTCACCGAGTACGATGCCCAAGTGGATGCCGCTGGAGATGACTTCACAGCCGCTAAAATCCGTTTCACCGCCAAAACCGCATCAGTCGATACCGGTATGGCTCAACGCGACGAGCACCTTCGTTCCGACGATTTCTTCAACTCTGAAACCTATTCCGATCTGGTGTTCGTTTCCAACGAAATGACCAAAACCGGTGAGAACACCTATAAACTGTCCGGTGACATGACCATCCGCGACGTGACCAAGCCGATCACCTTGAATGTGGAATTGGCCGGTTTGGTTCAGGATCCATGGGGACAGACCAAAGCCGCGTTCTCTTTCGAGGGGAAATTGAACCGCAAAGATTTCGGTCTCAAATTCCACGTGGTCAACGAAGCGGGTAATCTGCTCGTGAGCGACGAAATCAAACTCTTGGGCGAGATCCAGTTGCTGAAAGCTTAATGCTTCAACGAGCTCACATCGGAAACAACAGCCACGCCACCTTGGCGTGACAATTCGGCCCTCAGCGATTCTTTCACGACCTCAAAGGTCTCTGTGGTGATAAAACAGATGATCAACACGTTGATGAAGGTGTCGCTGAGGTCATTTCCGTCTTGGATGCCGCGGTCGCCACGTCCATACACATCCCGAATGATCGAGTAATGCGTAATTCCGTGATTCTCCAGGAGCAGGAGAACGGGTTTCGCTTCCGGGTTGGTGACGATAATCTCCAGTTTTTTTCGTGTGTCCATGGTCAGAGTATGGATTGGAGGATTTTCAGATACAGAGGAAAGCCGAAGATCAGATTCATGGGGAAGGTGATGGCCAAAGCCATGGGAACGTAGAGCCCGGCGTTGGCTTTAGGAATGGCGATACGCAAGGCTGCAGGAGCTGCGATATAGGATGCTGATGCGCAGAGTATTGTCAAGAGAAACGCATCGCCAAGATTCAGAGAGAGCAACCAGGAAATAGCGATGGCTAACGCCGCCGAAATCAACGGAATGAGTATGGCAACCATTATCGTGACGATACCAGTATCGCGAAGTGCGCTGATTCGTTTGCTTGCCAACAGGCCCATATCCAGCAGGAAGAACATGAGCATGCCCTGGAAAAGGGATTCAGTGAAGGGTTTCACGCGATCGAGGGCGGCATCGTTCGCTATGATTCCGATCACAATCGCACCCAAGATCAGCAACACCGAAGCATTGGTGATGGCCTCCCAATTGGAGTGTCCGCTGTCTTGCACCGTATCGGTGCTGTACCGCTTGTAAAGCCAAAAACCGGAGATGAGGGCCGGAGCCTCCATGAGGGCTAGGGCGGCGACCATGTGCCCGCCGAATGCGATGTCGAGCTGACCCAGGTAATTCACCGCTGTCACAAATGTGACCGCGCTCACTGAGCCGTACGTGGCGGCGATGGCGGCTTTATCTTCGACACGGAATCGATTCCCCAGTGAGAAGAACACAGCGAATGGAATCAATGCTGAAAAAGCGATGGCAACACCCAAAATGATGAGGATATCCGCAGTAATCGGATTCGCCGCGATCTGAATCCCCCCTTTGAGCCCGATGCTCATCAACAGATATAAGGAAACGAATTTCGAGATCGATTGAGGTATCTCCAAGTCCGATTTTACCAAGGTCGCGAAAAAACCCAAAGCGAAGAAAAGGATGGCTGGATTCAGTAGGTTGTCAATCATAGAGCTTCGTTTAACAGTTCTTCAAGGTTGAGTGGGTGGGAAAACATGGCGATGGAGCCATCGGCCGTTCTCGGCCATTGATCGGAGGGTAGATCCCAATACAGTTCGACGCCGTTCTGATCGGGGTCATCGAGGTAAATAGCGTGCGACACGCCATGATCGGATGCGCCGGTGAGAGGGTAACCGGCGTCGACGAGCCGGCGCAAGGCTATGGCCAGATCACGCCGCGTAGGGTACAGGATGGCGGTGTGGTACAAGCCGGCGGCACGTTTGGGAGCGGGGGGCGCTCCGAGACTTTCCCACGTGTTGAGGCCGATATGGTGGTGATAGCCACCGGCTGAAATGAACGCGGCCTGAGCACCGAATTTCTGCATGAGCTGAAAACCAAGCAGGCCGCAGTAGAAATCCAACGCGCGCTGCAAATCACTCACTTTCAGATGAACATGGCCGATGCGGGTGGATGCGGGGATGAGGTAGTCCAAGAGTGTGAAAGTGTGAAAGTGTGAAAGTGTGAAAGTGTGAAAGTGTGAAAGCGTGAAAGCGTGAAAGCGTGAAAGCGTGAAAGCGTGAAAATGTTGGAGCAAATTACTGATTTCTGATTTCTGATTTCTGTTTTCAACTTACCTTAGTAATCATCCTCACGTTTTGACGTTTTCACACTTTCACGCTTTCACGTTTCCACACTCCCGCCATGTTCCTCTCCGAAGACGAGCGCTTTTTGCGCGATGCCGCCGCTGATTTCGCCAAACAGATGATCGCACCCCGCGTGCACGATATGGAAGCCGCTTCCAAACTCGATCCGGTTCTGATCCGGGCGTTTTTCGAGCAAGGACTCATGGGCATCGACATCCCCGAAGCCTATCAGGGCAGCGGTGGAACCTTCATGATGTCGATTCTGGCGATCGAGGAGATTTCGAAAGTGGATGCGTCCACCGGCGTGTTCATGGATGTGCAGAATACCCTGGTGAATAACGCGTTCCGCACCTGGGGGAACGAGGATGTGAAATCGCGCTATCTGCCACGTTTGGCCAACGAAGTGGTGGGCGCGTACGCTTTGTCGGAAACGAGCTCGGGCTCAGACGCCTTCGCCCTGAAATGCCGCGCTGTCAAAAAAGGGGATGAGTATGTGCTCAACGGCAACAAGATGTGGATCACGAATGGTAATGAGGCCGATATCTTCATCGTGTTCGCGAATGTGAATCCGGACGCCGGGTACAAAGGCATCACCGCGTTCGTGGTGGAACGCGGCATGAAGGGTTTCACCGTGGGCAGGAAAGAAGACAAACTCGGCATCCGCGCCAGCTCCACCACCGAACTCATTTTCGAAGATTGCGTGGTTCCGGCCAAGAACCTGCTGGGTGCCGAAGGCATCGGCTATAAGGTGGCGATCGAAACCTTGAATGAGGGACGCATCGGCATCGGCGCGCAGATGATCGGCCTTGCCCAAGGCGCGTTCGCAGCGGCTCTTCAATACTCAAAAGAGCGCAAGCAGTTCGGAAAACCCATCAGCGCCAACCAAGGCATGCAGTTCGAACTGGCCAAACTTGCCACGCAGATCGAGACCGCGCGCTTGATGGTGTACCACGCTGCACGACTGAAGGAAGCGGGTCAGCCTTTCCTGAAAGAAGCCGCCATGGCCAAGTATTACGCGTCGGATGTGGCCGAGTCTGTGACCTCATCCTGCGTGGAGATCTTCGGCGGTTACGGTTATTCCAAGGAATACCCCGCTGAGAAGTTCTACCGCGACGCGAAGATCGGCAAGATCTACGAAGGCACCAGTTTCATGCAGCTTCAGACGATCGCGAAGCTGATTCTGGCGGATTAATCGCGCGGACCGCGTCCCCCTCGCATCGCTCGACGCATCATCCGTTCCCATTCTTCGATCTGAGATTCAGATAGAAATACGGAAAGCTCCGCTTTGAGGGAATCGGTCTCGGATTGGATCCGGATGTGGAGCGAATCTCGGGCTTCGGTCATCCATGCCCGCGTTTGGCGCCTGTGCGCATCCATCTTCTCGAAAAAGAGATCCTGTTGTTCGGGAGTCAGTTTGAGCCGTTCGGTCACATGCGCTCGGAAACGCTCATCGCGCCCCTCGGAAGGCCGCTCCATCCGCGCCCTATCGGGCTGAAGTACAGGTCGGATGAGGTAGCCGGCAGTGAATCCGATGCCGAAAGTGGCAACGAACAATACGGTGATCCAAAAGGAACGGGTGGGTTTCATAAGCCTTACTCCGTGGTTGTCGTGTAATCCGGCAATGCGGATGCGAGTTGGTCAATGCCCGAAACACCGATGTATTCGCTCCAATCTGAGGCGTAAGGAGCCTCGGTATAACGGATGTTCAGCACGGCTACGAGGATAAGCGCGATGGCGAGTCCGGCAGCGATGCGGTGAGTGAAGATGCTCCATATCTCGTCGAACGAATTGGCACGCATCGCTTCGATTCGTGTTCGAAGTCTTCCGACCGCCCAAGGAGACGGCTCGAGGTCGCTGTATAAGGATTTGTAGTCGATGTCGTTCATGGTGTGATTCCCAATGTGGTCAGTTGATCGCGAAGAATCCGCTTCGCGTAGAATAACCGGCTTTTCAAGGTTCCTTCGGGCGTTCCGGTGATTTCGGAAATGTCGGCATAACTGAGTTCTTCGACTTCCCGGAGGATGAGGATGGAGCGGTAAGGCTCTTCCAACCGGGTGATGGTTTTACGAAGGATCTCTCTGAGCTCGTGGTTGTCGGTGACGTTTGCGGCGCCCGAATCGGCCGGTTCCACAGTCTCACCATCGTCATGCTGTCGGAAATAACTCAGAATGGAGCGCACTTTGCGTTTGCGATAGGCATCCATCACCGTATTGCGGGCGATCGAATACAACCAAGTTCCGGTGTTGCTTCCATGATGGAAGGTTTCCGATCTGTTCCAGGCTTTCAAAAAAACATCCTGAGTGAGGTCTTCCGCATCCATCCCCGATCCGTACGTCATGGCTGCCACCATCCGATAGATTTTCGGATACCAAGTCTCCAGTTCGCCTGGCGGAAAGTGGTCGTCAACAAGCATGATGGGGATAGTATAGCCACGTTCGTGTTTAATTGCCTCTGCGACCTTGGCCCTTGCGCATATCCGGACCGCAGTCGCGCGATGCGTTGCGAAAGAGTAAGATGCGGTTTTGGCTCATCGCGTTACCACCACGCCTGGGTCCGGATTGAGCCTTGCCCGAACTTAATACCGTAGCGGCACGAGGGTGAAATGCGATAAAGGATTTCAAGAACATGGTTTTTATGTGATAAGAGTTGATTATCTCCATAGACGCATGAACGCTTAAGCGGTTGAAGGTGTTAGTTTTTTTCAACCAAGCATAGTAGATTCAGCGATGCCAGAAATCAAACCTCTCGAAACCATAGATCAGCTCCGCGAACGTGCGGAAACCGCAGAACGAAATCTGCGATTACTGGAAGCCGCCATCCGCCAAGACTATGACAGCATTCTGATCACGGAGCTCTCTTTGGACGCTCCCGGACCCAAAATCGTCTATGTGAACGACGGTTTCACGCGCATCACCGGGTACTCGCGTGAAGAGGTCATCGGCAAAACCCCTCGCATTCTCCAAGGGCCGAAGACCGATCGCGCGGTTCTCGACAAGCTCAAAGAATCTCTGAACAAAGGGAAGTCCTTCTTCGGTCAGACGGTCAACTATCGCAAAGACGGTTCCGAATTCGTGAACCAGTGGGATATCCACCCACTTCAAGACGAATCTGGTGAAATCACACACTGGGTATCGTACCAACACGACATCACCACGAAAAAGAAATCGGAACAGAGCTTTTTGGATGTCACTCTGGATTCGAGCGACCTGTACGAGAACTCGAAGAAGAGTTATGTCGATTTGGATGCCGATGGTATCGTGGTTCAAGCCAACAAACTGTTCCGCGACATGGTCGGATATCCCAATGAGTTGGTGGCAGGTCGTCCGATTTGGGATTTTCTCGCACCACGTCTCGGTGAGTCGCTGAAGGAACAATACGCGCGTGTTTGGGCCGACGATTTGAGCAAGTTCAACAACATCCGTCTACTGCTTCAGCATCGCAACGGATCCCTGATTCAGTCCGAGATTTCCGTCAAGAGAATCACTGGCGTCAAGAACAAGCCCGTCATTCATGCCGAAGTGACCAATCTTTCGGTCACGAAGCGGGTCATGAGTGTGATGAACCGGAAGTCGTTGGATTTCCTCAAGGTCTTCGCACAAAAGACTGATTTCAATTACGGAATGATCATGGATTCATCCAATATCCCACGGTTCAAGTGGTTGTCTGATGGATTTCGTCAGATCACCGGGTTCGGACCCGAAGAGTGTCTCAAGGTGGATGGATTGAAATCCATCGTTCACCCCGACGATTACCCAAAAGCCACATCCCACCTTTCGATCGCCTTCGAAGGGAAATCGTCGTGCGAAACGTACCGGATACGTTGCAAAGACGGATCGTTCATTACTGTGATGGACTATGCCAAACCGGATGCCCATGAGGGCATCACAGGAGCGGCGGTTTTGCGTTAGACGGTGGCGTAAGCCTCGGTGGGGAGGCAGGAACAAACCAGGTTCCTGTCGCCATAGGCGCTTTCAATGCGGCTGACTGCTGGCCAGAATTTCGACTCTTTCACCCATGGGCGCGGATAAGCCGCCTGCTCCCGCGTGTATGGGCGGGTCCACTCACTGGCCAGGAGCACATCGGCCGTGTGTGGCGCATGCTTGAGCACATTCTCGTGCTTGTCGGCGTTGCCATCAATCACATCCTGGATTTCCTTGCGGATGGAGAGAAGCGCATCGCAAAAGCGGTCCAATTCTTCCATCGATTCGCTCTCGGTGGGCTCGATCATGAGCGTTCCAGCCACCGGAAATGAGACGGTCGGCGCGTGGTAGCCGTAATCCATCAGGCGCTTAGCCACGTCTTCCACTTCGATGCCGTGAGCTTTGAACGGACGGAAATCGAGGATGAATTCATGAGCGCAACGGCCGTTTTTACCCGCATACAACACCGGATAGGCCGCTTGTAGCCGGGTTTTCATGTAATTCGCATTCAGGATGGCGAATTCCGTGGCTTTGCGCAGTCCATCGGCGCCCATGAGCCTGATGTATGCGTAGCTGATCGTCAAAATGCTCGCCGAGCCCCACGGCGCGGCCGAGACCGGCGTGATGCCCAGCTCACCGCCCATAGCGACGACCGGATGCCCCGGCAGGAACGGCGCCAGATGTTTCGCCACGCCGATCGGTCCCATACCAGGACCACCGCCTCCATGCGGAATGCAGAACGTCTTGTGCAGATTCAGGTGGCACACATCGGCTCCGATATTCGCCGGGCTGGTCAATCCCACCTGCGCGTTCATGTTCGCCCCATCCATGTACACCTGCCCCCCGCGACGATGAACGATCTCACAAATCTCGCGGATCTCTTCCTCGAACACGCCGTGCGTCGACGGATACGTCACCATCAGGCAACTCAGCCGATCCGCGTATTGATCCGCCTTTGCCGTAAGATCCGCCAGATCGATGTTGCCGCTCTCGTCGCATTTCGTCACCACAACCTGCATCCCCGCCATCACCGCCGACGCCGGGTTGGTTCCATGTGCCGAACTGGGAATCAACGCCACGTTGCGATGTCCTTCCCCACGATGCTCGTGCCAAGCGCGGATCGTCATCAATCCGGCGTATTCGCCCTGAGCGCCAGAATTCGGTTGCAGCGAAACCGCATCAAAGCCCGTGATTTCGCATAACCAGGTTTCCAGATCCGAAATCATTTCACGATAGCCTTCCGTCTGATCTACCGGCGCGAACGGATGGATGCTGCCGAACTCGGGCCAGGTGACCGGAATCATTTCCGTAGTGGCATTCAGTTTCATGGTACACGAGCCAAGCGCGATCATGGAGTGTGCCAACGATAAATCCTTGTTCTCGAGGCGCTTGAGATAACGCAGCATTTCATGCTCGCTGTGATGCGTGTTGAACACCGGATGCGTCATGAACTCGGTGGTGCGCTTCACGTTCTCAGGCAGATACGGTTCGATGCATGTGGAGCGGATGGCAGCTTCGTCGAACTCGGTTTTGGAGGAGATCGTGAAAATGTGGACCAGGTCGATCAGATCGTCCAAGGTTTTGGCTTCGTCGAAAGACACGCCGATCTGGGTGTCGCCGATGGCGCGGAGATTGATCTCGTGTGCCCGGGCATGATTCATAATCTTATCGCGCTTGGTCGCATCGCCGGTTTCGATATGCAGGGTGTCGAACCAGACCGCGTTCAATACCATGAAACCCGCTTTTTGAAGCTCGAACGCGAAAGCGGTGGCCAAGCCGTAGGTGCGTTCCGCGATTTCGCGAAGGCCTTTGGGTCCGTGGTACACGCCATAAGCCGCAGCCATCACGGAAAGAAGAACTTGAGCCGTGCAGATGTTCGACGTCGCTTTTTCGCGGCGGATGTGCTGCTCGCGGGTCTGCAGCGCCATACGGTAGGCGGGTTTTCCTTGGGCATCGATGGAGGCGCCGATGATGCGTCCCGGAAGGCTGCGTTTGAAGCTGTCTTTGGTGGCGAAGAAGGCCGCATGCGGGCCACCGAAGCCCATCGGAACGCCGAACCGTTGCGAGGTGCCCACCACGACATCGGCGCCCATCTCACCTGGAGATTTGATCATGACGCAGGCCAGGAGATCGGTGGCGACCACCGAGAAGACGTTGTGCTCGCGGGCCGCGGCCAACACGGGCGAGAGATCGCGCACATGGCCGTATTGATCGGGGTTTTGCAGGAGGATGGCGAATAGTGATGGATCCGTCACGTCCACTGCCGACGCGTCGCCCGTGGTGATGTGAATGCCGAGGGGCGTGGCGCGGGTGTGGAGAAGAGCCAAGGTCTGGGGAAAGACCGTGTCTGACACGAAAAAGCGGTGCGCGTCTTTCTTCGCCGCCGGACGCGACGCATGCAGCATCGTCATCGCTTCGGCCGCGGCGGTGGCTTCATCCAACAGCGAGGCATTCGCGATCTCCATGCCGGTGAGGTCCATCACCATGGTCTGGAAATTGATCAGCATTTCGAGCCGCCCTTGCGCGATTTCAGCCTGGTACGGAGTGTACGCCGTGTACCAACCCGGATTCTCCAGGATATTGCGAAGGATCACTTTGGGCGTGATGTTCTCATAATAGCCCATGCCGATGAAGCTGCGGAAGATCTTGTTCTTTGAAGCGAGGGTTTTGAATTCGCTAAGGAAGAGGGCTTCGTCGGTGGCGGGTGGAAGATTCAGTTCCTGCTTGAGGCGGATGGCGGCAGGAATGGTTTGGGAGATGAGTTCGTCTAAGGTAGAAGCGCCGACCGTCTTCAGCATGTCGCTGGTTTGGCTACGGTCTGGGCCGATGTGTCGGGAGGCGAAACGCTCACGACGTGACAAATCGATACTCATTGGAGAGGAAAAGGAGTGGTTAGATTGCGGTAGAACAAAGATACGGGGAAATGAGTTTCGCGTCTTGTTGTAACCTTTGAACTCGGATGCGCATCTTTAGGGAAACACGCATCCAAAAGAGTGAGAATATCGAAACACTCGCCTTGACGTTCGATTACAAGCCATTGTGGCCGCAGAGCCGCACATGGATTTGGGTTTGTCGTAGGCCGACTACTTTCGGAGTATTTCATAATCTTTCATAAACTTTCAGTTTTAGTATGAAATGTTCTATTTTAGTGTAGATTATCACCTATCACTAAAAGGTATGTCGGCATGCAGAAAGGATGGATCATCGGTCTTGTGCTGACTGGGTGTTTGCGTACCGCAGAAGCCCCTCTCAAACCACAGTCGCTCGACTTCACAGAAAATCCGATCGATGCCCCATCTGTGTTTTATGTTGGTCGGCAAGTGCCTTCTATCGAGGGTGATGACATCGTATTCACCGAGTTTTACAACGGAAACAACCAGAACACGGTTCCTTACATCGACGGGACCGGAGTAGCGATTTTGGCAAATTTCCGGCCGGGGACTATGACATGTATCTGAAAATCAACGATCCGAAAGAACCAAGCCCGAACAAGCGCTCCATCCGGTTCGCGAACAATGGCAACAGTTGGGATGCGGACCTTGGCGCGAATCGCATTGGCTTAACCATCATTTCATTGGATGCATCATGAATAGAAAAGACTTCATCAAAGCCTGCACACTCGCGGCCGCCGCAATAGGAGTGGGTCCGGCCAAACTGTTAGCCAATCCCGATCTGCTGGCCATTGTGGAAGCCTATTATGGCGATCCGGATGATGTGAGCGAAATCGGTCGAGCCCGCAAGATGCAGGCGTTCATCATGGAATTGGCCATCAAGGCGAAAGCCCGCAATCCGAACTTCCAAGTGATTCCGCAGGATACGCTGCAATATGCGCACATTGATGGAAACCCGAACCAGCCCTATGATCGCAATCTTTTGAATCTGCTGGATGGATGGGGTATTGAGAATTTCAGCCCGATCACGGTGTCCCGATTGGCGAAACTGACCGAAATCGGAATCAAGGGAACCGCCAACACGAATGGCAGCACGGTACAGATTGTGACGCAGAATCAGCGGATCGCGGCCGAAAACAACCTCTTATGGCATCCGCGGTTAAGCGCGGAGGTGTATCAGTCGCCCGGGAAAGTAAATCCCGGTTACATGCCGATTTATTCTCCTTCATCGAACCGGTACGACATCATCCATCATCCGATCGCCGCTGGTGTGGGACATACCCTGAACAGCCGGGATGTGAATACGATGATGGATGCGAAAAACTATCTGTACATGCTCAGTCCCGGCAAATACTCGAACTGGTCAGCTTGGGAAGCGGATCCGGAAAGTTGGCTCGATATTTCCCGGAATGCCGGTTATCTGGTTCCCTTCGCTGGCGGACGGTTCAAGCCCACGGGTCCGGAAGAGATTGTCGCCAAAGCGGTTGCCGATCATGGCCCTGAGTGGGACTTTTTCTGGGTGGCGAAAGGCTATTCGCAGAATGATGGACGAAAAGCCTACATCGACGAACTTGCGGCCTCACAATGGGATGCTTTCTACATCGACGCGCATTACGGAGGAAGTTCGCTAACCAAGGAAGAAGTGGACAGGCTCAAACAGAAACCCCAAGGTGGCCGGCGTCTCGTGAACGCGTATTTGAGCATTGGAACCACAGAATTGTACCGCTGGTTCGCCGATCCGGCCATGGTGATACCCAGTCCGAGAGCTTTCATGCATGGCACGGTTGAAAATGGCGTCTTCAAACCCGCGCGCGAACGGTATTGGGATATGGGAATTCCGAATTGGATGCTATGGCCGGCGTATTCCGGACAATATGCGGATGAGGCCACGCCGATCTGGTGGCATCCGGAATGGCGGGACATCATCATTCGAGGCGGAAGTTCCTATAAGAATCCCGCGTTCGATCATTCACAATTCCCGTCCGGACGATCTTCAATCGACCGGATCGTGGATGTGGGCTTCGACGGCGTGTATCTGGATAATGTGAGTCGGGCGGCATCTTCCAGCGCGAACTGGTCTGCGCTGCAGACCTATAACAACGCGAATCCCAAATGGTACTTGGAACCTTAAACATCTCTTATGAAAATCAGTAGTCTGTTTCTTGTTTGCTGTTTGGCCGTCGGTGTTGCGCATGCGCAAGTCAATCTGGTACGGCAAAACCTTAATTTCACGGAGTTTGTCGGTGATATTCCGAATCCGGATCGGGGTTTTTACACTCCTGGAGCCGGAGGCGTTGTTCCGATCAGCGGAGGCACGATGGGAGGTGGCTCGAAAGCCGGGCCGACCCGCATCGTGGGCACGAACACCGATGCGCAGGTCCGCATCAGCTATGTCTCCTTCAACTTGCGGAATTTCTCAGGGCATGCGCGGGTCGATGGCGTGACTCAGAGCGGACCCATTTCCGCCGATGGCTTGGCGTATTACCGCCGCACGCTGGAATCGATCCGCGCGAATGATGGAGTGGCATACATTCAGCACAGTTATGACAACAACGCCTGGGATATCGAGAAAGACGAACTTGCCTTCAGTCCCGAGCCCTATGGCCAATGCACGGTCCCAGGATTCGAACATCTGAACTGGGTTCAATACCACATCAAACAGTTGGAACCGATCTGGCGCGAAAACGAGGACATCATTTTTGCCCATAAAGGTGGTTTTTTCGGTCCCTGGGGTGAAATGCATTCCTCCGAATATGGAAACAGCGCCGAAGCCTACGCCTGGCTGATGCAAGCCTTGCTCGATGCCGTTCCCGCGTCGCGGAAACTCGCTGTTCACGCAGGCGCCTACATCTCGTGGTACAACGCCAGGTACGGAACTCCCTTCACCTTCGCCAATATGCATTATCTGCCGAAACCATTGCGGGATACGCCGGAATCGCGGTTCGGATTGCTTAACGACAGTTACGCGAACGGCCTGTCGCACATGAACGGCTTATACAGCGACATGGATTCCTTTTCGGAAGGCGCCCAAGTGCTGGGCACGAAATATGACTTCGACCGAGACAAAGTGTTGTATTGGATCAATGGTCAGAACGCACCCATTGGTGGCGAAACGAATGAAATGAGCTCGCGTCCTTACGACTCGCCCCCTTCCATCTTTTATGAAGCCTCCATCATGGGCACATCCCATTTGAACACGAACTGGTATGGCGTCAATCATAAGCGTTGGGAGGATTTCACATACACCGAGGCCAATGTGACGGCTCCGGTCACCTATCCGCACAATCGCAAAACCGTGCGGGTGATTTACGATCCCGTGTATGAAGGCCGAAATGCGTTGGAATACATGCGCGACAGGCTGGGTTACCGCTTAGTGCTGCGCGAGGCTATGGCGAGCGGAAGGGTGGATTTGGGAGGCGATTTACATTTCAGAGGGAAGATACAGAACGTCGGTTTCGGCAATCTCTTCAACCGGAAGAATGTCTATGTCCTGTTGGAAAACACAACCACCGGCGAGGTTTACAAGGCGCTTACCACCCTGGACGTGCGCGATTGGCTAAAAGACCAGAACATCCCGATGAACAACCGGCCCGATAATATGGCCTCGTACCGCGATCTGAGTTTTGTGCTGAATTTGGGACAGTTTCATAAGGCCGTTCCGTCGGGTGATTACCGGATGTACATGAAAATCAGCGATCCCAAGGCGAAACAGGACCACTTGCGCAATATCCGGTTTGCAAACAACGATGGACCCGAAGGACCGATGTGGAATGCGGCTCTGGGTGCGAATCGGATCGGATCTGTGACGGTAAAAACGGCTGGCGGAAGCGGCTTTGTGGCGAAATACAAGGTCGGTGATGTGGGTCCGGGCGGAGGCAGAATCGTGGTTGTGGATCCGAAGGGATTCGACATCCTGCAGGATCCAAGTGATTCGGCAAGGCCGCG
This sequence comes from uncultured Bacteroidota bacterium, assembly GCA_947085565.1. GTDB lineage: Bacteria > Bacteroidota > Rhodothermia > Balneolales > HLUCCA01 > CAMTWZ01. Next base: position 41,597 of record CAMTWZ010000019.1, read on the forward strand.
GGTTGGCCATTACATCGAAGTGGGACCGGAAGATCTTGCGGGCGGCGTACCCGTGACCTGGGCCTCGCGCGATGGCCTCTTCGCCCCAAGGAATGGCATCGCTACGTATCCCCAGTTCGGCGCGGGAATGTATAACACGAATTTCATCCTTCGCACGACCGATCCGGTGGTGAATCCGGGTGATCCTCAATCACCGGCAGCTAAAGCCGCGGATGAATACGTCCGCAACGGCATCAGCGATTGGCATCTTCCAACCCAAGACGAGCTGATGGAGATCAGAAGGTATGCGCTGATGCATCCCGACGATCCACTTACAAAGAATATGGTCGGGAAGACTTATTGGACATCAACCGATACCATCCGCTCATGGCCGGTGTGCATCCACATCAGCGCAGACGCAGCTCATCGGAACACGGGACATAAACACGACAACAACCATCGGTATCATGTGCGTCCGGTAAGGGTATTTTGATGATGAAACATATCCTTCCATCACTGATTGTTTTCACGAGAGTGGGTCGGATACCCGCTCGCTCTCTGATGGGTACTGCTTGATCGGAGGTGAGTTCGACCGCAAAGCCGCACTCACAGGGATGCGCAACAGAACCATTTCTACGGTCCACCGTCTACGGTCTACCGGTTAAGACTCACATCAATCAACTGTAACACATGCGCCGTATGGGCGCGGGTTTCGATGTTGCCAGCGGATTTAGCCTTCAATTGGCTCTCGATCGAGCGAAGTTGGAACAGAGCCGCACTTTGCGTCGGGCGGTCATACTTTACAGGAGCTTCGTTCTTCACGATCGCGATGAGTCGGTCGGTGTACTCGATCTGCAGATTCTGACGGAAAGTGTTCACGTTTCCTCCGATATCGGCGCGGAACACGGCATTGGTCATATCCGCCATGAATTCGGCCACCGGATATTGGTTGCCATATAAGCGGCTGTCGGTCATCCGTTTCGTGGTCACAGGATGCAGGATGTGCGCCATGACGTTGCGTTGGGCGGCTAAGACCGCATCATGGATTTTCGGATCTTCGGTGGTTGCGAAGAAGTTGAATCCTCGGCGCTCGGTCTGCAAATACGCGATCAATTCGCCTGGCGCTTTGTAGGCATCTGGAGCGAAGACATAGGTCTCCAAGGTGCTCATCGCTTGTTTCTGGCGATCGCGGGGTACCGGTGTGAACGGCTGTTCGGCGCCAGGCTGACCCACGAATCCGCGATTCACATGCACGCCGCCGATGTAACGCGAAACCACGCCCATCTGAACGGCATAGGTTCCGAACGACATGTTGTACGCGTTGCGCAAACGCTGATACGATTCCCCATCCTGAGGAATGGTGTTCTTCAGCTTACCGTACAATTCGTTGATCATTTGCGCGCGTCCGATCGCATACACGATGGCATCGCTCGACATGTCATCGATCATCACCAACGGATCGATGGCTTTGCCCGGTGAACGCATGTCGTCGGCATCGTTTCCGAAGGCATGTTGTTTTTCAGTGCTGCGCGCCAAGATGGCGTTGCGGCGGCTCTCATCAGTGGAGTACCCGAAATCGATGGCCCACACGTCGTAAGGCCCAGGTGTGATGTCGTAGTACAAGCCTTGCATGGATTTGTCGCGGGCGATGTTCACCGTGGAATAATCCATGACGGAGCCGGTGAGTCCGACGCGGGAGGTCAACTCACGGTTATGGATGGTTACTGGATCATGCAATTGGGAGGCTTTCATGTTGTGATTCAATCCCAACGTGTGGCCTACTTCATGCAAGATGAGCATGCGAATGGCTTCGTTCTGCAAGCGGCTGATTTCCTCTTCGCTCGAATTCATGGCCAAGGCATGAACCATCGCGAATTGATGGTTGCGTTGCATGATGCGTCCGAAGGAGCAGAATCCGGTGGAGTGGTCATGACCTGCGGTTTCGTACAAGTCGTCTTCCATGGCGGTTCCGCGAAGGAAGCTGTACTCCAACATCACATCAGCGCCGAGAATCTGGCCCGTGAGCGGGTTCACGAAGCTCGGTCCGTATCCGCCGAACGGAGGAATCGGGGAGGAAGTCCAGCGGAGCACATTGTATCGGATGTCGCCCGCATCCCAATCTGCGGTATCAGGTTGAACCTTGACGGCAACAGCATTGCTGAAACCGGCCGCTTCGAAGGCTTTGTTCCAGGCCAGCACACCTTGGGTGATCGCTTCGCGAAGGTTGTGAGGTGTGGTGTTTTCAATCCACCAGGTAATCGGCTCCACTGGATCGGAGATCGGCGCATTCGGATCTTTTTTCACCAAATGCCACCGGTTGATGAAATCACGGTAGTTCGTCGGTCCCAATTCCGTCAAATCGTTCGTTTCGACGCTGAAATAACCCACACGCGGATCAGCTTTGCGGGGCACGAAATCGTTCTCAGGCACCGCGATGAAGCTGTGCTGCGAGCGGATGGTGACACTGCGCGCATCCGTTACCGAGGTTCCACCGCCGTTGATCGGATTCGGATTCTCGAACACGAAATCCACGATCACATCGGTGTTTTGAGGATAATTGCGGATGTCCACAATCTTGTTCTTATCGCGGCTGAGCTGACCCAGATTGAACGCGAACGGACTTTGTCCCGGAAAGGATGGAGGCTTCACGCGCGACATCGATTCGCTGAGGAACAAGACGTCAGACTTGATCAGATACTTGCCGTTCTCATGAAGCACGATCTTTTCAGAAAGCAACACGGCTGGAGTGATGTTCGCTTCCGAGGCTTTCGAAATGGCATTTTCAGGGTTGAAATAAAAATTGGTGTTCACCACTTCGAATTCGATCCGATCGAAATATTTCTTGATCTGAAAGACCACATTATCGCGGTATTGGCCACGGAACTGGTTCGCAGGAACGGGTCCGTTTTCCGTATAAGAGAAGTAGATGAAGGGCTTGTTCAACTGGTCTTCGTTGATCACGAGATGCGTCGATCCATCGGTCGTGTCTTGATACACAGTGAACAGACCTTTCGATTCGATGGATTTCGCAACGGTGGTTGCGATGGTCTTCTTTGCAGGAGCAGGCGCTGCCACAGGAGTTGGCGGAGTTTTTTTTCTACCGAAGAGCTGGGCCTGTGAAGTGCTTGGCGCCATAAGCGCTACAGCGAATATGAGAAGTACTATCCGTTTCATTTAAAAAATGCTTTGTGAGTGGAATTATCCATGAGCGGCCAAAATAGTCAAATGATTATCAAACTCGTCCCACATTGTTTAAATTGATTGTGATGGAACCAACACTACCTCTCCTTCTTGTCGTTGACGACAACCGCGGAATCCGCGAATTGATCAACTACGGACTCAAGCGCGAGTATCGGATTGTCGAAGCCGAATCCGGTACCGAAGCCATCGGGAAACTTCAAGGCGAACTTCCAGATCTGGTGATCACAGACTTGATGATGCCGGAAATGGATGGCATGGAATTGCTGCGTCGTATTCGTGAAACAAGCGAGATGAAACACATCCCTGTGATTTTCCTCTCCGCGAAGACCACTGTGGATGCGCAAGTCAGCGCGTTGGAATCAGGCGCTGAAGTGTTTCTCACCAAGCCGTTCAAAATGGAGCTGCTCAAGGCTCAGGTGAAAAGTCTGCTCGCATCCCGCAATCGCGGGTAGTTCCCATGCATCAGCGCGCAGCCATTGCCGCTATCGCCACACCCGTAGGTGAAGGCGGTATCGCCGTGATTCGGATCAGTGGCGCGAATGCCATATCCATCGCCGAATCCGTTTTCTCAGGCACGAAACTCACCGAAGCCACCTCTCATACCGTTCATTTCGGGAAGGTGGTTTGCAAGGGCCATATCGTCGATGAGGTGTTGGCCACGGTGTTCCGCTCGCCGCGGTCCTATACCGGCGAAGACACCGTCGAAATCTCCTGCCATGGAGGGGTGTTGGTCACCCAGATGGTTCTTGAAACCATACTCACCGCCGGTGCGAAGCCCGCCGAACCGGGCGAGTTTACACAACGCGCGTTTCTGAACGGGAAGTTGGAACTGAGTCAGGCCGAAGCCGTCGCCGATCTGATCCACGCTAAAAGCCGCAAAGCGGTGGAGGCCGCCCAGCAGCAATTGGAAGGAGCCTTGGGAAACCACATCCGCGCGTTTCGACAAGCCATCATCGATATGGTGGCGATGGTGGAATTGGAATTGGATTTCATCGAAGAGGATGTGGAGTTCGCCAGCCGCGACCAATTGCTTGCGCTCATCGAATCGCTAAATTCGGAAATCACCAAACTGCTCGAGACCTATGAAGCCGGTCGACTCGTGAAACACGGCGTGAGAACCGTCTTCGCAGGCAAACCGAACGCGGGAAAATCGACGCTCCTGAACGCGCTGATGGGGAAAGAGCGGGCCATTGTTTCGGCCATCGCCGGAACCACGCGCGACGTGATCGACGCCGATTGGAGCTACGATGGCATGCTTTTCGTGCTCACCGACACAGCCGGACTCCGCGCCACCACCGACCTTGTCGAAGCTGAGGGCGTGCGCAGATCACATTCGGCCATGAAAGATGCGGATCTGATCGTGCTCATGCACGATGTGAGCGAGGAATTGATCGACGAGGATCAAGCGCTTTGGACCATCATCCGCTCGGCCTACCCCGACAAATCCATGCTTCGAGTGGGCAATAAAGCCGATTTGTCGGCTGGATGCGACCTGAGCGTCTTCGATCTGTGCATTTCCGCCACCAGTGGCGCGCAGCTCGATGAGTTGAAAAAATCCATGAAGAACGCGGTGCTCAAGAACAAGGACATCGACACATCCGGCTTGCTGATCACCACCAGTCGCCACCGGGATGCCTTGGCCAAGACCCGGATCCATCTCACCGATGCAAAATCCGCGATCGACCGCGGACAAACCGGCGATTTCGTGGCAATCGACCTGCGCGCCGCGCTTCAGGAACTGGGAACCTTGACAGGGCAGATCACGACGGAGGATTTGTTAGATAGCATATTTTCGAGATTCTGCATCGGGAAATAGGAAGTGCAAAGTCGGAAGTAGGAAGAATATGGAGAACTAAACTTTATGATCATGCTCAGCACTTTTGCAGTTTTTCTTCTGTTCGCTCAATTCGACGACCCAGCGTATCACATCCGCATCCAATCCGGTTCCATCAACCGAGTGAACAGCATCGTTTCGTTCTCTGTGCCGACTGAGATCGCAGCCGGAGCTTATGTTGCAAGAACGACATCGGGCGATGTGGTGCCTCTACAGGTCGACGCTTTCTCTCGGGCTTGGATTCTTCTTCGGAATCTGAACGCGAATTCGACGATGGATCTTATTCTGAACATGGTTTCAGATTCCAGCATCGTCTCGTTTATAGCAGAATCCATTGAATACGATCGCACCATCGCTCTGAACTCCAACGGTCGCGAAGTGCTTCGGTTTTTCCATCGCGAGAACGAGCCTCCCGATTCGCTCGGGCCTGTGTACCGCCGCGGCGGCTATATCCATCCGGTGAGAACGCCATCGGGAACAGTGCTTACAGGACATTTGAACGGTCCCTATCACATCCATCACAGCGGAATCTGGTCGGCGTGGACCAACACTATTTTCCAAGGGCGGAAACCCGATTTCTGGAACGCTCAATTGCTGGGTGGCCGTGTGGACATCGATACATTGATCAGCACTTGGTCTGGCCCGGTTCAAGCCGGATTTGAATCCGTGAACCGATTCACAGACCTCACTTCGGGCGTTCCAATCACCGCCCTCCGCGAGCATTGGGAAGTGCGTTCTTATGCCATTCCTCCCGAGGCGGGATTTCACATGTTTGATGTGGTTCTCACACAAACGGTGAGTGAGGATGCGCCTCTTCTGCTGCCGGAGTATCTGTATGGAGGCGTGGGATTCCGCGGTCATTCCGATTGGGACGATACCACCACCACCCGGGTTCTCACTTCCGAAGGACTCGGTCGGTTCGAAGCGAACACCTCCCGTGCGAAATGGCTTCATATCGGAGGATTCACGGGTGGCAAACAGGGCGGAGTCGCCATCCTGGGACATCCATCCAACTTCCGATTCCCGCAACCGATGAGGATCCATCCCACTGCACCGTTTTTTAATTTCGCACCGACGCAATCAGGAGAGATGTCGATTCAGCCCGGTCGTCCTTACGTGGTTCGATATCGATACATCACTTACGATGGTGAACCCGACGTGGCGATGATCGAGCAGATGTGGAATGACTACGCGAATCCGCCGAGCGTCAGCGTCGAACGAAGATAGCTTTCATGGCAAGGAACATTCCGCGGAGGAGCCAGGAAAACGCGTAAAACACCACCGAAAGAATGACAATGACATGAAGCTGGGTGAGCAGCTCGATCCATGGTGCGTCATAGGTCACAATCGCATAGACATTGCTTAGAATCGCCAGAATGAACATCGAGACATAGATTCGGAGCTCGCGTTTCAGCGTGGATGCTTGGATGTGCAGGTCTCTCATATGTGGTACTCCTGTGGCAAGGTCTCGGTGACTCCTGAATACGTGGCTTTTTCAGCCATCAGAGCCCAGATCGATGCGTGATATCCCTGTGTGGTCAACGTTTCGGGTGCCGATCCTTTGCGGATGAAATCCATGAACGCCTCCAGATAAAGCTCGGTCTCGTTCATTTCCCAGTTGTCGGTGATGTATTGACCGCCGTATTTCACCGGTTCGGCCGGAATCCAAGTGGCTCCCCCGATAGGAATGGTCTCGAACAGGCTCGATTCGATGTCGTGGATGAGTTGCCGGATCGCCGGTGGCGCCGGCGGCTCTTCCCAGAACTCCCGGTTCACTTCAAGATCCACCATTCCTTTGGTGCCGAGTGCCTGGATCTGAACTCCGTTGTGCTTGTTACTTTGCAGACAGTTGTACAGGAAATGATTTCCATCCGCATACTTGAAAATGAGGCCGAAATTGTCCCACACTTCGCGCTGATCTTTCCAGTAATTGATGCTGCCGCTTCCCACCACGCTCACAGGTACCGAATTGAAGACCCAATTGGCGATGTGAAGATGATGGGAACACAATTCGGTGATCATCCCACCCGACGAATTCCGATACAGACGCCAATTCAATTTACGATCCAACTCGGATGCCGGCTCGATTCCTGGATATTCGATCCAATCCCGGTTGCGGTGCCAATGTCCGCGTACCATGGTGATGGGTCCGTACACTCCGTTTCGTATGCGATCGATGGCGGTCAGATACACCGGACTGTACACCCGCTGATATCCCGTCACGAGAATCGCGCTGTGCTCGACGTGCTTGTCGTACATGAGTTTGGTGTCTTCCATGCTGCGAGCCATCACTTTTTCGCAGTACACATGCACACCGTGTTCAAATGCGGCCACGGTCGGACCCGCATGATGCGCCGGCGGCGTGGCGATGATTACCCCATCGAGCTTCACTTTGTCGAACATATCTCGGTAATCCAGAAATCCGGCGGCTTTTCCCTGGCTCTGCTCCAACGCCCGATCCAGATGCGGCTGATAATCGTCGCACACCGCCACGATCTCGTAATTCAATCGTTTCTGCATCAGAAGGAGGGTGTATAGCAGATAATTTCCGCGTCCACCAAGGCCCACCACTCCGATTCTGAGCTGGTCGGAGGCTTGTTTGCCGACAGGCGCCGGACTTTGGAATGCGGTCAGCCAAGGCATCGATGCAGCCGCAAAGGTGCTTCCCGCCAATGCGGTACTCAGTTCAAGGAATTGTTTTCGGTTGATTGCCATGATGTCATAGGATGTGGATGTCCGGTCTGCCTGTGGTATAGTTGATTCTGACGATCTCGCATGGGGGAAGCTGGGTTCGGAGTGCGCTCACTTCGTCGCCCGACATAACCAGGCAAGCGGTGGAGAGGATTTCCGCATCCATGGCGGAATCGGATTTCACGCTGACCGCGATGAGCTCCTCGATCGGAAATCCGGTTTTCGGATCCATCACATGCCGATGGTTACGCAGGGATCCGTCCGTATCGATGTAGAAATTGGAGGAAGTGGATACCGAGCCATTGTTCACCTCGAAAACATACGCGCTGTGACCGGGATCCGAGTAATCATTCAAGCCGATCTTCCAATGATCACCTGCCGGATGACTTCCCAGCGTGAGCACCGAACTTTCCCCGAAACTGATGAATGCATTGCGGATGGAGGCGTCACCCAACAGGGTTTGGATTTTGTGCATGGCATATCCTTTTCCGAATCCACCGAAATCCAGACTGATGGATTCGTTGTCGAAACGGAGCGTTCGATCGGCTTCCGACAAATGCAGGTGGTTCATCCCGATACGATCCAGAAGCGGGGCCAGATGTTCATCCGCCATGGAATTGGATGGTTTGTCGGACCAATACTCCATTAGTGGCCGAAGCGTGATGTCGAAAGCACCTGAAGTGAGTCTGTGAAACGTCTGGCAGGTGGAAAGAATGGCGCACATCTCGTCATTGAGCGATGCCGTGGCATGACGTGCGGTAAGATTCAAGCGCGACACTTCGCTGTGAGGGATGAATCGACTGAGCGCGGTTTCGATGCGGTTGATTTCGAGCCGGATAGACATGAGTACGTGTTCGGCGCGTTCCGTCTCAATGCCGGGTAAGATCACCTGGCATCGGGTTCCCATCGCGAAAAAACTGTTGTGAAAAATGGTTGGCACAGATATGAGTCGTTCGAAATATATCCGAAAGTAAAACGAAACTAAGTTAGCGCAAAAAATAATCAACTATGCGAGGTGCAAAGCGACGCGTTTCGTTGGCGTCAAGGTAGACAACAAACTTTATGAGCTGAACACCGGGACACTCAGCAATGCCTTAGGCTCACTGTCTGTGGGTGTGAACAACCAATTCTTGATCCTCGAGCGGTGTTGCAGTTCGACTTTTGTCGGTTGTCCGTTTTCGTTGATGTCAAAATCAATGTGTTTAATTTGTCGGGCCAGAACGTTGCCAATCTTTTTGATGGAGTACAGACTCCAGGTCAGCATTCCGACACGTTCTCTGGCATCGGGTTTGCCGAGCGGAGTTTATGTGGTGGTACTGGAAACTGCTGGTGTTCAAGACATTAGAAAAATCACACTCATTAAATAAGTTGAGTAATACTGTCAGCTACATTTCCCCCCATTCCGCGAACCGCATCGGTGATCAACGCCCGAAGCGCATCGTCTTGATCGAGTACCCGTTCTCGGGGTCGGTCCAGGCCAAGAGCAAGCCATCCGATATCTGCGCCATCCGCGGGAATCCGGATTTGCGCGACAAGTCGAGCTGGGTCAGATACCGCACGTCGCCAGGCTCACGGCCTGCTTTCCACTCTCGCAGAGCCAACGACGCGTTGCCTTTGGTTTCGCCGAGCCAGCTGATCCATGCAATGCCGTTCGCATCCACGACGACATCCACCCGGCCCGAATTGCGCTCGGCGTCGAGAATCACACGATCTCCGAAGGTGAGTCCGCCATCGGTCGAGCGGATGGCGTTCACCGTGGATCCGCCATCGGCGCCCGAGAACCACGCCACAACCACGTGATTTCCCGCTGAGGCGATGCGCGGTCCGTTCACCGGACAGCCCCCAATCTCCCATCCATCCGCATGAAGGATGCGGGTCGGGCTCCAAATTCCGGTCGACGCGTCGAAGCGGCTGATGCCGATGTCTCGAATCTCGTTCTCATCGCGGTCGCGGAAGACCGCCATCGCGCCACCCGGAACCGTCGCCAACGCTGTGTTGCAGCAGTCGCAGACCGCCGCGTCGATCTCGGCTTCATGCACACGCGACCCGTCGCGACGGACAACCGCCGAGCGCAAGGTCATCGCTTTGGAAAGATCCGTCATGCCTTCGTGTCCAGCGTGGTCGTCATGATCCATACCTCCGGTGTTGCGCCCATCCAGCCAGATGGCGAGCACCGATTCGGCATCGATGGGGAGAAGAGAGACGAATCCGTGTTCGGTCGGCGTATTGTCGGTATGCGGCGCACCGACCGGCATCCACGTGCCGTCGGACTGGCGCATCGCCATGTTCACGTGATACGCATACGTTCCGCCGGGCACTTTCCGAAGCCAGTGCGCGGCGAGTGGTTCAGCGCCATACATCACGACCGAAGGCACATCCGCCCAATTCACGAAAAAACTGTCGGATGTGGCCACGGTAACGGGCTCCGACCACGATTTTCCGTCAAAAACGGCGTAGGCGACCGAGTAAGTCAGGCTGTCGACGGGCTGAAGCCAACTCAGGATGAGTGATCCGCCATCGGAATGCAACGTGGGGAATCGGCCCCCGGAAGGAGCGGGGTTGGGTAGGTCGGTGAGGTCGGGCTGAGTGGCGCAGCCGAAGGCGACGAGCATCAGCAAAGCAATGGATAGGCGCATGTAGAATAAGATAGTGCGTGTAATTAGATTGGAGTGAAGTAGTTCCGTCCGCAAGTCAACCTGAATGTGTGGCGACATCGTTGATGAGCTTCCCCTGGCGCGAAGCACCGTTTCTCAACATTTGCGCGAGCTCAAAGCCGCGGGACTAATCCAAGGCTCGATCGACGGTCCGTCGGTCTGCTACTGTGTGAATCCGGACGCCATGGCCGATCAACATGACCATCTCGAAGGCTATGTGGCGGATGCCGACCTCGGCCTGGGCTGCAGACTCCCCACCGAATTCATTAAGATCCGCAAAGGCGATACCGTGATCGATCTCGGCTCCGGCGCCGGAAACGACGTCTTTGTGGCCCGTCACCAAGCCGGCATTTACAGCATCACGGTGTGTGCGGAGAAATAGGGCGTGAAGTTAGAAGTGCGAGGTGCGATGTTTGTGGTACTTCGTTACGCTCAGGATGGCAACGCTTTGCATTAATAAAAAGACAACCCCAGGTTAAAACCTGGGGCTAGAATTTCCGCTCAATTTCTAAATCGCAAAGGTAGCTACTCTGCGATACCACTCGGACCAACGTATCACTCGAAGTAATGTCGTCTAGCCCCCGGTTTCAACCGGGGGTTGTCTTTAAAGACTCTTTACCGATTACCGATTCCCGCTCACTGATTACCGACCACATCCCTCAACCTCCATCTCAGCCGTTTCATGAACCGGTCGCCGGGATCGATTTTCTTTGTGAGGTAATTCGGATCGGTCTCCAGCCAGAGAACATGCCCGCGGAAGCTCTGATATTCGTGGTGACCGATCACATGCTCAATCTTATGTCGCCGAGCCAAATACCGAATCAAGGCTTCATTCGCCTTGAGCTGTTTGCGGGTAAGCGGCTTTTTATCGCTCCCGATGTTTTCGATGCCGATCGCGGCATGATTGAGTCCGATGGTGTGCCGGGCGAACACCGTGTCGGGAAGCAGCCGGAAGATGGTGCCGTCGCGGTCGATGAGGAAGTGCGCAGAGACGTTGAGTGCGCTGGCGCCTTGCAGATCGGCGCGGCCACGAAGCCGGGTTGGCGCGAACGCGTCGTAGGAACTCTCCAGCGTGGCGATGGCGGTCCAATGCACCACTACGATCTTCGGCTTGATCACGGCGCGCTCGGCATCGAGCCCGTGACGCACCTTCATGTACTCGACCGACAGCGCTTCACGCTCCGCATCGAAAGGAATGGGTTTCTCCAAGATGCGGAACGTAGGCCGATTGCACGCCGATACCAGCATCAAAATGAGAAGGATCCGCATCATTTCGGGACCACCTCGCCGTTGGGCATAATTTTCTCGTTCGGGCGGGGTGGCACCGTCGGGAAGTTCTCCAACGGCACGTTCGGGTCACGGTCGCGCGGTACGAAATGCGAGTGCGAACCATGGGGCACTTCGAGATAGGGAGAATCGTCAAAGACATGGAGCGCATCCACCAGCAGATATACTGCAAGGAGAGTGACAATGGATACGACGGCGAGCCGCTTCTTGGTTTTGCTGTTCATGCCTGAAAATACGCTGAAGCGGGAACTCTAACCAAGGAGCGAGGTTTACTGACATGACGACTGACGATAGAATGACTTATGAAAGCCCGAGGTTTGACCGCTTCGGGCTTTTCCTTTTTCCGTATCTTGACAACGGACGGGGGTGTCCGCTTACGGCGGGCTGAGATCATACCCTAAGAACCTGACCCGGATCATGCCGGCGTAGGGAGTTACCAGTTCCAGCGACACGGAACCTCCGACCATTACCCTATACCGGAGTTTCCCATGCCCTTTCTTCTGTTGCTGTCGATCTTTTTTTCCTCTGCGGATAGTCTAAAGCAAGTCACCGTGCCCGACCGCATCATCTACGGCCAGCGCGTCGACGCCACGGTTCCCGTCACCTACACGGAAATCTCGCGTGCCGAATTGCGCCGTGTGAACCTTGGCCGCGACATCCCCACCCTGCTTCTTTCCTCCCCCTCGGTCGTCTCCACCTCCGACGCCGGGATGGGCGTAGGCTATACCGGGCTCCGTATCCGTGGCACTGACGACACCCGGATCAACGTCACCATCAACGGCATTCCCCTCAACGACGCCGAATCGCACGGCGTCTTTTGGGTGAACCTGCCCGACTTCGCGTCCAGCATCGGGTCCATTCAGATCCAGCGCGGCGTGGGCTCGTCCGTGAACGGCCCCGCCGCCTTCGGCGCGTCGGTGAACATCGAAACCCACGCGGCGGCCACCGCCCCATCCGGCGAACTGACCACCGGCTACGGCAGTTACAACACCGGGCGCACCACACTCACGCTCGGAACCGGGCTCCTCCCCTCTAAATGGGCGATCGACGGGCGCCTGTCGCGCATCACGTCCGACGGCTTCATCGACCGCGCCACGTCCGACCTCGAATCGGGCATGCTCACGATCTCCCGCACCGGCGCGCGAGACGTGTTCAGCGTGAACCTGATGTCCGGCGCCGAACGCACGTACCAGGCGTGGAACGGCGTTCCCGAAGCGCGGCTCAAAGGCGACATCGCCGGCATGAACCACTACGCCGACCAGCACTGGCTCACGCCCGAGGCGCGCGCGCATCTGCTGGCCTCCGGAAACCGCACCTACAACGCCTACACCTACGACGACCAGGTGGACCGCTACCGCCAAACCCACCTCCAAGCGCATTACCGCCGGCTCATCGGCGACGCCTGGAGCACGCATGTAGGGCTGCACTACACGCTCGGGAGCGGCTACTACGAGGAATTCCGCGTGGCCCAGGACCCGGCCGACTATGGCTTCGCCCCGGGCGACGCGAGCGACCTGATCCGCCGCCGCTGGTTGGACAATGATTTTTACGGGATTGTTGCGTCTGCCGAGCGCCGGTCCGGCCGGTCCACGCTCACCTTGGGCGGCGCGCTCAACCGCTACGACGGCGACCACTTCGGGGAAGTGATCTGGGCGCGGGACATCCCCGACGCGGAGATCCGCTCGCGCTATTACGACAACACCGGAGTGAAGACCGATGCCAGCGCCTTCGCCAAATGGAACGTGGAATTGGGTGCCGAGACGAACCTCTTCGCCGACCTTCAGGTGCGGCACGTGGACTACAGCTTCCTCGGGTTCGATACTGATCTGAACAACGTGACCCAGACCGACGACATGCTGTTTCTGAATCCGAAGGTCGGGGTGGTGCGCCGTTTCGGAGAGCGACATCGGTGGTATGCCTCGTACGCCGTGGGCAACAAAGAACCGACGCGTCGGGATTATACCCAATCGACCGCCGACGAGCGTCCCAAACACGAAACCCTGTACGATCTCGAGCTCGGCTACCGGTTCGCATCCCCCAGCCTCACTGCCGGCGTGAACCTGTACCGGATGAGCTACGATAACCAGCTCGTGCTTACCGGAGCCGTGAACGACGTTGGCGCCTACATCCGCGAAAACGTGAAAGAAAGTGTGCGCCAAGGCATCGAACTCGAAGCCGCCACGGTGCTCTTTTCAAACTGGTTTGTGGACGGAAACCTGACGCTGAGCCGCAGCCACCTTCCCGAATTCGTGGAGTATCTGGATAATTACGATGATGGCGGACAAACGGCATTCCGGTACACCGACACCGACATATCGTTCTCGCCACGGGTGATCGGGGCGTTGAATCTGCGTTGGGAGGCTGGAAAGGTCAGCATCGGTACCCAGATGAAGCACGTGTCGAGGCAGTATCTGGACAACGCGATGTCGATGTCGCGCAGTTTGGATCCGTATTCGACGGTGGACCTGGTGCTGGGCGCTTCCCCGACGGAAAACGTCCGGCTCCAAGCCATCGTGTACAATCTGTTGGATGCCGAGTACGAATCGAACGGGTATACCTACGGCTGGATCGGCGGGGGAGAGCAGCGCTTCAACTTCTACTATCCGCAGGCCGGCCGGCATGTGATGGCGCAGTTGACGATTGGGTTCTGATTACTGTGCTTGGATTGAACGGATTCGGGAAGTTGGGATGCAACGCGGCGTGGGTGACCTGTTCTGAATGAATCTCAATCACCTCATTGGCGTGCAATTCCGCGTCAGGATCCACATCGCCGCTCCGGATGTGTTCGAGAAGCAATAGCTCTGCGTCTTCGGGCGAATCGACACGAATCACAAGACGGTACTGTCCGTCCGAGATCCCTTGAACTCGATAGGCGAGAGCTTGACGCGAGGTCGTTACCGCGCCGGTTTTCACGTTGCGCAAGGGCAACGATGCGCCTGCTTTACCCACGGGTTGGATTTCAACGGTGATTGAGGAATTGTTTTCGGTGCCCGAAAAGGACAGCTCTTCCGCGAAATTCACCACATCGCCCGACTTGAGTTGGAAGGGCTCGCTGACCAAATGTGTCAAGACGCGTTCGTTCATCTGCTGGCGGGACACACGGACTTGCTCGGATCGACCGGTCGTGAATCGAAGCTGGGCTTGGTCAACGTCCGTGAATCGGATGGGAACACCTGCGACGGTGAGTTTGTCCAAGCTCAGCGATGCCCCACTCTCCGCTGTGCGAACTGATACCCCACGGGCGATCGTCGTCTGTTGCGGGGCTTCCTTCAGATAGCTTCCAAGCGTGTTGGATTCTTGGAAGTAGTACGGGACGGTTTTGGGGAAAAACGCCGATGCCCGCATGTCGCTGGCCGTCGGACCGTTCATCAGTTGCAGATGCCAACCTTTCGTGTTCAGGATCTTGATTTGCGTCGGTGTCGTGCCCGCGATGAAGCGGTTGGTGTCGTACACGGGATTTTGGTCCAGGATCTGGCTCCATCCTAAGTAATAGGTCGACAGATTGTCGTCGGCGGTCACCGATACCGAACGGACATAGCTGTCGTACGTTGTGATCACACCCGTACTCGGGTTGCGGATGGCGGCTTTGTTGGTCGCAACGGACGTGGTGTAGCCTGCGGTCGCATTCGACATCCACCCGATCATTGGTCCGGATGCCAAGCTTATTATCGAGATGCCACTGTTTTTGGGCACCGACGAGGAAGAGATGGTTTGAGGCGAGCTTACCCAAGATTCGCCTTCGAAGTAATCAAGGGTACTGTGCCGGATCGATTGAACAGGGTAATCGTTGGGCGCGCCGCTGTACCCATGTTGTTCCCAAGCGATATCGAACCATGTATAATCGACGACGCTATAGGAGAAGCTGGAGACGGCGGCATTCTTTGAATTCGCATCCGTACCCGGTACCACGCCAGATGAGACTAGCGATGGAGTGTTGCCGACCTCGAAATCGTACAGTTCGTACTGTATGCCCGTAGGTGACTGGTACACGAGAACAAATCCTCCGTTATCGCTCCACGCGATGCTCGGATTCACATCCAGTGTGTAATAGGATGGCATCACGATATCTGTGTAGAGGGTTGGATGAGCCCTGACAAACGATTGTGAGGCGGCCGAGTAATAATGGATCCGCATGACGATGGTGTTCGCTTCCTGCCATGCGACAAGGGTCATGTCGCCCCATGGATGGGTGGAAGCAGTGCGGGCGATGGCAGGCGTTTTGCCTGCGCCGAAATTCAGATGAAGGCTTCCATTGATGCCCGGGATGAAACCCCAATTGCCGGATGCCGATTTGGCCTCGTACCAGACATGGCCCATGCTCTCGTAGACCGTGTGGTTCCATCCATTGGTGGAGCGGACAATCTTGCGTTGTGAGGAGTTGGAGTAGGCAGTATTTATGGATGAAACTTGAGAGCCTTTGTATTGCGCCTGAAGATTGATATTGTTATTCACTATCACATTACGTGACTGAGTTGTCACACCATCGCTCCATTTCAAGAAGGACCAATTGCGACCAAGTGTTCCTGAAGGAACATTGGTGTGGACGGGCATGGGTTGAGAAGGATGCCAATAGTCATAGTCATCAAATGCCGTCGTGGTCGTATCCGAATACACAACAGTACCCCCGGACAGGTTTCCCTCAAGGATGTTGTACAACTGGATACGGCGGGCTTGATCGAACCTCGCCCGGTAGGTGGCGTCCTGAGTGCCTACCGTGAACTGTATGCGACGGGGTGCGATTTCTGCAAATGGGTTTGTCCCTGAATCTTTAAAAAAGTTCCGGTATTTATGTTTCCCTCCCTGGACATCATCCAGTAGGATCTGGGGAGTTTGCACCTGGCGGACGCTTCCAATGTTCCATTCGAATGTTTTTGGAGAGAAATAATTGAATAACGAGCCACCGACGACCTCCTGGATACTACCGATATTAGACTGTCCGGCGACCTCGTTGAACACTGAAACATACCGCGGCCCAGTCTGAAGAGTATAGCTAAGGATGATTTCGTTGGTCGTGGTGCTAAGGGTTGGGACGGACGAAGTGAAATACTGAGTGGCGGCAGCTGGGAGAAGTGGCAGCTCGGAGCTGGTGCTGATTTCAGGAAGCATGTACAACAAACCGGATCCAATCAAATTCAGTACCTCTTTCAGCCAGTTGTTGTTGTTATATATAAAGCTTTGTGGAGTGAATCGGATCTTATAGCTCGTCCCAACCTGAACCAAGCTAACCACACCCGATATGGTTATCGTTTGATTTAGACTTGTCTTCCCAAACTCGAAATCCCCAAATTTAAAGTTGGCTGCCGCATCTGCTTTCATGGTTAGGGTAAACACTTTTCCCGGCTGTAGGTTCAGTGTAAGCTCTTTGGGTTTGAGACTATAATAGGTTATGTCAATAAATTGGTGATCGCCAGTGAATTTTCCGTAGGATAACAATTTCGATTTGAGCATGGCCTCAAAAACAAGATTGATCGAAGTTTGAGAAATTCTCAGCCGCACATCATCGGCATGAAGCGCAGTGATTGAGAAGAACATTAACCATACCGTCAATGCCGCGCCGAAAGGTATACTTGCTTTCATGATGGATTTCCTTATCTGCAGTTCCTGTTTGGTTTAATTCGGTATGCCCTGTACAACAGAGAAGACTTGGGAGTTGGTCTCCAAAAGGAGCCACACTTTCCCTGATGATCCACGTTGCATGCGTATGGTCGAGCCCCAAAGCTGGCCATAAGGCCATGATGGTTCGGGTTCGATCTTGCGGTAATCCATTCCATTCCAATGCCAGATCTGATAACGGGCCGCGCGGATCCAAATATCCTTAGGTGAGAATACACTGATCTGCCAGGCCGACTGGCCCATGGCCCGCAAGGGCAGCCCTTCGTCACGCAGGTTGATCTTGGTGAAGGTCGGATCCTGGTCTGCGGATTCGAACCGGAATGATTCCCAACCAGTCAGATACAGGTACAGGGAGTCTGTTCGGACACACCGGAAAACGGCCACATCGGAAATGGATTCCCCTGCTTCTGGAATATGGATCGGCAGGCCTTCAGGTTCCCGAGTGTCCAGCAGCTTTTGCCAGTTTCTCTCACCAAATTTCCATAACTGGTGATGGTATTCCCCTGTTGGCATAGACAACACACCAAGAATATAAATTTCGTGCTTCGATACGCCATCAATGTGTGTTAAGTGAAAGTTCGTGGGGGCCTGAGTAAATACCCATTCGGCACTATATCCGTTCTTGGTATAGACCATGCCGTTATCGCCTGTAGCCATGAAGAAACCTTTGCCGTCGGTCCACACCGCCCGCAGCTCTCCCTCGGTCTCGAATTGGAATCCTTTCCATTTCTTCGTGCGGTTGTCGAACTCTCCAATTCCGGGTTTGGATGGGTCAATAGACCAGTTCCCCACGGAAACCATATAGAATTTATCACCAATCAGATCGTTTGTCACGTGCTTGATATCTTCTACAGTTCCATTGATGTTGCCCGACCAATTAGACCCATTCCAGTGCAAGCCAAGATGGAAGTGAGCGTCAATTCCCTTTCCCTGCCAAATGAGTCCCATCACATACGCATCATCATCAGCGAAAGCCCAGATGCCGCCCATCCAAGATGGAAACCAAGCCACAGTATCGGCCCGCCAAGAGAAATCTCGATTGCCGGAGGGGAAGTTGCAATCGGGACCGGGGCGGTCGGGTTTGCATGAGGCGATACCCACAAGAATCCCCAAAGCGCACATGAATAAAGAAAGAAGGTTGGGTTTCATCCTATTTCCCCCCTGGAGGCGGCAGGTAGTACCGGGCTCCAATAGAAATTCGTATCCCATCAAAGTCACTCCCCCATTTCAGAAAGTCTTTATGACTCACATTGTGGAAGGCTTGTCCGGTGATAGACACGGGCATATGCGGCAACTTTCTTTCAATGCCCAAACCCGCATAACCTCCGAAAACAAAGGTGCCTTCCTCAGAGGCTGGTGGAGTTCCCGTGTTGGGATATATCCTCTTTCCGTCTACCCTGACAAATCCTCCCTGCAGCTCCACGGTCATGTCATCAAATACCAGGATTGCATATTTCAACCCTGCGTTGATCATTCTCATTTCGACTCGGTCATCGCTTTTGAAGAAATAGGAAACCAGTCCGTGCATATAAAGTCTTCCCGACAAAGGAAAACCTGCCCCAGCACCCAAGACAGAACCGAATGTTGAACCATATATATTTTTAAAATGCTCATGGGGAACAACATAGATCCCTCCATCGGTTGTAAAGAAAGCAGATTTTGAATAGTCGTCATGGAGCTGAGCGAGGAGCGGGTTCCTGCCGGCGAAGATGAACAGGCAAATCAGAACCAGTGTGATTCGAATACTCATAGGTATGCAATCTGCATTACAGAGTTTATTTTGATTATTCACCATGGAGAACGGTTACACTACTATGGCTTTGATGTCGTCCAATCCACGTACTGGATACCCCCACAACACCTAAATAGATCCTCCACAAGGTTTCGCTATCCCGCCTTTTGATCAAAACCCGGTATTCAAAATTATTTAAGGGATCTGAATAGCCTCCGGTTTGAACATCAATTTCAGCGATGTGCTTTCCTGTCGCCACATCCAATCTTGATGGAGCAGATACTGGTGAGCTTAAAATATTTATTCCGGGTGCGACATATATATATAACCCTGCAATTTCTATGGCATTGTTTGACACGATGCGGAACCCGAACGTATTGCTTGCTGGTCTTCTGAATACAAATAAGTAATCCGGTGCAGCAGCCTGTATTTTTGGTGTAAGGGTCAAAAACAACTCCCCGTTGGCTACCGAAAACGTAAGCGTTGGCAGCCCGGTCCACCGGATGTCGGCTGAATCTATCCACCGCTGCCCGCCTTGGTCAAAGATCATCCCCTGATAGGCGATCCAATCTATCGGCACCAGTTTTTGTTCGATGACATCCCGCAGCCTTGGATCAGTGATCGCGGCAATGGCATCGATCTGCTGTCGGAGGTTGGTGTATTGCGCGATGATGTTACCTGCGGATACCGTAGACGAGGGTATGGTAAGGGTCGGCGAAAATCCAACCGTTCCTGAATAAGCCGGACTTGAAATCTCAAGCTCCAGAAGCAGCTTGATTGTGTTGTCGGCCAGCGATACTGTTGGACGTTTGAGTTGCAGGGAGTAGCTCAGGCCCTGATAGCTCCCAGACCAACTCGTTTGAATACCCGCCCATTGCGAAGCGATGAAACGATTGATTCCGGTTTGGGTAATCGAGAACTGAATTGGAACTTCATATTCTTGTGGGGTTTGGGCATAGCTTCGGGAATATGCAAGTAATAAGAAACCAATGACAATTACTGAGCCAAATACAGATTTCATAGGTTTGCCTGTTTAGAATTGATGTGATTTTGATTAGGAGGTGGTTCATGCTCCTTATTCTGAGGTTGTGTCAGCGCTATTTGTTGGGAAAGCGAATGGATAGCAGGAACATCATAATCCCATCGGTCAGGCGGTAGTTGCTTGTCGGGTCGTTCGAGCGAATTATATCGCAACCGTCAAAGTGTGAGGAGGATCGGAAAAAGAATGGCGAAGGTCGGGGGCATAGGGGGGAACGTGTCTTCATGTAATGAATGGCATTAGCTATCAAAAGGCAAGAATAAAATGAGACCCCCGTTTGTGGCATCAATTGTAGCACAATAAGCCAAAAAAAATGGGAATAGGGCTTTGTATTGACCAATTTCAACACGTTTCAGGGGCGTGTGAGAGCAATCTCATGCGGGTTCGAGCCTGCCGGCAGGCAGGCGATGCCGTCACCGTGGTTCCGATCGTCAAAGATGGACTGATCAAGGTCTTCACCCGCTTTGAGGATCGCGAGTGGTTCCTGTACCACATCCAACCGGGCGAAAGTTGCATCATCGTTCGCGGCATGCATGAAGCGCAGTGTGAGTCAGGTCTATGCGGTACACGGAAATGCTCGACACCATCCATGGCCTGCTGTTCAAGCGCTTGGATGAGCGCATTCTGACCCGCATCCTTCAGAAACTGCAAGCGGATGGGGAAGTGAGTCTGCAGGACAATGGAATTTATGTGCAATTCCCGGTGACTTAGGTCACATGCATCCGCCTTCGGGATTCGCTACATTTCGGATGTCAACTTTAAACCCAAAGCGTCAATCCATTATGAAAAAGAACGTAGGCACCAACGACAAGATCGTCCGTTATGTGATCGCAGCCGTCGCGCTGTATATGTACTTCGCCGGCATCGCGACCGGAACCCTCGGCATCGTGGCCTTGGTGGTCGCCGCCATCTCCATTGTGACCAGCCTTGTCAGCTTCTGCGGCTTGTACGCCCTGCTTGGCGTGAGCACCTGCGAAGTGAAGTCGCAGAGCTAAATCGAACGGCGCAGGCGCCATTCCATCGGATAGCCATTATTGAGACGTCCGTTCACGGCTTTTCCATAGCCGAGGGGGATGTCTCCGGCCATCACCAAGACGAGCCCGTTCGGACCCTCGATAGGGATGGATTCGCGCTTCAGATACAGCAGTTGGGTGCGCAGATCCGGGATGCGCACGGGCCGCACGCGATCCGAGCGCGGCTCGCCCACCCCTACGAACCCCGGCCGCCGCTCGTCGCCCATTTCGTGGCCTGCTGAGACCACCCGCATACCGTCCAGCGCCAGAATGCGTTCCTCCAACTGCGACGGTACGGCCACGGTCTTTCCCCCGATCAGCAAGCCTTTCCAGTCGCCTTCGGGCAGAAGATCGCCCCAGAACAGATCTTTGGTGCGACGCAGCGTGGATGACCTTCTATTGTCATCCTGAGCATAGCGAAGGACCTCGAAGCGAAGCTCTTCGGCCGGTTTCCGGACGGCTCCGATGGCGAAGCCCTCACCCAGCGTGAGGCTGGGAAGTCCGCGCCACATCGAACAGCCCACGGGCTTGACAAAGCCCCACTCCGACGGAATGTCGATGCGCAGCTCTTCGGCTCCGAAGTCGGACACCATCCGCGCCAGCTGAGCCTCGTTCTCCTCCTTGTTGTACGTGCACGTGCTGTAGATGAGCACGCCGCCTGGACGCAGCGCCGGCCACACATCCTCCAAGATCCGAGACTGACGCGCAGCGCAATGGATCACCGCCTCTGGCGACCATTCCTTCACCGCATCGGCGTCGCGGCGCCACAGTCCTTCGCCCGAACAGGGCGCATCCACCACGATCACATCGAAAAATCCACCTAAATATGCGAAATACGCCGGATCCTGCTGGGTGATGACCTTGTTCGGGGCTCCCCACTTCGTCAGATTCTCGTGCAGGACCGCCGCGCGCGAACGGATCGTCTCATTGCTCACGAGCAGGTCGTCGGGCGACATCCGGGCCAGCAGATGCGTGCTTTTTCCACCCGGAGCGCCGCATAGATCGAGCACGTTGAGGCCGGTCTCCATGCCGCGGGTCACTTGAGCGAACACCTCGCCCAGAAGCATGCTCGAGGCTTCCTGCACGTAATAGGCGCCGGCATGCCACAGCGGATCGAGCGAAAACTCAGGCCGTTCGGGAAGGATCTCGGCCATCGGCTCCCACGGAATCGGGGTCCCGTGCCGCGGCGCCGCATTCTTCAGCGGATTATGGCGGATGGATGTGGGTGACAGATGAGACTCGATCGACGCCAAGACCCTCTCCGCGATCTCTGTCCCGAAATCTTGTCTGAGTCGTTGAGCAAATTCTGCTGGGAAAGACATGTGAACTGGGAGGATAAGGGTGGTTAAGGGTGGGGTTTTAGCGAGGGGTACCTCACTTAAAATTGAAAATTTAAAATTAGCATCCGCTCAGAAGTTCGAAGCGATTTCGAACCCTCACTTAACCACCCTTATCCTCCCGGTAAAAAATCTTCAACTTAGAACCACCGCCGGTTCGACGGGCTTCACCACTACTCGATCGCCCGCCACGAACGACATCCGGTTGTCGGTATGAACCAGGCATTCGCTGCGCAAGAGGCGGATTTTGTACGTGATGTCGTGCCCCTTGAACTCCCGACTCTGAATCGTGCCACAGCATCCGTTGCAGTTGGTCTCGTTCACGCGCTCCAAGGTGAGGTGTTCGGGCCGGATCGAGAGCGTCACTTCGCCGTTGGCGGGACGGTCGATCATCAACGCGCCCAGATCCGTCCAAGCTTCCATCCCTTGGGCTTTGCCTTTGAGTAGGTTTGTTCGACCTAAAAACGTGGCCACAAATTCGGTTCGCGGGGTTTCATAAACGTCTTCCGGAGATCCGATCTGTTCCACGCGACCGTTGTTCATGACAGCGATGCGGTCGGCGAAGCTGAGTGCCTCTTCCTGATCGTGAGTGACCAAAATGGCACTGATTCCCGCCTTTTTTAGAATGAGGCGGATTTCCTGACGGGTAGATTGACGCAACACCGCATCCAGATTTGAAAAGGGTTCATCCAGAAGGATGATCCTCGGCATCGGTGCCAGGGCACGGGCGAGAGCCACGCGCTGCTGCTGTCCGCCGGAAAGTTCATGAGGTTTGCGAGATTCGAGCCCGGTGAGTCCGGCAAGTTCCACCATCTCCGCGACGCGGAGCGCTTTTTCCGGTTTCGAGAATTTCGGCAAGCCGAAACCGATGTTTCCGGCCACATCCAGATGAGGGAAGAGGGCGTACTCCTGAAAGACGAACCCAACGCCGCGTTTGTCGGGCGACACATGGGCATGCGCGCATTCGACGACTTGCTGACTCAGTTCCACCGAGCCTTTGTCGGCGCGCTCGAAACCAGCGATTATTCGCAATGTGGTAGTTTTTCCGCATCCGCTCGGACCCAGAATCGCGAAAATCTCGTTCTCACCGACATCAAAACTCACGTTTTCCACTACGAGAGGAAGTTCGGAAGAGTATCGCTTCGATAATGCGTTGACTCGAAGAAGTACAGACATCAGGGTTTGATTTCTCGGGTGAAGAGCAATCCCACGAACAGTGAGGAAAGCAACAGTAAAATAAGGGCGAAAGGAGCCGCATCGGCGAACATCGCCTCATTGGTGTAGCCCCAGACATTCATGGCGAGGGATTCGAACCCCACCGGCGCCAAGATGATCGTGATGGGTAATTCTTTCATTGCGCTAAGGAAAACAAACGCGGCGCCGGCGATGGATCCATTCCGTAGCAAGGGCAAGGTGGCTTTGCGGAAGGCCTGAAACGGCGCGAAACCCAACGAACGTGCAGCTTCCTCCAGCCTTGGCGGTGCCTGGTACAGGGCGCTTCGTATCGGACCCAAGGCTTCGGCAAGAAAATGGATCGCATAGGCCAAAACGAGCAATGAAATGGTTTGGTACAGCCCCGGCGCCAGACTTAAGCTGAAAAAGATGAATGCGAGTCCGAGTGCCAACGGTGGAGTGGCAAAACCGAACCAAGCTACGCGCTCAAAGAAAGAGGAGGTAGGCGACGGATATCTGACCGAGACATACGCCAAGGGTATCGCCAGCATGCAAGCCAGTGCCGCTGCAGGGGCGCTGGCTTGGGTGGAGTTCCACACCGCATAAAGCACATCGGTCCAGGTGGCGTGCGCCGAACCTTTGCTCATCCAGAAGAGCACGGTTCCCATAGGTACGACAAGGGAACTGAGTACGAGCAGCCCGATGCCCGCCAATATGAAGCCCTTCCACGTGCCAAGTGATGAGGACCGATGGCGCATGGCACCAGTGCCTACGCGCGATAACCGGACACCTTTAAGGATTCGGGCTTCAGCGAAGAGCAATGTCGCCGTGAGTGCGATCAGCATCAGCGCCAGCCACGCGGCATAAATGCGATCGTAAGAACCCGCATACTGTGTGAATAGGGCTACGCTAATGGTTTCATATCGCATGAGAGACACGGCCCCGAAATCACCCAGAACGTACAGGCTGATGATCAGCGCGCCTGACAAGTACGCGGGTTTGAGGTGAGGCAGCCAGACGTTGAAGAAAATCTGCCTCGTGTTGTGGCCGAGCGAGCGAGCCGCTTCTTCTTGGGCCGGATCCAAGCCCATGAATCCGGCGCGCAGATTCAGATACAGATACGGGAACGTGTAAAACGACACGGATAACAAGGCCCCGAGATAACCGCTGATCCGTGGAAGTTCCACGCCGAACAGTTGGGCTATGGTTCCATTCGCGCCGCCAAGACTGAGCAGCGTGTACGCCATCACATAACCCGGAATGGCCAAGGGCAGGATCGACAACGTGGTCACCGTTTTTCGAAATGGAAGATCGGTGCGCGCTGTGACCCAAGCCAAGGGATAAGACACCGCCGTGGAAAGCGCCAACACTCCAGCCGTAAGAGACAACGTGTTCAGCAGTAATTCAAGATTCCGCCAACGAAAGACCAGATCCATCGCTTGTTGCGAGTCGGCCTGCATCGCGCGGATCACCAGATACGCCACAGGCAAAGCCACAAGAATCGCTGTGGCGTAGACGGGAATCCTGAAAAACCAAGGCGCGCGGTTTATAGCAGTCCTGCCTCCCGCAGCAACGCAAGGGTTTCCCTAAGGTCTGCGATGCTTTCCAAACTCACATCCGGTGCATACACGCGGAGCGAGTCGATGGCCAGATCCGCACCACCGATCTTGATCACTGGATATTCGAGGGTTTCGGAGGCGAAAAACTCCTGGCTGCTTTCTTTGAGCAGGAATTCGATCAGTTGCTGAGCGGCGGCGGTGTGTTTCGAGGTTTTCACAATCCCGATCCCGGCCAGATTGAGCATGTTACCGATGTCGCCAGCCTCGAAAAAGGTCTGCTCAACAGGGAATGAGGCGTTTTGACGCTTCGCCCGAAGCAGATAGTAATGGTTGGTAAGTCCGTAGTTGATTTCATCCGCGGCGACGGCCTGCACGATGGCATTGTTGTTGGGATAGGCCACAGCTCCGTTCGCTTTCATCCCCTTGAGCCAAGTCAACGTGGCCTCACGACCGTGTTTCAGAATCATGGCGCTCACAAAGGCTTGGAAGGTGCCGTTCGTCGGAGCCCAACCCACTTTTCCTTTGTACGCCGATTCGGTGAGATGGAATACGGAACCAGGAAGCGTGGAGGCATCCACACGCTCGGTGGAATACACCAGCACTCGGGCCCGATTGCTGATGGCAACCCAGGTCTTCTGCGATCCGATGAACCGCGCATCCAAGGTCTCGTACACGTCGGAGTCCAATTCCGCGAGCAATCCGGCGGCGGTCAATGCCCCGAGTCCGCCGATGTCCGACGCCCAGAACACATCCGCCGGCGAAGCCGCGCCTTCTTCAAGCATGGCGACGGTGAGTTGTGTGGTTCCGCCGTACTTCACGTCAAGCTGGATACCGGTTTCTTCGGTAAATCGGGTGAGGATGGGTTCGACCAAGGCTTTGGCCCGACCCGAATACACCACCAAAGTGGGTTTTTCGCGGGTGCAAGAGGGAGCGAGTAACAGAAGCGGAAGCAGTGCGAGAACCGCGAGTTTGAAAGAGGTGTTCATGTGGATGGCGTTCTAATGTAGACCAAATCTAAATAAAATTGGGGAAAGTATCCAATCGGATTCTTGTCTCGGTTTCTCTGAGTTCTTCGTTTCGGAAAACCGTATCTTTCGCGTCTTTGATTTTACCGTTCCGATTCATTCTTCCCATGCTTCCTATCCGAAATATCGCCATCATCGCCCACGTCGATCACGGCAAAACGACCTTGGTCGATCAGATGCTCAAACAAAGCGGTATGTTCCGTGAAAACCAGGAAGTCGCCGAGCGAGTGATGGATTCCAACGATTTGGAACGCGAAAAGGGCATCACCATCATGGCGAAAAACACCGCGGTGGTGTGGCATGAGACGAAAATCAACATCGTGGATACACCGGGTCACGCCGATTTCGGTGGCGAGGTGGAACGCATCCTGAAAATGGTGAATGGCGTGATTCTTTTGGTGGATGCCGCCGAAGGCCCGCTTCCGCAAACCCGCTTCGTATTGCGCAAATCGCTGGCTTTGGGTTACAAACCGATTGTGGTGATCAACAAGATCGACCGCGGAGACGCGCGTCCGGATGCGGTCTTGAATGAAGTGTTCGACCTGTTCGTCTCTCTCGATGCCACCGACGAGCAGCTCGATTTCCCTGTGTTGTATGCGGTCGGTATCAAAGGCTTTGCCAAACACCATCTCGATGATGAGAATGTGGACCTGTCGCCGCTGTTCGACACCATCGTGAAGCACGTGGCGCCGCCTCAAGTGAACATCGACGCTTCGTTCAAGATGCTCATCAGCAACATCGAATGGAATGATTATGTGGGTCGGATCGCGGTCGGACGCGTCGAGCAAGGACAAGTTCAACGCGGGCAGGAAATCACCCTGGTCGACCGTGACGGCAAAATAAAAGAAAAGGGCAAAGCCACCAAATTGTTCACCTTCTCCGGATTGAACCGCGAGATCGTCGACATCGCCTATGCCGGCGACATCATCGCACTGGCGGGGTACGACAGTTCCAACATCGGCGACACCCTGACGGCCGCCGAAGACCTCACTCCGATCGCGTATGTCGACATCGACACGCCGACCATCGCCATGTATTTCCGGGTGAATGATTCTCCATTCGCCGGACTCGAAGGCAAGTACGTCACCTCGAACATGATCAAAGACCGTTTGGGCAAGGAAATCCGCAACAACGTGTCGTTGCGTGTGGAGCCGACCGAAAACCCCGACGTGTTCAAAGTGGCGGGTCGTGGCGAGCTTCAGTTGGCCATCCTCATCGAAACCATGCGCCGTGAAGGGTATGAGTTTTCGGTTTCGCGTCCGGAAGTGGTTCTGCGCGAAGTGGACGGTGTTTCTTATGAGCCTGTGGAAGAAGTGGTGGTGGATGTCCCCGTCGATTATTCCAGCAAAGTGGTCGAAATTCTGCTCAACCGCAAAGGGATCATGACCTCGATGTCGCAAGAAGGCGACAACGCCCGCGTGGCCTTTCGAGTGCCTTCACGCGGCTTGATCGGCTTCCGTGGCGACATCATGACGGAAACCCGTGGCATGGCCATGATTCACCAGCAATTCGCGGATTACGAAGCCTACAAAGGCGACATCGCCGGTCGTACGAACGGCGCGCTCATTGCTCTTGAAAACGGAAACGTGACCCATTACGCTCTCGAAGGCGTGCAAGACCGCGGCATCATGCTCGTGGAGCCGGGTGATCCAGTGTATGCCGGACAAGTGATCGGCATAAACAACCGGAACGAAGACATGGTGCTCAACGTGGTCAAGAAGAAAAACCTGACCAACCACCGGGCCTCGCAAACAGCCGACAGCATCAAGATCGCCGTCGCCAAAAAGATGAGCCTGGAGCAGAACATCGAGTTCATCGACAACGATGAATTGCTGGAAGTGACTCCGAAAAGCCTTCGTATCCGCAAGAAATACCTCGATCACAACGACCGGAAGCGGTACAGTAAGTAAGTCCTACTTCCCAAACAACTCCGCTTTCCTCCTGAAAAACGGCTCGAACGCCGTTTTCAAGGCTTGATGCTCTGGCTTCATCAATTCCGGATCTTCGGTTAACAGCCGCATCGCGGTGTCTTTGGCGATGAGCAGGATGTCCTGATCTTCGACAATGTCCGCGTGCTTGAACTCCGGAACCCCGCTTTGCTTGGTTCCGAGAAGATCTCCCGGACCCCGAAGCTTCAGATCCGCCTCCGCGATCTCGAACCCGTCGTTCGTTCGAGCCATGGTGTCGAGGCGCTCGCGCCCGTCGCGACTCACTTTCGGTCCCGCCATCAGGATGCAATAACTGTCTTTCGCGCCGCGACCCACGCGTCCGCGCAACTGATGCAATTGCGACAGCCCGAAGCGCTCCGCATGCTCCACGATCATCACCGTGGCATTGCTCACATCCACGCCCACTTCCACGACGGTGGTGGACACCAGCAAGCGGATGTCGCCCTTCACGAACCGCGCCATGATGCCGTCTTTCTCTTCCTGCGTGAGTTTGCCATGCAGCAGACCCGCCTCAAACCCGGGAAACCGCGCCTTGATCTGTTCGAATCCGAGGGTCGCATCTTTCAAATCGGACGCTTCCGATTCTTCGATCAGCGGATAGATGATGTACGCCTGTCCGCCGCGCTCGAGCTCTTCGCCCAGAAACCGGTACACATCGTCGCGCTTTCCTTCGCCGCGGATGGCGGTTTTTACCGGCTTACGGCCGGAGGGGAGCTCTTTCATGATGGAGACATCCATGTCCGAATACACGGTCATGGCCAACGACCGCGGAATCGGCGTCGCACTCATGCCCAACAGATGCGGCATCACGCCTTTCTGCTGCAGTTTCATGCGTTGTTCCACCCCGAAACGGTGCTGCTCGTCGATTACGGTCAATCCGAGCTTGTGAAAATCGACTCCGTCCTGGATGAGTGCGTGCGTGCCGACCAGGATCTGCGCCGTGCCGCCGCTCACATCCCCGATCACATCCCGACGCAGCGCGGTTTTCGCCGAGCCCGTAAGCAAGCGCACGGTCACGCCGATGGGATCGAGCCATTTCTTCAAGGTGCGCGCATGTTGCTCGGCCAAGATCTCAGTGGGAGCCATCATCGCCGATTGGTAGCCGCTGTCGGCTGCCATGAGCATCGCGCCGATCGCCACCACGGTTTTACCGCTTCCCACATCCCCTTGAAGGAGCCGGTTCATCTGCCTGCCGCTCATCATGTCGTGCTTGATGTCGGCCAATGCGCGTTTTTGCCCCTCCGTGAGCGGAAAGGGAAGCGATTCGTTGAAAAAGCGCCGTGTGAACTCGCCCGGGGCGCCGAGTCTGGGACCTTCGCGAGCCTCAACCACATGCCGTTTGAGCCGAATCATCGCCATCTGAAAAAGGAAGAGCTCCTCGAACTTAAAGCGTTTCAGTGCGGATGCGGCCTGAGACAAGGTTTCCGGCGCATGGATATGGTAAAAGGCCTGCATCCGGTCCGGAAATCCGAACTCCTTGAGCAGTGCAGGGGGCAGCATCTCGTCGTAGGGAGTTTCATTCAGGATCTGTCGCGCCCATTTCTGCATCACGCTTCCGGATATATAGGTCTTCTTCATGAACGCCGTACCGGGGTACATGGGAAGGATGCTTGTGAGCGTGTTCGGTTTCCCATCCGAATCGAGAATCTCCACATCCGGATGCACCATGCTCACGCTCTTGCCGAAGCGCTTGGCCTGACCAAAGAACGCCGCGCCCTGACCCGCCTTGAAGCGGTCCTTAAAGTAACCGATGCCCTTGAACCACACCCCGTTCAGAAAGCCGCTACCGTCTTGGATGGTGACTTCGAGCCGCATTTTCGGTCCATAACCGATGGTTTTGGAGCTGACCACCGTACCGAAGACGGTGATGGGGGTGTCGAGGTGTCCGGCTTGGGAAATCAGGGAGACCATGCTGCGGTCGACATACCGGCGTGGGAAGGTGCACACCAGTTCTTCGGGTGTGAGGATGCCGGCTTCGGCGAGGGCCTTTAGCCGGGGAGGGGTCATGCCTGGGAGATCGGAGAGCTTCAAACTGATATACTGTAATGTATCACTATAGCCACTAATTTTCAGAACCACCCTTCATTGCGTTGATATGGAGGGGTGTGCCTGCGGCTTGTGAGTTATTTTAAGACGATTATGGGTGTAATGCTTGAGTTTTGTTCCGAAATGTGTGTATATTTTCAAGCTCTGTCACAAAAGAACCAAACGTTTTCACACCGTGCCAACGATTCAGCAGTTAATCCGAAAAGGTAGGAAAAGCAAAGTCACCAAGACAACCGCGCCAGCTCTCCAGAGCTGCCCGCAACGTCGTGGCGTCTGCACCCGCGTATATACCACCACTCCTAAGAAGCCGAACTCGGCTCTCCGCAAAGTGGCTCGTGTGCGTCTT
This sequence comes from uncultured Bacteroidota bacterium, assembly GCA_947085565.1. Classification (GTDB taxonomy): domain Bacteria; phylum Bacteroidota; class Rhodothermia; order Balneolales; family HLUCCA01; genus CAMTWZ01. The sequence goes on from CAMTWZ010000019.1 coordinate 72,075, forward strand.
ACCAACACCATTGAAGTGACCGCCTACATCCCAGGTGAAGGCCACAACTTGCAGGAGCACTCCATTGTCCTGATCCGCGGCGGCCGCGTAAAAGATCTGCCGGGTGTTCGTTACCACATCATCCGTGGTGCGCTCGACACCTCCGGTGTTAACGATCGCCGCAAGAGCCGCAGTCTGTATGGCGCGAAACGTCCGAAAGCTGGAGCAGCCGCTGCAGCAGCAACCAAAGGCAAGAAAAAGTAAGGTAGGACACACCCATGCGTAGAAGAAAAGCAGAAATCCGCATCGTCAAGCCCGATCCGCAGTTCGCCGACAAACTGGTGACCCGCTTCGTGAACTGCCTGATGAAAGACGGTAATAAAAACGTTGCACGTAAGATCGTGTACCAAGCGTTCGAAATCATCGAAGAGAAATCCGGCAAGCCGGGTATCGATGTGTTCCGCAACGCGTTGACCAACGCATCTCCGGTTATCGAAGTGCGCTCCCGCCGTGTCGGTGGTTCCACGTACCAAGTCCCGGTTGAAGTCCGCTCCGACCGTAGCACCGCCCTCGGCATGCGTTGGATCATCAACTCCGCCAAATCACGGAACGACAAATCCATGGCAAGTCGCCTGGCTCGCGAACTCACCGACGCTTCCAACAACGAAGGCGGCGCCGTTCGCAAGAAAGACGATACCCACCGCATGGCCGAAGCCAACAAAGCTTTCGCCCACTTCCGTTTCTAATCCTTTTTCAACGAGTCCTCAAGCATGGCCGCGCCCGAAATCAAAGTATCTGACCTGCTCGTACGCACGCGCAATATCGGCATCATGGCCCACATCGATGCCGGTAAGACGACGACCACGGAACGTATCCTCTATTACACAGGTATCTCCCACCGTATCGGTGAAGTTCATGATGGCGCCGCCACCATGGACTGGATGGAGCAAGAGCGCGAGCGTGGCATTACGATCACCTCTGCCGCCACCACCTGTTTCTGGAAAGACCACCGTATCAATATCATCGACACCCCTGGCCACGTGGATTTCACAGTGGAAGTGGAGCGCTCCTTGCGCGTTCTCGATGGTGCTGTCGCTGTTTTCTGCGCAGTAGGCGCGGTTCAGCCTCAGTCTGAAACTGTATGGCGCCAAGCCAACAAGTACAAAGTTCCTCGCTTGGCTTTCGTCAACAAAATGGACCGTACCGGTGCCGACTTCTACAACGTGGTTGAGAAGATGCGCTCCAAGTTGGGTTCCAAAGCGGTTCCCCTGCAAATCCCGATCGGCCAGGAAGAGAATTTCAAAGGCGTGGTTGACCTGCTCCGCATGAAGGGCGTCATCTGGCACGAAGATTCCCAAGGCCAGAGCTATGACGAGATCGACATCCCTGCCGATTTGCAAGAGAAAGCCGCCGAATACCGCAAATACATGATTGAAGCGGTTGCCGATGTGGATGAGTCTCTGATGGAGAAATATCTGATGGACGAAGAGATCTCCGTTGAGGAGCTCGAAGCCGCCATCCGTTTGGCCACGCTGAACCTGAACATCAATCCGGTGATCTGCGGCACGGCGTTTAAAAACAAAGGTGTTCAGACCTTGCTTGATTCCGTCGTCAAGTATCTTCCGTCGCCTGCCGATATCGACGCTGTCGATGGCACCGACCCAGACGACATGGACATCAAGCTGACTCGCAAGCCTGAGTTCAACGAGCCCTTCGCCGCTCTCGCGTTCAAAATCGCGACAGATCCTTATGTCGGTAAGCTGACTTTCATCCGTGTGTATTCCGGTCAACTCGACGCGGGTTCGTACGTGATCAACACCAGCACGGGCAAGAAAGAGCGTATCGGCCGTCTGTTGCAGATGCACGCCAATCACAAGGAAGACATCAAGATCGTTCGCGCCGGTGACATCGCCGCCGCTGTAGGAATCAAGGAAGTCAAAACCGGTGATACGCTGTCTGCCGAAGACAAACCGATCCTGCTCGAGAAAATGATCTTTCCTGAGCCGGTCATCAAACTTGCCGTTGAGCCGAAAACCAAGGCCGACAACGACAAACTCACCACCGGTCTGGTCAAACTTGCCGAAGAAGATCCGACCTTCAAAGTGTCTGTGGATGACGAAACAGGTCAGACAACCATCGCCGGAATGGGCGAACTCCACTTGGAGATCATTGTCGACCGCCTCAAACGCGAATTCAAAGTCGAAGCCAATGTGGGCAAACCACAGGTTTCGTACCGCGAAACCATCACACGCAATGTGACCCACCGTGAAGTGTACAAAAAACAAACGGGTGGTCGCGGTAAATTCGCCGACATCCAGTTTGAGATCATGCCGCGCGATGGCAACACCGGTTTCGAATTCCTGAACGAAGTGACGGGTGGGAACATCCCGAAAGAGTTCATCAATCCGGTGGAGAAAGGATTCAAAGGCGGACTTTCAGGCGGTATCCAAGCCGGGTACCCGATCGAAGGCTTGAAAGTGCGTCTGTTTGACGGTTCCTACCACGATGTCGATTCCGACGCACTCAGTTTCGAACTGTGCGCACGCATGGGACTTCGTGAAGCGGCCCGCAAAGCGGCTCCGATCCTCCTCGAGCCGATCATGGCTGTGGAAGTGATCACACCAGAAGATTACATGGGCGACATCATCGGCGACTTGAACAGCCGTCGCGGGATGATCCTCGGTATGGAGAACAAGATCGACGGTTCGGTGATCACCGCCGAAGTACCGTTGGCCGAAATGTTCGGTTATTCCACACAACTGCGCTCTATGTCGCAGGGTCGTGCGGTGTACAGCATGGAGTTCAAGCGCTTCGCGCCTGTACCAGACTCCATCGCAAAAGCAATTATCGAAGAAAAATAAGTTTACCTCAGAAAAGAACGCATCATGGCAAAAGAATCATTTGTACGCTCGAAGCCACACGTGAACATCGGAACGATCGGACACGTTGACCACGGCAAAACCACGCTCACCGCGGCGATCACCAAAGTACTGTCCTCCAAATTCGGTGGTGCATTCAAGG
>CAMTWZ010000020.1:0-89921 GCA_947085565.1 uncultured Bacteroidota bacterium
GAGCTGTTTGATTTGTGCGACGACTATGTTAGGTTCTACAACGAACGTCGCGCGCACTCATCGATCGACGACATGACCCCTATGCAACGCTACCGTCTCGCCGCGTGAGACAATTATCCAAAACCAAAACGCTGTCCGAAAAAGCGAACCACCTCACTCGTCTTTACCGCGATGGCGGTAAACGATCTGATAAGCCCGATATTCATTATTCAGAGAATACACGCCGTGCACTTCCAGCAATAGGCATCTATTTAGTTTCAGTTCCCATCGGCACCTCCATTTATGTTTGTTTATTCTAACTCCAGACCATGGTTAAATGTGAGCTGGCGTTTCCCGCGCCCATCAGCGTTCATGACCCAAAGGGTGCCGTTGTCGATATGGTAGCCCGAGTACATGCCCCGTTCATAGACAATCTGACCGGCCGGTGTCCATGTAGGTGTCAGACCCTTATCGGCTACAGGTTTCGGGTTTCTTCCATCGCTGTTCATAATCCATATCTTTACAGATCCACTTCGATCAGACGACTGGAACAAAATCCTCAATCCATCAGGGGAGTATTTTGGGTAAAGGTTCTCATTGTCTACAACCCCATTCAGAGTTTCGGATGTCCGGTTGTCGAAAGGATAATACCGGACAAATCGTGTCCAGATACTTGTAGAACTTGTCCCCTTTACAGCCAAAAAACTTTGACCGTCAGGATGCCATGTTGGCATTGCACCACCAAAGATCGGTTTTTTTTTACTTCCATCCGTTTTCATCATCCATACTCCCATAGGACCCGTTTGATCTGCGATGGATCTGTCATACGCAATCCATTGCCCGTCGGGGCTCCAAGCGGGAAAAAAATTACGACCTTCGGTGGTCAGCTGGACAGTCCCGGCAACATCCACCGAATCCCCGTCAAACGGGGCCTTGTAGATCTGTGCGTTCGCATTATAAGCCAGCCATTGCCCGTCCGGTGAAAATACCGGGTTGTACAAACCCATCCCCTGTACCAATAATTTCAGCCCTGTACCATCCATACGGACCATCCAGATACCAGTGGAATCAGGGTCAAACGAGAATCCCCCAAAAGAATTGAGGCGGGTAATTTTGGTACGGTGGAAAACTACGATCTGCCCGTCCGGACTCACTGAAGGGTCCATGTAGGGGCTGGGGTAGCCCGGGAGATCTAGGGTAAAACCATCGCCAGGGTCATCACCATCATTGATGATCGAACAGCCTATCATCAGCAACAGGAGCACTGGGGTGGTGAAGAGGAAAGTAGGGGGGTATATTCGAGAGTTTTCCATAGAGGCATAGATTACGTTTTTATACTTTATTACTCTCGTTAATTTGGACCAGGTCTAATGCAACAGGATACCAAAATCCACGATCCTTGCACCATGCGAACACAAAAACGACTCACAGCCCATGAACGCGAACAGATCCTTCTCGGTTCAAGCCTTAGCCAGAGCCAAGCGGATCTAGCCCGGCTTCTAGGCCGGCACCGAAGCGTCATCAGCCGGGAAATTTCTCGCCATTGGGGTGCCAAAATGGAAATGCTCCGCCAATTACTGCGCGTCGATTCATTCCATCTTGATTCATGAACCAAATACCCGCTGGTCCTGTATCGTCAGCTATTGATCGGTCGTATGCAATAAACTGTCCATCGGGGCTCCAAGCAGGGTAGAAATTGCGACCTTGTAGGGTGAGCTGAACCAGACTGTCGCCTGTTACATGCTTTTTATAGATATGAGCCCCCTCGTGGAAAGCTATCCACTGCCCATCGGGACTCCAAGAGGGAGCGCCCGCCACTCCCGCATGAAACAGGCGCTTGTTCGTACCATCTGAGTCAACCAAATGGATTCCGAATAAACCGAAAGAATTGCTTCCAGTCCCTGCATAGGCAATGGTGTTTCCATCCGGACTCCACGCCGCTTCACTGTCGAATGCCAAATGCACAAACGGGCCGCAGTCGCAGGATAACGATTGTGTGGTTCCAGCAATTGAAGGGGGACAGATGCAAGGCTCGTCTTTGTCTTTTAACAAGGAGCAGCCTGAGATCAGCAACATGCAGACAAGAAGCAGCGGTGCAAGAGCTACATCAACTGAAAAGACCAGGGGTTTTGAAATCGTCTCCATAGTGAGGGGGTCGGGGGTTGTTCGCTTAGATCAACGTAAAATAATATTTGATAAAGTCAAGTTAGAATCGGGAAGCCGTGATGGAACAGCCATTGGGAAGTGCATCATATGAAAGCGCGACAACCCTCATCAATTCTTTCGACGACGCGACCTTGCCGCCCACTACCCCTATGAAAACCGGCTGTATGTGATCGAAATCACTGGCAAACAGCTACGCGACAGTCCACACGGCGAATTGGAAACTGCGGTATTAGAAGCGGGATGCTTGATACTTAATGCTTAATGCTTGTTGCTTAATGCAAAAGCGGGAGGCAGGACGTCTGGCATCATGCTTCCAGCATCCTGCTTCCCGCATCTCACTTCCCGCTTCTATCTTCTTTCGAAGACGTTATTGGCTCGGTTCACGTCCGGAAAGTACTGATCGGCATCGATCTCGACCTTCACGACATTGCGATACGGCACGGACACTTCGAATTCGTTTTTATCATTGATCTTGGACATCACCACCGACGCCTCGAAACGCACATCATGCGTGGAACCGTCTTTGAGCGTAAGGCGAAGAAGATAGGGCATCGGATTTTGTCCGTTGTCGCGCAGGCGGATGTTTGTGTTGCGCCCGCGATCGCCAGCGGCAACCACACTTTGATCCAGCACTCCCGTCGCGAAATACCATGGGCGCCAGAACCAGCTCAGATCCTGCCCTGCCTCGGCGTTGAAGAAGGCGAAAAGATCCCAAGGCGACATGTGCTTGTACGCCCAGACCTGGTACATCTTGCGGTTGATCCGGTCGAACTCAGACTCGCCGAGAACGCCTTTGAGCGCCACCAAAACCGATGCGGGTTTGCTGTATGAGGCCATTCCAAAGGCGAAGGAATTGTAGTGGTAATCGGAACGCCGAATCATCTCCCCTTCCATTTCACGTCCGGCGATGGCCAAATACCCGCGGAACGAGCCGAGATACACTTTGTCCAGATCCCAGAAATCTTCCACGGCGAGGTCGTCGTGGTATGAGGTGAACCCTTCATCGATCCAACTGTACCGGCGCTCATCCGTGCTGATGATCATCGGAATCCACATGTGGGCGATTTCATGGGCGGTCACGCTTTGCAGAGCTTGGGCACCGGCGCGGTTGTAATCGCCGATGAGGGTCATCATAGGGTATTCCATGCCTCCACCCATGATTTGGGCGGCTTCCACGGCGGTCATATGCGGCCAAGGGTAAGGAAATCCGGTGATTTTGGAGAAATACGTGATCGAGTGTTGCGAATAACGGACGGATTCGGTCCAGAACCTGGCCGGTTCACGATAGATGGCGCCGATTCGGACGTAATTCTGCCCGTTCGTGGCGCGGGCTCCGTCGTACAGCGATTTGCGCGTGAGTGAGAATGCCACATCGCGCACATTCTTGGAAAAGAATTTCCAGGTGAGCATTTCAGTGCCGGTGGCGGCGGTTCCGGCCGAGCCGTAATCGTCTTTGGTGATGATATGCACCACGTCGTCGCTGGCCATGGCCGCGTTGTAGCGCTCCAGCACGTACGGAGCGAAGACTTCAGCGGCGTTGGTGAGCTCACCAGTTCCGATCACGAGCCAATCGCCCGGCATGCGAAAAGTGACTTCGTAATCCGCGAAGCCGTGGTAGAATTCCGCGTTTTGCAGGAACGGATCCGGATGCCAGCCTTGGATGTCGTCGTAGACGGTCATCTGCGGATACCAATAGGCCAGATAGTACAGGTCTTTGGTGTCGTAGCCCATGCGCGATCCGGCTCCGGCTTGCGGAATCACGAAGCTGTACCCGATGGTGATTTCCGTGGTGGAGCCCGGAACCGCGACCTTGGAAGGAATGAGCACCAATCGGGTGCCATTCACGACATAACCGGGAGTGCCGCGCCGGGTGGCGGGTTGCAGATCCATGCCGGCCACGGAGATGTTGGAGAGAGAGATGCCGCCGGTGATTTCAGCGGGTTCGTTGCGAATCACGCCAGGTGCATGAACATTCTGATACAGATCCAGATGCAGTTGAGCCAGGGTGTCGGGCGAGTTGTTGACATATCGGATGGTCACGGAGCCTCGAAGCGTGTTGGAGCTGGTGTCGACCGTGGCGTCGATGGTGTAGTAGGCGAACTGCTGCCAGTACGAAGCGCCGGGACGGCCATCCGCAGTGCGTGTGCCTTTGTTGATAGCATTCTGGATGGATGTGGGTGGCGTTACCGGATTCACCAAAAATCGCGTAGGTTGAGCTTGCGCGACAAAGGCAACCGCCAGTATCATGACCATGGAATTGAAAAGGGTTTTCATATGCATTCAGGAGCGTGAAATGTTCGTTCGGTCTGAAGATAGGCAACGATTAGAAGACCATTTTGGTTTATCAAATCAATGAAACCCATTCCAATGATCATTTTCCTTTTTTTACTCACCGCTTGCGGTAACGCTCAGATGGATAAACCACCTCTGATGTTCCGCTATGAAACCTTGATGGATACCGTGATGACAGACAAAGTCGTGAAAACCGATGCCGAGTGGCGTGCGGTGCTCACTCCCGACCAATACAAGATCCTTCGCGGCAAGGGAACTGAGTTCCCCTTTCGTGGAGAGTACAACAAAACCAAGACTGAAGGCATCTACACATGCGCCGGTTGCGGAAATCCGCTGTTCCACTCCAGCACCAAGTACGACTCGGGCTCGGGCTGGCCCAGTTTCTGGCAACCCATCCGCGCCGAAAGCATCAAGGAAGTTCCCGATAACTCGTACTTCATGAGTCGGATCGAAGTGGTCTGCGCTCGTTGCGAGGGTCATTTGGGACATGTGTTCGATGACGGACCCAAACCCACCGGACTTCGTTACTGTTTGAATTCACCCGCGCTCAAACTTGTTGAAAAACCTTAATGGTTGCATTATAGTGTTGTAAAACCAACATTACTATCTTCGTTGTAGGGCACACCCGATACTTACAACACCTATGGCATCCATTCTGATCCTCGACGACGAAAAGTCCATTCGAAAACAGTTGATGTGGCAATTGTCTGACAACTACTCCGTCTTCGAGGCGGAGACAGTCGACCAAGCCAAGCAATTCTGTTCCAAGTCCTCGGTCGACATCATCCTGATCGACTTGCATCTCCCCCCTGACCTTACCTCGGTACGCTCCGGAACGGACATGCTTTCCTATATCCGCATCCAGCATCCCGGCATCATTCCGATCATCATGACCGGACTCAGCGACCAAGCGATCGCTTCGAATGTGATCGATCTTGGCGCTTGGGATGTCTTCACCAAACCGATCAATCCCGATGAATTGGCCATAGTCATGAAACGCGCGTTGCGGATGCGCACTCTGGCCAATGAAATCGAAGCCTTGAAATCGGAACGCAACACCGCGGCGGATACCAAGATCATCGGGCAAAGTGAGGAAATCCGCGCTGTCTGCGAAATGATCAGCCAAGTGGCCCCCACCGACGCCTCGGTCCTCATCACTGGCGAAAGCGGTACCGGCAAAGAGTTGGTCGCGGAAGCCATCCATCGCCAATCCCTGCGCTCCAAAAAGCCTTTCATTGCGGTGAATTGCGCCGCTCTGAGCGATTCGCTCATCGAAGACGAGCTCTTCGGTCACGAAGCCGGGGCGTACACGGGGTCCAAAGGTCCGCGCAAAGGCAAATTCGAACTGGCCGACAACGGCACCATCTTTTTGGACGAAGTGGCCGAGCTTTCTTCCGTCGCCCAAGCGAAATTGCTGCGTGTGCTTCAGGAAGGCACACTCGAGCGCCTGGGCAGCGAACGATCCCTTAGTGTGGACGTGCGGGTAATCGCCGCCACGCACCAGAATCTGACCGAGCGTGTGGCCAAAGGACAATTCCGCGAGGATCTCTATTACCGGCTGAGTGTGATTCCGATCGAAGTCCCGCGCCTGGCCGACCGTGATGGCGATATCGTAGTACTTGCCGATCATTTTCTGTCGGTGTATCAGAAGAGGTTGAACCGCGGTCCTTTCTGTTTCAGCGAGGAAGCCATCGATCGCATGAAACACTATTCCTGGCCGGGTAATGTGCGCGAATTGCGCAATATGATCGAGCGGATCACCATCTTGGCGAAATCCAAAGTGATCCAAGCCCATGACCTGCCGCGCGAATTCCGTAATCTGGAAGGAATGCATCCGATCGAAACCGCCCAATCCCAAACCGTGGGCAATGAGGTGATCTCCTATGAAGACGCGGTGAACGCCTATCGCAGGTCGTTGCTGCTGAACGCTTTGGAGACCCATAAATCCAAATCGAAGGCGGCTCAGGCTCTGGGAATCAACCGATCCTACCTGTATGAGTTGCTCGAAAAGCTGAACATCCCGTTCACTTAAAACAACGGATTGTGGGATTTTAGCGACATCTGTCGTTCAACAGTCCGCTCATATCGCATCCAATCCGCATTGGCATGCTTTATGATAGGTATGGAAGATGGAGATGCCAACCATACTCATCGTCGACGACGATGTGGAAGTCGCCAAACAATTGAAATGGTCGTTCCACGATCAGTTTCAGATTGTACACGCATTATCGCGTCAGGAAATCGAGCGCTGTTTGGCCACACATCATCCGGTGGCGGCATTGGTGGACATGCATCTGCCACCCACTATCCATACTCCGGAAACCGGACTCATGCACGTGAAATGGCTTCGTGGGAATCATCCCAATCTATTGGTGATCGGCATATCCGTGAGTTTGGACGCCACCATTCCTGAAGAACTCCGATCCGCCGGAGCCTCCAGTTTTCTGAACAAACCCTTCACGAATGAGGCCTTGAGAAAGGCGCTGGCTTCCGTGCTCTGAACTTACGACGCGCGCTGGTATTCGAAGACGTAGTCTTTGCGGCCGAATTTCTTCAAGGTGCGATAATGTGAGCGGATGGCTTGGAACAGCGTTTCGTGGTTGTTATACACGATGCCGTGCTTCTTAGCCACTTCCTCCACGATCGGACTGATCTTCTCATAGTGGATGCTGCACACCCGTGGAAACAGGTGATGCTCGATCTGATAATTCAATCCGCCGATGTACCAGTTCAGGAATTTGTTGCTGCGCGCGAAATTGTTCGTAGTCTCCATCTGATGAACGAACCATGCGTTCTCGATGAATCCTTTCTCATTCTGAGTGGGGTGGTCGGTCTCTTCCACCACGTGCGCGAGTTGGAAGATGACGCCGAGGATGAGTCCGGCGGTCATATGTGCTGTCAGAAATCCGATCACGAACTGGGTGAATGTGATGTCCAGGAACATCAGCGGAAGCACGATCTGATAGGTGTAGGTGATGGCCTTGGAGAAAAACAGGAACGCCCATTCTTTGGCCGGATGCTGTTTGTTCTCGTACGGACCCAGCTCACTCGCGAAGAAATACTTGTAATCTTTGATGAACAACCAGAAAAGGGTCGCGAAACTGTACGCGAAAAACGCGAGAACATGCTGGAAACGATGGATCCAGTGATATTTCATGCCCGGACTCAGACGGATGAACTCCGCCACTTCCAGATCCTCATCATGTCCGTGGATGTTGGTGTACGTGTGATGGATGATGTTATGGGTGATTTTCCAGATATAGCCGTTTGCGCCCAAAACATCGAACCCATATCCGAGCCATTGGTTCACCCTTGGATTTTCCGAATAAGCGCCGTGCAGGGCATCATGAGCGATGGAGAAACCGATGCCGGCCATAGCAATACCCATCATCACCGATAGCAACCACATCGCCCAGAGCGGAAACCATCCCGTGAAGAGCAGCAGATAAGAGCCGAAATAGACACCGAAAATCGTGATCGTTTTGAGGATCATCGCACGGTTGGCATGTTGCGAAATCTTGTTATCCAGGAAATACTGTTTCACCCGAGCTTTCACTTCCTTGGCGAAATCGGAATTCAGTTGATTTTGAAATGTGACTGCTTTGTAAGCCATGGAAACAATTTGTTAAACGTTGGTTTAGTTCCGTTAAAATACGGACTTATCATGCGGTTTGTCCATCGGGAATCGTGACATGGAACGTGGTTCCAACACCCACTTCAGATTCAGCAAGTATACTTCCACCATGATGTTCAACATAACTTTTGCACAAATTCAATCCCACGCCCGAACCCTTTTCTCCAGCGGTACCCGGGTCCGACTCGAACGCGGAGTTCCAAAGCTTTTCAAGTTTCGATACCGAGATGCCTATGCCTTTGTCCTTGACGGAGATTCGTACAGACCCTTTCTGCCCGAGAGCTGATAACTCGATGTTTGAATTCGATTTGGAGAACTTAATCGCGTTATTGACAAGATTCCGCACCACCGTTTCCATCATGTTGATATCCGCATGGATCACGATGTTCGAATCGCAAACCACCTCCATGGTGATGCATTTTTGCCGAAGCTGATTGGCAAAAAGCACAGCGGCATGGTCAAGTAACGCCGACACCTGAATCGGCACCCTCTGGATGCGGACCTCTCGGTTCTGGCTCTTGAGCCAGGCGAGAAGATCATCCATCAGGTTGTAGGTCTGAACGGTGCTTGTGGAAATCATTCCTATGAATTCACGCAATTCATCCAAGGTCAGAGTATCGAAATCCGATTCCATGATCTGAAGCAGGCCCATGTTTCCGCCAATCAGGTTCCGCAAATCGTGCGAAAGGACCGATAACAACTGGGTTTTCTCTTCATTCAGATGGTGTAATTGAGCCGATTTCCGCTTGAGCTCACGTCGTTTGATGTCCAATTCCACATGGGTGCTCACCCGTTGCAGCAGCTCTTGCCTGACAAACGGTTTGAGAACATAATCCACTCCCCCTGATTCAAAGCCTTGAATCAGATCGGTGGTATCTCCCCTGGCAGTGAGGAAAATGATCGGGATTTCATTCGTGCCGGGATCCGCTTTCAACAATTGCGCCGCTTCAAATCCGGACATTTCGGGCATCATCACATCCATCAGAATCAGATTCGGATGTTTTTCCTGCGCCGCTTTGATCGCCTTTTCGGCACTGTCGGCGATCAGCAACCGATAGGCCCCTTTGAGCACCGCTGCGACCAATTGAAGATTCTTCGGTTGGTCGTCAACGACAAGAACCAGAGGTTTTTCGTCTTGCATGATCACAATTTGTTGAAGGAACGGAGCAAGTCCGTGATTTTGCCGAAATCAAAGGCATCCACCGCGGTTTTCATCTCCGTGATGTAGGCGAGCAGCCTCGGAGACGGATGCTTCACCGCGGTGAGTTCCAAATCGCCGATGAGAGACTCGATATCGGCCATGTCAAGCACTTCCGACATGGCGAACATCCGTTCGGCGTACACTTCCTTCAATTCTTCCACGACCGGTTCATCCATCGGATTCGAGATCGACATATCGTGCGGAAGGATCGAATCCATCTGCTCGATAGGCAATAAATCCATCAGCGTTTCAATAAGAAACGATTTGCGGAGCGGCTTAAGAAGGAAGCCTTTGAAAAGTTCTTTGTGCTCCTCGATTTCATGGGTAAGCAATGAGGCCGTGAACGCGAGAATTGGAATGTGACGGGTGGTCGGATTTTCACTAAGTCGGATGGCGGCTTCAATTCCGGACATCTTGGGCATCCGGATATCCATCAGAATCACGTCCGGAAACTCTTTCTTGGAAAGTTGAACCGCCTCCTCTCCATTCTCCGCCGAGATGATTTCGATGGGCTGTCCTTTCAAATACGAGGCAATAAGCTGGATATTAATGTCGATGTCGTCGGCGACCAGGATTTTGGCCGATTTGAAATGGACGTTTCTGTAGCGCGTATCGGAGGGTGTATCCATACCGTCGGCGGCGGCAACGGGAACTTGTTTCAATGTGAGGGTGAACGTGCTTCCTTTGCCAAGCTGACTGACAAGCCGGATGTCGCCATTCATGCTTTGGGATAGTTTTTGGGAGATCGTGAGGCCGAGTCCGGTACCACCGAATTTCCGATTTTCCCCAAAACTCACTTGATTGAATGATTCGAATATAGATTCGAGATCGTTTTTCGAAACCCCGATTCCGGTATCCATGACCCGGATATCCAGATCGTACACATTCTCTTCGGGGTCGGCTAAGCGCCCATCCAACTCAATCGCTATATGACCTTTCTTGGTGAATTTTACAGCATTTCCCACAAGATTGACCAATATCTGACGGAATCTCAATTCATCCAGCAGGAAGGATTTCGGCAAGCCTGCCATGAACCGCACTTGGAAATCCAAGCCTTTCTTTTCCATTTCAGGCCGGAAAAGACGTTCGATGGCTTCGATGAGCTCCGGCAGGTGAACCACCGAAGGCTCCAATTTCAGGTGTCCCGCTTCGATCTTCGACAAATCCAGCAGATCGTTGATCAGATGAAGCAGGGCTCTTCCGCTGTGAAGAATCGTATCAAGCTGGCTCCGGGAGGTCGGATCTTCAACGCTTTCGAGCAACACCTCGCTGAATCCGAGAATCGCATTCATCGGGGTCCGGATTTCGTGACTCATGTTGGCAAGGAACTCGCTTTTCGCGCGGTTCGCATCTTCGGCTTTTTTTCGGGCTTGGATCAGCTCCGTCGCATATTCCTTGCGCTTGAGACTTCCCGCCATGATGTCGGCGGTCACTTTCAGGAGTGAGATCACCTGGGGTTCCCAAACCTTGGTGGTCTTGACCGAATCGAACCCGAGGAAACCGACCAGCTCCGTCCCGAAACGCATCGGTACGCAGACCAAAGATTGGATCTGCTGGGCCTCGAGCAACTCCCTTTCCAAGGCGTATTCATCAGGAATCGCTGATACCAATGGAATATGGATCGGTTCGTTGAAGAAAAACGCCTCTTTCCAACGAGATATCACCGAAAACGGCTCTTTCTGGTAATTGTCTTTCTGTGGGATAATGCCCTCCTCGCACCACTCAAAGGTGTTTGAAATCTCGTCGAAATCGATATCCAGTTCAAAGATGTAGGATCGGTCGACCATCATCGTGGATCCCAACTTTTCAAGCGATTCCAGAATGCGGTCTTCCACATCCTCCACACGGCAACCGATCAGGCGCCCCGAGATATCCACCACCAGATTGTACAGCGAATTCAGCGAGTTGGTCTGCTTGATCAACCGCATCCGTTCTGTGATGTCGCGACCTTCAGCAACGATGAATTCCACCCGGCCATGCGCATCCACCACAGGATTGAGCGTGAAATCGATGTTGGATTCTCGTCCCTCATGCTGGATCACCGACTCCATGCGCACAAAATTCCCTTTCTTGGCCGTTTTTATCGCCTCTTTCAACTGCCGACGGAGCGATACCGAAGGACCCCAATACGCGGCGTCCCAAAGGTGCAAACCGATGAAATCCTCACGAGTCGCATTTCCGAAACGCAATGCCGTGTTATTGATGTCCGTGATCACACCATTCAGATTCAACATCGCCGCCATTTGAAACGATGAGTTAAACGTAGCCCGGAACCGGCGCTCGCGCTCACTCAGAAGACGCTCATTGCGGATGCGGTCGTTCACATTACGGATGATCCCTTCCACTCCGGTGACCTCACCCCTATCGTCATGACTGATGGAGGCGTTCACCGAGGCATAGACTTCCTCGCCATCCACGGTTTTCAGACGGATTTCAAAATCGTTGACATATCCGTCTTTGAGCAACATCCGATTCACCGCCTTATAATCATCAAGCGAATAATAGAAATTGGACACCTGACGACCGATGATCTCCTCGCGCGGATAACCGGAATGAATGAAAATGGATGGCGTGATCTCCGTGACGATACCCTGTTTGTCGGACCGGAAAAACACATCATTGATGTTGTCGAATATCGACCGGTACCGCGATTCGCTCTCGATCAGTGCCAATTCATTGATTTTCCGCTCATGGATATTCTGAAACGAACCATACAGATAATCCACTTTCCCGTTGAGCAGCACTGCCCTGCCGTTGGCGCTCACCCAGATCGACGACCCGTCCTTTCGAATGATCTTCAGATCGAAATCGTACGGAGTTCCGTCTCTCAGAGCCTGACGGAACGCCGACTCCAGCATGGGCCTATCCGCCTCTTGAAACAATGCAATCGCATCGTATGGTGTCGGTTTCACCGACGAATCGACACCGAAAAGCTCATAAGTGATGTTCGTCCAGCTCAGCTTATCCGCGACAGGATCGTACACCCAGCCCCCGATGCGGTTCACCGATCCGATCTCTTCAAGCAGATTGATCGCCTTCTGGTGGTCCGATTGGAGTTTGTGCAGATCAGTGACATCCACTCCGATGCATTGGATCGCCTCCGGCTGTCCATTTTCATCGATCAATGCGAAAAAGTCCCAATCCGTCCACAAATACCCCTTGTCACCATCCGGTTTGCGCAAAAGCACTCGGAAGACCTGCCCCGGATTCTGCAAACACTTCATCACCGTATCGATGCATGCTTGGTGATCGGCTTCGACGATGGTCTCCAGTGAATTCCGGCCGATGATGGTTTTCGCATCGAAACCGAACCTCTGATTGAAGAGCTCGTTGGTGAAGGTGATTTTCCCCTCCAGATCTGTCCGACACAGATATTTGCTCTGCGATCGCAGCAAAGTGGTGAAAATCTGTTCTTTGTGGGAGCTGTTCATCAGAGGTAATATAGTCACCAAATCAGGTAAAGAATCACTGAGATCACTCTTTTGCGGTTTTACTCACCTTGATATCGCAACCGATATACCTTATCGCTCGATGTGATGAACAAGTCCGTTCCGGTCGCGCCGCCCCAGGCCAGATTGGTGATCTGCTGGTCGAACGTCTTCCGATAGAATTCGGTACCATCGGGGTTGAACACGATCAATCCGTTCGGACCCGTGGTGTACAATCTTCCCTTCGAATCGGTCTTCATCCCATCCGCGCCGCCTTTTTCGGCCATGGCCCCAATGTTGGCAAACACTAGAGGCTGACCCAAAGTCGCACCCTCATCCACATCGAAGGCGATAATGTCGCCTGTCGCGGAATCATTCACATAGAGGATGGTTTGATCAGGTGAGAACGCGATGCCGTTCGGCAGGTCGAACTCTTCATAAACCACGGACAAATCCCCATCCGGCGAAAGCCGATACACGCCGCTATATTCGAGTTTGCGATCTGCGGCGCTCACGCCGAAATACGGATCGGTGAAGAACAGAACACCGCTTTTGTGATACACCAGGTCGTTCGGACTGTTGAGCCGGAGTCCGTCGACGTTGGATACGAGTTCTTTCAAGGATCCATCGGTTTGCAGAACACTGACTTTTCCGGAATGTTGAGCCAGAACCAATTGGCCATCGGAGTTGAATGTGAGTCCGTTCGAATTTCCGGACGGGGTTAGGAAGGTGTCCACGCCTGCTTCCGTCCACCGGTAAACCACATTGGCAGGAATGTCGCTGAACAGAAGAAATCCTCCAGGATGCCAGACCGGACCTTCCGTGAATTTGAATCCGTCGGCTACGACTTCGGCAGTGAGTGTGAACGGGACTTCGGATTTGGCGCAAGAGGCTATTAATACGATGAGAAGGAGCTTTTTCATGGACTTCAATGAGGATGATGGAGTTCGCAAGATAGAGCACAATCCTTATGAAAACAGATTCGTCTGCCCACCCGCTTCCGGCCGACGAAAATGCTCGGATGTGAGCTCGAATGAGCTACGGTTAAGTCCGTTACGGGTGGTGTGGATGCGGAACAGATCGCGTACCTGCTGCGCGATCGGACCCGTTCCCTTGAATCGCTCTCCGAATTCGGACGCGTTCAATTCCCCATCCCGATACATCCTTACCCGGTTCAATACTTTGTCCGCGCGATCGGGCATATGCGTGCGCAGCCAATCCTCGAAAATACCTTTCAGCGAGTACGGAAGTCGCAACAAGGTATATCCTGCCGTGGTGGCTCCGGCTTCGGCCGCGGCTTTGAGAATCGCCGGAATTTCATGATCGTTGATGGCCGGAATGATGGGTGCGAGCATCACTCCTGTCGGAATTCCTGCTTGTGCCAGTTTCGCGATGGCCTCCAAGCGCCGCGCAGGGCGACTCGTCCGCGGCTCCAGGATGCCGGTAAGGTCCGCATCCAACGTCGTGATGCTCAAGAACACCGCCACGCTATTGTGGGATGCGAGTTCCGAAAGAAGATCGATGTCGCGCGTGACCAGATGATTTTTCGTGATGATGGAAACGGGATGACGCGCTTCGGCCAAGACTTCGAGTATGGATCGGGTGACTTTCAACGTCCTTTCCAAAGGCTGATAGGGATCGGTGACGCCGCTTAACTGAATCCTCAACGGTTTCCATGAGGGTTTCGACAGTTCGGCGCGGAGCAGAGCCGCGGCATCTTTCTTGACCAGTATCTTCGTTTCGAAATCCAATCCGGCGGAATAACCCAGGAATTCGTGGGTCGGACGCGCATAGCAATACACGCAGCCATGCTCGCATCCGCGATAGGGATTGATCGACACTTCGAACGGAATATCGGGTGATTCATTCCTGCTGATGATTGTCTTGGAAGCATCCACAATCACCGTCACCTTTGGATCAGCCCTCTCCTCCGGTGGAACATCCTCATCATACACCCATCCCGAGTCTGTGAACCGGTTGAAGAGATTGGTCTTTGTTCCGTGCTTGGGCAATGGTTTGTCGTTAGTTGTTAGTTGTTCGTTGTTTTGTGCGTAGCGCAATGTTAGAAGCGTGAGGTGCGAGGTGCGAGGGAAGATGCCAGATGCGGGATGCTGAATGGTAGATGCTTCTGACTCTTAGCTCTCCGCATTGGGCATTGAGCTTCTTGCATCCAGCTTCAAGCATTTAGCTTCTCACTTCCTACTTCCTACTTCCTACTTCCACCTTGATTATTCCAAGAACTTGGTTCAACACCTCATCCGGTATGGTCAATGGCGGTGCGAGGCGGATGAGCGTGTTCGAGTGGAGTGTCCAACCGAGAAGGATTCCCTGGTCGAAGCAGGATTCGACCACAGTTTTGGTCTGCTCATAGGTGTGCAATTGCAAGCCGAGCATGGCGCCTCGGCCGCGGATGTCGACCACACCTTCGCCTTTCAGTTCCTGTTTTACTCGCTTCTCGATGTGTGCTGCGCGCTTCATCCATCCATCCCTCAACAGCACATTCAGTGAGGCATGGGCGGCGGCGCAGGAGACGGGATGTCCGCCGAAGGTGGTGACGTGGTTCAGCGGCGGATTGTCGCGAAACGCGCTGAAGAGCTCGTCTGAGGCGGCGAAACCGCCCAGAGGCATGCCTCCGCCCATGGCTTTGGCCATGCAGAGGATGTCGGGCACGATGCCGTCGTGCATGAAGGCGAACAGTTGTCCGGTTCGGCCGAATCCACTCTGGATTTCATCGAAAATGAGGATGGCACCGGTTTCGGTGCACTTTTGGCGTACGGCACGAAGCCAGTCGGCGCGTCCCACGATGATGCCTCCTTCGCCCTGGATGGGTTCGAGGATCACACAGGCGGTTTCGTTGGTGATGAGATCGAGGGCTTCATCCGAGTTGAACTCGCCGAAATGAACATCCGGCAATAACGGAAGAAAGGGATCGCGATAGACATCGCGGCCGGTCACACTCAATGAGCCGTGCGAATCGCCGTGATAGGAATTACGGAAAGCCACCATCCGCCGCCGACCCGTCGCTTTCTTCGCCAATTTCAGTGCGCCTTCATTGGCTTCGGTGCCGCTGTTGGTGAAATAGATGCGTTGGAGGGATTCCGGCAATTGCGCGGCGAGAAGCGCGGCGAATCGGGATTGCGGTTTCTGGATGAACTCGCCATACACCATCACATGCATGTGCGCGGCGGCCTGAATCTGAACGGCCTCAACCACTTCCGGATGCGCGTGACCTAACGATGAAACGGCGATGCCGCTGATGAAATCGATGAATGTTCGACCGTCTGTGGTGTGAAGGAACGGTCCGGAGGCGTGATCGATTTCCAATGCGATGGGCGCATCGGATGTTTGCGCGATATGTCGATAAAAAGCGTCTCTGAACATGAATGAAATTAGTGAATCCTCTTTAGATTGTATGTCATGAAACCATCCTCCCTCACATTGCTCCTGGTTCTACTGTTCGCGATCGGCGCTCAGGCACAGGAAACCCCACTTCCTCTCGGTTTCGGCAAATCCGCCGATGATTCCCATATCCATGGTGCAGCCTGTTTCACGCTGCATCTGCAGGAAACGGAAGAAGGTCGCCAAGCCTTACGCGAATACCGACAGTGGGAACAAGACGGCCGCCCCGATATTCGTTCCCGCCAACGCCTGGGTGGTGGTAGCGTTGCGACCATCGGTACCAAACGCAATTTCCGTGTGCTTGATTTCAATAACAATCAAGCGTACATCACGGTCGAATTCGAGCTCCGCCATGACGGAACACGTTCCAAGATCTGGGTTCAGACCAGTGAATTCGGCTCGAACAAGGTTTCGCAGGCCAAAGTGGATGCTATGGCCCAAGGACTCGAAGTCCTCACTCCCCCCTTATCCATCGATCCAAGCAAGGGAATTCTTGAAAACAATGTGAGCGTGTTCGGCAACCGTCCGAATGTGGATAATTCCGGTGTGGTGCATCTCCTGGTGTATCGATTCTATCCGACCGAAATCCCGTCCGGCTCTTATGTGGCCGGTTATTTCTCCCCGACGAATCTGAGTCCGACCGCCTCCAACAGTAATTTCGCGGATATCATCCATATCAATTCCAATCCTGCGGTGTATCGAGATGGCGGAAATGTCGATTTGGGAGGTATCCTGAACACCATCGCACATGAAGATCAGCATTTGGTGCATGCCCGTGCCGGACAGTTAGTGGCTTTCCAGAACGAAGGCCAATCCGAATGGGCGTCGATCTTGAACGGGTATCCCACTCGAAGCACGGGATATCTGAATCTTCCTGCCAACGTGAATCTGAATCTGTTCACTTGGCGAACGGGAAATGATGTCCTGTATGATTACGCTCGTGCCGGACTCTTCCACAATTACCTTGGCGACCGATTCGGGCGTACGCGCGTCGGGGCGATGTCGTTCAGCGGGTTGTCGAACGTGGCGGCCTATAACTCGGCCCTCAGTGGCACCGGTGTGGCGTTCGATGAGGTTCTGATCGATTTCCACACGGCGAATTGGGTGAACAGCAGCACCATTGAGGGTGGTAAATACGGTTATGTGTCGCAGCAACGTAGGAATGTGAGCGTTGTGAACCCAGCAGAGAATTACAGCTCGGTGTTTTTGAATGTGACCACAAACCGCACGGTCCAATACGGCGGAGCCGAATATCTTCAGATCACAGGCGTCAAGAATCCGCAAATCACTGTCACCAACACCACGGTGATGAGATACAAATTAATTCTTCAGCCGGTTTCAGGTCCGGTTCAAGTACGAAATGTCACGGCTAGCCAGACTCTGACCGGCGATTTTCAATATGTGACGTTGGTGGCGGCAAATCCAAGCACCACTCCGGCTTCGTTCAGTTTCTCCGCGAACTGGGATCCCCTGCCTTTCATCACTGAAAACCTCAATTATGCGGCGGCTTCGGCATTCTTCGCTGAATTGCCCGGCGATGCGACCCTGGCCGACCAACCCAACCGCCGCTTTTTCAAAGGCTATGCGATTCGCATCGATCCCACGTATGCCGGACGCCTTCAGCAACTCAGTTACACCATCAATTCCAGGTCTGAATCCATTCGAGGCAGCGGAACCCTCCGAATCAGCTTATATTCGGCTGTCTTGGTGGGAAACGAGGCAGGTACCTCCATCGCCAGATACAATCCGAACTTGTCACTCAAATCCATCGACGTCCCGTTCAGCGATATCGGAACCGGATTTAACACCGTGGATGTGAGAGATCAGAACTGGCTGGTGAACGGTGCCACAAACTATTTCCTACTCTTTGAAGTGGTGAATCACACTCCAGACGCCCGACTGGAGTTCCTCTTGGATGCGGGATCCACCAACCAGAACGATCCCCGGTATTTCCCGATCCGAACATTGATCAAACGCGTTGACGACAACAACGTAACCACTTGGGGTGGATGGAGCGGTCGCAATAATCAACTTCTTTCCGCAACCGTCTTTTCGGAATACACCGGCGTGCTTGAAACTCCTGTGTTGAGCGGTGTCCCCACACAGCCTGTCAATGTGCTGCAGGGAACGACGTTGCAATTGACCGTGTCTGCGACCGGAACCCCGACTCCGGTTTTCCAATGGCGTAAAGATGGAGTGATGATCGCCGGACAAACCACCTCCACTCTCACCATTCCTTCCATTTCCACCACGAGCAGCGGAACGTACGAGGTACGTGCCACTAATTTCGCTGGCGCCACCGCTTACCAGTCCTTCGAAGTGACCGTGGTTCCCAACCAGTACCGTCTCACGCAGAATTATCCGAATCCGTTCAATCCCACGACAAGGATCGAATTCACGATCATCAACCGTTCGGCGGTCACCCTGAAAGTGTATGATGTGGCCGGGCGTCTGGTGAGAACCCTGGCTGATTCCGATTTTGAGCGCGGTTTGTACAGCGTGGATTTGGATGCGACCGGACTGAGCAGCGGAGTGTATTTCTATCAGCTCATCGCTACGCCAAGATCCGGTGCAACAGGATTCAGCAGCACGAAGAAAATGCTTATCGTGAAATAATAGCCGCCAATTCGGTCTGGATAGCCGCAGTGCGGTTGCGCGCATACCAGAGCTGCAGTTTTTCCGCTTTTTCCTTGTAGGGCAGGTCTTGGGCTTTCATCTCATCCATCAGAGCCTGTCCTTCAGCCGGACGCGGCCCCCAAGTCCCGGTTTCTTTCAATTCCGCATCCAGAATCACCACCTTAGGTATCGAGCGACCGCCATTGGTGAGGTACGCGTCCATGATGTCGAGATGCTCATCGCGTAAGATGTATCTCACTTGAATCGAGGGATTCGCTTTTTCGATGTGATTGAACACCGGCACGATATTGGCCGCATCGCCGCACCACCCTTCTGTGATCACGAGCCAGGTCTGTGGTTTCGCAGTCTTCAGAGCCGCATCTAGCTCCGGTATGAACTGGAAATGCGTATCCAAGCGTGCCATCCGATGCACATTCATCTTGGTGTATTCGGTCAGTTTTTCGGTCTGTTCGGGGCCGGTGGTTTTACCTTCGGCCAATAAGGAATCGATCAGCGCACGGTAGGTTTCGTAGGTGTAGGCGTTGTCGATAAGTGTCTGTGTGATCATGGATATGTTTTCGTTAAAAATACGGGGTTCCGGTTTCCTTACCTTGCGGATATGTTTACAGATTCTGTCGCGATGTATGTCAGAAACCGGTCGATGCAGAAATCGGACCCGGTTTTCGATTTCCTGTTCGAGTATTACAGATTCAGTCCGGCCAAGCTGATGGCTTGCCTACGTAATCCGGATGCCTTACCTCAACCTCCCGAATCATTTCCCGATTCCCGCAAAGGCGGATTGGAATGGGTGATTCGCTTGAACTCGGAAATCCAGGCAAAACCGCCGGTCATCGGTTGCGACGGTCTCCATGAATGGGCCATGGTCTACAAGCAGGATCAGGTGCGCCATCCTCATTTCCCCCTCAGACTTCCACCCCCTGAAATGGAGTCCTTCATCGAATCCTCCCCCATCCGATGCTCTCATTTCGACGCGTTCCGCTTTTTCACGGAAGCCGCGAGGCCCCTGAACAAACTTCAGCCCGATTCCGAATCCCGGTTTCAGTTCGAACAACCCGGCTGCCTCCATGCGAACATGGATGTGTACAAATGGGCGTACACCTTTCATCCTTGGGTTTCGAACCGGATCGTAATCGATGGCTTCGAGCTCGCGCACGACATCCGCATCCTGGATATGCAAGCCTCGCCCTACGATGTGAGCTCGATCGGACTCGAAGCCGTGGCCATCGAAACCGGACAAGGACGTGCCGCTTATCGCGAACGTCAGGCGGATTTCGCCCGACGCGCGAAAAACCTCAGAGCCCGGCTACTCGCCGAGTTAGGGAATCTCCACTCCCGTCGTTTTGATAATGAGCTCGAACAGGTCGGTATTGCGCACGAAGCCGCCGATCGCCTCGCTTCCGGGTCCTAAGCTGGCCAATTCCACATAATCGGCGGTGTGAGCATCCCCAATGAAATTGATGCCGGTGAACGATGCGATAATCTGCCCCATCACTCCGCTCGGGGTTCCCATTTTCTTGTAAATGGCTCGGTTATCATTCGCCAACGAGGCGTGGAGAATCTCGGCATGCTCGGCCTTCACATCAAATTTCGTGTACGAAGCCATGGAATCCCGTAGTTGGGATGGGGATTTGTCTTTGCTCCATTGGTCGCGCATCCATTCGTTGCTTCGGGTAATGTCGTTGAGCTTCAACAGATTGTCGAGTGAACCACCGTAGTTGCTTCCTTCGCCGTTCAAACCCGGATTGGCGTTTCCATGGTCTGAGGTGATGATCAGCAAGGTATCGTCGCGGTTCTCGACGAAGGCCAAAGCCACGGCGACGGCCTCATCGAACGCGATCTGGTCGAAGACCAATCCGGCGGCGCAGTTGCCGTGCGCGGCATGATCCACGCGTCCGCCTTCCACCTGGAGAAGAAAGCCTTTCGGTTTGGATGCGAGCCGATCTATGGCCAGTTTGGTCATTTCCGCAAGGGTCGGCACATCGCGCTGATA
Organism: uncultured Bacteroidota bacterium; assembly: GCA_947085565.1. Lineage (GTDB taxonomy): Bacteria > Bacteroidota > Rhodothermia > Balneolales > HLUCCA01 > CAMTWZ01. The sequence goes on from CAMTWZ010000020.1 coordinate 20,727, forward strand.
GGCTTCCACATGCTTGTGATCCACCGTGTATGGCAGATGCTCGTTGAAAAAGAGTCCGATCACCGGCTTCCCGTCGTTACCCAAAGCCTGAAGTTCGGATTTCGTGCGCACCGCGTGATACCCCGATTGTGCGAACATCCCGAATAGGTCTTTCCCGTCGCGGCGCCGCGCCGCATCGAAAAAGCGCATTCCACCACCCAGCAGTACATCGGCACCGCGCTCGTACATCTGCATGGCGATTTCATCTTCCATAGCGCGATTACGCACATTGGCGATGAATCCGGCAGGCGTGGCATGCGTGAGTCGCGTGGTGGTCACCAATCCCGTGGCTTTTCCTGCGGATTTGAACAACGGAAGCAGCGGTGGATAGATTTCCCCGTTCGGACCCACATTCACCGCGTTATTCACGATACGGTGGCCGCTTCCCCAACTCGAGGCCGCCGCGGCGGAATCGGTCACCACCGAATTCAGCGACGACATGTCCATCAGCGAGCGTTTCGATCTTCCGGTGCGATACAGATCCATCCAACGGCTCGAACGCCCTGAATTTTCACGGATCAGGATGTCGGCCATGGCCAAGGTACCGAAACTCATTCCGTCGCTTACCATGAAGATCACGTTTTTCGCTTTGCCGGATGAGACCTTCACCGCTTTCGCAGCCGGACTCATGCCGAGAGTGGTAAGTGCCGCTCCGCCTAAGAGAGCGCCGGTTTTGAGAAAGTCTTTTCTGGAAATCATGTTTTAGAAGCTGGATGCGGAATGAAAGTAACCTGCAGGTATTACCTGAATGTGAAATTCAAGGCCGGCGTAGGTATTTGAAGACTTCGCTGTCGGTGCTCAATACCACGGTTGACGTGCTGTCGAGGGATTTCTGAAGGGTTTCGAGCGATTTGAGGAAGCTGTAGAACTCGCGGGTCTGCGAAGAACGATTGTACGCTGCGGCGTAGATCGCTGCGGCTTGAGCATCGGCACGGCCACGGATCTCCTCGGCCTGGCGTTGCGCCTCCGACTGGATCGCCGCCAACTCCCGCTCCTTGTTCCCTTCGATCACCCGGGCTTCGCCCTGACCTTCCGACCGGAACAATTCCGCGATCTGATTCCGCTCCGAAATCATCCTCTCATACACACGCTGGCGCACTTCCGTAACGTAATTCATCCGCTTGATGCGGAAATCCAAGATCCGGATTCCGAGATCGCCTGTGCGCTCGTTCGCCCGCTTAAGAACCAGCTCTTCGATGGATTCACGACCCACAAGAATGCGTTCCAGAACCTCCAGATCCTCAAGATATTCTTCGGTCAACTCGGGCTCCCGATTCGTCGAACGCACCAATTCCAGCAGATCGTGACTGGCCACAGCGTTACGGGTTTCCCCATCCAGAATATCGTCCAAACGCGACTGAGCACCTCTTTCGTCACGCAAACGCACGAAAAACTGCAGAGGATCCACGATTTCCCAACGCGCATAAGAATCCACGAAGATGAATTTCTTGTCCTTGGTGGGAATCTGATTCGCATCCCCATCCCATTCGAGATACCGCTTGTCAAAAAAGCTGGCTTTTTGGATGATGGGGATCTTGAAACTCAAGCCCGGTTCGGTGCGTGGCGCTCCGATCGGCTTTCCGAACTGGGTGACGATCACCTGCTCGGTTTCACGTATGATGAACACGCCATCCAAGACGAAAATCAGTGCCAATACTGCGAAAAGTCCGATCAATGTAGATTTGAAGGTACTCATGTCAATTTCCTCTGCGGTTGGAATTCAGATTGAGAAGCGGAAGCAGATTCGCACCTTTTTCATCGACGATGACCTTGTCTTTGATTCGAGGCATGATTTCAGCCATGGTTTCCAGGTAAATGCGCTGCCTGGTCACTTCCGGAGCTTTCACATATTCGGCGAACAGGCTGTTGAACCGCTGCGCCTCACCTCGGGCCAGGTTCACACGGGTCAGTGAATACGCCTCCGCCTGCTGCAGAATATGCTGAGATTCACCCTTCGCGCGGGGTATCACTTTGTTGTATTCAGACTGCCCTTGGTTGATGAGTGTTTCGCGCTGCTGCTGCGCCTCATTCACCGCATTGAACGATGATTTCACCTGATCCGGCGGATTCACATCCTGCAGTACCACCTGATCGATCTTGATTCCGTTCTCATATTCATCGCACATTTTCTGCAAAAGCTCCTCGACTTTGTGGGCGATTTCCATGCGTCCGACGGTCAGCACCTCGTTCACGGTCCTGTCGCCAACCACCTTACGAACCACAGATTCGGACATGTCGCGAAGAGTTTTTTCCGCATTCCGCACCTTGAACAAATAATTGTATGGATCACTGATCCGGTACTGCACCACCCATTCCACATCCGCCAAATTCAGATCACCGGTCAACATCAACGACTCGTCCTTGAATGAGTCTTTCGAATACTCGCTCCGGATGCCGGATTGCACCGTTCTGAACCCGAATTCCTGTTTCAACTGCCGCTCCACCGGGATTTTTGAAACAGATTCGATCCAAAACGGAATCTTGAAATTGAGTCCGGATGTGACCGTGCGATCATATTTGCCGAAACGGACGATCACGCCAACTTCTTCCGGTCCAACGGTATAGATGGATGTCGCTAAGAGAACGACTCCGACCATTGCGACAATCGCCGTGTTCACATGCTTGCGCAACCGCTGGATTTCAGGTGGGAGATTCGAGAGTGGATCTTCAAAAATGGACATAAGGTCTCCGCTGAAAAAAGAATGAAATGATTGAAACCAAAGTACCAAGAACTGACCTGAATCTTTTACATTAGACAGATATCTTGCTTATGATTGATTTGACTTATGCAAACCACACTTCGACTTAACAAAGACCTGTATCGCGAGGCCAAGGCCCAAGCGGCGCGTGAAGATCTCACGCTCACCCAGTTCATTGATGATGCCATCCGTCAGAGGTTGCTTGGGGCGACGAAAGACAGCGCCACCACACTCCGCACGTACCGCGCAGGTGAACCGCTGCGCATCGATGTGAAAAAACATTCCCTTCCCGGAGTCTGAGCCATGACCGCCCACCTGCCTGATGCGGCCGTGCTGATGCATTGCTTGAGAATGGAATCTCCGTTTTATGCGCCGTGCAGAAACTGGCTCGATGCCGTGGTGATTTCAGGCACTCCGCTGCTGCTTACCGAACTGGTGGAGACGGCCTTTTTGAACGCCAGCCGGGATGAATCGCTTCGCATCGCACCAGTGCCCGAGGCCCTCGCTTTTTGGAAGGAATTGATGCGGCTTCGCAATACCGCCCGACTCACTCCCGGCAGCCGGCACTCGCAGACGCTTCAGCAATTGATCGAATCGCCGGACTCCCGCGAACTTTCCACGCGCCAGTTATGGCTGGCAAGCATGGCGATCGATGCCGGCGCGACCGTGATCTCACTGGATCCGGCCTACGCGCTCATTCCCGATCTGAAGATTAAGAACCCGATGCGTCCGTCCGCCTAAGGAAAGGAAATCTTCCCGAGGCTCAGGAAATCACCGGCGACGCATTCATTGGCCAAGGCCGCGAACAGCAGCGCTTCTTTCGCATCCGGATTCCCTCCGATGTCTTCGAATCGTTTCACGGTCATCGGGGAAATCTTCCGCGCCAATCGGCTCATCAACGCGAGATTATGGATGCCTCCACCGCTGCCATAGAGCACGGTTGCATCATCAGCGGAAGTGTGTGTGCGGATCGCATGCGAGATGGAATCGGCCGTGAAGGCGGTGAGCGTGGCCAAGGTGTCTTCTGGCGAGAGATTCGCCGGAATTCGATCCGCGAACCGCTGCAAGCTGAAATACTCGGGTCCGGTGGTCTTCGGCGGCGGCGCGCTGAAATACGGATCAGTCATAAGGATTTCGAGCGCGGCTTCATCCACCGTTCCGCTCATGGCCAGGCTTCCGCCCTCATCCCATTTCCGATCGAAATGAGCTCGGCAGTACGCATCGATGAGGGTGTTTCCCGGACCTGTGTCGAAGGTGAGGATGTCTTTCGTACGTTGCGTCGGCAACCAGGTGATGTTTCCGATGCCGCCGATGTTCAGCAATATGCGTGACTCGGAAGCGCTGCGGTACAAGATATCGTCTCCATAACCGGCCAACGGCGCGCCTTCGCCACCCAGCGCCACATGCTTCTGCCGGAAATCGCTGAGCGTGGTGATGCCGGTGAGCGCGGACAGATGATCCCCATCACCGATCTGTAACGTCGCATTTGGCAGATCCGGCTGGTTATGGATGCGTTTGGGAGCATGGCGTATGGTCTGCCCATGACTGGCGATCAGATCCACATCCTTCCTATCCACATTCCATGAGGCAAGAGTGTCGTTGATCATCTTCGCATGCAACCGCGCGATCCAGGCGTTGGCGATGGCCAGATCTTCGACACGGACGGATTCCTGCGTCGCGAAATGTCTTATATAATCTGCTTCAGCTGTGGTATAGGGAACACTTGAGTACTTGAGTACTTGAGGTTTCGAGTCGAGTCCAGATCCATGAAATACGCATAACGCCATATCGAGCCCGTCAATGGACGTTCCGGACATCAATCCGAGGATGGTGCGAACGGGTTTGGTCGCAATCTCATGCAAGAGTTGTACATTTGATTTCATAACCCAAAGGTACATTAAGGAGCCGTGCGATGACACCCGATGATCTAGATCGTTTCAATGAGGATGTGAATGCGCTTGTCGCGAATCTCGCCGGTGCGTTCAACGCCGCCGAATACCGTCATTTCATTCAGGATGAGACCGAAACGCTCTATGTGTCCTTGAAAGGACTGGAGACCTTCACCGAGGAGCAGATCCAGGCCCTGGCGATTCCGATACTGGATGAGAACGACTTGGATTTCGAAGAGATCATCCTCCTCCCTCTCGAATGACCGACTGAAATGACCTACACTCTCCGATGTTTCGTGTGTGATGCGCTGAACGACGAGCGCAAGACCTCCACCTACTGCACCACCTGCGGAAACGTGCTCACCGTGGTGTATGACGAGCCGGTGACCGGCTACCAGGTTCCGTTGCGAAGCACCGAGCCAGATCCGCTGCGCACGCGTCCTACCGAGCTCAAGCGCCTCGACACCCTGTCGCATCGCTACGGAACCGAGATCTGGGCGAAACTGGAGTTCCAAAACCCATCCGGCTGCTTCAAAGACCGCGGCAGTTTCATCGAAGTGCGCAAAGCCATCGAACTCAACGCCGACGCGATCTGCCTGGCTTCCACCGGAAACATGGCCGCATCGGTGGCGATGTTCGCAGGCTATTACAAGCTGCCCTGCTTCGTATTCGTGCCCGAAACCACGTCCGAAGCGAAACTAGCGCAAGCCACCATCTTCGGGGCGAACATTCTGCGCATCAAGGGCGATTTCTCCACCTGCGAGCTTCTGTGCAAGGAATTCGCCAAATCCGGCAACTATTATCTGGCCGGCGATTATGTCTTCCGCGAAGAGGGACAGAAATCCTTCTCTTTCGAAACCATCGAACAAGGCGGGGATGATTTCGATCACGTGTTGATTCCGGTCGGATGCGGCACCAATTATGGCGCCATCCACAAAGGATTCGAGGAAGCCAAGGTCGCAGGACTCATCACCCGCATCCCTCACCTCGACGCCGTTCAGCCCGAGCATGCCTCGCCCGTGGTGGAAGGCATCTTCAAGCGCGAGAAAATCATCAAGAAGTCGGTCAGCACCATGGCGACGGCGGTTGCGGCTTCCGACCCGATCGACTTTTACAAGGTCCAGCGGGGCATCGAGCGGACCGGTGGCGAGGCGTTCACCGTCACCGAAGCGGAAATCCTGCAATCGCTTCGTGAGATGGCGCAAACCGAAGGCTATTACACCGAAGCCGCCTGCGCCTTGCCGCTGGCCTGCCTTAAAAACCACCCTGAGCGGTACCGCGGAAAAAAAGTGCTGTTGGTGCTCACCGGTACCGGACTCAAAGACGCCCACATCGTCGCCAAACACGCTCTTCCTTCCCCGGCGCTGGATCCCGATCTCACCCAGGTGCTCGATTTCATCGCATCGGGGTACATCGAAATCCAGCAAGACTCCTTCGGCAAATCGCGCGACACCCTCACCGCGAATCTGAAACTGGCCCCGCATCAGGACAAGATCCTGCGCGACTACCTCGGACGCATCAACCGGAAAGGGAAAACCCTGTCGTCCAACGAACTCGAAGTGCTGCAATCTCTGGTCTTCGCCGAATCCGACACTCTCGATTATCCGGTCATCGTCGATGATTACGACGTGAACATGCGCAAAAACGGCCTCGTTCATGCCTTGGTCACCCTCACGGTGAACGGCGTTGAAGTGAAATCCTCCAATCATGGCGTGGGTCCGGTGGATGCCGTTCTCGGCGCCATCAAAAAAGAGACCGACAAACTCTTCTTGGTCGAAGTGAAAGGACATCAGATCGATATCCTTTCCCCTGACACGAACTCCCTCGTTGTGGCCACTCTCACCCTTGGGTACAACGACCAGACCATCACCGTGAAAGCCGCCAGCCCCGATGTGATTGAAGCCGCGGTGAACGCGTTCGTGAAGGGAGTGGCGATGTTGGGGGCGCATTCAGGGGCGCATGCAGGGGCGCATCACTGATGCGCCCGTTCAATTGCGCCCGTTCAATTGCGCCCGTAAAAGCGTGAAAGTGTTAAAACGTAAAAGCGTGGAAGAAATGATTAAAAGAATGATGAATCGAACATTGGCTATGATCTGCGTTTTTACGCTTTCACATTTTCACGCTTTCACGCTTTCACAATTATTCGCCCAAATGCCCGACGCCCCGCCCCGTGCCGAAGGCGAAGGTCCCTTTCCTCGCTTGATCATCCGCGCTGCGATTTTGATTGATGGCTCCGGCGCTCCGCCAACGGGTCCGGTGGATGTCGTGATCGAAGGAAACCGCATCACGCAGATAGCGACGGTGGGCTATCCGGGGGTTCCGATCACGGGTCGGCGACCTGAGGCTCGTCCCGGCGACCGTGAAATCGACGCGACAGGCATGTATCTCTTACCGGGCTTCGTGGACATGCATGGCCACATCGGAGGCGTTTCGCAAGGCACCACGCCTGAGTATGTCTTCAAACTGTGGATGGCGCATGGCGTGACGACCGTCCGCGATCCCGGCTCCGGAAATGGCATGGACTGGACCCTCCGCCATCGCCAACTAAGCGCCGACAACAAAATCACAGCGCCGAGGATCAAGGCCTATGTGAATTTCGGTCAGGGCGCGGCTCAAACGATCTCCACACCGGCTCAAGCCAGGGCTTGGGTCTCCGACATCTCGCAAAAAGGTGCGGATGGTATCAAATTCTTTGGAGCGCGTCCCGACATCATGCAAGCGGCGCTCGATGAAGCCAAAAAACGGAACCTGCGCTCCGCCGCGCATCATGCGCAATTGAATGTGGCGAGGTTGAATGTGCTGAATACCGCCCGACTCGGACTCACCACCATGGAACATTGGTACGGTCTGCCCGAAGCCATGCTCAAAGACGGCCAAGTGCAGAATTACCGGCTCGATTACAATTACATGAACGAGCAACATCGTTTCGAGGAAGCCGGAAAACTATGGGAGCAAGCGGCCGAACCCTATTCCGACAAATGGAACGCCGTGATGGACGAGCTCATCCGCCTGGATTTCACGATCAATCCCACCTTCAATATCTACGACGCCAACCGCGACCTGATGCGGGCCATGCGCGCCGAATGGCATGATGAGTACACCCTTCCTTCCCTTTGGCAATTCTATCAGCCGAACCGTCGGGCGCACGGGTCCTATTGGTTCAACTGGGGAACCGAACAGGAAGTGCAATGGAAAAAGAATTATGTGTTGTGGATGACCTTCGTGAACGAATACAAAAACCGTGGCGGACGTGTCGCCGCCGGTTCCGATTCCGGCTTCATCTTCCAGTTGTATGGATTCGGATTCATCCGCGAACTCGAACTGCTGCGCGAAGCGGGCTTCCATCCCCTTGAAGTCATTTCCGCAGCGACCATAAAAGGCGCAGAAGCTTTAGGCATGGCCGACCAGATCGGAAGCGTGGAAGTCGGCAAACTCGCGGATCTGGTCTTGGTCGAAGCCAACCCTCTCGAAAACCTGAAAGTGTTGTACGGGACGGGGGCTTTGGTCCTGAATGAAAACAACGAACCTACCAGAATCGGCGGGGTTAAGTTTACGATCAAGGATGGAATCGTGTATGATGCGAGGAAATTATTAGAAGATGTGAGGGGGATGGTTCGTCGTTAGTTTAATAGGGATTGTAACATTTGCACATCATCGAGATCATTAGGATAGAACCAAGACCCAGTTGAGGTAGCGATGAGACCCCTTCTAATTGCAATCAGCCTTTCCACTACGCTCACATGCATCGTTGTTAATGGCCCAGCTCACGCGCAGACCGATGTGAGATTCGACTATCTGTTCGCAGGCATATCTAGCCCGACAGCAGCGGCCTTAGCTAAATACGGCGATATTCCCGTATCCCATTTCACGGGAACACCCAATATCAATATTCCGCTTTTCGAGCTTAAAAGTAGGTCATTGTCGCTTCCTATCGCTCTTGGGTACCATGCTTCAGGAATTCGGGTTGAGGAAATACCCGGATCGGCTGGAGCAGGCTGGTCTTTGGATGCCGGTGGGGTGATCACAAGAACGGTACGGGGCCTGCCGGATGACCAGAATTCGGCCGGTTACCTGTATGCCGGCGGGGACTCGGTCCATGCCAGAGTTCCGAACTCGATGAGCCAGGGATATCTCGAAAAGGTCAACACAAGGCTGCTCGACGGGGAGCCGGATAGTTATTTCTTTAATTTCTCGGGTCGTTCAGGGCAGATCTTTTTCGAAAGGGATGAATCCGCTAGTCCATACAAGTACAAACCCATCGTAAGTCCGCGCCAAGACATTCGTGTCGAATTCGGCACTCAAGGTTGGGTGTTGCGCACAGAGGACGGCACCCGTTACCTGTTCAACCAAGCGGAAGTCACACAGTTCGATAGCAATGATCCGAACAATCAGGCCGTCACAAGCTGGTATTTGAGCCGCATCGAGTCCGCAACGGGCGATGATGTGATCGAATTGAGCTACCAGGCCGGACAAGGCGCATACATTCCACAGCGTAGCCAGGAAGCCTCACACAACTATCCCGGAGGTGGTGGCGACATCTCATGCCTCACCGGCTATTACAGTACGAACTACTCGTATCTCTCCACATCGAAATTCCTGAGTTCGATCGAAACGGCGATGTACAGAGTTGATTTCAGCTATGCGAGCAGATCCGATGGCGGAGATTCTCGGCTCGACACGATCGCCATCAGGTACAAGCCGAACTCGACCCTCATCAAGCAATATGTGTTGATCCACGGGTACTTCAGCGCGGGAAGCAGGGATGTGGACAAGCGGCTTCGTTTAGACGCCCTGAAGCATTTTGATGGTGCGTCGGTGGAAATGCCGCCATGGGTATTCACCTACGATACTTCGTATGATTTGCCCGCCCGTGACTCCTATGCGTTGGACCATTGGGGGTTCTACAACGGCCAAATCTACAATACTACATTGATTCCGGAATATTCCGAATATGACGGGTATCACGACACGACTTACGTCTTTCCCGGGGCCAACCGCGAGCCCAGCGAGGAGCATCTCAAAGCGGGCATGCTCACCGAGATCCGGTATCCCACCGGTGGAAAATCGGTCATGGTTTACGAAGGCCACCGTTACGGCCATTCCAACACGTTGGGTGGTGGTCCGAGGATCCGCAGAATCGAGCATCATGACGCCATGGATACGTCCAGAACCATCCGGTTGAACTATTCCTATTCACAAGGAACGATGCTGATCGAACCTAAGATCTCCCATCGACATAGTTTTCAGATTGGTATTGGCGAAAAGTGCGACTATATCTCTATAACCTCCGCATCCTATCTGGCTCCAGGCATGATGAGCGGGAGTGTGGTGACCTATCCGATTGTGACTGTTTCAAATGGACTCAATGGCGCCGCTGGTGAGACCGTGACGCAGTTTGATGCGCCGACGTACTCGGGGAACATCCAGTGGCCATTTATCCCAACGGTGGTCGGCAATTGGCGGGGTGGATCGGTATCTTCGGTCATAATTAAGAATTCCTCAGGTATCGCTCTCAAACAGTCATTGAGCACCTACCAAGCTTCCCAAGTGAGCACGGTCAGGGGATTGGTTGTGGCGGTGAGATCCTTCCAATGGGGTGGTGGTACTTATTACGAGTTCATACCGAACCACTACGCTGTGGATGCCGGCGCATGGCGGCCGATTAGCCAAGTCAACAGCGTGTTCGGTGTCGACACACTCACAACCTCGGTCAATATCGAATACGCTTCCGCCGGTCACGTGCAACCCACTCGAAAAACCGAGACGAACTCGGATGGAACCCAAAGGGTCATATCCTATGTCTACGCCCATGAGCGGTACCCGGCCATGGCGGATTCAAATAAGATGGCCCAAGTTTATTCAAAAACCATAACGACGAGTGCCGGGCAGAAACTGGATTCAACCTGGACGACATGGAGCAACAGTGTGAGCGGAAATTCCAACTGGTTGCCCAACGCTCAACGGCGATGGGCAGGATCCACGGATTCAATCACCGTCGCGGAGGTTGCTGCTTACGATCCATGGGGCAATCCTGTGAAGGTGATCGATGCGCTTGGAACATCCACACGCTTGTATTACGGCTCGAACACCGCCCCTTTCAGCCAGGTTGGACTTGGCGGTGTGAATGGGGTTTACCTGACCGGAATCATCGCCGACAGCGCGGGCATCGATCTGCGAACACAGGCCAGATATGACGCACTTGGGCGACTCGATACACTCATCGATGCGAACGGCAACAAAACTCGATACACCTACGACAGCATGCACCGGCTGGTAGGTGTGCATAACCACGCCAATGAGATTGTCTCGGCCAACGAGTACACCTATGTCGGTTCGGGAATTTCTTCGTCCAACCCGAACTGGATCCGGACCACGAACCATTTGACCTCAATCGCCACAACGGTCGCAACGTCTTATTTCGACGGACTCGGCCGACCGATCCAGACCCATCTGCGTGAAGGGACCAACGACAATGTTACGGCGATGAGCTACGACGCGCTTGGCCGCCAAGATAAGCAATGGTCGACCTACCTTCAGTCGAACTCCTCCCACGTCTACCGACCCTCGTTCGCATCGGAAGCCGCCGCCTATTATGACTCCGATGGCCCAGGACCAAACTCCTTTGGCAGACCCTATGTGCAAACGAAGTATGAGGCGAGCCCGCTGGGCAGGCCGATCCGGACCTACCCGCAGAAAACCAGCTCCACTCTCGATTCGGTGCAGACCAGCTACGGCGTGGCCAGTTATGGTGGAGTGCTCTACAACCTGACCGAAACCATCGACGACTCAGGCAAGAAGAGCCGCACCTACACAGACGGATGGGGTCGCACGATCGTATCCACCGCGTCATTTGGCACACCCGATTCGGCCAGCACGAAGTTCGAGTATGACTTGCTCGGACGGCTTACGAAGGTGACCAGTCCGATGGGTCGGCTCACCCACTACCGCTATGACAACCTCGGCCGGATGACGGCCAAGACCACGCCAGACGCGGATGGGGACCTGGACGGAAACCCATCCGACGAGACGGGCATCAGTACGTCGGTGGATTTCGAATACACCTACGACAACGCCGGCAACCTAATCGCCATGCGCGACCCGAATCGCAAGGCGGCAAGTCAATTCGTTTTTAGCCGCTACGACGCGCTCGGGCGCAAGACCTACGAAGGAATCTGCTCGAGCACCTGGCCGGCGGGCTGCGCCACGGGCGGTTCTACCTCGCAGATGATTGAGTACACGTGGGACGATGCCAGTGTTGGCTCGGCCGTCAGCTTCACGATCAACAACGCCAAGGGCCGGCAGACCAAAGTCGCCTTCCAAGGCGGATATTATCTGTACAGTTATGAAGCGGATGGCAACATAGAGCGGACCTACATCAAATTGGATGGAATCGCGGCTGGAAAAACCGTGGCTTACTCTTACGACAGGCAGGGTAATCTCACAACACGTTGGTTTGAGCTGGCAGGAGGCTCGACCGAGAAATTCGAACATCGTTTCAGTTACGATGCAGTAGGTCGCTTAGACTCCTTGAGAACAACTGGTGGCCCAACGACCATCATCCGTGAAGCAAACTACACATGGTGGCCAGACGGTAACATGAAAACGGAAAAGCTTAGCACGCCAACCAACACCTTCACCTACGATGCGCGCGGCCGGCTCACCGCCATCAATAACACGGGCTCGACCGCCACGAAATTCAGCGCGGCTTATGTCTGGAACCCGAACTCGACCTTACAGATCGCTGAGTACCACCAGACGAATCCCCCTGTGGACAACGACAAACGTTACCGCCACAGCTTCACCTACGATGGCCGCAACCAGCTGCGCACGGCCGACTACGAGTATCACAACGGCAGCACCTGGGCCGACCGCTACGACTTCGACATCGGTCAAATCTACTATGACCGAGACGGCGGGATCACATTGATGAACCGTCAGAACGGGGCGGAGGTTGTGGATTTCGAGTATGGGTACGTGGCCGGCTCCAACCGGCTGGATTATGTGCTGAACTATGAGAACTTCGACATAGACGACATCTCCCACGACCGCAACGGGAACATCACCAATGGCAGAGGAATATCGGCCACCACGTATGATTGGCGCAACCTGCCACTGAGCATTACCACGCCCAACCCGTGGCCGATGACTGGCTCAACGACCCACGCTTACAGGTATGACCACAACGGCCACCGCGTATATTCCAGCGTGGACAGTACATATACCATTCGTGGGGCATATGGAGAGCCCATCGCCGAGTATGCGGGCATAACACCCGTCATCAAGTACTGGAATTATGTGCGTCCGGACGGCGTGGTGATCGGTCGCCGTTCTGGCGGCGTCCGTTTCTATTACCACCGCGACCATTTGGGAAGCACGCGGACCGTGTTGAACGCATCCAGCGGCGTGGTCGAAACCTATGATTACATGCCGTTCGGGGAGTTCATGTCCGGCCGCATCACCACCTCCGGCACCGGAACCCGCCCGAAATTCACCGGTCACGCCTTTGATGACGAAACCGACCTCCACAACATGCAGTGGCGCAGGCAGATCCCGAGATATGGGGTGTTCCGCACGCCGGATCCGATGGCGGATTCCTTCCCAGGTTGGAATTCGTATGCGTATGTGATGAATGATCCGATGCGGTATTTGGATCCGACAGGACTTGCTCCCTGCGAGGCGGGTACTGCGAGGGTAGAAGGAATCACATGTTATCAGTCCGATGAGGTGATCACCGTCAGAGCATGGCAGAACGATTTCGCGAATTCATTCTATGGTTTTTTCTATGCCAATTACGCCCAGTACGGCGACCCGGGGCCGAGTGTGACGAATGACCAGTTTATGAGAGCATTGGACGTAGCAGGATCAATCGATCCGACTGGGGTATTGGATTTGGCGGCTGCAACGATCTACGCGTTTCAGGGGGACTTCGTCAATGCCAGCATCAGCGCAGCCTCCATCCTAACCGCTGGGGATTTGCTGAAGGCGAGTCGGATTGCGACAAAGGGGGCGGCAAAAGGGGGAGTAAAGTTGTTAAATCAGTTTAATAGTGCCGAAAGTCTCATTCAAGGAGCTGGAAATTTGTCTGAAATCGGTGGTGGATCAGTATTGCAAGGCTTTGTTAAAGGAGACGGGGAAGCAATATTTAGAGCGATATCACAAGGAGGTACAAGACGTGATAACGGTACTATCATGATGAACGATGGTACAATTTTAACTCATCACCGATCAAAGACGTCTGGTGATTACACCATTGACATTAATAGATCAGGTCAAAAATATAAAATAAGAATTACACCGTGAAAGAATATATAAGACATATAAATGAATACTTAAACTATTGGCAATCTTCATTTTCAAAGTTAGTTCCTGAAAACCGATGGGGAAACAAAAAACTTGCGGAAGAATATTTACATAAATATTGGCTATCAGAACATGAATATCTGTCGGTTTGGAAGCCTATTCAGGATAAAATTTTCTTAAACAATAAGAACCTACCAGATATGGTATATCGTCCTAGGTTTGAGGTAATCGCTTCAAGAGGTGGTTGCTTGTTTGTCGAAGAAGATTTTATTCAACTACAAAAAGCCATGAAAGAATTATCTGATGATTATTTTGTAATTATCCAAATATCACAGGACTTTACTGATGGCGAACCAATGTTTAGAATGAAGTTTCCAGTTGATATTACGTGGGAAGAACTTACAAGCGGAAATTATATATCAGCAGTATTATTGGAAATGAGTTACAACGAATATTTTGTATTTAGTGAAAGCGGGAATTGGGGTAGATACTCTGCCAACGATTATAAATATCCAGTAGATATTATCGGATTTAAACCCGATTTAGCTTCCATTTTTAGAAAGCAGTTTCCGCAACAGAATGAGTACCACATTGAAGTAATGTCGAACTTGCCTGAAATCTACATAAAGCATTTAAACCAATAAACTAAATGATTTTGAAACGAATCGGAATTTGTGAATTTCGAATACGAGTTTGTGCCAGGAAGCAACCGACTCGATTATGCCTTGAACAATGAAATTGGTTCTAATGATGCGGATTACAGCCACGACCGCCACCCTTCGCTTCGCCTGCCACGGCAGGCAAGCTCAGGGCAGGCTCTCACTGTGAAAACGAGACTCACCGGGGAGCCTGCCCTGAGGTCGCGTGCGACCGAAGGGCGTATATTCCAGCGTGGATCAGACCTACACCGTTAGAGGAGCTGAAGCCTGCACTGAGGTCGTTTGCGACCGAAGTGGAGAACCCATCGCCGAGTATGCAGGCGCTACCCCTGTGCTCAAGTACTGGAACTATGTGCGTCCGGATGGCGTGGTGATCGGTCGCAGGGAAGGAAGCAACCGCTTCTTCTACCACCGTGACCATTTAGGAAGCACGCGCACGGTGCTGAGTCAAAACTCAACACCGACCGTGGTCGAGACCTACGACTACATGCCATTCGGGGAGTTCATGGCCGGCCGCATCACAACCTCCGGCACCGGAACCCGCCCGAAATTCACCGGCCATGCGTTTGATGATGAGACCAACCTCCACAACATGCAGTGGCGGCGGCAGATTTCGAGGTATGGGGTGTTCCGGACGCCCGATCCACACTACTTTTATTATTTGAACCTATCCCCCTATGTTTATACCACGAATAACCCTTTGATATTTAATGATCCAGACGGCAGGGATTTTTATTGGCACAAGGAAACAGGTGCAGTCTTATGGGTTGATTCTGATGCCGAGAACATTGACAGAGATGGAGATACCTTTGTTAATATTGGCACTTCTTTCATAACCTTTGACGGCGAGGTTTTAGCAATTCATCAGCAGGAGATGAAAGAAGGGAAACGTACAGTTACATCAATAGCATTTGAGGCAGTATCTGGATTGCCTGATCGACATCGAACCTTTGATTATTCTCAGGAAAAACAAAGGGTGAGAAATCGGGGGCCAATCCCTGAAGGAATGTGGCAGTTGACCGGAACAAGACAATTTACAACTGACCGTACGGTGCTACCAAGTGGCGGATATTATGACAGTTGGGGGCAGGGTTTTTTTGCAAAATTAGCTCCTGTAAAAGCTCAAACGTATGGTCGATCTGGTTTTGAAATTCACCCTGATGGCGGGGTACATGGCACTGCAGGGTGCATAGGCTTACAATGTAGATCACCTCAAATATCAAAACAATTTTACGAGATTTTGGAAAAAACATTATTTGGTATTCCATCCAATAAAAGGCCGATGGTTAACGTAAGATATCGTAAGTAATTATACTGGATGAAACAATGATTAATATAAAATGTTTTGTATTAGCATCATCATTACTATTTGTTTTTAATGATTTGTCAATTGCGCAAAGGCAAACAAACAACAATTCATATGTAGAGCAGTCAAAATCCATTGCTTTGTTTTACATACTTCTTAATCAAGAGTTCGCGCCTACTATTGCTCAAACATCTTTAATCTTTCACTCAGAAATAGAATGGATAGTAGCTCAAGATGTTTATAGAGATTCACTTCAGGCATACTATGCTCATATTAACGCTGATGAGAACAATCAACCATCATTGCTTTTTAAACGAATCCGTGAGATTAGAGATCGGCTGCAATATGGCAAATCGGAAGCCTACCAATCTCCGCGGTTCTCGATTCTACAGATCGAGCAAAGTGTAAATTCAATTAAAGTAGTGTTTCCATGTGAGAATGATTCCATGGAATTAGTGTTCACATTCGCCTCTTATCCAATATATTATCAGACGATGATTACAGACATCACATTTAGAAATGGAGAAAGTGTTTTGAAGTTGATTGGAGCGCGTTAATTTTATTCTTGATATTCCCCTCAAAAATGATAGCACTAGGCATTGTGTTATAAAGTGTGCCTAGAAGGGTCTCGATCGGCTTCTGAAGTTTAGTTAAAAATGGTCATTCTTTCCAGCCGGTGTCGGACTCGTCCGCATCTTTTCCAAACAGGGCCTAGACTGATTGTAGTTGGTAGTAAGTAATCGGTAATTGGTATTAAGTAAATGACTACCAATTACTAATTACCAAATACTATCTACTCTTCAACCAACACATCCGGGTTACTCGTCAAGATGAACCCTCTCTTGCGGACCGTCTGGATGTATTCTTTGGGCGTGATGTCGTTGATCTTCTTGCGCAGATAGCTCACGTACACGTTGATGAAGTTCGTCTGGGTGTCGAAGGTGATGCCCCAGACTTTCTCGGCCAATTCCTCTTTGTCGACCACACGATCCACATTCTGCAGGAAGAAGGCCATCAGGTTGAACTCGTTGTTCGTCAGCCACACGGTCTTGCCAGCTACCGTGAATTCACGCTTGATCAGATTGATCCGAAGATCTCCGCAGGTGAGAACTTCGTGGTTTTCATTGCTTTGCTGTGAACGTCGGGTGATCGCCTCGATCCGGGCAAGGAGTTCTTTGTTGTCGAAAGGCTTGGTGAGGTAATCATCCGCACCCGAATGCAGACCGGAGACCTTGGTATCGATGTTCTTGCGCGCGGAAAGGATCAGAATCGGGGTTTTGTTTCCACGGTCGCGCAGATCTTTGCAGACCTCAAGTCCGTTTTTGTCCGGCAATGCCAGATCCAGGATGATGCAATCGAAACTCTGGGTATCGGCAAGACGCTCACCTTCTTCGGCTTCCGCGGCGACGGAAACCGTATAATTGTTCTTTTGAAGAACGCGCTGCACCAATGTGCGAACGACTTCATCGTCTTCGATTACCAGTATGTTCATTAGGAAAACGGTGAGTAAAGTAACCTGGACTGCATATTTCTCTTAACCTTCAATGTATGATAAAACTCTCTAAATCCGATGTCAGTAGCCGATTTTTTTTAACCAGTCGATGCCTGCTTTCGTCATCTGAGCGCTCAGGGCATGTCCACCCTCCACTTCCAAGAAGGTCGCATCCACACCATTCGATTGCATGATGCCGATATGTTCCTGTTGCCTTTCGGGTGCCACCTGCTCGTCGCTGGCTCCATGAACCGCCAATACTTTTAAATGTTTCAGGTTTTTCCACCCCGATCCGACCAATTCGGTTTTCACCCTTCCGCCGATCACGATCAGTTCATTGGTATGCTTCCAACGGCTGAGTCCGAAGTACGCGGCTTGGTACCCACCCATGGAATATCCGACCATGCATAAGCGGGTGATCTTCAGAAACGGACGCACTCCATCGATGATTTCCTGAATGAACTCAGCCGTGTATTCCAATGATTTCACGAAAGAACCCTGTTTTCCGTTATACAGGTACCAGGAATAGCCGATCTTCTCCCGCTCTTTGATCTGGGTCAGTTCCGGATACGGCCCCTGAATGTACAGATGGTAGGCGTCGAGATCATGAAAGGCTTCTGTTTTTTTGCGGAATGCATCCAAATACTGCCCTTTGCCATGCAGATAGACGATGAGCGGTTTCGGGCCCTTGGGCCCCGTTTCGAACAATGTGTAGGGAACTTCGATCTTGAAGCTGGTTTTCCCGGAGACGAGTACGTCCATGCGGTGAACTGATGATTTTCGCTCTAAAATACACACAAGGTTCTTTGTAAATTGCGACCGTTTCCCAAAACCTTCAATTTTTCGAGCTTATGTCTGATATCCGCACCGATTGGACCCTGCATGAAGTCAGTTCCATCTACAACAGCCCCATCCTTGAACTGGTTTATCGGGCGGCCACCATGCATCGGAAATATCATGCCATCGGCGAAGTGCAGGTGAACACGCTCTTGTCGATCAAGACGGGCGGATGTCCCGAAGACTGCGCCTATTGCCCGCAAGCCGCGCGGTACAGCACCGACATCGACGCTCACAAACTGCTTTCTGTGGATGAGGTCTTGGAAGCGGCCAATGAAGCCAAGCAAGCCGGAAGCACTCGGTTTTGCATGGGTGCGGCATGGCGGAAAGTCAAAGACAACGCCGAATTCGACCAGGTGGTGGAAATGGTGCGCGGCGTGAACGACATGGGAATGGAAGTGTGCGTCACCCTCGGCATGCTCACCAAACCGCAGGCCGAAAAGCTCAAAGCCGCCGGTTTGTACGCCTATAATCACAATATCGACACCAGCTCAGATTTCTACGAGCAGATCATCACCACGCGAACCTACAGCGATCGTTTGGATACCTTGGAGCATGTCCGCGAAGCCGGACTCAGTGTCTGCAGTGGAGGCATCATCGGCCTGGGTGAGGACGAAACCGATCGCATCGGCATGCTTCACACTCTGGCCACGCTCGTGGAGCATCCCGAATCCGTTCCGGTGAACGCACTCGTTGCCGTGAAAGGAACTCCTCTCGAAAACCAGGAACGTGTCTCCGTCTGGGAAATGGTTCGGATGATCGCCACCGCACGCATCCTGATGCCGAAGGCGATGGTTCGCTTATCGGCCGGACGCTTGGAAATGCCGATCGTGGAGCAGGCGTTCTGTTTCATGGCGGGAGCGAATTCCATCTTCGCCGGCGAGAAACTACTCACCACGCCCAACCCGGCGGTGGATCAGGACAAAGCGATGTTCGAACTGCTCGGCCTCCACCCTCGCGTGGCGTTCAAAGAGCAGCCAGCCGTTGTCTGATGCTCTCGAACACGCGGTCGTACTGAGCTTGTGTGGTGCAATACGGCGCCATCACGTAGACCGTGTTTCCAAGTGGACGCAACAAGATGCCGTCTTCAAGGAATTCCGATTTCAACCTGGCTCCTATTCCGCTGAAATAGCCTCTTCCTGAGGATACGGGAACATCCATCGCGACGATGGTTCCACAGATGCGGATCCGCTCCGCTCTATAATCGTGGGACGTGAGACGTTGGACGTGGGACGACTCGATCTCTTTGATGAGTGGTAGCGCTTGGATGGTGAGTTCCAAGGAAGCCAGCGCCGCGGCGCAACCCAGCGGATTGGCGGTGTACGAGTGTCCGTGCCAGAACGTATGTGTCGGATCGATGCCGCGGAACGCGTCTTGGATCTGCGAGCCGGTAATGGTCAGCGACATGGGGAGAAATCCACCGGTCAATCCTTTCGACAGACAGATGAAATCGGGCTCGATACCGACCTTCTGAAACGCGAATAGCTCGCCCGTGCGGCCGAATCCGGTCATCACCTCGTCGAAAATCACCAATACGCCGAATTCCCGGGCCAACTCGCAGACCGATTTCACGAAAGCGGCCCGCGCCATCTTCATTCCACCAGCTCCCTGCACCAAGGGTTCGATGATCAACGCCGCGAAACCCTCAGGGGATGCCTCCAACTGATAACGAAGCACCGCCAAGGACTCGGATTCCTTTTCATCCACTTCCGCATCTCCGATCCAGGTTTCCGGATAGGGCAAACGGGTGACTTCGAACAGCAAGGGCTCGAACGCGGCGGAGAACTCGGATCTCGATCCGGCCGCCATCGCACCGAAGGTGTCGCCATGATAGGCGTTGTCAAAGGCGAGGATGCGGTTTCGACCCGGATTCTCCTGATTGCGCCAGTATTGCCACGCCATTTTCAGGGCGACTTCAACCGCGGTGGAGCCATTGTCACTGAAAAAGACCCGATTCAACCTCTCAGGCAGTAATTCGCACAAGGATATGGCCAATCGCTCGGCCGGTTCGTGCGTGTAGCCGGCGAAAATGACATGTTCCAGGGTTTCCGCCTGCGTGGCGATCGCTTTCGCGATATGCGGATTGGAGTGTCCATGAAGATTCACCCACCAGCTTGATATGCCGTCGATGAGTTCGCGTCCGTCTTCCAGCGTGAGCACAGACCCCTGCCCTTTCACCACCATCAGGGGCTCGATAGCTGCCGATAGCGGCGTGAACGGATGCCAGATGTTCGATTTACTCAAAGGTGATGCGGTCCAGATCGATGGGATCCATCCATGGGATTTCAGCGAGGATGCGGACTTTCCCGATCTCGTGGATATCCCGTCGGTTCATCGGTTTTGGTTCGCCCACCAAGACCACTCCCAAAATGGGAAGCCTTATTTCGCGCAGCAGATGCAGCGAAAGGAAGGTGTGGTTCAAGGTTCCGAGTCCGGTGCGGGACACAAGTACCACAGGCGCGGCATAAAATCGCATCAGATCCAGCATGGTCCGATGGTTGTTGAGCGGAACCAACAGGCCGCCGGCTCCTTCCATCACCAATCGACCGTGATGATTCGGCAGCTTGATGTCGCGCATGGCGATGGACTTGCCCTCCAATTCCGCCGCCTGATTCGGTGAGAGCGGAGCCTTGAAACGAAGCGATGACTCGAGAAACTTCGACGGATCGAATCCGGTGAGAGCGCGAACCGTGGCGGTGTCGTCGTCCTGATCCGTGCCCGTTTGCACAGGCTTCCAATACGAGGCGTTCAAATGCTTGACCAGGGCCGCGGATACCACGGTTTTTCCGACGTTCGTGTCGGTCCCCGCAACCCAAATCCGCTCAGGCCAATCTCTGAATGATGGCATATGTGATTCCATAGGTGATGGTGAATTCCCGCCGGCGTTTGGATAACCAAACCTCTTGGATTTTGCGGACTGATCCGTTGGGAGATGATTGCTGATTCGCTTTCACATCGGCACCGATCCGCTTCAGATTCGTGAAAAAATCCAAGGGTGATTCGTAAGTCTCTTTGCATATCTCATTGAGAACCAATGTCTTATACTTGAATCCAAAGTGAGTGGCCACATCCACTTTGGGAAGCGGATTTCCCGTGAACGGCACTTTGGCTTCTTTGCAAAGCGACTTCCATTGCGGAAAACTCTTGTTGTTGAAATACGACACGGCGATGAGTCCGCCGGGTTTGAGCGACTGACCCAGACTTTTAAGCGTAGTGGGCAAATCACTTATCCATTGCACGGTGAGGCCGGAAAGAATCAGTCCGTAATGCGAGGGCGCCGACAAGTCTTGGATGTCGAGTGTGCGGAAAACGGTATGCTCAGGCAGCTTGTTGGCCAACTTGGCTTGGCAGACTTCTAGCATGGTTTCTGAAATATCGGTGACTTCCCGCGGTAGGTGAGGCCAAAGTTTCGCGGTGCGCTCGGTGATGAACCCGGTGCCGCAGCCGAATTCGAGTACGGGTCCGTCTACGAACCGTGCGAAAGGCTGGATGAATTCCACTAAACGGTTGGCGGCTTTGCGCTGAACCGTCGCATACAGGTCGTACTGATGCGCAGCCGAGCTGAACGATGCGGCCACATCGGGTTTCACACTGACAACGGTTTCAGAATCTCCAAGCACCACTGAGGCTCTAAGAATGGAAAGGAATGGGCACCGCCGGGATGAATGACTACAGGAAATCCGAGGCGCTCCACCCGTTCGATCGGTACGATCCGATCATGACGGGTATGAAGGATAACCATTTTTCGGCACTGACGCATGACGGAAATTGACGCTTCGCTTTCTTCCAGAAGGATCAGATCGGAGGTGAGCCGTTCCGTATCCGGATTCGGGGGAACCGGGCGCTCAGCATCACCGCAATTGGCGTAGAATGCGGCAAGCACCTCCGCGGAATGGGTGACGAGGCGCTGCCTCATTGTACGGGTCACCCGGCGTTCGGAATCATTATCCGCGAACCGCTCGAATCCGGAAATCAGCACCCAGACATCGGGTACGCCCATGGTTTCGGGGTCGTAGAACGACTGACCCAGGCTATGGGTCACCAAGATGCGTGGCTTGGACGTGGTGAATGCGGCGTGGGTGGGCTTTCCGAAGTAGCCGCGGTCGAAGCAGGCCACGGTGTCTTCCGGGTGAAGCCGTTCCAGCCAGGAATCCCAAGCGGACGCGTCGTACCCCCAACCGTGGATGAAAAGCCATTCGCGGTTCATCGGGAGGCCAATGCCAGAAGCAACGCTTCGATGTGAGCCGAGGTGTGCGCCGCATTCACGGTGAACCGCAATCGGGCGGTTCCCTCTTCGACGGTGGGTGGACGAATCGCCTGGACCAGGAAACCGGCTCGAGCTAAGGCTTCGGATGCGGCGAGGGCGTCGCCATCATCGCCGATGATGGCGGGGATGATGGCGCTGCTCGAGCCGCGGGTGTCGAATCCGAGCGATACCAAGCCCGAGCGGAGTTTGGAAGCATGATCGAGCACGGTGCGGCGCGCCACATCGAGGCTTGGCATCAGTCGCGTGGCGGCGAGTGTGGCGGCGACAACGGCAGGCGGCAGGGCGGTGGTGTAGATGAATCCGCCGCAGAAATTGACCAGGTAATCACGCATCTCCCCTTCGCAGGCCACGAAGGCGCCAAACGATCCGAAGGCTTTGCCGAAGGTCCCGATCACGATGTCGACTCCGGAATTTCCATGGCAAAGTCCGCGTCCCTGATCACCGAAAAGTCCGATGGAATGGGCCTCGTCCACCATCAGAACGGCGTGATGCCGGTCGGCGAGCGCGACCAACGCGTCGATCGGGGCCACATCCCCGTCCATGCTGAAAACCGATTCGGTGACGATGAGTTTGAGGGTGTCGAGGTGGGCGTCTTCGGCGAGGAGCTGATCCAGATGCCCGATATCACAATGCCGGTAGCGACGGATCTTGGCCTTCGACAGCAACGCTCCCTGATACAGGCTGTTATGATTCAGCTTATCCAGATAGAGGATTGCGGAGCGGTCGGCGATGGCCGGCAACACCGAGGTGTTCAACTGATAACCGGAGTTGAACAATAGGGCCGCTTCCCGACCTGTGAATTCCGCCAGTTCCCTTTCCAGCGTCAGATGGGACTGCGAGGTGCCGGAAACCAGACGCGATGCGCCAGAGCCTGTGCCGGCTTCGGTCACCGCACGAAGCGAGGCTTGGATGAGAGCGGGATGGGTGCTTAATCCCAGATAATCATTCGAGCAGAAATTCACGGTTGAGGCGTCAACCGACACCACGTGCCGGAACCGCTGGTGTTCGCGCCTCAGATCAAGCGCTTCGTGAATGAACGCCAGGCTCGGTTTCACAAGGTGGACGTGGTTCGGAAGCTGCGCGCCATCACATCGAACTGATACACGAAGCGTCGTTGCTTGAATTTGGGCGAAAACTGACCATATTCCATGAAATAGAGCCGTTTCTGGGCCTGATCATAGATCACGTAGCAGACGAAGGGGCCGCCCATCGACTGATCGGACATGATCCAGATGCCTCTCATCTCATAAGCTCGGCGCCCGTTCAAGTTGATGAGTTTGGATTCCAACGCCCGGCGGTAATCGGTGGTGACATACGCGTCTTCGCGGGTTCCACGGAAATAGAGCTGGTTCAGAGAGTCGCGCTTGGCGTTGATCCAAGTCGTGTTCACATGATCCAGACTCACCACGTTCTCCATCCAATGAATCCATATCCAACGGTCGTTGTCCTCAAGATAACGGCGAAACGTCATGAAATCGGTGGTGTCGATGCCGATCTTGTAATCATGCTGGATTCGGAAACTGAATCCCTTCGCATTGAACAGACTGTCGGCCAAGGCCGTCTGCTCGCCTCTGCGATACACGTCGAATTCGTGACGCACGATTTCAACGGAGTACAGACTTTGAAGAACCTGTTCTTCATGGTCGCGGATCACTCCCGGCAGTTCCGCCTCGTTGTTGGCCATGAAAATGGTGATCCATTGGTCGCGGTACCAGCGGTCTTTCAACGAAAACACATACTGCTCACCGTTGCGGATTCTTTGCTTCACGGATTCGCTCAGCAGGGAATTCACATATTTCCCGACATTGGAGCTGTCTTCCAAATGCGACACCAACACCAGATTTTTGTGCTTCTGATGCTGTTTGAGATCCTCATTGGTACGGATAGTTCGGAATTGCAGATCGTACCGGGGTTCGCCACGCGGAATGGTCTGGATGAATCGGCCCAATGTGGATCGCAGAGCGTCGCCAATAGGACCGGAGACTCGGGAGCTGTCGACGACCACCAACACCTCGGAAACACCGCCGATGGCGGCATCCCGATAGTCGCCACCGCAACCCATCAGAATCACTGCGAGCATGATGAGTGAAAATTGGATACGTTTCATTGGAATGACATTTTAATTGCCGTGCTTCACGGTTCGCACAAATTGGAAGACCTTCTCTTTCCAGCTCGGGTCTGGGTACGCGGACCGGATCGTCTCGATCAGCGCACTCCCAATGATAAAGCCATTGAATCCGGATGCAATGCGTTTCGCATCCTCATGCGATTTGATACCGAAACCAACCAGTATGGGATTCCGTGTCACATTTTGACGGACTCTTTCCTTGAATTTCTCCACAGATCGGCTCACATCGCCCCCATCTCTCGAGCCGGTAACACCGGTCACCGATACGCAATACACGAACCCGGTGGACAAGGAATCGATCCTGCGCATGCGTTCATCCGTGGTGTTTGGCGCCACCAGGAAGATGAAATCGAGTCCGTTTTCTGCGCATAAGCGCATCACCTTATCGGATTCTTCGACGGGCACATCCGGAAGGATGACACCATCGACACCGGCCTCGGCGGCATCCTTGAAAAACGCATCGAAACCGTACCGGATCACCGGATTCACATACCCCATCAGCACGATCGGAATGGCGCTTGATTTGCGGATGTCCGTCACTGTCTGAAGAATATGGCGGATGGTGACGCCGTTGGCGATCGCCACGTCAGAGGCGTATTGGATGGTGGGTCCGTCGGCCAGGGGATCGCTGAAAGGCATGCCCAGCTCGATGATATCGGCTCCGGCGGCTTCAGCGCCAAGCACGAGATCCGTTGTGGATCCGATTTCCGGAAACCCGGCTGTGAGAAACAGGCTGAAAACCAGTTCATCCGGCTTTTGATTGAAAACGTTTTGAATTCGGCTCATGGGAAGAAATAATTGGAAATGGTGCCCATGTCTTTATCGCCTCGACCCGAGCAATTGATGACGATCAGATCGTCTGCGGAGGTGGTCGGCATCAGGGTCTCCAGGTAGGCGAAGGCATGACCGGTTTCGATCGCGGGAATGATGCCTTCCAATTGGCTTGCACGTTGCACACCGGCCATGGCGTCATCGTCGTTCACAGGCACGTAACTCACTCTCTTTAGATCGAACAGGTGCGAGTGCTCGGGTCCTACACCCGGGTAATCGAGCCCTGCGCTGATGGAATGGGCCAAGGCGATCTGACCCTCCTCCGTCTGAAGCAGATAGCTCAGAGAGCCGTGCAGCACGCCTGGCGAGCCTTTGGCGAAGGTGGCGGCAGTCTGCCCGCTGTTCACGCCGTGTCCGCCAGCCTCGGTGCCGATCAGACGCACGGATGCATCGTCGATGAACGGGTAGAAAATCCCCATGGCATTCGATCCGCCACCCACGCAGGCGATCACCACATCAGGCAGTTTCCCTTCAGCTTCCAAGAGTTGACGTTTCGTCTCATCTCCGATGATGCGTTGGAAATTCCGGACCATCATCGGATACGGATGCGGACCGACCACCGAACCGATGATGTAGAACGTGGTGTCCACGTTCGTCACCCAATCGCGGATGGCCTCGTTCGTCGCGTCTTTCAGCGTTTTGGATCCGCTGTGCACCGGAACCACGGTGGCGCCGAGCAGACGCATCCTGTCCACATTCAATTTCTGGCGAACGGTGTCTTCCACGCCCATGTACACGACGCACTCGAGTCCGAATTTGGCGCAGACAGTGGCAGTGGCCACACCATGCTGGCCAGCGCCCGTCTCGGCGATGATCCGCTTCTTGCCCATCCGCATGGCCAGCAGAACCTGCCCGATGGTGTTGTTGATCTTGTGCGCACCCGTGTGGCAGAGATCTTCGCGCTTGAGATAGATTCGGCCTTTGCCGTAATGGGCTGTGAGCCGCTCGGCGAAGGTAAGCGGTGTGGGACGGCCCACATAATCCCTAAGCAGGTTCACATAATCGGAGGCGAACGAGGGATCATGCTGTGCGGCGGTGTATGCCTCTTCCAATTCGACCAAGGCAGGAATCAGGATCTCTGGCACGAATTTTCCGCCATAATCACCGAAATACCCCGATTTGTTCGGGGCGGTATACGTTTCACTCATGGATACATGGATTCTATGGATTCAAAAAAAGCACTGATTTTCGCCAAGTCCTTGATTCCGGGTGTCACTTCGAGCTTGCTCGACGCATCCACTCCGAAGGGAGCCACCCGCTCCATCACATCTCCGACATTGGCGGCGGAGAGTCCGCCCGACACGAAGAATGGAACTCCCGGATCGTAATCGATGAGCAGATCCCAATCGAACGTCTCTCCTGTTCCGCCCGATTTTCCATCCTTGAGGGTGTCGAACAGGAAATAGGACACGCTTCCCACATACGGCTGAACCATCGCATCCAACTGCACGCGGGTGCACCCTTTCGGGATGGCGATCGCCTTGATCACGGGTTTGTTCAACAGGCTGATGTAGGCGGGTGATTCATCACCATGGAGCTGGATCATGGCTACACCAGATGCCGCGACATACTCATTCACGTCATCAAGAGGTTGATTCATGAACACCGCCACGGTTTTGGGTCCATGAACCCAGTTGATGATCTCTTTCACTTTTTCCGCGGCTATGAATCGGGGACTGGCGGGGGTCGCGATGAAGCCGAGAAAATCGGCTAAGGCACCTGATGCGAAACGGGCGTCTTCCAAGCGGGTGAGGCCGCAGATTTTGGTCTGAACTCGGTAATCAGGGTCGGCAAGCATGTGGTTAACGTCTTAGGATTTGTGTTAGCGCCTCGCCGGGGTGGTTTTGGCGCATGAAATGTTCTCCGATCAGCGCGGCGTCGATGTGATGTTCACGCAAATACTCGAGATCGGCAGGACTCGTGATCGCACTTTCCGACACTTTCACCACCTCGGGTGGCGCAGTGTTCAGCAAAGCCACGCCTCGATGCACATCCACTTCGAAGGTGCGAAGATCGCGGTTGTTCACGCCGAAAATGGCGACTTGGGAGAAATCGATGCGGGAGGTGTCGGCCGCGTCGTAGGCTTCCACCAGACATTCCAGGCCCGCTTCGGTGGCGGCATGATGCAGTTCGGATAACTGGGAAGCGCTCAGAACCGTGGAGATGAGCAAGATCGCATCCGCACCCCAGCCTTTCGCTTCCTGAATCTGATACTCATCCACGATGAAATCCTTCCGCAACACCGGAATGCTCACCTCGCGCGATACCGCAGTCAGATACTCCCCTTTCCCTTGGAAAAACGGCTCATCCGTGAGCACGCTGATGGCGGCGGCTCCGGCTTCCTGATACTGCGCGGCGATGCGCTGCGGATCGAAATCTTCCCGAATCAGCCCTTTCGAAGGCGACGCTTTCTTGATTTCGGCCAGAATCCGGACATCCTGCCCTCTCAGTGCGTCTTTCAAGGAACGACGCGGGCGATGATAATCCTCGAAATCCCCGAAATCGGCGATTCCGATGCTTCGTTTGCGCTTGGCCAGGTCTTCCTTGGTCTGGGCGATGATGCGGTCGAGAATGGTCATTGGCTGGCCCGGATGAACGCGTTCAAGGTGTTCTGAGCCGCGCCCGAGCGAAGACTTTCCTCGGCCAGGGCGATGCCTTGGTCCAAGGTTTCGGCCTTGCCCGATAATTCGATGGCTTTTCCCGCATTCAGTAGCACGACGTGCTCCTGGGCCTGAGTTCCGCTTCCCGCTAGGATGCCTTGCAGGATGCGGGCGTTATGGAGTGCGTCTCCGCCTTTGAGATCGTCGGTGGTCGCCCTCGGAAACCCGACATGCTCGGCGTCGAGATGATAGGGCGATGCGAGCAAGCGTCCCCGCACCTCGAACACATCGGAAAGCGAGGTCGTGGAAAGCTCATCGATCCCGTCGTGCGAATAGACCGTTGCAGCGGCCTCGGTATCAAGGTGCACCAGGATCTGGGCCATGGTGGATGCGGTTTCGCGGCTGTACGCGCCGATGATCTGGCGTTTCACACCCGCCGGATTCAGCAACGGACCCAGGATGTTGAAAAACGTGCGGATCCCCAACGATCTCCTCACCGCGCCCACATGCTTCATCGCCGGATGGTACAACGGCGCGAATAGAAAGGTGATTCCGGTCTGCCGAAAGACGTGCTCGGCCTTGTCTTTTTCCAGCATCGCTATGGCTCCAAGAGCTTCGAGAACATCCGCGCTGCCACTGCTGCTCGAAATGCTGCGATTTCCGTGCTTCACGACCGGAACTCCCGCCCCAGCCACCACAAAAGCGACGGTGGTCGAAATATTGAAACTTCCCGAATGATCGCCGCCGGTTCCGCACACATCCACCGCGCCGGTGATGTCCACATCCACCGCGACAGCGGCTTCCCGCATCACCTTCACGAACGCGGTCAATTCATGGATCCTCTCCCCTTTGGCCCGCATCCCGAACAGGAACGCGGCGATCTGGCTTTCCGGAATTTCCCCGGAAATAATGGATTTCAGCGCGGATGCGGCCTCGTCAGAGGTCAGATCCTCACTGTCGGCGAGTTTGTGCAGAATCGTTATGAAACTCATGACTCCAACCAGTTTTTGATCAGCCGCGGACCTTCCACTGTGAGTATGCTCTCCGGATGGAATTGGATGCCTTCCACAGGATGGGTATTGTGCCGGAGTCCCATGATCACGCCGTCATTCGTTTCGGCGGTGATGTGAAGCGTATCTGGAAGATGCTCACGGCTCACCACTAAGGAATGGTAGCGGGTGGCGGTGAAGCCTTGCGGGACATCCGCGAAAATCCGTTTTCCATCGTGATGGATGTCGGAGGTTTTTCCGTGCATCAGCGATGCAGCATAAACCACATCGCCGCCATAGACCAAGCCGATGGCTTGATGTCCCAGGCAGACACCCAGAATGGGAGTCGTGGCACCGAGTTGACGGATCACCTCCGGCATTACGCCGGCGTTTTCGGGTCGACCCGGACCCGGACTCAACAAAATCTTCTCCGGAGCCAGTTTCCGAATCTCATCCACCGAAAGCGCGTCGTTACGCACCACGCGGTATTCAGGCGTGTGTTGGGCGACCAGATGAACCAGATTGTATGTGAAACTGTCGTAATTGTCGATGATCAAGATCATGTGTCAAAAACTCCTGAGAATGCCTGTGGCTTGGCGGATGGGCGCCATCACCGATTCGGCGCGTTCGCGCGCCTTCCCGCCGCCGTCCCTGAGAATCTCCAGAACAGCGTTCTCATCACTCAGCAACTGTTTCCTGCGCTCACGGGCGACCTGAAAATAAGCCTCCAGAAGACCTAAGAGCTCCTTTTTCGCATGTCCGTATCCATATCCGCCTGCTCGGTATTTCGCGGCGATGTCGGCTGAGGTGGATTCATCCGCCACCAGGCGGATCAATGCGAACACATTGCAGGTATCCGGATTCTTCGGCTCTTCAAGCGGAGTCGAATCCGTCTGAATGGACATCACCTTCTCTTTGAGCTCTTTTCCCTCATCGAAGATGCCGATGGTGTTGTTGTAGGATTTGGACATTTTTCGTCCGTCCACGCCTGGAACTGTCGCCACTTCCTTCACGATCATCGCATCCGGAAGCCTCAGATACTCGCCTTCATAGGTGTTGTTGAGTTTGATGGCCAGGTCGCGCGTGATTTCGATATGCTGCTTCTGATCGGCTCCCACCGGAACGATATCGGAATGGTAGATCAGGATATCCGCCGCCTGAAGGATGGGATAGGTGAAGAGGCCCACGTTGGCGCTAAGTCCTTGGGCGACTTTGTCTTTGTAAGACACCGCTTTTTCCATAAGGCTCACCGGACACAGAGTTCCGAGAATCCAGGCCAATTCCGTGACCTGAGGCACGTCGCTCTGCATGAAGAACACGCATTTGGATGGATCCAGCCCAAGCGCGAGATAATCGATGGCGATGTCGAGCGTATGCTGGCGCATGAGCCCGCCGTCATGGCGCGAAGTGAGCGCATGGTAATTGGCGATGAAATAATAGGCTTCGCCTTGGTTCTGAAGCGCGATATGCTGCTTCATGGCCCCGAAGTAATTGCCGATATGCAATCGGCCGGATGGAGTTATACCGGATAGGATGGTCATGAGGTCATGGTCAGTGCGACGCTCAAGGCTTGAACCAGTGCGCCGGCTTTATTCACAGTTTCGTCATATTCGTTCTGTGGCACGGAATCGGCCACGATGCCGGCTCCGGCCTGGATGTACACTCTGTCGTTCGTGGCGACCATGGTGCGGATCGCGATGCAGGTGTCCATGTTTCCGGAAAAGTCAAAATATCCAACCGCACCGGCATAAGGACCACGCTTGGTGGGTTCCAAGGCATCGATGATCTCCATGGCCCGCACTTTGGGAGCGCCGCTCACCGTTCCGGCCGGGAAACACCATTGCAGCGCATCGACGGCGGTCT
This sequence comes from uncultured Bacteroidota bacterium, assembly GCA_947085565.1. Taxonomy (GTDB): domain Bacteria; phylum Bacteroidota; class Rhodothermia; order Balneolales; family HLUCCA01; genus CAMTWZ01. Next base: position 51,626 of record CAMTWZ010000020.1, read on the forward strand.
GATCCGCGGCCAAACGCCCGCGCACGTCGCTCACGATGTGCATCACGTGGGAATAGCGGACGATGATCCTGTCGCGAACCAGATTCACCGATCCGGGTTCGCATATCCGGCTCAGGTCGTTTCTTCCCAGATCCACGAGCATCACATGCTCGGAAAGCTCTTTCGGATCGGCCAACAGATCCAATTCCAGTGCGAGATCCTCTTCTTCGGTGGCGCCACGTTTGCGCGTTCCGGCGATGGGAAGCACTTCGGCGTTTCCATCCTGCACACGAACCAGCACTTCCGGCGATGAGCCGACCAAGGCGAATCCGTCGAAATCCAAATAAAAGAGATACGGCGACGGATTCACCATCCTTAGCGCCCGATACAGCATGAACCGGTCGCCCGTGAACCCTTTGCTGAACCGCTGACTGAGCACCACCTGGAAAATATCCCCTTCGTAGATGTGCTTTTGCGCGGTTTTCACCATGTCATGAAACCGCTCCGGAGTGGTATTGCTGGCCAGAGGCTGCTCGGAAAGCGTGAACGGCTCGGTTCCGCCCATGGGCGATTCCACCACCGCCTGCATGTTGTCCAATGCCTGCTGCGCGCCTTGGTAGAGCGATTTCAGGTCGGAATCGCCAGGTTTCAAGCGCACGGTCTTGATCAGGATCACCCGGTGTTTCACATGGTCGAAGGCGAACACTTCATCATAAAACGCCCATACCGCATCGGGCAGATTCAACTCATCGGGCGGCACATTCGGCAGATGTTCGGTGAAACGGACCGTGTCGTAACTCGAAAAACCGACCGCCCCGGCGGTGAAACGTGGCAGATCCGCCACTTTGGGCTCGGAATATTCCGTGGTGAGCCGCTTGAGCTGCGCATAATAGTGATCGGCCGAGTAACTGCGGATGGCGTTATCGCGCTCCACGGTGAGTTTTCCAGCATGCAAACGCAACGTCTGATACGGGTTTCGCCCGATGAACGAATACCGCGCCAGGTGCTCCCCGCCTTCCACCGATTCCAGCAAAAACGGATTCCGGGCTTCCTTGCGGATACTCAGATACAAGGATACCGGCGTACGGATGTCCGACAGCAGGGTACGATGTACCGGAATCGCCGTATATGAGACCGCCAAGGTCGAAAATTGTTCAAATGTCATAGCATGAAAAAGCCCGCATCAGAATATCTGAAGCGGGCTTGCAAAAAGGTCTTTGTTTTTTAGGAACACACCATCTGCCGTACCGCTTCACGCGATCAGCCACCACCAGGATTTGTTCGAAAGGATGTGTTTCATTCTGCTCGGAAATTATTGCAATAGGCAACGAATTGCAAATTTGGTTATACTTGAAAGATGCAGCGGTTATGGTTTTTTTCTATTGTGGCGGCGATTTTCATCCTCTCGTGCGACTCCGAGCCAGGTCTGCCCACAGCCCATCCTTCCGATAACCAATTGACCGCCTTGACCCTGTCTCCCTCGCTGGTCACGTTCAATCCCTCCCAAACGGTGAAAGATACCACGGTGACCGTCCTGATCAGCATCCGGCTCCGAAACGGCTCCTCCGAGATCCACCCCCGTCTCATCGTTGTCAGAAAATCAACGGAAGCCATTTTCTTCGACGCTCCCATGAGCACAGCGAACCCGGCCAAAGACCAATTCAGCCATTCCTTGCAGATTCCCACATCCACCACCAGTGTGGAGGAATTCGCCATCAATGTGATCCTCATCGACAAAAACCAACCTGTTTCGAACAGAGTGTCAGGCACGCTCAAGATCACCGGGTTTTCCACCGGCCGCCCTGTCCTGCTGTTTCAACAAACACCAGCCACGGTCATCATTCCAAACTCCGGAAACCAGGCGTTCGACCTGAAAGCGAAAGTGAGCCATCCGAACGGACAGAATCTGATCGATCGGGTGAATGTGATCATCCGCGGTGCGAACGGCGTGGCCCTCACCGGCTCGCCTTTCCAACTGTTCGATAACGGATTGGTGAATGAAAGCGGGGATTTGGCCGCCGGCGACAGCCTCTTCACGCGCCGTTTCGTGATCAGCGCTTCCAACAATCCCGACACCTACACACTGAAATACTACGCCATCGACCGGTTCGGCGCTTCCAGCGACACCCTCACAGCCACCATGAGGTTCGTCCCATGAAATCACTGACCGTTCTGATTCTCCTGGGTTTTCCGAGCCTTTTGAACGCGCAGATTTTCGGTCCCCGACCCGAACTATCCAACCCCTTCATCCAGAACAGCATCTCGAACATGGCGGCCTATGGAGACACGATCTGGGTGGGTCCGTCACTGACCCGCAACATCGGCCATTCCGACTTTTGGTTCTTGGCCGAATCGGCAGATTCCGTGGTGAAAGGCAACGGACGGTTGTTCTCCATCGCTTTGGCGCAAGACACCATCGTGGCCGGACTCGGCTTCTCCAAAGAAGTGAGCGGGTCGTCCATCCAGACAGCCATGGGATTCTACATTTCCACGGATGGAGGCGATTCGTGGCGGTTTGTGAGTCCGCCCTTGGACCGAAACGACCAGACCACGCTCATCTACGGAAACCGGACCATCAACGTACTTCCGATCATCGTACCGGAACAATCCCCACCGTACAATGTCGATTTCCGCGGGGATGTGATTTTCACGGCATCCTGGGCCTCGGGAATCCGCAGATCCACGGATTTCGGCCACACTTGGCAACGGCTGCTTTTGCCGCCCACCGAGCTCGATTCGTTGGTTCCCGAGCAGACGTATGATTTCTACTTCGATCCACGGGTTCCGCAGGCGAATTCCCCAAACCTCCCGAAATATCGCAACGGATGGCAGAATTTCCTGGGATTCAGCGTGATGATCGACCGCCAAGGGCGGGTCTGGGCCGGAACCGCGGGCGGTGTGAACATCTCCGACAACGCGCTTACTGCTCCTGCCGATTCCATCCGTTGGCGTCATGTACGCTCTGGAAGCTCATCGAACTCACTGATGGGAAATTGGATCATCCGCATCAGGCAGCATCCGATCACCCAAGCGGTGTGGATGACGAACTGGATCACCGGCACGGGCGAATCGCAAGGATTGGTATCGACAACCGATGGCGGACGCACCTTCACGCGCTATCTGAAAGGCGAACGCATCAATGATGTGGGTTTCTGGGGAAACACCATCATTGCGGCCGGCGAATTCGATCTGTTCATCAGCCGCGACAACGGACTCACTTGGGAGCAACAAACCAACATCCAGTCGCACAACGCGCGCCTCAAATCGGACGCCTCGTTCCGTGCCGTGGCGACCACCTCAAGCCGAGTGTACATCGGCACCAGCGACGGATTGCTTTCCACCACGGATGCCGGCCTCAGCTGGATCATCCAACGCATCGATTTCCCTCTTTCGGGAGGAAACATCCATACCGGCGCAGTGAGCCGGAATGTTTCGGCGTACGCATACCCCAATCCGTACAGCCGGAGTCAGCACGATGTGGTCCGGATCCGATTCGAAGCCCAAACCGGCGACGACATCACCGTGAATTTCTATGATTTCGGGATGAATCCCATCCGGACAATCCGCACGACCTTGCAATCGCGCCCTGTGGGTGAGGGTGTGTATGAAGCGGAATGGGATGGATTGGACAGCGCGGGAAGAAACGTGGCCAATGGGCCGATTTTTTACAGAGTGAGCACGGGCGGCAAAGTGTACGACGGCAAAATCCTGGTGCTCGACTGATGAAACTCACGCTTTTCCTCTTACTGATTGCGATTCCGACTATGGTCACTGCGCAATTCGCCGGAGCGCCGTTCCGGATCGGACACTCGGCGTATGCGGCGTCGATGGGAAATGCGCTGACGGCATCGGGCGACGCAGGGATGAGCTATTTCAATCCGGCTTTGGCGGCCAACGCCGGAAGCAAGCAGGTCGAATTAAGCACTGCGGCGATGGCGTTCGACCGTAAGCTGAGCGCCATCTCCTTCACGACGTCGCTTCCGCCGACGGCTGGATTGACGATAGGGTTGGTGTACAGCGGGGTGGATGGATTCGATGGCCGTACGGTATCAGGCTATCCAACTGAACGATTCGGCATCTATGAAGCCCAGATTTTCACTCAATTCGGAATCCGAATCGGCCAGAAAACGCAAATAGGTGCCGGAATCAAATTCAGCATGGCGGATTATGGCAACAATGTGGATCCGGCGACATCCGTGGCATTAGACATCGGATTACGACGTCAGTTGACCCCAAGCACCGCATTCGGCATCACGGTACAGGATCTGATCGGATCGTACACCTGGAATACCCAGGAATTATACGGAACCGTGGGCTCGAACCAGCAGATCGACAAATTCCCGCTCAGACTCAAAGCCGGATTGGAATATGTCCACGCGCCAACCGGACTCACGACTTACGCCGAGCTCGAGCGTCGCGCGTTATTCGCATCATACAGTTCCACCTCGGTGAGCACCTCGCTCGGAACACCGATCATCGTCACCGAGCAGCTCAATGTGACCAACGCCGCGACGATTGCAAGAATCGGGGGACAATGGTCCGCCCACGATCGCATCCGTTTGCGGTTGGGTTACCAAAGCGATTCACGGATCTCGGGCGGCTTCAGCCTGCTCCTTCCTCACGACCGTTTCGCTCCTTCTCTGGATTACACTTTGGCCACCGAGCCCGCGGGAATCAGCCTCATTCATCAGATCGCATTCCGTTTCCAGTTATGAACAAACGTTTCCTCTTCATTCTGCTACTCTTTCCAACACTGACGCTGGCTCAGGCGGATGGCGGCCTACGCTTCCTATCTATCGGCACCGACCCCACGCAACTGGCCTCGGCCGAAACCATGACCGCGTCCACGCGGGGGGCGGCTACGCTCTTCGCAAACCCCGCGCTCATGGGCTTTGAATCCGCTTCGTCGGTGAGCCTTTCCAACACCTTCTGGCTGGAGGGCGCATATAACCGAACAGCCGCGTGGGTCGCACCCACACGGCTTGGAACCATCGGACTCGGCGTGCTTTCCTCCTCCATCAGCGACATCGAAGCCCGGCGGCAACCTGGCCCTTCAGATGGCACGTTTGGAGTCACATATCTGGCGTTCACAGGCGGTTATGCCGCCCAGTTCGGAAATCTGTCCATCGGCATGAACGCCTCCCTCCTGTCAGAGCAACTCTTCGACAGATCAGCCGCAGGCTACAGCCTCGGCGCCGGTACCGCCCTGCGCCTGGCCGACGACCGCATCCGACTCGGCTCCGCGGTTTCCCACCTTGGCAATATGGATCCCCTCGGCATCGAATCCTCTCCTCTGCCCAGGATTTGGAGAACCGGAATCGCAGCCGACATCCTGCAATTTTCGGTCAAAGGATCCTCTGAAATCCCCATTCTGATCAGTACAGCCACAGACTTCCATGTGCCTTTCGAAGACGAGGCCTATGTCTCTGCCGCCGTAACTGTCACGGTATCCGATATCCTTTCTTTCCACAGCGGAGTCAGATCCGGAGACACACGCCGCCCGTTCGGTGCCGGTATGTCCCTTACCTGGCAAGGTTTCCGCTTCGGTTACGCCATGGTACCTTTCGACGCCGGGTTCGGATTCACGCACACGGTCGGACTGCAATTCGGCATTTGAAAAAAAACGCTAAACATTGAGCGTAATGCCGGATTATCGACCGAGGTAGCACTACCTTAGAGGCATGAGATTTCCACAGCTCATCATTTGTTTTCTGATTTCCGTGTCTTGTGTGAGAGATGGAGAGGATCTGCGTCCTGCACCCGAAATCCGATGGATCGGTATCGAAGAGGGTCTTGCGCTCGCCAAATCCTCACAGAAAAAGATACTGGTGAATGTCTATACCGATTGGTGCTCGTATTGCCAGAAAATGACGGATACCGTTTATCCAGATTCCACCGTTCGCCAAACCGCTCATGAGTTGTTTCTGACCGTTGGTCTGAACGCGGAATCCGACGAGGTTGTCATATTCGACGGTGAATCACTCACACAGCGTGAATTCGCCAAAAAATTCGGAATCCGCTCTTACCCGACCATGCTCTTCCTGGATTCGAAAGGGGAACTCATCCTTCAATCGAACGGATACATGCCTGCAGAAGACTTCAACCGGATGTTGATGTACATCGGTTCCAACGCGTACCAGACGATGGAATTCATCCAATTCGAACCGAGTCAGAGTACCGCTAAGCGTTAGTCTTCAGTCAGTGGAGCCTCATCGCTCATGAAATCCTTCCAAAAGTGGCGGAGTCCGGTGAGCATTCCTTTGACAATGTATGCGATCATCGCGATGATCAATCCGTCTTCACGGAAGAAGATCACAAGAAAGCTGGACGCGGCGAACCAATACACTTTGATTTTATCGACCGGATAACCGCGCTTGAAGCGTGGGAGTTTATCGAAAGGAATGGAACTGACCATCATGATCGATAAGATGATGGACATCGGAATCAAGACCTGATTCAGTCCGTTTTCAAGGAAAAGGAACCATTCGGGCACATCGCGGAAAAACAGATAGAACGAAACGATCATGCCGGCCTGAACAGGAATAGGCATTCCTCGGAAAAAATCAGGAGATTCCGCCACCTTGGTCTCCACATTGAAGCGTGCCAAGCGAATGGCACCGCACAGAGCCGGAAGCGCCGCCAATAACATTCCGACGGGTTGGGAAAGAGCGAAAAGTCCGTATTTGTACAGAAGTAACCCCGGAGCCACGCCAAATGACACCACATCGCTCAACGAATCAAGCTCGGCGCCGAACTGTCCGGACGAGCTGGTGAGGCGGGCCATGAACCCATCCAAGCCATCGAATACACCGGCGAAAACAATCAACCACGCGCCATTGACAAGCTTCCCCTCGGAAATCATCACAATGGCCATGAATCCGCAGAACAGATTCATCAAGGTGAAAAAACTCGGGACAACGCCTCGTGGAATCGGCTTCTGAAACCGGGGTTTGATGCGGCTGTTATAGCGTTCTTTGACCGTGCTCATCACACCCTCCCCAAGATGGTTTCGCCGGCGACAGTGACATCACCGATTTTCACGTCCAAGGTGAACGAATCCGGAAAAAGCAGATCCATTCGCGAGCCGAACTTCATCATCCCGAAACGCTCTCCGGCCACTACGGTATCGCCTTCATTCAGATGGAATGTGATGCGTCGGGCGACATATCCCGTGATCTGTTTGAAAAACATTTTCTTACCCGAGGCATGACGCACACCGAATTCGGAACGCTCGTTCAGATCGGATGCCTTTTCATGCCAGGCGACCAGATATTCACCGGGCACATAGCGCTTGAATTCCACCACACCAGATACCGGAATCCGATTCACGTGGACATTCATCGGTGAAAGGAAAATACTGACCTGGGTCACTTCCTCTTTGAGGTATTGAGGTTCGAAAACCCGCTGAATCAGAATCACTTTGCCATCTGCCGGTGAAATGATCAGATTCGGATCTGTAGGACTCACTCGATCGGGATCTCTGAAAAAATACAGAGTGAAAGCGGTTGTGAAGATCGCCAACGCGATGAACACCCATTTCGGCCACGAACCGATCCAAAAGCCGATGATGACCAATACCACTGAAATACCGATCGCCCAAGCGATCACATCGTAACCGTCTGACGCGAATTTCAAATCAGCCTCCAAAAAATCGAAGAATGTCGTTGAATGTGACGAAGATCATGAGTCCGATCACCAGAACCATACCGAACTGCTGCATCACCATTCGGAATTTGACGGATGGTTCTTTTTTTGCGAACACCTCATAGACTAAGAATACGAAGTGTCCGCCATCGAGCACAGGAATCGGCAACATGTTCATGATGGCCAAGGTGATACTTAAAAAAGCGGTGATCGTCCAGAAACCGACCCAGCCGCTGCGGTCGGTGGCTTGGCGAGTCACACTGGCGATGGCCAGCGGTCCACCGAGGTTTTCGCGAAGAGACACATCCCCCGAAAAGAGCAATCTGAAGCCACTGAGAATGCCATTGGTGGAATCCCAGGTGTTAATCGCTCCGGCGCCGATGGCACCGAAAAGTCCATATTCGACGGTGACAACACCGAAGGTTTCGACTGGGTTCACCGGATAGATTCCCAACGTTTTGCTGACCGGTTCCGGTGTCACAGCGATGCTCAACGTATCGGTACCGCGAACCACGCCCAAGGTCAACTCACCTTCGCTACCTTTGATCAGCGTGGTGAGATGAACCCACCAATGGACATCCAGGGTATCCACCGAAATGATTCGGTCTCCGCCTTGGATGCCGGATTTTTCTGCGACCGATCCGGGAACCACCGCCGAAATCTGGCTTGGAAGCGCGTTCTCCAACGAAATGAACGACCGTTCAGTGTTCAATCTGTCGATGAATCCCGCAGGTGCGACGATATCCGAGATTTGACCGTTGCGTTCCACCTGAAATACGATGGAAGAAGACGTAAGGTCGGCCATGCTGAACAGATTTCCACCTTTGTAGGTCTCCGGACGATTTCCGTTCACACTCACCAAACGATCGCCGGACCGGAATCCGATCTCGTGGGCCAACGACGATTCCGGAATGAACAGGGTTCCAACATTCGATGACGGCACTTCCTGAGAGCCGAGAGTGAAAAACATTCCCGTGTAGATCACAAACGCCAGAATCATGTTGAAGATGACCCCTGCGGTGATCACGACCATCCGTTGCCAGACCGGCTTGCTGCGATACTCCCAGTGCTGCGGCTCCGATTCGATGAACGATTCATCCATGCTCTCATCGATCATCCCTGAAATCTTCACATACCCGCCGAGAGGAGTCGCTGATATGCAATAATCGGTATCTCCCTTGGTGAATCCGAACAACCGAGGAGGAAAACCGATGGAGAACCGCTCCACCCGCATGCCGAACCATTTGGCCGCCAGAAAATGCCCCAATTCATGAATGAGGACCAGGATGAAAATCGCACCGATGAAGATACCGATGGTGGTTAGAGCGGAAAGAATGGATTCCATTAAGGAGTATTAGGGATTGTAAAACATTGCCCGACGGCGGGTTTCCTGATCGACATGGGCCAGTTCCTGCAAATCGATGGATGCAGACACCGGCGTTTGCTCCAAACAGTACTCAACCAACGACGAGATGCAAATATACGGAATTTCGCCATCGAGGAACCTCTGCACCGCCACTTCATTGGCCGCGTTCAGCACCGCCGGTGCATACCCACCAGCATCGAGAGATTCCATCGCCAATCGGAAACAGGGAAACCGCTGGGTATCGATCGGCCGGAAGGTCAACTCATTGACAGTTTTCCAATCCACCCGAGGAGAATCAAGATCCCACCGCGATGGATAGGTGATGGCATACTGAATAGGAACTTTCATATCGGGCATGCCCAATTGCGCTTTGAGTGAACCATCCGTGAACTGAACCATGGAATGGATGATGCTTTGGGGATGCACTAAGGCTTCGATTTTCGACAATGGCAACTGAAACAGCCAATGCGCCTCGATCACTTCCAATCCTTTGTTCATCAACGTGGATGAATCGATGGTGATCTTGGCTCCCATCGACCAATTCGGATGCGCCAAGGCGTCTTTCACGCTCACTGTGGAAAGGTCTTCGAGACTGTGGTTTCTGAACGGTCCGCCGCTGGCGGTGATGATCAGTTTCTCGATCCGTTCCACACTCTCCCCCGCCAGACATTGCAGTATCGCCGAATGCTCTGAATCCACGGGCAAGACCAACATCTTGTCGAGCCCCAGCCATGGCGCCAGCAACTCTCCGCCCACCACCAACGATTCCTTGTTGGCCAGAGCCACCCGCTTCCCTGTGTTCAAGGCCGCATGCGTCGGGAAAAAGCCGGAAAATCCCACCAAACTGTTCACGACGGTATCGGCTTCGGTGTCCTGAATCGCATCCAAGACGGCTTGCTCTCCCAAAAGCAGGCGGGTTGGTCCCAAACCCGATTCTTTCATGAGCTCCGAATACGCCGTTAAATCCGTAATCACCGCCACTTCCGGACGGAATTCACGGATCTGATCCGCCAAGAGCCGCCAGTTTCGGTTCGCGGTAAGCATCCTTACCGTAAGATGCTCTTGATGCTGCCTCACCACTTCCAGCGTCTGGGTACCGATAGAACCGGTGGATCCGAGAATGGCGAGAGTCTGTCTGGTCATGCGTGTTGAGGATGTCGGTTGGTGATCAATGCCATCATGCGGCCGGCATCTTGAGCTTCGCGCCGGTACGACCAGAAAAGTTCAGGATGCTCCACGGTGCAGCGGCCATCGGAAGTGAAATTCATCGGGAGCAATCCGGCATCCGACAATTCGGATTTCAGAAAACCGGCCAGATCCACATGTGGCTTCTTAAATCCGGTTCTCACCACAAATCGTTCCGGAAATCGCACGGCGACTTCCTCTCCAACTTCGAACGCCGCCACTCCGATGCACGGACTCAGCCAAGCGTGGATGCGATGCACATCCGCTCCCGCGTCTGTCATCATGGCAATCGCTTTGCGATGGATGCCGGCCACAGCGCCACGCCAGCCGGCATGTACCGCCGCGCTGATGCCCGCAACCGGATCGGTGAACAGAAGGGCCGCGCAATCAGCGACTTTGATCCCGAGGGTAAGCGAATCGGTGGAGGTAACGAGGCCATCGGCATCCGGCGTCAAGCCGACCCGATCCACCCAAACCACTCTGTCGCCATGCACTTGCTGAACGATGGCCATGGTCTCAGGATCCGGCACAACGCCGCTGTTCTTTAGTGTGAAAACAACCGGAACGGGAAAGAGGATTTCATTTGAGGACATTCACAGCCTCCGGTGGCATTTCCTGTCCTGTCCATAGCTGGAACGAGCGTTTGGCTTGACCGATGAACATCTCCATTCCGCCGATCACATGGGCGCCATCGACTTGAAACCGGGCAAGGAACGGAGTGATCCGGGGTTTGTAGAGAAGATCGTAGCCGATCTGGTCTTGCGAGAATCGGAAATCGAGGCCGTCCAGGGGTGATTTTCCGGCATGGGATGGCAGTCCGAGTGGCGTGGCGTTGACCCAAAGCAGCGTGTCGGCGGCCACGACGGGCACATCCGAATAAGAGATCTGATGTTCCGACCCGGAATCAGGGGTACGGCTCACAACCCGGACATTCCGCATGCCCATCTTTTTCAGAGCGAAAGTGACGGCTTTCTGGGCTCCGCCGGAGCCGAAGACCAAGGCATCGGATCCTTTGAGGCGGGCACGAAGCGGAAGCAACGGATCCAGAAATCCGGCCACATCGGTATTGTGTCCGATAATGGCACCCAAATCATCATCAATGACGACGGTGTTCACGGCACCAACCTTCTCGGCCATGGGATGGAGCATTTCCATAATATCCATGACCGCCGTTTTATACGGAACGGTGATGTTCGCCCCTCTGAAATCCGGATGGGTGAAGACCTCCTCTAAAAGATCCAACTCATGGTTATGGACGAGAAGTTTATGATAGGTCCAATTCAACCCCGACAAGCGAAACGCCTCGTTATGCAGCAGCGGAGACAGGCTGTGCGACACGGGATCCCCGATAATCACGCAGAATGGCGTTATATGAGTGGTTTCGAGAAAGGATCGAATCATTTGAGGGTAAAAAAAAAGGAAGCCTTCTGAGCTTCCTTGAAAATAAGACAGTAAATCGAACCTTAAACGGCTTGTTCGACTTTCGCTTTTGTGACCGATGCTTTTTCGTCGTTGAACGTGCCTGCTTCGGCTTGCTGGCGGAACAACTCAAGATTGGCGCGGACTTCGGTAGAAAGATTGTCGATGAATTCGGTGACTTCGTCTGTCGACTCGCCGAAGAACATGCGGTAATCCAAGCTGAAATCCACTTTGGTGCGGGTTCCGTTATCCAGCGGGGTGAAGCGGATGGTTCCGGTTTGGTTCATGTTACCATTGATGGTGATCCAAGCGAAACGCGTGTTGCGAAGGTCGTCAATGATGTTGGTGATCCATTGGAAATCTTCACTTCCAATCCGGGTCTTGTATTCGAAGGTCTGGGAGTTGATCTTGTTAACCTGATCGATGTGCGTAAGGAATTTCGGGAAATCCGTCGGTGAGCTCATCAATTCATAAACCTTGGCCAGAGGCAGGTTAACATCTATCGTTTCATGCGCCATAGGGTACCGTTTTGCTTCGTGAGTGTGTGTTGTGATAAGTTCGACGATTGCATCGCCTGGAGAAGAAGATTTTCAGGGAAGTCTACTCCGCATTTACATAATTTACGGCTTTTCCGGACCAACGGCAACAAATCACATGTCCCTAAGACGCCTCATTCTCATCCTCATATCGTTAGTTGGTACGGGAACCGCGCATTCGCAGGCCGAATGGACCGGTTTTGCGCGATCCTACCTCGGATATACTCCTATCGGCCAGTCAGATTGGCGGGTGGCACGAACTACGCTGCGTCTCGATGGGGATTTCCGATTTCCATCCGCCCGGTTCTTCACTTCGGTACAAGCCGATGAGAACCATCTCAGCCGCGGTGTGGCGGTTCGCCTGGATCTTCGCGAGTTGTACTTCGATACGCGCGCCAGGTCCGTCGATCTGCGCCTGGGGCGCTTCCACCAGAATTTCGGGCGATCCAACGGTGTGATTCTGTCGGATGTGTTCTCATCCTATGATTTGAGTGAATTCCTCACCCAAGACCCCACAGACCTCAAACGCGCCATGGACGGCGTCCGATTGTCTCGCTATTTCGGGTCGAACTCCATCCAGCTCCTGGCCTCCCCTTTCAAGCCCACATCGTCGTTACCCGCGGGTGAATGGTCGGTGGCTGATGATGCCGTGAACGGAATTCCGGTAATCACCCGTTCGCGGGGCAACTCGTCTTTGGAAACCGGACCCTTGCGCGCCGCCATGCTCGTTTCCCTGCGTCCGACGTTGAATTGGGATGTGGACCTGGCTTTTGGCCGGTGGTCTTATCCAGTCGATTCCTATGCCAAAACCTTGCGTTTCGGAACATTCGGAATGTTCCGATTCCCTATTGATGTGACCCTTGAAAACCGCACCGCGAACAGCTTCCTGGCGATCGCAAGCTCGGAATACAGAGTCACCCCGATTCTCGGAATCACGGCCGAAGCCTCCTACTGGGCGGAGCGCCAGACCGACATTCTGCCCACCAATCTGACCGATATGGAAGCCGAAAATCCGAACCGGTTCCTTCGCACCGCTCCTTTCGTCCAAGCGCTCTTGGGATCGACTACGGTCTGGAATGGAGTCAGTCTCTCCTCTCAAGTGTTCGTGGAGCATTTCCTGCGGGTACCCGAATTCATGATGTCGGATCCGACCGTGGTCGGCGCATCCGTTTCGATGCTTCGCCGGTTTTGGTACGATGAGCTGACTCTCAGACTCTTCACCCGTTTCCAGTTCGATCCCAGCGGATTTTGGGCGAACCCTGAAGCCATCTACCGTGTTACCGACAGCGTTCAGCTCCGCCTCGGAGGGCATCATTTCGGCGGGCCAGTCAAACCCGCCAACGACCACACCTTTTCCTTCAGCCAATATCGGCCGAACAGCTTCCTGTACGGCAAAATCGCTTATTACTGGTAATCCATCTTGAGACGCTTCGCCACTCTCGTCCTTTCCTATCCCCGCACACTTTTGCTCAGTCTGGTCTTGCTTATGGTGGCAAGTCTCTTTCCGGCATCGCAAATCCGAACAGACTTCAATCTCGAGGCTTTTTTTCCGGATGACGACCGCACCATCATCGAGTATCGCGCGGTTTCCGAGGAATTCGGTCGCGACGACAATGTCATCGCCCTGATGCTCGAGCATCCGAATCTGCTCAGTGCCGAGCATCTCATGCGAATCGACAGCCTGACCTCAGCCCTCAGCGAGTTGGTGCATGTCACCGATGTGGAAAGCCTCACCAAAGCCCGGAAGCTCAAGAACAGCGAAGACAATCTGGTTGTCGAGCCGGTTTGGGAGCCAGGACAAGACGCCCCATCGCTGGACTCCTTGCTGGATAATCCGTTTCTCAAAGACATCCTCATCAGCCGGGATGGAACCGCCAGTGCCATTTACATCACGATAGATGCGGAAGCCGATCCGTTCAAGATCCGCGGTGAAGTGATCGCCGCGATGAACAAGGTGATCGGTCCGTACATGGAACTCTATCAGATCGGTATCACCGGCATCCCGTATTTCCGAAACGAATATGTGAACCTGCTCAATTCCGAGATCTTCTTCTACATCACCTTGTCCACTTTCCTGGTGATGATCCTGCTCGCGGCGCTGTACCAGAACATCCGAGGCATCGTTCTACCGTTGGGGATCGTCTGGCTCACCATACTGTTCACCTTGGCCATCATGGTGCTGACCGGCGGCTATTTCGAAATCCTGAGTTCCACCATCGCACCGATTCTGCTCTGCGTGGGCATCAGCGATTCGATCCACCTCATCTCCAAATACAACGACGCCCGACTCAACGGCCTCACGCGCCGATCGGCCATGAAAGACACCGTGGTGGTGATGGGAAGCGCCACCTTCCTGACGAGCGTCACCACCTTCATCGGTTTCGCCACCTTGCTCACCAGCAGCGTGGTTCCGATTCAACGCTTCGGCCTGTACACCGCCATCGGAGTGATGGTGGCCTATGCCGTGACGATGATCGTGATTCCGGCATCATTGCCTTATTTCAAGGATTCCGGGCCGCAAAAGCCCAGCTCCAACCGCATCCACACGGGATTGGGCACCTTTCTGAACCGACTCAGCGATGTGATCGAGCGTCGATACAAAGTCATCGTGATCGGTACCTTGGCCATCACCATCCTGATCGGATTCGGTGCCACCCGGCTCAAAGTGAACAGTTTCATCTTCGATGATGTCGGAGCCGACAGTGTGCTAATGCAAGACAGCGAACGGTTTTCGGCGAAACTGAGTCCGCCATTTCCCTTGGAACTGGTTCTGAACACAGACACCGACAACGGAGTTCTGAGTCCGGATTACCTGCGCCGATTGATCGCTTTCGAGGCATTTCTGGATTCGATACCGGAAATCGCGCGAACCACATCCCTCACCACCCTTCTGCGTGAGACCCATTCGGTGATGCAGCCCGACGCGCCGTCCGATCTCCTCACGCAACCCGAATCGGCGCCACTGATCGCCCAGTACGTCCTGCTGCTCGAAATGGCGGATCCCGACCTGCTTCCTTCCCTCACGGATTTCACCTATACCAAGGTCCGAATCGCCGCTCAGATCCAAGACGCCGGCTCGTACCGCATCAACGGAATCCGCCGATCCATCCGGCTTTATCTGCAAGAGCATTTCCCTGAGACGCGGCTTCAGCAATCTGGAACGAGCATCCTGGTGAGCGACCTCACCGCCAACATGGTGCGATCCCTCACATCTAGCATCCTGCTTGCGGTATTATTCATTGGTGGCATCATGGCTTGGATGTTCCGAAACGGCCGACTCATCGCCATTTCCCTCATTCCCAACCTGATACCGCTGTTCGTGACCGCCGGAGTGATGGGTTATTTCGGCATCGACCTAAAACCGTCGACTGCGGTGATCTTCACGATCGCGTTCGGGATCGCCGTCGACGATACCATCCATTTCCTGGCCCGTTTACGGCTCGAAAGCTGGAAGGATCAGGACCTTCGAACCGCGATCCGCATCACCACGGAGAAAACCGGTCGGGCCATCCTGCTCACCAGCATCATCCTGCTGAGTGGATTCGGAACCTTGATGACCAGCGATTTCACATCCACGGTTTGGATGGGCAGCTTGGTGAGTCTCACCATCTTCGTGGCGCTCATCGCAGACATCCTCTTTCTGCCCGCGCTGCTCTACTGGATCAAACCCGATCTCAGGAAGGAAGCATCAGATGTGGCTGGATGATCGCCCAAATCCGGGAGTGGATTTCATCCACATCCCCGTACGAATCGATGGTCTGAAACCGTGACTCGTTGGCGGCCATAGTCTGAAAACCGGCGATCACCCGATCGTAGAAGGCATACCCGGCGCGTTCCATGCGGTCCAATGTCCGGCCTTTGAGCCGCTCATCGGCCTGTTCACGGCTCAGATGCATGTAAAAGGTGGTATCAGGCACCAACCCGTGCGAAGCGATCGCATTAATGGCATTCAATTGAACGATGGGCATGGAACCACGTCCATACCCTTGATATGCGACTGTCGAATCGTAAAACCGGTCGAGAATGACCCACTCTCCTGCCGACAATCTCGGTTTCACCTGTTCTGCGATCAGTTGCGAGCGTGCCGAAGAAAACAGAAGCACTTCGGTGACCGGATCGATGGGAAACTCCGGATTCAACAGCAAACCACGGATGATTTCTGAGACTTCGGTCCCTCCGGGTTCGCGAAACACGGACACGTTCACACCCGATTGCTCCAATCGGTCTTTCAAACGTTGGATCTGGGTCGTCTTTCCGCTTCCGTCAATACCTTCGAACGAAATCAGCATGTCAGTTCGGAATCTTGGGAGCTTTTGGAAGGATGAGGGCCAGAGCCAAGTAGGCAATGACCGGACTTCCAGATCCGATGAACGTGAACAGGACGAAAAGCACCCGAACCATGGTGGCATCCATCCCGAGATATTCGGCGATACCACCGCACACACCGGAAATGCGGCGGTTGGTTCTGGATTTGAGCAGGCGTTTCTTGCGCAACAACCCGTATTCATCCAATTCGGCATTGACCGATTGGATTTTCGCGGGGCGTTTTTTCTTGCGAGGCGGACGAGTGAACAAACCGAGGCCGGTCAGCACCATGAGTGTGCCGCCAACAGCGATGATCAGAGCCAACAACCCCTCCAATTGCAGGTTCAGAGGCAGGAAAAGATCCATCACCGCCAGCGAACAGACCGCCATGACCGCCAAACCGAACATCGTGGCTGGATTGATCAGATTATCGTTCTTCTTAGCGGCTTCCACATCCTCGTCCATGTACTGCTGAAGCGTGGATTCCAGATCGTTCACATTCACGTCGAACGATTGCTCCACATCGCTCGACGATGATTTGGGTTTGATATTCTCAGCCATTCATCAAATATAATGAGATGCGGGATGCATCCCGCACCTCATTCCAACGCCTCCTTACGCCCCCAAGGCGCGAAGGCGTAGAGATGACGGCTGCTTTGGGCGAAGATGCGGCCTTTGTCGGCGGTGACGAGCCAAAAGTATGAGCCATGGGGAGGTGATATTATGTGCACGATCTTTCCCGTTTCAGCATCCAGGATTCGCATGGCTCCGGAATGTGGAGCATAGATGTGACCGTATCCATAAGCGATAGGAGCTGTGCCACTGCTGCCGAAGTTTGTGTGCCAGACGGTGGCACCATTGTCTTTGCGAATTTTGTGGATGCCTCCCGCATCGTTGATATAGATGAAATCACCTTCTAATACCGCACTGAATGTCTGTATTCCCTCCTTCCTCCAGATCTCCTGTCCGGTGGCGGCATTCAGAGCGAAGAAACCATTTATAGAACCAGTGGGACCACCTGCGGTGCCGACATAGACGATTCCGTTTTCTATGATTGGAGCTTCACGTGTCCCAAATCCGAAATTACCGGGTTCAAAACGCCAAATCAAATCGAATGTGTTGGAATCATAGGCACTAATTACACCTCTATCTTCAATTCGCTGAGTCATGAAAAAAACTCCATTTAAATAAGACATCTCATAGGTTCGAAGACCCATTTGATGTACAATATGCTCACCGGTAGTCGAGATTTCATGAATCTGCCTGTTTTGACTCGCTACATACAGCTTTCCATTTGCCTGCGTTATACCTCTACCCGATGATGTGCCAAACTCTCGATTCACATCTATACTCCAAAGTGACTGACCGGAATGAATATTCCAAGCCATGAACTGCCACGTAATCGTACCCATGATCACTTCACTACTCAACCCAAATGTCCGGTTCATTAGTTGGCGATGCGAATCAAAAGGCGTTTTCCATATCAACTCACCTGAATCATAGCTCAGAGCAGTGATTTTCTTATCACCAGAAGTGATCAACATGTCTCCAAAAAGCAGTGGTTTTGCATCTGGGGCCCCACCATCCAGATCGTAGGCATATTCCCAAAGGATTTTGAGATTTTGCTCTTTATCCTTCCCGCCATTTGAAGTAGAATTGAAGCATCCTGACAGAGTCAGGATGCTTGCAATGATCAGCATGTTTGCTGAAGCGACCATTATGATCCTCCAAATATTTCATCACGGATCCAAGCCCCTGCCTGTCCCATCGGCGGAGCTACATCCCCTTGTTGGAAATAATAGCCACCACTTGGATTGGGTAGTGAGTAGGCACGTTTGTGGCGCCGCAGCTCGAAGTGGTTGTAGCCGCCATCGGTTGGGACGTCGTCGTAGTAATAGTTGATCCCGTTTTCGACCAGAGGATGCTGCCCCGGGCTCCAAACCGCGTATTCGGGGCCGATCAGAACATCGTTCTTGGTGGGTGCGGAAAAAGCGGGATGCTGAATGCTAGATGGTAGATGCTTTTTGGCATTCAGCATCAAGCTTCTTACATCCAGCTTCTGGCATCCCGCATCCAGCTTCTGGCATCCCGCATCCAGCTGCTGGCATCCCGCATCCAGCTTCTGGCATCCCGCATCCAGCTGCTGGCATCCCGCATCCAGCTTCTCCCTCTTCATTCCAACGCCTCCTTATGTCCCCAAGGGGCGAAGGCGTACAAGTGGCTACTGCTCTGCGCGAAGATGCGGCCTAAACCGACCGTTACCTTCCAGAAGGAGGTGTTATCCTTTGGACTTAATAAATGCACAATATTCCCTGTTTCAGCATCCAAAATGCGCATGGTTCCGGAATGAGGAGCATAAATATGGCCATAGCCATAGGCGATAGGAGCCGTGCCACTGCTACCGAAGTTAGTATACCAGACTGTGGCACCATTGTCTTTGCGAAGTTTGTGAATGCCTCCGGCGTCGTTGATAAATAAGAAATCACCTTCCAAGACAGCACTAAATGCTTGAATACCTTCTCTCAGCCATACTTGTTGACCTGTTTCTGAGTTAAGTGCAAAAAAAGCCGAAGTACCACGTTGGCTCGCATACCCTTCAGTAGTTCCTGCAAACACCATACCTGCATCAATAATCGGCTTTACTCGGGATATCCAACCGTTATGACTGGGATACTCCCATAATCTTTCCCAAGATCCGGCTTCAATGGCGGTTACTCGCCCGGAAGCCATGCCATTTGCAGAGGAAGCATGCGAAACGTATAGAACTCCACCTGAATAGACTACATTGGATGGTGAATTGCCAACATCCAGTACTGTAAAAACTGAACCATCGCCTGTTATGATGCCAATTTTCCCACTATCGCCAGTGGCAGCATACATTCCGTTAACTGTTGTGTTATAAACTATTTGATTGAGCTGAATACTATCTTCAAAAGCCCTATTCCATAGAAGTGTGCCAGTTTGACGATCAAAGGCAATTGCTTCACGCACATTTGGTTGATTGTTCCGCAGAATAATGCTAAAAATGTGTGTATCTGTGAAGGACAGGTTCTTAGTACGAATGTGTCTGTGTGAAGGAATCGGTTCTTTCCATATTACCTGACCGGTATTCACATCAAGCGCAGTTAAATTCAAATCCCCGGATAGATGGATTCTGTTTTCCACTAAAATCGGATCAAATTCGGGTGGTGATGCGGGTTGATATCCGTATTCCCAAAGCAGCCGAAGCTGCCCTGGGTTTTTGGGATCAGGATCTGGTCCAGTTCGATTGGAACATGAACATGCCTGAAATGCCACAATTGCAAGAAGTATATACAATTCTTGTTTCAATACTTTCATAGAAATATTCCTATGAGCCACGTACGAGCCTCAAACATTGGATCTGCATATTCGCCTGCACTAAATACTCCTGGTAATGTATATGCCCGCTTATAGCGACGCAACTCAAAGTGGTTGTAGCCGCCACGGGACGGAACGTCGTCATAATAATAGTTGATCCCGTTTGCGTTCGTTGGTGACTGACCGGGGCTCCAGACGGCGTATTCGGGGCCGATCAGAACATCGTTTTTTGTGGGCACATCGTACTGGATAGTTACCAATTGATACTCATGGAGCTCACCACCGATGCAATTGCCATCGATGGGAGCGGGATTCCATGGATCGGGTGTTTTCATGACCATAGGTTTAAAGGCTTCAACGATGCCCGTTTCCTATATGATCCCCAAACCCACCACTTGTTACAGTCAAATGAAAATAAATTTCAATTCCTAACAGAGTGTGGAATGAAACACCCCGTTTTCCGTGATCAGCACATCCAACGGCACATCTGTTGGGATGGTTGGTAAGGTATCCACCCAGCACGAATCCGGAATCAGTCCGGCTTTACGGCCTGTGCTTCCTTTGAGGATCCTGTCGTAGAATCCGGTGCCGTAGCCCAATCGGTTGCCTGCGCGATCCGCACCCAGCAACGGGACGATCCAAGCGTCGATATCGGTGGAATCGACGATCTTTCCGCCAAGGGGCTCGTCGATTCCGAATCGGTTGGTAACTATCGGCAGATCGGCGCTCCAATCCACCAATTCCATTGTTCCGGTCACCACATCCACAACGCGGGGTACCGCGACCTGAATCCCGCATTCCATGCAAAATCGGAGCAGATCGGTCGTATCCAGTTCGTGGGATGCGACTTTGGGAAGATAGATTTGGATGCGTGCGGGGCGCATCGAAAGGATCCACTCCCTCGCATGATTCAGGATTCGCCCCCGGATCTCGGGCTCAACCTGCATCCTTCGACGCTTGAATTCCTCGCGCCATTGGGACTTGGTCCAGTCCGAAGTCATGGTTCGATGAGGTGGTGTCGGTTCCAATCGGCATCGGCGAACGCCTCGATCAGACGGTCCCATACATCCAACCCGTAACGGTTCATCACATGGATCATCGCCCATTCGCGCTCTTGCAGATTTCCGTTCGGGAACAGCGCCTCGCGGATCTGCCGCGCCCGACGCAATCGGGTCTCTTCTTTCTGCTTCAGCGCGCGAAGAAGTTTCTGCCTGAGTTTTTCCAAGGCGTGCTGCTGTTCACGAAGCACGCTTTCGGCACTGGCGGCGAGGGTCGGATCCACCTCGGATATCCAAGCAGACTGTGAGTTGTGAATGACTTCGAGCTGCCCGCGCCAGGTTTCGAGCAATCCATCCACATCCGGAGCATCGGTGTGACGCAGGATTTCCGCGTCCAGGTCTTCCACACGCAGGTTGAAGCGGGTCCATGGCAAGGCCGATTCATCCAGAAACCGGCGGATCTTGCTTTCGATGATGGTGGCGGAAAACCTCGGTAGGATGACCGGCATCGGTGCGCCCATCACCTCGTAAAACGATTTCATCTGGGCGTAGTAGGCCACTTCCGCGGGTCCGCCGATGTAGGCCAAGGTGGGTAATAGCGTGTCTTGGAGAATCGGGCGGAGAAACACGTTCGGAGAAAACCGTTCAGGATGGATGCGGATGCGTTCAACGACCTCGGGAGTGATCGCATCGATTCGAACTCGTCCCTGCGTATCGCTGTGCTCGAAAAGCAGGGTGTTTCCCACCGAGGCTTGGGAATGATAGGATTTGGCGATGCCTGCGCTGACCGATTCCAGCGCGGTTTTGCACTCCCGACATCGCTCCGCATATCGGATCATCGCCGGGGCAAGAATCTTCTTCACGGTCGGGGATGTGGATACGGCCAGGACCAGCCCGTGCTTGGAGAACAACCGGGTGAGGAGTTCACCGAAGGCCGAAGGATGCGTCTTGGCCGAACTCCCGCCGGTATAGGCGTTTCTGAGAAGGTCCATGACCTGCGAATGCCAGTCGGATGGAGCCAAGGCTTCATCCACTTCTTGAAGCAGACGGTCGACATCGTCGCTGACCTTCAGAAATCCGGCGGAATGCGGCAGGTCTGTTCTCGAAGCCAATGTGCCCGAATACCATTGTCCTTTGGATGGGAAACCGATGCTGGCGACTTCGGCATAATCATTGTCCTCATCGGCCATCCAAAACACAGGAATCACCGGATTTCCCGTCTCTTTCTCCAATTTCCCGGCCAGAACGATCGCGGTGATGAGCTTATAGATGGTGAACAAGGGTCCGCCGAAGGCGATCACTTGTTGACCCGTGACCATCGCCAAGGCCTTCGGATCCGCAAATCGGCGGATGTTGCGGATCGCCGCCTCATGCGGTCGGAATTCCGCGTTCAATTCCGTGAGGATGCTCACCAAGGCTTCCCGGTCTCCGTTCCAGGTGTGATTGGCTGAAGCGGAAACCAGGGCGGATGTGTCGGCGGGAAAATGGGAGTAAAAGTCGTTCAGGGTCGGGCTGCCGTCGACGAACGCTTTGAACAGCGCACTGAAGGGCAAATCCGAAAATGGGATGGATTCGACGCGCACCCTTCAGCCTTTCAAGCGGTTGATCTCGTCGCGCAGTTTGGCCGCTCTCTCGTAATCTTCGGAGGCGATGGCACTGGCCAACTGCTTTTCCAAGCTGGTGACTCGGGTATCCTCTTCCGCTGTCTCCTTCACGCTGGTGCTCAGTTGCACTTTGGCTTCGGGAGTGGAGGCGACTTCGGCACCCGATTCATCCATGCGCAGATCCGATACGATTCCGGCTTCGGCCAAAACGGATTCGGACACATAGATGGGTGAGTCGAAGCGGATGGCCAATGCGATGGCATCACTGGGACGGGCATCGAGTTCGATTTCGGCGCCATCCGACTCCAGAACGACTTGCGCGAAAAACGTGCCGTCGCGAAGTTCGCTGATGAGCACAGATTTCACATACGAGCCGAAACCTTGGATCACGCTTCGCAGAAGATCGTGGGTCATCGGTCGAGGTGGTTTGATGTGCTCAAGCTCCAAGGCGATGGCTTGCGCTTCGAAGGTGCCGATAATGATAGGCAGACGACGGTTTCCGTCCATCTCATTGAGGATGAGCGCATAAGCGCCGCCGCTGCTGGGACTCGTGGAGAGCCCTAAAATGTCCATTTGGATGCGTTCCAAAACGTAAACTGCCAGATTGGTTGAAGCGGGTGATTGACAAGGAACTTAACCTTTTTTCCGGAGGCTTTAAACTGTTTCATAGATTGACTTTGAAGGGGTTCCGCCCTAATTTTAGGCTTCTTTTTACCCCGATTCATAATGTTTGAACTTTACTTCCCCATCGCGGTACTTGCGATCGTCGCCGCCCTGCTAAGTCTGCTTCTGATGGTGCTATCCGGCATTCTCGGTCCGAAGCGTCCGAACAAGATCAAGCTCTCGCCTTACGAGAGTGGCATGGATCCCTACGGCCAAGCACGCGACCGCTACTCCGTGAGTTTCTATCTGATCGCCGTCGAGTTCATCATCTTTGATCTTGAAGTCGTTTTCATCTACCCTTGGGCGGTTCGTTACCTGGAGCTTCCGGTGGAAACGTTTTGGGCGATGGTCGTCTTTGTCGGTGTATTGCTCCTCGGATTGGTGTACACCTTGAAAAAAGGAACCCTTCAGTGGGATTCCAAAACCTCTTTGAACTGATTCCATGTCTTATCAAAAACAATTGAACGATCAGGGTTTTCTCACCACCAGTGTGGATGCCTTGGTGAACTGGGGCCGATCCAACGCCGTTTGGCCGATGCCGATGGGCCTGGCCTGCTGCGCCATCGAAATGATGGCTTTCGCCGGACCCAAATACGACGCATCGCGTTTCGGATCGGAAGTGTTCCGGTTTTCCCCCCGCCAAAGCGATCTGATGATTGTGGCGGGATGGTGTACCTATAAGATGTCGCACGCGGTTCGCCGCATCTGGGACCAGATGCCCGACCCGAAATGGTGCATCGCGATGGGCGCTTGCGCATCCACCGGCGGCATGCACCGCAGCTATGGCGTGGTTCAGGGTATCGACAACTTCCTTCCTGTGGACATCTACATCAGCGGTTGTCCTCCACGTCCTGAAACCCTCATCAACGCGTTGATGCAGATTCAGAACAAAATCCGGGAATATCCCACCACCACACTCGACGCGTAACCCATGCCTGAATCCACTTTCCTACCGATCGTCGATGAGCTCAAAGGCACCTTCGGCGACGCCATCCTTGAAGTGACCGTGCATTCGGGCGACATGTTCGTCCGCGTCGACAGTGCCAAAATCCACGACATCCTCTCGCATCTGAAAACCACCAGCCGTTACATCTACATCTCGGATCTGTTCGGCGTCGACCGTTTCACCGCCGACGACCGTTTCGAAGTGGTGTACAACCTGGTGAATCTGGCCTATCAGAAACGCATTTTCATCAAAACCCGTGTTTCCGAACAGAATCCGGTGCTTCCGACAGCCAGCGACATCTGGAGCGGAGCGAATTGGAACGAGCGCGAAGTGTACGACATGTTCGGAATCAAATTTGACGGACATCCCGACATGCGCCGCATTTTCATGCCCGAGGATTTCAAGCATTTCCCGCTTCGCAAGGAATTCCCTCTACTCGGCATTCCCGGCTCCATCGAGCTGCCCAACACCACTCCGGATCCGGAATAACCCACGATTATGTCACATTCCGAACTGCACGACAAGCTCAAGCCGAAGTTCTTCAAAGAGCATCAGTACGCCTACTACAAGGCGCTTGAGGACAAGCATACCACGATCGAATTCACCGACGACGATCCGCTGGGAACGCGCATGATTTTGAACATGGGTCCGCAGCACCCCGCCACCCACGGCGTGTTGCGCGTGCTCACCGATCTCAAGGGCGAACGCATCGTCAAGAACAAGCTCGACATCGGTTACTTGCACCGAGGCGTCGAAAAGATTGCCGAGAACAAGACCTACCAGGAATTCATGCCCTACACAGACCGCATGGATTACCTCTCCCCATACTCCAACAACGTGGCTTTGTGCACGGCGGTGGAGAAACTGGCGGATATCGAAGTCCCGGAGCGCGCGCAATGGATCCGCATGATCAACTGCGAATTGGCGCGCATTTCGGCCCATCTGCTCTGGCTCGGCACTATGGTGATGGATGCGGGAGCGATTTCGTTCTTCATCTGGACCTTCCGCGAGCGCGAAAAGATCTACACCCTGTTCGATGAGATCGCAGGACACCGTTTCACGGTCTCCCATTCCCGCATCGGCGGCGTGGCGAGCGATTACACACCGGAATCTCTGGCTCAGCTCAAAAAATTCATTTCCGAATTCCCCAACGAGCTGAAAGAATGGAACATCTTCCTCAATAAGAACCGCATCTTCCTGGACCGGAACGCCGGCGTTGGCAATGTGACCTATGAGAAAGCGATCGATCTGGGCATGTCGGGTGCGAACATCCGCGCCACGGGCATCGCATACGACATCCGCAAGTTCGAGCCCTATCTGAAATACGATCAAGTCGAGTTCGAAGTGCCCACCCGATTGGAAGGCGACAACCTCGCCCGCTATTATGTGCGCATGGAAGAGATGACGCAATCGGTGCGCATCATCAACCAGTGTTTCGAGAAGATGAAACCGGGCAAGGTCCGGATCGACAACGCCAAGAAATCCTACCCATCCAAAGACGAAGTCTATTATTCGATGGAAGGACTCATCCATGATTTCATGATGACTGACACCGGCGTGTGTCCGCCTCCCGGCAAAGAAATCTACCATGCCATTGAAGCGCCCAAGGGCGAGCTTGGCTATTACATCCAGAGCGATGGCACAGGCCATCCATGGCGACTCAAAATCAAAACCCCATCCTTCTCCAACCTGCAAGGATTGGAGTACATGTTGGACGGATGCATGCTTGCCGATACCGTGGTGGTGATCGGTGGTGTGGATCCGGTAATGGGTGAGGCTGACAAATAACGATGAACACTTACAACTTTTCCCCAGAGGAACTCGCCGAGATCGAACGCATCAAGGCGAAATATCCGCACCATCAATCGGCTGTGATGCCGGTGTTATGGATGGCGCAAGACAAATTCGGCCACGTGGATAACGACGTGCAGCGCTTGGTCGCCGCCACGCTCGACCTTCCCGAATCTCATGTGTACGGTGTGGCCACCTTCTACACCCAGTATTTCAAAGAGAAGCAGGGCAAATATGTGCTGGATGTGTGCACCTGCCTGAGTTGCCACATCGGCGGCGGCTATGAGATGCTTCATTATCTGGAAGAGAAATTGGGCATCAAGGAAGGCGAAACCACCGCCGATGGCAAGTTCTCCGTCAAAGGCGTGGAATGTCTCGGCGCCTGCGGCTACGCCCCGATGATGCAGATCACCAACGATGTGTTTGTGAACCATCTGACCAAAGAAAAACTCGACGACGTGATCGAGTCTCTGAAAAAAGACAAGATGCCCGCGTTTGAACCCGTCCCCTTAGTGCAGAACCGCCCATGAGTTTCGACTGGAAATCCTATCAACCGATGCTCATCCCGAACATCCCCGATCTTCACAAGATCGAGGTGTACGAGAAGAACGGCGGTTACGAGCAACTGACCAAGATTCTGAAGAATCAGACCGAGTTCACTCCTGAAGCGGTCACCACTATCGTTAAGAATTCCGGTTTGCGCGGACGTGGTGGAGCCGGGTTCAACACCGGACTCAAATGGTCGTTCATGCCCAAGCCCGACGGCGGTCCACGCTATATCGCGGCGAACGGTGACGAATCCGAACCGGGGACGTTCAAAGACCGCACCATTTTCGAATTCAATCCGCATTCCTTCATCGAAGGCTCGCTGATCGCGGCCTATGCGATGCGCATCGACACCGTCTATGTGTACATCCGCGGCGAATACCGCAGTTGGATCCGCATGATGGAAAAATCTATCGATGATGCCTATAAGGCCGGATACATCGGAAAAAACATCAAAGGTAGCGGGTTCAGCACTGAAATGTATATCCATTCCGGTGCTGGCGCATACATTTGCGGAGAGGAATCGTCGCTGATGGAGTCGTTGGAAGGCAAACGCGGTTATCCCCGCGTGAAACCTCCGTTTCCGGCGCAAAAAGGCTTGTGGGGTCGGCCGACCACCATCAACAATATCGAATCGCTGGCGAATGTCCCACTCATTTTGCGCATCGGCGCCGAGGCGTATGCCGCCATCGGTGCGAAAAACCACCCGGGGCCGCTGTTGTATGGCATTTCCGGCCATGTCAACAAACCGGGCGTGTATGAATTTCCATCCGGCATGCCCATCGAAACCTTGATCAACGAGGTCTGCGGTGGCATCCGTAACGGCAAGAAACTCAAAGCGGTGATTCCGGGCGGCTCGTCCACCCCGCCGCTTCGCGCCGACCAGATCTCCGGCGTCACCATGGATTCCGACTCGCTTCGAACCGCCGGATCCATGCTCGGTACCGCAGGAATGGTGATCATGGACGAAGACACCGACATGGTCGATGTGCTCACCCGCATCGCTCACTTCTACCACCACGAATCGTGCGGCCAATGCACCCCTTGCCGTGAAGGCACCGGTTGGCTTGAAAAAACCCTCAAGAAAATCAACCGTGGCGATGGGGAAATGCGCGATCTGGATCTGCTGCTCGACATCTGCACTCAAATGGAAGGACGAACCATCTGCGCGCTGGCCGACGCCGCCGCGTGGCCGGTCCGCTACACCATCACACGCTTCAAGGAAGACTTTGAAGCCCGTTGCAAACAAACCGTTTACGCCCTCGCATAATGGCTGAAATCTTCATCGACAATCAACGCTTCGAGTTTTCCGGCAACGTCAAGGTGCTTCAGTTCATCTTGGATAACGGACTCGATCTTCCTCATTTCTGCTACCATCCTTCCCTTTCCATCCCGGCCAACTGCCGTCAATGTTATGTGGAAGCGGGTATGCCGGTCTTCAACCGGGAAACCAATTCCTACGATCTGGATGAGAAGGGCGAACGCATCATCCGTTGGTTTCCAAAGCTGATGACGGCCTGCAGCATGGATGCCACCGACGGACTCGTCGTAAAAACCCATGTCACCTCGGAATTGGTTCGTCGCGGACAGAAAGACGTCCTCGAGTTCATCCTCATCAACCATCCGCTGGATTGTCCAATCTGCGACCAAGCCGGCGAATGCCCGCTTCAGATCCAAACCTACAAATACGGTCCGGAAGGCAGCCGCTTCGAGCATAAGAAAGTACACAAGCCGAAACGCATCCAACTCGGACCCCGTGTGATCCTGGACGCCGAGCGATGCATCAACTGCACCCGCTGCGTGCGTTTCACGGACGAAATCAGCAAATCGAACCAACTTTCGATCATCTCCCGCGGCGATAAGAATTATCCTTCCACCGCACCTGGGCGCGAATTCGACGACGCTTATTCCCTGAATACGGTGGATATCTGTCCGGTCGGCGCGCTCACCTCCTCGGATTTCCGCTTCAAGGCGCGGGTCTGGGACATGGTGGCCACACCTTCGATCGACATCACCAACGGTAAAGGCTGCAGCGTGAACATCTGGACGCGCGACAACCTTGTGCTGCGCATCACTCCACGTCACAATCCGGCGGTGAACGACCACTGGATGCCGGATGTGGGACGTACCGCCTACACCGTGTACAACGAAAACCGCGTAAACAAACCGCAGTTGACTTTGGATGGAGCCGCGGCGCCAACCTCTTGGACCAACGCCGTGCTTACCGTGCATGAGAAGATTGAAACCACCAAATCCGATCAAATTCTTGTCGTGGCCAGCGCCCATGCTTCGGTGGAAGACAACTTCGCCCTCTCCTGTTATTTCGCGAAATCCGGCAAAGGTCGCGTGGTCTTCACTCCGCATATCGTTGAAGGCGCGGGAGACGGATTCCTGCTCACCGACGACCAAGCCCCGAACACCTCCGGTGTGCGCATACTCGGCATCGAAGAACTGAGCGCATCCGACCTCGCCGACGCAGCGAAAGCCGCCAAATTGGTCATCATACTCAACGACGATCTCGTGGGTCGTGGCGTCTTGAAAGCCGCCGACCTTAAAAAGGCGTTCGTCGTGGCAATGTCCAGCAATCTGAATGCGACCACCGCCGCTGCGGATCTCGTGGTACCGGTCACCACGGCCGCCGAGCACATCGGAACCTATGTGAACGTGGACGGACGCGCCCAGCGCACCATTCCGGCCAAAGAAACCACCCGAGTGAACCGCACCGTGGATCGGGAAATGTCGAAAGGTCGTCTGGACCAGTTCGGCACGCACTTCGACAACTGGGTGAGCGATAAGAACCGCGTGGATTGCATCCCGGCATGGGAATTCCTGAGCAATGTGGCGGCGGAATCCGGTGTGGACCTGTCATACACCGATGCCCGCGACGTCCTCAGTGACCTCACCAGCACCGTTTCCGCCTTCTCCGGCCTCACCTATGAGCGCATGGACACCGAGCTCGGCGTTTCCCTTCTCAACGAATTGACTCATGCTTGATTTCCTGACACCTCAGATCCTACTGTCCCTTTCCGTAATCGGTGCGGGCGCGTTTTTCCTGCTCAATTCCGCGGCCATCGCGGTCTATGCCGAGCGTCGGATCGCGGCCTTCATCCAGAACCGGGTGGGACCGAACCGAGTGGGTCCGGCAGGGTTGCTCCAGCCGATTGCCGACGTGCTCAAGCTCATTCTCAAGGAAGACATCACTCCCACACAAGGCAACAAGACCATCCATACCATCGCGCCGATGATCCCCGTGGCCACAGCGCTGATGACCGTCGCTGTGATTCCGTTCGGTGACGGACTGGTTGGTGCCGATCTGAATGCCGGTGTTCTCTATCTTCTGGCCATCACCTCGCTCGGCGTGTACGGAGTTACCCTTGCGGGATGGGCGTCGAACTCGAAATACGCGCTACTCGGAGGGTTGCGTTCCGCGGCGCAGATGCTGTCGTACGAATTGCCGATGGGCATGGCTGTGGCGAGTTGCATCCTGTTCGCCGGCTCGCTGAGCATGGTGGATGTGGTCAATTCGCAGGACATGATCTGGAACATCTTCCGCAATCCGCTCGGCTTCCTCATCTTCTTTGTGGCGGCACTGGCTGAAGCCAATAGAACCCCTTTCGACTTGGTCGAAGCTGAACAAGAGCTTGTCGGCGGTTTCCACACCGAATACAGCTCCATGAAATTCGGGATGTTCTTCCTGGCCGAATACATGCACGTGACCATCGGGTCGATGCTGGTCACCAGCTTCTTCCTGGGTGGTTATCACCTTCCGCTTGCCGCACTTTGGCTACCGGACATGCCCGTTTGGGCGAAGGGGCTTCTGGATGTGTCCGTTTTCCTTGCGAAAACACTGTTCATCGCGTTCACCTACATCTGGATCCGGTGGACCATCCCCCGCTTCAAATACGATCAGCTCATGCGCCTGTGCTGGAGCAAGCTGCTTCCGCTATCCATCATCAATTTCATGGTGATTGCGGCGGTTCTGTATTTCTTTCGGTAGGATGGTAGGATAGTACGCTGAAGCCGCATCGAACGGTCGCATTCACCGCCACACACATCAACGAAATTGTGGTGATGGGTGCCAGACAGCGAATACGGGAGCACCATATGGTTCACGTAATCCGACATAGTTTACACGGTTGAGGTCTATCCTCGCGTGAAGCCGTCGAGTCTCAACTTCTGGGTGGATGTGCCGGGAGTGGTGCCGGGAATGAGGGATTAATCGATATGCACACTAACCCCCGGTTTAAACCGGGGGTTAGATGCCTACATGAAGCTCTCGACAAATTCGAGATTCCCCTAATATTTCTTACTTTGGGGTCCCATGTCGCAATCCATCAAAAAAGAGGTCGAATCGTTCCTGGAATGGTCCCGCGAGCTGTACGGACCCATTTATTTCACCCCCTCCGAAACGAAAGTCGCTTCATCAGCGCCTGCGCCTTCATCACTTCATCCGTTAACCCTCGCCGACGTCACCTCGCTCATTGAACTTCGCACCTTATGCGAATCGGCTGAGGAATTACGCACCGACCTCCCAAACACCAACCTCGTCTTCGGCGTCGGAAACCCAACCGCCGACCTCATGCTCATCGGCGAAGCCCCCGGCGAAAACGAAGACCAGCAAGGCGAACCCTTCGTTGGCAAAGCCGGACAATTGCTCACCGACATCCTCAAAGCGATCAAGTTCCGGCGGGAGGATGTCTATATCGCGAACATCCTGAAGCATCGTCCGCCCGGCAACCGCGACCCGCATCCCGATGAACGCCAGCGCGGACTCCCCTACCTGCTCAAACAGATCGAATTGGTCAATCCACGACTCATTCTCTGCGTCGGCAAAGTGGCCGGATCCACCATGCTCGGACTCGATAAAAACACACAGCTCGATTCCATGCGCGGGGTCTTTCACAAATTCGGGGAAAACCGCGAGCTTATGGTTACCTTCCATCCTGCCGCCCTTCTGCGCAATCCGAAATGGAAAAAAGACGTTTGGGCGGATGTTCAACTGCTCCGCAAACGATACGACGAACTGGGATGTGAACCCTGATGGATAGACTGGATTTGGATGGAAGAATGCCGCCTCAGGCGGTCGAAATCGAAGAGGCGATCCTTGGCGGGATTCTCATCGAGAAGGATGCGGCCAATTTGGCAATGGAGATTCTCCAAGCCGACGATTTCTACAAACCCGCGCATCAGCACATCTATCAGACGCTGTCGGAACTGCACATCCGCAACAATCCGCTGGACATCCTCACCCTCGAGCAGGCTCTCAAAGACAAGGCCCTTCTCGACAGTTGCGGTGGCGCTTCGTATCTGAGTCAGCTCACGCGCTCGGTCAGTTCGGCGGCCAACATCGAATACCATGCGCAGATCGTGCTGGAGAAATCCATCAAGCGAAAACTGATTCTGGCCTGCACCGGCATCGTCAAGGAAAGTTATGAAGGTGGAAGCGATCCGTTCGACCTGCTCAACCAGGCCGAAGCGCAGATTTTCAAGCTTTCGAACGCCGGAAAGAGCAATTCCACGAAATCGCTCGACTCGATCCTGAAATCCACCATCACCTACCTGGAACAGCTTCAGGAACGCAAGACGAACGGCATCACCGGGGTTCCATCGGCATTGGCGGTCGATAAGATGACCGCCGGATGGCAGCGCGGCGATCTGGTGATCATCGCGGCGCGTCCGTCGATGGGAAAAACCGCGTTCGTGCTTACCGTGGCTCGGAATGCGGCGCTGCATCCCGATCCCGACCTGAAAACGAACGTCGCCGTCTTCTCGCTCGAAATGGCCGACCAACAACTCGTGCAGCGTTTGCTCACCATGGAAGCGCGCATCAACGCGCAGGATGCCCGAACCGGCCGCCTCTCCGACCGTGATTTCTCGGCGCTCATCGAAGCCGCAGGTCGCCTCCACACCGCCAAGATCTTCATCGACGACACACCCGGACTTTCCCTCGCCGAACTGCGTTCGAAGTCCCGCCGCCTGGTGAATGAACAGAAAGTGGGCATGATCATCATCGATTACCTCCAATTGATGACTTCCAACCTCAAAGACGGCAAAAACAACCGAGAGCAGGAAATCGCCTTCATTTCTCGGGGACTCAAAGGCCTGGCCAAAGAACTCAACGTGCCCGTGATCGCGCTCTCGCAGCTTAGCCGCGCCGTGGAACAACGTGGCGGCGACAAACGCCCCCAATTGAGCGATTTGCGCGAATCCGGATCGATCGAGCAGGATGCGGATGTGGTCATTTTCCTGTACCGTCCCGAATATTACGGCATCACCACCACCGAAGAAGGCCGCTCAACGGCCGGAATGGCGGAAGTGATCATCGGTAAGCAGCGGAATGGTCCGACAGGATCCGTGAATCTGATGTTCATCAAAGATTACGCGCGGTTCGAGAACCTCAGTTCCAATTCCATGCCGGAACCGTCAGGATATCTGCCGGATGATCCCTTCATCGATACTCCGGTGCTCGCGCCTGACGATTTTGAGCAATATTCGCGTCCGAAGAATTCGGGCGGCGGAAAAGGGCGTCCTTCGAAAGAAGAATCGCCGTTCTAAGAGCGGAAGCGGCCTCGGATCTCCTCCAGGGGCAGATACACGAGCGTGGGTTTGCCAAGTGGATCGGTGTAGGGCGATTCGCATGAGAAGAGCTGGTCGATCAGCGCCTCCATTTCGGCCTGACCCAGATGCTTCCCTCTCGGAATCGCTGTTTTCGACGCATAGGCCATGGCCAGCTTCTCGCGCGGCTTGAGTTTGAGCGAAGGATGCACCTGCTGATACTGCTGCAGGATGGAGGTGAGCAGGTTGCGCTCATCGCCCATGGTGATGTCGGCCGGCACGCCGTTGATGAGCACCGAATTGCCGCTGATGAGGGTCAGATCGAAGCCCATCCGCAAGATGTCGGGCAATAACTGCTTGAGCAAGGAGTAGTCGGATGCGGAAAATTCGACGGATTGGGGAAACAGCAACTGTTGCGTGCCAGCAAGTCCGGTTTCGGCCGATTGCAGCGCTTTTTCATATAAAATCCTCCGATGCGCCGCCGATTGGTCGATCACACACATCCCGGTAAGCGTCTGTGTGAGGATGTACGAGTCGTGCAACTGCCAGAAGCCGCTACTCTTTTCAGGCTTGGCCGCAGGCGCGTTCGGCACGGCGTACATCCGCTCAGCCATGTCCGGCGAAAGATTGATGCGGGAAGGAATCTGCGCGGTGGATATCCCCCTATCGGAAACATCAAACCGGGGCGACGGAAACGTGAACTCCGGCACGGGAAACGCATCCATGAATGATTCCGGCATCTGTTCGGGAACCGCGAAACGCTGGTTCAGCGCACGGCGGACCACCGATTTCGTGAGTCCGGCCACGGTCCGCTCATCCTCGAAACGCACTTCCATCTTCGAGGGGTGCACATTCACATCCACCAGTTCCGGATCCAGTTCGAACGAGAGCGTGAAGAAGGGATACGAATCGTCGCGCAACCACGGGCGGTATTGCTCCAGCACCTGATGCGTGAGATGCCGATGCATGAACGGGCGTCCGTTCACGAACAGAAACTGCTCACCGCGGTTCTTCCGGGCCAGTTTCGGGTCGCTCACAAAGCCATGGATTCGCACGAATCCGGCCGCTTCGTCGATCGGAATGAGGCTGGCTTTGTACGATTTGCCGAACAGGTCGGCGATCCGGCTGGTGATGTCCTGAGCCGGGAGACGGTAGATGGTTTCGTTCTCGTCGTGCAGTTCGAAGGCCACATCCGGGTTGGACAAGGCCATCTGCTGGAAAATGATGAGACTGTGCCGCATTTCGGTGGCGTCGGTTTTCAGAAAAGCGCGACGCGCAGGCACATTGAAGAACAGGTTGCGAACGGCAATCGACGTTCCGTTATCCGTGGCCACCGGACGGTAGGCGCGTTCCTCTCCTCCCCAGCTTTCGTATTCGGTACCGGCGGCATCTTCCACACGCTTGGTTTTGAGCGTGACCTGAGCGATGGATGCGATCGAAGCCATGGCCTCGCCACGGAAACCGAGCGTGCGGATGTTGCTCAGATCTTCGACCGTGGAGATCTTGGACGTGGCATGGCGCAGGAAGCAGTTGGAGACATCTTCCTGAGCCATGCCGCAGCCGTTATCCACGACCTGGATGAGCGCACGACCCGCCTGATGCATGGTCACGACGATGCGCGAAGCTCCGGCATCGAGCGCGTTATCGAGCAGCTCCTTCAAGACGGAAGACGGACGCTGAACGACTTCCCCGGCCGCGATCTTGTTCGCGATCTCAGGTGGCAGAAGATGGATGACAGACACGGGGGAAACTCAGGAACCTATTTTGTAAATGATGTACAGGACCGCCGACAAAAGCACGAACAGAACGATGATGCTTTTGGCTTGGCCTTTGCGGACTTTGCTCTCGAACTGGATCCGCTCTCCCAGTGGCCGGTCATCGCTGGGTTTGTAGTAGCGAGGCTCGTAGCCGAACGACTTGGGTCTCGCTTTCGGAGTGAACGATGTGCGTATCATGCCAGCAAATATACCTATCTTCATCCACATGTACACCGGATTCCAACATCTCCATTCCGCACTGGCTTATGTCGTGCTGCTGTTGCTGATCGTCGCGATCGGCATGGCCAAATACGGATTCTTCTTCAAGAAACCGTTCACCGAAACCCAACGCAAGGTCACGCTGTTCGCACTCATCGGCGCTCACACGCAACTTCTGATCGGCCTGGTGCTCTATTTCATCTCTCCGATCGGATTTTCGAACCTGTCTGGTGAATCGATGGGCGATTCGATGGCGCGTCTTTACGCCCTCGAACATCCGCTCATCAACATCATCGCCTTGGTGCTGATCACGGTCGGGTTTTCGACCGCGAAACGCCTCACCGAAGACAAGAAGAAGCATTTCCGCATCGTGCTGCTCTACGGCATAGGCTTGCTTCTCATCCTCAGTCGGATTCCCTGGGGCGCTTGGCTCAGCTAATCAGACGTTGATCGGCGGTAGGGCGGCTTCGATTTCCGCACGCTGAGGCTCAAGCCACGGCGGAAGAATCAGTTCCTCACCGAGATGGTCCATGTCTTCGTCACGATCGAATCCGGGTCCATCCGTCGCCAATTCGAACACGATGCCGTTCGGCTCGCGGAAATAGACGCTTTCGAACCAGAATCGGTCGATTTTCGGACTCGGTTGCAGTCCCACACGCTGAATCTTCTCACGCAGGGCAAGTTCTTCGGCCACATCCGTCAAGCGCCACGCCACGTGATGCACACCGCCGCTTCCCCATCGACCCAGAGGCAATTCCGGAAATTCCCCGATATCCACGAAGGTGCCTGATCCGCCGATGCCCGACTCGAACCGCGTCCATTTCCCTTCTGTAGCCACTTTTTTGAAGCCCATGATCTGTGTAAGCAACTGCTCGGTCGGAGCTTGGGTGTGCAAGGTCAGTCGCAGCGTATGAAACCCTCTGAGCTGATGCTCGGCGGGCACATCGCTTTTCTCCCAGATCACGACCTCGCGGGTGTTCGGTGTGGCGGTAAGCGTCAGCCGTAATCCGTCCGGGTCGCGGAACGCCAGCACCGATTCTCCGAAGCGGGTTTCTTCCGCATCCAAGACCACACCATTCGCCGTCAGGCGGTCTTTCCAATAGCTGAGCGACGTGACCGGAATGGCGAAGGAGGTTTCGGAAACGAGTCCGTGACCTTCCTTCACCTTGGTCATGCCCTTCCATGGGAAAAAGGTGAGATCCGTGCCGGGCGTTCCGTGCGCATCGGCGAAAAAGAGATGGTACACATCGGGTGCGTCTTGGTTGACCGACTTTTTCACAAGTCTTAAGCCGAGCACCTGTGTGTAAAATCGTACATTTCGTCCGGGATCTCCGGCGAATGCGGTGATGTGGTGAATGCCGTGGACCACTGGAGTGTTCATAGTTTATCCTTTCTGGTGTTTTGCTTAATTTAATTGTTGTAACAACTAATTCCAAATGCACGTTCCCTTCATCGTTCTCATTCTGGCCATCTTATTGGGATGGGAGTATTGGAAGCCGTTTTTCGGGTTCTTCAAGTCCGATTGGCGGGCGAGGGCGCGCCACGACGGCTTCAATCTCGCGATTGGAATTTTCAATGGCGTCCTCATCACGCTATTGTTCGCATCCTTGTGGGCTGCGACGGCGGGCTGGGCTGCATCCGCCCATTTTGGATTGTTCAATGTGCTGGAACTTCCTCTTTGGGCGCATTGGATCGGTGTTTTTCTGCTGTTGGATGTCTGGATGTACCTCTGGCACCGCATCAACCACACCATCCCCTTTTTGTGGCGGTTTCATACATTTCATCATAGTGATACGCAGATGGATGTG
The DNA here is from genome assembly GCA_947085565.1 of uncultured Bacteroidota bacterium. Taxonomy (GTDB): domain Bacteria; phylum Bacteroidota; class Rhodothermia; order Balneolales; family HLUCCA01; genus CAMTWZ01. The sequence continues at coordinate 88,286 of CAMTWZ010000020.1, forward strand.
ACCACCGCGAGCCGGTTTCATGTGGTGGAAATCGTACTGTCCTCCCTCCTGCGCATTCCGGTCATCGCCTTGCTTGGCGTAAGCTTGGAAGAACTCGTGATTTATGAGGCGGTGATGTTCGCCGTGGTGCAGTTTCATCATGCGGACATCGGCCTCCCCGCGAAACTGGACACGATGCTGAGCTGGGTGATCGTCACCCCGAATCTGCACAAGGTGCATCATTCAGAATGGCAGCCGGAAACCGATTCGAATTATGGCTCGCTGTTCTCGTTCTGGGATCGGCTGTTTAGAAGCAGGCGGATGAGGACGGATGTTGAGAGGATTCGGTTCGGGGTGCGACTGAAGTCGGACCTCGATGAGAATGATTCCGGCTGAGTTACTTCATCAACATCATCTTGCCAGTGATGACTTGGTTGCCCGTTTGGAGCCGATACATGTAGATGCCTGAGGCCATGCCTGCTCCATCGAACGTGACCTGATGCTGCCCGGCGGAAAGAATGCCGTTCACAAGAATGGCGACTTCGCGTCCCAAGATGTCATACACGACAAGATGCGTGACGCTTGATGCAGGAAGCTGGAAGCGGATGGATGTGGAAGGATTAAACGGATTGGGATACACAGATGCGGTGGCGGATGAGGGTTCTTCAGTCGGTGTTGGGACTTGATCCGAGCCTTTGCTCTCAATCAGATCCGACAGATAGCCGAGGTAATCCGATTCTCCAAAGGTCCGAGATTGACTCAAGTGATTGCTTGCGAGCTCGGGGCGACCGTTCATGAACTCTGCCAAAAACAAGGCTCTGTGGGCGGCCGATCGCTCTGAGGGCGATGCATCTTTCCGTTCAAGCAGATTTCCGGCCAGAGTAGTAGCCGACTCGAAATCCCGAGTTTGCAAAGTGGTTGCGAGTCGGATCATGTTCGCAGCCTGACGGATGTCCGCATCGGAGTGATCGACCCAACGATCAATTCCGGTTCCACTGGCGGCCATGTCACGACGGATGGTCTGCACAGCCATTGCGCGTCGAGTGGCATCCGAGTTCTGTGATTCAGATGGTTCGACCTCGGCGGGATTCATCTTGAATGCCGCGTGGGTCAGCCAGTTGCTGCGATCAATGATGCTGCTACCGTCCGCATTGAACTTATTTGACGGGGGGTTCGAATGACCCCACCACGTGTATTGCGCTTCGATATATGAATTGTCTTGAGCTCTGGCATTGTAGGAAGCGTTGTTCCGAATGGTGCTTCCACCACCGTAAGACGGTCCACCAAGTTCCACATACGAATAGTAAAGGGCATGCACGCCATTGGTATTTCCGATAGAGGTTGCAAAAGCTTCCTCATTCGTTGTGCCGAATGTGAGCCAGCTCCCGCCATCTGCACGGATGCCGTCGTCATCACCACCAAAGGAGCTGTACGGATCGAAATAAATGGATGAGAAATCGGATAGCTTCCCATGGGCTCCGTTCGAGTTCATTTCGGTAGCGGTGATCCGGATGGATTGTCGTAGCCCCCAATAAGTATGGAGGGAAATTCTACTTTAAGGACTACTACCTTAAAGTATGAGAAAACCTAGAAATTGGACAGCTGAGCAAAAGCTGTCGATCCTCAAGGAAGCCGAGCAGATCGGTACTACTGCGGC
>CAMTWZ010000021.1:0-71027 GCA_947085565.1 uncultured Bacteroidota bacterium
CCAACGCCGAATCCTTCAATGCGAAAATCAAACTGCTCCGGGCGAATCAGCGCGGCGTCGTTGACACCCACTTCTTTCTGTTCAGGCTCGAAAAACTCTATGCGTAGATTCCAGAATCCCCAAGTATTATTGGTGGTCCGTAATAGATCCCCGTAGAATGGTCTGACAACGGATCCCCTTGCTGCTCACAATCCTGAAAAGAAACGGGTTGGTCTTGCTTGAACTGGACCTCCTGTTGTACCAGCGTATTCAAATAGGCGTCATTAAGTAGAATGGACGGATCTGTTCCTCCAACCCAAAAAACATAGTCGTGTGTAACACGAAAGATGCTTCCTTGAACGGACACCAAACCATGTTCATTTAAAATCGTGGCGAAATAATAATCCTCCACTATTTCGGCGGGATCTTCGTCCCAATCCGTGGTCTCAAACAAGCCTCCTCTGGATTTCCGAATCGGATCACGATCCATTGAATTTGAATATCGAACCATCGAACGAAACCCAACTTTCTCCATTTCATCTTGAAATTCGTCGGGTGTAAGGTCATTGTCAAATTGTCGGATCAACTTGGAAAACGTTGAAAGTGAATCGAACACGAGATATCCATTTTGGATTTGAGGCCTGACCAACTCCACATCGAGTCTATCTTTGTGGTTATTTCGGAGAATGTCACAACTGCTGATGTTAAAGCATAAAAGAATCAAAACAACGGATTGAAAGCGATAAGACGATCGTGGCCTGATTTATGGTTGCGAACGAGTAATCATATGATGTTACCTCTGAGGGTTGATTTTGAGTTTCATAAGCCAGCCTGATGCGGTTGGCTTGCTTTCCCATATGATCACGGAAATGCCTAAATGTTACACGAAGTTCAAAAATATTTTTGGTAAGGGGTCGGAAGAAAATCTATATCGGGCTTGTTGATTTATGAATTTGTTAAGTATCACTGTCCGCAAGTGTCACTTTTGATACGAAAATCGGCTTTATCAAGCTGCAGTAGCCGTTTATTTCTGCGAAACATGGAAAATTTGCACAGATTCCACAGATTTTTTTCACAGTGATTTGACCTTAACGCACCCGTTCCGGCACGATCTGATCGATGACGACCCATGCGTCGGGGAAGCGTTCCTTCACCCGGTTGGCGAATTCCTGGGCTTTGTTACGGCTTCGGAAATCTCCGACGTGCACGCGGTAAAACGGCTGTTTATACAGCACATAGGTGAACACGAAATTCGCTGGAAATACGTTAGACGCCCAATCATCGAAGGAGCGCTTGTAGGATTCCGCTTCACGAACATCCCGTGTGTTCATGATCTGAATTCGGAAACCGTTGTTGCGGACGGTGGTGGCTCTTCCGAGGCTGTCCGCCCGCAAGATGTCGGGAATTTCGTTGGAAAGGATGGCGAAACGGTCGGCCAGGCGAATCCTGTTCCGCTCCAATTCGCGCGATTCCGCCGACTGAGCCATACCAATCCCCGCCGTGAAAAGCAGGATGCAAATCGTGATTAGAATCCGACGGGATGCCATGTGGTCTTGAGTTCCGTGAAATCGGTGATCAGATACGGATTGGGTTCCGTTTCCTCATAGAACGTAAGACGCTTCACATTCAGTGCGGCGTTTTCTTGGGAAAGTTTGCGTTCTTCGGCCGAATCCAACGCCAACCAAAGGGCGTTCACATCCATATGGCTTGTCAGGTGCGGAAGCAGTTCGGAAACATAGCCAGTAAGTAGATTCACCACGCCAGTGGGGACATCCGAAGTCTCCAGGATCTCGGCGAAAGTGACTGTGGAACCGCTTGCCGATTCAGGCAACAGAATCACACAGGCATTTCCAGATGCGATGATCGGTGCGATCATTCCGATCAGCGAAAGCAGGGGAGATTTTGCAGGACTGATCGCGATCACGACGCCCGTCGGCTCGGGAACCGAGAAATTGAAATGCGACGAGGCGACCGGATTCACCGCGCTGAACACTTGCGTGTATTTGTCGCACCAGCCGGCGTAATACACCAGGCGGTCGATGGTGGCGTGTACTTCGGTCTCCGCGGCTTTCGCCTTGGCTCCCTCGGTGATGCGCTCCTCGATGAATTGCGCTTTGCGGGCTTCGAGCATTTCAGCGAGGCGGTACAGGATTTGACCACGGTTATAGCCGCTACGTGCCGACCAGCCACTCACAGCGCCACGAGCCGAAGTCATCGCATTGCGGAAATCCTTGCGCGATGCCCGGCACATGTTGCCGGATGCGGTCTCGAAATAACGACCCGACTCGGAACGTTCGAACGCGCCACCGATGAAGATCTTGTAGGTTTTGAGGATGGGGAGACGAGACATAATGGGAACCTGGAATGGAAGAATTTTAAATGTTCAATTTTAAATGAATGAGACTTACAGATGGTAGTGACGTGAACGGTGTTCGGTGAGTGCACTTAACATTTAAAATTTCAAATTTAAAATTTGACATAAGAGTACAACCCATGCAACCCACCTTCACGGCCGACGCCGCTTTCCTTGTAGCCGCCGAAGGGTGAGGTCGCATCGAACTTGTTGAAGGTGTTGGCCCAGACCACGCCGGCGCGGAGTTTTCCGGTCATCTTGAAGATCTTGGATCCTTTGTCGGTCCAAACTCCTGCGGAAAGTCCGAAAGGCGTGTTATTGGCTTTCTCGATGGCTTCTTCAGGTGTGCGAAAGGTCTGCATGGAAAGAACTGGACCGAAAATCTCTTCCTGAACGATGCGGCTGGATTGCGCCACATTCAGGAACAAGGTCGGTTTGCACCAATAGCCCTTGGATGGGAGTGAGCAGTTGGGCTGATACATCTCGACACCTTCTTCGAGGCCGATTTTCAGATATTCCTGAACCTTGTCGTACTGCATCTTGCTGTTGATGGCTCCGATGTCGGTGTTTTTATCCAACGGGTCGCCCACAATAAGAGTATCCAGGCGGTCTTTGAGTTTATGGATCACTTTGTCGGCGATACCTTCCTGCACGAAAAGCCTGGATCCTGCGCAGCAGACGTGACCTTGGTTGAAGAAAATCGCATTGACGATGCCTTCCACGGCTTGATCGATCGGAGCATCTTCGAACACGATGTTTGCGCCTTTGCCTCCAAGTTCGAGCGTGTATTTCTTCGTGGTTCCCGAAAGAGTTTTCATGATGCGCTTGCCAACGGCTGTGGAGCCTGTGAACGCGATTTTGTCGATGTCGGGATGGTTCACGATCGCGGAACCGGTGGCTCCGGCTCCGGTCACGATGTTGACGACACCGGCGGGAAGTCCCGCATCCTGAAACAACTCAGCCAGTTTCAAGGCGGTGATGGAGGTCGCCTCAGCCGGCTTCAACACGACAGTGTTTCCTGCGGCGAGGGCTGGAGCGATTTTCCAAGCGGCCATCAGAAGAGGAAAGTTCCAAGGGATGATCTGTCCTGCGACGCCGATGGGTTTGGGTGTGCGACCCGGAAACGCATATTCGAGTTTGTCGGCCCAGCCGGCGTAATAGAAAAAGTGAGCGGCGACCAGTGGAACATCCACATCGCGCGATTCACGGATGGGTTTTCCACCATCGAGCGATTCGATGATAGCGAATTCACGGGCACGCTCCTGAATGAGCCGGGCGATGCGGAACAGGTATTTGCCACGTTCGCTGCCGGGAAGCTTCGACCACGGACCGAACGCCTTCCGCGCCGCTTTCACCGCCTTATCCACGTCCTCTTCTCCGGCTTCGGCGATCTGGCTCAAGGTCTGCTCGTTGGCCGGATTCACTGACGGAAAGTAGCGTTTCGTATCCGGCGGCACGAATTTCCCGCCGATGAACAGCTCGTATTTCGGAGCGATGGTCACATGACCGGTATCTTCCGGGGCGGCGTCATAGCCCCAAATGCCGTTGAAATCGAGGCGTAGCCCGGACGAGGTTTTTTCCAATGTCTTCATAGGTCAGTCTTTCGAATAATAGTCGGCAGAACCATACACGCCGGTTTCCAGCTTGATGATCTGCATGAGGAGGTCGTTGGCAAGAACAGATGCTCCGAAGCGGAACATGTGCGGGTTCAGCCAATCGGCACCGAGGGTTTCTTTCACCATCACCAGATAGCGCAGCGCGGTTTTTGAATCACGGATGCCGCCTGCGGGCTTCATCCCGATTCTCTTTCCGGTGGCGTAATAATAGTCGCGGATGGCTTCCAACATCACCAATGTCACCGGTTGGGTGGCGGCGGGTGTCACTTTTCCGGTGCTGGTCTTGATGAAGTCGGCTCCGGCCGCCATCGAGATGTCGCTGGCTTTGCGAACGTTCTCCAAAGTGTGGAGTTCGCCGGTTTCGAGGATGACTTTGAGATGCGCAGGACCGCAGGCTTCTTTGATCGCGGCGACCTCATCGAAGGTGTAATTGTATTCACCTTGCAGGAATCGCCCGCGGGAGATGACCATGTCGATTTCGTCGGCGCCTTCGCTCACGCAGAATTTCACTTCCTCGATTTTGGATTCGAGAGAGGCATGTCCGCTCGGGAATGCCGTGGCCACCGAGGCCACATTCACTCCGGTGCCGAGCAATTCTTTCTTGGCGATAGCCACGAAGTTGGGATAGACGCAGACCGCTCCCACGCGTGGAATGTCTTCGCGACCAGGAAGCGGATTCATTGCCTTTCGGCAGAGTTGACGCACTTTGCCGGGAGAGTCCATGCCTTCCAGAGTGGTGAGATCCACCATGCTCAAAGCGAGACGAAGGGCGAAGTTTTTGGATTCCTTCTTGATGCTGCGTGTGTTGAACCGGGCGACCCGTTCATCGACACCGACCGCATCTATCGGGATAGTAGTTGAAAAATCGAAGCTCATTCTGTGAATTTAGGCAATTCCGTGAAGGTTTTATGTTTTTTGGCGAAGTACTGCCAAACAACGCTGAAAGGCGCGAGGTCGACATCCTGTCGAATGCGGATCGGATCGAGGCGTTTCCGGCTGTTTTTTCTCAGATCGAAAGGGGATCTCCAGGCGGCCTTGGTCATGGCCCATAACCCCGCGAAATCGCCTTTGGCAAGGATTCTGAGCATCGCTACCTGATCCAGAAAATTCCGCATCAGAAGTACCGGCAACAGTCGTCGCGCAGGAAGATTCTTCACCAGCATGGCGATGCTGTTCCGGTAATTGTAATACAGTTTCCGCGGGTTGGATGGAGGCAGCGAACCGCCTCCCAGATGGTAAACGACGCTTTTCGGCTCATACCAGACCGAGTGACCCAGAGATTGGGCGCGCCAGCAAAGGTCGATCTCTTCCATGTGGAACTCGAAATCCTCATCGAAGCCGCCTAGCTCTTCGAATATGGGTTTCCGGATGCAAAACGCCGCGCCGGATGCCCAGAAGATGGGTCCGGCCGCATCGTACTGACCATGGTCGGTTTCCACGGTGTCGAATACGCGTCCGCGGCAGAAAGGAAAGCCGTGCTTGTCGATGAATCCGCCAGCCGCTCCGGCGTATTCGAATTCGTGCGGACGCTCATGGGAGAGGAGTTTGGGTTGAACTATTGCGATTGACGGATCGGCCCGGAATCGGGCGATGATCGGGGCGATCCATCCCGCATCCACCCGCACATCATTGTTCAAAAAAATGAGGATGTCGCCAATGGCGGCTTCCGCTCCACGGTTATTGCCTCCGCAATAGCCGTAATTCCGATCGAAAGTCTTAATTCGGACTTCGGGATGGTTTGCGCGGACCCATTCCGCCGAGCCATCGGTGGAGGCGTTGTCGGCGAGGAGGATCTCCACATCCCGAGAAGTACTCTGTACCACAGAGGGGAGGAATGTCTTCAGATGGCCGAGGGCATTCCAGGAAACAATGATGACAGAGACGCGCATCCTTCAAAGATACGAACGGGTTATTGCTTATTTTCAGTCATGAAAATCGGATTGATTTCCGACACGCATTTCTACCTGGATCCAGCCGTGTCGGAGTATTTCAAAGAGTGTGATGAAATCTGGCATGCCGGTGATTTCGGAACAATTGAAACCGCGGACGATCTGCGCAAGATCGCTCCCTTACGCGGGGTGTATGGGAATATCGACGGGCATGACATCCGCCAGGAATTTCCCTTGAAACTGCGCTTCACGCTTGAAGGAGTCGATTTTTTCATGACTCACATCGGCGGAACGCTTGGGCGGTACGCCATTCCGTGCAAGGAGGAACTCATGCGCAATCCGCCGGATGTCTTCATCTGCGGGCATTCCCATATTCTGAAAATCGCCCGGGATGAATCCACACCGAATCGGATGTTGTATCTGAATCCCGGTGCCGCGGGCAGACACGGGTTTCAGGAATTCCGGACCATCGTCCGTTTCGAGGTGTCCAAGGGCAAACTTCATAATATGGAAGTGATCACCCTCGGACCTCGTGCCGCCGACGCTACTTGATGAGCGTCATTTTCCGCGTGAATGTGCCGGTCGGAGTGGTCATGCGGTAGATGTACAAGCCGCTGGAAAGTCCGGTGGCGTCGAACTCTTCGAAATGGATGCCTGCGGGCATCTGGCGGTCAACCAAGGTGCGTACCAACTGACCTGATACCGTGTACACATCCATCCTCACATGCGTGTTCTCAGGCAGAGAATAACGGATCTGAGTGGTCGGATTGAACGGATTCGGATAGTTGGCATCAAGAGAAATCTCATCCGGGAGTTCGTTCCCATCTTCGATACTTGTGGTTACCGATCGGTTGATCAGGAAATAGTTCAGACTATAGAGCCAATTCTTCTTATCGGAGTCGGAATCGACTTCGAAACGGAGAATCCGTTTTCCTGCTTCCATCGGAACATTCAACACCGGAAACGCGGTCCAGTTCTGCCAACCGCCCGTGCCACGGACCTGTCTTTTACCGCTCACATCCGCATTGTCAACGAGGATGCGGAAATTGCCGAAGCCGGGAACGGTAGTCATGTAGGGGATGATATCGTACAAACCGGTGTTCGGGACATTGATGGTGTATTCGAGCCATTCACCGGCCACCATCCAGTACACGTCGAATCCGCCATCATTGGCGCCTTCGAGATCCACGCCTTCGTTCGGACGGAAGGCCAGGCCGATGTTGTTGGCATCCACATCGTGATAGGCCACGCCTTCGCCGCCATTGTCGTAGCGCTCGGCTTCCAATCGGCCCGGCACATTGAACGGAGTTCCGGAAAATGGCGTGCCGTTCCCAAGAACGGTGACGGTCATGCGTTCGATGCTGATGAGTCCGGTGGTGTTGGTCACGGTCAATGTCACTTGGTAGCTGCCTGGAGTGGTGTACACATGCGTAGGGTCGGGCAGGGCGGAGCTGTTACCGTCTCCGAAATTCCATGCGAAGCTGAGGGCTTCCTGGTTGGGATCGAAGCTCCGGCTGCCTGAGAAACGGATGGTCATCGGTGCTTTGCCATTGGACTTGTCGGAGACCAGCAGAACCACAGGTGCGTTCGGATTGGTTGAAATCAGGGTTTGCCAAGCCAATTTCCGTGGTGCGACATTCATCGAAAAGCCGTCGGAATACGTGACTTGAAGGGTTTCACCCGTCGGATTGAACGCTACGTACGATTTCTCACCGGCGGCATTGCGGAAAACCGCGTACGTGGGGATCGATGCGGTGACCGTCGTATCCACGCGCCCCATTTTTTTCAAATTTCCAATCCAATGATAGGTATGAGCCTTGCTTTCACCGTCGAAAATGGGATAATTCGGATTGGCAAGAAAAGAGGAGAGCGCTTGGTCTGGATCGGCCAAGGCTTGGAATGCCCAAAGCACATCCTGCCAGATATTGGGCGGCCCAGAATTCTCTTTCACGATTTCGGCATAGTTGGCCAGAACGTAATCGGGATGTCGGCCCAGGTAGAGTGACCCGCCTGTGATCGGTAGGATGTTGATTCCATGGATGAATTCCGGATCCGCACCGAACCAAGTGGAATGGACTCCTTTCCCGCCCCAGACCATTCCGATGGCCACGTGAGGATAGCTGGCAGGGAAGACGGCGTTGTCCACATCGAACCAGTATTGCTCCACGGCGGTGCGTTCGGTCGAATGTAGGAAAATGCCCAGGTCTCGCACTTCTTTCTGTCCGGTGACGGCTCCCCAAAGAACCACGGCTGATGCGAAGTGCATCGACTCGGAGCTGGATTCCTGGTTGTTTCCATCCCCGAAATCGCCATGTCCGGCGGCCCAGGAATGTCCTGCGTAGGAATCATGTCCGCGAAGGAAAGGGAAACGGGTGTCGCTGCGGTCCCAATTGTTGGAATCTTTGATGAGCAGGTTCACCATGGCTCCCCAACGCTCCTGTGCGGCCCATTCCTGATCGAATTGGGCGACGATGGCGGCGGCCATCACTGCGTAACCGGAGTGGAAGCTGTGATCGTTGATCTGGTCATCGGCGCCATAACCCGATGGGTATCCGGTGAGCACATCCCAAGTGGCATTGTAAATGTATTGCTGAGCTCCGCCGGCGGTGAGCCAATCTTCCAGTCGGGTTTTGAGTTTGGCCAGTAGCATGTCGCGTTCGGGAATGGCTCCGAGCTGGTCGGCGATGTTCACCAAACGGGCGAAACGTCCCATGGCTTTTCCGTTCTCATAACTCGGACCTGTTCCAAGCGGCTCATTGGCCACGGCGCGAACCATGGTCAGAAGATCGGCACGGTTATAGGTTCCGAGATCCGGCATTCCGGGCAACACGCCGTCGAATCGCACATCGGTGGTGAACACATTTCCATCAAACACTTTCATCACACCTCGGGGCGACATATAGGTGTACGAAGTGAGCGGCGATGAGGTGTGAAGCCACTGGTGGCGGTACAATGCAGTAAGCGTGTTCGGAAGATTTCCGTTGATGTCCTCTTTCAGGGTCACATCATAGGTGAACGTGCTTCTCACATTCGCTGTCGCCTCGTCGTAAGACCATTCCACTCTGGATTCGGTGACAAAAGCGTACGCCCGTTTGCGGTAAAACTCGAGAGTGGCAGGGGTCGCATCCGGAAGCAGTGCGACAGAGAGGTAATCTTTGCCATTCAATGTTGATTGCAAAGCGGATGTTCCGGTCCAGACAGATCCGTGAGGCGCGAAAATGCCGTAATGCCGACCTGAAATCGTCATTCCGATCACACCATTCTGATTATGCCAGATCGTGGCAGAGGAGGAAGGAGTGATGAGGGCGTTTCCGCCGGTGATGTTGAAATACGCGTAGGGCAGGCCGTGACCGAACAAGGCTTTCATCCGCCGGTTTCCATCGATCCACAATGCGGTGACGGTCCAATCGCTGTAATCATCGGTGAGGGTACGCGAGGCGTTGAGTCCGACGATACCCACGGTGAGCTGATTGGAGTAAGGATACAGGTAATCGTTGGCGGCGAAGACATGGTTGGGGGTGTAGCCCATATGGAGTCCGTTGCCGCGGGCTTTGAACAAAGCCGGATGAGCGTAAAGATTGTTCGAGTGCTGATCGTTGTAGAAGGTAAAGATCAGGCTGCTCCAAAAGTCGTTCGTCTGAACGGGTTTTGAAAACGTGGACGAAATCTTAGGTACGGCGTTGGCACCATTGGCTTGCCGTGGGCCTACAGCCCCGAAGGGCAGCGTGGTTCCGTAACTGCCGCTACCGACAGGTACGGATTGTGAATGCAGCGTTCCGGCCGCGAGGAAGATGACCATTGAGGCGATCATCCAGGGATGTTGGGTGTGTCTCATGCACCCAAGATAATGCAAATTGTTTCATAAAAAAGTGCAAAAAATTGCACTGCAAAATTCCGGATACAAAAAAAGGGTGGATTCGGCGGGAGGTCACCGCTTTATCCACCCTTCGGCGATCCAAATGCTGTAGAACGTCTCTCTTAACTCCGTTTACAACGTGATTCGAACGCCTGCGTTGATTCCGAGCAAAGCGGCGCCACCGATCAGGTACCGTACCTCGCCGTACGCGCTGCCGAAACCGAGTTTGTATTCGGCACCAGCGCCCATGTTCAGAATACCGGTAACGCCACCTAAAGCGGTGTCACCACTGTAAAACAGAGCTGTGGATCCAACGATCGCATAGGCGTTGATCATTTCTTTTTGAACGACGAAATAGTGACCGTTTGCAGTGATTTCAAGTACTTTGAATCCATCGGCAACAAAATAAGCGATATCACCACCGCCACGAGTGTTTTTGTACACATTATCGGTATTGCGATAAAAATTGACTCCAATTCCAATTCCGTCCAATTTTTCAAGACCAGCGCCAAGCGTCCATTGGGCATGGGCTTCTTTGGCAGGTGCGAGTAAGGCGATTGCGACGACAGCAGCGAAAACAAATTTCATAAAAGACTCCAAATTATTGTGTGAAATGACAAACCGACCAAGCTGATCAACATAAATCATGCCATGTTAAAAAATCAGCGAATAGCGACGATATACTCGCTTTCTGATTGTCACGGCAGACAGTTCAGCGATGGGGTTGTTTGGTAATCCCGACGCTCAGCTTCGATTGCCAAGCCATTTGAGGACGATCCAAATCAAGGCCAGATATAAGGCCAAGGCGATGCCGATCGAGGCGAATCCGAGTTGGAGATTCTCGAAATGATTCACGGGCGCGTTGATGAGTACGAGAAGGGGAAAGCCGAGGGCGAGGGCGAGTCCGCTGCCATAGACCAGGTCATGACTCACAGGCGATTTGAGCCTGGCGTCTAACACTCTGAGCAGTACCATAGCCGATTGCATGGTGCCTGTCATGTTTCCGAAGATGGCGACCAGTCGCTCAAGTTGGAAATCCTTGAATCCAGCACGGGTCAATTTGCGGATCACCCACCATGTTCCGGCGGTCACTCCGAGACTCATCAGCAGGATGGGGAGCCAATACGCGGTGACGACCGCGAAACTGATGGCCGCGACCGAAGCCACCACCATCACATCCATGAAAACGTTCGACAGTCGGGTCATGGTCGTGTCGTCGATCACTTCACCGGCACGGATGGAATCGATTCCTCTGCGCACTATCATCGCGATGATCGCCGCGATGATGAAGTGGAACGACCATAAGGTGCTGATCTCCTTTTCTCCGCCGCCCCAGATGAGCATATATGAAATGCCGTGCATTACGATCCATGTCAGCGCATACACCGCTCCGATGAGCCCGAAATGAAGACTGAGCGATTCGATCGCTTCCGGCGCTGTGGTCAAATAACCGGCGATCGGCTTGTGATTCCCTTTGATGATTCCGGTGCGCAATTCGGGCTCGGAAGTTCGGTCGCTATCGATGTAAGCGGCCTCTCCACGCCGGATACCGGTCCGAACCATTGCCAAACCGATGGTGTATGCCACGAGGAAGCCGATTGCGGCGAAGGTGAGTCCCACAACACCCCCATCCTCAAAGCCAGAGGCTTCCCAATGATGACCGATGGTGTAGGCTATTCCCGGATTCATTCCGAAGGCGAGGGGCATCAGCAAGCCGATTCCAGGGAAAAGATCCGGCATGAGGGTGAAAATCAATGCGAAAGCGATCAGAAGTCCGATCAATGCCTGAACCAGATAACTGGTGATGAAGATCAGTCCGAATCGGATGGATGTGGACGCGCTGTTTTTTTCAGGCTTGCGAAGACTCAAACCGATGAACAGCAGCGCCAGCAAGTGATATACGTAAGCGCCTAGCCGTTCGGTGGATAGACCGATCAGCTCGAGCCCGTTCATGCCGATGATCAATCCGATGACACCAGCGATCAGGTTGTTGGGCAGCAACTGGTCTTGGATCCAAGGAACAAAGCGCCTGAGCAGGGTGGCGATCACAAGGAGGACTCCGATCCAGGCCATGTCCATCATGACATCGCCCAAGGTGATCTGGAGGTCCCAAGCGCTCATATCGGGGTTTCGCCTTTCTGAAGCCGTCGAATGTAGATCTGCCAAGCCAAGGCGCTTCCTCCATCCAGATTGATCTGGATGGTGCCGCCTGATGATGGATACAGGCTAAGCTTATGGTTCTGCTCGATCGACATGTATTTGATGTCGGCCACCGGAACCTGATGTGAATCCCCATCCACAGACCAATTCACATGCTCTTCGGTGAGCGACATATGTCCGTGTGGAAGGGTGATCAGATTGTGCTTCTTATCGAGGGTGTACAATTTGCGGTCATGGGCTTCCAAAAGCGCACCGGTCTTCTTGTCTTTGACCATGGGCAGGGTGTTCACCCCATCGAACACATCCAACAAGGAATGCTCGTTATGATGATCATCCACCAATCGCGAACAGGTATTCAACGTGAATTTGAAATCGGGGGCGGTGCGGCTGCGGACTTCATGTCCGTCGGGTGAGTACACGGCACCGAGAACGCCGGTGACCGGACATCGGTACAGGAAGCGTTCGATTCCTGCTGCGGGCTTATAACTGATCACTGGCAGGGTTTCGGCTGGCGGGTTGTATTCCTCGAATCGGATGGCTTCACGAACCGCTTCCGCGAAGGTCTCGAAATCCGCGAAATCACTGGTATGGAGGGGTTTCATCCAGCGGACTTCCATCGAATTCATGCGCGGGAAATTCGCCCAGCGCGGCCATGATAGAAACGAACCATGCAATTGGACCGGATGCACAGGCACATTCATCTTCCAGAAGAGTTTCATGGTCGATTCGATGAGTCCTTTGGGGCGACCATCCCAACGGCGGCCGCCTTCCGGAAAGATCACGATGCGTCGTTTTTGGTCCACCATTTTCATGACTGAGCGGATCACATGCGGCTCAGGCACATATTTGAGGGTGGGAACGATTCCGACCGAATCCATCGCCACGGCGGACACGAAATTGTGAAACTGTTCGCGGGTCATCACGCCTGCTGTAGGTTCATCGGAAAGCAACGTATTCAGGAAAAAAGGATCGCAGTAATTGGAATGGTTTCCGTAAATGAAACAGGCGCCATCTTTGGGCATGTTCTCACGACCGGTGACCCTCATATTGAAAAAAACGCGTGATGCGCCCACCAGGAGATGGTGCAGGATCTTGCCTGTGACAGGATTGAAGCCTCGTTCATTCTTCTTGAACCTGAAATCTGAACTCATAAAGACGATATGACATGATTTGCCGACAGGATGCAAAGTGGAATTCCTCCACCGGGATGGGTACTCCCACCCACAAGATAGAGACCTTTGACCAATGGTGATGCGTTGCGCGGCCGCAAAAATGCGGCGAGCCGGTTGTTGGATGAGGTTCCGTAAATACTGCCGCGGTTGGAACGATACCGTTCCTCGAATTCGGCTGGAGTGATCATTTTTTTCACAACGATATGCTGGGCGATGGCTCCATCGAGTTTCAGCCGCAATTGCCGGATCAGATGATCGGAATAAGAGCCTTTCAGGGTTTCCCAATCCTGACCCGCCGTGTATGGCGCATTCACCAGGATGAAGAGGTTGGATCCGCCGGCTGGTGCGTGCTCTTTGTCAATGTAAGAGGTGTTCGCGATGTAGATGGTGGGATCGTCGGGAAGCTTTTTCCGCTTGAAAATGTCGTCGAATTCCTTTTTGTAATCGTCGGAAAACAGGATGTTGTGATGGGCGAGCTGCGGATAGGTCTTATCGAGACCGAGCATGAGCACGAACCCGGAGCAGGAGGGTTCGATGGCGGAAAACGACGCTTTCTTGCGTGGAGTCACCACGGAATCGGACAATAAACGGGTATAGGTGTCGGTGGAGTCGGAATTGGATACGACGATGTCGAACGTTTCTCCATCCACACCTACGGCAACTCCGTTTTCCACATCGATGCGTTCCACGCTGCGGTTGAATTCGAAGATCACACCCAGGCTTGAAGCCAAGTTCCGCATAGCTTCCGCGACGCGGTACAGGCCGCCATTCACATAGAATCCGCCTTGCACGAGCTCCACATAAGGAATCACGTTGAGCGTGGCAGGAGCGAGGTAAGGCGATGAACCGTTGTATGTGGTGAATCGCTTGAAAAACATGCGCATCTGTTCGCTTTTGAACCATGAATCGACGCGGTCGCTCACGGTGGTGAAAGCGTCGATGCGCACCATGTCGAACAGATTCACATTCTTCAGATCCGAAAGCGTGCTGAGCTTGTTGAACAGAAAGGCATTGGCCGTGCGCTTATACAGTTTTTCGGAATAGCGCAAAAACCCCTCGTATGCGTCGGCATCATCTCCGGCGAAAGTCCTGATCGACGCCACGGTTTCCTGCACATCGTGGCTGCAATCGAAGACCGTGCCGTCCGGATACAGATACCTGCAGATCGGATGCAATGGCGACAGTTCCAGATAGTCTTCCAACCTCGCTCCGCAGTCTTCGAACAGTTTCTCCAACACGAAGGGCATGGTAAGCAGCGACGGACCCGTGTCCCAGCGGAAACCCTTCTCCGTGTACTCCGACATCTTCCCCCCAACGCGGTCGGTACGCTCCAGAACGGTGACCGAATACCCTCTTTTCGCCAGAAGACAGGAAACGGCCAATCCGCCGATTCCCGCTCCGATCACAACAGCTCGCATAGCGCAACGCATTCGATGTGGTAGGTATGCGGAAACATGTCCACCGGCTGCACTTTCACCGTGCGGTAGGTTCCGTTCATCAGCGCCAGATCTCGTGCCAAGGTGGAGCTGTTGCAGCTCACATACACGATACGTGGTATGCGCATGTCGATGAGTTTGCGAACCACGTTTTCGTGCATACCGGCGCGTGGCGGATCGGTGATCAGCACATCGGGTTTGCCATACCGGGCGATGAGCTCGTCGGAGAAGACGTCTTTCATGTCGCCTTGCTCGAAAAAGACATTGCCCACACCGTTCTCGAGCGCGTTTTTGCGGGCATTGGCTATGGCGGTTTCGTTAAGTTCCACTCCGAGCACGGTGTTCGCCGCGTCGCTCACGAACAAGCTGATGGAACCGACGCCGCAATAGAGGTCGTACACGGTGTCGCCCGGCGAGATCTTCGCGAATTCCTTGGCCGTGGCATACAGCCGTTCCGCTTGCGGGGTGTTGGTCTGGAAAAAAGCGTTGGGCCCAATCCGGTAGGTGTGCGGACCCAGCGTCTCGGTGATGTGTCCCGGCCCGTGAAGCACGTGTTCATACCGGCCGACCGATGTGGGCGATTGCGTATCGTTCACATTCACAACGAAGGTCGTGATCCGTGGAAACGCCGCCAACATGGCGTCTTTCAATGGAAGCAGGATATGTTCATCGTACCCGTAGGTCACCAGATTCACCATGAGGTCGGCGGTGTTCTGACCGTTCCGGATCATGAGATTCCGTAGGAATCCGGTGCGTGTGTGCGAATTATAAGCGGGAATACGGTTTTGGATCGCATAACTGCGTAGCCATTCGAGCATCTGGAACGATTCGGGAATCTGCAGATGGCATTCGTTCAGATTCAGGATCTTGTCGTAGCGGCCAGGGATGTGCAAACCCAGCGCCAGCGTGGAATTGTCGATCACGGCGTCGGAAGCCACTTCTTCGTCGGTCAACCAACGCCGCTCGGAGAAGGTGTATTCCATTTTGTTGCGATAGTGGAACGCGTTCTCACAGGCGATGGTGGGAAGCACCTCCACATCCTTCAAGCCACCGATCCGCACGATGTGGTCACGCACTTGATCATGCTTGAAGGCGGTTTGCGCGGGATAATCGACATGTTGCCAGACGCATCCGCCACAGACTCTCGCATGTTGGCAGACCGGATTGATGCGATCTGACCCGGGTTCGAGGATGTCGACGAGGGTGGCTTCGGCGAAGCTGGATTTCTTTTTCGTGACACGGGCGGTGATCAGATCTCCGGGAGCGGTCGCACCGACGAATACCGCCAAGCCGTCCAATTTTCCGATTCCTTTGCCCTCATACGCCGCCGAATCGATGCGAAGAGTTACGAGATCGCCTTTCTTCACGTCGTTGAGGCGTAGTACGTTTCGAACTGAAGCGACAGGGCTTCGGCTTCGCCCGCGTGTTTTTTCAGATGGTTGACGGTGATCTGCAGCTGTTTGAGCGCGATCATGTTCAGGATTCCGAGGAATTTGATGCCCACTTTCGGATAGCGCTTGCAAAGAGTTTCGAGATCGGGCTTGAAGAAGCCGTACAACACGCAGTCGGTGACGCAGCGCGCAGACGACATCCGTCGCATCTCATAACCCACAGACAATGCGCCGAAACTCTCGGAGGGCTCGAGCTGGTAGCGAGGTTTTTCCGCATCAGGAACGCCGGCTGTCTCAACCACGAGCTCCACGCTACCCGATTCGATGATGTACATTCCGGTACCGGGGTCGCCCTGATAATAGATGTATTCCCCTTCGCGGTACGTCCGTTCGTTGCATAATTGCAAAAAAGCGATGCGCTCCAGGGGAGTCATCTGGGAAAGGAAGCGGGATTTGAAAATCACGCGGAATTTGTCGGAGATTTCCATGTATTCGCGTTAGAAGGAGTGGCCGATGCCGAAGTGAATATACGGTTTGGGCGACTGAAACCACCCATTGCGAATGCCATCAACCATGGCCGGATCGTACGCCTTGTATGCGAAATCGATGCGGAAGATGAGGTATTCCCAATCCATTCTGACACCGAAACCCGCCCCCACAGCGAATTCCTTGTAGAAGGAATCGAATGCGAATAGGCCCCGATTGGCCAAGGAACGTGGCCCGTACCAGATGTTACCGACATCTGCGAAACCGGCGATATGCCAATCGGTGCTGAGCATGTTCCGGATCAGCAAATGCCTGAGTTCAAAGAACGTCGCCAGTTTCACATCCCCGCCGTTGATGGTCACTTCGCCGAGTCCCACATCCCCCGGACCCAAACGCAACGGCTGCCAACCACGGATGTCGTTGCTTCCACCGGCGAAAAATCGCCTGTTCAGCGGAATCTGGCGGGTTTCGCCATACGCGTACGCCAATCCGCCGAAGAGACGCCAAGCCACCACGGTATTGTCGAAGATCGAGGCGTAATTGCGTTGATCGAACGAGGCTTTCACATAGCGAGCGTAGGAAAGGGTCGAATCCGCGAACGTGAAGCTGGGGATGTTGCCTTGGACTGGCTCACCGTTCCGCACGATATACTTTTCGTATAGGTAGGGGATGTTACCGCCTGATTCGACCGATAATTCTGACACCGAACCGCGGTTCCGCTTGATGAAATCCGTATTGAACGAACGGATGGTGTACCGGATGGTGGAGTTCACCTGCTGGCTGAAATCCGCCAGGATGCGCTCGCGCTGGAATGGATCGGTCACTTCGTTGTTGATCCGTTCACGGAACAGATCCGATGGACTGGCATCGAACCAATCGAGTTCGATCAGATCCAAACTGCTCGACAAACTTAGACTGTGCTGAACATCATATTTCAGGTTGAACCGGACGTTCGCGTTCACGGTGAAGTTCAACTGACTCACTTGGGCCAAGGTGACGCCATATCGAGTTCTGGAGTTGATGAACCTGGATCGGGAATTGAGTCCGCCGAACGGGAATTGCAACTGAGGAACGGAATATTCCACCGTTCCTTCAAAGCTGCGAAGCAGTTCCTCTCGAACGCTGGGCGCGCTCTCGAAACTGCCTTTGATGCCGATTTCGAGCCCTTCCGCCATCCCGAAGAGATTGTTGTTGGTGTACACGAGTCCGGCACCGGCACCCAGACCAAGACGCTGCATCCCGAAGACATCGCTGCGGATTCGTTGCCTCGGCAAGGTCTGCATATCAATGCGGACGGGTACGCTTTCTTGGGAAAAATCGGGTAGGGAACCGTCATCGCTCAAGGAGAATTGGCGCACATTGAGCATCCCGAGATTCTGATATCGGCGTATGGTCTGCAGATAAAGCTCGTGGTTGTAGGTATCGCCGGGTTTGAAAGCAACATTCTTGTACAAGAGTCGGAACCGTGATTTGGTCTCTTCCTCCTTGTTGGCGATGATGACGCCGTTTTCGAATTTTAAGGTGTCCAATTGCGCGGTTCCGGGTTCGCCGATGGTGTTCGGACCCACCAGATTCAGATACACATCCCCGAAGGTGTGGAGACGGCCGGGGGTGACATGGAATAGCAGGTCAAGCTGCGTCGGATTCAGTGAATCACGTTTCACGACGGCTCGAACCATGTCGTTTGTGACCGACGCATATCCGTTGTTTTTCAGGATTTCGATGATAGCGGAGCGTTCCGCGCTGATCAGATCGTAAGAAAGCTGGATGTTAGGTGCGAAAGAAGAATCGGAGAGTGCTCGCTTCGCGAACGGACTACGGCGATAGAAACGAGGAATCACTTGAGGATCCGTGAAGTCGGGAAATCCGCTGAACGCGGCGGTGCGGACGAAAGATGGGCGACCTTCCACAATCAGAAAAGAGACTTCCACATTGCCACGGCCGAAATCCGTGATAAGGGTATCCACATGATTGTCGAGGTAGCCGATGGAACGGTAATAGGTCGAAATCCGCACGATATCGGCCGCGACGGTGATCCGGTCCAAGCGAAAAGGAGCTTCGCCCCAGTTTCGGTTCAGTCCGTTCATCCACATCCAGACCTTGAAGCCGGGGATACTGAGCAGTTCACGGTTCGACTGCGTTCTGACCAACGTGAGCAGGGTGCCAGTGCGCACTTGCTCATTGCCGGAAAACCGGACTCGGTTCACGACGCTCGACTCCTGGGAGAACGCGTTGGCCCAGGAGCAGAGACTAAGTATAAGCAGGAGGGTATAACGATCAAACGTCGTCATAGTCGAAGCCTTCCTCATCCTCACCGTGGAAGAAGTCTTCTTTCATGATATAGTCTGGCCAGATTTCTTCAATGCTTTCATAAGGAGTGTCGTCTTCTTCATCCAACTCATACAAGTTGTCGATCACTTGTTGCGGGCATCCGTTGCGTTCCGACCATTCGATCAGTTCGGTTCGGGTGGCTGGCCAAGGTGCGTCTTCTAATGTCGCGGCTAATTCAACGGTCCAGATCATGGGTACTCCGTGATGTTCGTTCTGTGATTAATTATGTGCCTAACGAAGGTAGCTGAAAATAATTTTCAGTGGTTTCGTTATCTTCAGGGATAATGCGCTAAAGGCGCGCAAATATACAAGAAAAAACTTCATTATGGCTTTAGGTGCTATTGAATGGGTAGTGATCATTCTGATCGTACTCCTGCTGTTCGGTGCGAAAAAGATTCCTGAGTTGGCGCGTGGCATCGGCCAAGGTATCAACGAGTTCCGCAAAGCGTCTTCCGAGATCCGCAAAGAGATCGAGAAGGGCGCCGAAGACGCGAAGGAAGTTCCCCGCAAAAAAGACGACGCTACCCTCCAGTGAGTTCGAACACGCTGCCATTGCCTGAGCGCGTGTCTTCTTATTTTCGCGAGATCCAGGCCCGGAACCCTGAAATCAACGCCTTCATCCGAACCGATGAAGCGCAAGCCCTTGCCGATGCGCATCGCATCCAAGCCAAAATAGAGGCCGGTACGGCCGGATCTTTGGCCGGAATGGTCATGGGCATCAAGGATGTGATCAGCGAAAAAGGGAAGATCACCAGTTGCGCTTCGAACATCCTTCGAAACTTCGAAGCCGTGTACGATGCTACCGTGATCGAACGCCTCAAAGCCGCGGATGCGGTTCTTATCGGGCGTCTGAACATGGACGAATTCGCCATGGGCTCTTCGAATGAAAACAGCATCTACGGACCGACCAAGAACCCTCGCGACACCACCCGCGTGCCCGGTGGCTCGTCCGGTGGAAGCGCCGCGGCGGTTGCGGCCGGATTTTGCGACGCCACTCTGGGCTCCGACACCGGCGGCTCCATCCGCCAACCCGCCGGTTTCTGCGGCGTGGTGGGGCTCAAACCCAGTTACGGACGCGTCTCCCGTTACGGCTTGGTGGCCTATGCCTCATCGTTCGATAGCATTGGTCCGCTGGCTCACACGGTCAAAGACGCCGCCACCATCCTGGAAGTGATCGCCGGTCGCGATGCCAACGACATGACCAGCTCCGACAAACCTGTTCCGGCTTATTCCTCGTTCGTGGGTCAAACGGTGAAAGGCATGCGTATCGGTGTTCCCGCCGAGTATTTCGGGGAAGGACTCGATCCCGAGATCCAATCCCGCATAGAGTCGGTCATCTCGGCGCTTCAAGCCGAAGGCGCCACGGTCGTTCCCATCACCTTGCCTCACACGCCGTACGCCATCGCCACCTATTATATTCTGGCCACGGCCGAAGCGTCGAGCAATCTGGCCCGCTTCGATGGGGTCCGTTACGGACACCGAGCCATCGCCGAGGGAACCGACGAAAGCGGCCTTGTGCGTCTGTATAAGCAGAGCCGAACCGAAGGATTTTCCACGGAAGTGAAACGTCGCATCATGCTCGGAACCTATGTGCTCAGCGCCGGTTATTACGAGGCGTATTTCGGAAAAGCGCAGAAAATCCGCCGACTTATCCAAGCCGATTTCGAGAGCGCATTCACGCAGGTGGATGTGATCATTTCGCCGACCTCGCCCACAACGGCGTTCAAGTTCGGTGAGAACTCCGACGATCCGGTGAGCATGTATCTGAACGATATCTATACCATTTCGGCTAATCTGGCGGGTATTTGCGGTATTTCCGTACCCTGCGGATTCCATTCCGACGGCATGCCGATCGGCTTGCAGTTCATGGCTGCCGCATTCAACGAAGAGCAATTGATCCGCGCCGGATCGGCCGTGGAGCGACTCGTCGGGGCCGGGCAATGAACCGGCTCTCTGGCAAATGGGCGGTTGTGACCGGTGCCACTTCCGGCATCGGGAAAGCCATCGCCCAAGAGCTGGCTTCGATGGGGGTGAATCTCATTTTGACGGGTCGGCGTGCGGAGCGTCTTGCGGCGTTCAAATCCCATTTGGTGGATAATCATCCCATCCACATCGAAACGTATCCGTTCGACATCCGCGACCGGCAGGCCTGCATCGATTTTCATGTCACCATCACACAGGATGTGGATATCCTGGTCAATAATGCCGGACTTGCCGCCGGTTTCGATCCCGTCACCACGGCCGATCTGGCCGATTGGGATGTGATGGTGCAGACCAATCTGGTGAGCCTGTATTTGATGAGTCAGCTGTTCGCCAAAAACATGGCCGCCAAGCGCAAGGGACATATTTTGAATCTCGGATCTTTGGCCGGACACGAAGCCTATCCGAACGGCTCGGTCTATTGCGCCACAAAACATGCGGTCTATGCCTTCACTCGCGCCATGAAAATGGATCTCAACGGCACGGATGTGCGCGTGAGCATGGTTTCTCCCGGTTTGGTGGAAACCGAGTTCAGTGAAATCCGCTTCCATGGCGATGTGGAACGCGCGAAAAGCGTGTACAAGGGCATCGATCCGCTCACCGCCGAAGACATCGCTGAAATCGCGGTGTTCATCCTCAACCGCCCGGCGCACGTGAACATCCTCGATGCGGTGGTCCTGCCTGTGGCACAAGCCTCCTCAGTCCATGTCGCTCGCTCCTAAATCCCTTGCCGCTGTCCTGCTGATTCTTCTGATCGGGTGCGAATCCGGTCCGAAACCGGTCGTACGCTTCGATTTTATCAACCGGAAAGGGGATGTCCCTGCGTTTTCAGCGGATTCCGCGTACGCCTACGTCCAAAAACAGGTGGATTTCGGTCCGCGAAACCCCGGCTCTGAAGGACACGCCCGAGCCTTGGCCTATTTCGTCGAATCCCTGAAAACCCGTTCCGGCAACCAGGTGTACACTCAGCGTTTCGAGGTGGAGGGCTACAACGAAACCCTGAAATTGGCCAATGTGATCGCCGCGTTCAATCCGGAATCGCAAACGCGGATCATGCTCTGCGCGCATTGGGATACGCGTCCAAGGGCGGACCAAGATCCCGACCCCGCATCCGTAGGAAAACCCATTATAGGTGCGAACGACGGAGCCTCCGGTGTCGCCGTTTTGCTGGAGTTGGCGCGCATCTTTGAAAAGTATCCACCACCCATCGGTGTGGATATCGTACTTTTCGATGGGGAGGATTACGGCATGGAATGGGATCTGAGCAAGTACTTTCTCGGAAGTCGGTATTGGTCGGAGAATCCGCCAGTACCTGGGTACATGCCGCGATTCGCGATTCTTTTGGACATGGTCGGCGATAAGAACGCCCGTTTCCCCAAAGAAGGATTCTCTATGAATTACGCGCCGGCTTTGGTCGAGCAGATCTGGGGAATCGCCGCCGGCAAAGGACATGGAAGGATGTTCTTGGACGAGCGTGTCGCACCCATCGCCGATGATCACATGATTCTGAACCAAGTGTACGGACTTCCCACCATCGTCATCATCCATGCGCCGTTTCCGGAATATTGGCACACATCCAACGACACCATGGAAAACATCAGCCCGGCCACTTTGCAGACCGTGGGCGAGGTCTTGATCGAACTCATCTACAACAGGATACCCTCATGAGCCAAGGAAATTGGATCTGCTTCGAACTCAGCGTACCCGACGAACTTCAGGAAATCGTGATCAGCGAATTGAGTGAATTCGGATTCGACGGTTTTGAGCAAGACACGAACCGCATCAAAGCCTACATCGAAGAGCATCTGCTCGATGATGTGACCCGCGAGCAAGTCGTAGGCGGACTCCACGCCATGGGGCACGGCTGCGATGTCCTTTCCGAACAGCTCTACGAGCCTCGGAATTGGAACGAAGAATGGGAGAAAACCATCGAACCGATGCAAGTCGGCCGTTTCTGGGTGCATCCTAGCTGGACCACGGAAATCTGTCCCGAAGGGCTCATCCCACTTATGATCGATCCCAAGCAGGCATTCGGAACCGGTTATCATGAAACCACGCGCCTCATTCTTCGGATGTTGCCCTACGTGGTTCAGGAAGGCGATACCATCGTGGATGTGGGCACAGGAACCGGCATTCTGGCTATCGCCGCTCTCAAGCTTGGCGGCTCGCATGCCTTCGGATTCGACATCGACGAATGGAGTTACGACAACGCCGTCGAAACCATTTGGCTGAACGGTGTTCAAGAGAAAATGCAGGTCAAGATCGGCTCCTTCGAAACCGTGCCGGAGTGGAGCACTTACTCGGTGGTTTTGGCCAATGTGATCCGCGACATGCTGCTCACCTATGCGAAAGAAGTCGTGGCCCTGATCAAACCCGGTGGACATCTCATCCTTTCCGGACTCATGCTCCCCGATGAAGCGCCGATCCGCGCGCATCCGGTGTACGCCGCCCTGACCTTCGTCGAAGTGACTTACGAAAACGATTGGTGCGCCCTTCATTTCAAGAAGGGATGAGAGCCGCCGCGATCGATATCGGCACGAACACCGTGCTTTTGCTCGTCGCGGATGTGGAAAATGGAATCGTCAGATCGCTCTATGAAGATCAGCGGATCCCGCGGTTAGGCAAAGGCGTAGATGGAAGCGGAAACTTGTCGATGGACAAAATGATGGACGTCATTTCCGTGCTGGTGGAGTACCGCGACACTGTTTACGAGCGTTTCGGTGTGCTTCCGGTCGTGGTCACCGCCACTTCGGCGGTGAGAGACGCCGCCAACCGCATCGAGTTCTTATGGATGGTGGAAGAAGCCACCGGGTACCGCATTCGAATATTGACTGGGGATGAAGAAGCCGACACGACATTTAACGGCGCTTTGTCGATGCTGCCCGATGCCCGAACTGGCGACATTTGCGTGATCGACATCGGAGGTGGAAGCACCGAACTCATTCTGGCGAGCGATGGCGTGATGTCGCGCCAGCATTCTTTCGATGTGGGAAGCGTGCGCTACAACGAGCGTTTCGGATGGCGGCCGCCAGTGCAGGCGGAAATCGATCTCATCACCCAATTCCAGCAGAAAGGATTCGGAGGAAACGGACGTAGAGCCATCGGAGTGGCCGGAACGGCGGGAATTGTGAAGTCAGTGAGTGAGGATCTGAGTTTGGAAGGATTGATCCGATTGCAGCAAGACTGGGCGGCGCTGAATCCCGAGACCTTGCTGGCTCGGCATCCGGACATCCTGAAAGGGAGGGAGGATGTGATCTTGGCCGGATTGGGAATTCTCATCGCAGCGATGAAGGCGATCGGTGCGGAAAGATTGGACGTCTCGGCAGGAGGGATCCGCCATGGAATGCTGCTCTGGTTGGCTCAGCAGCAAGAGAGCCCAGGTTCCTGAAAACAAAAAAGCCCGCAGAGCGGGCTTTTTGTGCATACGATGCGTCCGGAATTAACGGAAGTTGTTGCGACGTGGACCGCGCGAGTCTCTGCCACCGCCACCACCCATTGGGCGTTCTTCGCGTGGACGTGCTTCGTTTGCAACGAGAGCGCGACCTGCGAGTTCAGCACCATGCATGGTTTCGATAGCTTCACGAGCTTCGTCATCATTTGGCATTTCAACGAAACCAAAACCGCGTGAGCGACCGGTTGCGCGATCAATAATCACAGACGTTGAAGCAACTTCACCGTACTGGGAAAACATTTGACGTAGGCCTTCTTCATCTGTTGAGTAAGGCAGGTTACCGACATAAATATTCATACCGAATCCAATTGTAATAAGTGCTTTTTTTCGCGCTGACTACATCCACTTTGAATGCAAGTGCAGCGTTGGTCTGTAAGCACACATGAACAGACGCACTTCAAGATAAGTATTTATTTGTCTGAAAAAACAAAACATTAAAACTGTTATTTTCAAGTCCATATGACTGAGCAGCAGCAGGAAAACGCGACACCCCACACCCCATCGGCCAGCAGCCTTGAAGACCTCAAGTGGGTGAACAAAGCTTCTGGCGGAGACCAAGCGGCTTTCGCCTTTTTGATGAACAAGTATCATCAACCCTTATATTTTCATGTACTTAGGATGGTCCATTATCGGGATCTCGTTGAAGATCTTCTCCAAGAGATTTTCACCAAGGCCTTCGACAACATCCATTCGTTCAATCCGGCTTATGCGTTTTCGACTTGGTTATATCGCATCGCGACCAACCACACCATCGACCATCTTAGGAAAAAGAAGCTTCGCACGATGTCGTTGGATGAGCCGATCCAGACCAAAGACGGCGAGATGAAGCTCGAAGTGGCCGATGATTCTGAGTTCTCCGATGAGGGTATCCAGTACCAGCAGCGAGCCAAAATCATCCGTGAAGCGATCGATCTCTTGCCACCGCGTTACAAGGAAGTGATCCAGATGCGGCACATGGAAGAGAAGAGCTATCAGGAAATCGCCGAAATGCTCGAACTCCCCTTAGGCACCGTGAAGGCGCACATCTTCCGAGCGAGGGAATTGCTGTATAAGCATTTGAAGGATCGGGAGGGATCCTTTTAACGTGAAAGCGTAAAAGCGTGAAAATGTGAAAGCGTTGAGGAGTACGTTTTAACGTTTTTACGCTTTAACGTTTTTACCGACCACCTCGATATTCCGCTTAAGCCCCCCAAACTTCGTCCTTTTCACCGCGCTTTTGCGGAACAGCTCCTGGTAGCCATTCAGATCGAGTTCGGACCAGAAGTCGAGGTCGCGCTCGCGAAGAGCCATTCGAGCCAATAATTCGGGATCCGAGCCGGGGCGTGCTTTCCTGTTCCAGGGACACACATCCTGACAAATGTCGCATCCATACATCCAATTTCCCATGGATGCGTGAAATTCCTGGGGAATGGCCTCGCGCAGCTCGATCGTCAAATAACTGATGCATCGGGTGGCGTCGACGCGATAGGGTTGATAGATGGCGTCGGTAGGACACGCATCGATGCAGCGGGTGCAGCTGCCGCAATGATCTGTGGTAGGAGAGTCTGGTTCGAGCTCTAAGTCTATGATAAGCTCACCGATGAAGAAGAAGGAGCCGTGGTCTTTGTTGAGCACGTTGGCGTTCTTGCCGAGCCAGCCGATACCGGCTTGGACCGCCCAGGATTTGTCGAGCACGGGGGCGGAGTCGACGAATGCGCGTCCTTCAACGTGGCCGGCCACGGAGCGGATGAAGGCGAAGAGTTCGGCGAGGGAGGATTTCAGGACGTCGTGATAGTCATCACCTTGGGCGTAAAGGGAAATACGTGGACGCTCGGGATGAGCGATGTCGTCGGCACGAAGCTCGGGCTGATTGTAGGACCGGAACACGGAAATCACGGTCTTCGCGCCATCGACCAGCAGACGTGGATCCACCCGTTTCTCGAAATGATTTTCCATCCAAGCCATCGTTCCGTGGCGGTCTTCCTTCAGCCAGTTTTCGAGGCGGTCCGCATCCTCATCCAGCCGACGGGCCTTGGCGAAGCCGCAGGCTTCGAAACCGAGGCGCAAGGCTTCGGAGCGGATGAGGTGGTTGAGGGAAGTCATGAGGGGGAAGGTACGCAGTTGGTGGGGTCCTTCGGGCCTTCGGCCCTCAGGATGAGGGCGCTGTGCTTGGTGAATTAGGTCCTTCGCAATACATAATGACCCCAGGTTAAAACCTGGGGCTAGAATTTACTCTCGATTACGAAGTCGTACTTCTCGAAATGTCGTGCCATTCGGTATGCTGACATCTAGCCCCCGGTTTAAACCGGGGGTTGTAGATTTTAGGCGAATGGATTGATGATTCGCAAGCCATCTATGCTTTGCCCGTGTTGCAAATCTTCTGAATACAGTACGGAGCAACCTGATTCAAGTGCGGACGCGATGATCAATGAATCATAAAACGAATATGACCATCTCTCTTGGATATCGAGAGCTTTGATGGTCAATCCCAGGCTCGAGTTTAATTGCCACATCGGAGACATGATGGACTCGACATACATTCTGGCGTCACTGTGTTTCAATGGTTTGCTGAACTTTTTGGTAGCGACATTCACAAACTCCTGAACCACTTGATAACTGATTCGAGCCGTAGTTGCTTCAGATGTCTTGTGAATCAGATCCAGAGCCACATCGCGTTTTCTCGAATCTCGGAGATCGAAGGAGTACACGAAGATATTCGTGTCTAAGAAAACTTTAGCGCTCATTCATGTCATCCCGGGTGAAAGAACGTCCAGCTTCTGCATAAGAAAGTCGCTCCATGACCTCATTTAGACTCATTTTAGTCGATCCCGATGACGCGTAGCTCGACAGCCACTCTCTGAACTTTTCATTCAGAGTAGTCTTCTCCGTCATCGCTTTCAGTCGAGCTTGTTGGATGAGGGATTCTTCGGCACTAAAGGTGATGTTTTTCATATCGCACAATTTTCGTGTACACGAGTTTCGTGTAATGTACGTGGTAGAAGTGAAAAAGAAAAGGATGTGAGCACGGGTCCTACGCTTCCCCTTCGCGTTGCTCAGGGTAAAGCTCAGGACCAATGACCCCCACCTTAAGGTGGGGGTTAGTGGAAGATCCCCGAATAGGGCGCTGTCATCCTGAGCCGCGAAGCGGCGAAGGACCTAATCCCGCGATACCTCTCGAACCTACAGGCCTTTCGAAGTGCAGCCCTCTAACCCCCGGTTTTAACCGGGGGTTGTTACGAATGAGTATTTCCATTTGCTTTGAAATCTCTTTATAATTGCATCTAATGAACCCGATCAACATCATCAGCCCAACCCGCACCGAGAGGACCAAACGGACTCCGTCAGCGAAGGCTATGTCTTGAAGTAGGGAACAACCACATTCAATAAAGGCAGGATCTTCGCGGATTCTGCCTTTTTTTTTGCCCAACGCCCATGTCATCACCCATCATACTTGCCTATAGCGGAGGTCTGGACACCAGCTTCTGCATTCCTTACTTGAACGAAACCCACGGCGCGCCGGTGCATGCGGTCACGGTCGATTGCTCGGGCCTGTCGCCCGACGCGCTATCCGCCCTCGAAACCAAAGCCTTGGCCTACGGCGCGGCATCGTTCACTGCCATCGACGGCACACAAAGCATGTACACCGACATCCTGAGCTGGCTGATCCGCGGCAATGTGCTACGCGACCGCACCTATCCGCTGTGCGTAGGTGCCGAGCGGTTCATCCAGGCCGAAAAGGTCGTCGGGCATGCCAAATCCATCGGCGCCACGCGCATCGCCCATGGCTCAACCGGGGCCGGCAACGATCAGGTGCGATTCGATGTGGCGCTGCGCACCTTGCTTCCGGGCGTGGAGATCCTCACACCAATCCGTGATTTGCGTCTCACCCGGGCCTTCACCACGCAGTACTTGCGCGACCGCGGCTTCGAAGTCTCCGACAAAACCACCCAGTATTCGATCAACGACGGACTCTGGGGCACCACCATCGGCGGAAAAGAAACCACGACCTCCGAGCAGGCGCTTCCGTTCGACGCCTTCCCGCATCTCAAAAACCCCGCGACATTCACAGAGCCCGCGGAAACGCTGACGATCGGGTTCGAACTCGGACTTCCGGTAAGCCTGAACGGCCAAGCGCTGGATTCCATCCCGCTTTTGCAAGCCGTCCTAGACATCGGCCGGAAGCATGGCATCGGTCGGGGTATGCACTTGGGCGACACCATATTGGGCATCAAAGGTCGGATCGGGTTCGAAGCGCCGGTCGCCACCATCCTGTATGCCGCACACAAGGAATTGGAAAAACTCACGCTCACCAAATGGCAGCGCCACATCAAAGACCAATTGGGCGACACCTACGGCATGTTGCTGCACGAAGGGCAGTATTTCGATCCCGTGATGCGCGACATCGAAGCGTTCTTGGAGCACTCGCAGCGCACGGTGACTGGCACCGTGGATCTACACATCGGCAACGGGCAGGTGTTTCCGCTCGGGGCCGAATCCCCATTCAGTCTGATGAATTCGTCCATCGCCAAATACGGCGAAGAATCGAGCGGATGGACGGGTGAAGAGGCCCGCGCGTTCTCCAAGCTTCACGGAATGGCCACACAAATCGCTTATCAGGTTCAGAACCCGAAATAAATGTGAACTACATGTGAGCTACAGAGAATGGAAGATCGAATCATCCAGAAGAGTCTCAAGCTCGATAAGCCCAACCTTTCGAACAACGATATGTTCAGATTCAATCTGTGGGGTTTGTCTAAGTCTACCATAAGGCAGTTTTTGTGTAGAGTAGATTCGCTTCGCTATAATCACTTGAGGTGAGGCAGCATTGTGTGGATGATCCCAATGCTGCCAAAAATAACGCTGCAGTGCAATATTCGACAGAGAATTGCCAACAGAGATTTCATCGAATTCACTAAAAGAGGATAGGTATTTTAAACCATCAGAAACCGAGTTTTCGATCGTTATACCAACAGAGTTGAATCGGTAACCCCGCTTATTCGATTCAATACGGTATCTATCTAAAGCTGAGGATAGTATGTCAGGTAATTTAGACTCTTTGGATGAACTGCAAGTGGAGCTTCCAATAAATATTAGAACAATTTCATTCGCATCCGCAAAGGGATCTGCACCCTGAGTCTCATTAGAAGAACTTTGTGAAGTTGGCGACGAGAAGTTAATTGTCAAAAAGTGTGCGATGAAAAAAGCTAAAATCACAATTGATGCGTTTCGAGCATATACATACAAATCAATTTTCATGAACCATAATAAGTGTAGGTTGAGGGTATGGAGATACAAACGTGATGGCTATATTTGACTTTAGAACCCCAATACGAGCAAAATCATGGGTATAGGTTAATTCTCCGGAATTGGTGTCTACTAGGATAGTATTAATGGAGTTATTATTGAGTGTCAAATTCTTTTTCTTGGCAAAAAAGTCTTGAGGTAATCGATTCACAAATTGCAAAACTGAAAAAGTTCCTATGTCGGTTCTAGGGGTTGGGAGTTTGTGATGTAAGATGTCGGAATTTGTGTAAGAATAGAATGAAGGTCCTTCCGATGTCATCTCTTCCGTGAATTCAGTGCTTATGTAGCCATCTATTTTTGATATCCATTTTTGATTTCCATCTGTATCGTAACCAAAAATATATGGGAAGTGACTAGGATAGCCTACAACAGTTTTTGTTTCATAATTGCAACTTATAAGCGTTTCTGACATTCTGCTGTTCAAAAAACCCCAGCCAGATTCAGAATTGTATGAGTAGCCAAAGGAAAAAGACGGATTTTGATTCGTCAGATCGAGTCGAAGAATCGGTGCTGTCGATCTGGCTTCACCTTGCTTCTTAATTCCTTTGGAAACTGACTCAACATCATCTCGGATAATTCTGTGTCCACTAATGTACAAGTATGAATCGATTATGCAAATGTCAGTTGTTCGAATGATATCCAATAAGATTGTTTTGTGGTATTCAAATTTTAGATTGTTCCTAGTAAATACTTCGACTTTGTTGTAATCCAAGACATACAGCGACTCGTACTCTTTATCGAAAACAAAGGAATGGATGCGGAAAAATTCTCCAGGCCCGCGTCCAGCACGCCCAATCTCATATAAGTATGACCCGTATTTATCATAGACATTGATAGTGTTCCCATGATTTTGAACGATGTAAATATGACCTGTTAGATCGATGTCCATTTTGGGCGGAATACCATCAAAACTTAACTTTCTGGAGAAAATCGAGTCTTTTCCTATAACTGTAATCGGAGTGGATTCTAGTAAATAGGAAAATGTGTTGCGATAAACCACAGATGGATTTCGGATATCCAATCTGTGGTTTATCTCGTTAACTTTTGGAAACTGCGAGTGATCCGGATGTGAAAACTTTCCAGATTTTCCACAACCCATAGCGATCATCCACAATAGAAGACTGGCAACTGTAGATGGACAAATATTCCTCATCAGTTTCACTTATGATTTAGGAACAGGGTACTCCACCACACTGTGCCCCATTATTGCCACCGCACTCACCGTATCCCATTGTGTAATCACAAAATCCGTTTTTAACGTCAGGGTTGGAGAAGTTGCAGAGGCCACATGGTCCTAATGCACTGGCTCGATTATTCGAACCGGTAAAAATTCCAATTGCTATCGCAATGGTAACAACTACAGCTAATTTTCTATTCATATGACTAGGTTTAAAAGGTTATTGAAACTACTCTGACTTTATAAAAAAAAAAGTTCTATTGCAACACGTCGACTCAACTATTTTTGACAAAAGAGGACCTGTGAAAAAAACATTTACAACTGAACATATGTGTAGGCTGAGGAACTCTTGACCAATAGTTAAGTTCAGCTGGAAAAAAATCCGCATTTCCATTTCCCTTCAAAAAGATTTATTATTGGGGATGTTCAACAAACTAGCACAAAGCCTCACCCGCACCGAGAGGACCAAACGGACTCCGTCAGCGAAGGCTATGCCTTGAAGTAGGGAACAACCACATTCAATAAAGGCAGGATCTTCGCGGATTCTGCCTTTTTTTTTGATAACCACCCATGACCATCGCACTCGAAACCATCACCGCCGACATCATCGCATCCAGTTCCGGATCGGTCAAGCTCACGAACCCCATCACATTGGCGAAAAATGTGGTGGCGCAGGAGGGATATTTGGTCGCAGTGCGCACGCTCGACGACAAAGACACCTACAACAAGCTCGAAATCACAACAGGGGAGTTCGTGACCTACGGTCCGGGTAAGATCGTGATCGGCGCTTTGGGCGAACGCCAGGCGTTGCGAGGCTACAGTGGCGTGATTCCACGTTCCGTGAAAGCGGGCGACATCCTGCATATTCTGAACATGGGTGGCATCATCGGGACGTGCCAATCGCCGCATCCGGATTTTGGTCCGGCGATGCGGGTGGAAGTCCTCGGTGCCGTGATGGTGAACGACGATGGACACATGAAGCACGCCTGCATCCAAGATCACGCCATCGACTGGGTGTATTCTCTCGAAGCGACCGCGCCGTTGATCGGCGTGACCGGAACCGCGATGAATGTGGGAAAAACCATGGCCGCTTCGCAGATCGTGAAACATCTGGCGGACAAAGGATATAAAGTCGGTGCTGTGAAACTCACCGGTGCCTCGCTCATGCGCGATGTGCGTTCGATGATGGATCAAGGCGCCGCGTTCTGCACCCATTTCTCGGAAGCCGGACTCGTCTCCACCACCGGAAAAAACATCCTTCCCATGGCCAAGGGACTCATCCATCACCTGAATTCACTGAAGCCAGATGTGATTGTGATGGAATTCGGGGATGGGATCATTGGTCCGTATGGGGTGGATAGCTTGCTGATGGACAAGGAAATCCAGCGCAACATCACTTGTCATGTCGTGGCTGCGCAAGATTTCATGGGATGTTGGGCGGCGGATAACTTCTTCCGGAAGCGGTACAACCGGGACATTCACATTTTCACGGGTCCGGTGACCGATAACCTGGTCGGCATCCAGTTCATTCAGAACACGATGGGCATCCGCGCGGTGAATGCCGTCGCCGATTCGGCCACACTTGGCGCTTGGGTCGAAGAAATCGCGTTCAAGAAGCCACAGACGGAGGATTTCTTGTGAAGCGTCATACCGTCGCCTTAGCCGGAGCCAGCGGATACACGGGGATGGAAGTGCTGCGGATCGCGATTTCGCATCCGGGTATCTCCATCACCGAATTGTATGGCGCGAGCTCGGCAGGGAAGACCATCCAAGAGCTCGTCCCGGCGTTCGAAGGCTATTATGATCTTGTGATTGGCGATATCGCCACAATCTTTGATACCAACGCCGATGCGGTGATCCTCGCGCTGCCTCACGGCGAATCCGCATCCATCGTCGATGCGCTTCTCGCCAAGGGGTACAAAGGCAAGATCGTGGATATCGGCTCGGACCATCGCGCCGATTGCCGCGCCATCTACGGCTTGGTGGAAGCGTTCCGTGATAGTCTGGTCGGCGCCGATTTCGTGGCCAACCCGGGTTGTTTCGCCACGGCGATTCAGCTCGGCGTGAAACCGCTCAGCGATTCCGGACTCGTCGATCAGGTCTTTGTGACCGGAGTGACGGGTTCATCTGGTTCCGGAGCTACTCCTTCTACTACGACACATTCTTCGTCAAGAATAGGTAACCTCAAGGCGTACAAAGTGTTCGAGCATCAGCATTTGGATGAGGTCCGTCACACGGTCGGCATTCCGGTGAATTTCGTGCCGGTGAGCGGACCGTTCGTCCGCGGCATCTGGATCACCATCCAAGCCACATTAAACCAAGACGCGGATGTGGATGCGATCTTTGCAAACGCCTATGCCTCTTCGCCGATGGTGCGCCTTCGCAAAGGACTTCCCGAGCTCAAACCCGTCATCGGCACCAATTTCGCCGATATCGGATGGGTGGTAAAAGGAAATCATATTGTTGTTGGTGTCGCCATCGACAATCTCGGAAAAGGCGCGGCCGGACAAGCGCTTCAAAACCTCAATCTCATGCTGGGTCTGCCCGAAACCACGGGACTGCTCACACCTCCGCAACTGTTATGACCGATTGGAAAGCCATTGAAGACCAGTACGAAGCGCTCACCTATGCGCGCTGGCCTGTCGTGTTCGAGCGGGGAGAGGGCATTCATCTGTTCGATGAATCGGGCAAGAAATATGTCGATCTGTACGGCGGACATTGCGTCTCCATCTTAGGCCATTCGCCGACTCGTGTGACAGAAGCCGTTTATACCCAAGCCAAGCAACTGCCGTTTTACTCGAACGTCGTCTATCATCCATCCCGCGCGAAAGCCGCGAAAACGCTGGTCGATATGGCGGATGGGTTCGATCGCGTGTTTTTCTGCAATTCCGGAACCGAAGCGAATGAAAACGCCATCAAACTGGCCTGGCAGTTCACCGGGAAGACGCACATGCTCAGCACCACGGGCGGCTGGCACGGACGGACCCTCGCCTCCATATCCGTCACCCACACCGAAAAAATGCGCAAACCGGTACTATTCGCGCTTCCGGACGTGACGTTCGTCCCCTTCGGGGATGCGGATGCGCTGCAAACCGTGCTTGAATCGCGCGATGATGTGGCCGGACTCATCCTCGAACCCATCCAAAGCATTTCCGGATGTGTGATGGCGGATGCGAGCTATTACCGGCGCATCCGCGAGCTGTGCGACGAGCACGGTGTGGTCCTCATTTTCGATGAAATCCAGACCGGAGTGGGCCGCACCGGCACCTTCAGCATTTCCGAAGGATTCGGAATGCGTCCCGATCTCATCACGCTGGCCAAGAGCTTGGGCGCCGGTTTCCCCCTCGGCGCCGTCCTCATGCCCGAACGCATCGCCACCACCCTGCGCATCGGGGACCTGGGTTCCACCTTCGCGGGCGGCATGATGGCCATGGCGGCGTGCGAAGCCACCTTGAACGAAATCTCCGAGCACAACCTCATGTCGAACGCCCCGCTTCTGTTCGACGCCCTTCGCGTGGCCCTGGCCGACGCGCCGATCGAACTGCGCGGAAAAGGGGCGCTAATCGGACTCAAACTGCCGAAACCTGCAAAAGACGTCGTTACTGAGCTGTTCAACCGCGGCTGGATCACCGGCACGTCCGACGATCCCCACGTGATGCGCCTCATGCCGCCGCTCATCACTCCAACTACCGTCATCACCGAATTCGCACACGAGCTACTCGATGTCCTCCACTAATCTCACTCATTTCACAAGCCTCTCGGATTGGTCGAACCCCGATCTGAACTCCATCATCGACACGGCCATTCGCCTGAAATCTGGCGCGCTGACCTCCCAAGCCGGTAAAGGGAAGGTGTTAGGACTTGTTTTTTTCAATCCCTCGCTACGAACGAAGATCTCCTTTGAAGTCGCCGCCGCGCACTTGGGTGCGACCACGGCCTTGGTGCAGCCCGGACAAGGCTCCTGGACTCTCGAAACCGAGCCAGGCGCCATCATGGACGGCAACAAGACCGAGCATGTGAAAGAAGCGATCCAGGTCTTGTCGCAATACTGCGATGCGATCGGAGTGCGTGCATTTTCCGGACTTAAAGACCGCGATGCGGACTACGGCGATTTGCTGTTGAACCGCATCCGCGAGTATGCCACGGTTCCTGTCATCAATCTCGAAAGCGCGATGGAGCATCCATGTCAGGGCTTGGCGGATTGGATGACCATTAATGAGCTTTTCCCGGGAGGGACTAAGGGCAAGAAACTGGTGCTTACCTGGGCGCCTCATCCGAACCCGTTGCCGGTCGCTGTACCCAATAGTGTCTTGGACGTGGCGTCGCGCAGTGGGATAGACGTGACATTGGCGTGTCCGCCGGAAATGTTACTCAATGCCGAGACGCTTGAGCGGGTGAAAACGATGTGTGCGTCGAACGGGTCTCGGTTCGTGGTGGATCACGATCAGAGTCGGGCGCTGCATGCCGCGGATGTGGTGTATGCGAAGAGTTGGGCGTCGGGGTTGGTGTACACCGATCCCGAGAAAGAGAAATCGCTGCGTTGGGAAACCTACCGAGATTGGACACTCACCGGCGAGAAGATGGCGCTCACCAACGAGGCCAAGTTCATGCACTGCCTGCCGGTGCGCCGCAATGTGGTGGTCGCCGATGAGGTGATCGACTCGCCGAATGCGGTCCACATCCAAGAAGCGGGCAACCGTCTTCACGTGCAAAAAGCCATATTGCTGAAGCTATGGGAATGACCGTCCTCAAACTGAGCGGAAGCCTGAGCGATGATCCGACCTCGCTGGATTTGGTGTGTCAATTCATCTCAGAACACGGATCGCAAGTCGTTGTGGTGCATGGCGGTGGAAAACAGATCAATGAGATGTGCGCACGGCTCGGAATTCCGGTGTTGCAAGTCGCCGGACGCCGCATCACCACTCCTGAAACCATGGATGTCCTTCTTAAAACCGTGGGAGGGAGCCTCAACCGCGGACTCGTTTCTGATTTCCGGTCCCGCGGAATACACTCCGTCGGACTCACCGGCGCGGATGGCGGACTCACCACATCCCGGAAGCGTCCGCCTCTGGTCATCGATGGCGTGGAAACCGATTTCCAGCTGGTTGGTGAGTTGGAGTCGGTCGATCCATCCATCCTTCAGACACTTATCGCTGGAGGATTTGTGCCCGTAATCGGCTGCCTCACGTGGAGCGAGGAGCACGGGTATCTGAACATCAACGCGGACACCTTCGCCATCGCCATCGCGAACGCGCTACGCGCCGATCAGCTCGTGTTTCTGATGGAGCCCGAAGCGGTCTTGGATGCGGAGAAGACGCCAATCTCCCGCATGACGAAGAATGACTTTATCGCCGGTGTGTCGCAAGGATGGATCACAGACGGAATGCGTCCCAAGCTCGAAACCGGCTTCAAAGCGTTGGAATCGGGGATTCAAAGCGTGACACTGACGAATCCGGCCGGGTTGGCCGCGCAAAAAGGAACCACACTCGCATGAACTGGCTCACCGATCATCCAAAAGAATTATTGAAAGCGGTCGTGCGGTTTCCGAGCCTCAGCACGAAGGAAAAACCATTGGTGGATTGGCTTGAAGCGGAAATCCAGGCCCTGAATCTGGTCCAGGTAGAGCGATATGGCGATAATCTCGTGTTTTCACTGGGGTCCGGCGCGCCATGGCTCATGCTCAATTCGCACACCGATGTCGTTCCGCCATCCCCGAATCATATCGGCGATCCGTTCGAGCCGGTGGAGCGTGATGGGAAACTGTACGGACGCGGCACGGTCGATGCGAAAGGCTGCGGTGTTTCGATGCTTCGCGCATTATTGGAATTGGCGGAATCGGGCTATCAGCCAAAGGGCAAAGTGAGCGTGTCGCTCACGATCTGCGAAGAAACCGCGGGTGAGCACAACGGGATGCATCATTTGCGTCATGTCGTCGGACTCCAACCCGACGCCGCGCTCATCGGCGAACCGACGATGTTGGCGCCCTGTCTGGCGCAGAAAGGAATGCTTTTAGTGAAACTGGTGACCACGGGGGAATCGGGGCATGCGGCGCGGGTGACCGGTCCGAACGCCATCTCACGCATGGCGTCGGTGCTCGCGAGTCTGCAGGATGTGAGTTTCAAGGAGGAAAACCCATTCATCGGGTCCGTGAAGATCACTCCGACCATGATTTCCGGTGGGACCGCGAAAAACGCGAATCCGGAAGTGTGCGAGGTGATCGTCGACATCCGCACCATTCCGGAAGTGCCGAATGAGCTCATCATCGACACGCTGAAAACCATGCTCTCCTGCGACGTCCACGTCCTTAGCGACCGTTTCGTGGCCACGCAGACGGATCCCAACTCCGTGATCGCGCAAAGTTGCCTGCGTCGTAGCGGAAAGCCGTTTTTCGGGTCACCGACGGCTTCCGACTGGGTATTCTTAGCCGACATTCCGTGCATCAAGATCGGTCCGGGCGACAGCACGAAATCACACACCGCCGACGAACACATCGACCTTACGCAGCTCGAAGCGGCGGTACCCTTGTATAAATCCATCATCCACGACTATTTCGAGACACATCCATGAGCAGCCTTTGGAAAAAAGAGGGACAATCTGACTCGCACGACTGGTTTCATGCGTTCACCACAGCCGAAGACCGTGCCCTGGATCAGCGTTTGGTGCCTTATGACCTGTGGACGAACGCCGCCCACGCCGCGGTCCTTTTTCGTAGCGGAATCCTCACCGACGCTGAGTTGGCGAAGCTCCGTGCTGCGCTTTCTTCCTTGCTCGCCTCCGCACTCACCCTCGCACCGGAAGACGAAGATGTTCATAGCGCCGTGGAAAACCGCTTAACCGCCGAATTGGGCGATCTGGGCAAGAAAATCCATACCGCACGGAGTCGGAACGACCAAGTGCTGACCGATTTGAGGCTGCATGCCCGTGAACAGATCTTGCATACCTGCGGGAAGCTGTTATCCATCGTGAAGACTCTTTTCGCGATCGCGGAAGCCAATAAGGGCGTGGGTTTCGCCGGAACGACGCACACGCAACCGGCCATGCCGAGCTCGGTCGACGCGTGGGCCTTGGGCTACGCCGATCTGCTTCTTCAGACGCTGAATGCCGCGCCGAGCGTGTATGCGGCGATCAACCGCTCGCCGCTTGGAACCGCGGCAGGGTATGGGGCGCCGCATTTCGAGCTGGATCGTGCTTTCGCGGCCGAGCTCTTGGCGTTCGACTCGGTGATCACGCCCGTGGCGGGAGCGCAGCTCAGCCGGGGTTCGGATGATCTGCGCCTGGCCGATTGGCTCTGCTATGGATTGGGAACGGCGCATCGGGTGGCGGCGGATCTGATCTGGATGGCGCATCCGGCGCAAGGCTTCATCCGCCTCTCAGACGACCAATCGTCGGGAAGCAGCATCATGCCTCAGAAACGCAATCCGGACGCGTTGGAGCTCATCCGTGGCAGCTGGCATGAGGCCACGGGCTATGCGCACACCATCCGCTCGCTCAGCGCCGGACTCATTTCCGGCTACCACCGCGATCTGCAACTGATCAAGAAAGCAAGTTTCGCGCTGTTCGATCTCAATTCCTCTGTCCTCGACGCGTTTGAGCGCTGCCTGAGCGGCATCCGGTTCGATTCCGATTCTTGTTCGAAAAGCATCACGCCAGAGGTGATGTCCACACATCATGCGAACAATATGGTGAAGGACGGGATGCCGTTCCGCGACGCATATCGCCAAGCTGCGCAGGATCTGAAATCCGGTGCGGTTTCTGATTCCGGAAATGCACTGCAAGCGTACCTGAATCCGGGAGAGCCGGGGAATCCGGTCTATCCGGAACTCTCGGAACATCTTTCCTGGCTGAAAACACAAATCGCGCGGATACAAGACGCAAAAGACGCCAGTTTCGGTTAATTTCAATCATCATGTCCAATTCCATCGAAAGCAAATTCATCGCGGCCTGCATCGGCGCATCACTGGGCGAAAGCATCGGAATGGCGTGCGAAAGCATGTCTCCGGCTCAGATACAGGAACAGTTCGGACGGATCAAGGGTCCGGCGCCACGACCCGAATCCGAAGAGTTCTATCCCTTGCCTGCGGGCAGCACCGCCCGGCAGACCGAAGGATTGCTCGCCGTTCTGAAATCGTCGCATCCGCTGCCGGATCTGCCCAATTTCGCATTCCACATCAAAGACGCGTTCAATCGATTTCCGACGCTATGGCCTAAAAGTGCGGCGTTCCCGTGGCCGCCGTTTCCCGATGAAGGCCACTACACGTTCGCGTTCGCTCTACCCGCGGCGTATCGGTTGGCGACGTCTCAGATCTCAGTGGAAGAAGCCGCCGATTGGCTGAAGAGTTTCGCGCCGGTCTCCATCGTCTGGCAGCAGGGTACCTGGGTGTACATGCGCTTGCTG
Organism: uncultured Bacteroidota bacterium; assembly: GCA_947085565.1. GTDB lineage: Bacteria > Bacteroidota > Rhodothermia > Balneolales > HLUCCA01 > CAMTWZ01. The sequence goes on from CAMTWZ010000021.1 coordinate 38,956, forward strand.
GCGTGGATGTTCGAGCATCAACCGCAGGGGTTTTCAAAGGGACATTTTCTGACCAAGGCGTTGATGTTCATCGACGAGGCGGAGGTGTATTTTCCGCACGATTTCAAACTGAAGCGTCGGATGCAGAGCGTGCAACCTCTGTTGGACGGACCCATCGATAAAGTGGCCGAGGTTTGCGAGAATGTGAATATCGCGGCGGAGAACATCGTGAGCGTGGTCGGCGCGATATTCTATAAGCATCACGATTCGTTCCAAGATGCGATACTGTCCGGCGCGAACCTCGGTGGCAGCACCGGAGCGGTCACTTTCTACACCGGAAGCCTGCTCGGCGCGCTTCACGGAACGTCGATCTTCCCCGAAGCCTGGCTCGAAAAACTCCGCGTACGGGATAGTGTGGAGCATGCTTCGAAGAGTTACGTGGGACGAGGACAGTAGGTGGTAATTGGTAGATAGTAGTTGGTAAAGATGTACTAATTGCGAAATACCAACTACAAATTACCAGCTACTTGTTACCAAATACCAAATACCAATTACCAATTACCGACATCAAAGATGCAAGTCAATCTCCAACTCGTGAACGACGCCTACCACATGGTGGCCACCAACGATACGGGTAATGAAGTTCACATCGACGGAAGCGTCGACATCGGTGGATCGAATCTTGGTGTGCGTCCAATGAGCTTGCTTTTGATGGGCTTGGGCAGTTGCAGCGCCATCGACGTCATCTCCATCCTCAAGAAGATGAAACAGCCCATCGTCGATCTTCAGGTGGAAGTGAACGGGGAGCGTGAGCCTGTGAAAGAAGCCAAGCCGTTCAATGCGTTTCATGTGAGTTACAAGCTGAAAGGGAATATCGAACCTGCGAAGGCGATCCGAGCTGCGCAGTTGTCGATGGAAAAATATTGCTCGGCAACACTTACCTTGGAAAAAGCGGGTCCGGTCACTTGGGACCTGTATTTGAACGACGAAAAAATCGCTTAGGGATGCTTCATAAGGAAACGTTGGCTATCCGTGCTCAGAACGAACGCGCGGAGCGGGAACACTCGGTTCCTCTCTTTCTCACGTCCAGTTTCGTGTTCGATGATGCCGAGCAGGCAAGGGCTTTGTTCGCCGATGAGGTTCCGGGCAACATCTACACCCGCTTTTCCAACCCGAATGCGAACGAGTTCGTGCAGAAGATGTGCCTGTTGGAAGGCGCGGAAGACGGAATCGCTACCGCATCGGGAATGTCGGCCGTGTACACCTCCATCGCCGGATTGCTTCGCGCCGGTGACCATCTCATCGCATCCAGATCCTTGTTCGGATCTTCCGTCCAGATTCTGACGCAGATTCTTCCCCGCTTCGGCATCACATTCACGTATGTGGACGTCCTGAATACTGAATCCTGGGAAGCTGCCATCCTTCCGAACACGAAGATGATGTTCATCGAGACTCCATCCAATCCGGGGTTGGATCTGATCGATCTTCGTGCGGCCGGTGAGCTCTGCGCCAAGCACAATCTCATTTTGAACGTCGATAATTGCTTCGCGACGCCCATCCTGCAGACGCCGATCGACTTCGGGGCGCACATCGTCACACATTCGGCCACGAAATGGATCGACGGGCAGGGAAGAGGCATCGGCGGGGTGATCGTGGGACGCAAAGACCTGATCAAGGAACTTCGCTTTTTCGCGAGGCATACGGGTCCGGCGATGAGTCCCTTCAACGCCTGGATGTTCTCTAAAAGCCTCGAAACACTGTCAGTTCGAATGAAAGCGCACTGCGCTCAGGCCTTGGAGCTTGCGACCCGATTGGAATCGCATTCCGAGGTGGAATGGGTGAAGTATCCGCATCTGCCGTCACATCCGCAGTATGAGTTGGCGAAAGCACAGATGAGCTTGGGTGGCGGATTGGTGAGCTTCACCGTCAAAGGCGGCATCGAACGCGGCCGAGCCTTCCTTAATGCGCTTCAGCTTATTTCGCACACGGCGAATCTGGGTGATACGCGCACCATCGCCACACATCCGGCATCCACCACGCATTCCAAACTCAGCGAGGCCGAACGCTTGGCGGTGGGAATTCATCCCGGCATGATCCGCATCAGCGCGGGGTTGGAGCACATCGAGGACCTCTGGGCGGATGTGAGCCAAGCGCTCACCTAACCAGCGTCATCTTTTTCGTTTGAGTCACACCATTCACCGTGAGGCGATAAACGTAGGTGCCGGTGGGGAGCCCCGCGCCGTCGAATCGCACCGTGTATTCACCCGATTCCATGCGTTCGTTCGAAATGATCGATTTCACCTCGCGACCCAGTGTGTCGAACACCCTCAGATCCACAGTACCGAAAACCTCCAACCGAAAACCGATAACCGTTGAAGGGTTGAACGGATTCGGGTAATTCTGCTCAAGTCGAAGGTTTTCGGTTGTCTGTTTTCCGTTTTCGATCGACGTGGCGGCCTTGGTCTGAACGAAACGCACACCATCGGCCACCACATAGGTTCCGAATCTCGCGGCATTGGAGACGATGACCCGGTCGGATACGCTTCCTGTGAAATTGTACTTGCCCAGGAGCACCCATTGGGCGTTATTCAGAGTCTGGTTCACCCGAACCGTATCGCGACCGTTCTTGTGAACGATGACGTAAGGCGTATCGGATGCGCGGTTCGACGAAGCCGACCACCATCCATACACTTCATACTCAGCCTGCTTCAGACTGGGCGAATACGTGATGGTGCGCGATCCGTCGCCCTTTTCAGAGAGCCAGGAGCCGGTTCCGCCGTAGGAATCGGTTAGATTCGCCGTCTGAAACCATCCGTTGTTACACAATGCGGAGCAAATGGCGCCTTGGAAGACGGTCGATTCGCGTTCGGTATCGGTGATGATCTCTTCCAATGGCGGCGGGGGAGTTTTCAGGGAATCGCTCGGCACAATCGCGAAAATGGTAGGCACAGGACGCTGATTGGTACCGCCATTTGGACGATTGTAGAGTGTGCTTCCAATGGCCATCGTGGAAGATCCGCCTCCGTCAAGGTTCATCGCCTCGATGCATCCGAGGTTGATCATGATCTGCGCCAGATTGGCCAGGGTGGCGCCGCTTGAGAAAATGAAATTTCCACCGGGAAGCATCTGACCCGTTTCGGCAACCAATAAGATCACCCGGCCATCCGCGGTGTATCCGATGGCGCTTCGGGCGCGGTTGATGTTTCCATCCAGACCGGATCCGCCAAAAAACACTTCCTGATCATAGGTCACGTTCACTTGTCCGTTCGAAACCAGGTTCGGTCCACCGGCAAGACCCATAAGAACATTGTTGTATAAGATTCCGCCGGCCCGTGTGGGAGTGGGCGCTGGAGTGCCGATCACGTTGTTCAAGACGTTGTCGTAGCGGTAGAAATCATTGATGGATGTGGAGAAATGATAGGTCCAGTCGATCCGCATGCTGCGGTCGGGAAGGATGCCGAAAAACGCCCGTGCCACCGGATAATTGATACCGTCGCGGTTCAGCACCTGGATGCTCTGCGATTTGACGATGCCCCCGGGCTCGATCATGGTGGGCAGTCGCGCTCTGGGTGGCGAATGCGAAAGCGAGAATGGCGATAAGGGTTTTCATGGGTACGAAGATACCAAACGAACACGAAATGTGGTACCGTTTCCGGGTTCCGATTCCACCTCTATCGTGGCTCCGATGGCTTTGGCGAGCTCTTTGCAAGAATACAATCCGATTCCGAGTCCTTTGGATTTTGTGGATTGGAAGGGTTTGAACAGCCGGTTGCGAATGAAATCGGCACTCATTCCGGCTCCATCATCCATCACAAAAATTTCGGTTCCTTCGGCGATCTGTTGGGCGGTCACTCTGACGGAATGGACCGAAGTGGTCGCTTCGATGGCATTTCGCATCAGGTTTTCGAGGATGCGCTCCACCGCTTCCGCGTTGGTGCGGATTCGAATGGAATCGGAGATATCCAAGTCGATGCGTCGATCCGTTCCGCTGAGCACGCGTTTGGCCACATCGGCGCACAAGACGCTTAGCTGGATGTCGATATGGGCCACATCAGGTTGTTTAGGCGACTCCTGCAGGCGATTCACCAATGTGGACAGATAATTCAAGCTCGATTCGATGGTTTCGATGGCATCTTTGCGGAATTCCGGATTATCGAATCGTTTTTCGAGGTTTTTGGCGAGCAGACTAAGACCGAATACCGTGTTCTTGATATCGTGTGAGATCGACGCTCCGATGCGCTGGATCGCCTCGAACTGCTTCTGCTCGTTGCGTTTCTGGATGTCGGCGCGGATCGTTCTCAACCTCGCTTTCCAACCCATCCAGACAAGCGCGACAAAAAGTACAAAAGCGATAGTCAATGAAGCGGGATGCATCCAGATCGGCGGTGTGATGGTGACGCTCAACACCGCCGGTTCCGAACTGGCGATTCCGTCGATGTTCACCGCACGAACCTGGAACTCATAGGACCCTGGAGGCACGTTCACGTACAGTACCTTTCTGCTTTTCTGGGGAGTGGACCAACCCTTATCCACACCCACCAATCGATATGAGAACGTCGTCTCACTCTCTTTGACGAAGGAAAATCCAGCGAAATCGAATTCAAGTGTCGCGGATGAGGATTGATGACGGATTCCGCCCGGCGTCTCGGAGAGGTATCGGGTGGACTGTATAGTGACCGCGTGGATGGCGGCTTTAGGTGGAGGAATCGATCGACCCGATTTTGTCAAATCATACAGCACCAGGCCGCTACCCGTGCCCATGATCAATTGAGTGTGATCTTCCGTGTGCTCGATCCAATGAGCGCCTGACATGATCTCACTGAGTGCGGCAAGGCTGTTTTCTTTAAACAGCCGGTCTGCCTTGAGCTGATGCAGATGATTCGGAGTGACCACCCAATAGCTCGGAACGCCGGTGTTGTCGAGCCGGGTCGGAAACAGTCCGATCACAGGCGATCCGATCAAACCGTCGTTGGAGGAGTAATTCTTTCTGAGGCCATCTGGGGTGATGCGAGTGAGCCCTGCCGAAGTGCCGATCAATATCACGTTTCGATCTTCGTGAACGCTCCAAACCGTATTGGAGGGAAGCTCACCTGATTCTTTGGAATACGTTCGAAACGTCTCGTTTTCAAATCGAAGCGCACCCTCGGTGGATGTCAGAAACCACATCGCAGAGCCGGCCGCTTCAACCCTTTCCACTCCGTTATACACCGGGTATTCGATGGTCGATCCATCAGCTAACACACGGATGAGCTTCATGCCCGCCGTAGCCACCCAAATAGACCCGTCAAGGGCCAATTTCATGTCGTTGATGCCGTCGCCCATGTCGTACACCTGCAGCAATGAACCTGCGAGGTCTCTTATCGGGTCGTATCTGTACACATACAAGTTGGAAATCGTACCCAGATACAGCTTGTCTTCGGAGAATTGCACACCTCGTATCGTTCGTATGGATTCCGGCAATCCGGGCATTGGCTCGGCACGATGATTCCGGATTCTCTGAATACCAGCCACACCCATCGCCAATGGATATCCGCGATGTGTGGCCACCCTCCAGACATTGCGTTCCTTCAATCCGCTTTCCTCATTGTAGACCGTTGCGATCCAGGATGTGATTTTCTCCACACCCTGACCGAAATGCGCGACCCAAAGATTTCCCTCGTAGTCGACGAATTGATGGCTGATGAAATTCCGGATACTTCCGGTGGAGGTGGTCACTTGACTGAGTTCACCGTTATGCAAAGAGAATAATCCGTTGTAGCGCGTTCCGAGCAGGATCCGATGCCCTTGGCTGTCACCATTCACTGACATGGTTGTGAAGAATGGTCTCTGATGGTTTTCAATTTCCACGAAGCGGTTATCGATGAGTCGGAAGCGGGAAAGGCCGTGGTTCATCGTCACATAGAATGTGGAATCGTGAGCTTGACGAACCACTGTGAACGAATTGTGCGTCGATGATGAATACAGCGTATCGAAACGCAGGTCTGTGCCAGAATCGAATCGGGTTGCCAGAATGTGCAGCCCGTCGGAGAGCGCTATGCGTCCATCGAACATCCGCTCGAAATTCGATTCCTTGGAAACAGAAGAACTGGAAGGATGGAATTCGTACGCTTCCCCGTTCAAGACGCCTATACCGTCGTGGAATCGGAACAGGATGCGCTGGTTGCGATCGATCGCCAAGGTGCTGATGGGATTCTTCGAGCCGACCGAATCACGATAGCGGTGGATCTTGCCGTTCTTCAGGTATGACAAGGCAGGGATGGCCGTGGCGAACCATGTGCGGCCCTGGGCGTCTTCGAGGATGTCGTAGACCAGGTTGTGAGGCAGGCCGTCTTCGGTGGTGTAGGTGGTGAACGACTGTCCATCGTACATGGCGGCGCCGCGCTCGGTGCCGAACCACATCATCCCACCGGGAGACTGGTAGATGCGCATGACATAATCGGAGGGGAGTCCGTCGGCTTTGGTGTACGATGTGAACAGCTTGGATTGGCCAAAGACGCCGCCGCCGGACAGAACAGCGGAGAAAAGTAGAACAACGGCAAGTTTTTGTGCCAAACGCATGGCGTAAGGTAGGGGAGAGTTCGTATCTTTAAAAGATGCCGGCGTGGCGGAACTGGTAGACGCGCACGACTCAAAATCGTGTTCTTCACTGAGTGCCGGTTCGATTCCGGCCGCCGGTACACAAATAAAAACCCCTCTTGGATGCGTCTGAGAGGGGTTTTTTTATGTTTAGGGGATGTCAACCCAGGTTTCAACCTGGTGTCGGTAAACCCCCTTTTTTGCCCAATCCTTCACCTCTATTGTGTTTTCGGGCTTGGCGGCTTCCAGGGATGCATTTCCGGTTGTAATTTCCTCCCATGACCACACTACACGAAGCCATTTCCCTGATCCAATCCAACAGCCGCGTGTTTGTGCACGGCAGCGCGGCGACTCCTCTGGCTCTGCTCCGGGCCCTCGCCAATCGCGCATCCGAACTTCGGAATGTTGAATTGGTGAATATCACCACGCTCGGAACCAGTCCCATCACCGACGCCGCTTACAAAGACAGTTTCTATTTCAATTCGCTGTTCGTCTCCAATTCCATTCGCCCGGTGATTGTCGAACGCCGTGGCGATTATGTGCCCGTTTTCCTTAGCGAAATCTCCCGTCTCTTCGACAAAGGATACCTACCGCTGGATGCGGCCCTGATCATGGTATCACCACCCGATTCGCACGGTTTCTGCTCGCTGGGTCCATCGGTGGATGTGGCTCGGTCCGCCGTCCGGAATGCGAAGATCGTGATCGCGCAGGTGAACCCGAAACTGCCTCGCACCCACGGCGACGGCATCATCCACGTTCGCGATATCACCGCGATGACCTATGGAGACGAATCGCTCCCCATGGTGAACTATGGGGATTCGCTTACGCCTGAAGACCATCGCATCGGGCAGTATATCGCCGAACTCATCGAAGATGGAGCCACCCTCCAGATGGGAATCGGAAGCATTCCTGACGCCACATTGCGCGCCTTGGGCAATCACAAGCACTTGGGTGTGCACACGGAAATGTTTTCCGATGGTTTGATTCCTTTGATCGAATCGGGCGTGGTCGATAATTCGCAGAAGCGCAAACACCGAGGCAAAGTGGTGTCCAGTTTCGCTGTGGGAACACGCATGATGTACGATTACATCGACGACAACCCGCTGTTCACGTTCCTGGAAGCCTCGTATGTCAACGATACGGCAGTGATCCGCCAGAATCCGAAAGTGACCGCCATCAACAGTGCCATTGAAATCGACATCACGGGTCAGGTCTGCGCCGATTCGATCGGAACCTATCATTTCTCGGGTGTGGGCGGACAAATGGATTTCATCCGCGGCGCTTCCCTCAGCGATGGCGGCAAGCCGATCATTGCGATGCCGAGCGTCACCCCGAAAGGACTCAGCAAGATCGTACCATTTCTGAAAGAAGGAGCCGGGGTGGTCACTACGCGCGCCCATGTGCAATATGTGGTCACAGAATTCGGAGTGGCCAATCTGTATGGCAAGAACCTTCATCAGCGGGCGAAACTGCTGAGAGATATCGCGCATCCGAATCATCACGAAGAGCTCGATAAAGCGATTTTCGCACGCTTTGGTTAGATTGGGGTATGAAACTCTTTCTTATCTCCACCATTTCTGCCATCGTTTCGATGCTGGCCATCGATTCAGTGTGGCTCAACACCATGTATTCCCGCTTCTATAAGCCGAACATCGGTCATCTGCTCGGCGAAACGGTGAATTACGGTCCTGCCGCGTTCTTCTATCTGATTTACGGATCCGGACTCTCGCTTCTGGTCATCCTTCCCGCCATCACTTCCGGGTCGGGACTCGGCCGCGTTTTCCTCTACGGCGCTATCTACGGCATCGTGGCCTATGGCACCTACGATCTCACCAACCAAGCCACGCTCCGCGACTGGCCCGTGCTGGTGACCTTGGTCGACATCGTTTGGGGAGCCTTGCTCACCGGTACGGTGGCCACCATCGCCACTTGGGTCACCCGTAAACTGGGATGACGCTCGCCATCGCCCTCGTTCTTTGGATTATCGGCTGGTACCTGGTATCGGTCCGCTTCAAGCGCATGGATATCGCAGATGTGGCCTGGGGCCTGGGCATCGCCGGAATCGGTGTGCTCACTTGGCTGGAATCGGATCTGAGGGATGCGAGATCGACAACGGTCACCGTTCTCGCCCTGATTTGGGGAATCCGCTTGGCTTGGCATATCGGACGGCGCAATCTCGCGAAGATGGAAGACGCCCGCTACGCCGCCTGGCGCAATGCATGGGGAAAGACCGTATTATGGAGAAGCTTCTTGCAAGTCTTTGTCTTGCAGGCGCTACTCATGGTTGTCGTAGCATTGCCTCTGATTGCTGTCAATGCGGGTGATGGGGGACATTGGGGCTTCATCGACACGTTAGGAATACTGCTGTTTTTGTATGGATTCTATTTCGAAGTGGTCTCCGATCATCAATTGGGTCGGTTTCTTGCCGAACCGTCTAACAAAGGGAAGGTGTTGGAAACCGGACTTTGGGCGAAAAGTCGCCATCCGAATTATTTCGGGGAAGTGACCTTGTGGTGGGGCATCGGACTGATGTCGCTCGAGGGCGGATGGTGGGCGCTGATCGGTCCGGCGGCCATCACGTACCTGATCTTGTATGTCTCAGGCGTTCCGATGCTGGAGAAGAAAATGGCGGGTGACCCGAAGTATTCGGAGTATCTGAAACGCACCAGTGTATTCATTCCAAGGAATTCCCGATGAGCCTCACCATCCACAACGAAATCCTCCGCGCGAGCTTCTCGCCCACCGGCGCCGAGTGGACCTCGCTCATCGACAAGCGCGACGGCCTGGAGCACCTCTGGCAGGGCGATCCGAGCGTGTGGGCAGGACAAGCCCCGATCCTGTTTCCCGTCATTGGCGTGCAATCCAACGACGCCATACGCGTCGACGGCGCATCCTTCCCGCACCCGAAGCATGGGTTCTTCCGCCGTAGCCTGTGTTCGGTGGTCCGCCACGTCGGACATGAGATCGTGTTCGAACTGCGCTCCGATGCCCTTACCCGCACCCACTATCCGTTCGATTTCGTCTTCCGGGTCGGTTATTCGCTAGATGGCGATACTCTCACGCACACGTTCGAAGTGGAAAACACCAGTGATCGACCCATGCCGTTCCATTTGGGCGGACATCCCGCCTTCCAACTTTTCGGCGCTTCGTACTTGGAATTCGACCAGCCGGAAACCGCATCCATCTTTGGTGTGACCGCCACGGGTTTGCTCAGTCCGCATTCAAAGCCCTATCTGAACGATGAATCACGCATCCGCATCACAGCGGAGACGTTCGTACCAGATGCCTTGGTGTTCAAATCGTTGAAATCCAGAGGTATAGAACTCGGCTTTGAGCATCATTCGAAGCGTATCCGTGTGGATTACGCCGATTTCCCTTATCTGGGAATCTGGGCCAAACCCGGAGCGCCGTATGTGTGCATCGAACCGTGGATCGGCTGCGCAGATACCGAGGGAAGAGAGGTGGACTTCGCGCAAAAAGAAGCCGTCGCCTGGGCTCAGCCGGGAGAGACGCGCGTGATTCGGTTCTCCGTTACCCTGATCAACGAATGGTGACGGAGCGCTGCTTCACGCCATTCATGTCGACGATCGAGATCGTGGCAGTGGGCGATTCCGAGGTCCAATCGAAGTCGATCAACCCGAAATTGCGCTCATAGAATTTTGGGGAATGGGCGCGGGCGTTGGGTTCGTCCATAATCGACGACCAGACGTTGGTTAAGCCGCTGGCGGTGATGTCGACCAACGGGGATTCGAGTCCGGGAATGGTTTCAATCGAGATTTCGGCGACGTGGCGGTCGCCTGAGATGATGAACGGACGATTCGGCTGCGTTTTGGCCATCAGTGCGTGGAACCGTTCCAATTCCTTGGGGAAGTTGCCCCATTTCTCGAAGCGATGGTCGCGGGCAATCAGTTGGATGCTGCTCACGATCACATGAAACGCCGCATCGTTTTTGGCCAGCTCGGCTTCGAGCCAAGCCCATTGCGCTTCGCCAAGGAGTTCGCCGTCGGTAGGCAGATAGACACGGTTCGTCGAATCTTTGACCAACGGATCGCGGAACCAACGCGTGTCGAGCAAAATCACTTTCACTGTCTGATCTCCGGTTCCATATGTCCGAACATGATAAATGCCATCGTAAGCCCGTGATGGCTCATCTTCGGGCATCCCTAGAAAACGATAGAGTTCGGATTTCGCCAATTCCTTGGCAGGATATTCTTTGCCACCATCGTTCACGCCATAATCGTGATCATCCCAGGTACCGATCACCGTGGGCACCATCGAGAGGAAGCTCACATACTCGGGGTGATTCAACTGCATGTCGTATTTGGTCCGGAAGACCGCCGGATCTTGGGTATCGGCATAGACATTGTCGCCCGTCCAGATGAACACGTCCGGATTGGTCGCCGCGATGGGCACCCAATGCGGTTGCGGTCGATTCTCACGGTTGCACGAGCCGAACGCGATGGTGTGGATGGGGGATTGAGCGATGAGCGGGATCGCCGAGAGTGCGGCGATGACCAGGAGGGTGAGGTGTTTCATGATCAGAAGGTCGGGACTGAAACCCCGTTTTGTATTATCAAATCATTGCATTCGCATGACGTGGTGCGGATGGCCTCAGACGGCAACGCCGATCCGATCATCTTCCGATAAGCGGCGCTTTACTGAGAAAGGCGACCACGTCTTTCACGCTATGCGGACCGATTTCCTCCATCGGCGCATGTCCCGCATCCGGATACACCACGAATACCGACTTGGGCAGGGTTTCGTGCAAACGCTCACCGACACGCTTCGGAATCCACGTATCTTTTTCGCCCCAGAGGATGAGCGCCGGTGTGAAAAGCGAATCCAATGGCAAGGCTTCAGGCAGCGGATTCAGTTCAGCGCGATCGAGCCTCATTCCATCCGCCCGGGAAATGAACGCGGCTCGGTTTCCCTCACGGCGCATCAGATCATAATATCGCGTGATCACTTCCTCGCTCATGCGCGAAGGATCGCCGTACGCGCCGGACAGAGAGTGTTTGAACAGGAAGCGGGGTGTCAACACGCTCATCGCGCCGCGGAAGACCGGGTTGGCCAAGGCCCGCAGAATGAATGGGCGGTCGCCAGATCTTGGCGCGGTGGCCGGTGCGGTATTCGTAGTATCTCGGCGGAATGATGCTGCAGCGTCCACAAGAATCATGGCATCGGTTCGATCCGGATAATGACGGGCATAATCCAGGGCGATGCGTCCCCCAAGCGAATTACCGCCGATGATCCACGTGTCGATGCCCAATGCCACGCGAAGCGAGTCGATGAGGTGAAGCGTCGCTCGGGTCGAATAATCGCCTTGCGCCTGCGGACCCGTGAGTCCGAATCCGGGAAGATCCAAGCGTACAACGCGATGAGTTTGACTCAACACCTTTGTCCACTCGTCCCATGTATGCAGCGAGGAGAATGTGCCGTGGATGAGCAGCAGGGCGGGGCCGCTTCCCTCATCACGGATATGAACGTCCATGCCGTCGATGCGGATGAATGTCGAAGTGGAATCGGCATACGTCGGAATGAGTTTCGCGACGGGGATGTCGGGTCGGATAAGGCTCGCCAAACCTGCAAGTAGGAGGGCGATCAAGATTCCGAGTCCTATGCCGATTTTGCGTAGCATGTTCAGCCTTTCTTGAAGAGCCGGGCCACGTTTTTCACGCCTTGGCGGATGCGCTCGGTGTTTTCCACCAAACTTAGGCGCACATAGCCTTCGCCCGCACGACCGAATGCGGCGCCCGGTGAGACCAGGATTTCCGCTTCCTGAAGCAGCCATTCGGAGAACGCCATCGAATCCATGTGCTTGTACGCCTCGGGGATGGGAGCCCAGATGAACATCGCGCCTTGCGATTTCGGGATGCTCCAACCGGCGCGCGCCAAGCCTTCGAGAAGGATGTCGCGACGCGATTCGTATTTCTTGGCGACCGATTCCACCTCCGCCCGTGGCAGTTTCAGGGCTTCGATGGCCGCGACCTGGATCGGGGTGAAGAGTCCGTAGTCGTAATAGCCTTTGATCTGGCCCAAGAGTCCGACCGCATGCGCGTTTCCGACGCAGAATCCGATGCGCCAGCCCGCCATGTTGTACGATTTCGACATGGTGATGAACTCGACGGCGATGTCGGCCGCGCCTTCGACCTGAAGAATGCTCGGAGCTTTGTAGCCGTCGAACGTGATGTCCTTATATGCGAAATCACTCACGATGAACAGCTTTTCCTCACGGCAGAACGCGACGACCTTCTCGAAAAAGGCCAGATCTACGCACAGCGCCGTCGGGTTGTGCGGGAAGTTCAGATAGACCAGTTTCGGGCGGATGACGCTGTTCTTCAGCGCGGTTTTCACGCCTTGGATGAACACGTCCGCGTCGTTCGAAATGGGGAAGGTGACAACCTGGGCTCCGGCGATCACCGCGCTCCAGATGTGCACCGGAAAGGAGGGTTCGGGAACCAGAACCGCATCGCCCGGACCCAGCAAGGCCAGCGACAAATGCGACAGGCCTTCTTTCGAACCGATGGTGGCGATCACTTCGGTTTCGGGATTCAGCGTGACGCCGTAAAAACCGCGGTAATGCTCGGCCACCGCGCGACGCAGATGCGGAATTCCTTTTGCCACAGAATAACGGTGCGATTTGTCGTCATCCAGCACCAGTTTCATTTTCTGGACGATGGGGTCGATGGTCGGCGAATCAGGATTCCCCATCCCGAAATCGATCACATCACGCCCTTCCTGACGCATTTTAAGTTTGATGGCGTTCAACCGTCCGAACACATAGTCCGGAAGAATCTTCATCCGGCTGGCCGGTTCGATCTTGAAACTCATATCATCCTAATTCGCTGGCCCGTTTTGTGGCTTCGGTGACGGCCTTGATCAGCGTCACACGCACGCCACCTTCTTCCAATTTAAGGATTCCATCGATGGTGCACCCGCCCGGAGTGGTCACATGGTCTTTGAGTATGGCGGGATGCTGACCGGTCTGGATCACCATCTTTGCGGCACCCAGGGTCATCTGCGCAGCGAGTTCGGTGCTCACATCGCGCGGAAGGCCGCTTTTCACGCCGCCTTCGGCCAAGGCTTCGATCACGATGTAGATGAAGGCAGGTCCGCTGGCGCTAAGTGCCGTAACCGCATCGAAATGACGCTCAGCGAGCGTGATGCAGCGGCCCACTGATCCGAAAATGGAATGCGACAACTCCAGATGCGCCTCTGTGGCGTGGGAACCGGCCGCGACTGCGGTCATTCCTTCCATCACCTGTGAGGGAGTGTTCGGCATGGCACGGACCACCGCGCTTCCTGCCGGGAGTCGGGATTCGATAGATGGAATCCGTTTACCGGCCATGATAGAAATCAGCAGTTTGCCGGGCGTCATCGCAGAGGCGATGCTGTCCAACACTTCGTCGGCCATTTGAGGCTTCACGCAGAGGAGAACGATGTCCGCTTGCGCAACGGCTTCTGCATTGTCGGTGGTCGCCGCAACGCTGTACACCGCGGCGAACCTCGTGAGCTTCAGATTGGAGCGACCTGTGACGGTGATCTGGCTCGGTGCGACGATTCCGGCGCTGAGCAACCCTGCGGTGAGTGTTTCGCCCATGCGTCCGGCTCCGATGATGGCGATGCGTTGTTTGATCATAGTGCGGCCCGTATGCGTTGTCCCATTTCGGAGGTTCCGATGATGGATGTTGCGCCTACCGACACATCCGCGCAGCGGAATCCATCCGCTAACACGCGTTGGATGGCGGATTCCACGCGTTGCGCGGCTTCTTCCATTCCGAATGAATAACGCAGAAGCAGCGCGATGGATGCGATGGCGGCGATGGGATTGGCTTTGTCTTGTCCGGCAATGTCGGGTGCGGAGCCGTGGACGGGCTCGTACAAGGCGGTTCCGTCGCCCAGACTGGCGGAGGGAAGCATGCCGATGGAGCCGGTGAGCATGGCCGCTTCATCACTTAGGATGTCACCGAACATGTTTTCGGTGAGAATGACGTCGAACTGCTTCGGATTGCGCACCAACTGCATCGCGCAATTGTCCACGAGCATGTGGTCGAGTTCCACATCGGGATAGTCACTGGCGATGCGGGTCACGGTTTTGCGCCAGAGTTGTGACGTGGCGAGAATGTTGGCCTTATCGACGGAGGTCACCTTTTTGCGGCGACCCTGCGCAGCCTTGAACGCCGCATGGGTGATACGCTCGATCTCCTGCGTGGTGTAGATCATGCTGTCGATGGCACGCTCGCCACCCTCGATCGGATCCACACGCTTCGGCTCGCCGAAATACAGTCCGCCGGTGAGCTCACGCACCACGAGCATGTCCACACCTGAAACCACTTCCGGGCGCAGGGTGGAGGCATCGGCCAAGGCCGCATGCACCTGCACCGGACGCAGATTGTTGTACAAGCCCAAGGCTTTGCGAAGTCCCAAAAGCGCCTTTTCAGGACGCAGATGCGGCGGATTGGCGTCCCATTTCGGTCCGCCCACGGCGCCCAGCACCACCGCATCCGCCTTTTGGGCGGCGGTGATCACCTGGTCCTGGATCGGCACGCCGAACGCGTCAAGGCTCGCACCTCCGATCAGATGTTCTTCGGTGGTCACGGTGACGCCGTACGCGGCCGTGATCTTATGCAATACGGACAGCGCTTCGCGCGTCACTTCCACTCCGATCCCGTCACCCGGGACCACGACGATATGTTTTGTCATTCCAGCTTAGAACATGTTGTGTTTACGGGCATAGGCGAAAATCCCGCCGGCTTCCACGATATCGGCCACATCTCCCAACGGACGCAGAGGAAAACTGACTCCCGTGGTGAGATTGCGGACGATATTGAGCTCGGTGTCGATCTCCACTTCGTCGTAGGTGCGGAATTGCTGGCTCACATCATCGAACGATTCGAAGGGAACCACGAAGCCGCCATCCACGGCGTTGCGATAGAAGATACGAGCATAGGTGGATGCGATCACGGCTCGGCATCCGGCCACTTGCATGGCGAAAGGCGCGTGCTCGCGCGAAGAGCCGCATCCGAAATTCTTTCCGGCCACCACGATGGTGAACTCGGATTCGAACTGGTCTTCGGGCGTGAACAGGATGCCTCCTTTGGGTAGTCCGGACTTCGTTTCAGGAACGCCGGAAAGCGCGAATCGGCCGTACATGATGCGCTCTTCGGGCTTTTCGAGGCTGTACACCAGATGTTGTGCCGGGATGATCTGGTCTGTGTCGATGTCGTCGCCGAGGACGAACACTTTTCCGCTGATGATCTTGTTCATACGTGAGCTCCGATGTGATCACGTGGATCGGCGATCTTTCCGGTGAGGGCGGACGCGGCCACGGTGTAAGGGGATGCGAGATAGACTTGCGACTTCTTCGAGCCCATGCGGCCCGGAAAGTTGCGGTTGGTGGTGCTGATGCAGATCTCTTCGCCGTTGAGTCGGCCGAAGGTATCGGCGGGTCCGCCAAGGCATGCCGCGCAGCTGGCTTCACCCATGTGGCAGCCGGCGTCTTCGAAGATGCTCCACAACGATTTGCCATCAATGGTTTCGGTGCGCAACTGGTTGCGGATGAGCGTGGTGGCCGGCACGATGTAGGTTTCCACGGCCACATTGTTCCCTTTGATGATCTGGGCCGCCGCCATGAAATCGGACAGTTTTCCACCGGTGCACGAGCCGATGTAGGCTCGGGTGAGGTGGGTTCCTTTCACTTCGGATACGGTCGCTTTGTTGTCGGGAGAATGCGGTTTGGCCACCATCGGCTGCATGTCCTTCATCTGGTACACGCGCGTGCTGTGGTATTTCGCATCGGGGTCATTATACTGAGGCTCAAAGGCATAGTCTGTTCGAGCTCTCACGTAATCGAAGGTGGTTTGGTCGGGTTCGATCACGCCGTTCTTGCCACCGGCCTCAATCACCATGTTGGTGAGCGTCATCCGGCCTTCCATGTCCAGGTTCATCACGCCGTCGCCGGCGAATTCCATCGCGCGGTAGGAGGCTCCATCCACGCCGATATCTCCGATGATCTGAAGGATGAGGTCTTTGGCCATGATCCAGGGTGGAATCTCGCCTTCGAAGACGAATTTCATGGTGGGAGGCACTTTCACCCACAATTTTCCGGTGCCCAAGATGAACGCCGCATCGGTGTTGCCGATGCCGGTCGCGAACTGGCCGAACGCTCCCGCGGTGCAGGTGTGAGAATCGGTTCCGAACAAGACGTTACCCGGACGTGTGAACCCCTCTTCGGGCATCGCCGCATGGCAGACACCTTTGTAGCGGTCGGTTCCCACATCATAATAATGCGGAAGATCCTGCTCTGCGGCGAATTGACGCAGAATATCGATGTTCCGGTTGGCATACACGTCGTTCGTGAAGATGTAGTGATCCGGAATGATGACCACTTTGTTCTTATCCCAGACTTTCGCGTCGGCTCCGAATTCCTTCTTGAAGATGCCGATGGTGGGCGGGCCGCACACATCGTGCGTGAGGAGGATGTCCACATTCACCCATACGGTTTCTCCCGGGTCCACATGCCGTTTTCCGGAGGCTTTCGCGAGGATTTTTTCTGTCAGAGTCATGCTCATAGGTTCAGTACTTGTTCAAAGGTTGATGCTTGAAGGTAGAGATGGTGATTAAATCGATGTCTGTGATGGTTTTTTTCGCGTCGGCGAGTTCGATGAAGGAGGCATAGACGATGTTCAGCTCGTCTTTGGAGAAATGGAAGCCGAGGGATTTGAGCTTATCGTCGAGCGCGCGTCGACCCGAGTGTTTGCCCAGCACGAGTTCGTTTTTCGGAACGCCGACCGATTGCGGCGTCATGATTTCATACGTCAGCGGGTTCTTCAGCATTCCGTCTTGGTGGATTCCCGCCTCATGGGCGAACGCGTTCTTCCCGACGATGGCTTTGTTCGGTTGCACTTCGTGACCGGTGAGCTTGGTCAGCAATCGGCTTGTCGGGTACAACTGCTCGCTCACCACATTGGTTGTGCGCTGGTAAAAGGAGTGACGCACATTCAGCGCCATCACGAATTCCTCCAAGGAGGCGTTTCCGGCGCGTTCACCGATGCCGTTCACGCAGCATTCCACTTGTCCGGCTCCGTTCTGAATGGCGGCCAACGAGTTGGCAACGCCTAAGCCGAGGTCGTTATGGCAATGCACGCTGATCACGGCACGATCGATGCTGGGCACGTTTTTACGGACATAGGCAACTAGGGCGCCGAACTCATCCGGAACGGCGAAACCGACCGTGTCGGGGATGTTCAAGGTGGTGGCTCCGGCTTGGATCACCGCTTCGAAGATGGTGCACAGGAAATCGCGATCGGTTCTTGAGGCGTCTTCGGCGCTGAACTCCACATCCGAGCACAAACTGCGGGCGTGGGTGACGCCACGGATCGCCGCTTCGAGCGCTTCCTCCCGCGAAATACCCAATTTATGCGTGAGGTGGATGTCGCTGGTGGCGATGAAGGTATGGATGCGGGGTTTCGCGGCGTACTGCAGCGCTTCCCAAGCGCGGTTGATGTCGTCGATCTTGATGCGCGACAAGCCCGCGACCACCGTGCCTTGGATGGTTTTCGAGATCTCGCGTACCGCGTTGAAATCGCCTTCGGAAGCGATCGGAAACCCTGCTTCGATGATGTCGACACCTAGGCGTTCGAGTTGCTCCGCGAATTGGAGTTTCTCGGTCAGATTCAGACTGAATCCGGGCGACTGTTCGCCATCACGCAAGGTGGTGTCAAAAATTCGAATCGGTGGTTTCATGGGATTTCAACAGATTTCTTCTTCAGCAGATACCAGGAGAAACTCTCCATGAGGGCCTGCCAACTGGCTTCGATGATGTTTTCAGACACACCCACGGTTCCCCATTGGTGCTCGGTGTCGGTCGAGTCGATCAGCACCCGTACTCGCGCGCTGGTGCCGTCTTTCTCATTCAAGACGCGCACTTTGTAATCCGACAGTTTCATGTCTTCGATTTCCGGATAGAACCGGGTGAGGGCTTTGCGCAGGGCTTGGTCGAGCGCGTTCACGGGTCCGCGGGCTTCGGCGGCGGTGTGTTCTTCGATTCCGTTCACCATCAGGCGGATGGTGGCTTCCGAGCGGATGGGGTTGTTTTCAGATTTTTCCACCATCAGGCGGAAACTCTTCAGCTCGAAACTGTCGCATTCTTGTCCGGTGACGCGTCGAACCAGCAATTCCAGACTCGCTTCGGCCGCTTCATAGGAAAATCCCTGATGCTCGCGTTGTTTGAGCAATTCCACGATTTCAGGGATGTGTCGGTCGTGTTCGGTGGGATCCAGATGCAGCTCTTCGGCCTTGTAACGGATGTTGCTTCGACCCGAGAGGTCTGAAACCAGAACGCGGCGATCGTTGCCGACCTGTTCCGGACGAATGTGCTCATAAGTCACCGGATCGCGCATCACGGCGCTCACATGGATGCCGCCTTTGTGCGCGAATGCGCTTCGACCCACATAAGGAAGGTTCGCCTGATGCGCCATATTGCCGATTTCGCTCACGAAATGGGAGACGGAGGTCAGTTCACGGATCGAGCTAGGCGCGATGCCCTCATATCCGAGTTTGAGCTGCAGATTCGGGATGATGGAGCACAGATTCGCGTTGCCACAACGTTCGCCATAGCCGTTGATGGTGCCTTGCACATGCTCGCATCCCGCGAGAACCGCGGCGACGGAATTGGCGACGGCCGTTTCCGAATCGTTGTGGGCATGGATGCCGAGCGGATGACGCACAATGGCTTTCACAGCTTTCACAATCTCGAAAATCTCATGGGGAAGAGTGCCGCCATTGGTGTCGCAAAGCACGAGCCAATCGGCTCCCGCATCTTTCGCGGCAAACAGAGTGGATACCGCGTAATCGGCATCATCCTTATAACCGTCGAAAAAGTGTTCCGCATCGTAGATCACTTCCTTGCCGTGCGCTTTCAGAAAAGCCACGGAATTGCGGATCAGCTCGAGATTCTGCTCGGGAGTGATACCCAAGGCGCGTTCTACATGCAAAAGCCACGATTTACCGAAGATGGACACCGCCGGTGTTCCGGCTTGGATGAGCGCTTGCAGATTGGGATCGCTGGCGGGCTCATTACCCCAGCGGTAGGTGCTTCCGAACGCCACGATGCGGGAATTGGCGAAGGGGATGGACTTGGCCCGTTCGAAAAACTCGAGGTCTTTCGGATTGGAGCCCGGCCAGCCGCCTTCGATGTAATGGATCCCGAGCGCGTCGAGGCGTTGCGCGATGCGCACTTTGTCCTCGGCGGAAAGACTGAGTCCTTCGCCCTGGGTTCCATCCCGCAAGGTGGTGTCGAAATACGAGATCATTTTTTGATCCAGCTCATCATGCCGCGCAATTCCTTGCCCACGGTTTCGATCGGATGTTCACGATGTTGGCGTCGTAACGCTTCGAGTACCGGGCGGTTCGCTTTGTTTTCGAGGATGAAATCGCGCGCGAAACGTCCTTGCTGGATGTCGGCCAATGCGGCTTTCATTTTCGGTTTGACGGATTCGTCGATGATCTTGGGTCCGACCACCATCCCGCCATATTCCGCCGTGTCGCTCACAGAGTAATACATGCCGCCGATTCCGCCTTCATAGAACAGATCGACGATGAGTTTGAGCTCGTGCATGCACTCGAAATAGGCGATTTCAGGCTTGTAACCGGCTTCAACGAGGGTTTCGAATCCGGCTTTGATAAGCTCGGTGACGCCACCGCACAAAACGGTCTGCTCGCCGAAGAGATCGGTTTCGGTCTCTTCACGGAACGTGGTTTCGATGACGCCGGCACGCGCGCCGCCGATGGCTTTGGCATACGCGAGGGCGGTATCTTTGGCTTTGCCCGTGGCATCCTGGTGGATGGCGATCAGGCATGGAACTCCGAATCCTTCGGTATAGACGCGGCGCACGAGGTGACCCGGACCTTTCGGCGCCACCATGAACACGTCCACATCGGCCGGTGGCACGATCTGGCTGAAATGCACATTGAATCCGTGCGCGAAGACCAAGGCTTTGCCTGCGCTCAGATGCGGTTTCACATCGCGCTCATAGACTTCGGCTTGGGTCTGGTCTGGAAGCAGGATCATGATGATGTCGGCTTTAGACGCCGCTTCGGCGGGCTCATAGACCGGAATACCGGCCGCTTCCGCTTTTTTCCAGGAAGCGGAGCTTTTGCGTAAGCCTACGATCACGTCGATACCACTGTCTTTCAGGTTCTGGGAATGGGCGTGGCCCTGACTTCCGAATCCCAATACGGCGACTTTCTTTCCTTTCAGTAGGCCGAGGTCGGCATCTTTGTCGTAATACAACTTCATTTTATTCAATCGGTTAGGTGTGTTTGAGTTGGGTCAGGTGGTTTTCTGATATTCGCGGGCGAGGGCGACGGAGCCGGTGCGAGCCACTTCCCGCAGTCCGAACGGACGGAACATGCTGATGGCGGCATCCACTTTGTCTTTGCCACCGGTGAGTTCGATGGTCAGACTTTTCGGGCTGATATCGATGATCTTCGCACGGAAGACATTCGCCACTTGCATGATTTCAGAGCGGTTTTCGGAGGTCACTTCCACTTTGATCAGCGCCAGTTCGCGCGCCACATAGGGACCGTAAGTGAGATCGGTGACGCTGACCACATCCACCAGTTTCTCCAACTGACGTGTGATCTGTTCGATGATGCGTTTGTCGCCATGCGTGGTGATGGTGACTCGAGCCATGCCGGGAACTTCCGCATCGCCGAAGGTGATGGTGTCGATCACGAAACCGCGGCCGCTGAACAAGCCGACGATGCGCGATAAAGCGTTGAAACCGTGCGAGACGATCAGAGAGATGGTGTGATGGGTGATGTCGCTCATAAGATTAACCATCCACCATTTCATGGACAGCGGCTCCGGGTGGAATCATCGGATACACATTGTGGAATTGGGAGACGCAGATGTCCATCACGACGGGTCCGTCAGTGATGGCATTCGCTTTGACGAGAATATCATCGAGCTCGTCGAGGTTGGTGGCGCGGAACCCGACAGCGCCGAAAGATTCGGCAAGCTTCACAAAATCGGGATTGGACGGCTCAAGATGGGAGTGGGAATAGCGGCCGCCGTAGAAGAGTTCCTGCCATTGGCGTACCATGCCGAGGTAGCCGTTGTTCATGATGGCGATTTTGACGGGGATCTTGTAGTGGACGGCGGTGGCGAGCTCGATCAGAGTCATTTGAAAGCCACCGTCGCCCGTGATACACCAGACGTCGCGGTCGGGACAGGCCACTGCCGCGCCCAAGGCCGCAGGGAAGCCGAAGCCCATGGTGCCCAATCCGCCCGAGGTGATCCAAGACATGGGATGGTTGTATTGATAATACTGCGCCGCCCACATCTGATGTTGCCCCACATCTGTCGCGATGATGGCATTTCCCTGCGTGATTTCAGAGATTTTCTTGATCATCCGCTGCGGTGCGATTTCGTCTGGGTTCTCCGAAAACTTGAGCGGATGCTCACGCCGCCAGGTGTCGATCTGGGCGTACCATTCGGTGTAGTCTTTGCGTTCCACATCTTTGGTGATCGATGGAAGGATGTCTTTCACATGTCCGACCAGCGGATGTTCGATCTTGATGTTCTTGCCGATGCAGGCCGGATCGATATCGATATGGATCTTTTTGGATTTCGTGGAGAAATCCTTGGTGCGACCGGTCACCCGGTCGTCGAAACGGGCGCCAACGGCGATCAGGACATCACATTCCTGAATCGCCATGTTGGCGTACCACGTGCCGTGCATCCCTAACATGCCGACAGATTGACGGTCTGATTCCGGAAATGCCCCCAAGCCCATGAGGGTGGTGGCCACCGGAATATTGGATTTCCAAGCCAGTTCGCGAAGCTCATCCCAAGCTTTGCCCATGATCACGCCGCCGCCCACATACAAGAGTGGTTTATTTGCGGAACGGATCAGCTTCGCCGCTTCGGCGATGTCCGACGGCGCGCAGGTTTTCACGACCTTGTCGAACCGACGACGCACTTGGCGGTTTTTGTCATAAATGCCTTTCGAGAACAGCATGTCTTTGGGAAGATCGATGAGAACGGGTCCTGGGCGGCCGCTTTCCGCGATATGGAAGGCCTCCTTGATCACATCGCCGAGTTCGTTCACATTCTTGACCAGATAGCTGTGCTTGGTGATCGGCCTCGTGATGCCGATGATGTCGGCTTCCTGGAAAGCGTCGTTTCCGATCATGGTGGATGGCACTTGGCCGGTGAGAACCACCATCGGGATGGAATCCATGAAGGCGTTGGTGATGCCAGTGACCGTGTTGGTGGCTCCGGGACCGGAAGTGGCCATGACCACACCCGTTTTGCCGGTGGCTCGGGCGTATCCTTCCGCGGCGTGGGTACCGCCTTGTTCATGGCGCACCAGAATGTGCCGGAGTTCGGGAGTCTTGTACAGAACATCATAGACTCCAAGAACCACGCCACCTGGATATCCGAAGATGGTGTCGACGCCTTGGTCTAATAACGCGCGGATGAGGATTTCGCCTCCGGTGAGTTCCACGCCGGTCTCGGTTTGGGTTTGTGTCTGGCTGTTCATGTGAGTGGGAGATTCAAAATGGTCGTTGTCCTTCTTGGAAGGCCAAACCTGGAATCTTACACTGCACGGGTTCTGAAGAGAAGTGGTTTTCTAGGAGTGGCCTTGGTCGCTTATAGCGAAATCAATAGCGCTAGAATGTTTCCTAGTAGAATAATCGAACCCAGAATGAGCACATCCATGCGGTAGTCCGGAAGCGGTAAAATCAACGAATATGTGGCTGTGATGTTCATTCTTCGCTCAGTATGACGCTTTTTCCGAGCGGAAGCAACACGCAAAAACACATAATCTCTGAAAAAACACAGTCGATGAACCTAGCTTTCATTAATAAATGAGGTATTTATAATTTTAAATTTAAAATATTAAATGTTTAGCCCACAATTAGCGCATATATCGAAGCTGTGGAACCGCTTTTCTGAATAATTAAAAAAGTTGGATTTTTTTTCCCAAGCTCTTCAAATTGCTATGCTTATGTGCCGATATTACAGATTATGAGAAAACATTCTTCCGTCATTGTGGATGGTGCCGACCGCGCCGCCAGTCGTGCCATGCTTCGAGCCGTAGGTTTCGGAGACGCTGATTTCAAGAAACCGCAAGTGGGTGTGGCCAGCACCTGGAGCATGGTCACGCCATGCAACATGCATATCAATGTCCTTGCCGACGAGGCCGCCAAAGGGGTGGACCTGAACGGCGGAAAAGGCGTCATCTTCAACACCATCGCTGTTTCTGATGGGATTTCGATGGGTACGAAAGGGATGCGTTATTCCCTCGTGAGCAGGGAAATCATCTGTGATTCCATTGAAGCCGT
Organism: uncultured Bacteroidota bacterium; assembly: GCA_947085565.1. GTDB lineage: Bacteria > Bacteroidota > Rhodothermia > Balneolales > HLUCCA01 > CAMTWZ01. Next base: position 62,866 of record CAMTWZ010000021.1, read on the forward strand.
TGTCGCCGGACAAGGGTTCGACGGACTCATCACCATCGGCGGATGCGACAAGAACATGCCTGGCTGCGTGATGGCCATGACCCGGTTGAACCGCCCGAGCGTGTTCGTCTATGGTGGCACCATCCAACCTGGAAAAGAACGCCGCGATATCGTTTCTGTTTTTGAAGCGGTCGGAAAACACGCCAAAGGTGACATCGACGACGCCGAATTGTATGAGGTGGAATCCACCGCGATTCCGGGTCCGGGCTCATGCGGCGGCATGTACACGGCCAACACCATGGCTTCGGCGATCGAGGCCTTGGGACTGAGCCTTCCGAATTCATCCGCGCAGGAAGCCATCTCTCTACATAAACGCGAGGATTGCTTGCGCGCCGGAGAAGCGGTGGTGCGCCTCATCCGCGATGATATCCGCCCATCTGACATCCTCAGCCGCAAGGCGTTCGAGAACGCCATCACCGTGGTGATCGCCCTCGGCGGATCCACCAATGCCGTGCTTCATCTCATCGCCATGGCGCACACCGCAGGTGTGGAGTTGAATCTGGATGATTTCACGAGAATCGGCGCCAAAGTGCCGGTACTGGCGGATTTGAAGCCCAGCGGAAAATATCTGATGTCGGAACTCATCGCCATCGGTGGCATCCAGCCTCTCATGAAAACATTGCTTGAAGCGGGCTTGCTGCATGGCGATTGTCTTACTGTGACGGGAAAAACCATGGCGGAGAATCTGAAGGATGTGAAGCCATATCCGGCAGGTCAGGACATCATCCGTCCGCTCAACAACCCCATCAAACCCGACTCGCATCTTGTGGTGCTGTATGGAAACCTGGCTCCGGAAGGTGCCATGGCCAAGATCAGCGGGAAGGAAGGGATGAGGTTCGAAGGCGAAGCGAAAGTCTTCGGCTCGGAAGAAGACACGCTAAAAGCCATCTTGGATGGAAAGATCGTGAAAGGGGATGTGATCGTGATCCGCTATGAGGGTCCGGTAGGTGGACCCGGAATGCGTGAAATGCTGTCTCCGACATCGGCGATCATGGGCCGCGGATTAGGCAAGGATGTGGCTCTGATCACAGACGGACGCTTTTCAGGCGGAAGCCACGGTTTCGTTGTGGGACACGTGACCCCCGAAGCCGCGCTCGGCGGACCAATCGCTTTGGTCCGTGATGGCGACCCCATCATCATCGATGCCACCCGACGCGAAGTGCTCTTAGGCGTGTCGGATGAGGAACTTGCCCGGCGCAAAGCCGAGTGGACGGCTCCGGTTCCGCCCCAGCGCGGAGTGTTGGCCAAATATGCACGTCATGTGCGAAGCGCGAGCCAGGGGGCGGTGACGGACTTTTAATTCCTCAGCAAATGCGAGTACTCCCGCATGAACTTGCGCACTTTCGGGGCGATCACGACTTGGCAATAGCCAGCGTTTTCGTTGTTCGCGTAATAATCCTGATGGTAGTCTTCGGCGACGTAATAATTGATCAAAGGTGAGATTTCGGTGACGATCGGAGCGTCCCAAATTTTCGCATCCCCGATTTCCTTCTTGATCCGCTCGGCCGATTCCTTTTGCGCCGCATTGTGATAGTAAATCACCGACCGGTATTGCGTGCCCACATCCGCGCCTTGACGGTTCAAGGTTGTGGGGTTGTGCGTGGCGAAAAACACGCGCAGGATGTCGTCGAAGGAGATGATCTTCGGATCGTAGGTGAAACGGATCACTTCGGCATGACCTGTGGTTCCGGAAGTCACTTGTTTGTAGGTCGGGTTGGCCACGCGTCCGCCGGAATACCCCGATTCAACGCCATAAACGCCGTTCAGACGTTCATATATGGCTTCGACGCACCAGAAGCAGCCGGCGCCCAAGGTTACGGTTTCGCGTGTTTGGGCCTGAGTCGTTGCGGACATGGCGAGAATACCTAAGAGAAGGATGTGTGTTTTCATGATCGGTTAACGCACAATAACCCGATTCGAATTCAAATCATTCTCAATTTCGCTATTTTGCCGAATTATATGTGGCAAATAACCGGGCGGGGAGTGTCTGAAGGGTTTGAGAGGACTTTTATCAGACCATCCCTCGACCCCGGTATTGGCTTCATGGGGTGTCGTAACCACATAATAACCTAAATAATTATACCAACATATTGTGAACAAGTCAATCGAAGAATCACAAAATGTGAATTCTATTTTCAATAGAATCATTCATCACTACGGATTGAAGAACGATGCGGACCTTGCCAAGTTTCTCGGGATGAATGCGACCACGCTCTCCATGCATCGCAAACGCGGAAGTCCGGATTACGGAAAGATCATTTCCACTTGCTCTGACGCCGATTTGAACTGGATTTTCAGAGGAAGGGCGGTCGCCGATGGATCCGTCAGTTATGCCGGAAACCCATCCGTGAAGGAGGAATTATTGAGTTTGGCCGATGAATTGAAAAGAAAAGTGGAACGTCTGTAATTCCTACCTTTGGGAATGAAAACCACATCATTCCTATTGCTGATGGTCGCGCTGGGGTGTGCGAGTCAGCCGCCAGCAACATACGACCCCTTGGCCGGGCTCGATTTGACCGAATCGCCCGTTTTCAGAGGTGATTCGGTCATTTTCCATTATCAAGGCGCTGCGACAAGCGTCTCATGGAACGGAGACTTCAACGGATGGGGAAGAGCCGACACCATCCCCAACAAAGGCTCCCGATACAAGGATACCGACATATGGTATCTGGTCACCAGCTTTCCATCGACCGCTCGAACCGATTACAAGATCGTGGTCGATTCTTCGGCCTGGATTCTGGATCCGAAGAATCCGCATCAGCAGTGGGGTGGAGCAGGACCCAATTCCGAACTCCGCATGCCGCAATGGATTTCCTCACCCTCCGAAGGGAATCTGGTCGAATTCACGGGCGATATCAAAGGACCTTTCAAAATCCGGAGTGCGTCGCTGGGATATGAGGTGAATTATCAGGTCTATCTGCCGTCAGGGTATCTGACGATGAAGAAATATCCGGTCTTGTATGTGACCGACGGACACGAATACTTGGATGCGAATCTCGGAAATCTTGCTCATACCGCCGATTTCCTCATCGAGAGTGAACAGACGGTTCCCTTTGTGATCGTGGCTGTGGATCCGCGGAATCCATCCAATCCGAGTCAGAATCGCAGGATGGATGAGTTGGTGCGTAACGATGCCTATGCGAGATTCATCACCAGTGAGTTGTCGCGTGAAGTGGAGGCGTTGTTCTCCGTTCGTGCCGACCCTGCCGGAAAAGCGCTCTTAGGCACATCCTTGGGAGGGTTGTTCACGACCTGGATTTACGCCAATCATTCCGGCTTTTTCGGGAATTACGCCATCCAATCTCCCGCGTATTGGGTTCATCCGAATATCTTCGATGAAGTGGCGATTTCGAAGTCGTCCCCGGCTCAAGTATTCCTCATGGCGGGCACGATGTTCGACGGTTTGGAAAATACACGCCGCATGAAATCCGTTCTGGAACAGAAACCCGGACAACTGCAGTATCTTGAGGGCCATGAAGGACATTCCTGGGGCTTCTGGCGGTCCCAAGTCCACGAACCACTGATTCAATTTTTCCCTTATGCGTCGAATTAATTCGCTTCTACTGACCCTTTTCTTGGTCGGATCGGTCACGGCCCAACCGTGGACCTTGGTCACCTACAACGCTGAGAACATCTTCGACGCCGACGGCATCGCCGTTTATGAAGATTACAAGACCCCGGGTTACACGCCGCGCCATGTATTAACGAAAATTCAGAAAGTGGCCCAGGTGATGGCCAAATACAACGGCGGAAAAGGTCCGGATGTGATCGTCTTCAACGAGATCGAGACCGACCAAAGCCAATCCGATTTGAATTCCCTCAACGCGGCTAAATTCCTTCAGCAATGGAGTGGAAAAACACTGGCATGGATGTTCGGGGATGGATTTTCTCCGGCAGTTGCCGACATCCCATCCGAACTGCTCGTTCTCAAAGCGATGTCGGAAGCTGGAATGTCGGGCTATGAGGTTGTCACCGGCTATGCGCCGCTGGATCCGGCCACCAAAAGGCCTACGCATGCGATCAAGAACGTCGTGTTCAGCCGCTTTCCGGTGAAACACGAGCGTACGCGCAGTCATGAGATCGAAGACGCGCGCCCCATTTTGGAAGTCTGGTTGGATGTGTCCGGACACGATCTCGTGGTCTTTGCCAACCACTGGAAATCGGGGGCTGGAAATCCGCAGATGGAAGTGGCACGGATTCAGAACGCCTCCGTTCTGAAAGCGCGCTTGGATGAGCTTCGCGCCGAAAACCAAGCGGTGGATTTCATTCTAGCCGGTGATTTCAACAGCGATTACAATCATTCGCAGCGTTACGGCGACATCATGCCACAGACGGGCATCAACGGGGTGCTGAAATCATCTGGAAACGAGGCGAAAATCGCCAATGGAACCGTTGTTCCGACCGACCTGGTCTACAACCTCTGGTTCGAACTTCCGGTGGATCAGCGCAGATCGGATCATTTCCGTGGATATTGGGGCACACTGATGCAGATGTTGATCTCCCCCGGCATGTACAACCAAGGCGGGGTGTCGTATGTCGACAACTCTTACAGCGTCGGACAATTCGACGGCTTCAACGCCTATTCCAACTCAGGCACGCCGATCCGCTGGAACTTTTTCGGGGATGGATACGGCTATTCGGATCACTTCCCCATCAGTATGAGCTTCACAGTGACGGGTTTGCGGGATGTCTTTGAACTACGAAATCCATCCCAAGATAACGACGATCGCTGGGCTCCGATTCCGGTGATGTACACGGTTCCAAGCGCCGGACAGTACATCGATGCGAGCACCGTCAGCGGCTCACTCCGCACCGCAGACTACTTTGACAAGCTATTTTTAGTGACTGGAAACCTTGTGGAAGCCAACCAGATCGTGGTGAATGGTGAGCGCTATGAGCTGTTTTCTCAGTCATTCCGCATCCAAGATGCCCTGAGCGGAAATGTGGGCTCCGACGTGACGCTGTTCGGGAGGCTTGGGCAGTTCAGGGGAAGGTGGCAATTGGTGGTTGAGAGTGAGGGGTATTTGCGTTAGTGGTTAGTCGTTAGTTGTTTGTTGTTTGTTGTGAAGAGGGGTGGAATCTGAAATCCGAGACCACGACTAACAACTAACGACTAACAACTAACAACTAACAACTAACAACCAACAACCAATTACCAGACATCTCTGTCCCTCACCCCAATCAAATAAAGTATCCCATCCAAACCAAGGGTTGAAATCGACTGCTCGGCTCGTTCTTTAACGATGGGTTTGGCGTGAAAGGCGATTCCGAGGCCGGCGATGGCGAGCATGGGCAGGTCGTTGGCCCCGTCGCCTACGGCGATTACCTGCTCCAGGCGGATGTTCTCGCGCTGAGCGATGGACTTGAGCAGCTCGGCTTTGCGTTTTCCGTCGACGATGTCGGCGCCGACCTCACCCGTCACTTTTCCGTCTTTGATGATCAGCTCATTGGCGAAAACGTGATCGATGCCGAGTTTTTTCTGCAAATGCGCACCGAAATACTGGAATCCGCCTGAGATGATCGCGGTCTTGTAGCCGATGCCCTTGAGCGTGGAAATGAGCCGCTCGGCGCCCGGCATGAGCGGGAGGGTGGCGGCGATGTCTTTCAGCACACGCTCATCCAAGCCTTTCAGCAGGCCGACACGCCGCGCGAAGCTCTCTTTGAAATCCAGTTTCCCTTGCATGGCCTCTTCGGTGATGGCCACCACTTCGGCCCCCACTCCCGCGGCCTTGGCCAACTCATCGATCACTTCGCACTGAATGAGGGTCGAGTCCATGTCGAACACCACGAGACGGCGGTTCCGGCGGAAGACGTTGTCGATCTGAAAAGCGATGTCGACACCCAGCTCCTGGGAAATGCGCATGAAGGAGGCGCGCATGTGCTCGATGTCGCGAGGCACACCGCGCACGGTCAGTTCCACGCAGGCTTTCGTGAGGGTGGACCGATCCAACGGAATTCGCCCCGAGAGACGCTTGATGGAGTCGATGTTTAGTGCGTTGGAGGTCACTTCCATCGAAATCTGATGTAGATGCTCGGCGGTGATCTTCGGTCCGAGCACGGTGATGATGTACCTCGGTTTACCCTGGGCGGCCACCCAGGCGTTGTAATCGGCCGCATCCACGGGTTCGAAGCGGGCTTGTAAGCCAAGTTCGTGGGCTTTGAACAGGAGCTCACGGAGCAAGGGTTTCGACTCCGATTCGGCCGGAATATCAAGCAATATTCCCAAAGAAAGGGTATCATGGATGTTAGCCTGACCGATGTCCAGAATATCGATTCGGTACTCGGACAGCAGTCGGGTGAGCTCGCTCGTGAGGCCGGGTTTGTCCTGCCCCGAGATGGTAAATAGAATGATTTCGCGCATGGCGCGTCAAGTTACGGGAAAAAGAATGATGTCTATTTTGGAAGATCTACGCACCGAGTATAAAAAGGCCAGTCTGTTGGAATCGGATGTTCGGCCCAACCCCTTCGACCAGTTCAAGATCTGGTTCGATGAAGCCCTGAAAGCCGGCGTTCCGGAGCCGAATGCGATGGGTGCAGCGACGGTTGGCAACGACGGACAGCCTACCAACCGCATCGTACTTCTCAAAGGCTTGGAAGAGGAGGCGTTCGTCTTTTATACGAATTATGAAAGCGAGAAGGGTCAGCAGTTGGCTCAAAATCCGCGCATCGGACTCAATTTCTTCTGGATCGAGCTTGAGAGGCAGGTTCGAATCGACGGAACAGTGAGCAAAGTGGATCGGGAAACATCCCGCACGTATTTCCAATCGCGTCCGCGGTTGAGCCAGATTGGCGCTTGGGCGTCCAAACAAAGTTCCTGGGTGAAAGACCGTGCGTTTCTGGAAGAGGAGTTGGCCCGCCTCGATGAGCAATTCAAGGATGTGGATCCGATTCCGCTACCGGATTCCTGGGGCGGATACGCCGTCAATCCGCACTACATCGAGTTCTGGCAGGGCAGGAGGAGCCGGCTTCATGACCGCGTCGCCTATGTGAAAGAAGGCGGTGTGTGGACCATCCAGCGCAAATCTCCCTGAGTTTTGGCAAAAGAGAAGCTGTTTCGCTACGAAGCGATCAACCACATGCCGAATGTGATCCAGATGGAATCGAAAGATCCGGCTTGGGTTGCGTCCGTGAAAGGCACATGGAGCAAGATATTCGGCAACGATCATCCCATCACCGTCGAACTCGCCTGTGGCAAGGGCGATTACACCTTGGAGCTGGCCCGGCGTTTCCCCGAGCGGAATTTCATCGGGGTGGATGTGAAAGGGGATCGGGTCTTCAAAGGCGCCACCATCGCCCTGAACGAAGGACTCACCAACATCCGGTTTCTTCGCATTTACATCGACCACATCGAAAATTATTTCCTGAAAGGGGAGATCGATGAGATCTGGATCACGTTTCCCGATCCCTATTTGAATGAGATAAAAAAGTCGAAGCGACTCACCTCACCGGTGTTTCTGAGCCGCTATCGGAACGTGCTCAAAGACGGCGGGCGCATCCGGTTCAAGACCGACGACCCGACGTTGGACCAATTCACGCTCGATACCCTGCGCGAAGAAGGCATCACGCCCGAGCGACGGGTGGAGGATGTTCACGGCACCGATCACGGCGATCCGCTGCTGGACATCATCACGTATTATGAGTCGATGCACTTGAAAATCGGGCGAAGGATCCGGTACACGGAGTGGGTGTTGGGGACGTGGGACGTGGGACGTGGGACGTGGGACGTAGGACGTGGGACGTGGGACGTAGGACGTAGGACGTGGGACGTGGGACGTAGGACGTGGGACGTAGGACGTAGGACGTAGGACGTGGGACGTAGGACGTAGGACGTAGGACGTGGGACGTGGGACGTGGGACGTGAATTCAAAAATCAACCAACTTACGATAAGTCCGACATGAAGAAGCCGAAAATTCCAACTAACGCAGGTCAATGGGCTAAAAACCCCGTTGATGGACCTGATTCCACAGAAATTCCGCCAAATTTGGCGAATAGATTTCTTGATGTAGAGCAGGAGCGCAAGAATGGACTGTTGATGACACATGAAGACGTGTTAAAACAGATGCATTCATGGCCGCAAAGATAAGCTGGTCGCCAAGAGTACTGGGCGATTGTCATTTGTTTC
>CAMTWZ010000022.1:0-31739 GCA_947085565.1 uncultured Bacteroidota bacterium
CAAGGCCACGGCCACATAGTTGTGGCGCAGGTCGCCGATCCAGCTCGACTGTTCCAGAATGGCCTGGCGTGTTCTCACACCGGCCAAGGCGCCCGGATTCCAGTACATGGCCGAAGCGTCGGTGACCGATGCGGTCACCGCGCCGCCCAAGGCCGAGGCGCGAGCCCCCACCGGAATGAGAAGGAACTGGGCCGAAGCCGTCCCTTTCTTGGAAATCAACTGCGCGTTAGACAGGCTCGGAACCAACCCGACCATCATCATCAATACAATTATGCGTGCTTTCATGGGGTGGTTCCTTTTACTTGATCACTGCGAATTTGCCGACCTTCTCCCCGATGCCCGGCGCTTCCACATGGTAGATGTACACTCCATAGGCCAGTTCGAGGTTGTCTTTGGTCAGCATGTTCCAGACATACCGGTCGGTTTCGATCGGATTGTTCACGGTAAGGGTTTGAATCAGCTGCCCGGCCACGTTGAAGATCCGTATGGTGCAACGTGCAGGGAGATGGATGAAATGAAGCTCCCTTTCTTGTTGCGGGCGAATCCTTGTGGGTCTTTTTTCTGCCAAGTGGGTGACGATGTATGGATTCGGCACGACACGGATTTCGTCCATGTTCGATTTCGCTAAAGCGAGGTCTTCGGATGGAAGATTCGTTGCCGGATTGATCGTGAACTCGTACACATCCGCACTGGTGAACCGGGTTCCTTGAACCAGATGCAAGGTATCGCCGGCTTGTGGGCGGAAAAGGACATCACCACGATGGGGTTCGAGTCCGATCTGCCAGCTCACTTCCCCTTCTTTGGCCGCATCCAGCAGATAGATCTGGTCGCTGAACGTGGTTTGGGATTTCGTGTCGAAATAGGCTCCCATAGAAGTGGACGTGCCTCCCAACTCACCGAGAACCGGATGACGCAGGTAAGCGAATGGAACGGATCTTCCCGTAGTGCGGTCGATCACTTTGAAATTGACCGGTTGCGATTCCAGTTGCTGACGCAAGCCTCCGCGACGGATGTTCGCCGATGCCGACGATGCCATGCCCGGGGCTCCGAACACAATATCGTATTCGCGCCGGTTGGCATTCACCGCCACGGCGTTCGCCTGGGCGTTGATAAGCACGTCGGAAGTAGAAGACCACGATTTGCCGATCAGTTTGGGCGCGCTAGGGTTGGCGTTCGTCACAACGACCCTCACCCCTTCCACAACTGGGTTGTCATTGTTTCCGGCAGTGAAGGATGTGCGGTTGGAAAGCAAAACAGCCCCAGACGTCACATTCGTCAGTGAGAAATAACCGGCGTAGGTATCCGCACCGATGGTGGTGTCTCTGAAGGTGATCCTGTAGGTGTTGTTGGCTTTGAGAGCGCGTGGATCGATGATATTCGCGACAACGCTTCCCGTACCGGTTCCCGCTTTCTTGATGACCACGGGATCTTGCCCCGCCACATAACCCGCTGAATTCGCTGTCGGTGTGACCTTGATGACATTCACCCCTGCGGAAATGCTTCCATCCGGATTCACGGAAAGATTGATCGGTGATTCGGCCGGTGAGATGCCCGCTTGTGCGGCACCGCTGTTGTAAGCCACTATCGCATAATAATAGGTGCGGCCATTGATCACATCGGAATCCACGTAGTACCGCTGGAGGCCTGAATCCGTACCGAGATCGAACTCAATTCCGAAAATATCGATCGGATGATTGCCGGTGATTCCATTCGCCAAATCGAACTGGGCGATCGGGTTGAGGAATTGCTGAGGAGTGCCACGACCATCAGTGATCACTTTGGCATCCAACAACGCCGCGTCCGTCGATCGGAAAATCTTATATCCTTCGAAATTGAACGGATTCGCACCGATCCGTGCCAGATATCTGTCGAACACATACTCTGCGATATCATCCCAGTACAAAGTCACATAGCCGTTACCAGGCACCGCTTTGGTCGGTGGTGGCGGAGGAGCGATGGCAAATTGGTAGTTGGCATCGTAGGCGTTGAAGGCTTGCGCCAATTGTTGCTCGACCAAAGCGATAGACGCATTGTTCGAGGAGTTGGATGCGGCTATGGAGACTGCCAAAGCGAAGCGCTCAATGGCGCCACGCTGTAGCGGGAAAAAGCCCGAAGTGACGAATTGGTCAATATCTCCAACTTCTGGTGCCGGAGAAAAAATGCCCGGTACCAAGTGGCGACGCCAGATATCATCATCGGGGCCGTTCAGATTCAGCCCTCCCGCAGGACGAAACGTCGCCGCAGTAATACCGATGGCATCGGTTTCACGGACATCCGTCTTATCGATGGCGGATTCGCCTGGGAATGGGGAAAAGGCTCCGGAAGTCGGATAACCGTCGGATTCACCTGTATCTCCGCTCAGATCCACTCCATCCAAGCCGACATCATCCGCACTTGCGCGCCAATCCTGGTTGTTGTCGAAGAAGTCATCCCTTGATTCATCGATCATCGGCGCCTGAGTTTTCGCACTGAGGAAATAGTGATCGAAGTAATTCGCTGGAAACGTACCCGCATATCGGTTGCGAAGCATTGTTTGATACGCCAAAATCTCCGTTCTGAATTGGGCGGTATTTGCCATTTTCGTGCGAATCCATGAATTCGGCACGGCTAAACCACGCTGTATGGTATCGGTGAACGCGATGGACGTCGTGTTCACAGGCATGTTCGCGTAGAAGCCGCTCCAGCGGTAATTCACAAACCGTACCGGCCGAATATTGAGCACACCACGGAGATAACGACTCAAGGTCAAATGGTTGGGCTGGTTTTCATCCACCAATCCGTCAAAATCATCATCCAAAAGATTCAAATGGCGGCCGAGCAAGGTGTCTTCGCGAGCCACCAAGCCGTTTGGAGGAAGTTTGATGTTCCGACCTTGGGATCTGACGACCAAAGAATCTGTCAGCCCTGTGGGATAGGTCGTCAAAATGCGGTTTCCATCGTCGTCTATCAGAACAATTCGGTCTCCCGGTGCGATTGTGCGTTGGTTGAAATCGGTTGCGGTGAATTTCGGAAGCACTTCGTTAAGCACTTGGACGCGGGAATCGAAAAAGCCGCCGTTCGCCAATAAGAGAGCGTCAATGAGATCCTTGTTACGGATGTCGTACAAGGTGACCTCTTCGCGGATGTAGAAATCGGCATCACCGTCATTGTCGAGGCCATCGTATGCATTGCCCGGGGTTTCGAGGAAGCGCACACCGGCCACGCCGATCTGTGTTCCGTTGAATTCTGGCGGTGATGCTGTAGGTCGCGAATCCGTGAAAAACGCTGTGGCACGCTGTTGGTCGAAGAAAGGTCGGTCATCTTGGGGAGTTCCCACCCAGTCTGCGATCCAAAGCATGAACGATACTTTGTCGTAGTTGAAGCTGGCATCGTTTTTCACCTCATAAATGGCGAAATGCACATTGCTGATCAGGCGCTGAGTCCAAGCCAATACCCGTGAATCCACAATGAGTCCCAAACCACCACGGGTGGCATCGGTGTTGTCCGGACGATATTGCGTGGTAGAGCTGGTCAGGTAGCGGGTGTAACGGTCGTCACCGGCGCGATAATAGAATTCCTGATCGGCGTTGAAGATGTTTTTTCCGAAAAATCCGTTCCAGCTTCCCGCCCAACCCGGATCGCCTGCATCCACAAGCTTATCTGGCCAAAGTGATGGCCAAGTGTTGCCAGTCGGATATCCGGGACCGCGATCGCTACGGGCGATTTCCCTCGAATTGGGATTGAAATACCCACCCACAGGGTTCATCGCCCAGCTTTCTCCAGTCTGCGGATTGGTGCGGAAGTTCGGCGCGATCACCACGGGAAAACGCGGTGCCCCGGCAGCCGATGCCTGGTTGTTCACTTCGGCGCCAATGAATGCGGCCACGAAGTACACATACTGCCGGTTGGTATTTTTGGGGAACTCATAGTAGAGTTCGTCACGGTTGGCACCACTGGAAACCCCCTGGTGCCCGAAGTTATGGTAGGTGGCACGAACGTTATTCGCATCCAGGATCGATTTGCGCCGATCTTGGAAGCGTGAGCGTTCTTGGCTCGGTGGTGTGGTTCCCTGAGCTTGTAATGTTGCTTCCGAAAGGAAACTTCCAGCAACCAAAGCCAAGAGGATGATGTTTGAAATCCGTTTCATCACTGTGCGATACATGGGTTAATCAAAATCCGAAGGAGAATCCGAGCTGCACACGGCGGGGTTCGCTGTAAGCGGTCGGGTTTTCATAAAAAAGGTCTTCCACCACGGCCGGGCGCTGCGACGGAAGCGGACCCGTAGGCACACCCGAATCCGTGTACACGAAGTTCACATTCCTGGTGTCCAACAGGTTGTAAATGTTCAGGAAGGTCCGAAGCGTGGTGCCGCCGATCTCGAAATTCTTATAAAGATTCAGATCGAGGCTGAAAATGTAAGGCATCCGCGCGCTGTTCGTGATCACATCCCGCGATGCGGAAACTCCCGTCTGAGCGGGGATCGGGCTGCTCGGTGTGTATGGAAGTCCGGTCGAGAAACGCTGAAGGAGGTTGAACCCCCAATTGTTTCCTGAATAGAATAATGAAGAGTTGAATACCTGGCTGCGGTCCCAGTTTGAAGGAGTCAGGAATTTGGCTACTGCCGAGCCCGTGGTATCGCCTCTGGAGACATTGGCGAAGAATTCGGATGCGGGATCGGAGTTGGAATCTTCCGCGATGGAGAAGGTGTAATCGAAACCGATGTTGATCTTGTTGGAGACCCGCTGATTCAATGCCACTGTCAAACCGCGGATGTTCGCATAATCACGGTTCACCCAAGTTCCGTATCGCACGGTCGGATTCGCCGTGTTGTTGAACGGACCCGAGCTCACATAATCACGTTTGTCTTCATAGAATGCGGTCACTTCGAGTCCTGTTCCGGCATATATCTCTTGCTTGAGACCGATTTCATACTTGATGCTTCGCTCCGGATTCAGGTTCGGATTGCCGAAAACGCCCTGCACGCCCGATGTCTGTTGAAGCAATAACTGCTCTCCGTTATACATGCGGTTGTAATCTGGAATCTGGAAGAAGAACCCGTAGGAAAAGTGGATGACACCCTTGGAACTGATCGGGTAAGCCACACCCACACGTGGTGAAAGCGCGAATTTGGCATCTGCCGATTTCCAAAAACTGGCCGGACGATCCGCATAAGGCAGGAACAGAGCCGGATCCTCGCTATCCACTGGAACTCGACCGTTCGAACGGAAATAATCGAATCGGAGTCCGGCGTTGATGATCAGATCCTCATATTCGATCTTGTCTTGGATGTAAGCCGCCATAAGCAGGGGTTTGCGTGTCCACTGTTCATGCCCTGGTGTGTTGGCGATCGGTACGCCCAGTTCAAGACGGGCCACCAAGGCCGGATCCAAATTCGGCGGAAGAGTAATGTTCGGACCCACATTCAGGGGTTGCAGACCGAAGTTGTCGTACTTCATGATATCGGCCTGAAGTTCGAGTCCGGCTTTGACGAAGTGCTGTTTGTTGACTTGGCTGGAGATTTCCACTTTGGCAATGAAGCTTCGTGTGAAACGGTCGAAAAAGCCGTTATCGGTGCCGAATCGGTTGAATCGGCCGGCAACGCCACCTTGGGCGTCACCGAAACTGCCCACCCGGTCGTAGTTGAGATAGCGCGGGTCGTACGGGCTGTCGTATAACGAAAACTTGGACGCGTTGTAGCGTGTGGCCAAGTTCGTACTTATGAACGTGGTTGCCGAAGGCGTGTAGGTCGACTTAAAGTTGAGATAGTAATTGTCTCTCTGACTGGTTCCGCGTCCGCCAGGCACCAGACGGCGACCATGATCGTATCCCTGACTGGTTTCACGACCGTAGTTACCGATCAGGTTCAACCTGATTTTTTTAGTCATGTTGTACTGCAGGTTGGCCTGGCCACTCCATGAATTGTAGGGTGTCATGGCCACGAGCGAACTGTCGCGGAATCCCAAATCACGATAACGAATGTAATTCACACCGCCGATGCTTACCGTCTCATCGATCACATACCACGGAAGGCTGGCATCGATCACATCCCCGTAATTATTCACCGGGTTCGCTTGGGGCACTTCGTTGTAGCCTCGCTCCCATCTGAAGGTCACTTGGTCTTCGTTCAATTCGGGAAGGATGGGGCCGCGGGGCGAAAACGCGTTGTATCCGTACAAATAACCGTTGTTCTGGAACCGGCGAGCCGTTACGAACAAGGTCACTTTGTCTTTGATGATCGGTCCCGAAATATTTCCTTCGATATTGTACATTTGGCGGACATTCGCGTCTTTGATACCCGCCGGTGTGCCCACGAAAAGACGTTGGTTCGATGTGCCGTAATCTCCACCCCAGATGTTGAAGCTGGAGCGCCAGTCGTTGGTCCCCGAACGGCTTACGATGTTCACGATACCCGACATGGCTTGTCCGAATTCGGCATTGAAAGTACCCGATACCACTTGAAGTTCTTCGATCGCGCTGTTTTCCACTCTGAGACCTGAACTGCGATCGTAATCGTCCGTCACACGAACGCCATCCACGATGTAAGCCACTTCAGACGCGCGGCCACCACGGATGTGGATGGATCCGCCCGGACCCACCGTCACACCGGCTTGCAATTGGATGATGTCTCCGATTTCCTGAACCGGCAATTTTTCGATCTGGTCGCGACTCACGCGCGATTCCGAACTTGTCAAATCCCTGATGATGATATCGCGCTCGGCTTGGATCACCACTTCCTGCCCCTGAAACGCTTCCAAGGCCAATTCCACGTTGATTTCCGTATTCAAATCGGTTCTCACAAGCACGTTTTCGACAATTCTTGTGGAATAACCGACATAGCGGAATTCAAGAGTGTAGGTGCCCGGACGCACATTCAGAATGCGGTAAAACCCGTTGATGTCGGCCGAAGCGCCCTGCGAGGTTCCTTGGATCAGCACGGTGGCTCCGATCAGGGTCTCCCCTGAGCCGGACTCCAAAATGCGTCCCTGAATCCTACCCGTTTGGGCATGTGCCGCCGTCGTGGCGAGCAAAAGCATCAAAATGGCGAAGCTGAGTTTAAAAGGAGTCATCATCACAATTCAAACGTTATGGAATGGAGCTTATCAAAATGGATGGTCGCGTTGTGCCGGTTGCGGCCCTCAGCGATCAGAGTGGAGCGAAGTTGTTCTTTGCGGTCTTGATGCAATCTCTCGCGGATAACCGGTACCGCCTCGCCGAACGTCATGGCACGCGATTCGCGAACTCCCAAGCAACGGAAGATCACGAAGCGGTTTGATTCGAGTTGGAAAGGACCGAGGATGTCGCCTTGGCGGACATCCGACAATTGGGTCTGGATCGCTCCGAAATGGTCGATGGGAATGAATCCGAGTTCCCCTTTGGCCTTCTTGGATTCCATATTCAGGCCGAAACGGTTCAATTGGGTTGTGAAATCCGCTCCTTTGCGCAAATCCGTGGCGATCCGTGCGGCAAGAGCCGAATCCGCCACCATGAGTTCGGCGAAGTTGAACTCGATCGGTTTCACATAGGAATAGCCATTTTTCTGCCATTCCAAGCGGATGTCGATCTCACTGATGCTGACTTCTTTGGAGAGGGCGTTTTCAAAACGCTCGAACAGATAGTTGTAGAACGTCTCATCGATCGAGCCTTTCACGTACTCGCGGTCGTATTTGGGATGATGGGTGACCACCTCCAAGGCGAAACTGCGATACGCCATGGCTTCGACCTGCTCCAGGAAATCGGAATACGTGGTGGCATAGGATCGGCGTTCGGCGGATGTGAGCCAAGCCTCTTTCATCCATTGACCCACCGAAAACGCGAAACGCCCGTCTCGGGCGATGATGCGGGCTCTGAAAGAATCGTCGACAGGCAGGGGAAGTTCGGTCAGCTCGGGCTGTTGCCTCGAATAGATACCCGGATTGGCTTGGATCATTCCCCAGAGTTGCCTGATGACCGTCTCATCGAAGGCGAACCGTCTGATATGATGGGCCATATCGGTCCTTGTGGCCATCTCCCGTTTCTGCTCCAAGGCCAAGGGTTCCAGATCACGGGCTTTTTCGGCGAACTGGGTTTGAGTGAGAACAGGAACGGTGATCCGATCTGTCAGTTTGATGATCGAGTACCCGGTGGATGTGGGAACCGGCGTGGAAATCTCGCCCACCTTCATCGTGTAGGCTTTGGATTCGAAGGCGATATCCATCTCATCAACCGTGAAATATCCGAGATCGCCACCGCTTTGGGCCAGATCGGCGGATTTGAAACGCTTGGCGGCCAATTCCTCGAAAGAGACGCCGGAAAGGATGAGGCGATGCAGCGAATCGGCCTCGGCTCGCGTGGCAGCGCGGATGTGGGATGCGCGCAGCGAGGTGTTGAAGCGTTGGAACAACTCGCGCAGATCAGCTTCCGTGACCTGAACCCTGTCGTAGATGAACCGGCGCTGATATTCCTCCATCATCACCTTGCGTTCGATCACCATCTTGTTGTAGAGCGCGGCGGCATCGTTCGCCCATCCCCGCTCTTTGGCGATTTCGACGATGGTGTACCGCTCCAAGCGGGAGTTGAGCACCGACAGTTTCACATCGTCGTTCAAATTCACGGCCTGACCCGTTCTCATGTAGAACCTTCTGAGCTGGTTCTGCAGATGGGCTTCAGAAATCTTGAACTCACCGACGCTCGCCACAACATCATCAGCCGTCGGTTTTCCGCAAGAAAAAAGGACTGTCGCGATGGCTAAACCGATGAATAGGACCTTCGACTGCATGAGGATGATTAGAGTTACCCGGACGTCCGGATGGTTAACCTCATCAAAATAGTGAAAGCGCTTACATTGTCAAATAGATTTTCCTGATTGTCGACAAAAAAGGGGTTTTTCTCAGGCCTTGACGCCGTATCTCTTCATGATGTAATCGTCGAGCATGCGTTTGAAATCACGGCCGATATGGTCGCCGTGGAGCGTCACCACATGCTGCCCGTCCACATATACGGGTGCCTTCGGCTCTTCGAATGTCCCTGGCAAGGATATGCCAATGTTGGCGTGTTTCGATTCACCCGGACCGTTCACCACGCAACCCATCACAGCCACTTGGAGTTCTTCCACTCCGGGGTACACCTGTCGCCAAACGGGCATGGTGTCTCGCAGGTAGGTCTGGATTTCATCCGCCAATTGTTGGAAGTAGGTGCTCTTGGTGCGGCCGCAACCCGGGCAGGCCGTCACCTGTGGCATGAAACTGCGGATTCCCAACGATTGCAGGATCTGCTGCGCCACGCGGACTTCCTCGGCGCGGTCGCCACCGGGCATCGGAGTCAGCGAAATCCGGATGGTGTCGCCAATGCCTTCATTCAGCAACACTCCCAAAGCCGAGGCGCTCGCCACCACGCCTTTCATGCCCATCCCGGCTTCGGTGAGTCCGAGATGCAACGGATACGGAATGAGCGCGGCAAGTCGGCGATACACGGTGATCAGATCCGGCACCCCGGAAATCTTGCAGCTCACAATAATCTTATCAGAAGGAAGGCCCACGTCTTCGGCGAGCTTGGCCGACCGCACCGCGCTTTCGATCATGGTATCGATCATCACTTCCTTGCTGGATTTCGGCTGGGGCATCGCGTTGTTGAAATCCATTTTCTCGGCCAGAAGCTGCTGATCCAAAGATCCCCAGTTCACCCCGATGCGCACCGGTTTGTTGTGTTTCGCAGCTTGCTCCACGATGGTGCAGAAGTTCTTATCGCGGGTTTTGGTGCCCGTATTGCCCGGATTGATGCGGTATTTGCTCAAAGCCGCGGCACAGTCCGGAAATTCGGTCAGCAACACGTGTCCGTTGTAATGGAAATCACCGATGATGGGGACTTCGACATTCCTCTTATCCAGCTTTTCGATGATGTGTGGCACCGCGGCGGCGGCTTCCTTGTTGTTGACGGTGATGCGGACCAACTCCGATCCCGCATCATGCAACTGGATGATCTGCTCTACGGTCTCGTTGATGTCGGCCGTATCGGTATTGGTCATGGATTGCACCACGATCTGGGCACCTCCGCCCACCGACACATGTCCGACATTCACTTTCAGGCGTTCACTGCGCTTTATCATTTCTTTACGGTTTGGATGAATCAAATAAGCGTTTCTTTTCTTCGGCGGTCAGGCTGGAATATCCTTTCTGGGCGATCTTATCCAGGATGCGGTCGATTTCAGACTGGTCGATCTCTTCGATGATCACGGCATCCGACACCGATCTCATCCGGCGGTTCTTGGGCTTGGATGTCTTACCATACGATTTGAACAGCGCGGTGAGGGTATCGAAACCGCCTATGGAATACAGACGCATCAGCGCCCATCCCGAAGCCGCACCGCCCAGATGCACGATTCGGGCGATATTGGAACTCGAATTCAGAAAGAGCAGATCCAGTGCGATCAATCCGGCGACCACATACCTCGCTTGGATCGAAGGAAGAAACAGCAACATGATGGGCGTGGTGGGATAGAGCATCGCAAAGGCCACCATCACTCCGAAGACCGCGCCCGAGGCGCCAACAGTCGGAAGCAGCGACGCGTCGCTGGCCACCATTGCGAACAAACCGTTGATCAAGGCCCCACCGATTCCCGAACCGAAATACAAGATCAGAAAATTCCTCGAACCGAGTGTGTTTTCCACGGCCTGACCCATCCACCACAACCACAGCATGTTGAACAGGATATGGAAGCCACCCGCATGCAGAAACATGTATGTAACCAATCGCCAGGGTTGGAACACGGTCACCCAAGGATCCTGGAGAATTCCGAACGTCTGATTCATCCAACGGTAGGTACCTTCACCGAAAACCAATCCGAGCAGTGCCTGAGAGACGAAAACTCCGACCGTGACCAGGATGATCCAACGCAATGCGACCGGCATTGACATCACGCCGCGTTTGATTCCGTCGAAAAAAGAGTCCTGAGTCATGCGTCTATTCTATGTTCGTGCGGATCTTCCAATAGCGGATCAGGAAGTATCCTGCCACCATGCCGCCCAAATGCGCGAAATGCGCCACGCCGGAACCGGTGTACATCACGCCGTTGAAAAGTTCGAATGCCGCATAGGCTCCGATCAGATACTTCGCCTTGACAGGGATTGGTGGAATCAGCAGCATGATGTACCGGTTCGGGAAAATCATCGCATAGGCCAGGAGGATGCCGAAGAGCCCGCCGGATGCGCCCAGAACCGGATTCGAAGAGACAAGCAAGTGGATCAGTGCCGCACCGAGACCGCTCAGCAGATAATATTTGACGAACCGGCTCGTGCCCCACATATGCTCCAACGAACTCCCGAACATCCACAATCCGAACATGTTGAACAGGATGTGATTGAAGTCGGCATGCAAAAACATGTAGCTGATGAGCTGCCATGGATAGAACGTCGCCGCTTCGATCGGAAAGAATCCGAATCCGAAGGTCGCCGGCGGAAACAGAATGAACAGGTTGTTGATGTATCCCGAGATCACCGGTGTTTGCTGAGCGAAAAACACCAACGCATTGATGATCAGCAGATGTTTGACGGCCGGCGGAATGGAAAAATTCATGTCAGATAGGATGGGTTCTTCGAGCCCGTAAATATACGTTGATTCCTCCTAACGTGACGCCAGGGATGCCTTGCCCCGGATAGACCGTGTCTCCGCAAAGGTATAATCCGGGAATCGGGGTCTCAGCCGGAGTCCAATCCCAAAGCGCGCGATCCATCGATTGCGGAATGCCTCCCACCCTTCCCTGATGCCGATGCACCCAGCTCGCCCACGATACGGGCGTCGCTGGAAACGAGAGTTTGAGTTCCGCTTCAGCGAAGCCGGGCATCGATTTCCGAAGCACATCCAAAATCCCCTGGCTGACCCGCTCTTTCATCGAATCATACTCCCCATTCGCCGAAAACCACGGCTGCGTGGGCGTATGCGTGGAGATATTTAAGACTCGATCTCCTTCAGGCGCCCGTTGGAGATCTCCACGCTTGGACAGCGAAACGAAGACCGATTTGGAACCTGTGTAAGGCAAGGGTTCATCCAAGTGGATCTGATGATGCAGCGTGAGATCGTCCGCATAAACATCGTCTGTGGCCATACCCATGGTAAAAGCACCCCAGGCCGTGTCGTATTGGACGGATTCTTTCGCGAAGTAGTCGGAAACCTTGCCCGTGGTGAGCGCCGACATGTTCCATACCGGGATATTGCTCACCACCACCGGCGCCTCGAACGACTTCCCGTTCTTGCAGGTCACCCGATGCATTCCATTCACTTGCGTGATCGACACCACCTGGTGTTTGCAAAACACATTCCCACCGTTCGAACGGATGAACTCTTCCACGGATCTGGCCATTTCCACCATACCGCCCGGAACATAGAAATTACCCGAGTTGGTGTAGGTCAGCGCCGGCGCACCGAACAAAAACGGTACCTCCTCGGAAGTGGCTTGCGCCGAAATGAGCAATTGCTCATCCACGAATCTGGTGAATTTCGGGGATGTGAGTCCGTGCTTGCGAATGACATCGGCGACGGAGACGAATGCGAGAGGCAGCTTCAGCGCATGGATGGGGTTGTTCTTGGCCAATCGCAAAGTGTCTGCGACCGATGTGGGTGGGAAAAACGGATTGTCTTCGGAAAGCTTCCATACCGTGTCCGCGGTTTCAGTGGCAAGATTCCAGAACGCGCGTTGCTCCGCTGCCTGACCGAAATGACGAATCGCTTCCTCGATCCACTTTTCCCGGTCTTCATACCGGATGATGGATTTCCCGCCAAGATGCACGGTCATGCTCGGATTGAGCCGCTCACGCGGGATGCGGATACCGGTGAGCGCTTCGAGTTTGGCCAACGGCTGATGTTCGTCGAAACCGATGAGCGTAGTAGCGCCCGATTCGAACACATATCCTTTCCGATAATAGGAGGAACTGCAGCCGCCGGTCACATGCGAGGCTTCCAGCAGAGTCACTTTATTTTGGTCTTTGGCGAACAAGGCCGCGGCAGTGAGTCCACCCATCCCGCCGCCGATCACGATCACATCTTGTTGTAGCATGCCAGGTAGAACATCATCCTACCATCGCTGCGTTTCATTCCCTAAAAACCGCCTCACCCCCTCGCGACAGTCGGCATCGCCCCGAGCCTGCGCATTGCTTTCGATGGCCAACGCCATCTGCCGATCAAGAGGAAGACCCGTTTGCGCCGCCAGGAGGCTTTTGGTCCGCGCAAGAGCAGACCCGCTCAGGTCGTTCACGAAGCGTTGCGCCCACCACAGGCCGCGTGATTCAAGTTCATCTGCCGGCACCACTTCCGTGACCAACCCGATGCGTTGGGCTTCCTGGGCTGTGATACGCTCAGCGCCCAGCAGCAAGCGCCGGGCTTGGGTGTCTCCTACGTTGCGTTGCAGAATGCCCGAGACAATGGCGGGTACGAAGCCGATCGCGGTTTCGGTGTAGCCGAAGCGGGCGGTGGCGGCGGCGATGGAGATGTCGGCCGTGGTGGCCAGGCCGCAGCCTCCGGCGATGGCGTCGCCCTGGATCATTGAGACAATGGGTTTGGGGTGACGCAACATGGCCTCGAAGATGGCCGCGGTGGCCGCCGAGTCGGCACGGTTGTCGTCGAGGGAGGCGTGTTGCAGGGCTTGGAGGGCCTCCAGGTCGGCGCCGGCAGAGAAGGCTTTCCCTTCGGCGCGGAGCACGATCACTTTCGCGTCGGAGCGCGCCGCCTGGTCGAACGCGTCGACCAAGGCGTCGGCCATCGCCCGGTTCAGCGCGTTGCGCTTCTCCGGACGTGCCAGGGTGATCGTGAAGATCCGGTCATGCGAATGCAGGTTCAGCATGGCGCATTCTATCGCGTAATTTGTCGGACTCGAGCAATCCGTCGCGCAGGCGGATGATCCGATGCGCGTGCATGGCGATTTCCTCTTCGTGCGTCACCAAAATGATGGTGTTGCCCTGGGCATGGAGCTCTTCGAACAGCTGCATGATCTCGTTTCCGGTTTTCGAATCGAGATTACCGGTAGGCTCATCCGCCAGGAGAATCGACGGGGTGTTGACCAAGGCACGGGCCACAGCCACACGTTGGCGCTGTCCGCCGGAGAGTTCGTTCGGTTTGTGATCCATTCGGTCGGCGAGGCCGACTCGTTCCAGCACTTCGATTGCGCGTTTGCGGCGCTCGGCGTGCTTCAAGCCCGCGTAAATCAGGGGCAGTTCGACGTTCGCCAAGGCAGTGGAGCGTGGTAAAAGATTGAACGTCTGGAAAACGAAGCCGATCTCTTTGTTCCGGATGGCGGCGAGTTCGTTGTCGGTGAGCGTGTTCACGTTCGTTCCATTCAGGATGTAAGAGCCGGAACTCGGCGTATCCAGACATCCGATCACATTCATCATGGTCGATTTGCCAGATCCTGAAGGACCCATGATCGCCACATACTCGTTCTTCATGATTTCAAACGAGACGCCACACAAGGCGTGGACGGTCTGCGTTCCCATGACGTATTCTTTTTTGACGTCGATGGCTTGGATGACGGAGGATGCCATACTCAGAATTCGATGTCGGTGGAGATGTTGCCGATGTAATAATCGAGCAATTTCTCTTGGAAAACGAATTGATAGACCGCGCGAACCCGATTGGACAAAGCATTCACATATTCGGTGTTGGAACGGGTCAGTTCGATCAGTGTGCTAGCTCCCACGCGGTAACGCTCTTGTTCGGTTTCGAAGGCCTTGGTGGCGGCGATCAACGCGGCTTCGGTGGTTTTCAATTGCTTGGCATAGGCCTGATAATCGTTGTAGGCTTGGCGGACTTCCTGAAGAATGCCCAATCGACGGTCTTCCATATCCAGCAGGTCGTTTTTGTACTGCACTTGGCTGCGTTGAATGCTGGTGCGAGTGCTGAGGCGGTTGAAGATCGGAATCTGGAGACTCAGGCCGATGCTGCGGGTCGGGTTGCGATCGAAGAACTGATCATTGAATCCGAGTTTGTTGAATTGGGTGGGATCGACAAGATCCCTCTCGCGATATTGATCGGTGTAACTGGAGTTCAATCCTGCGGTGAAACTCAACGTAGGAAGCACTGCGCCACGAGCGGCGTTGAGAGCATACTTGCTGGCACGGATTTGAGCATCCTGGGCGCGGATATCACTGCGTTTGGAAAGAGCTTGCGAAACCAATTCTGAAAGATCGAACGTTTTGACGGCGACATCGGCCTCAGTGATTCCGGGAGTCACCAGTTGGTATTCCAGCAGAGGATCGGCTTGCATCACACGGATGAGTCCGAGTAAGGAGATGTTGACAGCGTTTTCACGTTGAACCAAGACGAACTCACTGTTGGCGACCAGCGCTTCCTGGTTGTATTGGTCCACAATCGGACGCATGCCGACTTCCACTTGGGCACGGATCTGGTCGAGCTGCTTCTGCGCGCTTTGAAGATCCTGTCGGGAGATGGTGAGAAGCTCTTGGTTGAGAAGCACATTCAGAAACGAGCTGGCGGTTTGGAAAATGATATTCTCCCGAGTGCGTTGAAGAACCTCTTCTGTGGACAGACGGCGCGCTTGAGCGGCCCGAAGATTGCTGATGTTCTGAAAACCGACAAACAACGGCATAGAGGTGTTCAAACCTCCGCTGATGCCACGGGTGGTGAATTCATCGAACTGGAGGCGTTCCTGTACGAACTGACGCCCGGTTCTGCGATTCGCGTTCATGTTCGCATTCAGGTTCGGCAAAAACTGGGCATAAGCCTGTTGAACCGTGCCATCTTGCAATTCCAAGGTGTTTTCGGCTTTCTTCACCGTGAAATTGTTTTGGAGGGCTGTGTTCACCGCTTCTTGAAGCGTCAGCTGCTTCGCCGTGGATACGGTTTGCGCAACAGAAGTCTGATACGTCAGAAAAAAGAGAAGAGCTGTGGATAAGGTAAAACGCATAAGGGATTGGGATCGGGTGGTTGACGTCAGAAGTGGCCCAAAATAGCCACGGCGCTTTAACGGTACGCCACTGTCGAGGTTTCGGACGGTTTCTTTAACCTTTTTTATCAATTGTTTCGACAAAGGCCTGAACGGCTTTGCGCGCCGCCACCGCTTTCAGCTCGGATATCAAGGCTCCGGCAAAAGACAACGAACCGCGACCACGACCGCCTCGAGCAGCCAGAAATCCAAAAACTACTGCCATGCCCACGGCTTGAAGCGGGTACTTCCTGACCCACCACGCAGGACTGGTCATCCCGCTGAGGTCTTCGCGCGCGTATTCGAACGAAGTTTGAACCGCATCCTCCATCTGGGTGATTTCGGCTTTCAGCGCTTTCTTGCGCTCTTCGAGTTGGGTCAGCTTTATAATCAGGTCTTGGTCACTCATTGGGTGGAGGATCTTTCTTAAGAAGCGTGGCGAGCAAGGTGTTTTTCACTTTGCGTTCAATGACATTGGGAAGCAATCTCCAACTGAAGAAAGCGAAGATGAACAGAAACACCGCGACCAGCATGAAACCGCCGGCCGGGTTTCTGAGAACATCCCCTAAAAACAGGGCGATGGCGACGAAGAGGAACAGAAATCCGAGGCTCAACACCAACAGCAATAGTAAAGCTGTAACCGCTTTGCTTGAGGTGGTGCTCAGCTTGTCGCTGACATCCAACATCGCCAATTCGATCCGTTTCTCTACGATTTTACGAATATCGCGAGGCAATCGCTTCAGCCGTTCGGAAATGGAGTCTTCAGTCATCATCACCGCTGAAGAGTCGGCCTATGAGGTACCCGAGCAGCACAGCGGCACCCACGGCCAGTAGAGGATTTTCGCGGATGAGGGATTCAGCCCTGAAGCGAAGCTCTTCGGCCTTCTGTTGCAATTCGCCCAATTCAGGGTACTGGCTCACTAAATCATCCAATTGATCGAGTTTGTCTGACAGCGATTCGATAGTTTGGTCTCCCATGGTCGACATCCGTTTGGTGAACCTACAATATAGACAGGCTGTCAGACTAAATCGAACTCTTTCCCAGCGGATTGACGAATGATTCCCTCACACTCCAAGGTGAGCAGTTGGGTCAGCAGCAAGGGCATGGGTCGGTTCAGACGCTCCTGCAGGGTGTCGATCTGCAACCGACCTAACTGATCGAGCATTACACAGATTCCCAGCATCTCGGAGCTCAATTCAGCGGTTTTCCACCTCGGCTGGGGCGTTTCGTGGCGCACGCCGTTGGTAAGCCAAGGCAGTTCATCGAGCATGTCGCGCACCGATTCCACCAGTTTCCCGGTTCCTTCGCGGATGAGGCGATGCCCGCCTCCGCCCTTTGTCGATATGAGCGGATGCGGAATGACGAACACTTCGCGGTTCTGGTCGATGGCGAGCCTAGCGGTGATCATGCTACCGCCTGTGAGACCGGTTTCCACCACGAGAACGCCCAGACTCAGTCCGCTGACCACGCGGTTCCTGACGGGGAAATTCATATAATCGGGCTTGGTTCCAGGCGGAAATTCGGAAATCACGGCTCCTCCGTTGTCCGCGATCTGATCGGCGAGAAAACTGTTCACACGCGGATAGATGCGGTCGATGCCCGACCCGAGCACCGCGATGGTCTTTCCTTTGCGATCCACCGTGGTCTTATGCGCAAGGGTGTCGATGCCATAGGCGAGGCCGGAGATGATGGTCAATCCGGCGGAAAGGAGTCCTTCGGTGAAAGTTTCCGCCATTTCGCGTCCATAAACGGAAGGCATCCGTGTGCCGATGACGGCGATGCCGTGCGATTCGAGAATTCCCACATCCCCTTTCACCCAAAGCAGCAAGGGCGGATCGAAAATTTCCTTGAGTCGCGACGGATAACGCGGATCTTCGATGGGAAGCAGCTCGACGCCGAGTTTGTCGGCTCGGTCCAATATGCGGTCGACCTCCTCCCAGCCCTTGAACGAGAGAATGCCATGGGCCACGGTTTTTCCGACGCCTTGGATGCCGAGCAAATCCCGGGCTTTCAGCCGGAAGATGGATTCGGGATCGGGAACCGATTGCAGGAGGGTTTTGCTTCGGCGGGCGCCGAGGTTGGGAATCAGGCTAAGGGCGATGACGGTTCGAAGGGGGTTCGACATCCAGGGTACTCAGTTTTGCCCAGATGAGTTCTTTGAGCTCATGCAGCTGATGGCCTGTGGCCGCAGATACCGTGATCCACTCATCGGGGAGGTTAGGGGGTGTTTCCAACTGGTATCCTTCAACCAAGTCCGTCTGCGTGATCACCACCAAACGTGGCTTTTCCAACAGATCCTTGCGGTATTCGCGCATTTCATTGATCAGAACGGCATATTCCGCTTCGATGTCAGACATGCAACTGATCACCAGAAGCAGCATCCGGTTCCGCTCGATATGGCGCAGAAACCGCACGCCCAGACCCTTGCCCAAGTGCGCGTCTTCGATGATTCCGGGAATGTCGGCCATCACGAAACTGCGGTAATCGGGAAACGCGACCACACCCAGATTCGGCTCGAGCGTGGTGAACGGATAATCCGCGATTTTCGGCTTCGCCGACGACAGGGATGCCAGCAAGGTGCTTTTTCCGGCGTTGGGATAGCCCACCAAGCCCACTTCAGCGATCAGCTTGAGCTCGATCTCCACCACGATATGCTCACCTGGCGTGCCCGGTTGCGCGTATTTCGGGGTCTGATTGGTGTCGGACTTGAAATAGTGATTTCCCTTTCCGCCCATTCCGCCGGCAGCGATGACCACTTCCTGACCGTCTTCGGTGACTTCGCCGAGCAATCTGCGCGTCTCGAACTCATACGCCACGGTTCCGAGAGGCACATCCAGGATGATCGGGGCGCCGTCGCGTCCGGATCGGATGCCGCCTTCGCCCGAATTTCCATGATCCGCCTTCATGAATTTGCGGTAGCGCAAATCCAGAAGCGTGTTCATGTTCCGGTTTCCACGTAGCGTGATGTCGCCACCACGGCCTCCATCACCCCCATCGGGACCACCCATCGGCACGAATTTCTCGCGGCGGAAGTGGACGGAGCCCGGGCCGCCGTTTCCGGCTTCCAGGTAGAGTTTGGCGTAATCAGCGAATCGCATTGGCAAGTATTGAGGTTACCTAAAGATAAGAAGGGCAGATCGTGCGATTTCTTACACAAATCGCACAACTTTAGGAACGAACGGTGTGGATGATGGCGTCGTCGTAGCCCAGAGAACGTGCTCTGCGATACAGGATTACCGCGTCTTCAAGCGCATTCGTAGGTCTGGAGCGCACATAATATCGGTTTCCGATCTGCACCACGAAATTCGCGATTCGCAGTCGGTTGGTCAATCGTTGTGAAAGTTGGAACGCCTGCGCTTGGGTGTCGAACATGCCGAACTGCACGGAGTACTCGATGTCGCGCGAGTTCACGTTCGGCTGAGTGATGAGAAACGCGTCTTTGAGATCGGTTTGGGAACGCACTCGCTCACGCTCGGCGGATGCGGTCAGGAAATTGCTCATTGGCTCGAGAACCACTTGGAATCGATTGCTGAGCGCATCGAACTGGATGTGTCCGACCAGATCGTACTTGGCTTTGATGTCGGCCACATGGCGAACGGCAGAGCTCGAATCCGCAAAAGCGCCCACCTGGACGGCGTAGAAGACGTCTTCCGTGGCAAAAATCTGCTCGCTGATGATGAAGGCATCTGAGAATTGGGATCTGCGCAAGGAATTGATCGCCGCAAGGGCATTCTCAAGACCTTCGATTTCGGTCGAGAAGACGCGGTAATTGTCCCAACGGGCGTTGTACTGGATTTCCTGAGTCACTCCGGTCTTCTCTTCGATATCGAGCTTGGCCATGATCGCGCGTGCCAGGGTGCTCATCATCGCCGTCTGGATGCGGAAATACTGAGGTTTGGCAACCACGGGTTCAGGAACGACAGGACGGATCACCGGAAGCGGAAGCGGTTCGTCACGCAATTTCAGATCGAAATTCAATCCTGAGATGAAATCGCCTTCCGGTACGGATTTGATGGTGAACTCACGGTATGCCGGTTTGGAATCCGATTTCAGGATGTCGAGCTGCGTGGAATCGGGGTACATGCGGTAGTCGCCCGGCGGGACTTCCATCGCATAGAACGACCCGTCAAAGAAGGTGATGAGCTCTTTGCGTTCTTTCGTTTCGAGGTTCTCGTAATAGATCCGCAGTCCGGGAAGGGCTTGGATGTTACCGAGAGTCGACTGCCGCGTGGCTCCGCCTTCGAAGATTCCGCTGGTTCTGAAAGGCACCGAAACGATTTTGTGCTGGTTCGGATCGGTCACGATTCCGAATTTTTCGGATGCCGCCACCAACACCGGATTTTCCACCGCGGCTTTGTTGATTTCCACATCATACTGGCGGTATTGAAGCATCTGGGTGTAGATGGTATAACCCTTTACCGACTGATATCTGGATCCCGCGCCTTGGAATCTGAGGATGTTGCCTTTGATGGATTCTTCGCCTTCGTCTTTGATGCCGTTGTCGTTACCGTCGATGTACAGGTCGGCAATCACGGCCGAGCGCCCCACTTGGCTACGGTTGTCGAACCACAGCAGATTGTAGCGGGGCTCATAAGCCACTGCCCCACGGATGGATTGGTTCGTGGACCAGGTCTGCGAGGAGACGCGGGTGTTCGCACTGGTTCTCACATATTTGAAATCGAAACTGATCGTGAAGAAAAAGGTCGTGTTCTTCGTCGGGAAAATGTGGGTGGCGCTCATCTGGATGCGTCCGTCGCGCAAGAAACTGCGTGAGAGCGACAGATCGAAACGGTCGGGAGTGTCGATGGTGCGAAGAGCATCGTATTGGGCGCGCACGAACACCCCGCGGACCGGCAGCCAGATCTCTTGCGACCTTGGCAGTGTATAGGTCAAGGAAGCCTGGTAACGGTCTTGGATCACAGAGGCACCTGTGGATGTCGTCGTGCGCTCTGAACGCCGGAAACCGCCACGTGCGGTCACTTTCCCAAGCCGTGTGTTCAGGTCGGCGCTGTAACTGGAGATGGCAAAGCTTTCGAACTGGGCGCGATCGTAAGAAGACCGAATCGACAGAGGCACTTTTTCGATGAAGGGAAGATTGTAAAACAAGGCACCGCCAATCTGCGATTGCACCCCGGTGGTGTTGATTGCTGTGTTCTGCGAATAATCCGAATAGTACACGTTCATGAAATCATTTCGAGCGTTCTGATAGTACAGATCCGATTTCAGGAAATTGCCAGGTGCGAGTTCGCTGTTCACAAACAATCCTTCGATGAGGCTCGCATTCACCGTTGCCGCGGTGAACGAAGTGTTTCTCGCCGGCGTCTGCAGATATTCGGTGATGGCGCCAACGGTGATCCTGCGGGTGAGTCCGTATCCGCCTCTGGCATATCCGAACCGGTCGTTTCCGCCCAGGAAGTTGTTTTCGTCGAGTCCTGCGCCGGCATCGTACCGAAATTGCCCCTTCGGTACGAAATTGAAGGGGATCCGGATGGTGCGGTTCGATTCGATGAGCTGCCCGCCCGGACCATAGATGATCACTTTGATGTCGTTCGGACCATACACGATGGGAACCGTGAATGTGAACCGGCCTTGCTCATCGGAGGTGGTGAAATCCGTCAATCTGTCGTTGATGAACAGTTCCACCTCGGCTTCCGGCAAGGTCAATTCCGATATGGTGTAATACTCGAAGACCTGATCGGGGTAGAGCGGATCGTTGGTGAAGCGCGCGCCTTTGATGGCGGATTTGAGCGTGGTGTTCGACGGGGTCACATCCCCGACATACACTTGGGAGACCCAGCGATCGTCGCCTCGGTAATACCGCCAGCGCCAGCTGTTCAAATTCACATTGGTTCCACTGGTGCCATTCGACACGCTCGATGTGAATTCCACATCACCACCCAGAATCTCAGAACCGCCGATCAACGAGAGATTACTGAACATGGATGTGCCCTTGGCTTGGTTCTGCTGGTAGGCGTAATCCAGAAACCCGCCGTTAAGCAGTCTCGGCTGACGCTTATACAACAGCGGATATTCGCCCCGGTTGGCTGATTTTTGGTTTTCCAGGCGCTGCCGGAGCCGGAGGCGTTCCTGGCGCAGAACGATGGGCAGTTTGTGCGGGGTGACCAAACGCAGCATCAGGTTGGAGAAATCCACCCGGAACTCGAGTTCGAACACCTGTAGAAACACCTCTTGAGACATGTACAGATCCAGGTCGCCTTGATAGATCTGGTCCGCGGTGATGGATGTCCGTTTCCCTGCCAGGCTGACCTGCAGATTCCTGACATCGATATTGTACGGCTGCCGGGCATTCAGGAAGGTTCCGCGAATTCCACCCCCGTTGGCATCGAGGGTATGGGGAATCAGCAACTGGCGAAAAAGCTCGGAAACGGGAAGAAGGAAGTCGCCGGTGGTGCCGTTGTAATAGGCGATGAGGTTGGTATTGACCCCGCCTTGGTAGTTGAATTGAAGGAACACCTCGTCGTACTCTTGCGCGAAAAGCGGCGAGGCACCGATACCGAGCAAGATGATAAGTAGAAACCGGTGCAAACAAGCCCGGACGGGCGTTTTCTTCATGGATCCGTTAGGGTTTTACCGGACGCAAGGTAGGAAAAGCTCCCCGTAAAGCAGATTATAGTTTCCTTATCAAGTCTTGTTCAGAACCGGACCTGGAAGGTGCGCTCCACAGGCTGCATCGGAATCTGTTCAGCGGCTGGAATATCCCGGCGATTCGTACTGAACGACAGCTTCACTGTGTAAGACCCGGGTACAAGATTTTCGGCAGGAATCGTGAAGTTCCGCTTTCCGGTTTCGAAGATGGTGGTGGTGGTCTGTTCTTCGAAGACTTTTTTGCCTGAGGCGTCGGTCACCACCGCTTCGATGGTTCCCAAGAAGGGTGAATTGCCTTGAAGTTCCGCATCATACACCAGCAGCACTCCGTTCTCGGAACGGACGAACTTCGGACTCGAAGGTATCAACGAGGTGTTGAAGGCGCCTTTGGTGTAATAGGTACCCAAGACTTGTTCAAAAATGAAGCTGATCTGCGTGCCCACTCCGCCAGTCTCAGACTGTTGAATGACGGCGGATTGCGGTGTGGAGCGGACTTTCACGCGGGTCCAGTAGGTGCCGTCAGGCAAGGTGGAAGGCGGGCGTACCGTAAGGCGGACCGTCTGGCGCTGGCCGGGTGCCAAGGTGAACGAACGTGGAAAGCTGCGTACGTATTCGCTGATGGATTTCCGCTCGGCGAGAGCGGTCGAATCGTTGAACGTCATCGTGATGTTTCCCAACGAATCTGATACGGTGTACCCGAAGACAAACTCGACGGCGATCTCTTGGGCCGAGTTGGAATTGTTGGTCACCAGAAACGAACCGAAATTGGAATTCCCGATGAAGATCGTAGTGGGGGAAATCGAAACCTGCGCGTAGCCTGAACGCAACCCGAGGGCCGTGAAGAGGATGAACAGAAGAATCAGCGGTCTCATGTAGTAGAGGATTGGTTTCGGGAATTTCTGAGTTCAGAGGAGATGAACTGGATAAAGTTAACCAATTCAAGGACTAACGTGGAAAAAAAAGATTTCTTGCGATTTAGCGGCTCCGCGACAAAAAAAAGGCGGCACCAGGATTGGCGCCGCCTTTCAAGTTTTCGTCTACTTCAGATCAGAGGTAAACAGCGGTTAATGTGATTGTCCCAGAATAAGTATTTCCTACAGATGCCGCGCCCGGAGCTGTAAAAGATCCACCAATCCAAAGGGTGTTACCAGCTGCCGTTGTTGAACCGGTGGAAGTACCCGAAGTGTAAGTAATAGGACTTGTTTCTCTGATAGAGTAGTTCAGAGTAACCGTGAGGTTAGCATCACCCAGTGTTCCGACGGTACGAGGAAGAACAATGGTTGCAGGAACTGTGTAAACGAGGGCATTGGTCGCATCGGTGGTAACTTTACCGCGTTTGGCTGAGTTACCGGCATTCGAGGTTGCACCCGTTTGCGAAGTAATACTTACTGCGTCAAGTGATTGAACAGCACCGAAAACAAGGCTATCTGCAGTCGTAAGAGCAAATGCTGCTTGAATCGAAGTGGACACACCGACGTTTGCGGTTTCTTGAGCCGAAGCTACTGCAGGCGCGAGTACCAAGGCAAGGATGAGGAGTTTTTTCATGGTTGGGTTTGTTTGGAAGGTTGGGTTAAGCGGTTTTGTTTGAGCTTGAAGTAAATTTAACGGGCTTTGATCCCTGTTTACCATTAGGTTTCGTTAATAAAGAGCTGATTCCGTGGTGGTTACGGCATTCGTCGTTAAGCTATTCATAGAATATGGTGATGTTCACATCACCGACATATCCGCCTGGGATCGCTTGGCGGGTTTCCGCCCGGCCGTACACGAAGAGCGACATCTGCAGCATGTTCAATTGGGCCTGACCTGCGTCCGCAGGTTGGAAAGGCAGGAAAAAGTTGGCTTTTCGGTTTTCGACTCGGATGGGCCTGGCTTTGCGCCTGCCCGGCTCTAGGATCCCGCTGTTAGACCATGCGTACGATAGGTCCACGTAGATCCTACACCAGTCTTCCGAACAATTCTCGTATTCCTGATTCACCAGATACATCGGCGTTTCGATGGAAATGCCGACCAAAGAGTGGATGAGTCCGTTGATGGTGAAGATCCCCACCCGGGCGTCTTCCAAGCCGATGGCGACACTGTCCACCAGATTCAACTGACCGAAATCCAGTTCCAATTCGTTGGTGATGTTCACTTCGGGCTCCACAAGAACGGCGAATTGCACAAATTGCGCATTGGCCAGCAGCGGCAGCAGTGAGAGAGTGAGGAGGATCGGCAATCGCTTCATCAGTTGTAGATGATTTCGATAGTGACCGTACTGGAGTAGCTTCCGGCAGTCTCGGAGCCCGAGGTCACAATCTGTCCACCCATATATAAGAAGACGTTCGCCAGCGGAAGACTTACCAAAGCGATTTCCGGGGTGGGAGGTGGCTTCGGCGGACCCGCACCTCTCCTCACCATGGGAATCCGGACCGTTGAGGTTCCGAAACTCGTGTTCCCCACCATATTGTCGAGAAAGGTGTTCGTATTGTTGTAGGCGAAGGTGAAGGTAATGGGGGAACGGCAAGTGGCGCTCACGCAGAGATCATTCCCATCCAGATAGACAAACGCCGGGGTGGTGATCGTGATGAAGATGTCGAGGAAGCGGATGGCTTCGATGTTCAGGGCGGCTTCGTCGCCCGACCCGATGGCGATGGTCTTGGTGTCGCCTGCCACAATGTTGCCGAAACTGAGGTTCCGTTCCACGAAGAGATCGGCCGTGGTGGAATAGTAGGATCCGAAATTGATTTCCTGGGCCCTCACCTCAAAAGAAGTGACAACGAACAACACACAACTGACCACTATCACGTTGCGGTTCATCAGAGGTACTCGATTTCGATGGTGAACTCGCCTTGGTAGGCCCCGAACTGGATGTTATTGATGTTGGCGAATCCGCCGATCCAGAAATAGAACTCCCCGGTTCTGCTCATGGCCAACGTCCGGTTTTCGCGGCTGAGGATTTCCGAAGTCAATTGGTTGTCGGTGGGTGCGCCGGATACCGTGTAGGTGAAATTGATCGTGCTTCCACCTCCGATACGGATCAGCTCGCGCTGCTCCAGGAAGGAGACTCGTATGGCGGCGTTCGGTCGACCCGTGGCTTTCATCACTCCAGCTCCGGCATCGGTGCGCGGATCAAGACGGAGTTCGTTGGCGTCCAGATTCACCCGACCGAAATTCATATTGCTGATGGTGATTAGCTCGACACTGGAACGGATAGAGGTAGATACTGAAACTGTAACATTGTTGTCTGTTCTCTGCCCATTCTGAGCGACAGCAATCTCTGGAGTGAAGCTCACACCAGAAACTAAGGCGAGGATTGCTAACAGATTTCGCATGGCGCAAATTACTCATTTCATTACTCACTCGACTGTTAGAACTCGTTAACCCATCCCTGATAAAAGCAAAAACCCGCCGCAACTGTCACATCGCGTCGGGTAGTTTGCAATCAGGAGATTGGAATCGTCTTATTGGTAGTATGCTGAGACGATGTAGGTCTGAGGGGAAGCGCTGAGATTTGCGGCTTCGATTTCGATTTTCTGAACCCGGGTGGGATTAGTTTTTCCATAACTGAGAATTTTCTCGTCGGAAGAAAGGGATACGTTGGATGGTGTCATGGCAGCTTGTCCTGCTTGGTGTTCTTTGGTGACAGAGAACATCACAGTGCCCAACGATTCGCTGGTCACTTGCGCGCCAGCTTCGGTTTTGATCACATTCAATCTGGACGACTCAACGACCGTGGCACGAACCTGCATCGTGGCCGAGGCGGTGTACTGTGCGGATAATCCGGTTGCGAGTGCGAAGTTGATTGCGAGGGTAAGGATCGAGCGTTTCATGATGTTTCTCCTGTTTCTTTCTACAGGAGCAAACTATCCCGAACCTCGCTCTTTCTTAGGACATGGTATTACGAACTACCTATTTTATACGATATAAATACAATTTTAAATGTTTAATTTTAAATGATTTATCTCTTAATTAGAATGATTATGAATAATATATTACCGTGAAATCATTAATCATTTGCCAGATTTGCGTATTTCAGGCCACCATCATTTAAAATTGTTCATTTAAAATTCCCTCTGGCCTCAGGCCGAGGTTACTTCGAAGTGCCGGAATACCCGTTGCTGAGCAGCTTCAAGATCCGCGTAAGGCGCACTTTGAGCTTGGTCCGTGGCACGATCACATCCACAAACCCGTGTTCGAGGAGGTATTCCGCGGTTTGGAACCCTTCGGGGAGGTCGCGTCCGATGGTCTGACGCACCACTCTCGGACCCGCGAACGCGATCAGCGCTCCCGGCTCCGCCAGGTTGATATCGCCCAGCATGGCGTAACTGGCGGTGACTCCGCCCGTGGTGGGATCCGTCATCAGCGAGATGTACGGCACTCCCGCCTCATGCAGAAGAGCCAGTTTGGCAGAGGTTTTGGCCATTTGCATCAGACTGAGCACGCTTTCCATCATGCGCGCACCGCCCGTCTGCGAAATGATGAGCAATGGAACGCGGTGTTCGCGGGCGTAATCGATCGCGATGGCGATCCTCTCTCCCACCACCGAGCCCATGCTTCCGCCGATGAAGCGGAAATCCATGCACGCCACCACCAGATCCAATCCGTTGATCTTCCCGTGCGCGGAGCGCAGGGCGTCGGTGAGTCCGGTTTTCTTCTGCGCTTCGACCAGACGCGCGGCATATGGCTTTTTGTCTGTGAATTTGAGCGGATCGCCCGGACGGATGTTCCCTCCGATCTCGGTCCACGCATTCCCGTCGAACAGGATTTCGAAATATTCCTTGCTGCCGATGCTGAAATGATATCGACTGGTCGGATCCACCCAACAATTCTCTTCCAACTCGCGCCGATGCACCATTTCTCCGGTTCCGGGCACTTTCACCCAGATGCCTTCCGGCATTTCCTTCGGCGTTTCGGTTTGAATATTCGTGTCTGTGCGTTTAAACCAGCTCATACTGTCCTTGATTGGGCGGTGAAGGGCTAAAAATACAAAGGTTCGAGGTCAACGGCACGGATGGCTTTGCATCCGCCGGATCCGACCACTTCCAACACTCCCAAAGCGGAGATCAATTCGGTCCCCATCCGCACCACATTCTTCAATGCGGATTCGGATAACCGATGGATGCCGGTGCCGGCAAGAACGTCGTCGGGATGCAGGCGGGATGCGAGCGTTTCCAGCTCGATGAGTTCGCAAGGATACCCGGGCGAGAGGACGTAGGCGTGCTGCCGACGCGCGTCGATCATGGCATGGATTCTCGCTTCGGGATGGGTTCTGCGCGCCATCGCGAGCATCGCTTCGAGGGTGTTCACAGCGAAAACGGGTGTGTCGAGGCCGAAAAGGAGTCCTTTCACGGCCGAAGCGCCGATGCGGAGCCCGGTGTAGGAGCCGGGTCCGGCGCTGATGGCCACCGCATCCAGATCGGCCATGCCGAGAGAGTGGCCGCTGAGGAGTTCATCGATAAACCGGAACACCGCTTCGGAATGTGCGCCGCGAACTTCCGAACGCAGCTCAACCGGCGCCATTCCAGGCAGACTCAGAGCGATAGAGCAGACTTCGGTGGCGGTTTCGAGGGCGAGGATGCGGGGCATGGCCAAATATAACGCGGTAAATCGGTATCATTCTCCTCGTGAAAGCCTATCCTCTTCTACTTATCGTGTGTTTGAGCGCGTGCATCCCTGCCAACGACGGGATGTTGACGGTTCGGATGGATGCAGGCCAAAGCACGGAGATCGCCTTGGTGCGTCCCGGCATCCACTACAAATACACCCCGGGCGACACCACGTTCCTCCCCACCGACGCCTCCGGCCGTGCCCGTATCTCCATCCCCCTTGCCGGCAACACCCGTTTCGAACTCCTCATCGGCAACCGAAGCCTTCCCGTCGTTCTTTCTCCCGGAAAATCCTTGGATTTCGACACCCGAAAGCAATCGTTCTCCGGCTGGCTCGGCGATCTGCATAATTCCTACCTCGATTTTCTCTCCCAAGACGCCGACATCCGCGAGCGCATCCGTGCCCAGCGTGCTTCCTACCAGGGCGGAAACATCACCCCCACGCTCGATCTGTATCATTTCCGGGTGCGCCTGGCTACCGAGCGCTTCGGCGACACTCCGTTCCGTTTCGTGGTGCACCGCATGACGGGCGAATACCTGATCCGGCAACTGGAGTCGACCCGGTATTCCGAGTCCATCTCACGCTATGAAATCCTCCAAGACGGCCTTGAACATGGCTTTTTCACGTATGAATCGTTCCTGGCGCAACGCGCGGGAATCCGCGATTTCACCGACGCGTGGATAAAATCTTTCCCCGGTCGCGACACCACCCTCTCCGAAGCCGACTGGAAACGCCGCCAAGCCCCACGCTTGGATTCGCTCCGCTCTTTGGTCACCGCCCAGATCACCGACCGCAGGGCTCGAGCTCATGCGGCGATGTTCTTGGTGGCCGAACGCCTCACCGAAACCGACTTCAGCTACGCGGAAACCAGTTATTCCGATTACATCGACCGGTACTCCGACTATCCGGACAATATCGCTTTCCTGAAAGATCTGTACGACGACCTGAAGCGCGTCCAACCCGGCAATCCCGGTTTTCCATTCCAGATCGCGGATATCCAAGGCGAAATGCGCTCGGCGAACGACTATCTCGGCCGATATGTGCTGTTGGATTTCTGGGCCTCGTGGTGCGGACCCTGCCGCTTCGAATTTCCGCACATGACGCGCATCTACCGCGAATTCAGCCGAAACGATGTCGAATTCGTGAGTATATCCATCGAAGAAGACAGCGCCGCGAGTCTGGAGTATCTGCGCTCACATCCGCATCCCTGGCCGCAACTCATCGCGGGCGGCGGCTTCACCCATCCCCTGTT
The DNA here is from genome assembly GCA_947085565.1 of uncultured Bacteroidota bacterium. Taxonomy (GTDB): domain Bacteria; phylum Bacteroidota; class Rhodothermia; order Balneolales; family HLUCCA01; genus CAMTWZ01. Next base: position 29,329 of record CAMTWZ010000022.1, read on the forward strand.
CATGGCGTACAAAGGGGGCGGAATTCCGTTCTACATCCTGCTCGACCGCAACGGGAACATCCTTCGATACAACGACATCCGCGCCTCATCCAACCTGAAACAGGTTCTCGACGACATCCTGGCCAAAGAAGCGCGTGTGCGGTCTAACCCGTAACGACGAGCCGGCCCTTGTTGTAGATGGCGTGGGCTTTGCCGTGCATTTCGCGGCCGATATACGGGGAATTCGAAGATTTCGAGCGGATGTCGCTCTTGGCGAAGGTCCACCGGCTGTCGATATCGAAGATCGTGAGGTTGGCGACGGCGCCGACCTTGATTTCCGGAACCGGAAGACGAAGAATGCGACGCGGCGCTCCCACCACTTTGTCGAGCAACTCGTCCAGGCTTAGGATTTTCGAGCTCAGCAGGCGGCGCACGGAAATTCCCCAGGCGGTCTCCAGCCCGATGATACCGTTCGGCGCGTAGATGAATTCCACTTCCTTCTCGTCGATGCTATGTGGCGCGTGATCGGTGCAGATGGCGTCGATGGTGCCGTCGGCCAGGCCTTCGATCATCGCATCCACATCGTCTTGCGTGCGCAGCGGCGGATGCATCTTATAATTGGTGTCAAACGGATGGCGCTCGATCTCGTCGTCGGTCAGGTCGAAGTGATGCGGACAGACTTCGGTCGTCACATGGATCCCTTTCGCTTTGGCTTGGCGAACAAGCTCCATCCCACCGCGGGTGGACAGATGCGCGACGTGGATGTGTCCGCCTGTGAGTTCGGCAAGAAGGATATCGCGGGCGATCATCACGTCTTCGGCGATGTTCGGTGTTCCGGCCAGTCCCAGGCGTGAAGAGACTTTGCCCTCGTTCATGTGTCCGGGGCGCGAAAGAGCCAAGTCCTCCATATGATTGATGATCGGCATGTCGAGCATCGAGGCGTAATCCAGCGCGATGCGCATCAGTTTGGCGTTATGCACCGGATCGCCGTCGTCGGAAAAGGCGACCGCGCCACCGGCTTTCATGTCGGCCATCTCGGCGATGCTCTCCCCTTTTCGCTCTTTCGACACGCAGCCGATCGGATACACATCCACCGCTTCCGATTCGGCTTTCTTGCGGATGTACTCGACCACATCGCGCGTGTGCGTGGCGGGTTTCGTGTTCGGCATGCACGCAACGGCGGTGAATCCGCCAGCGGCGGCTGCGGCGCAACCCGTCGCAATCGTCTCCTTGTGCTCGAAGCCAGGTTCGCGCAGATGCACGTGCATGTCCATCCATCCGCCGGAAACGAGGGCGTTCTTGGCGTCGTGGATTGGGACATCATTCGCAGATATTCCCGCTCCTATCTCAGCTATGATACCATTTCGAATAAGAATATCGACAGATTTGGCATTGTGTCCGGCACCGGCTGGGCGGACATTGCGGATGAGGAGGTCGGGAGATTGTGGCATTTCGGAAGATACAGGCAGGGAAATTTTAAATGAACAAATTTAAATGGGGGAGGCAGATTCTGGAATCCTACTTATAGCATGATACTGTCACAAATCGCACGCAATGGTCAGTAGCCAAGTTAGATCAACTCCTCTGAATGAAAGTGCTTTTGGGTTAAGCAGATAGTGATCCGACGCGAAAAGATCGAGACAGTTTTCCAGCAACTAGTGACTTTGAAATTATGCGAGCGTTGGGGTTTTGTACAAGCGTCTTAGAATGATGACTTCGAACTAACTCATTGCCTATTGTGGCAAAGGCATGACATCCTGCATGTCGGCGAAGTAGATACCCAGCTTCAGTGTTTTACCGGTACGTTTGTGCTGAGCGAACTCTCCGCCATTGTCGTTGGTGATCGTGTGCCGTTTTTCCAGATGCTTGCGCAGAAGAGCCAGAATTCGTTCGTGGCGCATCAGCGAGTTCTGAATCCATTCCATCACGTCATTGAGGTCGCCATCGCGACGAAAATGGTTGTTGATTAGGGTTCGCAGTTGTACTTTGGTGAATTCCATGGTCGGGTCTCCTTTGTCGGTTTGGGTTGTGTGTTAGAACTACTAAATCTAAACACGTTCCGGGGAGACCCTTCCTTTTCACCCGTGAGGGCGAGACACACTTTTTGAGAGAACTATCCCCTTGCGAATGCAGAACCAAGATATGCTCTCGGTCAACAAGTGTGAGGCGTTTATATATTGCCATGCGTTGAGTTTAGTTATAAACCCAACTTGTTGCATTAAAAACTTGAGCCCGCCTTGTGCGTCACTTTAAACCGAACTCTTTATGAGAAATATCCTTCTTGAAATACTAGAACCCTTTGAGTAACCTTTCGGAATCTCGTTAAATACGATTTCCGAGCTTGTGTTTGAACCCGATCCGATGATCGGACCTCGTTTTTCTGCCTGAATAGGCAAAAACCCCCTCCCACAAGCCCGAATCGGGCTCAAAAC
>CAMTWZ010000023.1:0-36694 GCA_947085565.1 uncultured Bacteroidota bacterium
AAGGCCGTCGCCGAAGCTGAGTTGATTGGTCGAGGACATGGCGGAAGGATGAAGGTTGAATGGCGGCTTTCGTTATGTCATAATATAAGGATTCATGGGGACAATGTCAAGCTCGGGGGTTATGCAAAGGGTTCTACTAATGATTCTTGCAGGACTTTACATTATTCTCTGTGTACTTCTATACTTCTTTCAAGAGAAATTAATTTTCTTTCCGGAAAAGTTAGAGAAGAGTTACGAATTTAGATTCGACCAACTATTTGAAGAAATAAACATCAAGACAAAAGATAACCTCTTACTAAATGGCTTACTTTTTAAATCCGACAGTACAAAAGGGTTGATTTTCTATTTGAAAGGCAATGCTGGTTCATTACGTTCTTGGGGTAACGTAGCAATAACCTATACAGACTTGAATTATGATGTGTTTATTTTGGATTATAGGGGTTATGGTAAAAGCGAAGGCACAATTGTAGGACAAAGCCAACTTTTCCAAGACATTCAAACCGCATATGACAAATTGATAAATCTATATTCGGAAGACAAAATTATAGTTTTAGGCTACTCAATTGGAACTGGACTTGCTGCAAAAGTTGCATGTACGAACAATCCAAGGCTTTTAATTTTGCAGGCACCCTATTATAGCTTGACCGACTTGATGCGACATATATATCCTATTATCCCTACTTTTATATTGAAATATAAATTAGAGACGGCCAACTATTTAAAAGACTGCAAGATGCCAATTGTAATTTTTCATGGCGACCAAGACGAAATTGTTTACTACGGGTCTTCATTAAAACTGAAAAAAGAATTTAAAAAACAAGACACCCTTATAACACTTGCAGGACAAGGGCATAACGGAATGACCGACAATCCAGATTATCAATTGAAATTACAAAAGATTTTAACTCGATAAAATGCGAACACGCGGCATAGGGTTTGTAGATCAACTGAATTATGGCACATCGTCATTTGAAGTGCCTGCCTGTAGTTTAGGCCGAGTCGGTGTCGGGCATATCAACCGTTTTGGCTAAGAATACTTCATCAGGAGTCAAAAACCCACGGTCGCATAAGGGTTGGCGGCTGACATGCCGGAAAAACATCCCCCGGTTAAAACCGGGGGTTAGAGAGAGGGATGGGTTGATTCCCGATTCCCGATTCCCCATTATCTTCCTGCATGACCCAGATCACTGTCAGCGAACTCACCTTTGAGATAAAAGATGTATTGGAAGGCCAATTCTCCGGCGTCAGCGTCTCGGGCGAGGTGTCGCAACCCACGTTGGCGAGTTCCGGACATCTGTATTTCACGCTGAAAGACGCCCATGCGCAGATCTCCTGTGTGGCGTGGCGCGGAACGGTGCAGCGACTGAAACTGGCCGTGGCGCACGGACAGCAACTCATTCTGGAGGGCGACGTGCAGGTCTACGCCCCACGTGGAAATTATCAGCTCATTGTGAGCGGCGTGAAACAGGCCGGGGTCGGCGCGTTGCAAGAGGCCTATGAGAAGCTGAAGAAGAAACTGCTGGATGAGGGACTTTTCGACGCGTCGCGCAAGAAACCGCTGCCGCGCATGCCGATGTCCATCGGCGTGGTGACGTCCGAGACCGGCGCGGCGTTTCAGGACATCAGGTCCACGCTCGAGCGTCGCTGGCCGATGGCGGTGCTCAAGCTGTATCACGCCGCGGTGCAAGGCGCGGGGGCCGCGCCCGAGATCGTGGCGGGGATCGAGCAGTTTGCGCGTCGGGCGGATGTCGACGTGTTGATCGTGGGACGCGGCGGGGGATCGCTCGAAGACCTGTGGCCGTTCAATGAGGAAGCTGTGGCTCGGGCGATCGCGGCCTGTCCGATTCCGGTGATTTCGGCCGTGGGACACGAAACCGATTTCAGCATCAGTGATTTCGTGGCGGATGTGCGCGCAGCCACGCCAACGCAATCAGTCGTGTTAGCGACCCCGGACATACGTGATCTTCGTCTCGGGGTGGATGACCGGGCTAAGGCGGTGGAACGAAGCCTGCGGGAGCGGATGCGGCAGAAGCGGGAAACCGTGAACCGGCTCAGCGCTTCGCACGGTTTGTTGGCGCTTCGCGACAAGATCCAGATCCAGCGGGCCCGCCTCGAACGCGCACCCGAAGGGATGCGCCGTCTCCTCGAATCCCTCTACACCCGCCGCAAACAGGAGGTGTATCAGCTTCGGGTTCAAGCCGATACCCGGATATCACGCAAACTCCAATCCGAAAAAGACAAGCATCTTTCGATGCATCATTCGCTCGAAACCCAAAATCCGGAAACACCACTGGCCCTCGGCTATGTTAGGGTGATGCAGAATGGGGCTTGGGTACGGACTGTGGCCAACTTCCAGCCGAAAACTCCGACCGAGCTTGTGTGGAAGGACGGAAAACGAGTAGTTGGTAATAAGTAATTGGTAGTTGGTAAGACCCACTTTCCCGACTACCAACTACTAATTACCATCCTACCAATTACCAATTACCAATTACCAATTACCATTTACCTATTACATCGTGATCAACTCCCTAGCCACACGCCTCCAGCCTCATTATTCGAAATTCGATGTGGCGAACCGACTTCTGTTCACGGGTCATTCGCACACCGCCTGGCCTGATGTTGCCGAAGAGGGACTGATCGACTATTTCCGGGTGTCGGCAAAGAAGGTGGACGACAAATGGGGTCCTGCCTATGAGCGTGTGGATGTGCTTCGCAATTATCTGCGGCGGTTTTACTCCGATCCCGACGGAAAGTATTCCCTCGCCGCGAACACCCACGAACTGCTCGTGAAATGGATTTCCGCGCTCGATTTGAAGAATAAGCGCAAGATCATCACCACTGACGGCGAATTTTACAGCTTATTCCGCCAGTTGACACGATTGGGCGAAGAAGGCATCGAGATTGTCTGGGTGCCGGCGTTGCCACTGGAGGGATTCGCGCAGCGGGTGCGTCCGCATTTGGATGAAAACACCGCCGCGGTAATGATCTCACGAATCTATTTCGAGACGAGCCTGATCAATTCCGAACTTCAGCAAGTGAATCAGGATTGCCGGAGCTTCGGTATTCCGCTGATGGTGGACGATTACCACGGCACGAACGTGGTTCCTTGGAATCTGAAAGAAACGGACATGGAGGATGTGTTCATCCTCATCGGCGGATACAAATATCTGCAATGGGGCGAAGGGAACTGCTTTTTGAGGTATCCGAAAGGATGTGAGATGCGTCCTGCGATCACCGGATGGTTCGCCGCATTCTCGACCTTGAAGCAGCCCAGATCCAAAACCGTGCTTTACGATGCGGAAGACGCGCTCTTCATGGGTGCCACCTTCGATTCGGTGTCTCAATTCCGGGCGGCGCGGGTGGCTGAATTTTTTACGGAACAAAGACTCACTTCTAAGGTGCTCCGTACCCAGTATTCCGCACAGGTTTCCTACCTGCGCGAAGCCTTTCTGAACAGCGGAATATCTCCCGCCGACATGCGCCTCAAGCACACCCATCCTATCGAAAAAAACGGCGGTTTCCTGGCTCTGGAGAGCGATAAAGCCTTGTTTGTATGGGAAGAACTGAAGAAACGGAACGTGTACACCGATTGCCGTGGAACGACGTTGAGATTGGGTCCGGCGCCGTACACCACCACCGCGCAGATGGATGCCATGATCGGAGAACTTGTCCGGATTCTGTGCAAATAATGTAAGAATCAAACGAAATCCGCCTTTATGAGGATATGCACACTTGCATATCGAACATATATTGCACATATTATATCCATTCATTTCCAATCCGATTTCAATTATGGCAAACGCACCATCCGACCGACTCAAAGCCCTGGATCTCGCCGTCGGGCAACTCGAAAAACAATATGGAAAGGGCACGATCATGCGCTTGGGCGACAACCCCATCGTCGCGATCGATTCCATCTCCACGGGTTCCATCACCGTTGACACCTGCTTGGGCGTGGGTGGGATTCCTTGCGGACGAATCACCGAGATCTACGGTCCGGAATCCAGCGGTAAGACGACTTTGGCCTTGCATGTGATTGCTGAAGCGCAGAAAAAAGGCGGATTGGCCGCGTTCATCGACGCTGAACACGCCTTCGACGCGAAATATGCCAAGAATCTGGGCATCAAGACGGATGAGTTGTTGATTTCGCAACCTGACAGCGGTGAGCAGGCTTTGGAGATCGCCGAAGCGCTGATCCGCTCCGGTGGTTTGGATGTTCTCGTAATCGACTCCGTGGCGGCATTGGTGCCCCGCGCCGAGTTGGAAGGGGAAATGGGCGACTCGCACATGGGTCTGCAAGCGCGACTGATGTCGCAAGCCCTTCGCAAACTCACCGGTATCGTGAGCAAGACACACACTGCGGTCATTTTCATCAACCAGATTCGCGACAAGATCGGTGTGATGTTCGGAAATCCGGAGACGACCACGGGCGGACGAGCATTGAAATTCTATGCGTCGGTCCGCTTGGATATCCGCCGTATCGGCGCTCTGAAGAAGGGCGACGAAGTGATCGGCAACCGCACCAAGATCAAAGTGGTCAAGAACAAAGTGGCTCCGCCTTTCAAAGAAGCGGAATTCAACATCCTGTATGGCAAAGGGATTTCCCGCATCGCGGAGATCCTCGACCTTGCCGTTGAAATGGAAATCATCGAGAAACGCGGAAGCTGGTTCCGTTATGATGGCGAGCCGATCGGTCAAGGTTCGGATGCGGCCATGCAGTTCCTCGAAGAAGACAAGGTGCTTCGCGACAAACTCGAAGCGCAGATCCGCGCCAATCTGAATCCCGATGCCGTGCTCGTGAAATCCAGCAATGGCGTGGCGGTCGAAGAATAACGATCCGACCCGATCTCTGCGTGACGAGTTCCTCCTCAAACTCACACGCAGGGAACATTCGGCGCATGAGCTTCGGATTCATGCCAAACGCAAAGGATATCCGGCCGATGAGATCGACCCCGTGTTGGAGGAATTCCTCCAACGAGACTGGGTGAACGATCAACGCTTCGCCGAAGCGATGTGTCGGCACAAACTTCTCATCTCCAAATGGGCGCCGGGGCGTATCGTGCAGCTGCTCAGAACCAAAGGGATTCCGGCCGCACTCGCCGAATCTTCCGTTCGAAAGTACGCCCCAGCCGACCTGAGCGACTCCATGGAAGACACCCTGAGGAAGAAAGTCAGCGCCATTTTGCGTGAGTCCGATCCTCGAAAGCGAAAGAAGAAAGTCGTAGATTATCTGTTTCGAAAAGGATATCCGCCGGATGCGGTGTTCGAAAACGCCGACCGTCTGATGAAGACATTCCATCTATGACTAAAAAGCTCACTTTCGATCGGTTTTTCAAATGGTTTCTGGCATTCGCCGTTCTGTTTGGCGTGGGCTATTTCATGCAACGGTTTTCAACTCTGGTCCTGTTTTTTGTGATCTCCCTGGCATTCACCTATATCCTCGCCCCATTGGTGAATCGGCTCGAAGCCCGCGGCATGCAACGTGTCTGGAGCGTGTCGATCGTCGTCATCGGTTTGATCGGAGGCTTGGTCTGGGCCACAACCTCCCTCCTTCCCCGATTGGGCGAACAGATCATCAGTTTCACATCCACCTTCAATCTGGAAACCGTGCGTCTGATCATCCGCCAACTCGAAGACGCCTTCCTGCCCGCACTTCCGATGTTCAGTTCCAACGCCCTGGAAGAATACACGATCTCTTTCGTGGAAGAATATTTCCTGATGGGTGATTTCGCCGGACCTATCGCCGGAGTGATGGATGTGTTCGCGAATGTCTTCACCGCTGTGCTCATCATCCCGGTCGCCACATTCTTTCTGCTCAAAGACGGTTTCCTGCTTCGCAGAAGGATCTTGAAAGTGGTTCCGAACAAATATTTCGAGACCTCTTTGGTGATTATCGACAAAATCGAATCGCGCCTGATCCTGTATTTCTCCAGCGTGCTGCTTCAGTGCTCGATCGTGGGAGTTCTCTCTTACATCTTTTTGAGCATCGTCGGATTGGAAAACGCACTTTTGGTTGCCATTCTGATCGGTCTCGCGAATTCGATTCCTTATTTCGGTCCGCTGATCGGTTATGTGCTTTCCGTGGTGGTCTCCATTTATGAAGTCGGAACGGTGGAACTCGTCCCTTTCAGCCTGCTTGCGATCCTGGCGGTTCAGGTGATCGACAACGTGTTGCTACAGCCTCTCATTTTTTCGAAATCCGCGGATCTGCATCCGATTTACATCCTTATTGTCGTCCTCATGGGAGCGGAGCTCGCCGGTGTATTGGGCATGTTGCTCGCCATACCGGTAGTCACCGTCGTCCGAATCACCATCACTGAAATCAGATGGAGTCTGCAGCAGTACCATGTCTTCAAACTCGAATAGGATATTGCCGAACCGTCTGCCCAAAGGCGGAACGATTGGAATCACCGCGCCGGCATCCACTCCGGATCCAGAAAAATTGAACAAGGGAGTTCGATATCTGGAAGGACTCGGTTATACCGTCCATGTCGGACAAACCTGCCACACTACGCATCACTATCTGGCTGGTGAGGATGAATTCCGGGCGAACGAACTCATGCGCTTCTTTGCTGACCCGAAATTGGACGCGATCTTCTGCGCCCGAGGCGGATACGGATCGATGCACATGCTGGAGTATCTGGATTTCAACCTGATCGCGAATCAGCGGAAATTGTTCGTCGGGTTCAGCGACATCACCGCCTTGCAATGGGCGTTCTGGAAGAAGAAAGGATTGGTCTCGATTTCGGCCGGCATGGCCGCCACCGACATGGCGCATGACATTTTGGATCCGAACTTCGAATCGATGTTCTGGGAACTCATCGAGAGCGGAAAATTCACTCTGCCATTGGATCATTCCCAGGAAATCGCGCAGAGCATCACCGGTTTTTCTCTTGCAGGAACCGCCTCCGTGGCGGCGAAACTCTTCGGCTCCCCTTACATGCCGAGCATGGATGGATCCATCCTGATTCTGGAGGATGTGGACGAACCTCGGCATAAGATCGAAGGATATCTGCGCCAGTTCGAGATGGCCGGGGCGTTTCGGGATGCGAACGCGGTCATTCTGGGCGAATTCACACCATCGAAAACCGAAGCGTATCCGATCGTGCCGGATGTGGATTTCGTGTTGGACAGAGTCACTGCCCATGCCCGCGGACCCGTGATCCGAAACGTGGCTTACGGACACATCCGCAACAAAATCAGCGTTCCGGTCGGCGCCGAGCTTGTCGTATCTTTAGGCCCGGCATCCTCCCTCTCCACCACCGGTTCCATCTTTTCCTCTTGATTCCACGCATCGCCGTATTCGCATCCGGATCAGGGTCTAATTTCCAGGCCATCCTCGACGCCATCTCGTCGGGTTCGCTCGTCGCCACCGTCTGCGCCTTGGTCGCATCGAAACCCGGAATCGGAGCCATCGTCAAGGCCGAAAAAGCGAACATTCCCGTGTTCATCGGTGATACGCAGAAAGCGATCGACCTCACCGAACCGGATTTGATCGTGCTTGCCGGTTACCTGAAACAGGTTCCGATCGAGATCATCGCTCCCTTCGAAGGCCGGATCGTGAACATCCATCCCGCTTTGCTGCCCAAATATGGCGGTCACGGCATGTACGGCCGCCACGTCCACGAAGCGGTTCTGAAGGCAGGTGAAACCGAATCGGGATGCACGGTGCATCAGGTGACTGAGAAGTACGACGAAGGTCCGATCCTGGCGCAATCGAAAGTCCCCGTCTTGCCGACCGACACTCCTGAAAGCCTTGCCGCTCGCGTTCTCGAGCAAGAGCACATCCTGTATCCTTCCACCATCCAACAGCTTCTCCATGGCCGCTGACGCCCACATCCATCCCTTGAACACCGCACCGCTGAAGATCCGCCGAGCCTTGCTTTCGGTATCCGACAAAACCGGACTTGTGGAACTGGCCACCGCGTTGCACGCCCAAGGTGTGGAGCTGATTTCCACCGGCGGAACGAAGAAATCGCTGATGGATGCGGGAATTCCGGTAAAGGATGTGTCTGAAGTCACCGGATTTCCGGAAGTGATGGATGGCAGAGTGAAAACCCTTCATCCTTCGGTTCACGCGGGCATTTTGGCGCGAACCAGTTATTCGGCGGATGTGGAGACCTTGCGGCGCATCGGAGTGGAAGCGTTCGAATTGGTGGTCGTGAATCTGTATCCGTTCGGTGCCACGGTGGCCAAACCCGATACCACGCCCGAGAAAGCGCTCGAATTCATCGATATCGGCGGACCGACCATGGTCCGAGCCTCTGCGAAGAATTTCCCGCATGTGTGCATCCTCACCAATCCGGCCGGTTATGTGTCGTTTATCGAAGAGCTGAATTCCGGAAGCATCGGTTTCGAAACGCGGCGCCGGCTCGCCTCCGAGGCCTTTTCGCATACCGCGGCGTACGACACTGCGATCAGCGCTTATTTCAGCCAATGGATGGGCGAATCGATGCCGAAGCAATTCGGGTTGGCGATGCCTTTGGTCGAGGAAGTGCGATATGGAGAAAATCCGCAGCAGAAAGCGGCGGTGTACGGACAACCGAGCGACTATTTCACATGCTTCCACGGCAAGCAGCTCAGTTACAACAATTATCTGGACTTGTCTGCAGCCATCGAAATCGCGGCGGAGTTCAAAGACGCCGCACCGACCTGCGTCATCATCAAGCACACCAATCCGAGTGGGATCGCGACCTCGACCACGCTGAAAGAGGCGTATCTCAACGCGTATTCCACGGACACGGTATCCCCTTTCGGCGGCATCATCGCTGTGAACCGGATGCTGGATCTGGACGCCGCGACCGAAATGGATTCCTTGTTCACTGAAATCATCATCGCGCCGGACTTCGCACCCGAAGCCGAGGCATTGCTCATGAAGAAATCGCAACGCAGGCTCATCCGCTTGCATCGATGGCCTGTGTACGATGCGGGATGGCAGATCCGCTCCACCTTGGGTGGGCTCTTGGTCCAGCAGCACGACAACGCCATGATCACCAAGGCGGATCTGAAGGTGGTGACGAAGCGCCAGCCAACGGCTCAGGAAATCGAAGATCTGATGTTCGCTTGGAAAGTCGCCAAACATGCCAAATCCAACTGCATCGTCTTCGCCAAAAACGGCAGAACGCTGGGCATCGGTGTAGGGCAGACCAGCCGAGTGGACAGCAGTGAGCTGGCCGTATTGAAAGCCGCGAAGTTTGGAATTTCCCTCAAAGGCGCCGCCGTGGCCTCAGAAGCGTTTTTCCCGTTTGCGGATGGAGTGGAAGCCGCCGCCGCCGCAGGATGCACCAGCGTGATCCAGCCCGGAGGAAGTGTGAGGGATGCGGATGTGATCGCCGCCGCAGACCGGCTCGGTCTGGCGATGGTCTTCACCAATGTGCGACATTTCAAACATTAAATGTAAAACGGATTCGCTTCGAAAGCCTTGAAATGGTAACTTCCGCTCACATTTCAACACTCTCTGAAAGACCACATGATCGAAGCTCCGGACGTACACACGAAACGCAAAACCTCACCCAGCGGCATCTTTGATTGGATCTATTCCGACATCGCCATCGACCTCGGCACGGCCAACACACTGATCTATCGCAAAGGTCAAGGAATCGTGCTGAACGAGCCCTCGATCGTTGCGCTGAACTCCCAAAACCAGGCAGTGGCTGTGGGTCACGAAGCCCGGTTAATGCATGAAAAGACGCACAAAGACATCCGTACGGTTCGTCCGTTGCGTGATGGTGTGATCGCTGATTTCGAAGTCGCGGAACTGATGATCCGCGGCATGATCAAGAAAGTGAAAATGAAATGGTACACCACCACTCGCAAGATGGTGGTCTGCGTGCCCAGCGGTATCACGGAAGTGGAAAAACGCGCCGTTCGCGACAGCGCCGAAAACGCCGGTGCCAAAGAAGTCTATCTGGTGGATGAACCCATGGCCGCCGCGATCGGTATTGGCCTGGATGTTCACGAACCTGTCGGAAACATGATCGTCGACATCGGTGGCGGAACCACGGAGATCGCCGTGATCGCCTTGTCGGGTATCGTGTATTCGCAATCCGTGCGTTTAGGTGGTGATGAACTCAATGACGACATCATCAACTATTTCCGACGCAACCATAACCTGTTGATCGGCGAACGAACCGCGGAGCAGGTGAAATGCATGATCGGCTCGGCCGCACCGCTCGACGAAGAAATCGAAATCACCACCAAAGGCCGTGATCTGGTGAACGGAGTTCCGCGCATCCGCACGGTCTCGAGCGTGGAAGTGCGCGAAGCCATTTCCGAATCGGTGAACACCATCATCGAATCCATCACCAAATCGTTGGAACAGACGCCGCCTGAATTGTCGGCCGACATCCTCGACCGCGGCATCATGCTCACCGGTGGTGGCGCCCTGTTGAAGAATCTCGACAAGCTTATCATGGACACGACCGATCTTCCGGTGCATATCGCTGAAGATCCGTTGACAGCGGTAGTGCGCGGCACAGGTGCGATTCTCGAAAACATCGACTATTATCGTGCTGTGATCAGCTGATGAGGCTTTTCGCCAACATCGGGGATGCCCGCGATCAGATTTTGACGGCATTTCTGCTGTTGATCTCGTTCGCACTGATGTTGATACGGAGTGACGGCGGGTTGCAGAACCTGAGAGTGTTTTCGGTGGTAACGCTCAGTTATCTGGAACAACCTCTTTCCCAGATCCGCATCTATAGGCAGGCGCTGCTCACCAACCGCGACCTCCGCCGCGAAAACATCCTTCTGCAGGATGAGATCAGTCGGCTCAGATCCGCAGGTGAGGAATTGGCGGAACTTCGCGCCATGCTGGGAATCCGCGAAAATCCTGAATTCCCACATGACATGATCGCAACGGGAATCATCGCTAAAAGTCTGACCGGCTTGAACAATTCACTGACCATCGACAAAGGCTCCGTCGATGGGATTCAAGTCGGAATGGCGATCATCAATTCGAAAGGATTGATCGGACGTGTGATTCTGACATCAAAGAATTTTTCCCAAGTGATGCCGATCAGCAATTCCCTGTTCAGAGTTTCCGCCATGGTTCAGGGAACCCGTGCCTACGGCATCGTCAGTTGGGAGGGTAAGGGATTGAACGAGCTTGTGCTCAGCTATGTGCCTCGCGCCACGGTCATCGAACCGGGAATGATCGTGGAAACCTCAGGCTACAGCAATCATCTGCCGGCGCATATACCGATCGGTGTGGTGACAGGCATCGTTCCGGAACCGGGTCGGGAAACCCAGCGCATCTACATCCGCCCGTTCGTGAATCTATCGACCTTGGCCGAAGGCTTCGCCGTGAAGCACACGCCCATCGCCGAGCTGGATTCACTGAACGCCGCATATCAAAACCTCTTCTGATATGGGCACCATCCGTGATCTGATCGTCGGGCTGTTTGTCGTGATCTTCCAAATCACGATCTTCCGGCATCTGCGGATTTTCGGCATCGAACCCGACATCACGCTGGTATTGATCTTTCTGTGGATGGTGAGATACGATCGCACCAAAATGCTCATCCTTGCTTTTCTGATCGGTTTCGCTCAAGACATGCTTTTGGACTGGTGGGGATTGAACATGTTCGCGAACACCCTCACAGTAATGATCCTCCATAAAGTCGTTCCCAAAAAGGATGACAGCGTTCTCGGAGTGTATCCGTTCTCTTTGTATCTGGGGCTAACCGTCTTCACCCATCAAATCATTCTCATGAGTTTGGCGGAATTCTCCGAAATTTACTCATTGGGTGACGCCTTCTTCGGATTCCTGATCGGCACCACCCTCTTCTCCACGTTGATGGGGATTCTCGTTTACGTCCTGAGCGGAAAGCGTTTCTGACATGTCCAGTTCCTACCAACAAACCCAGCATCTGAAGACGTCGATCCGGATCCTGCAGACCATTGTCGCAGGAGTGATGCTCGGATTGTTGTTCCGCGCCTTTCAACTCCAGGTCATCGATTATGACGTGTATGTGCCTGTGAGTCAGAGCAACAGCATCAGGCAGGAGCAGATCACCGCGGCCCGTGGAACCATTTTGGATCGGAACAAAATCGTAATCGTGGAAAATACTCCGGTTTATTCGTTGTACGTGACTCCATCGGTGTTCAAAGACTCACATGCCGATCTGCTGGCCACGATCATGGAAGTCCCGGTGGAGGCAGTCCGTGCGCGCCTGGCCAAAGCGAGAGCCTATTCATGGCATCGTCCATCCCGCTTGTTCGATGAGGTGGAATTCGAGGATTTCTCCAAGATCGAAGAGAACATCTGGCAACTTCCCGGGCTCTCCCATCAGATCGAAAGCAAACGGGTGTATCCGACGGATGTGAACGGTTCGCACCTCCTGGGATATCTGAGTGAAGTGACCGAAAAAGAGTACCGCTCCGAAACCGGTTATTCGTTGGGCGACAAAGCCGGTCGAAGCGGCATCGAATCGACCTATGAGAAAAAACTCAAAGGCATGAACGGGATCGAGTACCGAGTGGTGAATGCTTTCGGACAAAGCATCGGTCCATACGAGAACGGCTCGGAAGATCTGGAACCGGTGAAAGGAAGTACGATTTTCACCTCCATCGATGCGAAAGTTCAAGCGCTTGCCGAACAGCTGATGAAGGGAAAGACCGGAAGCCTGGTGGCGATGGATCCTCGCAACGGAGAAATCATCGCTTTGGTTAGCGCTCCTGATTTCGACATCAACCGCTTGTCGGGCAAGATGGACCTACCCTATTGGCGTGAGCTGAATTCCCCGAATTTCGGCCGTCCGCTGTTCAATCGCGCGGTTACCACACGTCAACCACCGGGATCCACATTCAAGCCATTGATGGGACTCATTGGCCTTCGCTTGGGAGTGATCACATCCGATACGCGTGTGTTCTGCAGCGGCGGGTTCTTCTTGGGCCGCTTGTATCGTTGCACCGAAAAGCACGGCAGCCAGAATTTGGAGGAATCGATTCAGAATTCATGCAACACCTACTTCTACACGATGATGCACAAGATCGTGACGCAGCACGGATTGGAAGTTTGGCACGACATGGCGAAACAGTTCGGCCTCGGTCGGCTCAATTATGTGGATCTTCCCTCCGAGGGAACCGGAATCCTGCCTGATTCTCTGTATTTCGACCGGGCTTTCGGGGTTCGGAAATGGGGAATAGGCGACATGATCAGCTTGGGCATCGGTCAAGGTGCGATGGGTTTCTCGCCTCTTCAGATGGCGGTGGCCACCTCTTCGATCGCGAACGGCGGATATTGGGTTCAGCCGCATGTGGTCAGATCGGTATTGGATGCGAACGGTGTCGAAATAATGAATTCGACACGCATCACGAAGATCGATTGGGTACGAGATGCGGATCTGGAAGTGGTCAGGAGCGGCATGCGCCGTGCGGTGACCAGCGGTGGTGGCCGAATTTTTGTGAACATGCCGTTCATCGAAGTGGCCGGGAAAACCGGGACTGCGCAAAACCCGCATGGCTTCGACCACGGCTGGTACATCGGCTACGCGCCATATGAAAACCCGACCATCGCCGTAGCGGTCATCATTGAAAACGGCGGCTTCGGCTCCATTTCCGCCGCACCAATCGCATCCTTGCTCATCGAGCAATACCTGACCGGAGAACTCAAGCGCCCGAATGTGTTGAACGCGGTCTTGAATTTCGTGCCACGGAAAGCCGAGGTGAGACGATGACCTGGTACCGCAATTTCGATTGGATCACGTTCGGATCTTGGGCCATCCTCACCACCATCGGCTTGGTGGCCATCTATAGCGCCACACTCGGACCCGTATCCCAATTCCTTCCGGAACACATCCAACAGAATTTTTCGAAGCAATTGGGGTGGGTGGCTTTGTCGTTTTGCGCACTGGTGTTCATCCAATTCACCGCGCCACGAACGTTCGAACAAGTCTCGTATCTGGCTTATGCTATTTTCCTGCTTCTGACGATATCCACGCTATTTATCGGCGTTGAAGTGAATGGCGCGAAAAGCTGGCTTGAAATCGCGGGAGTCCGTATTCAGACCTCGGAATTGATGAAAGTCGCCACGTTAATGGCGGTCGCCAATTATCTGACGAGTCGGCGGGATATCAGCGCGGTGAAGATCGGAACTGCGTTTTTCGCCACATTGCTGATCGTCCTTCCCGCCGGCATCATCCTGCTTCAGAACGACACCGGCACAGCACTGGTCTTTCTTCCGATGATTCCGGTGATGCTGTTCCTGTCCGGACTTCCGCGTGGCGTCAGCCTGTTGATGATCGCCCCGGCCATCGTCGGTTATCTGTCACTGATCAGTTGGGTGATGGGACTGCTTTCCGCCATCGCTCTGGCTTTTTTCATCTACATGATTCAGAAGCAACCTTGGCTCTCGGTCGCGGCGTTGATCGTAGGAATCTTGGTGGTGATCGCGGTGAATCTGGCCCTCACCGAAGTTCTCCAACCTCACCAGGTGAATCGCATCGAAGCCTTCATCAACCCGCAGATCGATCCGCGTGGTGCAGGATGGAACGTGATCCAATCCACCACCGCGATCGGAAGCGGTGGCGTTTTCGGCAAAGGTTTCCTTCAAGGAACTCAGACCCAGCTCCGTTTCCTTCCCGAACAATGGACGGATTTCATCTTTTGCGTGATCGCCGAGGAATGGGGGCTGATCGGCGCCAGCGTCGTCATCCTGACATTACTGACTCTGCTAATGCGTTTCATGGGAAATGCCATCTCCATCAAGAATCCGTTTTCACAACTGATGTTCGTAGGTGCGGCCACCATACTCTTCACTCACGTGCTGATCAATTTGGGAAGCACCATGGGTCTGATGCCGATCATCGGGATTCCTCTCCCCTTCATCAGCTACGGCGGATCTGCCTTCCTGGCCAACACCATCATGCTAGGGATCTGTCTGAACGCCTATTATTACCAACGCGAGTTGGTGGTCTTCGGCAAGGCGCGCTAAGGCGCCTTCCACTTGAAATGCCGGCGGTGCCAGATCGTTGCGCCATGTTCGGCCAAGGCTTTGCGATGTTCCGCAGTCGGATAACCCACGTTTCGATTCCATCCGTACTGAGGATGTTGCTCATGCAAGGCCGACATCAACTCATCCCGGTACTGCTTCGCCAGAATCGACGCCGCCGCGATGGATGCCGATAAGCTGTCGCCGTTGATGATGCACTGATGCGGGATGAGGCCGGCCGAATAGCGGTTTCCGTCCACCAGCAGATAATCGGCGGCGGCGAGCGGATCTTCGGCACAATCACGCATCGTGGCGATCGATGCCCAAAGGATGTTCATGGTATCGATTCGTTCCACCGTACCCTCTCTCACCGTCCAGAACAGGGCTGTGCGAATGATTTCGGCTCGAAGCCGTTCACGCTCCCTGAAGGGGGTCTGCTTGCTGTCGTGAAGGCCATTAGGGATGTTCTTCGGATCCAGAATCACACCCGCAGCGACCACAGGTCCGGCCAGGCAACCTCTGCCCACCTCATCCAATCCCATGATGCGCTTATAGCCTTGTTCCCAAAGATGCTCCTCGAATTGTGTACTCGCCATAGATTGGAATATATTCAGACATGATCATAATCCTTCTTTTCCTTCTCCAGATCGCAGAACCTCCCGCATGGTCGCAGGATGCGGTCTGGTATCAGATTTTCGTGGAACGCTTTCATAACGGCGACCCATCCAACGATCCAACGTTGGCCACGATGAAAGGCTCTTGGCCGCATGTGCAGCCCGAGGGCTGGGCGGTCACTCCATGGACCCACGATTGGTACGCGCAGGAATCCTGGGCCACCGATGCCAAACTCCCCTTCTATACCGCCGTACAGTTGCGACGCTACGGAGGTGACTTGAAGGGCGTAATCGACAAACTTCCGTACCTGGCCGATCTCGGAATCACTGCGATCTATCTGAATCCGATCAACGACGCGCCTTCCCTGCATAAATTTGATGCGCGCCATTACCACCACATCGATGTGAACTTCGGTTCAGACCCGATCGGCGATATGGAAGCCATCGCCACGGAAGATCCGGCGGATCCATCCACATGGGTGTGGACGATGGCCGACCTCGAATTCCTCGATCTCATCGAGAAAGCGCACCGCTTGGGAATCCGTGTGGTTCTTGATGTGTCTTGGAACCATACGGGAGTCACGTTCTGGGCTTGGCAGGATGTCCTCAAGAACGGGAAAGCATCCAAATACGCGGATTGGTATGAAATCGAATCGTTCGAACCCTTCCGATATCGCGGTTGGGCCGGTGTTCGCGAACTTCCGGAATGGAAGAAATTCGGGGCGGAAGGACGCGTCCTCGGTCAACCCGTTCCAGGAAATCTGCATCCCGATGTGGTCAAGCATATCGAGGCGGTGACCCGCCGCTGGATGGATCCCATGGGCAACGGAAGCACCCAATACGGCGTCGACGGTTTTCGGCTGGATGTGGCCGAACTCATCCCTATCGGCTTCTGGCGCGACTATCGCAAATTCGTGCGTTCCATCAACAAAGACGCGTATCTGGTGGGTGAAGTGTGGTGGGAAACCTGGCCGGAGAAAATGCTCGATCCCGGTCCTTGGCTCAAAGGCGATGTCTTCGATGCGGTCATGAATTACCGCTGGTACAAACCCACGCGTTCGTTCTTCGCCAACGCCCAACCCTCTGTGCTTACCGCGTCGGAGTACGTTTCGCATCTGGATTCGGTCTCCCGCGGCATTCGCCCATCCACCCAAAGGGCGATGATGAATCTTACCGCCAGCCACGATTCCGAACGGTTCTCCACCTCCATCCAAAACGCGGAGAACCGGTACAAATATCGGATGAGTCCGCACGAAACCCCGGGGCTGCGCATCGATCGACCCGATGCTTGGACCCGCAAACTCCAACGCCTCATCCTCATCCATCAGTTCACCTACATCGGCTCACCGCATATCTGGAACGGGGATGAGTTGGGCATGTGGGGCGCCGATGATCCCGACATGCGGAAACCGATCATCTGGCCCGAACTCACATTCGATGCCGAACGCGCGCATCCGTTCGGAAAAGTGCGTACCACAGATGCCGTAGCCGCAGATCTGGCCTGGCGCGATGAATACAAAGCGCTGATCGCCATCCGAAGAAACCATCCGGCGCTGTCGAGAGGCGGTTTGCGCTATTTGCAGACTTCGGAATCCATTCAAGGTCTCGCATACGCCCGCGAATTGGGTACCGACTGTGTGGTGGTGGTGTTCAACAATTCCACAGCGGCGGTGGACATGAATGTGAAAGGGGCTCCGGACGGATCCTATTCGGATGCGATCAACGGAACCCCTTACACGATTTCCAACAGAAGCCTGAACCTGAAGATGGACGCGAAAAGCGCGGTCATCCTGGTTCGCCGACCTTGAATCACATGCCCAACTTCGCCATCACTTTGGTGGTGATGTTGTATTTGTTGCGAACTTCTTCAGACACATAGATGATGAAGATGTCGCCTTCGGTGGTCATGTCGTTCAGAACATAAGCCAGGCCTTCAGCTTTGGCGACATCTTGGATCGCGACTTGGACGCGGGAAAGGATCTTACCCATTTCTTCCTGTTCGATGCGGGCCAGCTCTTCATCGGCGGTTTGGCTGCGCTCGAGGAGTTTGCGGGCATCTTCACGTAAACGAGTCTCTTCGGCCGTAGCGGCGGTAGGAGAAATCACGCCTGAATCTTTTTTGACCTGCAATTGCTGGTTTTCATTGCGAAGACGGTTGTCTTCGGCAGTGAGCTCACGGGTAACCCGCTCGCGATAGTTGTTCATACGCTGCTGTGCGGAAGCGTATTCCGGCATGCGTGTGACGATGCCGTTCAATTCGACATAGCCGACTCTCGTCTCTTGAGCGGAGAGGGAACCGAAAGACAAAAGGAGGACAAGGCTGAGGAGGAGTGTGCGGGTCATGGGATTATTTCTTCAATTGTTCAATGAGGCGCTGTGTGATGTCGTGAGGAGTGGCGGTCGGGTTCGCAAGGAAAATGAGAGGAAGCTGGTTTGGAGCCACCTGCTGGTTCAACACATAATCGAGTTTCAACTCTTTGGCGAACGCATCAATCAATGTGTTCATTTCCTGAAGTAACGGGCGCATCAACTCGGCTTGGCGGTTTTGCACCAATCCCGGCAGACTGCGTTCGTACTGTTGCAGTTCAAGGGCGCTGCGTCCGAGCCGAACCTCTTCCTCGCGTTGTGCCGTGGGACTGAGAGTGCTTTTGCGGGCCTGATAGGCCTCACCTGCTCTTTGCACGGTTTGGTAGCGGCGTTGCAGTTCAGCCTGCAATTCGTTCTGATACTCGATCAAGCGGCGCTCCACAGCTTGCTTTTCAGGCAAGGCATCGAGCACAGCCTGCGGATTGACAATGCCGATGCGATGCTGGGCCATTGCGGCTCCGTTGAGCATCATCACGGCAAAGAGTCCGAGCAGGATGTGTTTATGAACATTCATAGGGTTGGATTATTGGTGAAAAACGTGCGAAAAATAGGAATTCGTATGCCCAATTCCTCAGGGGGTGGGATTGATACCCAACTCCAACAGAACCTCGTCGCTGAGATTCCATTGAGACCTCGTATACAGGAAAAGGAAATCGCCGGTTCTATCGAACACATAATCATACCCATCGCGTAGTGCGATCTTCTCGATGGCGGCGAGCACCCGGCGTTGGATGGGTTCGAGCAATTGCTGCTGCTGTCGGAAATATTCCCCTTCCGGACCGAAACGGGATTGCTCGAACTGCTCTTTGGCCCGTTTCTTGGTCTGGATTTCGGTAAGACGCTGTTGACGGATCTCAGGAGTGTACAAGATTTCCCTTGCGGTGAATTCCTGCTCCAAACGTTCGATTTCGGTGGTCATCGCCGTGATTTCCTGATTCCATTCAGCCACGATCGTTCTCAGACGCTGATCCATGCCCGTGTATTCGGGAAGTTTGGACAGAATGTATTCCGAATCCACATAAGCGATCTTTTGCGCTTGCGCGCTGACCACAGAAGGAATCAGGAGTAAGGAAACAATGACCAGGAAGGTTTTCATCAGAAAGGAGCGCCGATGTTGAAGAGGAATTCCCATTTGCCGGCCTGAACCAACTGCGAGCCATCCACACCGTCGAAACGGTATCCATAGCTCAGATCGATCAAGCCCAGAATCGGTAGGAAGAGTCGGACACCCATCCCTGCCGAACGTTTGACGGAAAACGGATCGAAATCGCGGAATCCGATGTACGAGTTACCCGCCTCACCGAACAGATACGGAATGATCTGAACCTGCTCGTTCGCGATCGCCGGATAGCGAAGCTCGGAGAAATATTTGCTGTAGATGGTACCACCCACTTCCTGACCGTCTTGGTAAGGAGAGATGGAACCGCTGAAGCCACCCGGATAACCTTTCAAATCCACATTTTCGCGATAGAAGGTCTGCTGTTGCTGCAAGGGCGTTCCACCCAAATAGAACCGGCTGAACTGGCTCTTCTTGTCGTCGCTGAACCACCCGAGGAATCCGTACTCGAAACCGTTGGTGAAGACCAATTTACCTACCACAGGGATGTGGTTTTGGAAAGCGGTGTTGATCTTGAAAAACTGGCGAAAGTTGGCCAAAGGAGGAGCCGCCTCACCCGAAAGAGTGAACTTGGAACCATAACTCGGGGAAATCGGACTGTCGAGTGAGTTCCGCTCCAAGATTTGCTTGAGCGAGATCATTCCTGCCCGACCCGGTTCGATGAAGCCTTCTTGTCTGAACACATCGAACATCTGGTATTGCAGCGCGGAAGTGTGCGTGAAATAATCATCGGGCCATTGCAGACGGCGGCCGTAACTCACATAGGATGTGAACTGCTCGTATTTCTGAGTGGTCGTATAGCGGTAGAAACTGTAGGAAGTGCCGAATCCGAAGGAGTTCGGACGCCCCAAGAACCATGGCTCCATGAACGAGAAGTTGTAATTACGGTAACCACCACCGGTGATCTGGATACCGAGGGAGAGTTTTTGTCCGTCGCCGCTCGGCAGCGGACTCCAAGCGCTCTTATTGAACATGTTCTGTGCCGAGAAATTATTGAAATTCACACGGCTGGAAAGAATCACGCCGAACTGTCGTCCGCCGAAACCACCGGAGAACTCAAAATTGTCTGTGCTCACCGATTCATCCAGACTGTAATCGATATCAACGGTCTTGCGTTCGAAGTTTGGATTCAGATCAGGTCTGATTTTCTCAGGCGAGAAATAACCAAGTGTGGCCAATTCACGCACAGACCGTATGATGGCCGTGCGGTTGTAGTTCTGCCCCGGTACGCTCCGGAGTGTGCGGCGAACCACATCATCGTTCGTTTTGGTGTTTCCTGAAAAGGTGACGGCTCTCACTTTCGCGATTTCATCTTCCGCAAGTAGGAAATACAGGTCAAGTTGGTTGTCGGGGGCCAAGCGCACCGACTCTTCAAACCGGAAGAAGAGATATCCGCTGTCGTGATACAGACTGGTGACGTCGGTGCTGCTCTTGTTCGCAGTGAGGTTTTCCTGCAGCTTGGTTTCGTTGAAGATGTCGCCAGTTTCAAAACCCAATGCGGTGCTCAGTGCGGCATCCGGAAACACCGAGTTCCCTTCCCATTCGATATTGCGGATCCGATACTGCGGACCTTCATACACCTTCAGCCCCACAGCGATGCCCTTTTTCTTTCTACGGAAATCGTAAGTGTAGATCGTGTCCGATACCACATAGAAATCGCGATAACCGTTTCTCTTGTAGAGCGCGGCAAGATTATCGAGGGCGGTTTCATACTTGGCTTGCTGAAACGATTGCCGTGCCAATCTCCACCACGTATTCACTTTGATCTCTTTCAACTCCTTGCGGATCTTGCGGTCCGTAAAGGCGGTGTTCCCTTCGATGGAAATCTTCTGGATCTGGATCCTGCGCCCCAACTCGATGTTGAACGTGAGTTTCTGCCGGTTTCTGAGCGTATCCAAACGTCCGAACTTATGATCGATTCGGATTTCAGAATAGCCTTTCTCCTCGTAATATCTTCGGATGGTGCCCTTGGCTTGGGAAATCATCGACTCGGTGATGGCGAATCCTGACAGCAGATTCATCTTCTCACGCAATTCGCGACGTTGACCGCGACGCACACCTGTGATTTCATAATCATCCAAACGGGGTTGCTCTTTGACCCGGATTTGAAGCGTAACTCGGTCTCCTAATGCGGATACCTGATAGATTGCGACCTCGGAGAACAATCCGGACCGGTAGATGCGCCGGATGGCGTCTGCGATCTGCGGACCCGGAATCTGAACCACATCCCCTACGTCCAGACTTGCGGAAGCCAGCACGAAGGCCTGAGTCTGCGGATCGGCGCCCACCACATCGATGGCCGCGATCGTGTATTGACGAGGCGGGTTGGAGATCGGATTGCTGATTTGTGAAAAAGCGACCCACGGTGCGCACACCATGGCAAGAGTCAGTAAGAGGCGGTAGTTGAAATTCACGTAGAGAGTAACGTTCAGGTGACGGAAGATATTTGCTCGGAAACCTTTCCGAATCGGCGTTCCCGTTTTTGATAGGATTGAATGGCTTTATAAAGCTCGTTCCTGCGGAAATCGGGCCAATACGCATCTGTGATATACAGTTCGGAGTAGGCCAGTTGCCAGAGAAGAAAATTGCTGATCCTGAATTCACCGCTCGTGCGGATGATCAGATCAGGGTCGGGGATGTCGGCGGTGACGAGCTCCTCGGTGATGAGGGCATCGTTGATGTCGGATGGTTGAAGTTCGCCGGTCTGAACCCTTGCCGCGATTTTGCGCACGGCTTGAACGATATCCCAACGGCCGGAATAACTAAGAGCCAGGTTCAATTGCAAGCGGGTGTTGTCTTTGGTCAGGGCGATGGCTTCGCGAAGCTCTTTCTGGCAAACTTCCGGAAAACGCTCGATTTGACCGATGGCATGCAGACGCACATCGTTCTCATTCAATTTGCGTGTCTCTTTGCGCAGACTTTGCACAAGGATCTGCATCAGAGCGCTGACTTCGTCGGACGGCCGCCCCCAGTTCTCCGTGGAGAAGGTGTACAGCGTCAGATATTCAACTCCCAATTGGGCGCAGGCTTCGGTGATGTCGCGAACCGACTCCACGCCGGCTTGATGACCGAAGACCCTGAGGCGACCTTTGTCCTTCGCCCAACGGCCATTTCCGTCCATGATGACGGCGATATGGCGCGGAATATTCCCTATCCGTTTCAGGTTTTCCTGCTCCTGTCGATCGGGTTCCGTCTGCGGGGTGTCGGTTAAGGTGAAGTCTTTCAAAAGCTTGTTGTATAATCGGGTAAAATTAGGGGTTTATCGCCCTATTCTCAAACGGAAAGACGTCGGATGCGGCCAAGAGCTTCGATCATTTCCAAAAGCGTGGCGGCGGCTTCCGCCCCTTTGTTTCCCATGCGCTCACCGGCCCGTTCCAAGGCCTGTTCCACGGTGTTGGTGGTCAGCACTCCGAAGATCACCGGCTTGCCATATCGGATGGACAGATCTCCGATTCCACGGGTGACACCCATCGAAACATATTCGAAATGCGGCGTGTCGCCGCGGATGATGGCGCCGATTCCGATCACACCTTCCACCTGCTCAAGCTCCAGAAACGCTTGGGCGAGAGTCGGGATTTCGAACGCACCGGGGCATTCCTCGACCAGGATCTGGTCGAGGTTCCAACCGGCGTTGAGCAACACCTCGATGGCGCCGTCGCGAAGGCGTTCGGTGATGAAACTGTTCCACTTGGCCATCACGATGGCGACTTTAGCGTTGGGGTTCACAGACATGTTCGATCCGTTCAATGAGTTTGAGTGAGTCGTATTCGTTCAAAGCCACGGTACCCAGAAGTGACGAGTCGTCGGGTTTGGTGCCATGGAAATCGGAGCCTCCCGTATGGATCAACCCGCACAGGGTCGCATAATCCTGATATTTCTTGCGAAGCGTGGCATCGTGGCTGGGATGCACGATCTCAATGCCTTGCAAGCCGGCGGCCACCATCCTTTGAAGATCCGTGAAATTATACAAGGTTCCGGGATGGGCCAGAACCGTGATCGCGCCGGCTCCGCGGAACCGATCGATCATGTCGAACACGGATGGGAACGGCGAGAGGCTTTTTCTGCCGTTGAACGACAGATACTGATCGAACGCGGCACGTAGCGTGGGCACGATTCCCGCGGCGACCAAGGTATTGGCGACATGCATACGCCCCAAGGTGAGGTGTCCGGCGGTGGCGGCGACATCCTCGATCGACACATCGATACCCCGTTCACGCAAGGTATCGAGCAGCGCCTTCGCCCGGGTGTATCGGATGGATTTCTGCGATTGCAGCGTTTCACGCATCACGGGATGATCCGCAGCCAAGCCATACACCAGCAGATGGCAATCTTTCTGATTCAGAGATGTGGACAGCTCCACTCCACAGATCAAGGTCATGTCCAAGGCTTGGGCGGCGGGAACGGCTTCGGAATAAGCATCCATCGAATCGTGATCGGTGATGCTCAGCCATTGGATTCCTTCGTTCTTGGCCATCCTCACCACATCGGAGGGCGAGAACGCCCCGTCCGACATGCGGGTATGAACGTGGAAATCGCCTTTGCGCATCAGTGGGATCCCGATAGAATCGAAGAGTATTTGGTGCGGTCGGCGAGCAGGGATTGCGCCGAAAGCACGAAAGGATCGGTGGCGATGCGCGATTCGGCCAGGGCCTTGGAACCCATGTATCGGGAAAGCAGTTCCTGATGCAGCCGGCCACGGATCACCGGCGCCAGGCGATCGACCTCCGCGTCGCGAAGGGAGTTCAGCTGATCTTCCATCCGCTTCCAGACGTCGGCGTTGCGCAGAAGCTCGGATTCGGGCACTGAGGAACGGATTTCCCCAAACTGGGCAAGCTGGCGGGTTTCGTAGGTGAAGCCGGTCGAGGCAAGCCACGAGGTGAACTCACGATAGGTCTGATCAGACAATCTCGACTCCGAATACGAGGCATTCTTCACTCTGTACTCGTTCGCGAATCGGAAATAATATCCACCCTGCCTGAGCAACACATCCAATCGTTCCGAATTGACCGTTTCCACCCGAACATCCGGCTCTATGCCCATCCCGTCTTTGACGGTTCGTCCGTTTTTCGTCTTGAAAGAATTTCTGAGGGAATCGGGCAGTGTTCTGGCTTCCAGTCCATCGTGCAAATACTGCAGCGCTTGAATGGATCGACCCGAGGGCGAGTAATAGCGTGATACTGTGAGTTTGAGTGCGGTATTGTACGAAAGTGGGCGGACGATCTGCACCAACCCCTTTCCGAAACTCCGTTCGCCGATGATTACGCCTCTATCGTGGTCTTGCATAGCTCCGGCCACGATTTCAGAGGCGGATGCGCTTCCCCCGTTTTGTAGAACCGCTACCGGACCGGAGAAAAACACCGGTTGCCGAGTCATGTAATTTTCGCGGGTTTCCACGGCTCGGCCGTAGGTTTTCACCACCAATTCACCCGGCTTCATGAAAAGATCCACCAGTTTCACGGCTTCATCCAGCAAACCGCCCGGATTGTTGCGAAGATCCAGGATCAATGAATTCACAGGTCCAGTTTGCTTCAGCTCGGCGATCGACTGACGGATCTCATCCGCGGCATTGAAGCCGAACCAGGTCAGAGCCACGTAGGCCACGCCTTTTTCCTTATCGACCCAACCGGCATACGACACATTGGTGACCGAGACTTTGGCGCGTTCCAACACAAAATCGAGCGTTTCATCGAAACCAGCGCGACGGATCGTGAGTGTCACCTTCGTACCCACTTCTCCCTTGAGCAGATTGTACAGATCTTCGACCGAGTATCCTTTCACCGAGATACCATCGATCGACACGATCACATCTCCGGAGCGGACCCCCATCACATAAGCCGAATATCCTTCGATCGGGGCGATGATGACCAGATCGGTGCCACGTGCGCCCACTTCGATACCGACACCGGTGTACGTGCCTTTCAGCATCATATCCATCACCATGTCGTCGCCGTCGTCTATAAGTACGGTGTACGGATCCAGCAATTCCAGCATGGCGTTGATGCCGTTGCGAAGCATGGAACCGGCTTCTACATCATCCACATAGCGCCGGGAAATCTCCCCGTACACTTCGCTGAAGAGCGTGAAGTTCTTCTTGATTTGGAAATAACTGTCGGCCTGCCACAAAACAATGCCGACAAGAGCCAAGGAGAGAAAAACAGTGCGGAAACGTGTCATTACGAACCTTTGCGGGCGACTCTTAGCACTTGTCCCACACGTACCGTATTGCTGCTCAGATTATTCATCTGCTTGAGCTGGTTCACCGTCATATTATGACGTTTCGCGATTTCCCAAAGATTGTCGCCAGATCTCACTCGGTAGGTGGATGTGGCGGTGGTGGCTGCGGCCGCGGAACGTGTGGTACTCGAACTTGCCGAAGCCGCGGTTCTGGCCCTGGATGGGGAATCGGCAAGAATCGCGACATCACTGCCACCCGGAACCGGAACGGTGATGGTCTGACCCGGATGGATGGTGCTTTTCAGATTCACATTGGCCGCCATGAGTTCACGTACCGTGATCCCGTACTTGTTGGCGATCATCCCCAGCGATTCCCCTCTCTTCACCGTGTGGATGGTGATGTCGTTCACTGCCACAGCGGCAACGGTTTCAAACTCCTGCATGAAAGCTTCTTTGCGTCCGGAAGGGATTTTCAGCGGATAAGGACGCGGACCCGGAGGCGTGGCCCAACGGAGCAATTCCGGGTTCATGGTGCGCAATTCTTCGGTAGTGATGCCAGCCAATTTGGCTAAGGAGCTCAGCTCCACGGATCCTTTGATTTCAACGACATCAAACGTGTATTCTTCGGGCATTCGGACTCTTTTGAACCCGAAATCTTCCGGATTCATGGCAATCATTGTCGCGGCGATATACGCAGGCACATAACCGCGCGTCTCGCGGGGCAGATACGGAAAGATGGCCCAGTAATCGCGTTGACCGTTCGCCAATTGGATGGAGCTGCGAATGCGACGCGGACTCACATTATAATTCGCCAAAGCCAGATGCCAGTCGTTCCACACCTCATACAGGTCTCTCAGGTGCCGAGCCGCCGCTCGGGTCGATTTCAGCGGATCGCGACGCTCATCCACCCAATAATTCACTTCCAAACCATAACTGCCGCCGGTGGCTTTAATGAATTGCCAGAGTCCGACCGCGTTGGCGCTGGACCGAGCCACAGGAACCAATCCTGATTCGATCATCGACAGATGAATGAGCTCCTCTGGCACGC
Source organism: uncultured Bacteroidota bacterium (assembly GCA_947085565.1). GTDB lineage: Bacteria > Bacteroidota > Rhodothermia > Balneolales > HLUCCA01 > CAMTWZ01. The sequence goes on from CAMTWZ010000023.1 coordinate 26,253, forward strand.
CTTCTTCCTTGAAAATGCGGCGCATCATCGGGAAATAGGTCTGCGAGCGTTCCAACCAGCGCTCCATGATCTCCGGCCGACGCTGCGTCAGATACACGAGCTGGCTTTGTACCTGCGCGTTGAGGATCAGAGGCACAGTGGTCGGCATCGGTTCGTCACGACGCGGAAGCAGGAGGTTGGAATTATCCAGGAACTCGTCCTGGATCGCGAACATGTCTTCCAGAATGGCGAAAATCTCGCCTTCCGACTCACGGATCGGCTCGGTGATTCCATAAAAACTCTGATACTCGATCAGAATGGTGCGGTACAATTCGGTGTAGCGGCGGTTGGTCTGAGCTTCAGGAAACTCATCGATGATGGATTGCAGCGCCGTGATCGATTCCAACAAATACTGTTCCGCCGAAAGGATATCCATCGCAAGTTGCGATTGCAGCTGGGCCACATGCAGCGTGTACACCTGCGTGATGCGGCGGACCAACTCGCGCTCGGCGTCTTCAGCCCCCGCCGCGGCCTGACCCATCCCCCAAATCGCATCCACTCTCACAGGCGGGTCGAAAGGCAGTTGCGGATCTGGAACAGGTTGGTAAGTGACCCTTCCCTCCTGTGCATGCACAGTGAAAGCGAAGGCGAGTATCAGAAAAGACAGAGAAGAAATTCGAATCATGGTCGACGAGTTGGGTGATCGTACGAAAACGCAAATATACCCATTTTATGTTGCCGACTGTTCACGCCAATGTTGCACGATCGGCAACCGGCGACCGATCCCGAAGGCTTTCGCACTGATGCGCAACCCTGGCGGCGCCTGCCTACGCTTGTATTCGGCACCATCGGTCAAGCGCACCACCCGATCCACCGTCGCGGCGTCATAACCCGTCGCCACGATCTCGGTAAGCGGCTTTTGCTCCTCGATGTATGCGCGAAGAATCCCATCCAAAATGTCATATTCCGGCAATGAATCGGAATCCTTTTGATCCGGACGCAGCTCCGCGCTCGGCGCTTTGGTCAGGATCGCGTTCGGAATCACTTCACGCTGATAATAGAATTCGTTCAACCAGCGGCAGATCGCATACACTTCGGTCTTATACACGTCGGAAATCACGCTCAGGCCGCCGGCCATGTCCCCATACAGGGTGCAATAGCCGACCGCCATTTCCGATTTGTTACCCGTGTTCAACACCAGATGACCGAATTTATTGGATACCGCCATGAGCAATTGTCCGCGGATGCGGCTCTGCAGGTTTTCTTCGGCGAACGAAAACTCCGTTCCTGAAAACAGAGGTTCCAAGGTGTTCAGCGCCTGATCGTACATGGATCGGATGGATACCGTCTCGATGCGGATTCCCAGATTCTTAGCCAGAATCACGGAATCATCCACACTTCCGGATGAGGAATATTCGGAAGGCATGGTGATGCCCATCACCGCGTCGGTGCCAAGCGCTTCGGCGGCGATCACGGCGACCAAGGCCGAGTCGATGCCGCCACTGAGTCCGAGCAAGGCTTTCGGCGGAAGACCCGATTTGCGGAAATAATCGCGCAATCCCATCACCAAGGCCTGGAACACCCGCTCTTCCTGGACGAACTCACGCGGATTCGAAACCCCGACCGATCGCATCGATCCGTCTGCGGAAAGGTCCACGTCGCAATACGCGGCCTCGAAAAAACCGGCGGTCGCGATCACTTCACCATCCACGCCCAAAGCCATCGAGTCGCCATCGAACAGCACTTCGGTGTTCGCACCGGCCTGATTCGCATACAGAATCGGCACGTTCAGTTTGGCCACATGATTGCGGAGCATCTGCAGGCGAATATCGGCCTTGCGTTTGCTGAAGGGGGATGCGGACACATTCACAATCACGTTCGCACCACGATTCACCAGCTCTTCGGCCGGATTTACCAGATAGCGATGATACACGATCTCGTTCTCGGCGTTCCAGATGTCTTCGCAGATGGTGAACCCGAAGGAAATTCCATCCAACACCACGGGCGCGAACTCAGTGTTCGGCTCGAAATACCGGAACTCATCGAAGATGTCGTAGGTGGGGAGAAGGGTTTTGCGCACCTCGGAAAGCACTCTGCCGTGGCGGGCCACGATCACCGAATTGAAGATCGGACGGCTGCAGGTCACGGGCGCCTCGGTCACCGTTCCGAACGCAAGAGCCGTGCTGCCGGTGATGGCGGTGAGTTCGGCGTTGGCCCGCAGAAGCCGGTCGAGGAAGGAACGCCGTTCGAGCAGGTCCATCGGCGGATAGCCGCAGGTCGCGAGTTCGGTGACGATCAACAGGTCGATGTTGTGGGCGGATGCGGCTTCGTACGCCGACCGGATCGCCGCCACGTTTCCGTCAATGTCGCCGACGGTAGGATTGAGTTGATGGAGGCGGACTCTCATTCGTCGGTCCGTTGAAACACCTGCTTCCCGCCCACCCAGGTCTGCATCACCTTGATCTGATGGATTTCAGATACAGGGACCTCGAAATAATCCCGATCGATAAGTATGAAATCGGCATACTTGCCGACGGACAGACTTCCGGTCACTTCTTCCATATGTCCGGCATAGGCCGCATCCAAGGTGAAGGATTTCAGCGCTTCGGCGCGGCTCATCAGGTGTTCGGGGAACCATCCGCCCGGCGGATTCCCATCGAAATCCATCCGTGTGACCGCCGAATACAGCCCGAAGAACGGATTCACCGCTTCCACGGGGAAATCGGAGCCCGACGCGATGATCGTTCCCTGCTCCAGGAACGTGCGCCAGGCATAAGCGCCGCGAAGCCTGTGAATTCCGACCCGCGCTCCGGCCATGTTCATGTCGCTGGTGGCGTGCGTGGGCTGCATCGACGCGATGATGCCCAGCGATTTGAATCGGGGAATGTCGGTAAGCGCCACGACCTGAGCATGTTCGACGCGATGTCTCAGCTCTGCGTTTTTCCCCTGCGAGGATACAGCTTCAAAGGCGTCGAGCGCCGCGCGGTTGGCCATGTCGCCGATGGCGTGAATGTTGATCTGGAATCCTTTGCCGCTCACTTTCTCGAACATCGGAATGAGCTGCTGAGTGGTGTAGAACAGGAGCCCTTTGTTGCCTTTGTCGTCGGAGTAGTCTTCCATCAGCGCGGCGCCGCGGCTTCCGAGCGCGCCATCAGCGTAGAGCTTGACCGAGCGCATGGTAAGCATGTGGTCGGCGTAACCGATCACGGGTCCGTTCGCGGCCAAGGTGTCAAAGGTGCTTCCGGCGGCGGAAATCATCGCGTAGATGCGAGTGGAGAGGTAGCCTTTGTCGGCGAAGTCTTTGTATAGGGCCCAATCGGCGACGCCGATGCCGGCGTCGTGCACGCCGGTGAGTCCGTTCGAAGCGATGTTGGCGAGGGATTTGCCCAGGGCTTCGCGGCGGGCGGCGGGCGTGGGGACGGGGATGACGCGATCAACCAGATACGACGCCCGGTCGATGAGTACGCCGCTCGCCGCGCCGGATGCGTCGCGAAGAATCACGCCGCCGTCGGGGTTCGGAGTGTCCTTGGTGATGGAAGCGAGTTCGAGGGCACGGGAGTTGACCCACGTGGCGTGGCCGTCGACGCGTTCGAGGGCGACAGGACGCGTGGGGAGGATGGCGTCGAGGTCGGCCGCGGTCGGAAACGCGTTCTCGGGCCAGAGCGTCTGGTTCCATCCCCTTCCCACGATCCATTCCTGATTCGGATTGGTGTCGGCGAAGGCCTTGATGCGGGCCAAGGCTTCCTGTTTGGTGGCTGCGCCCATCAGATCGACCGACATCATCGCGCTACCCAAGCCCATGATGTGCGCGTGGGCATCGATCAGGCCGGGAAGGAGCGTGAGTCCGCCTCCATCCCTACGGGGAAAATCATACGTGTTGAGCAGTGTCGAATCGCCCTTGGCGAGGATCTTTCCATTTTGAACCACAAGCACGGTGAACCGCTCCACGCGACCCTCGTTCAAATCGTATCCGTTCACATTGTGGATGAGCAGATTCTGATCGGGCTTCGAGGTGCCGCAAGCGGCCAAGACAACAAGAAACAGCAGAAGGAAATGACGCATAATTTGGTCCGGATTGTGTAGCTTAAGGGCGAATAATAGCGATAATTGCCCTCATTATGGATGACCTCAGCATCGCCGAACTGTCCGTGGAACAGGTCCACGAAATCCAAGAACTCAATCAGCGCATCTTCGGTGAAACCCGGCTAGTGCAGCACATCGACCATCCGGGTCTTCTCGTGATCGGCGCGTACATGGGCGGCGAACTCATCGGCTTCAAGGTGGGCTACCCGAAAGACCGCACCGTGTTCTACTCAGCCAAAGGCGCGGTGGACCCGGCCTGGCGACGCAAAGGCGTGGCGCGACGCATGTTGCATTTCATGATGAGCCGGGTGTATTTGTCGGGCTTCGACACCCTTCAATACCACTCCTTCCCGAACCGCGATCCGGGCATGCTCGTGATGGGCTTGCAGGAAGGCTTCAAAGTGATCGACGCGCGCTACAATGCGGAGTTCAAAGACTGGCAGGTGGAGTTGGAGATACGTTTGACGATGGACGTGTGACGTGGGACGTGTGACGAGGGACGTAGGAAGGTTGAAGTAGGAAGTAGGAAGATCTTGGCTTATTGGTATACTTTAGTGCCTACACGTTCATCGCTTTATCATTTCATCTCTTCATCATCTTTCTTCTGCTTTGAGACCCATACTACTTGTACTTCTGCTATCCGGTTGCGCGGTTCACAACCCGATGAGCGAGATGGTGATGTTTCAGAAAAAGGTGGAAAGTGATGGCACTGTGACCTATGCCGGTTACGGGCATGCCATCGCGGGATTCAGTTTCGATAATTACCCGGTATCCGGTGTGACCGATTACTTGAATCAAAAAAACGGCACCTCCGGCGGATATGAGCTGTTCTTACCAGTGTCATTGACCACAAATTCGATTCTGATGATTCCATCGAATCCGAATTACGCTTTCTCCCTCGCGCTCGGTTTTCCAATTGGGGTTGATATGACTGTAAAAGTATCCCCTTCCCTGTTTGCGACCGGATCGGTGGGATGGAGCGAACAACAACCTCTTAATTGGCAACTAATCCTTCAGAATCGACTGCTCGATGGGAATCCTATCGGTTTTTCCATTGGAGCGATGATAGTAAGACATCATGTGGGATATTCGGGTGTGGACTCTGAACCCTATGAAGGTGCGTGCAGTGTCTGCGGAATTTCGCCCGGTAATTACATACCATCCACGGCGATTGGGGTCCGCAGCGTTTTGATACTGAGGCATTATCCTAACTATGAGACCACTGACCGCGTGTTCCTCTACACCAACGCAGCGTACATGTATGACACCACGATGAAGCTTTGGTATCCGAAAGTTGGGTTTTCGCTCGGTTTTTATTGAGGGATGAATTCTTAACACTTACCCCCGCCTTCAGGTGGGGGCTCTTTCTGCACGGATTCAGGAACGAAATAGTTGGGGCGTTTTTGGATGTTTTCGCAATTTGAGGATCCGATTAATTTCAAACAGAGACATCAACCCACAACCTCATATTCAGAGTACTTGTGCAACTACAGACCATTCAGAATAAGATCTATGAAATCCGCGGACAAAACGTGATGTTGGATTCTGACCTTGCCGAACTCTACGGGGTTGAGACAAAGCGTCTCAAAGAAGCCGTGCGAAGAAACATGCAGCGATTTCCAAAAGACTTCATGTTCAAGCTGACCGAAGAAGAGTTTGAAAACTTGAGGACGCAATTTGCGACCTCAAGTTGGGGCGGCGCCCGCTACTTGCCATTTGCATTCACCGAACAAGGCGTAGCTATGTTATCCAGTGTTCTAAGTGGAGCTAAAGCAATTGAGGTCAATATTCAGATTGTTAGGGCATTCGTGTTTTTGAGACAGTTTGCTTTGTCGAATACTGAATTAACGGAAAAATTACGCAAGCTTGAGAGTCGGTATGACCAACAGTTCAAGGATGTTTACGAAGCCCTCAACTTCCTTTTGCAAAAAGATGAACCACATCAATCGGCTAAGAGCAAAAAGATCGGGTACTAATTCATTTCATCTTCTCGCGGTGGGTCTTCAGACCCACCCAATCTCCAGAATCATCTGCCCGCCCTCCGGTAATTCCGGATCGGAGCCGAGCTTCAACTCCCCTCCCACTCGCTTCACATGGTAATACAGTTCGACCGCGTGCCAAGGCAGCTGGATGAACTCCTTCACGTCGGCCAGCTCTCCGACCTCGATCTCCAAGCCCGTCTCTTCACGGAACTCACGCTTCAGCGCATCCTCCAAGCTTTCACCCAATTCAACGCCACCTCCGGGCGGCGCCCAGAAGGGCTCGGACGTGGTGCCGGGATCGATCCGCACCATCAGCGTTTTTCCGTCCTCGACCAGCAGTCCGAGCACCCTCACCCTCACGCGACCCGTGAAGGGATTCGCGCTCATGCGGTTTCCGCGCGCTCGAGGGCCGCTTTCACAAAGCCGACGAACAAGGGATGCGGTTTGGTGACGGTGCTTTTCAGTTCAGGATGGAATTGAACCCCGACGAACCACGGATGCTCCGGAATTTCGACGATCTCGACCAGTCCGCGATCCGGATTCACACCCGAAATCTTGAGTCCTTTGCCGGTGAGCTGCGCTTTGTACCCGTTGTTGAATTCGTAGCGATGGCGATGCCGCTCGCTGATGTGCTCCGATCCGTACGCGCGGATGGCGTTCGTGCCCGCTTCCAGATCGCACGCGAATTTACCCAAGCGCATGGTGCCGCCTTTGTCGGTCACCAGTTTCTGCTCGGCCATGATGTCGATCACAGGATGCGGCGAGGCCTCATCGAACTCGGTGCTGTTCGCATCTTTCAAGCCGCAGACGTTGCGCGCGAATTCGATCACGGCGCATTGCATGCCCAGACAGATGCCTAAAAAGGGGATTCCCTGCGTGCGCGCATGATGCACGGCGGCAAGTTTGCCGGAAATTCCGCGTCCGCCGAAACCGGGTGCCACCAGAATGCCGTCCACACCTTTCAAGGTCTTGACCACGTTCTCATCGGTGATGTCGTCGCTCTGCACCCATCGCAGGTTCACTTTCGCATCGTTGACTGCGCCGGCATGGATGAAGGCCTCGACGATGGATTTGTACGCGTCGTGGTGCTCCACATATTTGCCGACCAACGCGATATTCACGGATTTCTTGGGATGCACCACGCGGTCGACGAAGGTGTTCCACGTGGTGAGATCCGGCGCGCCGGTCTGGATGTTCAGTTTTTCGATGACCCGGGTGTCGAGTCCTTCGGCTTGCATCAAGAGCGGGACTTCATAAATCGAGTCCGCATCCAGCGAAGCGATCACATCTTCCAGATCCACGTTGCAGAACTGCGCGATTTTGCGGCGGATGTTCGCGTCGATGGGATGTTCGGAGCGGCAAACCAAAATATCGGGCTGAAGACCGATTTCGAGCAAGGTTTTGACCGAGTGCTGCGTGGGCTTGGTCTTGAGCTCGCCCGCGGCTTTGAGGTAGGGAACCAGCGTAAGGTGGATGCTCAGCGTGTTTTTGCGGCCCACTTCGTAACGCATCTGGCGCATGGCTTCCAAGTACGGAAGTCCTTCGATGTCGCCTGCGGTTCCGCCGATTTCCACGATCACAACGTCGTAATGGCCGCTTCGACCCAGATCCAGCACTTTCGACTTGATCTCGTCGGTGATGTGAGGAACCACTTGCACGGTTTTCCCCAGATACGCGCCTTTGCGCTCTTTGGAGATCACATCGTAATAGATGCGACCGGTGGTGACATTGTTCTTCTGGGAGGTCGGCAGGTCCAGAAACCGCTCGTAGTGACCCAGATCGAGATCGGTTTCGGCGCCGTCGTCGGTCACATACACTTCCCCGTGTTCATAGGGGTTCATGGTGCCGGGATCCACGTTGATGTATGGATCGAGTTTCTGGATGGTGACGTTGAGTCCGCGTGCGATCAGAAGACGGCCCAATGAGGCGCAAATGATCCCTTTGCCCAGGGAGGAGGTGACCCCTCCGGTGACAAACACGTATTTGGTAGACATGCCGGATGGCTTAGGTGGATGGATGCATAAACTACGGATTCACCGGCTCATCCAAAAACGCTAAAGCCTTATTGATGAGGTTTCGTTGCCAAAAAATCATGGCGATGTTCGCACCGAAGACCACGACCAACACCGAGAACACCCAATCGGGCAATGTGCTGAGTCCGGTAGAAAACGCATACCCGAACGAGGCCAAAGCGAGCACATTCACGACCGCCATCACGACATGGCGGTTTTTCTTTTTGTTCAAAAGCTCTTTTTTAACGGCTATGGGCACATCGGCGTGGGTTTTTCCGACATGCAGAATGAGGGTGGATTCGATTTCGGGCGTCATCTGTGTACCTTTGGGTTGAATTCACAGGAAAATATGGAAGAAACGCTGACGATCTACGGCCGCAAGCCGGTCGAAGAACAACTCAAACGCGAGCCACGCCGCATCGAAACCATTTGGCTGAAAGACACGGCGCCGATGGGTCCGCTGCAAGACATCCAGTCCATGGCCTCGGAGAACCGCATTCCGGTGCGCCGCGTGCCCGGACGCAAACTCGCCGACCTCGTGGGCGCCGTAAACGACCAAGGCGTGGCGGCCACCCTGAGCGCCGTCGAATACAGTGAATACGAAGATTGGATTGAGACAGTGGATGTGAAAACGAACCCGATCGTGATGGTGCTCGACGAGCTCGAAGACGTCGCGAATTTCGGGGCCATCTTGCGCACCGCCGCGGCGGCGGGCGTGGCGGGCGTCATCGTTCCCAAGCACCGCCAAGCGCCAGTGAATGCGGTCGTTTATAAGACTTCAGCCGGAACCGTGGGCATGGTTCCCATCATCCGGGTGACCAACATCAATCTGACCTTGCGCGATCTCAAAGATGCAGGGTTCTGGGTATGCGGCTTGGACCAATCGGCACCGCAACCCGCCTGGAAACAGGACCTGGTCTCCCCGCTCGTGATCGTGGTAGGAAGTGAGGGCGACGGCATCCGTCAGAAAACCCTCGAGCTGTGCGATTTCAAGGTGAATTTCCCGATGCACAACGAGGTGGAAAGCCTCAACGCGTCGGTCTCGGCGGCGTTGTTATGCTACGAGGCGTTGCGGCAGCGGATGAACCACAACATCTAAACACGTTACGAGGAGACCCTTCCAATATACCCGTTAGGGCGAGACACACTTTTTGATAGAACTATCAAGGTGATGCCGCCGTCCCGGTTGTAACCGATCCAGCCGATGTCGAAGTCGTAGCGGTCGGCCCAGGTGCTGCCATTATGATATTCGTAATCAGCCGTGCGCATCTGATTGCGGCCATCGTAGGTGAAGCTGTTAATCCTCAAATTTGAAAGTCGCCTTCTGGGAATGTATTTGGATGGTTCTTATTGTTCCATATTTATTACTATATAAAATAAACTCGTATTCAAAATGGTCGGTCTCTTCTTTGATATTGAACTCCAAGATATCATCATGATTATAGAGACCGTCAACACCTTGGACTATATTAAATAGAGTCAGATTAAGAAAGTCAATAACCAGGGAAGCATAGTCACTAATCTCTTCATCCCATAATCTTGTAATTATCCTACAAGAGATGTTTTTAATATCTAATGTGATGCTACTAAAAATTGTATCGTGCAAATCTATTTCTTCAAGATGTTGAGGCAAATTTATCATTTAGTTTCCTCCGCCTGCTGGTATATGTGACGGGATACTGTTTTTGGGTACAGGAATCCCATTTTTGTCGAGATATGCATCTTTATCACCGGTTTTTCTTGGGTTATGTCTATGCCAATGATCTTTCCCGCGATTTCCAGGTTTCCCATCTTGTCCCTTATCATACGATATTTTTTCACCAGTCTTTTTGTTTACAAAATCACGCCTGTTTGGTGCCAGTGTAGGTGTTTCTACCCACTCATCAGATAATTCTTCAGGAGAGGAAGGGGCATAGTTCCAATCTATTGATACCGTAGAAGTTGTCAAATATGGATCAATATATGCTTCCTTTACATACAATGCAGCTAAGGCTGTACCCAATGCTACCCACTTCTGCCACATGATATCTGTTCTATCAGGGGTTCCTGCATCTGCCTGAATTACTCTCCAAGTAGCCATCGTAAGAGGATAGGTACTCGCCCCATCTCGCTTCGCTGTGACCGTACCTTCGGGTAGCTTGCATGCCTCCTTATCCCCATCACCACAAGGAAACATCCCAGCCGGATCTGTATTCGACATCGGATCATTCATCACATACGCATACGCATTCCAACCCGGGTAGGAATCCGCCATCGGATCTGGCGTGCGAAACACCCCGTACCTGGGGATCTGCCGCCGCCAGTGCATGTTGTGGAGGTTGGTCTCATCATCAAACGCATGGCCAGTGTATTTCGGGCGGGTTCCCGTGCCGGAGGTGGTGATGCG
>CAMTWZ010000024.1:0-37668 GCA_947085565.1 uncultured Bacteroidota bacterium
CCCGATTCCCGATTCCCGATTCCCGATTCCCGATTCCCGATTCCCGATTCCCGATTCCCGATTCCCGATTCCCGATTCCCGATTCCCGATTCCCGATTCCCGATTCCCGATTCCCGATTCCCGATTCCCGATTCCCAATAACCGATTACCATGATGAACCGTCGCGACATGATCACTTCTACTCTCAAAGGCGCCGCGCTTTTGGGACTGGCTTCCATTCCCGGAGTTGGCTTCGCTCGAAGCGGCTCGCCCTATGTGTTAGATCCGCTGCCGTTCGCTTATGATGCGCTGGAGCCGCATATCGATGCGCTGACCATGGAGATCCATCATAGCAAGCATCATCAGGCCTTCATCACCAATGTGAACCGCGCTTTGGAAGGATCTCCGCTGCTCGGAATTCCGATCGAGGAGTTGATGAGGCGGATTTCCGAAGTGCCCGCTTCCATTCGTCAGACGGTGATCAATAACGGTGGCGGACACGCGAACCACGCGTTTTTCTGGTCCATTCTGCACAAGCCGGGAACCTGGAACGAGCCGGATCGCACCAATGCGCCCACGTTCTATCCGGCGGTTCTTGCCGAATTCAGGTCGCCCGGAAATCTGTATGAGCTGTTCGACAACGCCGCGATGAGGGTGTTCGGATCGGGATGGGCCTGGCTGGTGGTGAATGCCGATAAGAAACTCGAGATCATGACCACCCCAAACCAGGATTCCCCGCTCATGGTTGGCAAAACACCCGTTCTCGGGTTGGATGTCTGGGAACATGCGTATTACTTGAAACATCAGAACCTGAGAGCGAATTATGTGCGCCAGTTCTGGAGCGTGGTGAACTGGGCGGCCGTGGAAGCGCATTACAAGAAGGCGATCGGCTAAGAATGTTGATTTCGTAATCCCGAACGGGTATAGATGATAGTGGAATTGACAATCTATACCTGATGGGGTATATTCTTCTATAATTCAACTAGATTATACCCGATAAGGATGATTTCATGAGCGAATTGGTCCGTTTTGTGAAAGGGATGAGAAAGACCCACAGTTTGACCCAGGAACGCCTTGCAGAAATGGCAGGCGTTGGATTGAGGTTCATCCGCGATCTGGAGCAAGGCAAAACAACATTGCGTACCGATAAGGTGAATATGGTATTGAGATTGTTTGGCCGAACACTAGGGCCGATTCCATTGGATCGGAAGGAGTCTTCAAATGAGCTTTAGATCGGCAAAAGTGTATCGAAGCGGTGACTATTGTGGTACCATCCGTCAGTTGGAAACAGGATATGAATTCGTTTATGACGAGGGCTATCGAAATCGACCGGATGCCTTACCAGTAAGCCTCACGTTGCCGTTGAACATGCCGAAAATTCATTCCAAAACCATGATTCCGTTCTTTGATGGACTCATTCCCGAGGGATGGTTGTTAGACGTGGCTGTGGAGACTTGGAAATTGAGTTCCCGAGACCGCTTCGGCTTGCTTCTCGCATTATGTAAAGATTGCATCGGTGATATTTCCATCCAACAGGAGGAATCCGATGAGTAACCTGTTCAAACTTGATCCGGATTCCATTACCGATATTGATTTAACCATGGATGAAATACGGAATCTGGCCAAGCGGATGGCAAAGGCAAGCATCATGGTCACGGGGGTTCAATCCAAAGTGTCTATCGAGATTGAACAGTCGGTTAAAGGCAGTTCCAAACTGACCATCATCGGGTTTGATGGAAATCACATCCTCAAGCCCCAATCCGATCGGTGGCCCCAATTGCCTGAAAATGAACATGTCACGATGAAGATGGCTCGTGCATATGGATTGGAAACCGTTCCATTTTCTCTTGTTAGGATGAAGGAAGGGGAGCTGGCTTACATCACGTCAAGGATAGATCGAATGTCGAATGGTTCCAAGCTCCCGATGGAAGACATGTGCCAATTGACGGAGCGCCTGACTGAAGACAAATATCATGGTTCACATGAGCAAATCAGTAAGCAGATCCGACTCCATTCTGAAAATACGTTTTTAGACCTGTTGCGATACTTCGAGGTGACGCTGTTCTCCTTTCTGACGGGGAATAGTGATATGCATTTGAAAAACTTCTCCATGATCCGAGATCCTGAGAAAGGTTGGAGGTTTGCTCCGTCGTATGATCTTCTTTGCACAGCGATTGTGATGACATCCGATCCGAACCAATTGGCATTGGCCATAAACGGTAAGCGTCGAAAACTGTCATGGAAGGATTTCCGCCAATTCGGAGGCAACATGGGGTTGAATCCGAAGCAGATTTCCAATGCTCGTGATCGTTGGATGGAGCTTCGACCTACTATCGATTCCATTGTCGAGAATTCACACTTGAACGCCGAAATGAAAGAGAGTTATCATGCTGTGCTGCAATCAAGAAGTGCTCAACTGACCTGAATGAGCGCTAAAACACGTATCTTTCCACCCATAAAATCATCCTATTTCTGACTCATTCCGCCATGTCAAAAAACAGCTTAGGCACCCGCAAATCCTTTCAGACCGGCTCTGGTTCGGCCTATTATTACAGTATTGCCGATCTCGAAAACAAAGGGTTCGGCGCGGTGAGCCGCCTTCCGTTTTCCATCAAAGTCCTTCTTGAAGCCGTTCTTCGCGAGTGCGACGGATATGTGGTGACCGAAGACGATGTGCGCAAAGTCGCAGCCTACAACGCGGCGAACCCGGGAGATATCGAAATCCCGTTCAAGCCAGCGCGAGTGGTGCTTCAGGATTTCACGGGTGTTCCGGCTGTGGTTGATTTGGCCGCATTACGACATGCCATGGCGAAGATGGGTGGCGATCCGAAGAAAATCAATCCGACCGTTCCGGTGGATCTTGTGATCGATCACTCGGTACAGGTGGATCTGTTCGGTTCCGAATTCGCCTTTTTCGAAAACATGAAAATCGAATTCGAGCGCAATTTCGAGCGGTATCAGTTTCTGCGCTGGGGACAAAAAGCCTTCGAAAACTTTTCGGTCGTTCCGCCGGCCCGAGGCATCGTGCACCAGGTGAACTTGGAGTATCTGGCCAAAGCGGTATGGTCGCGTCCGGAAGACGACAGCATCGTGGTGTATCCCGATTCGCTCGTCGGCACCGATTCCCATACCACGATGATCAACGGACTCGGAATCCTTGGATGGGGCGTAGGCGGCATCGAGGCGGAAGCCGTCATGCTTTCGCAGCCCATTTACATGCTGCTTCCCGAAGTGATCGGATTCAAGATCACCGGAAAACTGAAGGAAGGAGTGACCGCCACCGACCTTACGCTCACCGTCACGGAGATGCTCCGTAAGAAAGGCGTAGTCGGCAAATTCGTCGAATTCTACGGAGCCGGACTCTCCAATATGAGTCTGCCAGACCGCGCCACCATCGCCAACATGGCTCCTGAATACGGCGCCACATGCGGCTTCTTCCCAATCGATGCCGAGGCATTGCGCTATCTGCGCCGCTCAGGTCGCGACGAAGTCCTTATGCAGACCGTCGAAGCCTATTCCAAACTCCAAGGCCTGTTCCGCACCGACGAAACCGCCGATCCGGTCTTCACAGACACTCTCCACTTGGATCTGGGCACCGTGGAGCCGAGCTTGGCCGGACCTAAGCGTCCGCAAGACCGCGTCTCCCTCAAGGACATGAAAGCCGGATTCAACCACTCGCTCACCGCCAAAGAAGCCACGAAAGGCTTTTCGCTGTCGGATGAGAAATTGGCGAATGTCGGCGTCTATCAGAACGGAACCACGCTCGACATGCATCACGGCGATGTCGTGATCGCGGCGATCACCAGTTGCACGAACACCTCCAACCCGAGTGTGATGCTCGCCGCAGGATTGGTCGCGAAAAAAGCCGTTGAAAAAGGCCTCACCGTTCCTCCGTATGTGAAAACCTCTTTGGCGCCGGGTTCACGTGTGGTCACCGATTACTTGGATGAAGCCGGCCTCACGCCGTACCTCAACCAGATCGGATTCAACCTGGTCGGTTACGGATGCACCACGTGCATCGGAAACTCAGGTCCGTTGCCCGAAGCCGTTGAAAAAGCCATCGCGGATGGAGACCTGATCGTGGCCGGCGTATTGTCCGGTAACCGGAACTTCGAGGGACGCATCCATCAGAACGTGAAAGCCAATTACCTGGCTTCGCCACCGCTTGTGGTGGCCTATGCCTTGGCCGGAACCGTGGACATCGACCTCACCACCGAACCCATCGGAAAAGGGAATGACGGTCAGGATGTGTACTTGAAAGACATTTGGCCAAGCACGCAGGACATCGCCGAGCATTTGGAAAATGCGGTTCGCCCGGATCTGTTCCATAAGAATTACGACGGCATCGCCGATTCCAACGACGAATGGAACGCGATTCCTGTGCCTACCGGCGATTTGTATGAGTGGAATGATGCATCCACATATATCCAACTTCCTCCGTTCTTCGAGAATATGGATCGCAAAACTTCACCCATCCAGCCGATCCATGGCGCTCGTGTGTTGGTGAAAGTGGGCGATTCCATCACCACCGACCATATTTCTCCCGCGGGAAACATCAAGAAAGACTCGCCAGCTGGCCGTTATTTGCTTGAGAACGGAGTTCAACCTGTCGATTTCAACTCTTATGGCTCACGTCGTGGCAGTGACCGCGTGATGACGCGCGGAACCTTCGCCAACGTGCGTCTGAAAAACCAGATGGCTCCGGGAACCGAGGGCGGAATGACCACCTATCTGCCTTCCGGCGAAGTGATGAGCATTTACGACGCATCCATCCTGTACCAGACTTTCGGCACACCGTTGGTGGTGTTGGCCGGAAAAGAGTACGGAACGGGTTCGTCTCGCGACTGGGCTGCGAAAGGCACAAACTTACTGGGCGTCCGCGCCGTGATCGCCGAATCGTTCGAGCGCATCCACCGTTCCAACTTGGTGGGCATGGGCGTTCTGCCGCTTCAATACAACGTGGGCGATACCGCTGAATCGCTCGGATTGGACGGTAGCGAGACGTTCGACTTTGTGATCGACGATCACATCAAGCCGAAACAGCAAGTCGCCGTACGCGCCACCAAGACCGATGGAACGGTGAAGACCTTCGCCGCGGTTTGCAGAATTGATACACCGGTGGAGGTGGATTATTTCCGCAACGGTGGTATTTTGCAAACCGTGTTGAGAAGTTTTCTCGATGCGTAACCAACCCTAAACAAGACGAAGCCTGGCTTCACTACTTGCACAATGAAAAAGCCCGATGGAGAAATCCACCGGGCTTTTTTCATTTGAGGATCACCGCTTCGGAGGCGTCGGCCACGCGGATGATGAATCGACCGTTTTCAAGAAGCCGATTTCCGTTCTTGTCGGGAAATGTGAAATGCGTGCCTGGACGGATGGTGAAGCTCACGGTTTTGGATTCTCCCGCTGCGAGTGTGATCGATTCGTAATGCTTGAGCTGCTTCACCGGCCGCGAGATGCTGCCGATGTCGTCGGTGATGTACCAAAGCACGCTGTGCCTCGCGTCTCTGGTCCCTGTATTCGTGATCCTCACCGAGGCGACGACCGCATCCTCCCGGGTCAGCTCCTTCCGATCGAGCGCGAATTCGGAGTACGTGATCGTGGTATAACTCAATCCGTGCCCGAAATCCCATTGCGAGGAAGTCTGGTCGGTGGGCTTGTGATCATAGGTGCTGAAATAACCGGCATGTTTTGGATACGTGAACGAGAGGCGCCCGCTCGGATTCACCGCTCCCGATACGATCTCCGCTACGGCCTGAGCCCCTTCGAAACCGGGAAGCCCCGCGAAAAGGACGAAGTCCGCGCCTGTCAAATCCTCCGGAATCACACGCGGACGTCCTCCGATCAGGATCCATCCATGCTTGCGTCCGGTGGTTTTCACGGCGCGCATCACCGCCACATCCGCTTGCGGCATCGTCAGATCGGTGATGTTGCCCACGAATTCGGTGTAAGGCTTTTCTCCGACCGCGGCGATGATCAGATCCGATGTGCGGGCTTCGGCATCGAATCGCCGGCGCTGGGCGCTACCCGGCGCTCCGACATCGGAGATCAGCACGATAGTTGTGTTCGGAAACTCTCTCTTCAGTGCGGTGAAGATGGTGAGGTGGTCGGCCGGATAATGCGATTCGTTACCGCCTTGCCATTCCATCGTCCATCCGCCATTCAGACAGGGTTTGCAATCGGCATTGGAGCCGGTGAGTAGAATCTTGCGTGGAGCGCGGTTCAAGGGCAGGATTCCGCCTTCATTGCGAAGTAGCACGATCGACTCGCGCGCCGCTTCCAAGGCTTTCGCTTTGTTCTCCGGAGTTCCGATGCGGTCGAAGCGGTCGTTGCGCGGCATCGGATGTTCGAAAAGCCCCAGCTCGAATTTGAGGCGGAGGATTCGGCGGACCGACAGATCGATGCGATCCATCGGAATGCGGCCCTCATCCACCAATTCATGCATGTAGCCCACGAATTCATAGGTCATCGGCGTCATGCTCACATCCACGCCGGCCATGATGGCTTTGTAAGTGGCTTCTTTCTCCGTTTCAGCGATGCGATGGAAATGCGCCTGCTGATACATTTCTTTGTTCAGGCCGGTGAGTTTGATGATGTCGGCCCAATCAGTCACAGCCACGCCCGTGAATCCCATCTTCTCACGCAGTAAGGTGGTAAGGATCTCATGACTGGCATGCACCGGAACTCCATTCACTTCGCCCGAATTGATCATCACGGTTTTGATGCCGGCATCGATCGCAGCTTGGAAGGAGGGACGATGCACTTCGTGCATCATCTGATCGGGAATGAGCGCCGGGGAACGGTCCCATCCGGTTGTGGGGGTCGAATACCCGATGAAGTGCTTGGCGGTGGCGGCAACACGGTAAGGAGCGGCAGCCTGCGGATCCTGGATTCCTTTGACGAACTCGGCACCCATTCTCGAAGCGACCAACGGATCTTCGCCGAAGGTCTCGTAGAATCGAGGCCAGCGCGGATCACGTCCCACATCCAGAACAGGGGCGAAAATCCAGCTATGACCGAGATCGCCGGCTTCGCGCGTGGTGATGATCCCCATGGCACGGGCATGAGCATCGTTGAATGTGCCGCCGATGTTCAGATTATGAGGGAAGATCGTCGACCCTTTGAGATAACTGGCGCCATGCATGTGATCCACACCATACAGAAGAGGGATTTTGAGTCGCGATTCTTCCAGATTGATGCGTTGCATGTCGTGGAAGTAGGTGAACCAATCATCCGCCGAGATCGCGAATCCGTTCAAATAAGAGCCCACATGATGATTCCGGACAGATGCGCGGAATTTCGCGGTGTCGAGGTAGGCGTAATTGTCTTTCTTCAGGTTGATCAGATCGACGTTGATCTGGGTCATCTGCCCGATTTTCTCGGCCAAGGTCATGCGGGAAAGCAGATCTTCGACCCGCTCATCCACAGAAGCTGAGGGATTCAGATACGGCGCGGTGGTTTGCGCATATCCAAGGGAGCAGTTAAGGACGAGTGCCGCTAAGAGCGCAAGGATAATCGGTTTCAATCAGTTAGGCTCTAAGAGCGGCTCATGGCTTCGGACGATCTCCGAGTACAAACGGCCGCTTTGTTTAAGGGTTCGTTTTTGAGTGTTGAAATCGACATGTACCAAGCCGAAGCGTTGCTCATAGCCGCACTCCCATTCGAAATTATCCATCAGCGACCATGCGAAGTAGGCTCTCACATCCGCACCGGCCTTGATGGCGGCATTCATGGCTTCCAGATGGGAACACAGATAGTCGCAACGCCGTTGGTCCAGAATTTCGCCATTTTCGACCACATCATGCCACGCGCTACCGTTCTCAGTGACCCAGATCGGAGTTTGGGTGAGATCATGGGTCCAGAGTAGCACTTCTGTGAAACCTGCCGGCGATATCTCCCAGTTCATCGAAGTGACTTCCCCGCGCGGGGTCACGAATTCAGCATCCAGAAAAGATCCTTCGCTATGGCGGACAATCGAACGGCTATAATAATTGATGCAGACCATGTCGTGACGGATGGGATCCGTTCCATCCAAGGATTTCAAAGTGGATGTTTCTTCCGGAAAGAGGTCGTATGCGATTTGAGGAATCCGGCCTTTGAACCAAGGAAGCATGAACAATTCGTTCATGTAGGAATGGTGGCGCTCGGCCGCGGCGATATCATCGGGACTCTCGCTGGCCGCATCGATTTGCGCCAGATTGCAAGCGATGCTGAAATGCAGGCTCGGGAATGCTTCGCGAAGTTTCTCCATAGACAGGCGATGGGCCCTCAGAATGTTCACATAGGCGCTTCCAGCGGATTTGCGGTCGGCGAGGCCGGGAGCGTGTTCACCGGTGAGGTATCCCTTGTGCATGAAGACCCAAGGTTCGTTGAGGGTGATGAAATCGTCGCAAAGATCGTTGAACAGAGCCACGGTCTTCAGGGCATAGTTTGCGAACCAGGCCGGCGAATCCGGGCTGATCCATCCACCTTTCGCATGCAAATACATCGGCAGATCCCAGTGATAGAGAGTGATCACCGGTTGGATATCCGCTTGATGAAGGGTTTTGAGCAGATCACGGTAAAACGCGACGCCATCAGGATTCGGTATTCCGGAGTCATCAGGCCAGATTCGCGCCCAAGACAGTGAAAAACGATAGGCTTTCATACCCATCTCGGCCATAAGGGCCACATCATCGTCGTACCGATGGTAATGATCACAAGCGATCAGACCAGTAGAGCCGTCTTGTATGGCTCCTTTACGACGGGAAAATTCAGACCAGATGCTTGCGCTGGCTCCGTTATCAAACTCGGCACCTTCAATCTGGTAGCTGGACGTTGCGACACCGAAGAGGAATGTAGATGGAAATCGTGGCGACATAGTGACAACGATACCACACAATGCAAACCTTTGCAAGAAATAATGAAAATTTTTGCAGAAATAGGCCTTAGCTCGAGCCGCGCACGATCAGTTTGATCGGAATAAGGCTCTGCACACCAACGCCATGTTCCGGGTGCAAAATCCTTTCTTTCAGGGTTCTCAGAGTTGCGAAGGCCAATTCCGTGAAGTCGGTTCTGATGGAACTGATTTCCGGATGGGAATGGCGGCACATCGGCAGATCGTCGTAACTCAGTACGGCGACATCCTCCGGAACCATCACCTTTTCCATGCGTGCGGCCTCCATGAAACCGGAGGCCATCAGGTCGTTGCTAAGGAAGATGGCTCTTGGAGGGTTGGTTTGGCGTTTCCAATCCGCGAAAGCATCCACCCCTGATTGGAAGCTGAAATCACCTTGGTATTCCCATGTAAGGGTCAGGTTGGAGCCGCTTTTCTTGCAATAGTCGTTGAATCCCATTCTCCGGAAACGGGTTTCGGCTTTGTTCGAGGGGCCGATCACATTGCCGGCGGTCTTGTACTTCTTACGGTCGAAATACTCCGCGGCGGTGTGTCCGCCGCTATAACCGTCGAAGGTGATGGTCGGGATCACCGGACTCTCGATCAACGCGTTCGAAATGATGGGGAATTGCTCGGGCAGGTATCCCATCAGAGTCACATAGTCTTCACGTGTGAGCGCGGGCACGAACAAGATGGCGCCATCGTAATACTGATCGGATTCCTGACCGATGTACTCCTTGATTTCCTCTTTCGCATTGATCAGGCTGATCAGGGAAAGGCGCAGATTCAGAGATGGTGCGGTTTGCGCAAATCCGTGGAAATAACTGGAATAGAACTCGCCCTCATGGAAATCGGTGATCAGGGCCACATTCAGTTTGGTCTGGTTCTTATCGGACGGACGTATGCGGTTCAGCGGATATTTCAGCCGTTGCGCCGCCGCGATGATGTCTGTTCGGGCGGAGCCCGAGATCTTGGTCGAACCGCTGAGTACTCGCGATACCGTAGATATCGAATACCCCGTGGCGTTAGCGATATCTTGTAGAGTGACTTTCATAATTAAGGTGAATCATCTAAAATAACACTTTAGTGCGGATGTCGATGGAATTCATTCCGGCCGTTATCATCTAAAGCATTGAGGATTAGCATGTTAGAGATGATTTATGCAATTTTTTGCACAAATCATGAAATTTTTTTTCAAAATCGCGTTGCAATTAAGGATGCTGGATAGTATGTTTGCAGGATGAAGCGAAGCGCTTCCAATCTATCCTATTCAATGAGGTATCCGCATGACGATCCGTACTACTATTGTTGCAGCACTCTCGGTTTTGGTCGCTCTGTCCATGCCGAGCAAACCGATGTTCGCCCAGGCACCTGCGCTAGGGAGTGAGTTCATCTTCTTCGTGGATGGGCGAAATGTGAGTATTCCGGGGGATGTGTCTTTGACCTACCGTGACGATCCCACAACTCCGGGAAACCGTGTCGTCGAATTCAATCAAGGCAACTGGAACAACATCGAGGGCTTCAACTGGCCCAACGGTGTGGACATCACCGCGAACATCGCCGCGGGAGACTCCATTTTTTTCCGTATCTGGTCGTCTCCGGTCAATTCGGTGGCACCTGGAAAGCCACGTTTCATCATGCTTGACAGCAGTCCGAGCAACAACATCAGTTTCCGACTTTATTACAATTTTCCGGATTCTGTGCACTCGGGCCGCTGGATCAACGTGGCCCTGCCTTTTCCGCAACTGACCAGAAACGCTCTTGATTCGGCAAAGGTCGGCAAAAACCCGAACGGCTCACCTAGGCAAGGCGGAAGGTTGAGCGCGCATGATGCCCGTTGGGAGTATTGGGGAGCCTATGACGACGCCATCGGAGCCATCACTCAGGTGACGCACCCGAACTGGCGCGAATTCAACTTCAATCGCACCCGTCGGTTCGGAATATTTTGGGATCAGCCCGATCCAAGTATCAACGGTCCGGTTTGGATTGACAATTTCTACATCGGTCGCCGCAACACGGATCTTGAAAAAACCAAGAACCCACCCCCACCGGCGTCAGGTCTGGCGGCTGTTTCGCAAAACAGTGTGAATACGGTAAGCTGGACTCGGGGCGCCGATATCAGCGCCTACAACGTGTATTACAGCGGTAGCCAGATCACAGACATCAACGATCCGAAAGTTTTCTTCTGGAAGACTCTCAATGCCAGCGAGCCGCTGACGCTCGAGCATCGGATCGTGTCTCCACACCCTGATGATGCGACTCATAATTACCACTATGCGGTCACGGCCACCAACTTGTGGAGTACGGAGAACCGGGATGTGACTCAGAGTCGGGTTACAGTCGCCGCATCAGGCCGCCATGATTCCTACATCTTCAAATTCACGCCGCAAGAAGAAGCCCAAGTCTTGAACAGCCTCGATACCCGCACGATGAGCATCGCCGGTTTTCCGACGACGGTCATCAAGCCGTTCGAAATGAAAGCGAGCACGTCTGCGGCGATTCGGCGGCCGCCAAACGACGACATCGTGAGTGGTAAAGCCTGGGTTGGCTATGGCGACAGTGAAGGTGAGATCATCTTCTATGCCTATATCGAAGTTTTGGACAACGACTTGGTGTACAACCCGATTGTGGATACCCAAGGCAATCTCGATTGGAACGCATACAAGCGCGACCAAGTGGAAATGCGCATCGGTTCCTACTCTGTGAATTTCGTGACCGGTTCGACCAATCGCGCCGATGGCCGGGGCGACAATCCGGATTATACTCTTGCTTTCCGCCCGACAACCACGAACACAGAGACCGCCCGCCCGCAGAATCCGAAACTGTATGTGACCTTCGGTGGATTGAATAACTATCCGTTCGCCTTCGAGCCACTGCTTGCGCCCATCTTGAATCAAGCCGGAGCGCAGATCGGGTACAAGATGCTCGTGGCATTCGAAGCCGCCAAGCTCCGCGAACCTACTCTGTTCACCTCTGATGCTCCATTCACCGCACCAGGGGCGAACGAGATCAAATACATTCCATTCAGTCTGATGATCGTGGATGATGCGAACGACGCACGCCCATTTTTCTGGGAGCAGGCCCGTTACTTGGTGACCACAAGCTGGAAGCCGAGCTTCAGTCCACTCTACTTTCAGCAGCCTTCGGATTTCGCGGCAGTTGCCGTGGCTGGTGCCAACAAGCGCACCGCCACGAGCATCGACAACCGCAATGATGCGATCGCTGGCGAGTATCGTCTGAATCAGAACTATCCGAATCCGTTCAACCCGAGCACGGCCATCAGCTTCACGCTTCCTGAAGCGGCGCCGGTGACCCTGACCGTGTACAACGCCTTGGGTCAGACCGTGGCCACCTTGGTAAACAACCGCGCTTATCCATCGGGAACCCACTCGGTCTCGTTTGATGCCAGTGGGCTCAGTTCAGGAATGTATCTGTATCGCATCGAAGCCGGATCGTATGTCTCGACCCGGAAAATGCTCCTTATGAAGTAATCTGAGAATGAGAACACGTCTCCACCTCGTCATCCTCCTTTTGTTGCTGCCTGCGCTCGCGCAGGCCAGCAGCAAAGGAAAAATCACCGGCTTCATCACAGACACCAGCGGTGAAACGCTTCCCGGGGTGCAGATCTTTATCGAAGGAAGTACCCGAGGCACCATCTCCGAACTGGATGGTTTCTACCAATTGCTGAACCTCGATCCCGGTTTTTACACCGTCGTCTTCAAATACATCGGCTTCGCGGATATCCGGATTTCCGATGTGGAGGTGCTTCCCGACAAAACCACGGAAATCTCAGTGAAAATGAGATCCGCGGTGATCGAAGGGCAAGAGATCACGGTGGTGGCTGAACGTCCTCTGATTCAGCGCGACCGAACCACAACCACCGCGACAGTCAACGAGCGGCAGATTTCCAATCTTCCCGTTGTGAGTTTGGCGCAGATCGTGAACTTGCAGGCCGGCGTGGTGGATGGCCACTTCCGTGGCGGGCGCCGTAATGAAGTCTCCTATATAGTGAATGGAGTCCCGATCAACAACCCCTACAATAACTCCGCTGGTTTCGAGGTCGAACAGAACATGATCTCTTCTTTGGAAGTGATCAGCGGGGTGTTTAATGCCGAATACGGACAGGCGATGTCGGGTGTGGTGAACATCACCACCAGGGGCATTCCCAACAAATGGACGGTGAACAGTCTCGGTTATGTGAGGAGTTTCGTCACTCCAAGGTCGATGGAGTTTCTCGAAAGAACCACCGGACCCGGCAATCTGCTCGCTTACGAAGACTTCCGATCACGAGATGTCTCATTCATGCAAGCGGCCGATCCGCTGAACCTGTTGGATGGACAGGTCACTGTCGGTGGTCCGCTCATCAAAGATAAGCTCGGATTTCGCATCACAGGCCGTTATGTCCGCGACAAAGGACATTTCTTGGGACGTGATCTTTTCCTCCCGGGTGATGAATCCCGATTCATCAACTCGCCACCTCCCGGTGGATACCAAGACCCGAAAAATCCCCAACAAGACTGGATCATCGCATCGAACGGTACCGGTGATTTCGTTTCGATGAGTGATGGCGAACGGATGTCGATGAACACCGCATTGGTTTACGACGCCACATCCAGACTCAAATTCGATTACAACCTCTTTCTTCAAAGTGGCACTTATACCGGATTCAACCACGCCAGAAAGTATTCGCCAGCAGGTCGTAACTCCGACTTTTCAACGAATATGACCCATATCCTCGGTACCAGGTTCACACTCAACAATGTCACCTTCCTGAATCTGAGCTACAGCTATCAGTGGAACAAGTACGACAGCCGCCTGTACGACTCACCCTTCGACAGTCGGTATGTGTCGCCTGAAACCGCGAACCGTGTCGGCGCTTTCGCATTCCAAGTGAGTGGAAATGATTTGTACATGGTCGATAACCTGACCTCCTCACACACGGTGGTAGGGAACATCACCAGCCAAGTGAACCGAGCGAACCAAGTGAAAGCGGGTTTCCAATTCCGCCGCCACACATTGGACAACCTCGTTTTTGATATCGACGTGAATCAAGCCACGGGTCTGGCCTCGCCTGCGACGGAGAATTGGAGACGCACCAAACTCAACGCCGCACCTTATGAGTTTTCAGCCTACGTCCAAGACAAGATTGAAATCCAGGATCTGATCATCAACGCGGGTATCCGATTGGATTATTTCAAACCCGATTTTGATGTTCCGGTGGATTGGGATCAGGCGGCTCGCTTCTACATCACCGATCCATCGAATCCGGCAGACAGTCTCTACAACCGAAAAGCGGCGAAGAGCAAGTTTCAGATCAGTCCGCGGATCGGTATCGCATTTCCGATCTCATCGACAGGCGTGATACGCTTCTCGTATGGACTCTTCTTCCAGATTCCGGAATTGTCGCAGATCTACACCAATCCGGCGTATGTGGTGAACGAATACAGCTCGAGCACCAGATACGGTAACGCGGACATCAATCCGCAAACCACATCCACCTTCGAAATCGGATTGCAACAAGGGTTGACCGACGATCTGGGTATCGAACTGACGATGTTCACCCGCGATGTGCGGAATCTTATCGGCGATCGGATCAACTTTGATGTGGGAACCACCAACTATGTGGTACGCTACATCAACCGGGATTACGGAACCGTTCGCGGTTTCACCCTGAGCTTGTTTCAACGCCCTCGCGGCCCTCTGAGCTGGAACGTCGATTACACGCTTCAATTCGCTTATGGTAGCTCCGCGATCAGCGGCGATGCCTTCCAGCGTGTGGAAGCAGGCCTGGGCGAAACCCTGAGCCTCACCCGCTTGGATTGGGATCGCCGCCATTCCCTGAATGCGACGGTGACCTACACCCCGATGCCCGGCATGAACGTGACCATGGTCAATCGTCTCAACAGCGGAAATCCTTACACCACGGTTCGGAACTTCGTCTCATCGTACGTCCGAAACAACAAAGATCGCCCCTATTTCTATTTGGCCGATCTGCGGATGTACTACAAACCCGCATTCATCAAGCAAAACGTGAGTCTCTTGGTGCAGGTCGAAAATCTGTTTGACCAGATCCCTGAATACGGAATCTATGCCGATTCCGGCAACGCCTACGAGACCATCGACAAGGAGCGGAATCGCGGCTCCATTCTGCAAGGGCTGAACACGCTTGATGATTTCTTCTATCGCCAGGATTTCCTGGGGGCTCCGCGACGGGCCAGCATCGGCTTAAATCTGAATTTCTGATGAATTCTTTGAAATCACTCTTACCAGTACTGACCGTAGGTTTGCTGCTTCCCGGGATTGTTCTCGCGCAAAGCAACATCCCCCGCACCTATCGCGGTCAAAGCAATCAGATTGCCCGTGGCGTCATGGATGGAAACCTGATTGAAACCAACTACAGAAACCACGGCGAGCTCGCCCGTTACAATGATATCCCGCATGGAGTATGGCCTCGCGGTACCGGTGGCCGACACGTGGACGGCGCGGGACTGATGATCGGTGGCCAGGTTTATGGCGAGCGTGTGAAATGGGCGAACCGCTCACCGTTCTTTGCTGGTTTGCCAGATACCGTGGTTACACCCACCATCCTGAACTATCGTGATTTCGGTCGCAAGGTCGGTCCCGAAGGGTTCATCTGGGGCTGGTTGCCTCTCCCGGGTTTTCATAATCTTACACGTATCGATCGAGTGACCGGCGCACTTCGCCCGATTCCGGCAAAAAGTACGGATCCCACATCTTGGCCGGCGTTCTGGCCCGATCGTCTTGATAATCCCGATGATCCGGGTTGGGCAGGACGTTGGAACGGTCTGTTCGGCAAGGGTGTCTTCAATGCCGATCAGGAAACCTATTATGTGATCGATGACTGGCGAGATTACGAATACCGAGTCAATCCCGAAACCAGAACTCCAAACAGCCGTGCTGGCGTGTTCTATCCGGATCCGTCCGATTCCACCGTAGGTGGCTTGGGTCTACAAGTCCAGGTGCGGCACCTTCAGTGGGCCAATATCCTCGCCGAAGACATCATGTTCCTGCTGTACAGAGTCACCAATGTGGGTCGGTATGCGCACGACAAACTCTACTTCACAAACATCGTCGATTTCGGCTTGGGTCAGGATGAAAGCAACGGCCAAGCTGAATACAATGCCCAGTTGGATATGGCCTTCGGATGGGACCGCACCGGAGTGGGTATCCGACCTGGCGGTGGAACCTATGCGCTGGGTTATGTGGGCTTCGCATTCTTGGAAAGTCCGGGCAACTCCTTCGATCTGTTGGATAATGATGAAGATGGAATCACTGACGAGCGCCGCGACGCTGGCCCAGGCATCCTCATTCAAGGTAAAGCGAACATCCTTGCCCATGCTCAGGCCAACTTCAATATGACGCGGTTCATCGCCACGTATGGACCCATCGCCGACCGTCCCGCTTACAAACTCGGATATTGGTGGACAGGCGACGAAAACATGACCTGGCGTCGATATGAAGACTTGGATGGAAATGGCCAATGGGATCCAGGTGAGCCGATCAATGATGATGTCGGTGCTGACGGTTTGGGTCCCAACGACCTCGGCTATCCGGGTCCGGATACCGGCGAAGCCGATGGCATCCCGACCAACGGCGAACCCAATTTCGATCAATTGGATGTCCAAGAGTCGGATCAGATCGGTCTTACCGGTTTCGACCTGAGCACGCGTCCTTTTTATGAGGCCGGTGAGAACTTGCGGACAGATTCATGGCTCTTCGGACGGATCATGTTCAGCCAATTCCCCCTTGGACAAGAACCCGAAAGTTTCATCGCTGATGTGGAACCATTTCTTTTGTTCGCATCCGGTCCGGTGATTCTTCCACCGAACAGCAGCGATTTCTTCTCATTGGCTTGGATTTTCGGTGCGAACCGCAACGACTTCCTTAAGAACCGCCAAGTGGTGCAAAACATCTATGACGCGAATTACAACTTCGCGCAGGCTCCGTTCATGCCGACACTGACCGCCATTCCGGGCGATGGTGTCGTCACATTGACTTGGGATTCCATCTCCGTGGCGAGTTTCGACCGCTTCACGCAGGAATTCGACTTCGAAGGATACCGTTTGTACAAAGGTACCGATCCGCTGCTTTCCGATGCGCGGTTGGTGACCGATGCGACCGGAACACCTACGTTCTACAAACCGCTTGCCCAATGGGATCTCGTGAACGGCATCAAAGGAAACCGTACTGTTCTTGAAGGAACCGCGATATACAATGTAGGTAACGACACCGGATTGCAGTTTTTCTACATCGACCGCAATGTGAAAAACGGTGTGCGCTATTATTATGCCCTCGTCGCTTACGACCGAGGAGTATTCAGCACGGAAGGATCTATTGACCCTATCGAAAACGTGTTCAATTTCGCTGTCGACGGGTTCGGAAATGTCCGTGGCCAATCCATCAATGCCCGTGCCGTAGTGCCGAGGGCTCGTACTGCCGGATTCGTTGAAGGGGGTGCCAATGAGGATTTGTCGAAAGTCACCTTCGGACACGGAACCGGATCCATCCGGGTCACCGTCGGTAACGAAGACCTGGTCAAGCGCGGCAATGTATATCGGATGGAGTTTCGCGATACAGCTGCCAGCACCGAATTCTATGCCACCAAATCGTATCGAATCCGCGACATAACTGAAAATCGGGTCGTGCTTGCGGATCGCCCTCTGAACGCATCCACGCCACTGGTGGATGGATTTGTGGCCGAGATCTTCAATGACGCCGTGATTCGTTACTATGATCAAAAAATCGGTTGGATCCAGAACTACGGAACCGGTAACGAGATCGCGAATACGAATCCGGCCAATCTGGACGGCATCACAACCAACTGGGTAGCCACGCCTTCGATCATCGATGCCACAGAATCGACCTTTTCGAGACGCACGCCTGACAACTTCGAACTCAGATTCGCCAACACCAATGTCTATCGTCCGCCACTGTTCCAAACCAGCGTGTACAGACGAGATTCTTTGAATGTGCGTGCTTTCAACTCGACAACGGGCGCTCAAGTGGATTTGCTTTGGTTGGATGCGAATCGGAATGCGGTTCTTGACCCGGGTGATCAACTGATCATCAGCGATATCGAGCCAGGCTTCGGCCGTCGCTTGCGTCATCGCGTGGTCTTCAGCTTGCCTCGTGGCACGTCGGTGGCGCCTCGCCAAGGAGATGTGTTCCGTATTGCCAACCGTAAGCCGTTCCGTACCGGTGATTACTTCCAGTTCACGATTTCAGATGCGCGGATCGATACCGCGCTTGCGAAGTCGGAGTTGGATAAAGTGGCCGTGGTTCCGAATCCGTACATCGGCGCCGCCGAATGGGATCTTCGGACCGTGGAACAGGGCCGATCCGACCGCCGCATCCAGTTCATCCATCTGCCTCAGAACTGCACCGTCCGCATTTACAATGTGAGAGGAGAGCTCATCACGACGTTGACCCACAACGGTGCGGGTAGCGATGGCGCCATGTTCTGGGATATGCGTACGAAGGAATCGTTGGATGTGGCCTACGGTGTGTACATCTACCACCTCGACGCGCCGGGAATCGGTGAGAAAGTCGGGAAATTCGCCATCGTGAAATAGGAACATGACCATGAAAACCACGACAGCCCTTTTCCTGACCACCCTACTCCTGCTTCCGCTTCAAGTCGATGCGCAAAGCAAGGTGGGCACCACCGCAGCGCCCTTCCTCACCTTGGGTACCGGCGCCCGTGCCACGGCCTTGGGCCATGCGTTCACCGCCAGCGCCACGGGTTCCGACGCCCTGTTTTGGAATCCGGCCTCGATCGCCATCCGCAACGTGGCGAACCGTCCGAACGGTTCGCTTCTGTTCACTCACTATGAATGGTTCGCCGGCATCACCTATGATGCGTTCGGCGTCACCGTTCCCGTGATGGGAAATGGCGTGTTCGGTTTCAGCCTTGCCGCTCTCAACTACGGAAGCATGGATGTGCGCACTGTCGACCAGCCGAACGGTACCGGTGAGACGTTCACCTCCAGCGATCTGATGATCGGTCTGAGTTATGCTCAGCCGCTCACTCGTAATTTCTATTTCGGTGGCACCACGAAACTCGTGCGCCAGACCATTTGGGATATGCAAGCCCAGACCGTCGCCGTCGATGTCGGATTCATCCTTCTTACGGATTATCTGAATGGGATGCGCTTGGCGGCGTCCATCCAGAACTTCGGAGGAAGCATGAAGATGGATGGAATCAATAGCCAGATTTTCATCGATCCTTTCCCTCTGAATTCCGGAAGCAACGATCGCGTGCCCACCCGCTATGAGACAGACCGTTGGGAGTTACCCATCCAGTTCAAGTTCGGCGTGGCTGTGCCCGTGATCACCACCAAGAATATCCAGTGGGAAGTGATGACGGAGTCTCATCAGACCAACGACCAGTATCTGAACATCGATTCAGGCACGGAATTGCGTCTTCGCACGAACACCGCGCAACTGAATCTGCGAGCAGGCTACAAGGACTTCGGTTTGTCGAACGTGGACAGTCATTTCAGCTTCGGAGTGGGTGTGGAAACCCGCATCTCTGGAGTGCAAATCGGAATGGATGTCGGTTATGTTCCGATGGATCGACTCGGCGATACCAAAATGATCGACATGAGGGTGTATTTTTAGGGCATGAAATGTCCACATCTCGGTTGGGTCGCGCTGCTGCTTATCGCAGTGGCGTGCTCCAAACCTGAAAAATCCGGTTTCGACGCAGGATCCACACTGGCCACAGTGAACGGAGAGATCCTCGATGAACAATTCTTTTTTGATTCCTACATCGATTGGCTGAGTCGTACCGGCTACAACGACGACTCGACCGCGAGGGTTGTTCATCTCGACAATGCGATCGATGTGATGCTGCTGGCGCAGGAAGCCGCAAAGCGCGGAATGTCGACATCCGAAGCCTATCTCGAATATGAGCGTGTGATGAGAGACGGCGCCTTGGGTGGACGTTTTCTCCAAGCCGCGGTATTCGACACCCTTCCGGCGATCGATGAAGCGCGCCTGCGAGACGCTTTCGTCAAGTCGAACCGAAAAGTCTATGTACGACAACTCTTTTTCATGGAAGAGGCGCAAGCGAGAAGGTACCGTCAACGGATCGATGACGGCGAGGATTTCGTGAAGTTGGCCAATGAATGGTATCAGACCGCATCCTTCGATTCAACGGCAGGGTACATGGGTGAAGTGTCGTATTTCGGAACGGACGACGCGTTCGCCGAGGCCGCATTCAGCCTAGGCATGTTCGAAGTTTCGCAACCGGTACGCACGCGGCAGGGGTGGGTGATATTGAGGGTCGAAAACATGGATCGCAATCTCATCCTCACCGAATCACAATTCCAAAATCGCAGAAAGCGCCTGTACAGCCAGTTGCTGGAACGCGCCGTGAATTTGAGCGGAGATACGTTCGTGCGCGATTTCATGCAGACGCTTCAACCTGTGATCCAACAGGATGTGTATTCGCAATTGGAACCCTATCTCACCGGCCTGGCTCCCAAAGCCCGTATCGAAGATTCCGAATTGAGATTGGTCAAAGCCGCCGTGGAACCGGCATCCACATTGGTGTTGTACAGGATGGATGGCGAAACCCGAAGTTTCACCGTCGCCCAGTTCATGAAATGGCTACCCTATATCCCGTATTCGGAAGTCCGCACTAGGCCGGGTGCCGCAATCGGCCGCGCATTGAGAAACGAGGTTTTCGCTGAACAGGGTCGCCGCGCAAAAATGGATAAAGACCCGAAAGTGATGTGGCAGATGCGCTATGTCTCCACATTCAGGCTTGCCAACGATATCCGAGCGACAATCCCATCCGATTCTGCTCTCGTACAGACCTTGCGCGATTTGCGAAACCAAGCGACGATCGTTGTCAATGAGGAGGTGTTTCGTCAAAGCTTTCCGACGTTCACCGTTCCCAAAGGCAATCGTCAATAAACCTGAAAGGGGATGTTGGCGGTCGCGGATTTGTTTTTCCCATCGCTGGCGTACACGAATAAGCGGTAATTCCCGGCTTGGGTGGGCGCGTAGAGCGTGAGCTGGTTTGCGTTCTGACTAAGAAAGCGTCCTTCTATGGGCTGGGGACGGGTTTCGGCGTCTCCACCTTGACTTGTGGCCATGCTTTCAGGAAGCAATTCGAATCGGTAGGTGAGCGGATCGCCGTTGGGATCCACCACTGTGGCAACTGCACTCATCAGCTTGCCCGTTTCGACCCTCAGGTTGTCTCTCGCGCCTTTGGTATCCAAACGGAACTGAACCAATTGTGGTGCTCTGTTCGCCGGCCAGCTTCCTGTCCAATTGTACTGCATCACATCAACGGATTCCGTGGCTTGACCATTCTCCAGAAATACGCCGTACCACGTGGGTGTGCGCTCCTGTTTCTGTCCCCACAAAAAGACGTATGACCCCAGATTCATTTCTGTATCGGCCTTCATCACCGCCGCATATCTGCTTTGAATCACAGCGGCCTTCTCTGAGCTGTTCTGTTCCACCGGCGCACCCCAAGAGGTGGTTCCGTTTTCCCAATGTCCGTTAACGCCCCATTCGGTCACGATGTAGGGCTTTGTCCATCCATATGCCCGGATGTTCGCTGGGATGGAGGCGATGCTTCCGTAACTGTTGATGGCGATCAGATCCAAGGCTGGCGCACGTTCTTTGATAGCTGTGATCTTGTCTCGGCTGATGCCCGCCAACACGGTGGTGACCGGATGATTCGGATCCACCGCTTTGATCGCAAGCGCGATCTCATTCACCACGTTCCAAACCACCGGATTCCTGTAATTGAGGTCCAACTCGTTGCCGAGTCCGTACATGAGCAATGCGGGATGGTCTTTGATCAAGGCCACTTCCGCCATGATCCGGCTCTTCAGTGCCGCGACGGCAGTCGTATTGGAATAATCATAGCCATGACGTTCTGAGGGCATCGAAATCCCCATCATCACAGTCAATCCTTTTTGCTGGGCGGCGGCAAGAACTTCCATATCCACACTCCACGTGCGTACGGAATTGCCACCGGATGATTTCAACACATCCAAATAAGTGGTTCTTCCACCGGCACCTTCGATGTAATAAGGCTTTCCGTTACGGATCAGCTTCCAAGCCGACCCGTCTTTGACGACTTCCACCTTGGATGCCCGATTCGGATCGTTATACGATGTCGATGTATGACCGCATGCGATCAGCACCAATACCCAAATGACCAACAGAGGATGTGGCATCATGTGGTGTGTTTGTATCCGGCGAAGCCGTAATAAGAGATGTAGGCGTAGCAGATCGCAGGAAGGATGAACGCGAGTTGCAAGCTGGTGACATCTGCCAAAGCGCCATAAAGCGGAGGTATGATGGCGCCACCCACGATGGCGGTACACAACACACCCGAACCTTGGGCGGTATGTTCACCCAAATGCTGGATCGACAATGAGAAGATGGTCGGAAACATGATGGAATTGAACAACCCTATGAAGAGCAGGCTCCATACCGCGGTGAGTCCGCCGCTGTTCATGGAGACCATCAGCAGAGTGATGTTGACCAAGGCATAGACACCGAGCAGGAGTCCGGGCTTGATGAAGGTTTGCAACCAGGCTCCGAGAAACCGCCCGACCATGGCCCCGCCCCAATAGAAAAAGACGAATGTGCCGGCCAGTTGCGGGGCACCCATCTCATTCAAGTCGCTGTCGGAAAGGAATTCGGCGATAGAAGACATCATGCCGGAACCGCTCACCAATCCGCTGAAATCGAGTGTGAGAAGGTAGTTCACGATGTAACTGCCGATGGCGACTTCCGCTCCCACATAGACGAAAATCCCGATGGCCCCCAAGACCAACGGACGGTGGCGTAACGCCGCCCGATAACTGCCGCTTTTGTGATGATCCGATTCCAGAATTTTAGGCAGCTTGATGATGGCGAAAACCAACGCGATAAGGAATAGGACGCCCGACAAAGCGAGGAACGGCCCCTGGACTGCCGCCGCTTCCGAAGCATAATAGGCTTCGCGAACATCCCCGGCCATGGATGCGATCGACTCAGAATCCATCACGGTGCTGCTCAAGATGAAGGCCGCACTCACCAAGGGAGCGATCGTGGTTCCCAATGAATTGAAGGCTTGCGACAGATTCAGCCTCGATGCCGCCCGGTTCGGCTCACCCAAAGCCGTCACATACGGGTTTGCCGCCACTTGAAGCACCGTCATTCCGCCGGCAAGAACGAACATGGCCAACAGGAACAGTTCGAATATTCGGAAGGATGCGGCCGGATAGAACAAAAGACAGGCCACGGCCATGGTTGCCAGGCCCACAACGGCTCCTTTCTGATATCCGATCCTGGAAATCAGAAACCCGCTGGGCACAGACAGGACCGCATACGCGGTGAAGAATGCGAATTGGACGAGCCCGGCTTGAAAATAGGTCAACTCGAAAATATCCCTGAGTCGTGGGATGAGAGCATCCACCAACACAGTGATGAACCCCCACAGGAAGAAAAGTACCGTGATGATGACGAATGCGCTGCGGGTACTGCTGCTGGAAGGTGTCATTTTAGGAGTATCATTTTGTTGGTCAACATGCCGTTTTTATGTCCCAAAATATAGACATAAACCCCGCTCGGAAGGGATTCGGCTTGATAACGGATCTGATGATACCCCGCAGTGATGGTTTCATCCATCAAGAGCGCGACTTGCCGTCCCAACATGTCAAAAACCCGCAATGTCACCGGTCCGCTTTCAGGCACGTTGAATGAGATCATGGTTTCGGGATTGAAAGGATTCGGAGAATTCTGATACAGCTCGAATCCCGCTGGTTGATCTGTTTGGTGGTCTTCGATATCAGTGGTGCTGGGCCTGAATGTTAATGAGTGCAGACGGATTCCGCTGGTTTTGATCACAATGCGCAGACGATGGGTGCCTGCAGGAATCTGAATCGGGCTGAATGTGGACCTTGTGACGAGCGAGGTGTCTTGTTGCGCGCTGAAACTCATCGTGATCACAAACACATCGTTCAGGAAAACATCGATGCTGCCTCGCGTGGAAGCGCCGACTCCCACCAGATCCAGGAAATAGCTGTCGTTTCGGTTCGCGATCAGTGTGTATTCGATCCATTCGTCGCGCTCGGTGAAAGAAACGAGATAAACGGATGTGTCTGCTACGGTCCACTTCACAACGTCGACACCGCCGAAGATTCGACGGTCGTTACCAGAGGCGTTACCCAGGTTCAAGAGCGGTGTGGTGTCGAAATAGGCGACATTCTGCCCGCCGTAGTCGTAATCTGTGAATTGGATTCGGCCGGGAAGGGAATGGCCGCCTTGAATGAAAGGCTGACGCACACAGCCCGTTCCTACGGTGATCTGAAGTGGTGGAATGGCGGCGGATGCGCGGCCGTTGTTGTCTACCGCCAATGCGTTGAACGCGTAACATCCGTCAGGAATCGCTCCGAGATCCAGTGTGTAGGGCGCGGTGGTATCCGAGCCCAGCAAGGTCGTTCCCATGAAGAAATCGACTCGTGTCACTTGTCCGTCAGTATCGCTCGCATTGGCTTGGAGAACCACCGGTTGACCCGATTCCAGCGTGGTGCCGCCGTTCGCCATTCCCAAACTCAGTGTGGGAGCGGCGTTCACATCCTGAAACACGCGGATATAATCGATGATCAGGCTCTGCGGCAATGCGCTGTCGTCGATGTTCGTGGCCTCGTTACCGAAAAAGGCGCCACCCACGGCAAGATTCAATATGAAATGGAAGCGTTCGTCGAAAGGATACCACTGCGCGTTCAAGGTCGATTTTAGAATGGTATGATACAGCACATCATCCACATACCAGCGGATTCCGGTCTGATCCCACTGCACGCTGAAGACGTGGAAGTCGTCGTGAAAATTTCCTTGGGGAAGTGTGTAACTGTTTCCGCGATATTCGCGGCATTCCATCACGTTGGTGCTTGTGCATCCGGCGCGCCAATAATGAACGGTGCCCTCCACCTTGGTCACGTCATTCCCCCGCGCTTCCATGATATCGATCTCTCCTGAGCGTGGCCAACCACCAAAGCGGTTGTCGGTAGGCATCATCCAGATCGCCGGCCACAGGCCGCGTCCCCGGGGGATTTTCGCCCTGATATCAAACCGGCCATAGGTGAAATCTTTACGGTATTGCGATTTGAGCCGAGCGGAGGTGTAATTGGCACCTCCAAAGTTCTGCCTGCGGGCAGTGATGTAGAGCAAGCCATTGCGCACCTTCACATTCAAGGAGTCGGCGGTGTAGAATTGGAGTTCGCCATTGCCCCAGCCGCCATTGCCTCGACCGATTTCGCTCGCCCAAACCAAAGGATTGGGCGCTCCGTTGACATCGAATTCGTCTGCCCAGACGAGTGCATACCGTTGGGCATTGGCGGGAACATACGCTGAAAGCAGGATCAGGCTGAAAAGCAGGAAGTGTCTCATATAAACAAGAAACGCAATTATTTGCACAAATCATGCAAGAATTTGCAATGCTTCACAAATCCATCATTGTGAATCGTCGCGTGAGCCAGGTTTTTCCGGAGATGTTAAGAAGTAGGGATAGTGCGGCGGCTCTTAGGCCGTGCGCGGATGAGCGCCCACCCAATCTCATGTTGAATTCCGCTCTTCCGATCACGCGTAGGGCTCGTTCGGTGGCCAGTTTTTCATAGGTTTCGGGTTCATCCCAATGGCGGATCAGATCCCGGGCGTTCATCCATCCCAGATTCATGCCTTGTCCGCCGATGGGGCTCGTCACATGCGCAGCATCGCCTACGAGAAAGACGTTTCCATCCTGCATTCGAGGTGAAACGAAACGATAGGCTTTGAACAGGCTGAACATGCTGGAGGTTTCCGGATCGGGATGATGCCCGGTACGGAACGCGATTTCGCGGCAGAGCCCGTCAAGATCGCGCGATTCGTCGCCTCGGCGCATCACCACCCACCGACGCATCTCTCCATTCAATGGGAAAGACTCGGTCATGCCATCGGGATGCAGAAATACGGCCGCATCCGTTCCGAAGTCGGTCGTGTCACGCATGTCCGACATGAAAAACTCATAGGGGTAGGCTTCGGGAGCGGCCGTCACTCCCATCGCCACTCTCACCGCGCTATGCATGCCATCGGCACCGAAGAGCACGTTGCATCGGATCGTACCGCCGGAGGTGTCCACCACAAGGAAATCACCATCATGGGAGTATCCCAGGAACCGGGTTCCGTATTCCACCGGCGCCGCTCCCGCCTCCAAGATCGCTTCGGTGCGATGCTGCGGAAGCGTGAGAACTTCTCCCAATTCCAACACTCCGAGCCGCCGCTTCAGCGTCCACGCCTGCCCCCGCCGTACCGATACCGCCTCGCGACGGATCGCTTCCATCTCTCCGATTTCTTCCAATAAGGGAAAACTTGCCGGATGGATCCCGATCGAACGGCTGTGGTCTGACGGGCGCGATTTCGAAT
This sequence comes from uncultured Bacteroidota bacterium, assembly GCA_947085565.1. Lineage (GTDB taxonomy): Bacteria > Bacteroidota > Rhodothermia > Balneolales > HLUCCA01 > CAMTWZ01. Next base: position 26,294 of record CAMTWZ010000024.1, read on the forward strand.
CCACCAACACATGCTCGATATGGTGCCGCTTCAGAAGCCTCGACAAGTACAGACCGGTGGCTCCGGCACCCACGATAAGGACATCAGTAGTCCGCATCTCGCATCACCAACAGTCGGAATGGAAACTGGCGGTGCACACTCCATCCTCCTGGAAGCAGGTCGATGAGTTCCTGGCGGTTGAAGCTGCGGCGTATGCTTCGCAATCCGTCGGTATGGATGAAGGTTCCGAATGAAATGGGCCATGCGAATACGGCGAAGAGCGCCCATGCGAACACGTTTCGGTCGAGATCGCTGAACACCACGCGTTTGCGGCACATCGTGCGGCAATCTTCCATGAGTTTGGCCACGTCATCGGTCGCAAGATGATGCAACAGGTGATTCGAAATGATGATGTCGAACTTCTTGCCGGTCGCCGCCAAAGCGGAGGTCGTGGTTTTCTGATAGCTGACGTCGGGCGGCAATGGCCGCGACTTGAAATACTCCTGAACCTGATCCGAAGGATCGATAAGCACCAGCGTGGGTTGGAATCCGTCGCGTAACAACCGTTTGCGTAAATGCAATGCGACATCACCGGCACCACTGCCCACATCAAGGATACTGACGGCCTCGCCCGGTTTCAGATTCGGTCGGATATGCTCTTCATAGGTACCATCCCATCGTGCGAGCAAACGGTTCACGGTCTTGAAACGCTCATAGGTGCGGCGCAAGATCCGGCTGTCGGCCGACGGATCGTCCATGTGCTCGGTAAGGGTTTCATCTCGGCGTAAGATCATCCCACTTTCTCCATCAGTGCGGTTTCTACGGTAAGTCCCGGACCGAAGGCCATCGCGAAAAGCTTTCCTGGCTTGCCCGACATCATTTCCTTGAGCACGAAGAGGATGGTCGCACTGCTCATGTTCCCGTTTTCAAACAGAACTTTACGGGATGGGTTTAGGGCCCCTTCAGGCAAAGACAGGCCCTGTTGCACTTTGTCGAGGATGGCGCGACCTCCCGGATGGATTGCCCAATGGGTGATGTCTGTGGGAATGGGATCCAGAATGGTGTGCAGGTTCGCCTGCAGGATCTCGGGAACATAGGAACTGAGCACCATGTCGAAACCATGGTCGCCGATGGTCCAAGCCATGTCGGTTTCCCCTTGCGGGGTGAGTCGGGTTTGGAACTGTTCGAGACGGAGTGCCGGACCGGTCGGCGTTTTGGTGGAAATCAACACACCGGCGGCTCCGTCGGCAAACACGGAGGCCGATAACATCGCATCGGTATCTGCGCTGAAGTTCAGATGCAAGGTGCATAATTCGGTCGTTACGACCAGGATTACGGCATCCGGCTCGGCTTGGCAGATGGTCTGGGCAAGTTTCATGGCCGGAAACGCCGCATAACAACCCATGAATCCGATATGGTAGCGCCGGGTTGAATCGCTCAGGCCGCATTGTCTGACAATGTCGAAATCCGGCCCGGGAGCGTAAAAACCGGTGCATGAGACGGTGATGACGTGGGTGACTTCGGAAGCCGTTGTGCCGGTGTTCGACATCAACTTCTTGGCCACATCCACATACAAGGCCGAGGCCCATTGTTTGTACAAATCGTTGCGTACACCGGTTCCTGGTGAACGTACAGCGTTGGAGTCTTGATCGAAAAAAAAGCCGCTTTCCGCATCTGGTGTGAAATCGGGAATCACGCTGTGCCGGGTTCCGATCCCTGATGCGCTGTAGATCTTGTGGAGGATGGCGCGTGTCATCCGATCACCGGGCACATGCTCTTTCATGAATTCGCGAACAAAACCGTTCTGGTCGTACTCATAGGGCGGTACGGAGGTCACGATGTCATGGATCCAGGCGGGGCGCTTTTCGTTGCTCATAAGAGTAGGTTCAATGTACGGGAGATGATGTAGAATCTCACGTTATGAAGAATGGCGGCTGTGGTCAACCCGGCGATCAATCCTGTCCACAGACCTTCCGGTCCATACCCCAGATGGATACCCAAAAACCAGCCGGTGGGCAGGCCGATCACCCAATAACTCAGGAAATTCACATACATCGGGATGGTGGTGTCTTTGAGTCCGCGAAGCGCTCCCGATCCGCTCACTTGCAGCCCATCGGAAAGTTGGAAAATCGCCGCCAAATATAATAACACGATGGACCTGCTGATCAGTTCGGGATCGGAAGTGTAGAATCCGATGATGGTGGTGGGAAAGGCGAACATGAGAACGGCTGTGACCGCCATGAGGCTGGTGGCGATGAGGATGCCGACGCGCCCGGAATACCTGGCGTCGGCGAGGCCGTAGCGCCCGAACACCTGACCTACGCGCACGGTAATTCCCGACGATACGCCGAAGGCCAGCATGAAGGTGATAGAAGCGAAATTCAGAGCGATCTGATGCGCAGCCACTTCCAATGTGCCCATCGATCCGATAATCAGCGCCACTACGGCGAACATGGTGACTTCCATCCACATGCTCATTCCGATCGGTCCTCCGATGACGATCAACTCTTTCAGATACTTCCATTTAAGGTGGTAAAGATTTCTGAACAGTTGGTATTCTTTGTACGCCGGTTTCCAATAGGTGTAGATCACCATGGCGATGCTCATCACGGTCATGACCAAGGCTGTGGCATAACCGGTTCCGATGGCGCCCATCGCCGGAAATCCGAGCTTGCCGTACATGAACACGTAGTTTCCGCCGATGTTGAACAGCAATCCGAGGAATGCGATCCACATGGCGGGTTTGGTCACCGCCAGCCCCTCATTGAAATATTTGAGCGCCAGATAGATGAACACCGGAATGATGCCCAAACTCACCGCTTCGGCATAACCCTTGGTTTTGACGAAAAGCGCATGCTCCACATCCATGAACACCAGCAAGGGCTCGGTGAACCAAAGTACCAAGGTGCAGGGGATTCCGAGCAGCAGGGCCAGTATCAGTCCGTGGCGCGCTGTCGGACCGATCTGATCCAGCTCCCGCGCTCCGAAATGATGGGCCACGATGGGGGAAATCCCCATTAGAATTCCGATCCCGAGAATGAACACCGGCATCAGAAGACTCGAGCCCACCGCAACAGCAGCCAGATCTTGCGGACTCAGGTTTCCAGCCATCATCGTATCCACGAAACTCATGGAGACCTGCAGAAGATTGCCGACCATGACAGGAAATCCGATTCTGAGAAGGATGGTGGCTTCTCGTTTGAAGCGGGTGTAACGGATCGAAGGCACGGAGGCGGCTTAAACGTCTTGGGATAGTGGAATGCGGATGGTGAAGGTGGTACCTAAGCCAGCCGCGCTGGCGAATTCGATGCGGCCATGATGAGCCTCGACCACTTTTTTGCAGATTGCGAGGCCAAGGCCGGTACCGGTATTCTTCGTGGAAAAGTTAGGCACAAAAATCCGGCTTTTCAGCTCTTCTTCGATGCCGCTTCCGTTGTCGATCACTTCTACGTAGGCGTCGTCATGATAGCGATACGTCCGTATCACGACGATCCCACCTTTCGGCAAGGCCTCCATCGCGTTCTTCACCAGGTTGAGCAGCACGCGCTTTAGCTCGTCTTGCGCGGCGAAGACGGGTAGTGGAGCCTCGGAAAGATCCGTCCACAGATACAGGCGCCGGTCGTGCTGATACAGATTCAGAATCGATTGCACGCTTTTATTCAGGTCGACGATCGCGAAATCTTCGGTGATCGGGCGGGCGAATTTCGAAAAGTCGTTGGCGATGTTGTTCAGCGAATCGATTTCCCTGATCAGCGTTTCCGATATCTTGGCGATCATGGGCTTCACTTCGTCCATGGTTTTGTCTCCGAACTGGATCTGCTGATACAGGTGCTGGATGCTCAGTTTCATCGGAGTGAGTGGGTTCTTGATCTCATGCGCCACTTGCCGCGCCATTTCAGACCACGCCGTCTGCCGCTCCTTGTCTGCCAGCTCGTCTTGCAGATCTTTGAGCTTGAAGACCATCAGATTGTACGCGTTGGCCAACTCACCGATCTCGTCTTTGGTTTTGACCGGTATCAGCGTGTCGAGTTGCCCGGCGGCAATCCTTTGCAACCCAGTCCTGAATTCGTGTATGGGATGCATCAGCTCACGGCTGATGAACACCGTTCCGCCGATGAATAGCCCGAATATGGCCAGATAGACGATGATCGTGAAACTCGTTGTCTGAAGGATTTCGTCCATGTATTTGTTGGCGTTCAAATTCGCAGGAATCGCAATCACTCGGTCGTCATCCAGTTTTTTGAAGACCACAGTAAGCGGACCTATCGCCGATTCGCTTCTGTAAAAACCCCGATCTTGCCCGTTCACAAACAACACATCATGCACACTTTTCGGAATGAGCGGGGTTGGCAATATCCCCTCGAATTGGTAGAGTTCGGTGAAGTAAGTGAGCCTGTTGTTTTCGTACAGGAAGTAGTCCAGATCCGGCTCCTGAATCGAATCAAGCCGGACCGAGAGTATGTCCAAGGTGTTGATCAGATCAAGCTCGACACGCGCCGAATTCTGATTGACGATGATCTGCCGGCTCAGAATCACCAATGCCACGAGAAAGAGAAAACTGGTGATGATATAGGTATCCAATATCCGGTACTCGAACCTCTCACGACCACGAAACAGGGCGATCTGGTTCCCAGTAACGAACTGAAGCACGGGATAAGCGATCAGTCCGAGGCCGATGAGCAGGATGATCAATCGGAAGTACGAAAACATATGGTTGTACACATTCGGTATCCGAGCGCTCACAACTGCGACATCTGCTCCTTTTTTGGCCGCGATTTCCTGATATCTGAAGAATGGACCATCTACGGTGCGATGGCGCAACCCGTTGTCTTGAAGATCTGAATACCCTTGAAACAGAAGTTTTCGATCATTGAATTGCCCTGTTGAATAATCGCCGGTCCTGTTTATCCGCTCTCCATCCTCATAGAGGCTGATCCGATAGGGCGATTGCAACCCGAAACTTTGCTTGGGGTTGATTCCATAAGTCGCTGTTGAAACGGCAAGCTCGGTCAACCCTTCATCGTACAATGCTTGTGTTGCGATGTGGAAAATCGGATACAAAAAGCTGGATACGGCGATGGTGGCAAGGATGAGCTGTCTGAATGGCGATAATTGACGGAATGTGTCAGCACGGCGATGCATCCCGAATGCAAGTGCATAAACGATGATGCCGGTTGTGGCACTGATGATGAAGATTCTAGGGTCCAACGATACTGTCACACTGTATCCTACCGCAAGACTGTATGCGAACCCCGCCAAGCTGAATCCGTGCATCCATTTAAGCTGGTCTGATTCGGTGTTCATCAGGAACCATCCCACCAAAATCAGGGTGAGCAGGAGGGATGCGGTTAGTAGCGCGGCTCCATAGTAAAGCATCAAGGTGCCGGAATCTGGCATGATGTCGATACCAAGCACTTGGAAGGGTTCGCTGATGGATAACCGGTAAACCGCACGCGCTAATCCGATGATCGAAAATCCGCCTATGGCCCCGTAGGCGATGGAAAACCCGATAGTTCTCGGATACCAAGTGAATCCGTAGAATCGCTTCACTTTGAGAATCTGCTGACTCAATAAAAGTGCCGCTACCGAGTAGCAGATGGCGTGAATCCAATGATTCCACATTGCGGGATTTTTCAGGGCATATCCACTGACTTCCCCTGTCAGTTCCATGAGCCTGAATCCCAAGATCCACTCCGGCAGCATCACAAGCAGGAGCATCGGCATGAATACTCCGACTTTCGCCGGGCTGACCGCTTTCACCCAAATGAAAAACACCAAGAGGCACGCCGTAGCAGCCAAAGTCCATAACCAAACCAGCCATGAGGAAAGTTGCGGAGAGGCGCTGTCTAACTCGATGTTGTCAGTGACCAAATACGCGATATGCGCGCCTTTCCAAGAAACCGAATCCAGGCTGACTGGGTTGCCGATCGATGAGATACTGTCGAAACTCAATGCTACGTCCTGAATCGGACTCTGATGGAATCGGTAGGGTCCATCCATGAGCTCCATCGGGCGATTCTGAAACCAGGATTTCCCTTCAGGGGTAACCTTGATATGGGTGAACCACGCTTTTTCCCCGCTTCTTAGCAGGTAAAGCCCGTTTCCCAAGGAGTCGAGCTCATCTCCCGGGAAAAAGGGTCTGAACCGATCAGACCAATCCAAAAGCGTTCCTTCGGGATCGAATCGGCCGAATTCGGCCGATTCACCGTTCTCGAGTCCGGAAATGGCGGCTTCGATCAGAGTCTTGCTGCGCTCAAGCCGGCCCCGGCTCTCCGCCTGCACATTCGACTCCGACGGCTGTTCGATATACTGGTCAGGACGAATAAGTGCGATCGCGAATAGGATTGCGATCGACAGGCCTGCGAATAGTAACGGAGAGCGGTAAGGGCGTAAAAAGAGACTCACGCCCTAATATATCATGTATCCTGAACGGACGTAACCTTGGCGTCATTCCACATGCGTTCTAACGCGTAGAAACTGCGGGTTTCGGGAATGAAGATGTGCACCACCACATCGAAATAGTCTAGAACAATCCATTTATTCGTCTCAAACCCTTCTTTGCCGAAGGTTCGCTCGGAAAGCTGTTTTTTGGTTTCCTCAAGAACATGGCCAGAAACCGCTTTCGCATGAGTATCGGAATTGGCGCTGCAGATCACGAAATAGTTGGTGAAGCTCGATAGGGTCGAAACATCCAGGATTCGGATGTCTTCCGCTTTTTTTTCCAAAAGAGAATTGGCGATGCAAGAAACGAGGGCGGGAAAGGCGGATAGGTCGGTAGAAGGCATTCAGGGTAAGTTTAGAGAGTCATAGTCAAGACCGATGACGACGGTGGCGTCCAGATAGAAACCCTCGGAGACTTCACGCACGATGCGGTCTTCGCTAAGATTCAATGCCCTGGCCACCCGCCGGGCATTTTCCAGATTCCCAAGCCGATCTATGACGTAAGTATTGGGAATGTCGAAAGATTCGAAGTTTCCGGTTTCGACAACATCGAAACCGTTTTTGCGCAATGCGCTTGTGAAACGGTTGGCAAGTCCTGCCCGACCCGCGCCATTGAGCACTTGCACTTGGATCACGTCACTGATGAGTTCTGCGCCGCCGGCATTTCTTTCCGACTGGATGCGGGGTACGACCACCCTGAACAGCAGGGCGATCACCAGAACCACCAGTAAAGATCCCGTGAGGAGAATCAGCAGATTCAGCCGCTTTTCTGATGTCTTCTCACTCATTCGAATGGATCAAAATCCTCTGTGGAATGGACTTTGATATCTGTTCCAAGGGTTCTGTTGATACGAAAAACTCAACTGTGTCTTCGGAGTGAGCTGGTATTGGAACTCGGCGTTGCGCACGAAAATGCGCGGCCCTTGGTTCATCATCAACCCGTTACCGAAAGGTGAATGAGCGAAAGCCACATCCAACTTGCCGGTCATGTTCTCATTGAACTGCAAAGCCATCGAGTTGGTGTAATAATTCTGGTTGAACGTCTGCCCGCCGAAGGTTCCCATGGTCATTTCGTAGGAATGAGACATTCTGAAACCCTTCATTCCGAATGGCAATGCATTGGATTGGGCGATCGGGGCCGATCGCAGGATGGATCCTGTCCATTGATAGGGATTCATCTCATCTTGACGCAACTGCGCGCTTGCAACGCCAACAGTTCCGAAAACCAGCAAGACGGTGACAAAAAAAGATAAACGTGACGGCATCATAGGCTTCTCCTTGTGTGAGTGTAACGTACTAAATTGAAACATATGATGCCATACAAAAAAAGTGCGGAGGTGGAGGGATTCGAACCCCCGATTCACTTGCGTGAATAACGGTTTTCGAGACCGCCCCGTTCAACCGCTCTGGCACACCTCCGTACATGCGGTATCTTGTCATAGGGAAGAAAAGACTGTATATTAGGGATATTTTCTGAAAATTGAAAATAAGCGAAAGCAATCTTTTTTCAGGACCCTGAAGTCCAAATTTACCCGATGAAACTAACAGATTTCCGTTACGAGTTCGACAAGCTGCATATTCCTTCTCATCCTGTAGAACCCCGAGACGCGTCGAAACTCATGGTGATTCATCGGGCCACAAGAACGATCGAACACCGCACCTTCTCCGATCTCACCGACTACATGAACGCCGGCGATTGCCTCGTTTTCAACGATACCAAGGTCTTTCCTGCCCGCCTCACCGGCAAAAAAGAGAAGACCGAAGCCGATATCGAGGTCTTTCTGTTGCGTGAGCTTCAGCCTGAGAACAAGCTTTGGGATGTGTTGGTCGAACCGGCACGTAAGATTCGAATAGGCAACAAACTGTATTTCGACAACGACCTTGTCGCCGAAGTCGTGGACAATACCACCTCGCGGGGTCGCACCGTCCGCTTTCTGTTCGACGGTCCCAATGAAGAGCTGTACGCCACTCTCGACAAGATCGGTGAGATGCCCTTGCCACCGTACATCACCCGGAAATCCGAAGAAGCCGACAAGCACCGGTATCAGACGGTGTACGCCAGGGAACGTGGCGCCGTGGCCGCTCCCACCGCAGGCATGCACTTCACCAATGAATTGTTGGAAAGGCTCAAGGCGAAGGGTGTCAAACTCGCTCCCATCACATTGCATATCGGCTGGGGGACTTTCCGCCAAGTGGAGGTCGAAGATCTGACCAAGCACCGGATGGATTCCGAAAATTATTACATCACTCAGGAAACCACCGACATCATCAACGAAGTGCTCGATCGCAAGAAGAACAAGGTGGTGGCCGTGGGAACCTCAACGGTACGCGCCATAGAAACGTCGATCACCGCCAGCGGACGTATCAAACCTTCCTTCGGCTGGACCGATAAATTCATCTATCCGCCCTATGAGTTCAAGATCACCGAGGGATTGATCACCAACTTCCATCAGCCCGAATCCACATTGTTGATGTTGGTGACTGCGTTCTGTGATTTCGAGCTCCTGATGAGAGCCTACAAGGAAGCCCACGAAAACCAGTATCGCTTCTACTCCTTCGGCGATGCCATGCTGATCATCTGACCTATGAAGGTTTCGTTGATCGTGCCTGCGGCGGGTACCGGAAGCCGAATGAAAAGCGAGGTTCCCAAACCTTTTCTGAAGGTGGGAGGAAGAACCGTCTTGGAACATACCCTTTCCGCATTTTCCGGAATCGAGAGTATCCATGAGGTCATTGTGTCTTCCACCGGCGCTTTTCGCGACCAGATCCTCGCTTCCATTCAATCCACCATGCCCCATGTGAAAGGCCGCGTTGTGGATGGCGGATCCGAGCGGATGTTCTCCGTATGGAATGCCTTGCGGATGGTATCCCCGGAATCCGACTTGGTCGCGGTGCACGATGCCGTTCGTCCGTTCGTCTCCGAACGTGTGATCCGCGATGTTTTTTCCACCGCCCAAGCCCAAGGCGCCGCACTCCCCGGGCTTCCGGTTTCTGATACTCTCAAGAAAGTGGGTCCCGATACCCGGATCAAAACCACGGTCGATCGCAACCATGTCTTCACCGTGCAAACTCCGCAAGTCTTCCGCCGCGACATTCTGTTCGCATCATACAAGAAAGCGATCAATTCGGATGTGTTTGGCACCGACGAATCCAGCCTTGTCGAAATGGCCGGTTTCCCGGTTTATCTGGTGGAAGGCAATGCCGAGAATGTCAAACTCACCTATCCTCAAGACCTTTATAACGCGGAGCGACGCATGAATGCGGGAATGCCAGACATCCGGGTCGGTTACGGATATGATGTCCATCAATTGAAGACCGGCCGCCGCCTCATTCTGGGCGGAGTTGAAATTCCGCACGAGACCGGTCTGGTCGGCCATTCCGACGCTGATGTGCTATTGCATGCGATTACCGACGCCATCTTGGGAGCTCTTTCCTTAGGCGACATCGGCACTCATTTTCCAGACACCAGCGCCGATTTCAAAGATATCGACAGCCGTATCCTGTTGAGAAAAGCAGTGGAACTGATCCGTAAACGCGGTTTCCGCATCATGAACCTGGACGCCACTCTTCTAGCGGAAAGGCCGAAAATCGCTCCCTACGTTCAGTCCATGAGGCAAAACATCTCTGAGGATGCCGCGATCTCGGTGGATCGAATCTCCATCAAAGCCACCACCAACGAAACGATGGGATTCGTTGGCCGAGGCGAGGGCATGGCTGCGATGGCAACCGCTTTACTGGCGCATGGTTGAGGCTTTCACCGACTACGTGGTTGAGTTCATCCTATCGGCTCCGTTATGGTCGGTTTACACCGTGTTTTTCCTGATCGCCTACCTTGAGAATGTGGTCCCACCCATTCCAGGAGATGTATTGGTTGCTTTTGCCGGTTACCTGGCCGCCGAGGGCCTGCTCAGAATGGACCTGTTACTGTTCGGGTCCACGTTCGCCTCCGTCGCCGGCTTCATGAGCATGTATGCCATCGGTTTAAGCTGGGGATCGGAGATGAGCAGCAAGAAGGAGTTTCACTGGATGTTCCGCCATGTCAGCTTCACCTACATGGACAGGGCTCGCAAATGGATGAACAGATGGGGAATCCGAGTCATTCTGGCCAATCGGTTCCTTGCCGGCACCCGCTCCGTAATCGCTCTGATGGCCGGCATGAGCCGTGTCAAAATAAGCACGGCCGTTTGGAGCAGCGCCGTCAGCGCAGTGCTTTGGAACGGATTACTGCTGGCCGCCGGGTGGTTCGTCCGCGAACATTGGGAACAGATAGGCCTATACCTGAGCAATTATGGCATCGCGGTCGCGATAGGGATCGGCTTGGCAGTGATCTACAAATTATGGAGAGCAAAGCAATCAAAAGATGTTGACATGTAGCAAAAAGTGCTGTATTTTTCGGGTCTTTCCGTGAGCGCTGGTGTAGCTCAGTTGGTAGAGCAGCTGACTTGTAATCAGCCGGTCGTAAGTTCGAATCTTATCACCAGCTCATCTTTGATTTATTGACGATTGGGGGGATACCAAAGCGGCCAACTGGGGCAGACTGTAAATCTGTTGTCTTCGACTTCGAAGGTTCGAATCCTTCTCCCCCCACAGTATTTAAGAAAAGCGGGTGTAGCTCAGTTGGTAGAGCATCAGCCTTCCAAGCTGAATGTCGCGAGTTCGAACCTCGTCGCCCGCTCCAATTAAAAAATACGCCGCTATAGCTCAGGGGTAGAGCACTTCCATGGTAAGGAAGGGGTCCTCGGTTCAATTCCGAGTAGCGGCTCACGTCCCACACGACGAAATTTCAGACATCCAATCAACAAAACCTTAGGCTGGCATCATGGCAAAAGAATCATTTGTACGCTCGAAGCCACACGTGAACATCGGAACGATCGGACACGTTGACCACGGCAAAACCACGCTCACCGCGGCGATCACCAAAGTACTGTCCTCCAAATTCGGTGGTGCATTCAAGG
>CAMTWZ010000025.1:0-22176 GCA_947085565.1 uncultured Bacteroidota bacterium
AAAAGCTCAAGTCGTGGAAATCGGCGAATCGACTTGAGTTGCTCATCCAAGGCGCAATCGATGTTTAGCGGCTGTTATCCCGACAACGTCGGGATGCTGGTTCGAGTCCAGCCCGGGGAGCTTGAAAGGGACTGATGCGAATGCGTCAGTCCCTTTTTTTTATCCCCCAGCTGAAGCTGGGGGTCAGTGTTAAGACACACGTCACAGTATCAACCTCTTAACGATTACCCCAAGCTTTAGCTGGGGGATGTGAACCACGGTATACGGCCTAATGCCCACCCTCCACGTACAAAACCCTCTCCAACACCAATCCGATTGCCGGAGCCACCGATGGCACTCGGATCGGCGGATGTCCTTCCAAAGTCTGAGTGATGGAGCCCATCGGTAACTCCCCCGCTCCCATCGCAACCATCATCCCGACCAATCTTCTGACCATGTTACGCAAGAACCGGTTTCCTGTGATGATGTAAAGGTGTCCGTCGCTGAGGGTTTCAAACCGGCTTTCGGTGATGGTGCAAAAGCAGTTCTCAAGAACGGGATCCATCAGCGCGAACAGACGGAAATCATGCGTTCCAGAGATTTCCACTGCGGATTCACGCAACTTGCCCGAATCCACAGGCTTGGGCAGGTTCCATCGCAAGGGTTGCAACGGATCGGGCAACGTCGCCAGGGAATAGTGATAAGTGCGGCTCACCGCATCGAACCGGGCATGAAACGACGGATCGACTTCCTTGATGCTTCGGATCCGGATGTCATTAGGAATCATGGAGTTCACTCGCCTAAGGAAACACTCGGGCGTCTCAGCGATATCCAGATCCGCATGGGCTACTTGTCCGCGGGCATGGACTCCGGCATCGGTCCGGCCGGATGCCGTGATTTCAATAGGCTTTCGGAGGATGGTCTGCAGAGCCTGCTCAAGCTCACATTGGATCGTAGGGTCGTTGGGTTGGCGTTGCCAACCATTATATCGGGTTCCGTCGTAGGCGATATCCAGACGGTACCGAGGCATCAGAAACCGACGCGCAGGTGCATCGTCGGAACGCCGCTATCCAAGCCGGTGGTCAAGGTGAAGTTCCGAGCTTGGCGATACGCGCCGATGCCTGCGAGAACCCGGTTCACTACCATGAGTGAGGCGATAGCCGGCAACTGATCCCGCGCGGCGGCCTCTTTGTTAATCAGGCTCACATACCGGCGTCGGCTGTCGTCGTCTTGCCATTGCCACTGGTTTTCGGGGGTGTCCGCCAAGATCCGGTTCCAGTTTCGTGTGCGGAGCTGATAATCGTTGTAGGCCGCCAAACTCGCGAAATCTGCCACAGCGAAACGGAACGACCTTGACTGACCCACCAGATCCGCTCCGGAATAATGACGCGCCTGAGTGATCAACGTCCGATTCAATTCCGCCGCCCGAGAATCATATCCGAGGTATGCGGCAAGCAATGCCACATCCGCGGCCAAGTGGATTTTCCCAGCGGTCCACGACTCGGGCTGGTTGTAGAGCTGTCCCCATCCCGGCACGATCAATGAGCGCAGTAATGCCCCCTGCGCATTCGGTTGCGCAGAGGCGATGCCGAACGACATCATCACCATCAGGAAAAGAAGGCTAAGCGGTCGATTCATTTTTTTCGAACCCTTTCAATTCATTCCACCTGCGGAAGATGGCGATACTGAACCCAAGCATCAAGAGGAAAGTGCCGATCCAGACCACCACAACCATCGGCTTACGTTCGATGGTGAGCAACACCCATTCCGGCTCGATGATGCGGTTTGCACCGCCGATGATCAGCTCGATTTCGCCACTCGACGGATTCACATTCACGAATTGGACTTCATGACCCGAATTCCCAAAAGCGGTGGGTTCGGACTGAGTGAGCGCCAAGCTGTCTTGCCGGATGATGGAAAACATCGGACGTATGGTGACTGTCGAATCGGTGACCAAAGTGCGGATATCCAACACCGCGCGCACGGCGATGGTCGTGTTCGGAGCCATGGTCGTAGGATCCACCATCTCAAAGTCCTTGAATGTGATGTCATATCCATCCACCTGAAGAGATTGGTCTTTCTTCAGACGGAACGTTTTCACTTTCATGCTGTCGGTGATCGCCACTTCCGTGACACCCGCCATCCTTTCCCGCTCTCGTTCGACATGCGAAGAACCGGCGACATATACATAGATGTCGGCGGTGATTCCGGAACGGACCTCCGGGTCAACCGTCCAGCTCACATTTCCGGCGTTGGAGTTCGCGATCATCGGATAGGCCGTGGGAATCATGAAATAAGGCTGCGATCCGCTCTGCATGTCCTGGATTTTCAGAGTGTATTCCTGCTCACCCGGACGATTCCGATTCGTGGTCTCCGCTTCTATGTAGGTCACCATGTAACGGCCACCGAGGAGTTTCGGCTCATTCTGCCGAAGCTCGACCATTTCGACGGGCTGCATCACCGGGAATCCGTCGGAACCGATCACTTTTCCTGCGGCAACGGCAAGATTGTACTGGGTGGTTTCCTCATCCAAAAGCGGTTTGTCGTAGGCGGCGCCGAGGAACCCTATCAACAACGTGGCAAAGCCGATGTGGGAGATCGATCCACCGACAAGTTTGGGATTTCTGCGAAGGAGTCCGATGAGGATCTGTCCGTTTCCGAAGAGTCCGAACGTGGCTGCCAAAAGCAGCACCATGTAGGCGATGTTCCGGATATCGAAGAGGATCACCGCCGTGATGGAAGTGACTGACGCAAGAATCAGCGCAATAAGAATACGTGAAGCGAGCTCATCGTAGGTTTCGATGCGCTTCCACCATACCCACTGCCCCACTACGGTGAGAATGGCGATGGCGACACCGAACGGCAGCGACCAGTTGTTGTAGAAATCCGTATTCGGAGGTGTGGGATTGTCGACAAACATCTTGCCCAAAATCGGTGAACTGGTACCGACGATAATCGCCACCCCAAGTAAAAACAACGTCATCGCCGCGGAGAACGCCATGAAATCGCGGGATAGGATCGGTGCGTCTTTGGTGACGGATGGCATCTCTTTCAAGCGCCACAGGATCATGCCGAAACCGAGTCCTACCATCGCAAGGATGAACGCCAACAGCTGGTTATACAGACCAAGATCCACAAAACTGTGCACCGAGGCTTCTCCCAGCACCCCTGAACGGGTCAGAAACGTCGAATACACGACCAATACGAAAGCGAGTACTGCGAAAACAATCGAGGATACCACGCCCGTATCACGCTTTCTCTGGATGAGCATGGTATGGATGCCGGCGGTACCGACCAGCCAGGGAACCAGGGAGGCGTTCTCCACAGGATCCCATGCCCAATAGCCACCGAATGAAAGCGTAATGTAGGCCCAATAGCCACCCAGGAAAATCGCGGTCAGAAGGAACACGTTCGCCGCCAATGCCCAAGGCAAAGCAGGCCGTACCCACTCCCTGAACTGCTTCTTCCACACCGCCGCGAGAGCGAAAGCGAAAGGAACGGTCATCATCGCGAAACCGAAAAAGAGCACCGGCGGATGGATGATGATCCACGGACTGCGCAACAAGTCGTTGAGTCCGCTTCCATCGGCCGGCACGAAATCCGGATTGGTCATGAAAATGGGGGCATTCGGCATCTGCTCCCGGAGCAGACGGAATGGCGAGGCTCCATACATTTGCCCGAGGATCTCCACACCGAGCACCATCGAAAGCAGGAAGACCTGGGTCAGGCTCATGAAGGTCATGACCGGCGCTTTGTACATGGGTTCGGTCCAACGGATCAGCATCCATCCCACCAAAGAGGTAAAAAGGCTCCACAAGAGAATGGATCCCTCCTGTCCGCTGTAGAACGCGGCCCAGATGTATTTGGGCTGAAGGTCTTTGCTGGTATAATTGAATACGTAGTAATATTGGAAAGCGTGTTCGAACAGCAGATAGACCAGGATTCCGCTGGCGATCAGTGTGAGCCAAGCCTTGCCATAGAACATCCATTTCGCGAACGGTTCCAAGCGGGAATTCACTCCGTTAGAGATGCGCCAATAGAACAATGTAGAGAGTATGGCCGCGATGAACGCAAGCAAGATGGCATAATGCCCGATGACTCCGATCATGAGATCACCTTCGGATCATTGTACTTCGACGGGCACTTCACGAGCATATCCTCGGAGTAGAAGATTTCGCCTTGCAGCTTCCCTTTGACCACGAGTTGGTCCGCATCCTCAAAATTGGCGGGTTTAGCCTTGTTGTACATCACTTTACGGACATTGCCGGCCTCATCTCTCATGTGGAACACGAATGATTTGCTGGACATGTCGAAGCCGTAAGGGAGGTCTTTTTCCCAGGTTCCGATCACGTATCGACGCCCGAAAGCGGATTCAGCCTGTTCGAAATTGACGTAGGAGTCGATGCTGGAGCTGAAATTGAGCATCAACAGGGAGGTGAAGCCTACAAGCAGCACCAGCCCGATGATTAAACGGGGTTTCATTTTTGGGATTCTTTGGATTCAAGTCGTTTTATAGACCTGTCCACAGAATACAGAAACGCAATGAGCACGAACCAGATGATCAGACTCACGCCCAACACCACGAACGACAGCTCGTTGCTGTTCATGAACTGGATGAAGGCGTTGGAGCTGGATTCAGCTCCTTCCCACTTGTCCGAATACACTTGAGTAAGGGTATCGGTCTGGGCGAGGATGAGGTTAAGCATGTCGTTTGGCTTGCAAGGTTCTGAATCTGTAAGACAGATTGGAGAGTACCACGGCCAGACCGATGAAGCCGATCACGGCCGGGTAGAAAATGAGTCTGAGTTCCGGTGCGGTCACTTCGCTGAACGCTGGGTTTCCGTCGGCGCCGGGGTGCAGACTCGGCAATTGGCGGGGGATGACATAAAGAAGGAATGGAACCGTGGTTGTGGCAAAGACATGATAAACAGCCGACAACTTGGCCCTTTTCTTGGGATCATCCACCGCACTGCGCAAGATGAAATAGGATACGAACAGCAGAAGGGTCAGCGCCGAGAGATTCATTTTGGGTTCGGCGAACGTCCACCAAGCTCCCCAAGTGAACCGGGCCCACAGAGAGCCGGTCAGCAGACCGCAAATACCGAAAGCGATGCCCACTTGGGTCAACGCCGCGGCTTTCGTATCGTTTCTCAAGTCGTCGTTGTTCAAAAACCGGATACTGTACACCACCCCCGCCAAAAACATGGCGAACATGGCCATCCACATCGGGACGTGCAGGAAAAGGTTTCTGGCCGATTGCTCAAGGATCGGAATATCAGGGATCGGAATGAGGAATCCGGCGATGATGACCAAGGTCATCCAAACGGCGACAAAGTGTTTCAAAACACGCATGAACGGAATATACAGCGTATTTTCGATTCCATGAAGTCACCCGCTCGCATTATCATCCTCAAACCGCATCCCATGGGATGGCTGTATCTGTTCGTGATCTGCATCCTTACGATTCCTCTTTTCGGAGCGGGTCTGATCGCCGGGTATTTCCTGTGGAAACACATCCGAAGCATCTCCTATCATTTATCGGATGATGGGGTCGAACTGAGGATCCATGACAAAATCACACGGATACGATGGAGCTCCGTGAACAGCGTTTTCGCTCAATCGCGGGCGGGACGACTCGGCCACGTGGTTCTCCGCGCATCAGATGCCGATGTGCGGCTGCTGTTTTTGGAAGACGCTTTTGGCTTGACAGAAACCATCCAAGCGATGCTCGATGTGCGCAAATCCGTATCCGAAGAGCGCTTCATTCCGAAACCGGCTACCGTGGAGATGGCTAACGACCGCCTCAATGATCTCACCGCGCTATGGCAGCAAGGTCTGATCAGTGAAGAGGATTACCAGAAAGAGATCCGGCATTTCACTTGATGCCGGTGGAGCCGAAACCGCCCTCTCCTCTGCCGGTGGCCGATAATTCCTTCACTTCCCGGATCGCGACTTGAACCATCGGTGCCACAATCAGTTGCGCGATGCGGTCTCCGTGGTTGAAACGCACGGTCTCATGTCCGTGGTTGATCGCAATCACCATCACTTCGCCGCGATAGTCGGAATCGATGGTTCCCGGCGAATTCAACATGGTGATTCCTTGCTTGATGGCCAACCCGCTGCGGGGGCGCACCTGGGCTTCGAATCCCACTGGCACTGCGATCTGAAGACCGGTCGGAATCAGTTTACGCTCGCTGGGGTGCAGATCGATCGGCTCGACCAGAGCGGCACGAAGATCCAGCCCTGCGGAATGAGCCGTCTCATAGGCCGGAAGCGGCAGATCGGCGGCATGTGGCAGGCGGATGATTTCCAGAATCGGGTTCATTTGAGACGTTGATAGGATTGGAGTTTGACCACCACATTCCCGACCCAGACTTTCACGTGGGCTTCATAGGGCAATCTCATGGCGTCGGTGCTATACCAGGTGTCGAAGGCGCCACTGAACCCGAACGGACCTTTCAGATCGGCCTGACCGCCCATATAATAGGCAGGCATCGGCTTCGGAAACGCGGGAAGAGTCCGCATATCGATACGGGAAGTGAATTTCATCCGAGCAACACCCTTTTCAAACTCCGTGACGATGGGATAATTCACCAAGGTGTCTTTTCCGGCGAAAAGCCGGCTCACGTAGAACAACCCCGGACCGGAATCTGTAGGTCCTTCGATCGGAAAGACGGCTTTCTGTTTTTCAAATTCATACGCTATGACTCTCATCCGTGTGTAATCATAGGTGTATCGCGTGTCTTTGTATTCTTTGTCGTGGATGCTGTCGGAATGGAAATTGTAGCAGAAGAAGATGTTGTTGTCGTAACCTGTCACGGAGTAGAAATGACGCTCTTTGTTACCGACAAAAATCAGATTCGGGTTCGTCTTCATTTTGCTGAGAAGAATGAACGCGGGCTTTCCTTTCCATGTGGTGTCTTTGACCACCTCGATAGTGACCGTACCCAAGGTGAAAATCCCATATTCCACTTTGTAGACGAATCTTTCGTCGGCTTCCACCAGTATTTTGACTGAAGGTGGTGGAACCGACGTCACAGCCCTCTGCATGAGAACGATCGGAACGAAGAGGACGAGAAGGAACAAGGATTTCATAAGCTGAGGGAAAGATAAAAAGAGGTGGTAACTTTAGCGTTATGAGCCTTCGAATGAATTTCATCCTAATTTTGGCGGCAGCCAGTCTCTCTTGCTCGGGTAACTCAGCCCAAGACGCTTTCGAGGCCCAATCCCGAAGACAACCCCAGGGTATCACCCAGACCGACAATGTCGGAAGGATTATCTCCACCGACCCAGATGATTGGCGCACAGGGCCGATGTTTGCCGGTTACGTGGATATCACCGTGCCAGCGTATCCGAATCCGACACGTGGAGAACGAATCAAGATCGATATTCTTATCTCCGGATTGGAGTCTGTGAATCGCCTTCAGGTCTACACCCGGACATCCGTCGGTACACCACTCTTCCTATATGGGAACATGAATGCGCCGATCCAAGTCGGGCTCACGCAAATCACCTTGGAGGCGGCTTCATTTTCTGAACTTCAAAGCTATCAGAACGCGATCGGATTGCACCGTGTCTTCATCTATGACCAGCGTGGCAACCTTATCACCTATGGCGATGTGCGTATCGATTGATGGCTAAGATCACCGAATCGCAACGCAGCGTACTCAGCCAACTTGTTTTTCACGAGTCGTTCGATACGATCGCCTCGGAGACCGGATTCCCGTACGGAGTGATTCGCGACGACCTTCTGCACCTGATGCATGCCGGAATGGTCGAGATCTATTCCGAATCTGATAATGGTCGCCCGTTACGAGTGATGGCTTATGATGGCGACCGGATTCAATCGTATCTTTTCAGAGTAAGTCGTAAAGGCATGAACGAAATCCAACGCATATGAAATGGCTATTTCCTGTCGGTGAGCAACGCATCGAGATAGATCTGGACTCGGAAAAAAACTTCGAATGGACGCAGATCCGTCCAGGTGAATATATGCTCCGAGTGGGATATCAAACCCACATCATCGATTCCATCCGTATTGAAGAGGAAACGGTGCGATTCTCCTTTGACTCGCAACCCGTGTCGCTACCCTACCTGGATGAGAACGCCGCATTGTTGGAAACTCTCGGATTCAAAAAGCAGTCTTCGGTATCCAAGGGCGATTTGAAAGCTCCGATGCCGGGTCGCATCATATCGGTGCATGTAAAAGCCGGAGATGTGGTATCTTCGGGTCAGCGCTTGATCGTGCTGGAAGCCATGAAAATGGAGAATGAATTACGTTCGGTCCACGATGGAACAATCACAGCCGTACACGTCCAATCTGGTCAATCCGTAGAAAAGAACACCATCCTGATAGAAGTTCAACCCCTTGGATAAATTTGTAATCGAAGGTCCGACCGCATTGAACGGTACCATTGAAGTGAGCGGCTCAAAAAACGCGGCTTTGCCTCTCATGGCAGCGGCCCTGCTCACCGACAAGCCATCGGTAATTCGCAACGTCCCAAAACTTAACGATATCTACACTCTGAACAATGTGCTCAGAGTCACAGGTACGACCGTGAATTTCGATGAGGACGCGCATACCCTGCGTGTGGATGCCTCCACTCTCACCGAGGCGGTCGCTCCGTATGAGCAGGTACGGAAGATGCGCGCATCGTTCTACATGCTCGGAGCCTTGCTGGGTCGATGTGGCGAAGCCAGAGTCTCTTTGCCAGGAGGTTGCGCCTGGGGCCCTCGCCCGGTAAACCTGCACATGGAAGGACTCAAAGCTCTCGGCGCGGTCGTCGAAATGGATAAAGGCTACGTGGTGGCCCATGCGCCCGGCGGCCGGCTCAAAGGCGGAAACTTCCGCATGGAGCCGAGCAGCGTTGGTGCCACGGTGAACATCATTCTCGGCGCCGTTAAAGCGCTGGGCACCAGCGTCATCGATAACGCGGCGATGGAACCGGATGTGGTCTATTTCTGTCAGGCTTTGAACAAGATGGGCGCACAGATCAGCGGACACGGAACTCCGGTGATCACCATCCAAGGTGTGGATGAGTTGGACGGGATGGATTTCGACAATTCACCCGACCGCATCGAAACCGGAACCTTCATGATCGCCGCAGCAATGCATCCCGATTCGGAAGTGACCATCACCAATACCGAACCTGCCGACATGGGCACCTTCACCGACAAATTCCGTGAAGTGGGCGCCCTTGTGGATGTGGATGGTACCACGATCCATGTGAAAGCCCCAAAACACATCCGTCCGGTGTCGATCACCACTGAGATCTACCCAGGATTTCCTACCGATCTGCAAGCGCAGTGGGCTACGATGCTCACCCAAGCGTATGGCGCCGGTGAAGTGACCGACACCATCTATTTCGACCGGTTCAGCTACGTGCCTGAATTGGTCCGACTTGGCGCGGATGTTCAACTCAACGAAAACAATGTCCGCATCGCGGGCACCTCAAAACTTCAAGGTGCCGAAGTGATGAGCACAGATTTGCGCGCCAGCGTGAGTCTTGTGCTGGCCGGTATGGTAGCTGAAGGCACGACCGAAGTGCTCCGCGTCTATCATCTCGACCGCGGGTATGAAACCCTCGAAAAAAAGCTGAACGCCATCGGAGCCCGCATCCGTCGCGAACGGCACGAATGATCCGTATATTGCCGGATCGAATTTTTTAATTCCCTAATGACCGCCGTTTCCGCCGTCCTGCTCCTCCTGATCTTTTTCCGGCTTCTGCCTGACCCGAGCGGTGTGTCGCACTCCTTTCCCCTTACCCCGACCGAAGCCGGCCTAAGCGCCGATTCCATCGTACCGTTTCGCTCCCGCCATCGGGACGTCGGCATAGGTCAGAGAACCCATTTCTTACATGAAAAATCAAATCATCATTCATGCCGCGGGCCAGCAAACCCGCATCGCCCTCATTGAAAATGGAGAATTAGCCCAATTCTTCATTGAATCCCCTGAAAATCAACGCACCGTCGGGGATATCTACATCGCTCAAGTTCGAAAAGTGATGGGTGGCATCAGAGCCGCTTTCATCGACTTGAACACGCCGAAAGACGCTTTTCTCCACTTTTCGGATTTGGGAGAGCACCTCGAAGATTACATCGTGATGCTGAACGGCAAAGATGCCTTCAAGAAAGACGATCTCAAACGCCTCACCGATTACCGCAAACAGCGCGAAGCCAGAGGCGAAACCAACGGTGGCAATCCGAAAACCGGAATCACGGCCGATGAGCAGAACCTCATGGGCAATCTGATGCAGGCCGGACAAAAACTCCTCGTTCAGATTGTCAAAGAGCCTATCGGGTCGAAAGGTCCGAGAGTGTCCACTAACATTTCCCTTGCCGGACGCTTCCTGGTGCTCATGCCCATGGGCGATTACATCGCGGTTTCCAAACGCATCAAGAGTTACAAAGAGCGTCGCAATCTTCGCCAACTCGTTCAGAACATCGTTCCTGACGGTTTCGGTGTGATTGTGAGAACCGTTGCCGAAGGTGTGGACGAACCTTTGATCGAAGCCGATCTGCGCGATCTTCTCGCGAAATGGAATAATCTGGTCGCCCAGCTCGAGACCGTGAAACCCCCATCGCTGGTGCATCGCGATCTTGAAATGACTGAGAGCCTCATCCGTGATCTGTTCGCCAAAGATTATGACCGCATCTTGGTCGACGACAAGAAGATGTTCCAGACATTGAAGACCTATGTGGCCAAGATTGCGCCGAACATGCTTCCCAACATCGAGCTCTATCAGAAATCAGAGCACATTTTCGATCACATGAAGATCCATTCTGATGTGGAGTCGATCTTCTCCCCTCGCGTGAAAATGCCGAGCGGCGGATATCTTATCTTCGAGCAGACCGAAGCCATGTATGTGGTGGATGTGAACTCGGGCCGCTATGCCGCCAAGAAAATCCAGGAAGATAATTCCCTGAAAACCAACCTCGAAGCCGCCCGCGAAATCGCGAAACAGCTTCGTCTGCGGGATATCGGTGGAATCATCGTGGTCGATTTCATCGACCTGAAAGAAGATTCGAACCGCAAGAAAGTGTACGACGAGCTTCGCAAGGAATTCAAGAAAGACCGTGCGAAGACCAATCTTCTGGCCATGTCCGATTTCGGACTGATCCAGATCACCCGCCAGCGTATCCGCCCAAGCGTGGTGAATTCGGTATCCAGAGTCTGTCCGATGTGCGGTGGTGGTGGAAACATCGTCTCACACAACACTATTCTTTCCGATTTGGAAGGCTGGTTGAACAAATTCCGTCATACGACCAAGCTGTGGGCGGTGGATCTGCACCTGAATCCGTACATGAAGGGAATGTTGACCAAGGGCATCTTGTCTCAGCAATTCAAATGGATGCTCAAGTATCGCATCCGTCTGCATATCATCGATGATCAGTCGTTAAGCATGAACGATTACCGTTTCGCGTTGAGCGGCTCGGATGTGGACATCACCGAACCGATCATGCTGAATCAGTCGATTGATGAAGCCATCAAGCTGTACAATCAAAGATTGGCTGAGATGGAATCGGAAGACCAGCGCGACATCTCCAAGCTCGACATCTACAAGAAAGAGGAAGAGGCAGAGCCGGCGAAACCCGCACCTCGTGTGATTCAAATGCCGACTCCGGCTCCAAAGCCGAAGGCGTCGCAAGCTCAACCGCAGCCCAAGCCTGCCGTGAAGCCGACCGTTCAAGCCGCGCCTAAGCCGGAACCCAAGCCTGAGCCTAAACCGGAACCCAAGCCGGTGGTGAAGGCTGAATCCAAGTCGGCGGAGCCCAAACCGGAGAAGCAGCCTGATCCGACCTTGGCGAATCTTCCGCAGGCGTTGGACGTGGCTCGCGCCTACAAAGAGGCGAAAGACAATGGCGAGGCATTTCACCCGGTGGTGATCCAAGCGCCGACGCAACCAAGCGAAGAAACCAAGGCCGCAGTAGCCGCAGTGATTACAAAAGTGGTTGCCGCGAAGAAAAAAGCTGCTCCGAAGAAAAAAGCGGAAGAGGCCGAACCACAAGTCGAAGCCGAATCTGAAGCCAAGCCCAAGGTTCAACGCCGGCCGGCCACCAAGCCAAAAACGGTTGCGAAAAAACGGGGCTCGGACGATGATATTCCCGTAGATCCGGAAGAAACCCTTTAAAGTGACCAAAGGCCGAATACCATCGTGTGCGGCCTTTTCGTTTTCAGCAGATAATCGTCACCATCAGAATCATGACCATGAAACGCTTTTTTGCCGCTCCCATCCTCACCACCCTCGTGCTTGGCGCGTTATGGTTCTCCGGAATGGATTCGATCGTTCTCAGTGAGAAGCGGACGTACGAAGAAAACATCCGCAAATTCAATCAGGTGCATCGATTGGTGCTCGACCATCACGTCGATACCCATAGCATCGATGAGCTTTTCAAAGCGTCCATGGTAGGCTTTGTCAAAAATCTGAGCGATTCCACGATGAATCTGGTGGGTACTCCGCTCGATACGCTGTTCACCAATGTGAGAGTGACGACCCTACGCGATGCGGTTCTCGCCTTCGAACGCGCGTATCGGTACCTGGAATCGAAAAATCCCAATGAAAACATGGACGCACGAACCGACGATGCGGTCAACAATATCTTCGCGACTCTCGATCCGCACTCGATCTATCTCGAGCCGGAGACCACATCCGCTGAAGCCGAGCAATTCGCAGGCAAGTTCGAAGGAATTGGCGTTCAATTCGACATCATCAAAGACACCATCACCGTGGTTTCCGCGATTTCCGGTGGACCCAGCGAGCGCTTGGGTATCGTCTCCGGAGATCGGATCGTAGCCATCAACGACAAATCGTCTGTCGGATTCACCAACCGGCAAGTCTTGCAGAATCTTCGCGGACCCAAAGGAACCATCGTCAAGGTTCAGATCGTGCGTCCCGGAATGTCCAAGCCCATGACTTTCAACATCGAGCGCGCCGAAATCCCTGTTTTCTCAGTGGATGCGAGCTACATGCTCGACAAAGAGACCGGTTACATCAAAATCGGCAACTTCGCCGCCACCACGTACGACGAATTCATGCAGGCCATGAATAAGCTCGATGGGGCCGGAATGAAGAAGCTCGTTCTCGACCTGAGAGGCAATCCAGGTGGATACCTCATCCAAGCGACTCGAATCGTAGGCGAGTTCTTCCCTGCCAACACCCCGCTGGTAAGCACGAAAAGCCGTCACTCGCGCTACAATGGTGAATACAACACCCCGAGAAACGGAATTTTCCGCACCTTGCCGATCATTGTGATGGTGAACGAAGGGTCCGCATCGGGCAGTGAAATCGTAGCCGGAGCGATTCAAGACCATGACCGCGGTTTGATCGTCGGCTCCCGAACCTATGGCAAAGGATTGGTGCAGAACCAATTCGATCTGATCGACAAATCGAGCGTGAGAATCACCATCAGCAAGTATTACACGCCATCGGGTCGGCTGATTCAAAAACCGTACATCGACGGACGCGAATCATACGCCTTTGAAACCTCCCGCAGGAGCAGAGCCAGTTCCGACGCGCAAAATTTTGTCACCAATATCCCGGATTCGCTCAAATTCACAACCCGAGCGGGTCGCACCGTATTGGGCGGCGGCGGCATCCTTCCCGATCACATCCTGGAAAGCGACACCACACGCAGTTATGTGTTTGGATTCATGCGTCAGAAAAATCTGAATTTCAATTTCGTTCGCGATTATCTGGACCGTAACTCCGACCGTTTCCGTGCCCGTTGGGCAACCAAATTCGATGAGTTCGTCGATAATTTCAATGTCGAAAACGCCGAGCTTGCCGCATTCAAAACCAAGCTGATCGAAGCAGGTATGGTGCTGAGCGACACCGTTGCCGTCGACAAACCCGTTCTCCATGGCGAGCAGCTCATCATTCATCCCAAAACCTATGAAAACGATCTTTGGATCGTCAAAGGCATGCTCAAAGTGGAACTCGCCCGCCAAGTTTGGGATACCCAGCACTTCTTTCAGGCTTACAACCGAATCTTTGACAACACCTTGCGCGAAGCGATGACCCTCTGGCCCGAGGTTCAGGAGCTCAAAACCTATGTGGAACTCACATCCCGGAACCGAAAATAGACATGGATCTGCTGAATCTCCGTGACATGATGGATCCCGGCATCTTCGATTGGTTCGTGTTGCCGGCCATCATTTTTCTCGCCCGCCTCACCGATGTGACCCTCGGAACCCTCCGAATCCTGTTCATCTCCAGAAGCCTCCGATACACCGCTCCTATCGTCGGTTTTTTCGAATCTCTGATCTGGCTTTTCGCCATCAGCCAGATTGTTCAGAATCTGAACAACGTGGCCTGTTATTTCGCGTTCGCGTCGGGTTTCGCATCCGGCAGTTATGTGGGAATCTACCTGGAGAGCAAATTGGCGATGGGCTTGGTCTGCGTGCGCGCCGTCACCTCGGACGATGCCAGCGAACTCATCCACTATTTGCGTGAGCATCAATTCGGAGTGACGAGCGTTTCGGCACTGGGAGTGAGCGGGCAGGTCCGCCTCGTCTGGAGCGTGATCAAGCGCAAAGAGATGAAGGCGTTCATGGACATCGTGAAAACCTACAATCCGAAAGCGTTCATTTCCGTGGAGGATGTGCGAACCGCGCATGAGGGCTTCTTCCCGCCAAGGGATGAATCCTCCTTCCGTCACTTGGGGTTGCAGCGGAAATGAGTTCGGCCGAGTTCGTTCAAGCGCAACAGATTGCCGCCAGCGAGCCCGACACCTCCCTCCGATTATGTGAGAATCTGTTAACAGACAAGCACAATCTCATGCATAAAGCCTGCGGATGGGTGCTGCGAGAGATCGGAAATCGCGATATGCATGCGCTGAGAGCCTTTTTATCGGCTCATTCGCGGAAGATGCCTCGAACGATGCTGCGTGATGCCATTGAAAAAATGGATGCGGAGGAACGATGCCATTGGATGAATCCTGGTTCTTAGTTTCAGTATCTTCACCGATGCGGTATTTCGTCATCCTACTTTATCTGCTCGCACCGAATCATGGGGTATCGCAAGAGATTTCTCCATCTGCCGATTCCATCGCGATTTCGGCCGCTCACGAAAAAAAAACGGCGTTCGATTTCGCCGCCGCCGAGAAAATCCTCACTGATCGCATCCGAAAATACGGTACCCAACCGAATCCAAACAAAGAGCTCTCTACTTTGCATTTCGAGCTTGGAAAAGTCTATACCGAGAAAGGTGCGTATCGAAACGCTCTGGAGGCCTATGAGAAGAGTCTTGCCATGGATCGCCAACTCTCAGACCTTCGAGGTGTCGCGGTTCTGACCCAGCGCATCGGACTCATCTATACCGATATGGGTCATTACAAGAAAGCTTTCGATTATCTGCAAGAATCCACCCACCTTGCCGAAAACTTGAACGATTCCCTGCTTATCTCTTACAACTACCACAACATCGGGGTGATTTACGAACATCTCGGAAATTTTGACCGCGCCGATTTCCACTATATGCAATCCATGCGGATGGATTCCCTGAGAAAGGATTGGAAAGGGGTCGCCATCGGAACCTTGAATTTGGGAAATGTGGCTTCCAACAAAGGACACAGCGAGGAAGCGCTTCGTCTGTATCACCTTTCCCTGAGCATGGCCCGCGAATACGAGATGCCCACGCTTATCGTCGATGCCTTGCAGAACATCGGAACCGTGCATGATGACCGCGGTGAATTCAACCGTGCGATGGAGGCCTATCAGGAAGCCTTGGAGTTGAGCCGCAAACAGAAAAACCTGTACAATCAGGCCAATATCCTCAATAACATCGCTGGATTGCTGAACAAACAATCCCGTTGGAATGAAGCGATACGAGCCGCGAACGAGTCCCGATCGATTAGTACCTCCATGGGTGCGCGGCATCTGACGATGATCGCTCTTGGGTTCCTTTCGGAAGCGGAAGCGGGCATGGGACGTATCGCCGTGGCCTACAAACATCTCACCCAGGCCAACAGCCTTCGCGATTCGGTTCTGAACACCGTGGATATCCAGGAATTCATCGAAGCGGAACTTCGCGAATCATTCACAAAAACACGGGAACTGGAAACCAGACTGGCTCAATCCGAAGCGATGAGAGACCGCATCATCATCGTGATCTCTCTGGTTTTTCTGATCATCGTGATGGTCTCACTTATCTTGCTCTATCTCGAATTCAAGAAAAACCAGGAATTGTACTCTTCTCTCAAGAAAGCTGAACAATCGCGCAGCGCCCTGTTTTCGATCATGGCGCACGACATTAAAAACCCGCTCACCGGCATCATCGGGCTTTCATCGATCATTCAGGACGACGCCAAAGAACTTTCCAGAATCGAAATCCAGAATCTCGCCACCCGATTGAATGTGAGCGCCCAAAACCTGAACCGTTTGTTGGATAATCTGACGGAATGGTCGCAGGTGGAATTGAATACGAAACGATTCTCGCTGGTACAAATCACGCCGTATGAAGCGGTCCATTCTGTGATCAAACTGCTCGAGGAGGTATCCAGGCCGAAGAACATATCGTTTTCAAACCGTATCGATCCATCTGTCGCTCTCAGCTGGGATCCCTATCTGCTCGACAGCATCCTTCGGAATCTGATCTCTAACGCCATCAAGTATTCCTACAGAGACGGCTTGGTGATCATCTCCTATCATTGCGATGAACATGAGCATATCCTTTCCGTGCGCGATTTCGGTCCGGGCATGAATTTGGACACGCTTCGGATGATCATTTACGATAATGAAATCGTCTCCACACCGGGGACCGAATATGAGTTAGGAACAGGTCTCGGACTGCTCATATCGCGACAGATCGCCCGTAAGAACGGCGCGCGACTCACTTTCGGCGGCCCGTTGGAACACGGAACCGAGGTTCATCTGCGTATCAAGAAAGATGTGAACGCGCCGACATCAGAAGCGCAAGAGCCGCAGTTTCTGTCCGCAGTCTGAACTCCCCGAGCGAATAGGCCACCGCGCCTTTGGAAATCGCCAAGTCCACTTCGCGATCTGAAAAACCGCCTTCAGGTCCCACCATGAGCAATGCGTTTTCGGGGATGGGTGAAGCCGCTCGATCCGCTTCCGTCTTCTCATGGGCCAAAATCATCGGTCTGCCTGCGGCGGCTTTCAGAATCTCATCCAAGGATCTGAAAAACCGCAATTCAGGGACATGGTTGCGCTTTGATTGCTTCGCCGCGGAAACGAGATGCGCAAGAAGCCGCTCTTCCCGCACGCGCGACAGCTCCGAATGATCGGCCGCGAACACCCAGATGCCGCCAACCCCGATTTCAGTCGCTTTTTCGAGGGCGAATTCGAGCCGATCCGCCTTCTTGATGAGTCCGATCGCCAATGTGAACTCATGACCCGGTTCTTTCGGAGTGATTTCCGAGGTCACAGTTTCGCAGAGTAACCGTCGAGGCGAGGCATCCACGATCCGAGCCACGATGAGGAGTCCTTTGCCGTCGAACGCCTCGATGAAATCGTCGGCAGCCAGGCGCATCACCCTGACGGCGTGATGCGATTCAGGCTCACTCAACGTGATATGAGTGGCACCTTTGGGCGGGGTTTCGATGAAAAAGCGGTGCATATCAGTGTGTCTGGATGTGGACATCGCCCGGCGCGAAGGCCGTTTCACCCGTCATCAGCATTTTCCGGACATAAGGATGGCACATCGCGCAACCGCCTCCGCACCATCCTTCCCCCACCAACTCCTCGAGGGTTCCCAGGTGTCGATCCATCGAAATCTCCTTCAATTCGGCGAAGGTTCGTCGATGGCACACGCACATGACCACGGTCTTAGCTGTCACGGAAATGCTTGCTGAGTTTGAGTTCCTGACCTTGGTAATTGCTTCGGATTTCGCGGCCGTAGATATGGTCCGGTATTTCCGTGTTCGGCTCGAACACCATCCTGAAAAAGGTTTGTCCGTCTTCGATGAGGAAGGGAACATCGTGGCTGCGTACTTCCAGCACCGCGCGCGCTCCGCCTTGTTCGATGGATCCGCCGAATCCGCTATCGAAAAAACCGGCATAATGGGTTCTCAATTCGCCGGAGCCGGTATCGTAAGGTACCATTTCCGCGGCGAGATGGGTCGGGATGCGTACCCTTTCCTTGGATGCGAAAATATAGAACGCTTCGGGCTCCAAGATGAGCATGTCGTCGCTCTGGGCATAGATCGGATCCCAAAACTCGGAAATACGGTAATGATTGATGAGATCCAGATCGATCAGATCGCGGTTTTTCTTGGCTTTGTACCCCACGATCTCCCCTTTCTCGCCCTGAAGCGTCACACTCATGAACAGTCCGTTACCCACTTTGAGCTGATCGATGGGGATGGGAGTCCCGTCTTCACGAAGCAGAATGGGATCGGAGGAATGCGTGCGCAGGATGTCTTCATCGCTCAACCAGGAGTTCCCATGGCGGATTCTGAGCTGGTTCAGGCGCTGTCCCGTACGAACCCGCACCGGGAAACTTTTCGGTACGACTTCCAGATACAAACCACCGCTGTACCCTGGCGTGATCTCTTCGAAACGGTGCGAATAATCGGTGACCACGCGCGTGAAGATGTCCAATCGGCCCGTGGAACTCTTGGGATTTGTGCGCGCCGAAAGATGCTCCTCCGATACGATCAGCAACGGCGAAGCATCCTGCGAAGACGGAACGAGTTGCTGCTGAAATCCGGATAGCGATTGAGGCAGATCCAATCGCTCCAGCAAGGGAATCAGGTAGGTGCAATTGGGCTCAAGAACGGCTCCATCCACAATCGAAAACGAATGCTGCGTAAGTTTGATGAGCTTGTTCTGAACGGTTTCGTTTTCGGGAAGGAAACTGCAACGCACACGGTATGCGATTTCTCCAAGCCGAAGATCTATCGAATTCGGCTGGAACTGATCGTCTTGGATCGACCACTTCTCCGGAACGCTGATCACGCCCGCATCCGCCAACCGGCGCAGATTCTGAATGGGAAGCACTCCGCGGGTACGGATGGAAAGTCTGTCTCCTTTTTGGGTCATGGTCAGGTCGGTTGAATTCCGGCTAAGTGATGGATGATGCGCCATTCGGCGGCGGTGACAGGATGCACAGACAAACGGCTTCCGCGTTGAAGCAGGATCATGGACTCGAGTCCGGCGGTGTTCAGCAAGGTGTCGCGCAGCACAGGCGGCTCGAAGATCGAAACCAGACGCACATGGCGCATCATCCACCTGGGATCGGATTCGGACGATGTCGGATCGAAATACTCTGAATCGGGATCGAACTGAGTGGGATCCGGAACGGCTTCGGAAGCCACCACCGCGGTTCCGGCGATGCAAAGCGGCGAGGCGTTGCTGTGATAGAACAAGATGCCATCACCCGGTTTCATGCTGTCGCGCATGTAATTACGGGCTTGATAATTACGCACTCCCTCCCAAGCGGTGGTCTGGTTCGGGGATGAGGCAAGATCTTGGATGCTGAAGACGTCGGGCTCTGTTTTCATGAGCCAATAGCTGCGTTCTGACATGGCGGGAAGTTAGTATTTTCCTCCATGAAAGCATCCATCATTCTCGCCGGCCTGGCGATCGTTCTGACGTCCTGCCAGCCCAAATCCTCCACCACGATCACCATCCTGACCACCACCGATCTGCATGGATGGGTGTTGAACTGGGATTACGCCAAAGATGCGGAAGAGCCGCGATATGGACTCGAGCGCGTGGCCACCGTGATCGACTCCATCCGCAGACACCATCCCAATGCCATCTTGATGGATGCGGGTGATTGGCTTCAGGGAAATCCGTTCGCCGGTTATTTCGCAGAAGTGGCCACCGACTCCAAAGATTATCCCCTGCTTCGCACCGCCGACATGCTCAAGTACGACGCCTTCGTTCTGGGCAACCATGAATTCAATTACGGCATCGAATACCTGAACAAACGCATCTCGCAAAGCCGAACGCCGGTCATCTCGGCGAACATCTACCATCACGGCACGGATTCGACAGCCTACACGCCCTATATCGTGAAGGATGTGGATGGATTCACAGTCGGCATTGTCGGACTCACCACACCCGGTGTCATGGTATGGGACCGTACCCATGTGGAAGGTCGCATTGAGGTCCGCGACGCGCTTTCCGAAGCCCGGAAATGGGTGGAACTCCTGAAAAACAAAGGAACCGATGTGATCGTGGTCTTGGCGCATACCGGATATGAAGGGGCTTCCTCGTATCACGATGAAGGCATCGGCCGCGAAAATGTCGGAAAAGCCATTCTGGATTCCATTCCGGATGTGGATTTGCTCGTGTTCGGCCATTCGCACCGTGTCACCGAGGGACCCGATCACATCCAGGCCGGACGTTGGGCCTCCCACCTGGGCGAAGCCCGTCTGCACGTGCGAAGGACAGAATCCGGCGACGTGGTGGTCGATTCCATCCGAACCACCACCTTCGAGGTCGTAACGCGCGCACCGTCCGCGAAGGTGCGTGCTCTCGTGGCCGCAGAGCATGAAGAGGTCCGTGCGTATGTGAACGCCCCCATCGTGGCCCTGACCGAGGCGTGGACCTCCGAAAACGCCAGGCTTCTCGACTCACCGATGCTCGACCTCATCCATCATGTGCAGGTGAAGGTCACCGGAGCGCAATTGTCAGCGGCATCGGCCTTCACCACCTCGGCGCAATTCACGCCTCCGGTACTCAAACGACGCGACCTTGCCGCTCTCTACCCCTATGAAAACCGGCTGTATGTGATCGAAATCACTGGCAAACAGCTACGCGACTATCTGGAATTCACGAGCCGCTATTATCTGGTGAGTCCGACGCCGGGCGAAGTGGCTGTGAACCGGTCCTGGGCCGGTTTCAATTTCGACAGTGTATCGGGTGTCGATTATGAATTGGATCTGAGAAAGGAACCGGGCTCGCGACTTCGTTTCCTTCGCTATCAGAACAGAGCGGTGCGCGATTCTGACCGCTTCACCTTGGCTGTGAACTCCTATCGAGCCGTAGGCGGAGGCGGGTTCACGATGTTGGCCGATGCGCCTATGAAATGGAAATCCGACATCTCCGTCAAGCAGATGCTCGAAGAAGAGCTCACCCGCGTGGATACCCTGCGCATCGCGGATATCCATACGGTGAACTGGAAACTGCGGTATTAGAAGCGGGATGCGGGATGCAGGATGCAAGATGCTGGATGCAGGATGCTGGATGCAAGATGCTAGATGCTTGAAGCGAGGACGTCTGGTATCCTGCATCACGCTTCTCGCTTCCCGCATCTTGCATCTCGCTTCCCGCATCTATTTCAGAAGCGTTAGTTTCTGCACAAACTGGCGAGCCTTACCCGAAGCGCCGACCGGAATGATCGTGGTGGGGTTGAACGGGTTCGGATAGCCTGGTTCCAGAGAAAAAACATCTGGAACAACCGGGCCGTCCTTCGCAATTTCCTTCACCATGCAGGGGTCTTCGCTACATACGAAAACAAGGAACGGATGCTCCATATAGAACGAACTTCCCCTTGTCACATCGACCTTGATATCGAAATTGGACGCGGCGGCACTCATGCTGAAATAATCCACATTGCTACTGGTCGTCACATTGCGGGCGAGTGACCATGAACTGTATTCCGGCCTCACATACCATTTGAAATTATAGGTGGAGCCGCTGCCGCCGGATGCGGTGGCTGTCCAGTTGCCCGTCGCATAGCTCTGAAGATAGGAGTCGCCGTAAATATCAGCGGTGAGGGGTGGGATGCTCTCGATGCCATGTACGGTATAAGCGAACTGGGCGTTCTCTGCTGTCGCGGGTTGCCATCCATAGTTGTATATAAGCTGGCCAATGGTATTGTATTTCTTCACTTCGTAAATGTAGGTTCTCAGCTGAGGTGGACTTGAAAAATCGGACAGTAAATCCTGAATCCCTAATTTACTGTCATGAACAGAAGAAAACGACGCAATTTCACATCTGGCTTCAAGACCATGGTTGTTCTAGAAGCGATCAAGGAACGCCAAACGATGGCTGTGCTTGCCAATAGGTTCGAGCTTCACCCCAACCAGATATCGACTTGGAAGACGCAGTTCCTGGCCAATGCCGGATTGATCTTCGAGTCGGAGGACTCCAACGAGGAGCTCGACAAGGCCAAGGCGCAGCTCGATGAGCTCTACAACCAGGTCGGGCGCATGAAGATGGAGAATGACTGGCTAAAAAAAAAGTTGCTGTGATGCCCCGCTCCGAACGTCGCCAATGGGTCGATA